>CBDDCX010000007.1:0-690335 GCA_965226375.1 Longimicrobiales bacterium | reverse complement strand
GGCCGGTGCGATGTTGATGAGGCTTGCTACCCGAATGATCTCCGCCTGCTCGAGCTCCTCCAGAGCGGCGATTCGGCGTGCCGCACTCTTCAGGAAGTCGATGACCTCCGTCGTCTCAGCGGACGTCAGCCGTGCGGTGATCGCCATGTGTAGGCCGATGTCTTCCCAGGCCTTGGCGTCGTAACGATTGGTCGGCTGGATGAGGTGGCAGCGGCCGCAGTTGGCTCCCCAGATCTCGGGTCCGGAGCGCTGTCCCTCCAGAGGCGATACGAGGGCCATCGCGGTCACGGTCAAGAATCCCAGAGTCTTCAGACTCGAAGTTACGTTGCGATACATGATTGCCTCCTTTTTGTCCCTTAGAGGATCACGTTGAACTGAAGGATCAGGCCGTTGTGGATCCCTTGATCGGGGTCCTTGGGAGGCGGTATCCTCAAATGAAGGCCATCGGACTCAACTGGAGGTGACTCAAATGCCTTTGTCCTGGCAGTTACATGCCTTCGGAGCCACGCTTGCGATCTGCACCCTGCTCGGCGGAGCGGAACAAGGTGCGGGTCAACAGCCGGGGTCTTACGGGTGGTACGTGAGCGCGAGCGGCGGGACGAACTGGAATCCCGTGATGAAGCAGGCGGGCCATAACCGGGACAATATCTGTTACCCGAATGACCTTTGCAGCGGCACGCCCGATGGCTACCGCTGGTTTTACGACCTTCCCTCGGATCTCGGTACTGCTTTTGTCTATGATGCTCGGCTTCAAGTACCTGCTCGGCGAGTGAGGGGTCGTCCCGACGGATATTGACATGCGCCGCGTCGGTCCGGTCCGACCACTACGCGGCCAGCGCTTTGGGATCAACATTGCCTGGTTTTCCACGGTGAGCCTGCAGGGCTGTTCGGAGCGCAGACTTTGCTCGTGTGTCCTCGGCGAGTTCCCCATTGATTTGGCCGACGAGACCTCTAGCGGCCTCTCCTAGTCCGCGTCCCCTCAACCGACCCCAGCAGCTGCCTGCCGCCATATGTCCTTCGTGTGGCGCGCGACTCAGGACGCACCGGCAAGAGGGACGGGGGGCGAGCCCCCCGCCCGCGAACTCCGCCGGAGCGCGGGCGTCCGGGGGATCGAAGGGGGGCGGAGCCACCCCTTGCCAGCCCTGCCGGGGACCCGCGAAGCGTGGCCCCAAAGGGTAGGCTGGCTCTTGCACCGTAAGGTGCTCCGAGCCAGCCCGGCGGACGCCGCCGAAGCAGCGGGGGAGGGCTTCGGCTGTGACCCGTCCAGATAGGCCCGCCCAAGCTATCTGCCGCAGTAACGCGGCTGCGGACTGCCGCAGACCCGGAACACGGCACTCCGGTTCGAAGATTCCCAGCATCGTTCGTGCGCAGGCCGACGTCCGGTCGAGATCCGCACCCATTGACGGAGCCTTCGGCGAAGGGCGACGGGGCGTTTGGCAAGCCGCTGGCGGCGGTGTCCAACAGCCCCTGTACCGTACTGAACGTCTCTGAACGCCACAGGCATTTAGGAGGTTTTCTACGGGTTGACTTCCTTGCAAACGGCTCCTCACCGTTAGGGGCATGAAGACGCTGAAGCAGCAGTTCAACTCGGCGGCGAGCGGAGCCATCGTCCACCTGCGGGGACGCGAACGGGCACTCGAGGGATTTGGCTGGGAGGGCCGTCAGGCCGAGTGGATCGCCTTGGCCTGTCTCCATGGCGGCGTGTTCACTCGGGCTCAGTGGACGAGCTTTCTGGGTTGCCACCACGAAAAGGTGCACCGCGCCGTCCGCGCCCTCGTCGCGCAGGGCGTGGCCGTCGAAGAGGATCCGCCCGGCATCGACGGCATCGGTCGAGTGTGCCGAATCCACGCGCGCCGGATCTACCGGGCGCTCGGCGCCGGGAACCGCCGCCGCCGCCGGATCACCTCCACGGAAGTGCTGATGCGGCGCCTGCTCTCGCTCGACTATGTGCTTGATCATTCCCGCCTGCCTTGGCTCCCGACCGAGCCGGAGAAGGTGGCCGCCTTCGAGGCGCTCGGCATCGAGCGCCCGCTCCTGCCCCAACGGGTCTACCGGGGAGCGGCCGGAACCTCCGGCGCTACTTCCCGCTCCGGCTGCCGGTCGCGCTGGACGCCCGGCGCGCCGTTTTCGTCTACCTCGATCCGGGCCACGAGACAGCGACGGCACTCCGCTCCTGGGGCGCGGCGCACCGCGAACTCTGGAAGGCGCTCTGGGATCGCGGCTGCGGGATCGAGGTCGTGACCATCGTCCGGACACCGGAGGAGGACAGCCGGGCGGAGACCGTGCTCGCCAACTGGGCGCGCGATCCCCGCCCCTCCGAATTCGACCACGGGATCGGCCGCGAGATCGACCTTATCGACCAGGCCATCATCAAGGGGGATGTCCCGGTCCTGATGGAGTACGGAGGCTTGCAGGCCGCGATGAAGCGCAGCGTCGCGCTGACGAAGCGTGCGCGCAGGCAGGCAGGGCGGGGGCTGATGCAACGCACCGACACCTGGCGGACGGTTCGGCTCGCGGGGGCACGCTTCCGATGAGAAGCCCACGCCTTGTGCCGTACTGGAGCGTGCATGAGACGTTGGGGGTCGATGCACGCATGGCACCCGTGAAGATGCGCAGACGCCGGATTCGGCTATCCCGTGCGGGCGCTTGGAGTTGCGTTCGCTGCCACCCGGTCGCCGGTGCCGCACTGGGCAGCACCGACGTGGAGGGGAGCGACCCCCCAGTCCGAGGGCCTGGTGCGGGCTCGGACGCAGGTGTGTTTTCACACGCCGGCCCCCGTCCCTTGGGGTCGCTCCCGGCCAGATATCCCTCCGGGAAGGGTTTTCAACGCCGCTGCCAGGCGGCGGATCACCCAGTTCGCCGACCGTCCAGCCGGGGTGTCGGCGCTACCGCGAAGGACCCGGGCGGGGAGCTGGGGACAGGGCCGACCGTGGGAGGCACGGCTCCAGCTACCGGGAACGGCGGGCCGTGAGTTGGTGTTCCGGATCCCCGGCGACGTTGGTATTTCGGAAAGCCCCGGTTCCGTGAGTCGCCTCGATCTCTTCCCCGGCCCTGAGCCGGTCCAGATAGTCGGCCCAGGCCTGCATCATCACGCGGCGCTCGGGCAGGAACGCCGTCCGGTTGTAGGCCCGGCCGTTGGGGTCCCTGACCCGGTGGGCCAGCTGGTGCTCGATGAAGTCGGGCCGGAAGCCCAGCACCTCGTCCAAGATGGTGCGCGCCATCGCCCGGAAGCCATGCGGCGTCATCCGTTCCGGAGGGATGTCCAAGGCCCGGAACGCCCCCCAAAAGGTGGTGTTGCTCATCGTCCGGTCGCGTTGCCGATAGCGCGCATTCGGGAACACGTAGCGGTGGTGCCCCGTCACGGGATGCAACTCGCGAAGGATCTCGACCGCCTGACGCGCCAGTGGGACCACATGCGGCGTGTCGGTCTTGGTCGCCGTGTAGCGCCACTCGGCTCCATCGAGGTCGATGTCGGCCCATTCGGCCTTGCGCAACTCGCCGGGCCGCACGAAGAGCAGCGGCGCCAGACGCAGCGCGCACCGCACCGGCAGCGTGCCCGGGTAGCCGTCCAGGAGCCGCAGAAGCGGGCCGACCTCCTTCGGGTCGGTGATCGCCGGGAAGTGCTTCCGCTTCACCGGAGGGAAGGCTCCGCGCAGGTCCCCCGACACGTCCCGCTCCGCTCGGCCCGTTGCCACCGCATAGCGCAGCACCCGCCCACAGACCTGAAGCGTGCGATGCGCCGTGTCCAGGGTGCCGCGGGCTTCGATGCGGCGCAGCGCGGCCAGCAGCTCCGGTGCCGTGAGCTCCGCGACCGGCTTCTCTCCGATCCGCGGGAAGATGTCCCTACCCAGATCGCGCTCGAGTCGCCGAGCGTAGCTCGCGCACCAGTTCGGCGAGTGCTTGGCGAGCCATTCAGCGGCCACGGCCTCGAAGCTGTTCCTGGCCCATTGCCGCTTCGACTGCTTCTGCGCCTTCCGGTAGGCGCTCGGGTCGATGTCCCGGGCCAGCAGCTTGCGGGAATCGTCGCGCCGCTCACGGGCGAGCTTCAGCGAGACCTCGGGATAGATGCCCATCGAGATCCGCTTCTCCTTGTCGGCGAAACGGTACTTGAAGCGCCAGGCTTTGGTGCCGCGCGGGGCGATCTCGAGGTACAGGCCGCGGCTGTCGTAGAGCTTTCGGGGCTTGTCGCGGGGCTTGGCCTTTCGGATGGCGGTGTCGGTCAGCGGCATGTTGGGGCACCGATTGAGGTTGCTGGAATCTGCCCCAGAAAAGTGCCCCATAAATGACGTGGCTGTCAAGGGGTGGCACTGGACGTTCCGGAGCATGGTAAATCTCCTAACTCATTATATATCAATGTTTATGTGTACACTAAGGAGCATTACTGCACGTCAATGGATGAGCCGGTACAGTTCGATGATCCAGCGCACGAGATTCGTATAGGCTTGCTGCCAGAACGGTTCTCGGCTCTTGCCGAAGAGCTGGTTGATGAGGGAGGCGACGCCGTAGGCGAGCGAGTAGGAGTCGAGCAGCGGATCGTCGAGCGGGTTCCACTGCAACGAACCGTCGAGCCCGATCTCGAGGTAGTCGCCGCCGCGCCCGGCGGCGTCGAGGATGCGGCGCACGCTGTAGCAGAAGTCGCCCTTGACCTCGAGCACAAGGGCACTGGCCCGGCGCCCGGCCCGGTCGGCTTGCCACGAGAGGAGCTGCTGGGCGAACGGGTACATGCAGGCGGTGGTCTTGCCGGAGCCGACGGCGCCGACGATGAGGACGCCCGTGTACAGCCCCGTCTCGGGAACGACGAGCCAGGAGGGCCGCTCGCTCTCTCGCGGAACGGTCGGATGGTGCAGCTCGCCGAATCACGAGCGAGGGTGCGTCGTCCTCGGGCGAGGCGGGCCAGGCGGGGAGCCTGCCCCGGCCGCCGCCCCTTGCGGGCGGCTGAAGCCACACCCTCCAGACCGAGAGGCACACGCTCCCGGCAAGGACGACGACGACGGCCGGGACCGCGTAGTACCAGACGCGGATCACCGTGTGGAAGCCCGGATCGTGGTAGGCGATCAAGTCCAGCACGGGGTTGCCGCCCATGCCGGGGAACGGCGCCCGGAAAGCGTGGCCTGCGGCCGCTCCCAGAGCGGTGCCGATGATGGCGAGCGTAGCCGGCCTCATCGGTCCAACACCCTTCCTGGAAGGATCGATGGCTCGGGAGCGACCCCAGGAGGGCGGGGGCAGGTGCGCAAACACACCTGCCCCCGAACCCGTACCAGGCCCTCGGACTGGGGGGTCGCTCCCTTCTTCGGCCGAAAGCTCCGGAGCGGCGTCGCCGCTCCGGCGGCCGTGCCGCAACTGCAAGACAGCCAGGCACATAAGGGAGCGCTGGCGCGCACATGAAAATGGCGTTTCGGTGCACATGCACCCCGTTGTCTGATGTGCACTCGCCGATCAGCACCGACCCTCGCCGATCCGCGTTCAAAATCGGCCTCCAGGGAGCCGTCTCGAGCGCCATGTCGCGAAGCCGTGGATCATCGTTCCGGGAGTCGAGGATCGGTGGAGGTCGTTCAGCTCGACGATCCGCTTGAGGCAGGCCTGCAGGTCGCCATACTCTTTGAGCACCCGGTCATCCTTCTTGCGGATGGCCTGCTCGATTCGGGCGATCTCGCGGCGAGCCGCACTGTCGGGTTCCGGAACAGCGGAGGGGCCGGATGCTGTAGATGTGTTGGTCCAGTTCTCGAGGATCGTCAGGGCCCGCTGCAGCTCCCTCACGGTGCGGACGACGGCCACGCCACGCTTTCGCGTCGGTGCTTAGATCGTCTCCCATAGACCCGGTTCCAGCCCCCGCTCGTCGAACCGGACGTGCGGATTTCCCGCATCCGGCTCTCAGTCGGGATCATGCCTTCGCACACGGAAGGTACCTCGGCATCGACGAAAGGCGTCTCAGGCTGTGGTACAGCCGTGTGTTGAAGAATGGCACGTAGTTCCTCTTCTTCACCTTTCGCTTTCGCCGCAACCACTGTCGCAGCTGCCGGGTCGAGTGTGCATCTACGGCCGCGTAGGCCGGGCTGACTTGCCCGATTGTGAAGTAGTTTGCCCATCCGGACATCATCCGATTGAGGCGCCCTACGACCTCCTCTGCTCGCCAACCCTGGTACCGCCGGGCCGTTTGCTCACTAATCCTACGGCAGATGCTCTGAACGCTCGCCCTGCTCGGTCGCGTGCCGATGTACCGGCTTCCGTCCGTCGGGCGATAGTTCCAGCCGATGCGATATCCAAGGAACTCAAGAGGCTCCTCAGGGCATCGGAGGCACCGGGTCTTCTGGGCATTGACCGGTAGCTTCAGTTTTCCCATGAGCCGGTTGACCACCGTCAGCATCTCCGCCGCCGGGGCCTTCCCAAGCACACAGAAATCGTCCGCATAGTTCACGATCTCCGCACCGAAGCGCCGGGCATAGCTCAGCACCTTCCAGCCAAGGATGAACCGCCGCATGTAGATGTTGCTCAGCACCGGCGAGATCGGAGCTCCTTGCGGGGTCCCCTTTCTCTCCTTCCGCGCCCGGCTCGTGCGGCGGCTGCCGCCCTTGCCGTCCTCCTCTATCACCGGCATTTCCAGCCACGCCTTGATGAGTCCAAGCATCCGCCCGTCGCTCACGCGTCGTGCAATGCTCTTCATCAACTCGGCATGCGGTATCTCACCGAAGTAGTTGGAGAGGTCTGCATCGACCACTTCGTTGCGGCCACTGTTCAGCAAGCGGTGTATCCGCCCGACCGCGTCCTTGGCGCTTCGTCCCGGCCGGTATCCGTATTGCTCCGGCTCCAGGTCCGCCTCGAATATCGGCCCAAGCACCAGCATAGCCGACGTCTGCGCAACCCGATCCCTCAGGTACGGTATGCCCAAGGGACGGAACTTCCCTGGCTGCTTCTTCGGGATCAGCACCTGTCGTACCGGACTCGGCTCGTAGGTGCCGTCCCTCAGATCCCGCGACAGTTCCCCAGCCCAACGCTCCACTCCGTACGCCTCGATGTCCGCGACCGTCATACCGTCCACTCCAGCCGCCCCACCGTTGCGCCGGACCAGCCCCCACGCCTCCAGCAGGAAGTCCTCCCGCCATACCTTGTCGACGAGGGCGTGAAAGCGCCGGTCAGGTTCTTCCTTCGCTTTCGCATGTAGCACGGTCTGGAGTTTCCGAACGCTCGCCGACCCTGTTAGACTCGCGCCAGTGGTCATGTCCCTGCCTCCGTTCCGTACCGCTCCCAACTCAGGGCCCCTTCCCTCGACGGGCATTACCCCGCGTCCTCAGTACTACGGGCCCATCCGCCACCCTGCCGGCCCAGCCTGCCCCTCGCGGGGTTCCGGTTGCCGCGTGCACGACACCGACAGGGCTTCCCGTGTTGCTACGCTCTCCATCTTCCATGCATGCCGACGCCACTACCCCGGCGGAAACCAGCCGGTTGTCCCGTCGCTCTCTTCCCGGCCAGTCGGCGGCCTTCCCCTAGTTAAAGGAGGGTCGGCTTCCGCATCACGCGTTTCGGAGCCTGCTCGGCGTTCACTCACGTTCCGGCCTGCATGGTCGCTGAACCGCCTACCGACTTAGCTCCTCCCTTGGCCGTCTCCGCCGTTTCCGGCTTCGTGCCCGTTTAGGGCGTCGCATATCGGTCGCAGCCCTTTTGCCAAAGTGCTTCAACCCATGTCGTTACCTCCATGAATCGCTCTGGCTGCTACCAGCGGAAGCGACAGTCGCTGGGTGGGATTCGCACCCACTAGGAAAACGCGCCTTTCCACGGCGCACTTAAACATTGCGATGGAGTGGACGCCCCCCCCCCCCGGGCGCCATCGTGCGCCGGGTGAGGAGAACGCACACGGGGTGCGTTCGGGACACGAGAGGAGGGATCCATGGACAAGGTGGTGAGCATCATCGGCATCGATATCTCGAAGAGGTACTTCCAACTGCACGGGGCCACGGAGGGCGGTGAGCCCGTGCTGCGCAGGAAGCTGACGCGCTCGAAGCTGCTCGAGTTCCTCGCCAAGCAGCCTGTTTGCCGGGTCGCAATGGAAGTGTGCGCCAGCGCCCACCATTGGGGGCGGCAGATCCAGGAGCTCGGCCACGAAGTCCGCCTGATTCCCCCGGTGTATGTGAAGCCTTATGTGAAGAGGCAGAAGAACGATGCCAACGACGCCGGGGCGATCGTCGAGGCGGCCCAGCGGCCGACGATGCGGTTCGTGGCCGTGAAGACCGAGGAGGAGCAGGCACGCTCGGTGGTGTTCCGGGCCCGGGAGCTGCTGGTGCGCCAGCGGACGCAGACGATCAATGCGCTGCGGGGTCACCTCGCGGAGTTCGGACTCGTCGTTCCGCTCGGGATCCACAACGTCGGGAGGCTGGAAGAGGCGTACGCGGAGTGTGAGGAGTTCTTCCCGGTGCTGGTACCCCCCGCGATACGCCTCCTCATCGAGCGGATCCACGACCTGGATGCGGAGATCGATGAGATGGACCGGGAGATCCGTCGGATCGTGAGGGAAGACGAGGCGCTCCGGCGCCTGATGACGATCCCGGGGGTGGGAGAGCTCACGGCGATGGCGGTCCACACCTTTGCGCCACCGATGGAGAGCTTCCGCACGGGGCGCGACTTCGGGGCATGGGTAGGGCTCACGCCGCGTGAATCCTCGACGGGTGGCCGCCAGCGGCTGGGGCGAATCACGAAGATGGGTCAGCGCGACATCAGGAGGCTCCTGTACCTGGGGGCGACGTCGGTCATCTCGAGTGCCATCCGACGGGGGGAGGTCACCGATCCCTGGCTTCGGCGGATGCTGGACGAGAAGCCGAGGAAGGTGGTTGCGGTGGCACTGGCCAACAGGATGGCGCGCATCATCTGGGCCGTGACGGTGAAGGGGGAGAGCTACAGGGCACGGGGAATGACAAGGGTCGTTGAGGCTGCAGCGTAGGGTTTGCAAGTCAGATCAGTGTAGCGAGGAGGCGTTGGCCAGACCTGGAACCCGGAGGAGGCGAGAGATGAGATCATCGGGGGTGACGGCTCGATCACCCCAATGGGCATGAGCTGGGAAGGTCCCAACTGGAGAGGGCAGGCAGGACGGCGGACAAGGTAGGGGCAAACGGTCGGCAAGACGGGGTCGGAAAAACCAGTAGCCTACGATGGGCCACCGAGCCCGCCATTGCGATTTGGATCCGATCTCACGAACACCATACGGGCCCGCGGCCAGAAATGTGCCGCACCAAGAGGCCGCACATACGACCGTACCTGACCTGACTGCCACCGACTTCGGTACGACGTCAGGCTTGCCAACCAGGGGGGCGTCCACATACGTGGGCTGGCTCCCGTGCGCTAAACAAACGCGTCCGCCGGACCAGGCCCCGCCACAGGTTCCGCTCGAGCTATCGCCGCAGGCGGCTTCAGATCGCGCGGCATACGCAACGGACCCACAGTAGTCCAGCGAAGATCCCGGGCATTAGGCGTCTGCGGAGGACACAGTCAGCCTGTGTCGTCTTGGACTTTTCCGGGGCCTCCCTTAACTTCTCCTCATGACTTTCCCGACAGGGGCCGGATATCGCGTGGCACCCAGAAGATCACAGAAACCCGTGCCCCGGCGTTCCATGAAGCATCGATAACGATGCCCTGTCTGTGTGGGCAGTCAGGAGATATACACACCGCAGCCTTTAAGGCATAAGGATACCGAGCAAGTGGCACGCCCAGGGATGCTCCACTCGGGCCAGACCTGACACGAGGAGGAGGAAGAGCATAGGACCCTGCGCAACCGTCGCTCCTATTGTTGCGCTACGGATAGATTAAAAGAGTCGTATAACATTCGGAGGATTCTCCATGATTCGCATAAATAAGTGGAGACGCTCAGCTGTTTCTTGGTGGATAACTCTGGCGCTTCCAGCCTGCGCTAGCACCAATATGACATCGCTGCGGGCTCCGGACATGATGGCGGACCCATACTCCCGAATTCTGGTCTACTTTCCACTCGAAGATCTTCGGTTGCGTCAACTTGTGGAGGATGAATTCGCTGAGGCAGATGATCGAGGACACTTTTTGCCTTCATACTCTGTACTTTTCCCCGGTCGTGAATATACCGAGCCAGACATCCAGGACATTCTGATCAGGAATTCTGTGGACGCCTTGTTGATGTTATTCCTTTCTGACTCTGGGGATGACTCCAACTACAACGCGGCACTTAATATGGTTGTGAACCAACCGTGGGCTTTTTTCAACGCGGAACTCCTCGAAGCCGAATCATATTCGTCCGTGTGGGTAGCTACAGCCGAAAGTAAGGGATACCACGCGACAGATATGGACGATTTGCTGCGTTCGATGGCACGTCGAACGGTGACTCAGCTCTACAGCGATGGTCTAGTTCACTAAAATACCACCCCCGACATCTAGCATTGGTAATCCCGTGCCTTGCCATCCGTTACGACCCTGCTAGGCGATTTCGGGGGCCGTGGCTGTCCTGAATTCTCATGTGACGATTGTTGCAATCGAGGCAAACACCCTGTGCACTAACCAGCGATCAGTTCTCAGCCGCCGGCGTCCGGAGGCCCTCACATGAGATGCTGCTGCCTCGCACCGTTACGCTGCCTCCTCAGAGGGACAATAGCCATCGCATCAGGTGTTAATGGCTCATGCTTCTCAATGTCTACCTCCGTAGTTGCTCCAAGTATGTGAAGTATTCTGGCAGCAGGATGTCACACACATGAAGACCGCGATTTTGTTGGGATCCGGCTCGTCAGTGCCAGCCGGTTTCCCTACCACCCAAGGTCTGACCGATTTGATCTTGTCAGGGAAGGGCGTCGAAAGGCACACTGATGGATCATACTTCACTAATTCCAAATTACCAATGAGCCTTTCTGTGCAGCTAGCTAACTGCATGGTGCGTTGGCTGTTCGCCGAAGCGGAACGTTACTCGGCGGCACGGAACAAACGACCGATCAATTACGAAACTTTGTTTTACTTGGCTAAGCAAGCATCGGACGAGGCTTCCGGTGAGATGGAGAATCCCGCCATTCACCGGTTCATGACCGAGGCGAAATCCGACATGCTGCCATTGGTCGAAGCTGCAAACTCAGAGAATGCCAATCCAAAAAAACCGTACCATCTAGATGTACCGAACGATTTGTCTACCCTTTTCGAAGAGACGTGTAACTACATCTCGGACATTGTGTGGAGAAGTCTTTGCCCAAGTCCAGAGCCCATTGATCACCTGAAGATAATTGTGGAGGCCTGTAAGTCTGGCCACCTTACCGGCATTTCGACGCTGTGTCATGACACCCACTTAGAAAACTTCCTGAGCACGCAGGACATATCCATCGCTGACGGATTCTCCGATGAAGAGAACGGTGTCAGGTATTGGAACCGAGATCTCTATTCGAAGAACAAGATCCCATTCCTGAAGCTGCACGGCTCCGTCAATTGGTTCCGCTTTCGTCCGGACAGTTCTTCCTCGTGGTATGACGAGAGAATCGGTATTCCTCTTAACGTCGATCATGACCACACGCGAAGTAAGGACGGCAGCTGTCAAACGGCGGTCGATGGCAGGCCCCTTCTGTTGATCGGTACATTCAACAAGGTGGCAGCGTACAGTCAAACGATATTTCTTGATCTCCATCACCGTTTTAGTTCTACACTTGGTGAGGCTGATCAATTAGTGGTCTGCGGATACAGCTTCGGGGATAAGGGGATCAACTCGATAGTGATCGAGTGGTACTATGCGAAGCCTAGCCGGTGCTTCCTGATCATTCACCCGGACCGCAACGAACTCCTTTCGAGCGCGCGTGGTGCCGTACGAGAGAAATGGGAGGAGTGGGAGAAGGGGAATTCTATCAAATTTATTGCCAGCCGACTCGAAAAAGTCGATGCGGACGAATTTCTCCAAATACTCAATGCTCGTTGCGTGACCAGTGTCGATAGATGAATCAACACCGCGACCATTTCTCGGCTGTACGCTCGCTAATCGGTGCATGACGTATCTATATCTAGGTCGCACTAGGTCGCGCAGGTTGCCTTTGGTTGCGATGGCAACAGCGGTCGGGCTGTCCGGCCCGTCGGGTACGGGAAGGACGGAGGCGCAGGCGATGGCCATCCATTCAGATCCACGAAGGGCCGTCGAAAACCGATTCAATACGGCGGATGAAATGGGGGGACGAGCAAAGTCACGGAATGTGTAAGTGCTATATATCACATGTGTTATAGATTTTCCGGAGGCAGTCCGGAGATTGCTGGAGGGGAGCGACCCCCGGCGGACGGTGGTATGGGTGTTCACATGCCAACCCTCCGCGATGCCGATCGAGGCATCGAAACCGGGGTCGCTCCGGTCACGGCCGCAGGTTCCGGCGCGGCACTGCCGGTCCGGTGGCCGCAGTGTAACCGCAAGGCGCCCAGCGACTTGTGGAACGGTCGGCGTGCCCATCGGAAGGGCGATTTCGTGTCCCTCCACTCCTGATGTCGGATGGGCACCCGTGGATCGGCATCGGCCCCCGCGACCGGTTGTCAAAACCACCTCCGGGAAGCGGACTCGAACGCCACACGGCAAAGCCGTCTATCATGCTGGGGTCGAGCCTCTAGATCCTTCTCCGTTTCTGTTGTAAACCCAAAGGGTAACACGGTTTAGATCCTTCGGACACACCAGGTGATACACGTCTCTCGCAAGGTGTAGCCAAGTCGTTGTCCCATCGGGACTTGCGAAGACTGAGCCCTGCTTCTACCACGGGCTGCTATCCCATCAGAGGCCCGCGAGATGATTTCCGAACCGTTCAACCGAGGCTCGGGGCCGAGCGGCCAGCGTTCCACGCAGAAGAGCGTCCGCCGCAGGTGGGAGAACGTCGCGAATAGCGCGGCTCAGGGCCTCCGCCACGAGTCCCAAAACGCCCATCCCCACCACAGTAGCCCCATCGGGAGGATCCACCACCAAAAGTAAGAGTCTCCACTGAGCTCCCCCCCCTGTACTTCCATTACCCCAACACACCGCCTAACGAGCGCGAGCGGGCGCGGCGTGCGGCCGTCGAGAACCGCCTCACAAGCCACACGAACAACCGGCTCTAACGCCAACATGCCTCCCAGCAGCCCCACACACCAGACCAAGTAGCCCTTATTCCACGGCCGAACAAAGTCAGGGTCCACTACTAGGCTCCCGGGCGATCCCTTGGGGTGGCCAAGGCCTCCAGGATCGCCGCCCGGTCCTCCCGCACCCGGTCTACGATCCGCGCCCCCATGCGCTCCAGTTGCTCCCCGATTCGGGCCTCCATCGCCGCCCGGTCCCCCCGCCACTCGGTGTCTCGATCAATCATGGTTCACTGGAAATAGAGTCGAAGCATCTTGGAAACTCACGAGCGTGGACTAGGGGCGTTGATTGGCTTGCTGGCGGTTGCCAGCCTGTGCATTGGGGCAGGCGAAGCCCACGCGCAGTCCGTCTTCTTTGTGCGCCTGGCTCCCGAGGTAGGCCGGATTACGGTCGAACACACCAAGGAAGTAACCATCCAGGGGGGATCGAGTTCAAGCACATCGTCCTCTTCGGGCCTCGCCCTCGCCGGCAACCTCTCGGTCGGGCTACTCTTGGAGCTCCCGGGGAGCTGGCTTGTGGGCGGCGAGATCGAAAGTGCCGTCTCCAGCCTGTACCGGTTCCGGTTTCCTGGACAAGTCGGCGGCCTAATCATGCCGCCTTCAGGGTGAGCTCCTGACGGACCTGGGCCGGGGTCCGATACCCGTGCCGCTCCAGGAGCCACCCGCGGTTGTAGCGTTCGATGAACGCATCGATCTCCTGCCTGGCCTCCTCGAGGCTCTCGAAGTCGTGGAGGTACAGGCACTCTTCCTTCAGCGTCCGCATGAAGCGTTCCGCGACGCCGTTGCACTCCGGCTCTCCTACGTACGAGGCCGTCGAGCGGATCCCGAGCCAGGCCAGCTCTCCTTGGAACTGATGGGCGGTGTACTGAGGGCCCCAGTCGTGCCGTAGGCCGAGCCCCAGAGCGATCTTGGGCGCGTAGCCGTCCATGTGGGTTCGTACACCCTGGCGGATCGGCTCGAGCGCTGCCCACCGATCGCCCTTCTTCGCCACGTGCCAGCCCACCACGTCTGTGATGCAGTGATCCACCGCCACGAAGAACCAGCACCACCCATCCTCCTTCGTGTAGAACCGCGTCGCGTCCGTACCCCACAGCTCGTTCGGCACATCCGTCGTGATCCGGCCGCTGTGGCTCCGGTCCCCACGCGGGTGCTTTCCGCGCCGTACGGGGGCCAGCAGCCCATTCTCCCGCATCAGCCGCAGCACGCGGTTCTTGCCCACACCGATCCCCTTGGCTCTCAGACGGGCCCGGACCTTCCGGTGGCCTTCGCCCAGGAAGTCGCTCTCCTTCAGCACCTGTCGGATCTCCTCCACCAACTCCTCGTCGCTCAGCTTCGTCTTCGGTCCGCGCTTCTTCAGCCCTGCCGGCCCGTCGCTCTCTTCTCGATCTCGGGCCGCGTAGACCGTCGAGCGCCCCACCCGCCAGACCTCGCAGATCATCGTCAGAGGGTAGAGCCGCCCTGTCCCCGGACTCACCCGCGTCCGCGCTTCAAGAGCTTCTCCAGCTCGTCCCCGTACCCCCTTTTTTCCAGGAGTTCTCTCGCAAGCTCCAGTCGCATCGTCAACTCTCCCAGCTTCGCCCGGGTCCGGGTCAGCTCCCGTTCTCCAGGGTCTCGGCCCCGGCGTCTCAGTCCCTGCTGACCGGTCTCCAGGAACACCCGCCGCCATTCCTCCAGCTCCGGCGGTGAGACCTGTACCTCGCGGCTGACCTCCACCAGGTCCTCACCCCGTAGCAGGCGCAGCACCACCTCCGTTTTCTGCTGGGCACTCCACCGCTCGGGTACCTTCTCACGACCTGCGGTCGCCTTGTTCTCCCTCGGCTTCTGGGCCATCACGTCCCTTTCTCTCTGGACCCGCTGTCTTTGCCAATCTACTGTCCAGAGAAATCGGGGGCGCTAAACTCTTCCCGTGCGCGGGCGATCCGAACCACGGGCGGCGGAGTCTACCAGCCGAAGCAGCGCGGCGCCTGGCTCGCGCAGCTACCGGAGGGAGGAGCTCGTCTACGAGCCGAGACCCTGTACGCTCAGCTCGATGTGCTTCGGGCTCAGCGCAAGAAGACCAAGGCGGCCATGGTCGCCGAGGCGAAGCGTGATCCGGCCTTCGGGGTTGCTCGAGACGATCCCCTACTTTGGGCCCGTGCGTATCGCACTGTTGCTAGCAACCATGGGTACGCCGTGGCGCTTCCGCACGAAGCGCAACCTGTGGGCCTATGCCGGACTCGCCGTGGTCACGCGCTCGAGCTCCGACTACGAGTTGTTCGATGGGCGTCCTCGCCGGCGGCGGCGCCCTCCGCTCACTCGAGGGTTGAACCGCAACCACAATCGAGTCCTCAAGAATGTCTTCAAGGGCGCCGCCAACGTAGCCATTGGACGTCCGGGCCCATTCCTGGACTTCTATAACCGAATGCTCGAGCGCGGGATGCGCGAGGAGCTCGCCCGTGTGACGCTGGCTCGCAAGCTCGCAGCGCTCACCCTTCGTCTACTCAAAACCGGAGAAGTCTTTGATCCGACGCAGCTGAGTCGACCCCAAACATTGAGGGGGGTTCATCGTCCTAGGGTGTAGGGGTGCAGCGCATGACCTTCGATCCCTTGGAACGTCGAATCCCTGGACGACGGTGCGGGAGGCAGTCTCAAGCAAATCCGTACGCCCGGCTCGCAGTCATGCCGAGGCACGATCCTAACTCCAGGCCCTTCCGCAGAACCCGAAGAAGTGTCAGGCCGGCCCCGAGGCTGAGTCTCAGATAGAACCATGGTTCGCGTCGTACGACCTAGGTCCACTCAATCAAGTCCAGACGGATCGACCATCCAAGTGAGGATCATCGTGGCCGACACGAAGACTGACTCATCCAGCACACCGCTCCCTGACGATCCGGTCATTCCAGCCAAGCGGAGGCTGAGTGCCAAGCCCAACACGGCTTCGCAGACAGCCGGGGCGGAGCCCGGCCTTGACACTCTCTTTCATAGAACGCTGTTATGCGCGTTCTGGCAGTTCGTCACCGTCGTCTGGCTCGGCGTGATGTCCGTGATGAATTCGGTGAAACGGGCGTTCGGTGTCATGGCGCTCTCGATGTTCGATGTCTGTTCTAGTGTCCTTGGCACTTCCACGCTCTGAGTGCCGACCATAAACTTCCAAGATGTGAGGACGGCCGACTCTAACACCGGTGCGTCCTTGTCGGTATTGATTGTGACTGTCTTTACGGACCTTGCTAAGGCTTGGGAGGTCCAATGCGTTCCCACTTGCGATCTGGCTCCTGGGTCGGCGGCAAGGGCTTATCGCCCGGTTCAATCGTAACCTCACGGGGGTCCGAAACCTTGCCTCCGCGTTTCCCGCGTTCGATGTATTCACCGGGTCGTTCAGGGATCTCACCTGGCTTCTGAAGTGGTGATGACATTCGAATCGTGCTCCTGTAAAAAGGGGTTATACCCAATCGCTTATCGGGTCTGCACTTCGTTGACGGGATACCATCGCTGCGATCGCTTCGTTGGCAGCTACAACCGCCGCCGTCGCTTCTCTGGCCCTCGCTTCGTTCGCAGCCGCCATTGCCGCCGTCGCTTCTCTGGCCCTCGCTTCGTTGGCAGCTACTATTTCTGCGATCGCTTCTCTGACCCTCGCTTCGTTGGCAGCTACCATCTCGATCGCTTCTCTGACCCTTATCGCTGCTGCCGTCGCTTCTCTGACCCTCGCTTCGTTAGCAGCTACCACCGTCGCGATCGCTTCTCTGACCTTCGCTTCGTTGGCAGCCACCACCGTTGCGATTGCCTCTCTATATACTATACCTCAATCGGAAAGGCGGAAGTATTCGCGGGCTTCTCGGTGCGGACCTCGCTGAAAAGCTTCAGACCAGGTCGATCCTAACATTGCAACCTGGTCTCGTTTCAGGGGGTCAGGTCAGCTCGGCATCCGTCCTGAGACCATCGAGCCTGGAAAGCCGCAGCAAAACGGCCGACACGAGCGAATGCATAGAACCCTCAAGCGGGAAGCCACTCGGCCGCCGAAGGCCAACCTCAGTGCCCAGCAGCGCCACTTCGACGAATTCCGCCATACCTTCAATCACATCCGGCCGCACGAGGCTCTCGACGATGCGACTCCCGACTCAGTCTATCAATCTGCCCCTAGAGCCTACCCCGACGTCCTCCCACCTCTCGCGTACCCTGAGCACTTCGAGGTCCGAAAGGTCTCTACAAACGGAGGGATCCGCTGGCACTCGCGTTGGATCAACATCAGTTCGGCTCTGGGCAACGAGTTCATCGCCCTCGAACCCATCGGTCCCGCTCTGTGGCAAGTCTACTTCGGACCCATTACCCTCGGGTGCTTTGACGAAGAACTCTTAATCAGTAGGTTCGGGGTTCGAGTCCCTGGCGGGGCACTGGTGGAAGGCTAAGAGGGGCCGACACTTACGCCATTGGCGGGTGTCGGCCCTTTGGTTGTCTGGGGTGAAAAGTGTGCCAACAGTGTGCACGATGTCGCGCGAACCCTGGCCAGCGGCTGGATCATGCGGCCGATGCTCCTTCGCCTCTTGGAGTTCCTCCCAGTTTGCCGGAGCACACCTCGGTCGACGCCCGCGCCACTGCCTTCCGACGCGGTAGCGCAGGTGCCGCCAGACCGCCTCTTCGCAGGTCAAGTCCCGATTTGTGTGTAAAAGCGGAGGAAGCTCCTCGCCTTCGGCTAGGCTGCTTGGGCGACCTCCTGTTTCTGGAGGAGTGAGAGGTCGAGGTAACGCCGGTCGCCCCAGACGTGTGTGGTCCTGAGTGCGACGGCCGTGATGAGCCTGAGGGCGCTGGCCCGGTCCGGGAAGGCGCCGGCGGCCTTGGATCCTGCGTTTGATCTCGCCGTGCAGCCGCTCGAGGCTGTTGGTGGTACGCAGCCGGGGCCAGTGCGCCTCGGGGAACGCGTAGAACTGCGTCGCTGCCCCGAAGCCCCGCTCCAGGACCTCCACGGCCTCGGGCAGCTCCTTCTTCCAGCGTGCGCCGAACTCGCCCAGGAGCTTCTTCGCCTCGGCGAGTCCGGATGTCTGGAAGATCACCGAGACCTCACGCGCCACGCGCTTGCGTAGGCGGTGGGGGACCCTCGCCCCCACATTACGCTGCAGATGGACCGTACACCTCTGACGGCGTGCCTCGGGCAGGAAGCGGCGGACCGCAGCTGCCAGGCCTGCGTGCTCATCGGCGATCACGAGCTCGACACCGCCGAGGCCGCGGTCCTGGAGTTGCTCGAGGAGCTCCGACCAGCTCTGCTGCGACTCCTCAGCGCCCAGCGTGACGGCCAGGAGCCGTCGGTGACCCTCAGGGCCCACTGCATACGCCACGAGCGCACTCACGTTCTCGACTTTGCGGGCCCAGCGGGCGTCCAAGAACGTGGCGTCCAGGTACAGATAGGGGTGAGGCCCCTCGATCGGCGCACGGCGCAGCCCTTCCACGGCCTCGTCGAGCCGTTTTGCCACACGACTCACCGTCGAGCGCCCGACACGCTCGCCCATCAGCGCCTCGGTGACGTCGCCCATCTTGCGCTGTGACACGCCGCTCACATACGCCTCGACCATCATCTCGTCGAGCTCGGGGCTCCTGCGCTGGTAGCGGCCGATCACGTCGGCCGGCGAACCGTTGTCCCGGCTCCGGGGCATGGCGACCTCGATCTGTCCCAGGCTCGTCAGCAGCCGCCTCAGGTATGTGCCGTTCCTATGGTCCTTCCGGCTTCCCACCCGCTCGAAGCGGCGTGCACCTACCATAGCCTTCAGCTCCTCTTCCAGCACCATCTCGAGCGTCAGCCGGATCGCGCCTTGAAACAGCTCGCGCAAATCATCGCGTAGCTCGTCTTGCGTGGCCCGACCGATCTCCACAATCTCTTGCATCGGAAGCTCCTCTCCGGTTCCGAGCCTGCTCTGCAGACCCGGCCTCCCGGGTTCATGTGACAGTGAACAACAACAGAGGAGCTTCCGTTTTTCTTTCCCTCCTGTCCAGCTTATCCGCTTTTACACAAATCTAGGGACACTACCCGTATGCCGCAGATCGTACACGCGGATTCGTGGAAGGCCGGCGGCCTCGAGCAGCGGATAGAAATGACGACGCGTGATGCCTGGCATGTCGAGCGGCGTACCGTGTGACGTGCAGAAGATCAAGTCATGATCCTGGTATCCGGGGCCGAGTCTCAGCTTGTCGCGGGCCTGACCCGAACGGTGACCCGCCAGCGACGCCACTGCCGACGTCGGTAGGGTCACTGAGCGACGGCTCTGTGGGGTCTTGGGCTCGGTGAGTTCCCATCCTCCGTTGGCGGTCCTTGTCAACGAACGGCGGATTCGCAGCCGATCTCCCTCCAAGTCGTCCCACTTGAGTCCGAGTGCCTCGCCCGTCCGGAGCCCGGTCGTGAGGAGCACGACCCAGAGTGTGTTGAATCGGTCGCTCTGCGCCTGCTCTAAGAAGACTTTGGCCTCCTCAGCGCTGAACACTGGACGCTCAGATCGCGATTGCTTGGGAAGATCGACGAGCTTGGCCGGGTTGTGCGAGATCAGTCGCCATTTGACGGCGTTCTCGAGCGCAGATCGCAAGGGCGCGTGCGTGGCCTTCACCGTCCGGGCAGACAGACCACGCTGGAGCATCCCGGCGTAAGCCTGCTGGATCTCGAAGGGACGGAGCGCCTGGAGACGGCGCTTGCCAAGGAGAGGGAGGATGTAGCGCCGGAGGTTTCCGCGGTAGTCCTCGAGCGTGCGAGCGGACACGCGAGGCTGGGCCACCATCTCGAGCCATTCTGTTAGGCATTCACCCACCGTGACTCGACTCTGTTCGACATGTGTCCCATCGTCGAGCTCACGTAACACCCTAGTGAGGTACTGCTGGGCATCGCGCTTCGTGCCGTGAACGGTGCGCGAGTGATAGAGCCGCTTGCCCGTCCCGGGCTCGCGGCCGAGAGGAGCCCGCACCATCCAGCGATTTCGGCCCTTGTCGATGATCTGTCCTCGAGCGCTCACAGCTCCTCCTCGTTTCTCCGATTGCATGCGGATTTGTGCACACATCTGACACACTAGGTCCGAGAGCCCTTATGTCACGGGCATTACCTCACGACCTACTAATTACCCATTAGGCGGTCAGATCCCTGACTGCCATGACGAAATCCACCCGTTTCGTCAGCATCCAGAGCTTGATTCCGTCGCCGCCAAGTCCGCCAGGGACTCGGTTTGGCGGTCTTCGTGGTCGTCAGCACCCGGTTGTTGGCTTAACCCCGCGCTTTGGTCGAAGACCGCCGCCTCCTGATTCTTCGAAGAGCGCCACAATACTTGGCGGTCTTCATCCGGCAGTTGCCAGACCCATCCCCCATCGTCGAAGCCACGCTTCACGGACTTCACACTGAGTGATGCTTTGGCACGCTCCAGCGTGCGCCAACTGACTCCCGCCGAACGCGCTGTAGCCTGTAGTGATTGCACTGACTTCGATCCCGATTTGAGCTCATCTCGGAGTAGTGCGACGGCCTCGTTCCGGAACCTGTCAACGACAATGGGACACTCTACGGGATTAATTAGAGAGCAATGTCCTGTGTGGTGAGGGAAGGGATGGGAGGATTGATGAAGACGGCCTCCGGGAGCGGTTTGGGCTTCGGCACACCTCTGACGAAGCGTTCGGGATGAGCGGCCCATGCTTCGCGGAGCACGGATTTCCTGCCGGCAATGACCTGATCGGCGTTCCCGAAGTGGACCTGCTCGGGGGTTAGCATCGAGATGCCGCCATGGCGGTGCTCGGCATTGTACCAGCGGAAGAACGATCGACAGAACGTCTTGGCTTGGCCCTGATCCCCGAACCGTCCGGGAAACGAGGGATGGTACTTCAAGGTTTTGAACTGAGCCTCGGAAAACGGGTTGTCATCCGACACCTGAGGCCGGCTCAACGAGCGGGTCACGCCGAGGTCAGCGAGAAGTTGAGCGGTGCATTGGCTCGTCATTGGAGCTCCCCGATCCGAGTGCAGGGTCAGGACCCGGGGCTGGACGCCATGCTTCAGGCAGCTCTGCTGGATCAACCGGCCGGCCAGGGCCGAGTTCTCCCGGTCCGCCACCATCCAGCCCACGACGTAGCGGCTGTAGATGTCCATGATGACATAGAGGTAGTAATAGCTCCACTTCTTCGGCCCGAGCAGCCGCGTGATATCCCAGGACCACACCTGGTTCGGCGCCGTGGCCATCAACTCGGGCTTCTTGTACTCGGGATGGGTGCGCTGCGCCCGGCGTTCCTGAACCGGCACCTCGGAGGCCAGAACACGATACATCGTGCGTTCGCTGCACAGGTAGACCTCTTCGTCGAGCAGCGTGGCCACCACCTCGGCGGGTGAGCGGTCCACGAACCGCTCCGAACACAGCGTGTCGAAGACCTCGCCTCGTTCCGTCTCGCTCAATGCCCGGGCGGGCGTCGGGCGGGGCTGCTGTTGCCCGGTTGATGGGCCTCGACGACGGTACAACGTCGATCGGGAGACCTCGAGGGCCGCGCACGCCGGTTTTACACCGACGTGCTTAGCCAGCTCATCGGCCGCCTTCAAGAGTTTGTCCCGTCGTCGAGGCTTATCCCCAGCAGCCCCGCAACTTTTCCCTGCACGTCGATGATCAGGTGTGCCTTCCTGAGCTCATTCCCGAGCCGTGCGTTTCGCCGCTCCAGCTTGCGTACCTTCTCATCCAGCGGATTTCGCTCCGGCTTGCGGCCGCGTTTCTTCGACAGGGCCTTCAGCGACCCGCTATGCGCCGCCTTGCGCCACGTCGTCAGGTGCGACGAGTACAGGCCCTCTCGCCGCAGGACTTGACCCACCTCGCCGGGCTCGGTGCACCGGTCCGCTTCTTCGACGATCCGCAGCTTGTACGACGGACTGAACCGCCGCCGTAGCGGCCTATCTACTACCTCCGGGTCCGCAGGAGCTGCCGCGCTTCGCTTGGCCTCCCCGGTTCCAGGGGCACTACCATTCTCTGCCATTCTCTCTCGCAGTCCCAACATGTTCGTTTTCTCTGCCTTCGCCCTACTCTAATTCTTTGCGTGCTCCGTGTCTCACCTAAGTTGGCAGAGAGGGTATCGAGAGTGTACGTTTCAGGATCCGGGCCGTCCCTCCAGCTTTTTCTCTCGGAACCGGGACGGAAGGCCATCGGGAGGCCCGAGGGGCCGTATACGCGATTCTAACCCGACTCACGTAGGCGAGACGATGATGGAGCGATGCGGAGGCGAGGACGAGCGGAAGTGGGAGGCGGTCGAGGCGTACTTGGAGACGCACGACAGCCCGTGGCTGCGGCTTGTGCTGGGCGAGATGCTGCGAAGCCCGCAGACGCTTGCCTACCTCCGGGAATGCGCCGACGGCGACCACGGACCCGAGGCGGTCGAATGGGCGAAGCCCTTGGCCCAGCGGTTCCTGCACGGCCGCGGGTACGGGTGACGCCTCCCAGGCCGGGGGACCGATCCCCTCGACGATCTCCGAGGGGATCGGGAGTCTGATTCTACCTCAGCGTCTCATCGCATTGCGATAGGAAGACGATGGCCGACGCTGTCAGGTGCAGGACGTAGGCCGCAAGGTGCTGGGGGATGCTGCGGGGTTCCGTTCCGGCCCCATGACCGCCTTCCCGGTTTCGGATGGCCGGGACGCCACTTTCCAGTATGGACCGCAAACCAGAGAACTTGCTCTGCAGGTAGTTAGGAACGAGTTCCTGTTCGAAGACAATCTGGAGAAGTGGCTGTACCGTAACCGTCTCTTGGAAAAACCACTGTCTCTTCTTGCAGATGACCTTCAAGGTGCTCTCTAACGCCTTCAGGCATTCGTTGACCGTCTCGCCGTACCGCTGGTGGCGGTAATGATCGTGGGCCTTCCGGAATTCTGCGTTCGCACCTGCGTAGTGCTTCTCACCGAGAATCTGCAACGCTGGCCTCACGGCCTCTTGGTGGAGAAACTCAGAGTCGACCCTCACTATTTCGTCAGATTCGAACTGGTATCCGATGCCGTGTTCCAGAAATCGGTAGCGGAACCTGTCGGGACCAGGCAGAGCTGCATCGGCAGGCCGATAGAGTGGACGCCCGCTCCTCAGGCTCACGGATCGCGATCCGAGCCGAAGCTTGAAGGCTTGCGCTCCTGATGGACTAGATTCAGGGTGAGGAGCACCGCCGATAGGTTCGGGCAAGCGGCACATGTGCTCTGGCGAGCGCAGGTTGCCTGCTCGTTACGCGTTAGGCTCCATGATTCCCCTGGATTCGTAAGGGCCTCGAATGCACCCACCGACGGCGAAGGAGTTCCTGCGGTTTGTCTCCACGCTCCGAGACAACGGCTTGAGGCCACCGCCTACCCCCCGTCAGGAAACACCGTATGAATGACAAGACCACCTTCGAGGATAGAGCCACTCTTTGGGTGGTTCATATCGGAGATGATGATCCTTTGGCGCTCAGGGCTCGTGACGAAGGATTTGTCTGCATTGGGTTCAGTGGTATCGGAACCTGTCAACGATTGTGAGACACTCCGGGGAATCAATTAGAGAGCAATCTCCTGTGTAGTGAGGGTTAGGCTTGGAGGATTGATCCAGACGGCCTCGGGGAGGGGTTTGGGGTTTGGCTCACCGGAGACGAAGCGGTCGGGATGAGCGGCCCAGGCCTCGCGGAGCACGGGAGGGCCACCTCGCTTTTCCCACGAAGGGCCGCCTCGCCTTGTGGTTGGGCGCGACCTAGGGGCATTTTGCAGCCATGTCCGATCTGTCACCCGCCTGCACGCATCCTGAAGACTTCAAGCACGGAGGAGTGATCATGCGTCAGCGAACCCTGCCGGTTCTGTATGCGCTCACCCTGGCGGCGATGGCCGTCGGACTCGCGGCTTCCAGCGCGGTAGCGCAAGTGACGTGCTTCGGCGACCCGACCTGCATTCAGCCGGAGACAGGCTACCCAGTAGGTCGCCGCGGTACGCCCAACATCGAAGTGGTCTCGCACATTCCTCTGCCCGGGCAGCGCTTCAGCCACGCCGACATCGAGATCGAGCAGGAGATGGATCGGCCCTTCGTCTACATCGCGCAGCGCTTCGGCGCGTCAGGATTCTATGCGATCAGCATCGAGGACGAGGAGCATCCCCGGGTCCTGTACCGTTACATCGTGGACGACCCCGATCTGCATCTCGGTTCCGGATGTCTCGATCCGAAGTACGCCAAGGCAGAGGGACGGTACTACCTGATCGTGGCCTGCCAGTTCGGGCAGGGTGGGCCGGACTCCGACTTGGGGGCGATGGTCTTCGACGTGACCGGGCTTCCGGATGCGTCGACGGTGCGCAAGGTCGCGGACCTGCGACTCCCTGACATGCCGGGTGGCTTTCACAACATCTTCACGTACAGACACAGCAACGGCCGGTCTCTTCTGTTGGCGACCACCCAGTCGAAGGACGCTTTCATATACGACATCGCGCAGCTCGCGGCGGGCAATTTGGATCCGGTCTCGGCGATCGCGGTACCCGAGCCCTCGGCGACTCGCAGCCGTCAGTGGCACGACATGTACGTCGGGTTCCTCCCAGACGCCGGGCAGGATCGGTTCTACGGCGCCGGTACCGGGGGCTTCCACGTCTTCGACATGACGGACGTGGAGAACCCGCGGCTCCTCACCTCGGTCACCGGCATCCCGGGGGTCGAGAACGGACACACCTTCACGCCCACGCCCGACGGGCGTTACGGACTCGGCATGCCCGAGCCCACCTACCAGCACTCACCGATCCGTTTCTTCGACCTGCGGCCTGAGGGATCGGAGGGACAGACTCCGAACATCGTCAGGGGAGCCGGGATCGGAGCCTGGATCGCCAAGTTCGGGGGCGCGACCCACAACCATGAGATGCGGTGGCCGTACGTTTTCATCTCGGCGCAGGACGACGGGCTCCAGATCGTCAACATGACCGATCCCACGCATCCCTTTACCGAGGCCTACTACCACACGCGGCAGGGCCCCTTGCTACACGACCCCCTAGGCCGGAACCCGTCCCAGGCCACCACCGGAAACATCTACAACGGCGCGTGGGGTGTAGACATCCGGAACGCAGACGGGCTCATCGTTGTGAGCGACGAGAATACCGGATTCTGGGCGTTCAGGCTCGACGGTTTCCTGGGCTGGAACGGAAACGACTGGAACATGCCGAACATCTCGAGCGCTCAGATGTGGGACGAGAGCCCGGACCAGCCGCAGCAGATCCGCTAGGAGAGCCTCGTTCGGGGCCGCGTGTTCAGCGGGCGGATCGTCGCGGCGGGGGCTCGTGGGCTGAGGCGCTCGCCGGGGAGGTGGCACAGACCATCGAGATCGGTAGTGTTCCCGCCCCGAGCTTCGTTGACTTCCATGTCCATACACGCGAGGTGGGGCCATCTTGTGGCCCTACGTAAACTGGGCGTATTTTGCGGCCCTGTTCTAACCCATCACCCGCCGGAACGCATCCATTGAAGGCTTCGAGTACGGAGGAGTGATCATGCGCCAGCGAACCCTGCCGGTTCTGTATGCGCTCACCCTGGTGGCGATCGCTGCCGTCGGCCCCGCGGCTTCCAGCGCGGTAGCGCAAGTGACGTGCTTCGGCGACCCGACCTGTGTACAGCCCGAGACGGGCTACCGTGTGGGCCAGCGCGGCACGCCCAACATCGAGGTCGTCTCGCACATTCCTCTCCCGGGCGAGCGCTTCAGCCACGCCGACATCGAGATCGAGCAAGAGCTGGATCGGCCTTTCGTCTACATCGCGCAGCGCTTCGGCGCGTCAGGATTCTATGCGATCAGCATCGAGGACGAGGAGCATCCCCGGATCCTGTACCGTTACATCATGGACGACCCCGATCTGCATCTCGGTTCCGGATGTCTCGATCCGAAGTACGCCAAGGCAGAGGGACGGTACTACCTGATCGTGTCCTGCCAGTTCGGGCAGGGTGGGCCGGACTCCGACTTGGGGGCGATGGTCTTCGACGTGACCGGGCTTCCGGATGCGTCCACCGTGCGCAAGGTCGCGGAGCTCAGACTCCCGGACCTGCCGGGAGGCTTCCATAACATCTTCACCTACAGGCACTCCAACGGCCGGTCTCTGCTGTTGGCGACCACCCAGTCGAAGGACGCATTCGTATACGACATCGCGCAGGTCGCGGCGGGCAACACGGATCCGGTCTCGGCGATTGCCGTGCCCAACCCCTCGCCGACTCGCGTCCAGCAGTGGCACGACATGTACCTGGGGTTCCTGCCCGACGCCGCGCAGGATCGCTTCTACGGCGCCGGCACCGGGGGATACCACGTCTTCGACATTACCGACGTGGAGAACCCACGGCTCCTCACCTCGGTCACCGGCATCCCGGGGGTGGAGAACGGTCACACCTTCACGCCCACGCCCGACGGGCGCTACGGACTCGGCATGTCCGCGCCCACCTACCAGCACTCACCGATCCGTTTCTTCGACCTGCGGCCTGAGGGATCGGAGGGACAGACTCCGAACATCGTCAGGGGAGCCGGGATCGGAGCCTGGATCGCCAAGTTCGGGGGCGCGACCCACAACCATGAGATGCGGTGGCCGTACGTTTTCATCTCGGCGCAGGACGACGGGCTCCAGATCGTCAACATGACCGATCCCACGCATCCCTTTACCGAGGCCTACTACCACACGCGGCAGGGCCCCTCGCTACACGACCCCCAAGGCCGGAACCCGTCCCAGGCCACCACCGGAAACATCTACAACGGCGCGTGGGGTGTAGACATCCGGAACGCAGACGGACTCATCGTTGTGAGCGACGAGAACACCGGATTCTGGGCGTTCAGGCTCGACGGTTTCCTGGGCTGGAACGGAAACGACTGGAACATGCCGAACATCTCGAGCGCTCAGATGTGGGACGAGAGCCCGGACCAGCCGCAGCAGATCCGCTAGGAGGGCCTCACTGCGGGAGCGGGATCGCAACATTCGCTCGATCCGAGAACTCGGACGGCGTGGCTGGCACACGTCCTCAGGCTACAGCAAGCGCAGCCTGGTCGAGAATACCATGTACCGATACAAGACGATCATAGGGCGAAGTATGCGAAGTCGTACCTTTGATGGGCAGCGCGTGGAGGTACAGTTGGCGAGCAAAATTCTCAATGCCATGACCCAGCTTGGTATGCCCGACAGCTATCGATTGGCGTGAGTTCCGCTCCGGGAAGGGGGAATCTGTCCACAGAACGGAGCCATGCAACAACGCCCCGGCCGACCTCGAGAACGAAGGTGCGCCGGGGCGTCGTTGTGCTACTCTAGCGACCGGCTCTAGTCCTGACAGAGCCGATCCCGGAAGAGACCTAGAGGTTCGGATTCGTCTCCAGCTCGGAGTCCGGGATCGGGAAGCAGTCCGACTCACCCAAGAGAGGATCCACCCCCTCGCTGCCGGCCGTGCCGTCGGCGTTCCACCGCCGCACGTCCCCGAGGCGCCTCGCCTCGAGCCACATCTCGATCCCCCGTTCCCGCTTGAGCAACGCCCACGCTTCATCCGGGGAGTCGGCGGAGACGGTCGGGGCGCCCGCCGCGATGCGGAGCTCATTGATCAGCTCTATCGCGGCCTCCACCTCCTGATTCCGCAGCATGTTCTCGGCCTCGATGAGGCGCATCTCCCGCCCCGTGGAGAGGTTGATCGGCGCGTCGAGCGAGGTGTACTTGAGCTGCTGGAACCAGAGCACCTGTCCCTCCGGGGCGGGCCCGCCGAACTCGAAGTCCGGACGCTCGTCCCATGCGGTGCGGGGATCGCCCGTCTCGAGGAAGTAGTCCTCGTAGAAGGTGTCCCATACGCTGATCGAGCGCTCCTGCTCGGAGCTCGCAACCCAGATCACGTTCGACTCCACCTCCTGCCCACCGAAGTACATCGCCTGAAACTGGAAGTCGGTGGGAACGGCGCCCGCGTCCTGGATCGCGCCGGACCAATCCCCGAGGTGGACCCGGACCGACGCCCGGCCAGCGAGCGCCACGGTCGCGGCTTCTGCATCACCCGCAGCGCTCGCCACCTGCTGCGCGGAGGTGAACGCGGCCGCGGCCCGCTCGAAGTAGTCCGCGCGGTCCTGAGCAGCCCCCCCGTCGATCACCGCCCGACACATGTTCTCCCCCAGCAGCCGGTTGGCATATCCGGCGTAGAGGTGGGCGCGTCCGAAGGGTCGGTAGGAGCTGGCCTCGCCTTCCATGACCTCCTGGATCCGTCGGACTCCGTCCTCGGCCACCCAGCGCGCCTCCTGTGCCTCATTCCAGTGGGGAACCGTTTCCTCGGTATTGAGGATCCCCTGGCGGATCCGCCGAGGCACTCCGACGGCACCTCCACCGACAAGGCCCGCCGGCGTATGCTCCTGGGTGATCGCTCCCACATGATTGGCGAGTCGATTGAGGGCGACGGACAGTTGCCGGGAAGCCCCGGTCACCACCGCGTCGTGCGCGGCCCTGTCGTTCAGAAATTCGTCCTGGACCGGCCCCGGGTTGGTCGGGGAGAAATCGCAGGCAGTGAACACCACAGGCACGGAGAGAGCGAGCAGCATTCCGCCGATCCATCCTCCACGTCGGCTCTTATACATCTTCATCGTTTCCTTTCGTTCCCGAGGAGTGGGTCTTGCCGCAGCATTCGTCGTTCCTTCTGGAGCGCTTCGCATCGTGGCCTCCTCAGAAGACGACCCGGAGGGATGCCGTCACCCGGGCCGGCGGCGGCACATTCTCCCCGATGATACGAACCCGCTGCCTCAGTCCCCCGTCTCCGGCCATCTCCGGATTGTTCTTCAAGAAATCATCCTTCACCCATGTATAGAAATTCCGGGCGGAGAGGGTGAGGCTCGCGTTTCGCACCCCTGGAATGATGGCAGACGGGATCGGAACGAACAATGTGACCCACCGGATCTTGAAGAAGTCCCCGTCGAACATGAACATGTCACGACGCTTGGCGTCGCCGCACATCGCCCGGAGACGCGCGGTCAGCCCCGAGACGTCCCCGGCGGCGACCGCCTGATACGCTCCAGCATCCTCGCAGACGGCCCAGGTACTGGCGCTCACTCCCGAGCGGCCGCTCAGGTGGTCGTAGATGGTGTGCCCGCCTACGTACTCGCCGCGGGCGGAGAGCCGGATCCCGCCCCGGAACTCGAGAGACGTGCTGACCCCGATATTCGTGGTCGGCTGGTTCGGTCCGAAGATATGGTTCCGTTCGAGGATCGGCTCGGCGATCTCGTCGGGATTCTTGATGAGCGTTCCCCGCATGGAGGGTATCGAGGTGCCGACATCGATCCAGGAGAAGAATCCGAGGGAGAAGGGCGGCGAATCACCCAGGGTCTTCACTTCCGAGCCGTTCGTGGCGATCGTGGTGCCCACGTCCCAGACGATATCGGCGCGATTGACGAGAGTGAGGTTGGCGCCGATCTCTATCCCCGAATTGGTGATCTCCCCCGTATTCACGAGCTGACTGCCCAGGAACCCGGCGGAGGGTATCTGCCTCACCTGGAAGAGCGCGTCCTTGGTGTTCTGGTTGAAGTAGGTGAATTCGAGCGCCAGCCGATCGTTGAAGAACGAACCGTCGAAGCCCAGCTCCAGCTCCTGGGTCCGCTCCGGCCCCAGCTCCGGGTTCCCCACGTTGCCGGGTATGAACGCCGGCTGCGGTCCGAACGGCTCTGCCCGCCAGGTCCTGACGGCATCGAACGCGCCGGGCGCACGCCCCGACTCTCCGAACGCGGCCCGGAGCTTCACCTCACCGAGCGACGCGGGCCAGAAGTCTTCATCGGACACCACATATGAGAAGCTCGCCTTCGGAAACGCCTCGAGTCCGAGATCCTCTCCGAACGCGCTGTTCCCGTCCACTCGCAATCCGAGTGTCAGAAAGTAGCGATCCTTCAGGGAAAAGACGTTCTGGAGGAACGCGCCGGCGTTGATGACCCTCTGCTTCTCGGCGAGGGTCGAGATCTGAGACGCGGCGTTCACGGTGAACTCCCCCGGACCAGGGAACCCCTGACCGAAGACCTCGATGAGGCGCTCGTCGGTGGTGATGCTCTGCCCCCCCCACGAGAACGCACTCGACAACGACTCGCCGAGACCGAAGCGGTACGTCCCCACGTAGTCGACGGTAAATGTCTCGAAGAACCAGTTCTTGTCGAGCTCGACGCCGCCGGGGTCGAACTTGAAGTCGAACGGGCGCTTCTGAATCATGTGACTCTCCGCCCGGTCGTAGCCGAGGACGAGCTTGTTGGTGAAATTGGCCGTGGGCGCGTACGTCGACGTGAGCCCCGCGATCAAATGGGCATTGTCCCAGTCGATCTTGTATCGGAGGGTCTCGAAGAGATCCTCTTCGGCCCCGGACCCGATGAAGTTGTTGGGTGCACGGTAGACGTTCGCCGTGATCCCGTGGATGTTCGTGCCGGCCGGCGTGTTCTGGATCTCGTCGTTCGTGAGCGAGCTGTTCCAGTCGAAGGTCAGGGATTCGGTGGGCCGGAACGTCACGTTGCCCCGGAATTGCGCCTTGTCCTGGGCGTCATTCAGCATGATCCCCTCGTTGTCGTCGAAGGAGGCGCTGAGGTAGTACTGGATGTCACGCGTGCCTCCACCCACCGAGAGCTGGTAGGAGCGAGACCACGCGGTCTGGAGAAAGCGGTCCATGCCCAGATCCAGCTCCGGACGACCCAGATACGGCTGCGCGTCGGTCCCATACGGCCGCACCCAGTCGAGGCTGTTGACGACCTCGGCGGTCCACACGGGCTCGCCTACCCGACCCCTCTTGGTGAAGATCTGGATGACACCGGCCGCCCCCTCGGTCCCGTAGAGGGTCGAGGCCGCCGGACCACGGATGATCTCGATCCGGTCGATGTCCTCCGGATTGATGTCGTTGAGGGGACTCGGCGTGTCGTTGTTGCTCTCGCACCCGCAGGTGGGAGCCGCCGTGTTCCTTGGTGGCCCATCGCTCTGGATGCGCACGCCGTCCACGTAGATGAGTGGCTGGTTGCTCATGGTGGCGCTGACGTTGCCTCGAAGCCGGATCTGGGCTCCGCCGCCCATGACACCGCTGGACGCCAGCACCAACACCCCCGGGGACCGGCCCTGGATGAGCTGGTCGGTCGTGACCGTGGGCTCCGTGATGTCGGGGCGGATTTGAGCGATCGAGTTTCCGATCTCCCGCCGACGAGCCTGTCCGGCAGTCCCCGTGACGATGATCTCGTCCAGCGCGAGCGCCTGCTCCGACATCTCAAGTAGGACATCCACGGCCTGACCGGCCTGCACCGTGACCGTCCGGCTCACGGACTCATAGCCGATGCGCTCCGTCCGGACCTCGAAGGTCCCCGTCGGCACGTTCTGAATGAGAAAGCGTCCGTTCGAGCCCGTGAGAGTCCCCATGTCCGTCCCGACCAGGTGGACCTGGACAGAGGCCACGGGTCGGCCCGAGCCGCTCTCCAACGCCTGACCGGTCACGGTTCCGGTCTCCTGCGCCGCGACTGCATCCGGATTGCCGAAAAGCAACGTCGTCAGCGCGGCGGCGGCGAAGAGCGATGTCAACGCGTAGCGAGGAAGCGGAGCGTAGCCGACAGGTGTATTCACACGTCGATGATGCATGTTCGAACTCCTTGTCCCAAGGAAATGATGCGACCTGCATACGGCTTTACCGGGGAAACCCCACGAGCATTGCCCACGGTTCCCGACCCTTCGTCCTGCCCTCGGGAACGGCAAAATCCCTCACCAACCAGCTGCGAGCCCGTACCTACGGGAGTCCTTCCCGCCCCAATAGACTCCGTGCTCGATGTCCCACAGGACGCCGGCGTATCCACCGCCGACGTAGGTTTCGTCCTCACAGAGCCTGTGGCCCCTCGCCACGAGCGCCTGCTCGAGGGTGGGAGGATAACCCGCTTCCATGACGATACATCCGCCGTCCGCCATGGCTGAGCCACCCGTCGGCTCCGTCGAACCGTAGTGCCGGAACCGTGGCGCGTCCGCCGCCTCCTGGATGTTCATTCCGAAGAGGATGTGGTTTAGGAAGATGTTCACCTGCGCCTGGGGCTGCATGTCTCCGCCCGTCGCGCCGAAGGCATAGTACGGCTCCCCATCCTTCGTCACGAATCCGGGGATGATGGTGTGGAAGGGTCGCTTCCCGGGCTCGTAGACGTTGGGGTGCCCCTCCTCGAGGGCGAAGAGGGCACCCCTGTTCTGGAGCCCGAATCCGAGCCCGTCCGGGACGAGGCCGCTCCCGAACCCGGCGTAGTTGCTCTGGATCAGGGAGACCATGTTGCCGTCGGGGTCCCCCATGGCCATGTACGTCGTCTCACTGATCTGTGTCCTGGGGTCCTCCGGCGGAAACTCCGTAGCCGCCTGAGCCGGATCCAGGAGACGTCGCCTGCGATCGATGTAGTCGTCGCTGATGAGCTCCTGGATGGGGACATCCGCCCGCTCGGGGTCCGCGAAATACCGCGCCCGATCCTCGAACGCGATCTTCTTGGCCTCTATGAGGTGGTGGATGAAATCCGGGCTGTAAGGACCCATCTCCTCGAGGTCGAACGGCTCGAGGAGCTTGAGCATCTGGATCACGGTGAGGCCCTGCGTGTTCGGCGGGAGCTGCCAGACCGTGTATCCCCGAAAGTCAGCACCCAGCGGGTCGACCCAGGTGGACTCGTGGGCGGCGAAATCCTCTTCGCGGAGGAAGCACCCGACGCGCTCACAGAAGGCATCTACCGTCCGGGCGATCTCTCCCTCGTAGAAGGCCGCCCTGCCCCCCTGGGCGATCATCTCCAGCGTCTGCCCGATATCGGGATTCCTGAAGATCTCTCCCGGCTCCGGGCCTTCTCCGCCGGGAAGGAAGGTCTCGGCGAAGCCGGGCTGCTCGGCGAGGTTCGGTCGCCTCGACCAGCCCCACCCCGGCGCACCCTCCCGGGCGAGACGGATGGCGGGCTCCAGGATCCGCGCCATGGGCAGAGAGCCGAAGCGCTCGTGCAGCTCGAACCATCCGGCGACGGCGCCGGGAACGGTCAGCGCCGCCAGGGGACCTTCCAGCGGGATTGCGTCTTCGTCGCCCAGCGCCTCACGGAGCTCTCCGAGGGTGAGCCCCATCGGGGACCGGCCGCTGGAGTTCAGTCCGTAGAGCTCCTGCTCCTCGGCGATCCAGACGAAGGCGAACAGGTCACCACCGAGGCCATTCGAGGTGGGCAGAACCACGGCTGTCGCGGCATTCGCCGCGATCACCGCGTCGACGGCGTTGCCACCCTCCTTCATAATGTCCAGCGCGACCTGCGTGGCGATCGGGTGGAGGGTCGCCGCCATCCCGTGCTCCGCGATCACGGGGAAGTTGGAGCCCACCGGGTGACGAGTCATCCAGTCGGCAACGTCCTGATCGTCACCATTGTCACCCTCGACGGGGTCACCGCCGGCGTCGCCGACCGTGCACGCCCCGACCGGGAGTACCAGGATGAACGCCAGGCAGCGGGCGGCTCGCGCCAGTGGTTGAAGCATCAGTGACTCCGTGGAGGAGGCGTGCCTGCCGACCTGTTCGGTGCCCGATGAATAGCTTACCTCCCGTCGAGGATCGCGTCAAGGAAGGAAAGACGGGGGTAGTGGTACAGTTTGGAAATCGGGGTTGATCCCGCGTGGCTCCGGCACTCTAGTACACGTGGACATAAATACAATAACGTATAATAGGCTGGCGCTTTCCGGCCTTGGTCGGCATCTTGGATTCAACCAGGAGGCCGATGATGCCCAGGTCAAGCCCGTACGTCATCACGCTGACGCCGAAGGAACGAAGCACCCTCGAAGCGAGAGCACGCCAGTATACGTTATCGTATCGAGAGGTCGTGCGCGCCAAGATCGTTCTGCTCGCCACCGAGGGTCTCGAGAACAAGGAGATTGCAGAGCGTCTCGACATGCCACGTCCTGTCGTGAGCAAGTGGCGAAAGCGCTTCTTCCGAGAATGCCTCGCGGGGCTCGAGGATCGTTCCCGCAGAGGTCGACCCTCTGCTTTTTCCCCCTCGCGTGACGGTCCCAGGTCGTGGCCGTGGCCTCGCCGACCCAGGTTCGGGCGATGATCTCGTCTCCGAGGTGGGCCGGCCGCTCGTAGTCGATCTCGTGCCGCACCACGACCCAGACGATCTCCGCAGTCTGTTCCGGGCTGGCGACACTCAGCCAGTGGTCGGTGGCCACGTCCTGGATCCAGGAGAGGTACACCACGTTGTTAACGTGCCCGAGGCCGTCGATGTCCTCTTCGCCGACGCGGAGCTTCAACTCGTGCGGTCGCGACCGGCGCTCGGATTCATGAGACATGGCCCCGAAGATGCCGGGTCGTTGAGAGGCGTGGCAAGGAGGATGCGCCCGCGATGAGGGTCGCCTGATCAGTCCACATGCCCCATCACCTTCTTCACGGCGGGGCTCACCAGGAGCGCGACGATGCCCGAGGCGCCGACGATGATCGCCACCGTCCGGAAGAGGGCGAAGGGGGCGAGCGTCTCCAGATTCCCGGCCACCAGGCCCGCGATGAGGTTCCCCAGGGCCGTCGCCACGAACCAGACGCCCATCATCTGACCGACCCGTCCCTTCGGGGCCAGCTTGGTGATGGAGGACAGCCCCACCGGCGAGAGCGCCAGCTCACCAACCGTGTGCAGGAAGTACATGACCACCAGCCAAGACGGAGAGGCGAGGTTGTCGGCCGTGGCGTTGGCGGCCCCCCACGCGATGACGAAGAAACCCGCCGCCAGGCCCAGGGAGAACTTCACAGGGATAGATGGGTTTGCGTTCCGCTGCGCGAGCCAAACCCACAGCCAGCCGAAGACGGGCGCGAAGACGATGATCATACCGGCGTTCACCGACTGGAGGAAGCCGGCCGGCATGAGCCACCCGAACACGTTCCGATCGGTGAGGTCCTGGGCGAAGAGATTCAGCGACGAGCCCGCCTGCTCGAATCCGGACCAGAAGATGGCGGCCAACACGAAGAGCCAGAGAATGACGAGCAGACGTCGCTTCTCCTCGCCGTCATGACCCCCGAAGGCCATGAGATAGCCGAAATACAGGCCCACCAGGATCAGGATGCCGCTCCCGAGCGCCGTATCCGTTGCGGTAGCCCTCAGCCGAGTCCACCGCACTCCTGCGCTCTGACTTCTCCCGGCCCAACAACTCCGTGACCTCCTCCTCCATGATCTGTTGGATGAACTCCTGCGCCTTCTCCCTAACCATCCCCTCGAGCGTCTCCCACATCGGCCTGCTGGACGCACCCTGGGGTCCCGCGATATCCTCTCTCATGAGGCGACGTTCCTTTCCCCGGGCCGTTACCCGGGCTCGCTGGTTTAAATCTCAGCGGAAAGGTACGTCGCCTCTCTTTTTACACACCCTTTGATCCTAGCTCCCAGCAAGCTGCCCACCGTCCAGAGGGGCCGGTGCAGACTCTCGGCCTGCGCTGTCAACGGCCATCGAGAACTGCACAGACACCGCATGAACTGATTGCCCCAGTACCGGTGCGGCGTGCGATCGTCCATTCAATGCTACACTGGCGCTCGGCCTACAACCCCCATAGGCTTGGCGCGAGTCCGTCAATCGACGGAAGCGCTACCAGTCATCCGGAGGTTGCAATGCGTGCCAGGCTGTCGACCGCCAGGGTTCCACTCGTTGGCGTTCTCTCATTTCTCGTTCTTGTGCCGGCCGAGACGTCCGCTCAGTACGCCCCCGGTGATCAGGGCAGCGACAACGTGAAGATCATTGCGCACGTGCCCTTGGCCGGAGCCCTCCGCGTTGCCGACATCGAGATCGAGCAGGATCTGGAGCGGCCCTACGCTTACGTGTCACGCCGGCTCGACCCGCCCGGGTTCCAGATCATCGACCTGTCGGAGCCCGAGAACGCGCGGGTCATCTACTCGTGGTTCATCGAGAACGCTGAGCTGCACCGTGGAGCCGGGTTGGATGGCAAGTATTTCAAGCTGAACGACCGCTACTACTACGTACAGTCCATGAGCTTCCGGCAGGGCGGGCCCGATACGGACCTGGGCGCGGTGGTGTTCGACGTGACGGGACTTCCGGATCCCTCGACGGTCCGTGAAGTAGGCCGCATCCGCACGCCCGACACGCCGGGCGGCTTTCACAACATCTTCACGTACAAGCACTCCACGGGCAGCGTGCTGCTCTTCGCGACCACGGAGTCGCCCCTGTCGGTCCCCCACGGTGCCAACGTCTATGACATGGAGCTGTTCCTCCAGGGCGATCCGGACTATGGGCTCGTATCCCGCATGCCGCTTCCCGAGCCCCGGGGCGCCGCCCGGGGATACCACGACGTGTACGTGGCGTACGACCCGGCCACCGGCCAGGACAAGTTCTACGGCGGTGGGCCGGAGACCACATACCTGGGCGGGAACTACGTCTGGGACGTCACCGACATCACGAACCCAAAGCTCCTCGTCACACAGATGGCCGTCCACGGCCAGCAGTCGGGAGGTCACACCTGGGTGGCCACCCCCGATCACCGTTACGCCATCAGCGAGATGACGTCACTGGCCCACGCCCCGCTCCGTTTCTACGACCTGAAGCCGGCCCTGGACGGCGAGGTGGCCGTCATCCGCCAGCCCATCGGCGAATGGACCGCCGACTGGAAGAAGTCGTCGCACAACATGGAGATCCGCTGGCCGTACGTGTTCGTCTCGGCCTACGAGGACGGGCTCCAGATCATCAACATGCGGGACCCCACCAACCCGCGTACGGTGGGCTTCTACGACACCTACGACGAGGAGACCCCGTACACCGGGGGCGGCGTTGCGAACGGGGTGTTCGGGGTCGACGTCAGGAACGCCGACGGCCTCATCGTAGTGAGCGACATGCACAGCGGGTTCTGGGCGTTCAGGATGGACGGCTTCAATGGCTGGAACGGCAACGACTGGGGCATGCCCAACATCTCGAGCGTCCAGGACTGGGATAACGGGCCGGAGGGCGTGAGGATCGTCGCCTTCCAATAGGCGCTCTCTAGGATCCCACCGAGGGGTCCTCAGGAGAGTGCGGGGGCTCCCGGCGACAACACCTGGGGACCCCTTCGTCAGAACCCGCTTCGACCCGTCGCGCCTCGGCACCGCTCTCCAGGACGATGGGGCGCGAGCCAACGTCTTCCCCCACCCGACGCGGCACGAGAAGGCTCAAGATGTCATCCCCGACGCCCGACTCCTCTTGACTCCACGCCATGATCGAATCGGTGCCTCACCGCCCGAACCGATACCCCGGCCCGAAGTAGTACGGCTCGCCCGGCCTTAGGGGCACGTTGCTTTTCCTACGAAGGGCCGCCTCGCCTTGTGGTTGGGCGCGACCTAGGGGCATTTTGCAGCCAAGTCCGATCTGTCACCCGCCTGCACGCATCCTGAAGACTTCAAGCACTGAGGAGTGATCATGCGCCAGCGAGCCATGCCGATTCTGTTTACGCTCACACTGACGGCCGTCGCCGTCGGCCTCGCGGCTCCCAGCGCCGTGGCACAGGTGACATGCTTCGGCGATCCGACCTGCATACAGCCCGAGACGGGCTATCCGGTGGGCCGGCCCGGTACGCCCAACATCGAGGTCGTCTCGCACATTCCTCTGCCCGGGCAGCGCTTCAGCCACGCCGACATCGAGATCGAGCAGGAGATGGATCGGCCCTTCACGTACATCGCGCAGCGCCACGGCGCCTCCGGATTCTATGCGATCAGCCTCGAGGATGAGGAGCATCCGGAAGTTCTCTACCGCTACATCGTGGACGACCCCGATCTCCATCTCGGCAGCGGATGCGTGGACATCAAGTATGCAAAGGCCGATGGCCGGTACTACGTGATCGTGTCCTGCGAGTTCGGGCAGGGGGGGCCGGACGCCGACCTCGGAGCGATGGTCTTCGACGTGACGGGGCTCCCGGACGCCTCGACGGTGCGCAAGGTCGCGGACCTCCGAGTCCCGCTCATGCCGGGGGGATTCCACAACATCTTCACCTACAGGCATTCCAACGGCCGGTCTCTGTTGGTCGCGACCACCCGGCAGAAGGACGCCTACGTATACGACATCGCTCAGGTTGCCGCAGGCGTCACCGATCCGGTCGCGGCGATCCCCGTACCGAATCCCACCGCGACCAATTACCAGACGTGGCACGACATGTACCTCGGGTTCCTCCCGGATGCCGGGCAGGATCGGTTCTACGGGGCCGGGGGCGGGGGCTTCCACGTCTACGACGTCACCGACCTCGAGAACCCGCGGCTCATAACCTCGGTTACAGGTATCCCGGGGGTCTCGGACGGCCACACCTTCACGCCCACACCCGACGGCCGTTACGCCCTCGGCATGCCCGTCCCGACATACCAACACTCGCCGATCCGCTTCTTCGACCTGCGCCCTGAGGGCTCCGAGGGACAGACTCCGAACATCGTGAGGGGCTCCGGGATCGGAGCGTGGATCGCGAAGTTCGGAGGCGCGACCCACAATCACGAGATGCGCTGGCCCTACGTCTTCATCTCGGCACAGGACGACGGGCTCCAGATCGTCAACATGGCGGACCCCACGCGGCCCTTCACGGTCGGCTACTACCACACCCGGGAGGGCCCGGCGCTCTTCGGAGGAGAGGGAGCGCTGCAGGCGGGCACCGCTACCACAGGCAACATCTATAACGGTGCCTGGGGCGTGGACATCCGAAATGCAGATGGGCTCATCGTGGTGAGCGACTTCAACACCGGTTTCTGGGCGTTCCGCCTGGAGGGCTTCCAGGGCTGGAACGGCAACGACTGGGGGGTGCCGAACATCTCGAGCGCGCAGAACTGGGACCAGAGTCCGGATCAGCCGCAGCAGATCAGGTAGGAAGACACGGCCGAGGCCGGGCCTCGGCAGCGAAATCGACAAGGAGGCTCGAGAATGAGTACGCTCGCTGATCGGAGGGGGCTCTCCTTCGGGGAGCTGCCAGTCGGCCGGCACCCCCTCGCCCTGGATCACGAAGGTGGGTGTGGTCACCTGGTGGACCTTGAAGATCGGTGAGCTCTTCAGGTAGACCGCCTCGTTCTCCGGATAGGCATCTTGAGCGACCGGCTCGGGTACCGCACCTTTGAGGCCCGGCGCGTCACTCGCCCGGTGACCCGAAAACCCAAGGAGCCCGCTATGCGAAAGCTCGTCTCCCTCCTCGGCCCTGTCCTCGCCGCCGTGCTCGTCCACCCCGGCCCCGTCGCGGGCCAGTCGTCCGCCTCCCTTTCCGCCGAAGTTCGCCGCTTCGTCAGTGTCGACGCCCCCGTCTTCGCCCTGACCGGCGTTCGCGTCGTCGACGGAACGGGCGCGCCCCCACTGGACGCCCAGACCATCGTGGTGGTGGACGGCCGGATCCGTGACGTAGGCCCCACAGGGAGCGTCAGGGTGCCCGAGGGCGCCGAGATCCTCGATCTCCCGGGGCACACCGTAATTCCGGGCATCATCGGGATGCACGATCACACGGACTACGCCGGAGCCAAAGGAAGGCTCACGCTCAGCTTCAGCGCACCCCGCATCTACCTGGCAAGCGGCGTCACGACGATCCGCACCGCCGGAAGCATGTCGCCCTACATCGAGCTTAACCTCAAGCACTCCATCGATATAGGACAGGCGCCCGGACCACGCATGCACATCACCGGCCCGCGCCTCTCCGAGGGGCTCCGCAACTACTCTCCGACAAGCGAGGAGCAAGCGCGCCGGATCGTGCGCTACTGGGCGGAGGAGGGGGCGACCTGGATCAAGGCCCATGCCCGGATCAGCCGTGCCAGCCTGGCGGCGGCCATCGACGAGGCGCACAAGCAGGGGATCAAGTTCACGGGCCACCTTTGCTCGGTAACCTACTCCGAAGCGATCGACATGGGGATCGACAACCTCGAGCACGGTGTGTTCGTCTCGTCGGATTTCGTGCCCGACAAGGAGCCGGACGTCTGCCCGAGTGGTCAGCGGGAAAGCCTGGTCGACCTGGACGTCGACGGCCCCGAGGTAACGGCGCTGATTCAGAAGGCGGTGGACAACGGCGTGGCGATCACGTCGACGCTCGCGGTCATCGAGCAGCTCACGCCGGACCGGCCGGTGGAAGACCGCGTGCTGGAGATCATGTCCCCCGAGGTACGGGAAGCGTTCCTGCTGCGGCACGAGCTGCTGCAGAACGAGTCGGCCACGTCGCCCATCGGACTGGTGTGGAGGAATGCCCTGGCCTTCGAGAAGGCCTTTGCGGACGCCGGCGGGCTTCTGGTGGCGGGGGTGGATCCCACGGGGAACGGTGGGGCCATCCCGGGCTTCGGCGACCAACGGAACTTCGAGCTGCTGATCGAGGCGGGATTCACGCCGGTACAGGCGATCGAGATCATGACGGCCAACGGCGCCAGGGTTCTGGGCGAGTTCGACCAGTTGGGATCCATCTCGCCGGGGAAGCTGGCGGACATGGTCGTGATCCGTGGCGATCCCGTTTCGAATCCGGCCGACATCCGGAACGTGAGCATCGTCTTCAAGGACGGAGTCGGGTACGACTCCGCCAAGTTGCTGGAGTCGGTACGGGAGTCCGTGGGGGCGCGCTGAGCGCCGAGCTTCGCCCAGGCCGGCACCGGAGGTGATCGTCATGAAGAAGGCCCTGCTCAATGAACCGGATCGGAACCTGTCAACGATTGTGAGACACTCCGGGGAATCAATTAGAGAGCAATCTCCTGTGTAGTGAGGGTTAGGCTTGGAGGATTGATCCAGACGGCCTCGGGGAGGGGTTTGGGGTTTGGCTCACCGGAGACGAAGCGGTCGGGATGAGCGGCCCAGGCCTCGCGGAGCACGGGAGGGCCACCTCGCTTTTCCCACGAAGGGCCGCCTCGCCTTGTGGTTGGGCGCGACCTAGGGGCATTTTGCAGCCATGTCCGATCTGTCACCCGCCTGCACGCATCCTGAAGACTTCAAGCACGGAGGAGTGATCATGCGTCAGCGAACCCTGCCGGTTCTGTATGCGCTCACCCTGGCGGCGATGGCCGTCGGACTCGCGGCTTCCAGCGCGGTAGCGCAAGTGACGTGCTTCGGCGACCCGACCTGCATTCAGCCGGAGACAGGCTACCCAGTAGGTCGCCGCGGTACGCCCAACATCGAAGTGGTCTCGCACATTCCTCTGCCCGGGCAGCGCTTCAGCCACGCCGACATCGAGATCGAGCAGGAGATGGATCGGCCCTTCGTCTACATCGCGCAGCGCTTCGGCGCGTCAGGATTCTATGCGATCAGCATCGAGGACGAGGAGCATCCCCGGGTCCTGTACCGTTACATCGTGGACGACCCCGATCTGCATCTCGGTTCCGGATGTCTCGATCCGAAGTACGCCAAGGCCGAGGGCCGCTACTACCTGATCGTGTCCTGTCAGTTCGGGCAGGGGGGCCCGGACTTCGACCTGGGAGCCATGGTCTTCGACGTCACCGGGCTACCGGATGGGTCGACGGTGCGGAAGGTCGCGGAGCTCCGAGTCCCGGATCTGCCGGGGGGCTTCCATAACATCTTCACGTACAAGCACTCCAACGGCCGCTCGCTCCTGGTCGCAACCACCACGTCGAAGGACGCCTTCGTCTATGACATCGCACAGGTCGCGGCGGGCAATTTGGATCCGGTCTCGGCGATCGCCGTCCCCGATCCCTCGGCGGTTCGCTACCAGCAGTGGCACGACATGTACCTCGGGTTCCTTCCTGACGCGGCGCAGGACCGGTTCTACGGTGCCGGTGGCGGAGGATACCACGTGATGGACGTGACGGATGTGGAGAACCCGCGGCTCATCACGTCGGTCACCGGCATCCCCGGGGTCGAGAGCGGGCATACCTTCACACCCACACCCGACGGGCGCTACGGACTCGGCATGTCCGTACCCACCTACCAGCACTCGCCGATCCGCTTCTTCGACCTGCGGCCGCCCGGGTCGGAGGGACAGACCCCCAACATCGTCACGGGATCCGGGATCGGGGCATGGATGGCAAAGTTCGGGGGCGCGACCCACAACCATGAGATGCGGTGGCCGTACGTCTTCATCTCGGGCCAGGACGACGGGCTCCAGATCGTCAACATGACCGATCCCACGCATCCCTTTACCGAGGGATACTACCACACGCGGCAGGGTCCCAGCCTCTACGGAGGAGAAGGTGCGCTGGTGACGGGTAACACCACCACAGGTAACATCTACGACGGCGCCTGGGGCGTGGACATCCGAAACGCGGATGGGCTTATCGTGGTGAGCGACTTCAACACCGGATTCTGGGCGTTCAGGCTCGACGGCTTCCAGGGCTGGAACGGTAACGACTGGGCGATGCCGAACATCTCGAGTGCTCAGTTCTGGGACGACGGGCCGGACCTGCCGCAGCGGATCCGCTAGGAGGGCCTCGTGGGAGGCCGGGCCTTCGGCCGCGGATCGAGAAGGAGGGTGTCGCGAATGAGCACGCTCGCTAGCTGGCTACCCTGGGCCTCGGACTCCGGGAAAATCTGAGGGCGAAAGGAACTCGTCATGGAAGATCGAGCTGCTTCGGACTAACGGAGCACATCAACAATTACGTCGGCTATTTGGATTAGCTGACCTGAGAAAAGTCTACCGGGAGCATCTCATGGCAGGCGTTGCTGCGGAAAAAGCGAAAACCACGACGGCGGAAGATACGCTGGCGAGAAAGAGCCGGGATGCATCAGTCATCTCGGGTGGTCATCTGGTGGCCGCGGCACTCAAGAACGAGGGGATCGATACGATCTTCACGCTCTGCGGCGGGCACATCATCGACACGTATGACGGCTGTATCGACAACGACATTCGCATCATCGATGTGCGCCACGAGCAGGTGGCCGCCCATGCCGCGGACGGCTACGCGCGCCAGACCGGCCGTTTGGGGTGCGTGATCACCACGGCGGGACCCGGCTTTACGAATGCGCTCACAGGCATCGCGACGGCGTTTCGATCCGAGAGTCCGGTACTGCACATTGGCGGGCAGGGTGCCCTTACCCAGCACAAGATGGGGTCGCTCCAGGATCTACCGCACGTGGACATCGCCGCGCCGATTACCAAGTTCTCCGCGAGCGTGGGTTCCACGGAACGAATCGCGGACATGGTGGCCATGGCAGCCAGGGAGTGCTTTGCCGGCGCGCCCGGGCCGAGCTATCTCGAGATCCCTCGTGATGTGCTGGACCGCGAGGTACCCCTCGAGAAGGTCATCATGCCGAAGGCCGGCCACTATCGGGCCTCTACGAAGTCCATCGGCGATCCCGCCGATATCGAGAAGCTGGCCGAAATCCTGGTCAAGTCCGAACGACCGGCCATCCTACTGGGCACCCAAGTGTGGACCTGCCGCGGCCACGAAGAGGCCATTGCGCTCCTGAGAGGTCTGAATATCCCGGGCTACATGAACGGCGCTTCGCGCGGAATCCTCCCGCCGGGCGATCCCCACTATTTCCACCGCACCCGCAGCGATGCTTTCAAAGATGCTGACGTCATCGTCATCGTCGGTACGCCATTCGATTTCCGGATGGGCTACGGCCGACGACTGCGTGCTGACGCCACCGTCGTGCACATCGACATGGACTACAGGACTGTCGCAAAGAACCGCGACGTGTCGCTCGGACTCGTGGGTGATCCTGGCGCGATCCTGAAGGCCGTGCATGACGCCACCACCGGTCTCGGAGACAACGGGGCCAAGGGGCGGGCGAACTGGCTCGAGCACTTGCGAGCCATCGAGCAGAAGAAGACGGAAAAGCTGATGCCGCTCTTTTTGTCGGACGCGAACCCCATCCATCCGTATCGCGTCGCGTGGGAACTGAACGAGTTTCTCACCGAGGACACCATCTATATTGGCGACGGCGGCGACGTGGTCACCATCAGCGCCCAGGCGGTTCAGCCCAGAGCGCCGGGCAACTGGATGGACCCGGGTGCGCTGGGCGGCCTGGGTGTCGGCACCGGCTTCGCGCTGGCCTCGAAACTGGTGCATCCCCACAAAGAGGTCCTCTGCTACTACGGCGACGGCTCCTTCGGCATGACTGCGTTCGACATGGAGACGGCCAATCGATTCGGCGCGCCGTACCTCGCGGTCATCGGCAACAACTCCGCCATGAATCAGATTCGCTACGGGCAGTTATCCAAGTATGGCGAGGAGCGCGGCAATGTCGCCAATCTCCTGGGCGACGTGCCCTTCTCCAAGTTCGCCGAGATGCTCGGCGGATACGGCGAGGAGGTTCGAGATCCAGCGGAGATCCAACCTTCGCTGCAACGCGGGCGGGAAGCCGTGAAGACGTCCGGCAAGTCCGCGGTCATCAATATCTGGGTGGACCCTGGCGAATGGTCACCCGGCACCAAACGTCAAACCATGTACAAGTGATCGGAGCATAACAGACCATGGATAAGGCACTCTCTGACGTTCGCATCCTGGACATGACCCACGTGCAGGCGGGTCCGACCTCGAGCCAGCTGATGGCCTTTCTGGGTGCGGACGTCATCAAGCTCGAATCCCCGATGGGAGACGCCACGCGCACGCAGTTACAGGACATTCCGGACGCCGACAGCCTCTACTTCACGATGCTGAACTGCAACAAGCGCTCGATCACCGTAAACCTGAAGAACGACAGGGGCAAAGAGGTCTTTACGAAGCTAGTGGAGACCTGCGACGTGCTCATGGAGAACTTTGGGCCGGGCGTACTGGATCGGCTGGGCTTCGGGTGGGAGAAGGTCCACGAGATCAATCCCCGAATCGTCATGGCCTCCATCAAGGGGTTCGGCACCGAAGGACCGTACGCAGCCTTCAAGGCCTACGAGAATATCGCGCAGGCCATGGGTGGCTCCATGGGCACCTCGGGAATGTTCGATGGTCCCCCGGTCGTGACGGGTGCGCAGATTGGCGACTCGGGCACGGGCGTACACCTGATGGCCGGCATCCTCGCCGCACTCATACAGCGGGAGCGCACGGGGCGTGGCCAGTACGTGGAGTGCGCGATGATGGACTGTGTGATGAATCTGGCGCGCGTGAAGTGGCGGGATCACCAACGCGTCCAGCGCGGGCCCCTGTCCGAGTATTCCGTTCAGGAGTTCGAGGACTACGCGCCTCGAGCCGGTAACGATTCTGGCGGCGGCCAGCTCGGCAACGCGATCCAGTGCAAGCCCGGTGGCTTAAACGACTATCTCTACGTCGTCGTCCAGGAGCGCGTCTGGCACGCGCTGGCGGAGCTGATCGGGGGTGAAGAACTCGTCAAGGATCCGCGTTTCGAAGAGATCGATGCGCGCCGCCAGAACCAGGGTGCGATGTGGGCCTTGCTGACCGAGTTCGCAAGCAAGCATACGAAGCGCGAGCTCATGGGGATCTTCAACGAGATCAACGTACCCTGCGGCCCGGTCTTGAGCACCATGGACCTGGCCAACGACGAGCATGTGAAGCATCGCGAGATGTATGTGGAGGTCGATCACCCGGAGCGTGGGAGGTTTTACAATCTGGGCTGTCCGATCAAGCTCTCCGACTCCCCAGTGGAGATCGAGCGTTCACCGCTGCTGGGCGAGCATACGGATGAGATTCTCCGGGAGGTCCTGGGCTACGAGGGCAGCGAGATCGATGGGTTGAAGGAAGCGGGCGCTTTTACAAGATGAAACGTCGCGATCGAGGGAGCGGCCGCCGGGCCGCGAAAGGGTGTTGCGCTCCAATGAAGCGAACAGGTTGCAGGGGCAGCCGCTGGGCTGCGAACAAGAAGAAGATCGAACATGGGTAGCCGGCGCGAAGGTGTGCGCGCGGTATTGGACCAGGTGAAATCCGAGGGGCGCACTTCTCTAACCGCTCCGGAATGCAGGACAGTGTGCGACGCTTACGACATTCCCGTGCCTAGTGAAGGGCTTGCTCAGTCTGGCGTGGAGGCTTCTGCCATCGCCGAGAACATCGGCTACCCCGTGGTCATGAAGATCGTCTCGGCGGACATCCTGCATAAGACGGAAGCCGGGGGCGTACTGCTCGGCGTGGCGGACTCCGAAGCTGCCGCAGCCGGGTACGAGAGCATCGTCGGTAATGCCAAGGCGTACAAAGGCGACGCCGACATCGCGGGCGTTCAGATCCAGGAGATGGTGACCGGCGATCGTCTGGAAGTGATCGTGGGCGCGGTCACGGACCCGAGCTTCGGAAAGCTCGTGGCGTTCGGGCTCGGCGGCATCCTGGTGGAAGTGTTGAAAGACATCACCTTCCGCTTGGCTCCCGCCACGAGTGACGACGCACAGTCTATGCTGGACAGCATCCAGGCGGCCGAGGTGCTGGGCGGCGTCAGAGGCTCGGAAGCCGTCAACCGAGATGCCCTGGCGAGCATCATCGTCAATGTCTCCGAGCTGATCAGCGATTTTCCGGAGATCCAGGAGATCGACCTCAACCCGATCCTGGCGGATGCCAACGGCGCGACAGCGGTCGATGCGCTGATTTCCGTCGATTTTTCGCCGCCGAAGGAAATGTATCGCCCGAGTCAGGAAGAGATCGTCTCGGCCATGAGTCGCATCATGAACCCGAAGGCGGTCGCGGTCATCGGCGCGTCCGATGGCGAAGGCAAGATCGGGAACTCGGTGATGAAAAACATCATCAATGGCGGTTATGAAGGGGAGCTCTACCCGATCAACCCGAAGGCCGACGAGATACTCGGCAAGAAGGTCTATAGGAGCGTCAAAGACGTCCCGGGTGTCGTTGACATCGCCGTCTTCGCGGTCCCCGCGAAATTTTGCGTGGGTGCGATGGAAGAGGTGGGTGAGAAGGGCATTCCCGGTGCGATCATGATCCCTTCGGGCTTTGCCGAGGTAGGGGAGACAGAGCTCCAGGACGAGCTCCTTGCCACAGCACGTAAGCATAACGTGCGCATCATGGGACCCAACATCTACGGGTTCTATTACACGCCCGCGAATCTCTGCGCCACCTTCTGTACCCCGTATGACGTCAAGGGCAGGACCGCGTTGTCTTCACAGAGCGGTGGTGTCGGCATGTCCATCATCGGGTTCAGCCGATCGACGAAAATGGGCGTCTCGGCCATCGTCGGACTGGGCAACAAGTCGGATCTCGACGAGGATGATCTGCTCACCTACTTCGAGCAGGATGACAATACCGACGTCATCGCGATGCACGCGGAGGATCTCAAGGACGGCCAGAGCTTCGCCGAGGTCGCGAAACGCGTCTCCAAGAAAAAGCCCATTGTCATGCTGAAGGCGGGCCGCACTCAGCTCGGCGCGAAGGCGGCGGCTTCGCACACGGGCGCATTGGCGGGTAACGACAAGATCTACGATGACGTGCTGCGAGCCAGCGGTGTGATTCGTGCTTACAGCCTGAACGACATGCTGCAGTTCGCGCGCGGCCTTCCGGTTCTTCCCACACCGAAGGGCGAGGACATCGTGATTATCACAGGCGCAGGCGGTTCCGGTGTACTCCTGTCCGACGCGATCGTGGATAACGGGCTTTCCTTGATGAAGTTTCCGCAGGATCTGGACGAAGCCTTCAAGGAGTTCATCCCTCCGTTTGGTGCTTCGGGAAACCCGGTGGATATCACGGGCGGAGAGCCGCCGATCACTTACGAGAACACCATTCGTCTCGGACTCGAAGACGATCGCGTCCACGCACTCGTCCTGGGCTACTGGCATACCATCATTACGCCGCCTATGGTCTTCGCCGAGCTCTGTGCCCGCGTGGTTCAGGAAGCCAGAGACAAAGGCATAGACAAACCCATCGTGGCCTCGCTGGTGGGTGACGTGGAAGTCGAGGAAGCCTCCGAGTACCTCTACGAGCGAGGCATCGTCGCCTGTCCGTACACCACGGAGCTACCCGTAGCGATCCTCGGCGCGAAATACCAGTGGGCTCGCGGTGCGGGGCTGCTGTAAGGAAGGTTGGACCCGATGGCCATCGGGGGGGTCGGACGGGGACTCAGTCGCTCCGGAGCCTGTCAACCCCGATGAGACACTTGGGGGAATCAATTAGAGAGCAATCTCCTGTGTAGTGAGGGTGGGGCTTGGAGGATTGATCCAGACGGCCTCCGGGAGTGGTTGGGGCTTCGGTTGACCGGAGACGAAGCGCTCGGGATGAGCGGCCCAGGCCTCGCGGAGCACGGCCTCCCTGCGGGCGATGACCTGATCGGCGTGACCGAAGTGGACCTGTTCGGGGGTCAGCATGGAGATGCCGCCATGGCGGTGCTCGGCGTTGTACCAACGGAAGAATGAGCGACAGAAGGTCTTGGCCTGGTTCTGGTCCCCGAACCGCCCGGGAAACGAGGGATGGTACTTCAAGGTCTTGAACTGAGCCTCGGAGAACGGATTGTCATCCGAGACCTGGGGTCGGCTCAACGAGCGGGTCACGCCGAGATCGGCGAGTAGCTGAGCCGTACATTGACTCGTCATCGGAGCTCCTCGATCCGAGTGCAGGGTCAGGACCTGGGGCTGGACGCCATGCTTCAGGCAACTCTGCTGGATTAGCCGGCCGGCCAGGGCAGAGTTCTCCCGATCCGCCACCATCCATCCCACCACGTAGCGGCTGTAGATGTCCAGGATGACGTAGAGGTAGTAGTAGCTCCACTTCTTCGGCCCGAGCAGCCGCGTGATATCCCAGGACCAGACCTGGTTCGGGTCCGTCGCCATCAACTCGGGCTTCTGATACTCGGGATGGCTCCGCTGCGCTCGGCGTTCCTGAACCGGCACCTCGGAGGCCAGGACGCGATACATCGTACGCTCGCTGCACAGGTAGACGTCTTCGTCGAGCAGGGTCGCCACCACCTCGGCTGGCGACCGGTCCACGAACCGCTCACAGCACAGGATGTCGAAAACCTTGTCTCGTTCCTTCTCGCTCAAGGCCCGGGCGGGGGTCGGGCGGGGCTGCTGATGCCCGGTCGTTGGACTCCGACGACGGTAGAACGTGGCTCGGGAGACCCGGAGCGCAGTACACGCGGGCTTCACCCCTACATGCTTGGCCAGCTCCTGGGTCGCCTTCATGAGTGCGTTCCGTCCTCGAGGCTCAATCCCAGCAGCCCTGCAACTTTTCCCTGGACGTCGATGATCAGGTGCGCCTTGTGGAGCTCCTTCTCGAGGCGAGTGTTCTCGCGCTCCAACTTGCGCACCTTCTCCTCCAGAGGATTCCGTTCGCGCTTACGGCCTCGTTTCTTCGACAGCGCTTTCAGGGACCCGCTACGCGCCGCCTTGCGCCATGTCGTCAGGTGCGACGAGTACAAGCCCTCCCGCCGTAGGAGTCGGCCGACCTCTCCGGGCTCCGTGCACCGGTCCGCTTCTTCGACGATCCGCAGCTTGTAGGACGGAGCGAACCGGCGCCGGATCGGCTTATCCACGACCTCCGCGTCCGGGACGGCTGCCGCGCTTCGCTTACCCTCCCAGGTTAGTGGGGCCATTCGATTCTCTTTCATTCTCTCTCGGTGTCTCAGCATCCTCGGTTTCTCTGCCTTCACCCTACTCTAATTCTTTAAGCGTTCCGTGTCTCACGTAAGTTGGCAGAGAGGGTATTGATGCGACTCACTTGGACACCAGAGAGACGACGAAGGTAGCGGTAGAGGCTGCGATTCCAGAAGCGAGTGCGAAGCGGGTAAATTCTTTGTACGGTCAGTTATACCGATTCGCCCATGAGATGAAGGTCGGTGATCCGATTGTACTCCCAGTCAAACCGACCAAGCAGATCGCGATCGGGACGATCACAGGAGAATATCGCTTCGACAGCGGTCGTCCTTCCAAGCAGAGCATCCGAAATGTCGAGTGGTTGTCAATTGTTCCGCGTACCGCGTTCTCCCAGCCCGCACTCAACAGCTTCGGAGCATTCTTGACCGTTAGTACGTCCAACGACCATTTGGAGGAAGTCAAAGCGATCCTTGATGCCAAGGACACTGAAGCGATCCTGGTCGATGATGATGAGATGGCTGACGATGAAGAATTTGCAGCTCTCGATGAGCAAGCTATTCAGGCAACCGAGGACTATCTACTCAAGGCCTGGCAACGAACCGGTGTTCATTTTGAGCAGGTCGTTGCAGCAGTGTTTCGGGCTATGGGTTACACGGCTTTTGTCACCCCTCCCTCTGGAGACCACGGAGTTGATGTCATTGCCCACCCAGACCCTCTGGGAATTGAGAGACCCTATGTAAAAGTGCAGGTTAAGAGTGGCACAAGCACTATCGGCGAACCCGTGGTCAACCAACTGAAAGGTCTGCTGAATTCCGAAGAAAAAGGGATCCTCGTATCCCTTGGACGTTTCTCCACTGGAGCTCTGAATGTGGCCCAAGGCAGCGCTAACGTGACCCTCATTGACGCCACCCGTTTCGTGGCACTCTTTCTGGATCACTACGAGAGGTTGGACCCTAGTCTACGGGCTCGGTACCCCCTCAAGAATGTGTATGTCCCTGTGCCATCAAAGAAAGCCGGATAGTCTGTCCGTCGAAGAAGGACTTAGGACGTAACAGCGGACGGGAGCTACCTTCGCGGAGACCTCCCGGGCGGCGACCACCTCCCGGGAGTCCGCCCGGTTCTCAGATGAACTGGAGGCTCAGGTTCAGGCGATGGTGCACAGCCCGGGTCTGAGGGCGATGATCCGCGCATAAAGGCAATCAGCCGGACTGGGCCACTACCGGGCGGGGGAGGCAACGCCACGCAGGCGAAAGTGCCGAGCAAAGCGCGCGACACGCCTTCAAAGGTGACTCCGGAACCTATGGAAACGGGGGCAGGTCACCAGGGAGAGAGGCGCACCCGCACGCACACCGTCGTCTGATATGTGTTCAGCTCAGATCAACGGACCGGCCTGACGTCGGCTGCATCTCCACGCTCGCCGGCCAAGTAGGCCGTCCAGTCGTCCATGAGCCGGCGCCGGCGCTCGAACAGGTCCGTTCGCCTGTAGGCCGCCTCGACCTTGTTCTTCACCACATGCGCCAGCGCGGCCTCGACGACCTCACGCGGATAGTCCGTCTCTTCGGCCGCCCAGTCGCGGAAGCTCGACCGGAACCCATGCGGCACGGCCGCGATCTCGAGCTTTCGGAGTAGTCGGCGCAGCCGCTTGTCGAAAATCGGTTGCCCATCCCCAAGAGTGAACACGAGGGGGCTGCCGTCTCCGAGCTTCCGAGCCTCCTCTAGGATCTGCATCGCTCGGCCACATAGCGGCACCCGGTGCTCCCGCCTCGCCTTCATGCGCGCCGGGGGAACCGTCCACACCGCCTCCTTCCGATCGATCTCAGCCCACTCGGCCCACCGCACCTCGCTCCACCTCGCCGCCGTCAGCACCAGGAACTCGAACGCCAGACGGACGGCTGGCTCCGCCTCCGATGTTCGTGCCGCCTCGATCGCCGATGCCACCTCGCGATGCGGCAACGCCCGCAGGTGCTGCACCACGTCATGCTGGGGGCTTAGCACCGAGCCGAGCCGGTCGCAGGGGTTGTCGGTCCTGAGCTCCATCGCCACGGCCCACTCCAGCACCGCCCGGATCCTCCATCGCACGTTTCGCGCCAAGGCTGCCTTCACGTGCCAGATCAGAGTGAGGATCTCCAGCACATCGGCGCTCGTCACATCCGACACCGCCATCTCGCCAATGCGCGGGAAGGCGTACCGCTCGAGGCTCGACATCCAGTCGTGGGCCTGCTTCGGATTGCGCCAACCGGTCCGCTTCTGCTCCACCACCTTTGCGGCCGCTTCCGCAAAGCTCGGCATGCCCCGGGCGCGGCGTTTCTCCGCAAGGGGGTCGCCGCCCTCACGGGCCAACTTGCGGTTCGCTCGCGCCTTCTCACGTGCTTCGGCGAGCGAGACCAGCGCGACGCTGCCGAGTCCGAAGTCACGACGCCGACCGCGGATGACCAGGCGTTGAACCCAGCTCCGGGCACCGCTCGGCTGAACGAAGAGGTAGAGCCCGTTACCGTCGCAATGCCTGCCCGGCGGGGCGGTACGCACAAAGGCGGCCGACAGGGCCTTGTCGGGATGGCGGCCCTTGGGCTTGGTTTTCCGGGGCGGATCGGTGGTGTTCGTTACGTCATACATTACCTCATAATATAAGGGATGGTAGTGGATATCAAGAGACGTTGTGAGGAATACGAGGGACTGCGTGAAGATCACAAAGTGTTGTAATACAGTATGTTATAGACTCTAATGGACGATAATAAACATCAGGGGATTCTATCTGGGCGTGTAGGCGCAAGACGTGGCCGTGTCGTGGCTTACTCCGTAGCACCGGCGCGCATCGCCGGAGGGCCAAAGTGCGCATCGGCCCCCCGCGTCGTTTGCGCACTCCAGTGCGGCCATGAGACGCGCGCCGGTCGTCACCGGTAGCGCGCTCCCGCGAGGCGCACCGTTTGCCAGGCGACGCCGTGGTGAATCGCCCCGCGGCCTGCCTGCCGGCGGGCCTGCTTCTCCAGCGCCACGCTGCGTTTCAGGGCGGCTTGCAGGCCTCCGAACTCCTCGAGGATCTGGACCGCGCCCTGAAGGATCGCCCGCTCGATCCGGGCAAGTTCCTCACGGATCCCGGCGTCGGGCTCGCCGGGGCCGGACGCCTCAGCCCAGCCGCTCATCACGGCCAGGGCCCGGTCCATCTCCCGCGAAGTGCGGGCGACGGCGACGACCTCGACGGACCGGCCTTGGTTTGCGAGCGCGAGCCAGAGCCCGCGGTGCGCCGCTCCCCAGGAACGGAGCGCGGTCGAGGTGTCGTGTCCGGGATCGACGTAGACGAACACTGCACGGCCCGAGTCCAGTGCGACCGGCAGTTTGAGCGGGAAGCAGCGCCGGGTGTCCCCGGCGGCGCCGCGGTAGAGGCGCGAGGGCAGCAACTCGCGCTCGATCCCGAGGGCCTCGAACGCGGCGACCTTCTCGGGTTCGGTCGGGAGCCAGGGCAGACCCGAGTGCTCGATCACGTAGTCGAGCGAGAGCAGGCGGCGCATGAGCACGTCGGCGGACGCCGTGCGGCGGTGGCGGATGTGCTCGGCTCCGAGCGCGCGGTATAGACCCCGGGAGAAGATCCGGCACACGCGGCCGATCCCCCGAACGCCCGGCACGGTCTCCTCGGCGGCGAGGCCCTGCGCGATCAGCGCGTGGACGAGGCGGCGCGCCCGCTCGTGATGCGTGTCCAGGAACCGCGTCGCCTGGGTGCGGGTGAACACGCCGCTGTGGAGGCATGCCAGCGCGATCCACTCGGCCTGGCGTCCCGTCCAACCGAACGGCTCGAGCGCCGCTTCCCGTCCCCGCAGATGGGCGATCACCTGGGCGGCTCCGTGACCAGGGCACGGTCGGCCTGGAGGTAGGTGATGAGGATGCCCATCGGGTTGTAGACGACGAGCTGGGAGGGGATGACGGTGAGGAACGTGAACCGGAGCGTGATCGACCAGCGCTCGCGCCGGGTCTCCTGCCCCTGCCTGAGGTGGACCAGGTCGAAGTCGGCGGTCGCGCCGTGCGGCGCCTCCGGTGCGGGGTGGATGCGGAGCACGACCTGCTCGACCTGGATCTCAGTGTTAGCGGTGCCAGCCGCCATGGCGGCGACCTCGGCGCCGTCCCTCGTGAACGCGGCGTTCGCCAGCTCGGTCGAGAGGAAGCGGAGGCTCCGCGTCCACTGCTCCTCGACCGTCGCCTGGCGCCTGGAGTAGAAGTCGGCGATGAACCGGTTAAGGAAGTACTTGGTCGTGGGATCGAGCGGATCCGCCTGCGCCGTTGCGGCCTCGTAGGCCACGGCCTCGGCGCGGCCGACCTCGTCGACCCGGACCACGATCGGCCGAGGCGGCTCGACGGTCGCGACCCGGAGCAGGAGCACGGCGAGCGCGAGGCACGCTCCTCCGAGAATCATTGCAAGAGTCCGGAGCTTCCGGTTCGCCTCGACGGTCTCGCCCCAGATCTCCGCGTACTCGCGGCCGGCATCGTGTTCTCGGTTCATGGACGTCTCCTTCAGCCTCCGGGGATTGGGGGGCGGGCCGGGTTCGCGGCAGCGCTGAGGCGTCCGCCGCCGCGCACCGCGAGCGCCATGAATCCCGATCCGACGGATCCGGAGCCGGAGACGAGCATCGCGGCGAGCTCGCCCACCTTCATGCCGGCCATCAGGCCGGAGACGACGAGCGGGAGCAGGACGACGACCCACAGCCCTAGCTCCGCCGGGTCGGAGGAGCCGGTGCCCATCAGGGCGCCGGTATAGGTCGTGACGTAGCCCATGCCCACGCCCATGAAGACCCTCAGGATGGCACCGGCTACGACGCCGTAGAGCGTGTAGACCATGAGCGTGCGGAACCATCCCCAGAACAGGAACGCGAGCGGCTCGAAGAGCAGCCAGGGGATGAACACGGGGCCGAGCAGGATCACGATCGCGAGCGCCACCTGCGCCCAGATCACCTGCGCGTAGGTCAGGCAGAAGAGCGCGACGAGGCCGAGCACGAGCGGCACGCCCATCATCAGCGCGACGAGGGACGAGAAGAACACGCTCACGCCCTCGGTCACGAGGGTCATCAGGCTCCCGCCGGACCATGCCGCGCCGAGCCGTGCGGCGAACGCCTGGACGAGCGCGGTCATCTCCGTGTAGCCGACGGACACGACATCGGAGATGAACAGGTTCTGGAGCCAGATCCCTCCGGCCGCGACCATGGCCGGGAACGTGAAGCCCACGCCCGGGATCGGGACGCTGTAGTAGTGGAGCATCGTCCGGGGGATCGCGATCCCGAGCACGACCCGCACGAGGGACCAGGGCTCGAAGGTTCCGCTGAACGCGATCTTGAGCCCGCTCCAGGCGACGACGATCGCCGCGAGACCGCCCCACAGCTGGTGGCCGAGCGTGAGCACGTCGGGCGCGGCGCCGCCGACCACGGTGTCGAGCACGACGTCCAGGAACCCCTTGAAGTCCTGGAGCTGATCCGCGGGGATCTGGGCCGGGACGTTCGGATCGATCGACTGCGGTGGCAGGAGTTGCATGACAGTCGCTCCCGGGGCCTACGCCTGGCCGCCCATGTAGAACGACGGGATCTTGAACAGGAGCCCCTCCCGGAGCCGGTCGCGATTCTGGAACGCGGCCGTGCGCATCGCATCGGCCATCGCGTTCGTACGGAGGCGCGCGTCCCTCCACTCGGCGAGCCGCTCGAGCCGGTCGATCTCGGCCTGCTGCATCCGGTTCGCTTGCTCGACCGCCTGATAGGCGAGCACCTGCGCCACGGCGGCGTTGATCCGGCCCTGCGTCAGCGCGGCCGCGACCTGCGCCTGCTGGAGCGCCGTGTTGGACAGGTTCCCATTCGCGGTCAGGTCGTCGAACGAGTCCTGGGCGCTCTCGACGGTCGAGGCGAGCGAGGCCGCGGCGTCCATCATCGCGTAGTCGAGCACGCGCTGCCGGTCGGCTGCCTCACGGGCCTGGCGGTAGTCCTCCACCGCGCGCGACGACGCCTCGGCCGGGCGGTTACGGAACAGCTCGAGGATGTCCGCCTCGCTCACCTGGTCGGCCACCCCTTGGGCGCTCCGCCAGACATCGGTGAACGAGTCGCCGCTCCCCATGCCACGCACCGCGTCGACCAGCTCGCCGGCCGCTCCGCTGAACTCGGAGCCCCAGTCGAGGTCGTCGCCGACGAGGCCGATGGATCCGGCCGCCAGCTCCGCGAACGGCTCGATCAAAGCGTCCACCTCGCCCCTCGCGGCCTCCTTCATGTAGTCGAGCTGCTCCTCGAGCTCGGTGAGCTGACGGGTCATCGTCCGCATCTGGCGGATCTGGTTCGCGATCTGGGTCGCTTGGTTCACGATCATCTGGGCACGCTGAATCACGCCGCCGATGTCGAAGAGGGCGTTTGCCGGCCCTGCGCTCGCGAGCATCAGGATGGAGACCAAGAGGGCGGTGGTAAGGGTTCTGTGACGCATGATGAGCTCCTTTGGTGTTATTGCCGTGTCCCGGCCCTCGGGACCAGGACGTCGGACGTGAACCAGATGCGCAGGCGATGGCCCGCGCGGATCGTGATCGTGGGTAGCCGGTTCAGGAACCGGTCGAGAACCGAGGTCGCGCTCTGGCCGAGGCCCTGGCCGACGCCCGCCCTCAGGCCGAACGGCGAACCGCCGGCCAAGGCGAGCCCGCTCACGACGCCGATGGCTCCGGCCGCCGCGAACGTGCTGAAGTAGTGGCGGTCGACCTGGTCCTGAAGGGCGCCCTCGCCCGCCTGGTTCAGACCGGTGAACTCGAGGTCGATCCAGCTGCCGTCGGGCAGGAGCAGCCGGTGGAAGGCGACGGCGAGCCGGCTCTGGTCCGGGTCCTGAACGGCCCGGGCCGTGCCGACGACGCGTGCGCCGCGCGGGATCAGGATCCGCTGGCGGTCGGCCGAATAGAACGGGACCGAGACCATCGCGAGCACCGGTCCGGGGAAATCGCCCGTGAGCTGCGTGAGAAGCACCGCCTCGAGGAACGAGCCCTCGTAGATCCGCTCCCAACCCGGCGGGTCGGCGGGCCGGACGCTCCGGCCGGGCTCAGCCGTGCCGGGGGTGCGAGGAGAGCTTGGCGGTGCGGCAGGTCCCGGGGAGCCGGAGAGGAGCTGCCCGGCCGCCAACTCCGCTGCCAACTCGTCCTCGAGCGCCCCGACCGACTGCTCGAATGAGGCGAGAGCCGCTTGGACCGTGTTCTCGAGGAGCGCCACATCCGCGTCGGCCGCATCGCCGGTGCCGGCTTCGGACGACTCCGCGGTCGCGTTCGGATCCCTGTACGACTGAGCCACGGGAAGGGCACGGAGCGAGCGGGTTCTTCGCTCCAGCTCCTCCAGCCGAAGCGCCTCCCTAAGCTCCGACTCGGCCGCGCCGATGCCTGGGATCAAGGCTGCGGTGTTCGGCGTCTCCGACTCGGTCTGGAGCCGAGCCATCTCCCCGGCGGCCGCAGCCTGCCGGCGCTCGAGCTCGGCGCGCGCCCGGGCGGCGGCCTCCAGAGTCTGCCGCTCGGCCTCTTGCCGAATGCGCGCCTGGAGCGACCTCCCCATCCCGTCGTCGACCGCCTGCGCCTCGGGCAGGGCTACGAGAGTGTCGGCTTCCTGGGGACCCGTCATCGCCCACGAGAAGAGGAGTCCACCGACGAGCACGGCGATCAACACCACGCCCGCCTTCGTCACGATGCCGCCCGGCAGCGCGCCTTCCGGGGGCCGGACCCACTGCTTCCAGCGGCTCATCGGAGCCCGTCCCTGGGCGTGAACCGCCAGCTGGCCCGCTTGTCGCCGATCTGCAGCCACCCGTCGGCCAGCACATGGCGGGCGACGTAGAGCCCGTCCTCCGTCAGATCGTAGGCCACGAGCGCCGGTTCGCCGTCCCGGAGCTCATAGAGGGCCGGCGACTCCTGGGCGTGGGACCGGAGGTAGGTGAACTGCCCGTCGTGCCACATCGCTTCGACCAGGAACGGCCGGTCCGCCGCGTCCCCGTCGAGCCGGTACTCGAAGGCGAGACGCTCCGGATAGCCGGCACGGAACTCCTCGATCGCCGACTCAGCCTGAGTCCGGGCTTCCAGGATGCCGGCCTCGGCCGCCTCCCGGGCACTCCGCGCGGCCTCGGCCGCCTCGGCGGCCATCTGCTGGTAGGCCGCGACCTCGCTCCGCGCGACGAACGCGGGACGGCCGCTGCCGCCGGAGAGCCGCGCCGCCTCTGCTCCGGACTCGAAGCGCACGACCAGATGGGGCGGTCGCTCGTTCTCCTCGGCGCTCTGCTCGGCCACCAGGAACGAGTAGATCCGCCCCGACTCGCATACGAGCGCGATGTTCGTCGCCGCGTCCGGCCGCAGGGGCTTCAGGAACGCGACATTCGCCGCGCCGGTCAGGTGCCAGTACTCCGAGTCGCCGACCACGAAATCCAGGATGTTCTCATCGGCGGGGAGCACGATGACCGTCGTGTGACGGACTTGGGTGCGGAGCCGGTGGATCCGGTCCTCCCCCTCCTCCGGGACCGGCACTCGGAGGAACGCTTGGTCGTCGTCCGCCTGCTGGGCGGTAGCCCCGGCAGGGAAGCGCCGCCAAGAGAAGCGTCAATTAGAACGAGGGGTGTAGTCGGGGATCGCATGGCGTATCAGCTCCTTGCGTTGGGGGTGGGGGTGGGATCGTCTCGGCTCGCGAGCACCTCGAGGGCCCGGCTGAGTCCGTGACGCTCGACGGCCCGGGCCCGCTCCTCGGCGTCCAATGCGGACGAGGTGTAGAGCCAGTAGCTCTCCGGATCGACCTCGAGCCGGAGCACCGCCGCCCCGTCCGGGCGGCGCAGGTAGAGCTCGCGTTTGGGGATCAGGCCCCGGACCTGGGCCAGCTCCGACTCGTTCAGCCGGAACAGCGCCCCGACCGCGTCGGGGAGCTCCGGGTTCGCGAGGAACAGCTTGGTCGGGATCGACTCGAGGAGCGCCGCAGCGCCGGGCGTTGCCGTCACGTCCACGGCGGACTGCGTGGCGAGGATCAACGCGGCGTTCTTCTTCCGCCACGTCTTCGCCGCCTCGGCCAGGTAGTTCAGCACGGCGGGGTCCTGCAGGTAGCGCCAGGCTTCGTCCACGACCATCAGCTTCAGCCGCGTCGCCTCGGACGGATCCTCCACCTCGAGGCGCATCCGCTCGAGCAGGTAGGAGAGCGCCGCGTCGCAGAGATCCGGATGCTCGACCGCGCCGGCGAGATCGATCACCTGCCAGTCGGCGAACTCGAGATCCGGCGCTCCGACGGCCGGGTTATCGAAGTACGCGCCCCAGGCGCCGCCTTCGATCCAACGGCTCCAGGCCGGCCACGTCGCGGACGGAAGCGAGCTTGCCAGGACGCTCAGCGTCCGCCGCTCCGGCTCGAACGCATAGAGGTCCTCGATCCGGGCCCGGATCTCGCTCGTATCCGCCCCGCTCGCTTCCCAACCGCCGAGCTTCAGCAGCCGGAGCACCCAGCCCGTCAGGAACTGGAACGTCCGCGTGCCCGCCGGGAGCGCGAACGGCTGCAGCCGGAGCGTGGGCTCCGCCTCGCCGGGCGACAGCTCCAGGTAGCGCCCCCCGAGGAACCGGGTCAGCCAACGGTAGGAGCCGCCCAGATCCAGAATCAGGACGCGCGGGTCGTACCTGAGCGCCTCGACCAGGAGGAAGTTGAGTGTGAAGCTCTTGCCCGAGCCGGTCGCGCCGAGCATCAGCGTGTGGCCCACATCACCGGCAAACAGGTCGTAGTGGTACGCCGTGCGCCACGGGGTCTCCAAGACCGTGAGCGACTCACGGCCAAGGTGACGGCTCTTAGCCGCGTCCCCCGTGGCGGCCCGAACAGCGGCGCCAGGCACGCCGCCACGCCGGCCGACACGAACACCTTCCGCACCTGCCGCCCGCGAGGCTGGGCCGGGAGCCGCGCGAACCAGGCCGGCAGCTGGCCGTAACCCTCCCGGATCACCTTCGCGTCGTGCGCGGCGAAGAGTCGACGGAGGTCGCCGTCCAAACGTTCGATGCTCCCAAGCTCGCCGTGGAGCGCCACGGTCAGCGTGGCCTCGCCGTAGCTCACGCCGTCCGCTTCCAGCTCGACCAGCGCCTCGCCCAGCCGGTCCGACTCCGTCGCCGCGGCCGAGTCGACCATCGCGGCGGCCGTGCCCTCCGTCTCCTGCACATGCGCCATCATCGAGTAGCGCCTGGCGAAGTAGTGGCGCTGCGCGCCACGGATCCGGCGCCGGGCCGCTTCCATCGCCCACGGCCGCCACTCGAGCGAGACCGTCATCACCGCGTCCAGGCAGTAGAGCTCCTGGAGCAGGTTCGCCCGCGTCTGTCCGGGTGGCGACAGAAGCGAGTACAGGATCACGGGCTCGCCGTCGAGGCGCAGGTGACTGCGCTCCGCCTCGAGCTCCGAGAGGGCGAGCCGCCAGTTCATACCGCTCCCCGTCGCGCCGTCCCACATCGTGCCCGGACGGTTGATCAGCTCGGAGAGGAGCCGCGAGGCTTCGGCGGGCTCGAGCATCTCGATCGGCGTGTGCTCCTCCACGAGCGCCCGGCCCGCGTCCACCGTCGCGCGAAAGCGGGCGGCGGCCGCCTCGATCTCGGACCGCAGGTAGGTGGGCGCGCCCCCTCGGCGGCGCTTCCACCACTGCATGAGCCGGGACGCTCTTCCCGATGTTGGCCCGTCGGCGACCGCCCGGAGACGGGGATCGTGCGACCAGACCAGATAGGCTTCGAGCCGCTGCACGCGGCCCGAGCCAGAAACGCACTCCGCTTACGCTGCGACACCGCTACGATGCCGGAGCCCTCGTCGTCCGCGGCCTCGGGCGGACTTGGCCGGCGGAGCATATAGAAGTAGAGGCGCGTGTCAGCGTCCAAACCCGAGAGCAACCGCTGCCAGCGGCCCAGCACGCGGTCGATCTGTTCGGGCGAACGCCCATCGACTACCGCAGGCGCAAGACACCCGGCTGCGATCAGCTCGCCCGTGCGGGTCAGGCAGGTGCGGCCGTCCTCGAGCCAGCCCCAGTAGGGCAGCTCCTCGGCCAGCGAGCCGGCCGCCTCGTGGTCCCGGAGCTCCGCGGAGATCCTCATCGCCCGCTCCGGATCACGAGATGCCACGGCTCTTCGGCCCACTTGCCCGGGTCGAACCGCGCCGGGTAACGCGTCCCGGCCCGTAGCACGCCAAGCATGTCCGGGTCTTTGCGGCCGGCCAGCCACCCGGCCCCGTAGCCCACCGCGAACACCACGCCGCCCGTCACGAGCGAAGCCGTCGCGTTCCACATCGCGAGCCCGAGCGTCGCGACGAGGAGAAACCCCCTACGCTCCACGCCCAGGATCGTCAGCGGACGGTTCAGCGCCGCATAGCCGGCCCAGCGCCTCAGACCCCGCATCAGAACAGCCAGGCCAGGAAGTTCGCCGCGCCCATCGCCATCCCGAGACCGAAGATGATCCCGGCCAGCGTCCGCTTGCTACCGCCCTCGCCGAACGCGAACATCAGCCCGCCCACCACGATCGCGATCAGCGACAGCCCCCGCGCGATCGGACCCGTGAACTGCGCCTGCAGCTCGTTCACCGCCTCCACCCACGGGCTCGTCCCCTGAGCCCACAGCACCCCGGGGAACAGCAACCACAGCGTGGCCCAGGCCGCCGCTTGCAGCGTTCTCGACAACGTTCTCATTCTCTCTCCTCCTTGGGGTTCAGTTGTGTTTTGCCGCCGAGGCGTCCCCGCCCCGGCCCTGCTCGATCCGGTCATCCATCCATTCCTCGACCTCCGACTCGATCCAGCGCACCGCGCGCTCGCTCAGCCGGACCGCCCGGGGGAAGCGCCCCTGTGCCGACCAGTCGTAGATCGTGGTCCGCGACAGGCCCGTCAGCGCCTCGACAGCCGAGATCCGCAGGAAACGGATCGGCGGGTTCGTTCTCTGTTCGATCGGTTGTTCACTCATCGCTCTGCTCCGGTTCGCCTTCCTCCCCCGCGTCGCCGGCCCCGGCCCGGCCAGGCGGCCGGGCGGAGCCCTCGCGCCGCCCGAGTCCTGCTCGTAGGCGGCCATGAAGGCCAGAATCCGGTCCGCCGTCCTGAGCGACGGCGAGCGTCCCCGCTCGATCTGGCGTAACAGGCTCGGGTCGCCCACCGCCTGCATGCCGAGCGTCGTCGGCCTCAGGCCCGTGCTGCCCAGAAACGCGTTCAGCCGTGTGTTGAATTGCTCCTCCAGGGTCTGCATGAGAGCCGTTCCAACCGTGTCATGGCCCGTAACGTTGAAGGGGCCTTTGCCAGGAAGTCAACTCTTAGGAAATCTCCTAAGTGTCCGTGGTGCACGTAGTTATCCGACGTTGTCCGGGAGGCTCTGGAGGCCGCCGCCAGTGCAGTGGCGCACGCCCCCGCGAGGCAGGGGATGCGAGGCCGGGGGGGTGGGGTGCGAGGCTCGACCGGAAGGTCGGCCCGGGCACGGCCGACTTGGCGTCGCCCACACGGAAATGACAGGTTTCACATGCCGGGGCGCGGGGCGGTCGCCGAGCGGGATGCCGGGCCTGCCGCGGCAACGGATCAAGGGCTTCGAGAGTCGCTCCGAACAGGACGACTCTTATATTTTTGGCTCGATTTGTGACGCGGAGAGAGAAAGCGTGGGCTCGGAACGTCGGCCAGCTCATCCGCGATATCTTCGGAGCGGAGGAAGAGGAAGTGGCGGAGTGGATTCGGAGTCTCGGCCAGCTCATCCGCGCAGGTCTCGGTCTGGCGTTCGCGGGGATCACAGCATGGTCAATCGCCGCGCTGTCGTCGGAGGAATCCAGCTTCGCGTTTGGGCGGGCGGAGCACATCGGATTCCTGGTCGTGGGCGTCTTGGGCTTGTTCCTTCTGGCTGATCCTCCGGCCGAACAAAGCGTTCTTCCCGAACAGAAACTGCGCGCGGGCGCGTCCATGCCCTGTTCCATTGCTCTGGTCATCGGTCTGCCTCCGTTCTGTTCGGGGAAGAATTCCGGGGCGCGTTGCCCCGGGGGAGGGAACAGGGGCCACATGGGCCCGGCGGCAGGCTTCGATGAACACGGGGACCTGGCAGGCCATCGCCAGTCTCGGTGATCGGCCAGGACGGAGCTGACGCACCGGGTTGAGATAGCCCACCGCCCGCAGGCCGAACGTCGACGGCTTCAGGCCCGTGCGCTCGAGGGATGCACCCACTCGCGATTCGAACTGCTTCGTCAGCGTCTCCATGGCGCCTACCGGTCGGGACGCGGCCTGCGAAGATCCGCACGCCGACGGCGGCGTCCGTCCGAGCACGACCCGATATTGTCCCGGAGGGTGCGTCCAGGTGACTCGAAGGCTGGCCGGGGAGTCGCGGGGCGCGGCTACAGCTCGGCGCATCACGTCGATGTGAGCAGGGGCGGCCACCTCAGGGCACCGGGACGGAAGCCGACGCCACGGGAGAGCCGAGAGTGTTGGAGCGCACGAGTGGAGGATGCCGCGTTCCAGATGCCGGACGGCCATCGCGGCAGCAGGCGAACCGATGCGGGATTCTGTTCCGGACGCGACCGCGAGCGTCACCTCGGTGGCCCTAGGTGACGTCGTCGTCCGCGAAGCTGATGGCGGTGTTGCGCCGGTGGTTACCGAATGCTGCGACTGCAGCCTGGGATGATGTCGCTGTCTAGGGATTCTCCCGGGCGTCAGGGCGACATTCGGGATCTTGAGCTCGGCGTGGTCGAGGGCCGACTCGGCGAAGGCGAGCCCGCCGCCGGCCACGAGCGCCGGGGCGGGGGCCACGCGCACGAACCCCGCCATACCGTAGACGCCGGCACGGACGCATCCCTCGAGTCGCGTTCACTTCGGAGAGCGCCGGCCGCTAGAACCTGAGCTCCCCCCGGAGGAGCATCGCGTCCTGGGGCCCAAGGTCCACACTCTCCCTTCGCCCGAACTCGAGGCCGACGCCCATCCTCCGGCCCGAGCTGAGCTTCAGGCCGTACCTCGTCCGGCCGGAATCGTCGGCGACGAAGTAGGGATACCAGAGCGTTCCGCGCCCGAGCCCGTAGCCGACCTCTGCGTCGAAGCGTCGCGCGAAGGGCACGGCGCCCCCGCGCACGAAGCCGCTGGCGTTCTCCAGCGCCCACAGGTTCCGGATGCCGCTCGCCGCCGCCCCGGCGCTCGATCCGACCCGCATCTGGAGACCCAGGCCATCGGCGCCCGGCTCGTAGACGAGCGAGCCGCTGTAGCCCCACTCCTCGTAGGACTCGTCAGCGTGGGCGACGAGCATCCGCCCGTTGACTTGGAGCGTCAGCGATCCCCGGGCCCAGTCGAGTCCGCCGCCCACCTCGAATCCTCGTCCGGTCTCCGCGTCCCCCCGGTCGTAGCGCACGCCGCCCTCGACCTTGGGACGCACGACGCCTCCGAGCCCTTGGATCTGGCCCGCGCCCTCGAGCATCAGCCGCCCGCGGCTCGCCGTGCCCACCGCCTCCGCCAGCGCGGCGGTCCCGTCCGAGGACGTCTCCGTCCAGAGGAAGTCGGAACGCAGCGCGATCTCGAGCGCACCGGCACCCATGAGCACCGCCCGGGCACCCGCCGCCGCCATCGAGTTCCTCAGGTCCGCCTCGAGCGCGGCCCCGCTCTCCGGCGTGATCTCGAGTCCGCCACGGCCCCAGCCCGCCGCGCCCCACACCTGCGCGCGCTCCCCAAGCCGGACTTGCACGTACGGATGCACACTCGTGAGCGTGCTCGCGATCGTCCCCGCGCCCGTGCCATACCCTCCCTCACCGCTGCTTCTCGAGAGCGCGAGCCCGACGAGCACCGGTAGTGTCACTAAGATTGTGTAAAAGGGGGTGAGGGCGTCCGAGGAGGGTGGACAGCCCGGAAAAGAAAGAGGAAGCTCCTTGTGAATTGTTCATCATCACATGAACCCGGGAGTCCGGCCTGCGTGAGCAGGTCGGAACCGGAACAAGGAGCTTCCTCATGGAAAAGATGGTCGAAGTTGAGCGGGCCACGCAAGACGAGCTGCGTCAGGATTTGAAGTCGCTGTTTCAGGGCGCGATCCGGCTAACGCTCGAGATGGTGTTGGAGGAGGAGTTGAAGGCGATGGTCGGAGCGCGACGATTCGAGCGGGTCGGCAGCCGGAAGGGCCACAGGAACGGGACGTATCTGAGGCGCCTGCTTACGAGCCTGGGTCAGATCGACGTGACGGTCCCGCGCAGCCGGGAAGGCGGCTCGCCCGCCGACGTGATGGGTCGCTACCAGCGCAGGAGTGAAGAAGTCGATGCGATGATGGTGGAGGCCTACGTGAGCGGCGTGTCCAGCGCCGACGTGACCGAGGCACTCATGGGTGAGCGCGTGGGACGCTCGACGGTGAGCCGGGTCGCGAAGCGGCTCGACGAGGGCGTGCAAACGCTGCGGAGTGCACCCATCGAGGGGCCCACCCCTACCTGCCTGGACGCGACGTTCCTCGATGCCCGCTGGGCCCGAAAGGTCGAGAACGTGAGCGCGCTCGTGGCCTACGCCGTGGGCCCGGACGGCCACCGCCGGCTCCTGGGCATCACGCTGGGCCCTGAGGAATCGGAGAACAGCTGGTCGGAGCTCCTCGAGCAACTCCTGGAGCGTGGTCTCAGCGGCGTCCAGCTCGTGATCGCGGATGAGCACGCGGGCCTGGCAGCCGCGGTGCGCCGCTTCCTGCCCGAGGTGCGCTGCCAGCGCTGTACTGTCCACCTGCAACGCAACGTGCTGGCCAAGGTCCCGCATCGCCTGCGCAAGCGTGTGGCGCGCGAGGTTGCCGCCGTCTTCCGGGCCCCCGGGCTCGCTGAGTCGAAGAAGCGCCTGGCCGAGATCACGGCGCGCTGGCACAAGGAGCTCCCCGAGGCAGTCAACGTGCTTGAGCGGGGCTTCACGGCCGCCACCCAGTTCTACGCGTTCCCCGAGCCCGCACTGGGCCCGACTGCGCACCACGAACAGCCTCGAGCGCCTGCACACCGAGATCAAGCGTCGGATCCGGAGCGCCGGCGCCTTCCCCGACCGAGCCAGCGCGCTCCGCCTCATCACTGCGGTTGCTCTAAGGACTACTGCGGCCTGGAGCGAACGTCGCTACCTGGATCTCACGCTTCTCGAACCGAAGGAGGTCGCCAAGGCAGCCTAACAGAAGCATCGAGGAGCGACTTGACCACGAGCACCGCCCTCCACTGCCGGTCCAGCCCCGCCGTGCCCGTCACCACGTCGCCGTTGAGCGCGAGTCCTCCCGCGTCCCCCTCGAAGCGCGTCGCCGCCACGTCGCCCCACGCCGCCCACGTGCCGCCGCCCACGTCCTGCTGCGCTCCGCGCTCGACGTAGAACGAGGTGCCCATGAGCGCTTCCTCCGCGCCCGGCAGCCGGAACCCGAAGTCGGGTAGAACGGCACGGCGCAGCGTCTGCCCGGCATCTGCGAAAGGCTCCCGGTCCAACGCGCCCGGAGCCCCACCCCACGTGCCGGCACGCAGGCCAGGGGTGCCGGGATCCGCGTCCACGCCGCCGAACGGCGCGCCCGAAGCCGCCAGAGCGGGCGCCGCCAGCCTGGTCGCCATGTCCTCAACAGCCGAAGCCGGCCTCCATCCGCCCGACGGCAGCACCCCCGACAGCAGGCCGTCCACCGACAGGCCGTCCACACGCCGGCCCGCCACCGTCACCTGTGTCTCCCGCTGCCCGGCTTCGAGGCGCCTCGCGATCGCCTGCGCCGCGTGGTCCGACGCCGTCCGCCCGAACCGCGCCAGCCACGCCTTGGGCAGCTCCGATTCGCGAACGATCACGCCCGTCGCCACCCCGTCGTCGATCACCGCGCTCACGGCATTCGACAGCCTCAGGGTGAGCGTCCGTTCGCCCGTCACGTGCAGCGCCGGAAGCACCGGCACCTCCACCGTGCGCTCCCGCCCGCCGGCCTCGATCGTCAACGTGCCCGAGACCGGTGTGTAGTCCTCTCCCGCCCGCGCCGCGCCGTCCTCCGTCGCGTAGTCCACCCGCACCGCAACGTCCCGCGTGCGGTCCATGCTCACCGTGAACGCCAGCACCGAGCTCTTGCCCTGCACCCGGGCATCGGCCACCGACAGCCCTGCGTCCCCCTCCGTCACCGGAACAACCAGTGTCGGCGTGACGAGTTCATAGGGCCGCCTTACGCCGTCGACCTCCAGTTCCGCGGAATCGAGCGTCGCGCTCAGCACCCGGTCCTGCCGGCGTTCGCCGTCGAAGGCCACCGTGACCGTCACTGTCGACTCGGCTGCGCCCGCCGCGAACTCCAGACGCTGGCGGCCGAGCCCGTCGTCGCGCCCCTCGTCCGTTGCCGTCACGCCAGGCAACGCGCTGTCCGTCACGCCGATGTAGGCGTGGGCCGGAAACGTGAGCCTCCCGCTCCGGCGCACCCCAACCACGAGCGCCTCGCCTTCCGTCGCCGCCGAGCTGAACAGCTCCGCCCGCAGCCGAAGCGGCAGGGCCGTCGTCCCCGATGTCTCCCCGGGGCCCACACGGTTGCGCGCCCGCACCTCGAACGTGTAGCGCGTCTCGTTCTCCAGCCCCGAGACCGTCGCCGTGAGCTCGGTGCCCGCGTCCCGCCAGGTGACGTCTTCCGGCACAGCCTGGCCTGCGGCGTAGCGGTACTCGTAGCCCGTCACAGGCGAGCCGCCATCGTCCGCGGGCTCGGTCCACTCCAGGACGACCTCGCCGTCGCCCCCAGTGGCCGTGAGCGACTCGGGCACACTCGGCATGCCGAGCGGCGTGGCCGCCGTCCTCGCCGGCGCACCGGGGCCGGCGCTGTTCACCGCCCGCACCTCGAACGCGTACTGCTGGCCGTTCGTCAGGCCCGGCACCGTTTCCTCCAGATCGAGGCCCGCGTCGATCCAAGTCCCGCTGTCGTCGATCGCATACTCGTAGCGGAGGATCGCGGACCCGCCATCGCTCGACGGGGCATCCCAGGTCAGCGTCACCTGTGCGTCGCCCGGCTCCCCCCGCAGGTGCTGCGGCGCGCCGTATTCCGGCGTGGTGAAGGGCGTCCCCGTCATCTCGTCCGAGGGCGGGCCGTCGGTGGCGCCCGTCCGGGTCGCGATCACCCGCACCGTGTATTCCGTGCCGTTGGTGAGGCCGGGAATCGTGTAGCGCGTGGTCGACCCCGGCGTGACCGTGGCCTGCCGGTCGCCGGTGTTGTAGCCCTGTCCGCTCGACATCCACTGCACCGTGTAGCCCGTGGCGGTGGACACCGCCGTCCAGGTCACCACCAGCTGCGCGTTGCCCGGGGCGACCCCCACCCCCATCACCTGCGCAAGGTCCGTCACCGGCGGCGGTGGCGGCGGCGGCGGGTGGCGGCACTCTCGGCGTCCCCGTCATCTCGTCCGAGGGCGGGCCGTCGTCGGCGCCGGTTCGGGTCGCGATCACCCGCACCGTGTATTCCGTGCCGTTGGTGAGGCTGGGAATCGTGTAGCGCGTGGTCGACCCCGTCGTGACCGTGGCCTGCCGGTCGCCGATGTTGTAGCCCTGTCCGCTCGACATCCACTGCACCGTGTAGCCCGTGGCGGTGGACACCGCCGTCCAGGTCACCACCAGCTGCGCGTTGCCCGGGACGACCCCCACCCCCATCACCTGCGCAAGGTCCGTCACCGGCGGCGGTGGCGGCGGCGGCGGGCCCAGCCTCACCGACTGGCCGCTGAACGCCGGCGCATCGTTGCCCGCCTCGTCCTGCACCGGGTTCGACGCCGGCGGCGCGTACGCCAGCGTCACCGTCGCGCCCGCAGCCGGCGCCGCGTCCAGTGTCAGCGTCACCCAGATGCCGTATATCGACACCTCCGACACCGCCGGGTTCGTGGTGGTGGCTCCGACCGTCGCCGTCACCGTATACGCGCCCGTCGCCGGCATCGAGGCCGGATCGAGCGGCTCGTCGTAGACCAGCACCAGCGACATCCCATGCACCGACGCCGAGACCTGCATCGGCGGGGCGGCGTCCACCCGGTGCCCCTCCAGCGGCGCCTGCTCGGCGTGGGTCAGGCTCGCGGCCGTCGTCGCGCCCGTCTGCGTGATGGTCCCGCCGTCGAGGGCGAGCGCGATCGCATTCCACGAGATGCCGTTGCGATCGACCTCGCCTGCCTGCACCGTCCGGGCGAACACCAACGCCGCGCTGCCCGAGCCGCTCGCGTAAGCGGCCTGCCGCGTCGCCGCGCCCAGCCTGAACGCGAACTTCGGTGTGGCGGTCACCGTCACCGGGGCGCTGAACGTCACGGTGAATTCGATGACCTCGCCCGCGAGGTAGTAGGTGGTGCCCGAGGCCGGCGTTGACGTGACCGCCACATCGTTCACCGTCGGGGGGCCGGTCGCTACCGCGCCCACCGTCGCCGTCGCCGCGCTGGTGAGCGTCTCGGTATGGCCGAGGTCGTCGTCGAAGGTCACCCGCACCTTGAGGGTCGTGCCCAGGTCGGCGTCGACCAGGGTGTAGGTGCTCGAATTCTCGCCCGCAATGTCCGCCTCGTCCGTGCCGTCCACCCGGATCCACTGGTACGTGTAATTGGGGCTGGTCAGCCCGTCGGCATCCATGATGCCGGTGGTGACCGCCGTCAGCGTCTGGCCCACCTGCGCCGTGCCCGTGATGGTCGGCGCGCCCGTCGCAGCGGTGTTCGGCACTCCCGCGAGCGTCGCCGTCGGCGCGCTGGTGCGTGTCTCCTCGCCGCCCAGGATGTCGGTGAAGCGCACCTCGACCTTGACCTTCTTGCCCCGCTCGTCGGCGGTCAGGGTGTAGGTGGCGTCGGTCGCGTCGGTGATGTCCTCCTCGTTCGACGTGCCGTCGGCGTCCACCCGCACCCACTGGTAGGTGAACACGTCGTCCAGGACGTCGTCATCCATGATGCCGTCCGTCAAGGCCGTCAGCTCTGCACCCACCTGGACCGTGCCGGAAATGACCGGGTCACCCGTCGCCGCATGGTTCGGCGGCAGGCTCAGCCGCAGCGTGCGCTCGATGCCGGGCGGCCAGATGGAGCCAACGTTCCACCTATAGCCAGTAAAAGATGTAAAGAGGTCTTCCGGCGTTGTTGTCTGCGCATTGCTGAAGTCGTAGGGCGTGTTGCAGACATGCCACCTCAATGCGTCGACCACCTCTTCTCGTGGGTACCAGACAGTGAAGTCTGGGTCGACTAGGACAACGGTGAGAAGATCGCCGGATGTCCACGTGATAACGGAATACGTGGTTGAACGGAAGGTGAACGCATCAGGTGTCAGGGTTCCAGTCTCTATCGTTCCCTCTTCCTGCCCATACCCTGCCTGTACCTTTCCATCGGTATGAATTTCGCGTATCCCTGCTACCAGTTGGCCCTGCCAGAGCCGGCGCTGGTCGCCTAACGCGTCGATGGTGCAGGACGGCTGTGATAGTGGTGTCGCGGTCACGGTCGCCGGCGCGCCTCCGCCTTGAGCGTTTACCGCACGAACCTGGAGGGTATGGGTCGTGCCGCTCGTCAGACCCTTGACCACCTGGTAATACGCCTGATTTGGCGTACCGGGGCTGCGCGAGACTTGTTGCCACATCGCGTCCGGCGCAATCATGTCCCCCGCCGAAGAGCGGTATTCGTAGTGGGACCATTCTGCACGACCGTCTGGACGCCCCCATACCAGCACGACCTGCCCGACCCCTACCGTTGCGGACACGATTGTCGGCGAACCAGGGACACCGGCCGCAGTGGTCACCGTCGCCGTCGCCGCGCTGGTCAGCGTCTCGGTATTGCCGGCGTCGTCGTCGAAGGTCACCCGCACCTTGAGGGTCGTGCCCAGGTCGGCGTCGGCCAGGGTGTAGGTCGCGTCGGTCGCGTCGGTGATGTCCACCTCGTTGGACAGGCCGTCCGCATCCACCCGCACCCACTGGTAGCTGTAGCTGACATTGGTCAGGCCGTCCGCGTCCTCGATGCCCGTGAGGTCAACGGCCAGCGGCTGCCCGACCGCCGCCGTGCCGGTAATCGCGGGCGCGCCCGTCGCCGCGGTGCCGGCCAGCGTGCTGAATGCCGTCGCCGACTGGGTCCACTGGCTGTTTCCAATCGCATTGGTGGAATGGACCCGTACGTCGTACGCCGTCTCCGCCTGCAGATTCCTGATGACCGTGCACGTCACCGGCGTTGGCGTTTCGCCCCGGTACCAGTTCGTCCAGTCGGTCGTGCCCTCCACCCGGTACTCTATGAAGTTGCGAGTGAGCGGCGAGCCGCCGTCACCCGGGTGCGTCCACTCGATGGTGAGCGTCGTGGCGGTGGCCGACACCAGGGTCGGCGCCGTGGGATCCGGCGGTACGGTCGGCGCCCCCAGGGATCCGTTCACCTTGTGGTCGGCGTGCGTGCTCTTCTCGGGATGGGTGCGGTCGATGTCGATCTGCTGCGAGGCGGTGCGGATGCGGTCGTTCGCGTCCAGCATGAAGGTTCGGCTGTGGTCGCCGATCCAGATGCCGTTGTTGTCCCGGTCGCCCGCCTGCACCGTGTAGGTGAATACGATCGTCGTCGCGGTGCTGCGCGTGCGATCGTAGGTGGCCGGCACGTCATTGGCGGCACCGCCCATATCGGTCAGCGAGAACTCGAACTCCGGATCGCCCTCCACCTCCACCGCCTCGCTGGCGGTGACCGTGATCACGATCGTCTCGCCGAAACCGTAGGTGTCCGCCAGCGACGTCGGCGTCGAGGTCACCGCCACGGTGACCGTGGCGGCCGTAACGGCCGTCGTCCGGCCGTCGACCTTGTGCCCCGCCAGGTTCGACTGGGCGACGTGGGTCAGGACCACCGCCGCCGCGTTGTCTGTCCCCGCGATGGTGCCGCCGTTGAGCGCGATCGCGTTCTCGGCCCAGGAAATCCCGTTCGTGTCCTCGTCGCCGCTTGACCCGCCACTCACGGCGTGGGAGAACCGCAGCGTAGCGGTGCCCGAGCCCGCGTAGTAGGTCGCCGTCGTCGCGCCGCCGAGGTCGAAGGCGAAGGTCGGATCGCCGGTCACCGTGACCGGCGCGTCGAAGGTCATCGAGAACTCGATGTGCTCGCGCGCGCCGTAGGTGTCCGTCGTCTTGCGCGGCGTCGAGGTCACCGTGACGCTGGTCAGCGCGGGCGCGGTGGTGCTGGTGGAGGCGGTGACCGTGCCGGACGAGGGATACGCCGCGCTGGTGCGCATTTCCTCGCCGCTCAGCTCGTCGGTGAAGCTCACCTGCACCTTGATCCTTCTTGCCCACGTCGTCGTTCGTCAGGGTGTAGGTGGCGGCGGTCTCGCCCGAAATCTCCGCCTCGTTGGAGGTGCCGTCGGAGTCCACCCGGAACCACTTGTAGGTGAAATCTGACGCCGGTCAGCCCGTCGATGTCCATGATGGGGCTCGCGTCGGCGGTCAGCTCCTGCCCGGCCTGCGCCGTGCCGGTAATCGCCGGCTCGCCCGTCGCCGCGTTGTTGGTGGAGTTGTTGGTGACCGCCGGGACGCCCGACTGGCCGGTGGTGAAGGAGGCGACGTCGTTGCCGGCGACGTCCTGGAGCGTGTCGGTGTCGTCGCCGGCGCTGAGTCATACCCGCCATTTGATGCCGTTTCCCCGCCCTTTAAGCACGGCAGCATCAGGTATGGTAGGACGGCAAGTGCAGCAGATCGCGCAGTCCTGGTTGAACTGGCGAATGATTCAGTAACCAGTTGCTACGCTGGCGGTTAGCCGGTCACCGATACGCTGTGGATCACTTCGGATATACAAAACGAACGGGCGGCTGCGGCAGGGATCGGTCACACCCGACGGAAGGCTGGGCGCCTACCTGGCCGGAGCGACGCAAGAACCAGAGACCAAGACTCCCCGAGGGAATGCTGCCGAGCCCCGATGAGAAGCTTAGCCGGTCATCGGGGGCGCTGGTAATGGCCGACCGGATTCGCAGGTTACGGAAGTCGGCTACCGGGCTCACGGGACGATCGATCCCTACCTCCGCGTGATCTTCTGCCCGATGTACATCACGTATACCGGCTTCCCATACTGAACGGGCCAAGAAAAGTGCATCCGCAACGTCATGGACCGGACCTTCCCGTGCCAGGAACATGGCAGGGCCTCGCCGGGTTCATCATCGAGGTGTTCTATGGCATTCGACGCTCGGCCAGACCGAGACAGTAGGGGATTTTCATGATTACAGGCGCACTCAAATCTAAAATCGACAGCATCTGGAATACGATGTGGTCTGGCGGCATCTCGAATCCGCTCTCGGTCATCGAGCAGCTCACCTACCTGCTCTTCATCAAGCGGCTCGACGAACTACATACCCTCAAGGAGCGCAAGGCCGCGCACACCGGCACACCCATCGAGGAGCCGGTCTTCGGCGTCGATCAGGACAGGCTGCGTTGGTCGCGTTTCAAGAACGCCGCTCCCGAGCAGCTGTTCGAGACGATGCGAGACGGGGTGTTCCCCTTTATCAAGTCGCTCGGGCAGAAGGGCGGGGCCGACGGCGGCGAGGGGGGCTCGACATACAGCCACCACATGAAGGATGCCCTCTTCATGATGCCCACGGCCCGTGTGCTGGCCAACGTGGTCGACCAACTCGACGGCATCGACATGGCCGACAGCGACACCAAGGGCGACCTCTACGAGTACATGCTCAGCAAGATTGCCACCGCCGGACAGAACGGCCAGTTCCGCACGCCGCGCCACATCATCCGTCTGATGGTGGACATGACCGCCCCCACGCCCAAGGACGTGATCTGCGACCCGGCCTGCGGCACGGCGGGCTTCCTCGTTGCCGCGTTTGAGCACCTGGTGGAACACCACAGCGACACTATCTACAAGGACGCCGCGGCGCGGCGCCACTTCAACGAGGGCACGTTCCACGGCTACGACTTCGACAACACCATGCTGCGGATCGGCAGCATGAACATGCTGCTGCACGGCGTGGAGAACCCAGACATCCGCTACAAAGACTCGCTGGCCCAGGCCGACGACGATGACGCGGAGAAGTACTCGCTGGTCCTCGCCAATCCGCCGTTTGCGGGAAGCCTCGACTACGAGTCCATCGCCAAGGATCTGCAGCAGATCGTCAAGACGAAGAAGACCGAGTTGCTGTTCCTCGCCCTCTTCCTCCGCCTTCTCCAGACAGGAGGACGCGCCGCGGTCATCGTGCCCGACGGCGTGCTCTTCGGATCGAGCAAGGCGCACAGGACCCTGCGCACGATCTTGGTCGAGGAGCAGAAGCTGGACGCCATCGTCTCCATGCCCTCTGGCGTCTTCAAACCCTACGCCGGGGTCTCCACCGCCATCCTGCTCTTCACCAAGACCAACTCCGGCGGTACGGACCACGTCTGGTTCTACGACATGCAGGCGGACGGCTACTCGCTGGATGACAAGCGCACACCGCAGCCGGAGAAGAGCGATCTTGCCGACATTCTCGCCCGCTGGCAGAACCGCGAGGCGGAGCGCAAGCGGGCACGGACGGACCAGAGTTTCCTCGTGCCCAAGGCCGAGATCGCGGGCAACGACTACGACCTGTCCATCAACCGCTACAAGGAGGTGGAGTACGAGGCGGTGGAGTACGACCCACCGGCAGCGATCCTGAGGCGGCTGGGGAAGCTGGAGGCGGAGATCGCGGAGGGGCGGGTGGAGTTGGAGGGGATGTTGGGATGAGTGTATTCCTCACGAAAAACCTCTCCGCTGTGTGCGACATATCAATGGGGCAAGCGCCGAAGGGTGATAGCTACAACACTACGAGAAGTGGTTATCCATTGATTGCTGGAGCCGGGGACTTCGGTGAACTAACTCCTGCGCCAAAGAAATACACGGATGCCCCAACGAAGCTGTCACGGCCCGGTGACCTCATCCTGTGCATCCGCGCGACGATAGGTGACCGAAATTGGTCAGACAAAGAGTACTGTCTTGGGCGCGGAGTGGCTGGGCTAAGAGCCAAAGACGCCGACTTGAGCCAAGCCTACCTCGGGCATTGGCTTGATCATGTCGCCCCCGTGTTACGCGCCCAGGGACGAGGAGCGACATTTCTTCAAGTCTCGAAAAGCGACATTGCCTCGCTCCAAATCCCCCTCCCACCCTTCGCCGAGCAGAAGCGGATTGCGGGGATTCTGGATGCGGCGGACGCCTTGCGGGCCAAGCGCCGCGAGGCCCTCGCCCACCTCGACACCCTCCTCCAATCCACCTTCCTCGACATGTTCGGCGACCCCGTCACCAATCCGATGGGATGGGAGGAACGAAGTCTTGGAGAGCTGGCTCAGGATAGTTTCCGCAACGGTCTCTCGCCCTCAACCCAAGGGACCGTCGACGGCGAGGTCCTCACTCTGTCTGCAATCACTCGCGGTCGATTCAACTTCGCTGCAAAGAAGAGCGCGCGCTTCGACAAAGCGCCGTCTCCTTCACAGAGGCTGAGCACCGACACACTTATCTGTCGTGGAAACGGAAACAGGCGACTGGTCGGTACTGGGGCATACCCAGACCGCTCATCGAATCGTGTCTGTTTCCCCGACACGATGATAGGCGTAGAGATAAGTCCAAGCGTCCTAGCGGCTGCCTATCTTCAGAATGTATGGCGTACCCGTCGGGTTCGCAGGCAGATCGAGCGTGGTGCACGAACGACCAGCGGTACCCACAAGGTGAATCAGCGGCTCCTTTCCTCCGTCGTGTTTCCGGTTCCACCCGCGGATCTTCAACTTCACTTCGCTGCCATCGTCGAATCCGTCGAGCAACAAAGGGCTATCCAGCGCGTTCACCTGGCCGAACTCGACACCCTGTTTGCCTCCCTGCAATCCCGCGCTTTCCGCGGGGACCTCTGAGCCGCTATGGAAGTCTCCGAGAACTTCGCCCTGAAACAGGAGTTCCCACACGCGGCGGAGAGTGCAAGTTTCGTCGGAGCGGCATGTCTTCGGCGACCCACGGGCGTCCTGCTTCCATGCACCGCTACGCGCTGGAGTGCCTGCTCAAGCGTGTCTACAAGGTCGAGAAGGCTCTGAAGCCACCGAAGCGCGCGCACCTGGCCGAACTCGACACCCTCTTCGCCTCCCTGCAATCCCGCGCCTTCCGCGGGGACCTCTGAGCCTGGATGGAGATCTCGGCCAACTTCGCGTTCCTGAAGACAGGAGTTCCCACACGCGGCGGAGAGTGCGAGTTTCGCGGAGCGGCATGTCTTCGGCGACCCACGGGCGTCCTGCTTCCATGCCCGGTACGCGCTGGAGTGCCTGCTCAAGCGTGTCTACAAGGTCGAGAAGGCTCTGAAGCCACCGAAGGTCACGAACCTGGACGGCTATATCAGCGACCCTGCCTTCCGCGAACTCGTGCCCAAGGTCGTTTGGCAGAAGGCCGAATACATCCGGCAGGCGGGCAACGTAGCGGTCCACGGCAACAAGTCGCCAGCACCCGAGAAGGCGCTGGATGTCGTGCGCGAGCTTTTTCACGTCCTCTACTGGACGGGCCGCACCTACCTGCGCAAGGGCGCGGAGAGTCTGCAGGGCAAGACCTTCGACGAATCGCTCGTCCCGAAAGTGGAACCGGCAGCTGTGCCGGCCAGCGTCGAGGAACTGGACGCTCTGAAGGCGGAGCGGGACGCTACCGAGGCGTCCCGCAAGGAGATCGAGAGCGAACTGGAAGCGTTGCGTGAACGGCTCGCGGCCATCAAGGCGGAGAACGAGGGTGTCCCCGAGACCCACGATTGGAACGAGGACAAGACTCGACGGCTGCTCATCGATCTCGCGTTGAACCGAGCGGGTTGGTCGCTTGGTGGGCCACACGACCGGGAATACAAGGTCACGGGGATGCCCAATGCGCAGGGCGTGGGATACGCCGACTACGTCCTGTGGGGAGACGACGGCAAGCCGCTGGCGGTGGTGGAGGCGAAGAAGACCACCGTCGATCCGGAGGTCGGGCAGCAGCAAGCGAAACTCTACGCCGACTGCCTGGAGACGATGCATGGCCAGCGTCCGATCATCTTCTACACCAACGGGTACGAGACCCGCCTGTGGGATGACCTTGCCTACCCGCCACGGACCGGTCGCCGGGTTCTACAAGAAGGACGAGCTAGCGTCCCTGATCATCCGCCGAGCCCAGTGCGCCCCGCTCGATGTGTCACAGGTGAAGGACGACATCGTCGAGCGTTACTACCAGAAACGGGCCATCGGCAGCATCGGCGAACAGTTCGCGAAATCGCAGCGCAAGGCGCTTTTGGTGATGGCCACCGGCTCCGGCAAGACGCGCACGACGATTGCACTCGTGGACCTACTGCAGCGGGCGGGCTGGGTGAAGCGGGCGCTGTTCCTGGCCGACCGGGTGTCGCTTGTGAACCAGGCGATCGCTGCGTTCAAGGCGCACCTGCCGGAATCCAGCCCGGTGAATCTAGTGACCGAGAAGGACGAAGCGGGTCGGGTCTACGTCTCCACCTATCCGACGATGATGGGGCTGATCGACGAGACGAACGGCAACGAGGCGCGCTTCAGTGTCGGGCATTTCGATCTCGTGATCATTGACGAGGCACATCGGTCGGTGTACGAGAAGTACGGCGCGATCTTCCGCTACTTCGACTCCCTGCTTGTCGGCCTGACCGCGACCCCCAGCGACCACATCGACAGGAACACCTACACACTCTTCGATCTGGAGCCGGGCGTCCCGACCGACGCCTATGAGCTGGAGACCGCGGTGGCGGACGGCTTCCTCGTGCCGCCTCGTGTGCAGCAGGTGGACTTAAAGTTTCCCCGCGAAGGCATCGACTACGACTCGCTCAGCGAAGAGGAGCAGGAACAGTGGGAGAGCCTCGACTGGGGCGACGACGTGGACGAGAACGGTCTGCCGGACAAGGTCAACGCCGCCGCCATCAACAGCTGGCTCTTCAACGAGGACACGGTGGACAAGGCGCTCCAGCATCTAATGGAGCATGGTCACCGGGTCGAAGCAGGTGACAGGCTCGCTAAGACGATCCTATTCGCACGTAACCACCAGCACGCGAAGTTTATCGAGGAGCGGTTCAACCACCACTATCCGCACTACAAGGGCCACTTCGCCCGCATCATCGACCACTACGCGAAGTATCCGCAGAGCTTGCTCGACGATTTCTCGCAGAAGAACAAGCCGCCCCACATCGCGATCTCGGTCGATATGCTCGACACCGGCATCGACGTGCCCGAGGTAGCGAACCTGGTCTTCTTCAAGCCTGTCTACTCGAAAATCAAGTTCTGGCAGATGATCGGACGCGGCACGCGACTCTGCTCCGAACTGTTCGGCCCGGATGATGACAAGCAAGATTTTCGCGTCTTCGATTTCTGCTTCAACTTCGACTTCTTCCGCGAGAACCCGCAGGGCATCGAGGTTCGTGGGGCCGTGCCGCTCGGCACCCGCCTGTTCCGCTCCCGCGTGCAGCTACTGGCGCACGCCCAGGCGTCGCCGGACCTCGACCCGGATGGCGCGCTCGCGAAGTCACTGACCACGGACCTCCATCGCAAAGTTGCCGCGATGAACCGAGAGAACTTCGTCGTGCGGATGCATCTGGAGGCGGTGGATCGCTTTCGGGAGCTCAAGGCATGGGAGAAACTCGGCGAAGCAGATCAAGAGAAGTTGCAGCGTGAGATCGCCGGACTGCCCGGCGAGATCGAGACAGACGAGGTCGAGTCACGGCTGTTCGACCTCACAGTTGTACGCATGCACCTCGCACACGCGGAAGGCGACGCCGGGGACTTCGAGGAACTCCGCCAGCGGGTCGTGGGAATCGCCATGCTGCTGGAGGAGAAGAGCCTGATCCCCGTGGTGAAGGCCCAGCTCGAATACCTGGCCTCCATGCAGGAGCTTGATTTCTGGGAGGGGATCGACCTGAACGGTCTCGAGGAGCTGCGCTGCCGGCTGCGCGGGTTGGTGCCTTTCCTCGACAAGAAGAAGCGCAAGGTCGTCTACACCGACTTCCAGGACGATGTCATGGGTGTGCGGGATGGAACGCCCGTCCACATGCCGAAGATGACCGGCGCCCAGTACGAGAAGAAGGTCAAGGACTTCCTGCGGAATCACCTCGACCACATCGTGATCCATCGGTTGCGTAACAACCAGCCGCTGACCACGACCGACTTGCAGGGATTGGAGACGACCCTGGCCGAGATCGGCGAGGAGGACGGGCAGACGTTGTTCGCCGGGCTTCTGGCCCGCAGTGAGGCCCCGTCCCTCGCCCACTTCGTTCGGAGCCTCGTGGGCATGGATCGTGCTGCCGCGCAGGAGGCATTCTCGGGTTTTCTCTCCGACCGGAGCCTAACGCCACCGCAGATCCGCCGCCCGTGGTTCGGATGGCTCGCGCACGGAAGAGTGCCTTGAGTCGCAGCATCACGCGCGTCCCGTCCTCGACGAGGTTGCGATAGCCTCGAGTCAGCTCCTTGAGATCAGATCGGCCGTGTGCGCCGTGGTATACCGCTCGCAGCCCGCCACACCGCAACCGCTCCGACAGCTCGTCGGCATCGACCTGGTCGCCCTTGTTGCCCGAACGCTTTTCGCCTCTGCGATCGCACACGACCACCCGATCCACACGAGGACTCAGTAGGTCGTAGAGCCACTGCGCCTGGGTTCTCTCCTCGAACACCACATGCACCGACCCGCGCATCGCACTGAAGAACTCCGTGATCGATGCGTCCCCCGTCTCGATCACGCTGCGCGCGATCACTCGTCCCCCTTGGCTCCGAACCGTCGCCACCGTCATTGCCTGGTGCACGTCGAGTCCCACATACTTGGTGTTCCGCTTCATGAGAGCCGCCCTCTGCTGTGGTCCATGGTCGTTTCGCAACTCCACGGTACCCACAGGGGGCGTGCTTTCAAGTTGTGTTGGGTAGCCCAGCAAAGTCGGGAGGTAAAAGATGGATCGCGCGTTGGCCGTCGTTCGTCTGTACCTCGATCACCTGGTCGATCACGCTACTCTCAATGCCCTGGCCTGCCTTGCGCCAGAATTCGAAATGGAGTTCGCGGGGGCCGGGTTCACGATGTCGAAAAGTCAGGCAGCGACCGCACTGGAGTGGGACGCGGGCGCGAACGGCAGGCTGGACTGGCAAGTCGTTGACGAATCTCCACGCATGGTCACAATCCAGGGCTCCGAAGGAAACGACTTTCTCGACCTAATTGGAATCGGCACCCTTGGTTTTCGGTCCGTCTTCACCATCTCCTCGAATGGCCTTATCTCCCATCAACTCCATGAAACGTCATGGGGCGAAGTCTCCTTGTCTGATGCCATGGCACCGCTGATTTCGTGGGCCTCCGAACACGACCCCAAGGAACTGGCCGAGATATACCCGGAGGGCCAAATGTCGTACTCGGGTCCGATGGCCGTCCGCTGGGTTCGACTCGCCGAGAAATGGAAGGGCAGGACTTCGGCCAAGGACTGAGCAGGTCGAGCCAGGGCTACCTAACAAGCATTTGCTGCTGGCGGGATCAACATCTGGGGCGCACACTGCGTGTGCTGTGGGCATCCTAGCCCGCAGCAAAAATGCAGAATCGTTAGATGGCCCTGGGAGCCCGTGACGAAGTCAAGAGACCTGATGTCCGACCCTGTCACCCGCTTGAACGTCGCCTAAGAGGTCAAGTCCCTGCGAATTCTTGAGGTAGGGTTCGCGGCAAGTGCTGCCGGCGTACTTGCTTCGATCCCGATTTCCGCCGCCGTGCAACAGCCGGACCTTCCGGGATTCGTGCTGGTCGCGACTGGCACGGTGGCTTCACTCCTTGCACTTCGACGGACGCCTGCACGTACAGTCCAGGTGCTTGTCGCACTTACTGCTCTGATGGCGATCAACGTCGCAGTGCATCAGCTCTCGCATCGATTCGGCGTGGCGCACGATTGGCTGGAACCGCTCTACGTCGGTGTGGTCGGGGTGTATTGCCTCGTGGCCTTGGGCGTCCGCCTCAGGGTACTCGTGTCGTCGTGGAAGGCGTGGTGATCGTCGTCAAACTGAAAAGCTAGCGGCCTCGCATCAGTCCCATCCAGCCATCGCCCAACCTCAGCATCACCCATAGCTTGAGCGCATGTTGGACTGGGCAGCTTGCGGATCGCATCTTAGCAGCGCACAAGAATCGCGATCCGTTAGGTAGATTCTGCTACTCGAACGGAAGGGAGTATGGCTACCGCGTCTAGGCCAACTTTGAGTTGGATGCGAGTGTTGGGCGAGTTTGTCGTTATCGTGCTCGGAGTGCTGGTGGCCCTTTGGGTGAACGGTTGGGCGGAAGAACGTCAGGATCGCGTCGCCGAGCAGGACTTTCTTGAGCGACTCCTCGAGGATCTTCGTCAGGACACCGCCTCATTCTCGTTTCAACTGACCGGGATGCACGAGAAGCGAGAGGCACTCCAGCTTGTGGGCGCAGCCCTTAGGGACGGCTTGGCGCCGGGCGACACGCTGAGCTTCCAGATCGCGTTGGAGGGCAGCCAAGGGTACGGCTGGAGCCAACTTCCCTTGAACTCCGCGGCCTTTGACGAACTAATCTCGATCGGCGGCCTCAACCTTATTAAGAGTTCAACTGTCCGGCAGGCCGTGCTCAGTTACCATACGAACGCCGGACACCGCAGGAACAGGGCGGCAACCAGAACCACCGATTACCCGGCCCTCATATATCGAACCGTTTCACCTCAGCTGCTCGGAGCGTTTCGCACGACTTCTGTCGGGGCGCCCAGAGGTCTTGCCCGGGAGGATGAAGAGACCCTTGTCCTGACTGTGGAGCCAGCACTCGTGGCGGAGGCCCTTCAGTCCCTACGAGTTGGGTCCAATCTTCAAGAGTTGAACGCCGAACGGCATTACGGCGTCTTCCTGGAGCGCATGGTCGCCGACAATCTTGATGAGGCTATCTCTCTGATCCCGATCTTGGAGGCGGCGATCACGACTCGGTAGGTCGGGCAATCTGCTTGGGATCAAGTTTGAAGTGCAACACCAAGAGGGTTCATAGGCACAGGTCGCTAGCCCGATAATGCCCGTCTAAGCCACGAGAGTGTCCCGGCCTACCCAGGATACCGAATAAACCCCGAAGACGCTCAGAACGCAAATACAGGCGTCTGACGGGGCTCTGCTTGCGCCTACCGGACCGCTCTCGGATGTTGACCACAGTCTGATTCTGGAGTTCGCCCGTGTCCGATTCCGTCGCTCGTCTGAACGCTGTCCTTGGTCGCGTCGCCTCTCTCATCTTTCCGGCTACCGTGCTGAGCCTGGCCCTCGCAAGCTGCTCAGGCTCGCCATCCGGCTCCATGGTCCTGACGGCCGACGTCCCGCTCCATCTTGAAGATCATCTGGACGCGGCGACCATCGAAGGCTCCGAGATCCCCACGGATGTGCCCGAGGCCTTGGAGTGGGGCTTCGACGAGCCCCAGCCCGAGTGGAAACCGGTTGGTTATGCGGAATCGACGCCGGTGCGGGTGACACGGCTCGACGATGCATTGCGCGTCGACATCACCGAAGCGAACTACCGCATGGCCCGGACCGGGCGCCTTGTACATGACGGGCAAATCTACATCGACCTGCCCGACTTGAGACCTCAAGATTGGGCCTACGTCTCGGTGCGTGCTCGAGCTCAGCCAGGAATCTCTTCCGTAGGCCTGGTGTTCAACCTGACCGAGCGGTCTGAGCCCTCCCAAACTCCTGACTCAGAATATGCACCGGCAGGCGGCTGGCCGTTCAGATTTTTCGGAGATGAAGCGAGCCTCATCACGGACGGATTGGTACACACGTACCTCCTTCCAGTTCGAGAAGGCCAAGACTGGGATGAACCGTGGAAGCAGCTCGGCCTGCTGTTCTATGCGGGATCGCAACGTGGACGGGTACCAACCAGCATTGACATTCTTTCGGTCAGTCTCATCCCTAAGGAGGCCGCCTACGCTGACGCGGATGTCGGCGTCGCCCACACGTTCAGTGGCGACATTCAAACACGGGCGCTGTACACGCACGCGCCAGCACGCTTGGAGTACCGCGTGCGCGTACCCGATGGCGGACGTTTGGACGTCGGGTTGGGGGTTGTTCGCGCCGATGCGCCGGTGGATTTCGCGATTGCGGTGCAACCGCCCGGTCGTGACGCGGTCACGCTCCTGGAGGAAACCTACTCCGACAGCGAACATTGGGTACAGCGTAGCCTGGATCTGACCCGCTGCGAGGGCGAAGAGGTGAGCCTAGTGCTGACCGCGACTTCGGATCGGGTTGGGACCGTAGCGCACTGGGTCGCCCCCACCCCGGAACCTGTCAATGACCTGATCGGCGTTCCCGAAGTGGACCTGCTCGGGGGTTAGCATCGAGATGCCGCCATGGCGGTGCTCGGCATTGTACCAGCGGAAGAACGATCGACAGAACGTCTTGGCTTGGCCCTGATCCCCGAACCGTCCGGGAAACGAGGGATGGTACTTCAAGGTTTTGAACTGAGCCTCGGAAAACGGGTTGTCATCCGACACCTGAGGCCGGCTCAACGAGCGGGTCACGCCGAGGTCAGCGAGAAGTTGAGCGGTGCATTGGCTCGTCATTGGAGCTCCCCGATCCGAGTGCAGGGTCAGGACCCGGGGCTGGACGCCATGCTTCAGGCAGCTCTGCTGGATCAACCGGCCGGCCAGGGCCGAGTTCTCCCGGTCCGCCACCATCCAGCCCACGACGTAGCGGCTGTAGATGTCCATGATGACGTAGAGGTAGTAATAGCTCCACTTCTTCGGCCCGAGCAGCCGCGTGATATCCCAGGACCACACCTGGTTCGGCGCCGTGGCCATCAACTCGGGCTTCTTGTACTCGGGATGGGTGCGCTGCGCCCGGCGTTCCTGAACCGGCACCTCGGAGGCCAGAACACGATACATCGTGCGTTCGCTGCACAGGTAGACCTCTTCGTCGAGCAGCGTGGCCACCACCTCGGCGGGTGAGCGGTCCACGAACCGCTCCGAACACAGCGTGTCGAAGACCTCGCCTCGTTCCGTCTCGCTCAATGCCCGGGCGGGCGTCGGGCGGGGCTGCTGTTGCCCGGTTGATGGGCCTCGACGACGGTACAACGTCGATCGGGAGACCTCGAGGGCCGCGCACGCCGGTTTTACACCGACGTGCTTAGCCAGCTCATCGGCCGCCTTCAAGAGTTTGTCCCGTCGTCGAGGCTTATCCCCAGCAGCCCCGCAACTTTTCCCTGCACGTCGATGATCAGGTGTGCCTTCCTGAGCTCATTCCCGAGCCGTGCGTTTCGCCGCTCCAGCTTGCGTACCTTCTCATCCAGCGGATTTCGCTCCGGCTTGCGGCCGCGTTTCTTCGACAGGGCCTTCAGCGACCCGCTATGCGCCGCCTTGCGCCACGTCGTCAGGTGCGACGAGTACAGGCCCTCTCGCCGCAGGACTTGACCCACCTCGCCGGGCTCGGTGCACCGGTCCGCTTCTTCGACGATCCGCAGCTTGTACGACGGACTGAACCGCCGCCGTAGCGGCCTATCTACTACCTCCGGGTCCGCAGGAGCTGCCGCGCTTCGCTTGGCCTCCCCGGTTCCAGGGGCACTACCATTCTCTGCCATTCTCTCTCGCAGTCCCAACATGTTCGTTTTCTCTGCCTTCGCCCTACTCTAATTCTTTGCGTGCTCCGTGTCTCACGTACGTTGGCAGAGAGGGCCCTCAGCGGTTCGAGGAACACCCGCAAGCCGAACGTCATCTTCTACATCATCGATAGTGCCGGCGCGGACTTCATGAGCGTCTACGGTTACAACCGTCGCACAACACCATACATCGCACGACTGGCGGCCGAGGGGGCGGTCTTCGAGAACGCCTACAGTAATTCGAGCTACACGAACCCTTCCACGCGTTCCTTCGTTACGTCGCTACACGACAGCGTTCTCCGTGGAACAGGTGGCAGAGGACTTCCTGAACAGGCGATGACGATGGCCCAGCACATGAGGGCCGGTGGCTATCAAACGGCGATGTTTACCTCGAACCCCAACGCGGGCAGCGCGACGGATCGAGGCGTGGATACGTATCGCGACGCATATGCCGGGGTGAACTGCGCCTCGTCGGTGGAACTGCACCGGGATTACTGGAACTGGAGGAGTGCCTCCCCGGGCGAGCCGTATTGGGCACATTTCCAGACCACTGACGTGCACTGGCCTTTTCGGCCAGCTGCTCCCTTCGCGGGTCTATTTATCAGTCCCGAATTGCGCGAGACCTACTACCGATGGGATAGCCAGATGAGGAGTGCGAGGAGTGCCGGCGGCTCCGCTCTGGGCAACTATGACGTCGAGGCCGTCGCGAATGCAGTTGCCAGCGACTGAGGCTGGTAACCTTGGGGCGGCGGTGGAAACCTCTTGGCAACGTTTTGCCAACGCGGACCCTGAAAAGCACGTAAGTCAGCACAACTCCCGGAGAACGGCGCCCGCCGAAAACCCGTGCCTCGCAACGATATTGGGCTAGACACAGCCAGACGCAAAAGCCAGGCAGGAACTTGAAAACTGGCGTCCGAAAGGACTCGGGGGAGATTGTTCTCCGCCGTTGCCTCCGCTTGCCGCGCTCCTGTCGACCAAGCTCTCCGGCTGACCTCGCCGCTTCGACTCCGGACTCTCCAATCCCCATAGCCCCACCCACCGCGTAGCGGCTCAGCTCAACTGATCGTTTCCACACTCGCCTACACCCTCGACTCCGATGTCCGCCGCGCCTAGAGTGTGGAAACAATCCTTAATCGTTACACCGCATGATATATGGAAAGTTGGCGTCGTTCTATCATGCCAAGTGTACCGGTTCCGGTTTCCTGGACAAGTCGGCGGCCTAATCATGCCGCCTTCAGGGTGAGCTCCTGACGGACCTGGGCCGGGGTCCGATACCCGTGCCGCTCCAGGAGCCACCCGCGGTTGTAGCGTTCGATGAACGCATCGATCTCCTGCCTGGCCTCCTCGAGGCTCTCGAAGTCGTGGAGGTACAGGCACTCTTCCTTCAGCGTCCGCATGAAGCGTTCCGCGACGCCGTTGCACTCCGGCTCTCCTACGTACGAGGCCGTCGAGCGGATCCCGAGCCAGGCCAGCTCTCCTTGGAACTGATGGGCGGTGTACTGAGGGCCCCAGTCGTGCCGTAGGCCGAGCCCCAGAGCGATCTTGGGCGCGTAGCCGTCCATGTGGGTTCGTACACCCTGGCGGATCGGCTCGAGCGCTGCCCACCGATCGCCCTTCTTCGCCACGTGCCAGCCCACCACGTCTGTGATGCAGTGATCCACCGCCACGAAGAACCAGCACCACCCATCCTCCTTCGTGTAGAACCGCGTCGCGTCCGTACCCCACAGCTCGTTCGGCACATCCGTCGCGTGATCCGGCCGCTGTGGCTCCGGTCCCCACGCGGGTGCTTTCCGCGCCGTACGGGGGCCAGCAGCCCATTCTCCCGCATCAGCCGCAGCACGCGGTTCTTGCCCACACCGATCCCCTTGGCTCTCAGACGGGCCCGGACCTTCCGGTGGCCTTCGCCCAGGAAGTCGCTCTCCTTCAGCACCTGTCGGATCTCCTCCACCAACTCCTCGTCGCTCAGCTTCGTCTTCGGTCCGCGCTTCTTCAGCCCTGCCGGCCCGTCGCTCTCTTCTCGATCTCGGGCCGCGTAGACCGTCGAGCGCCCCACCCGCCAGACCTCGCAGATCATCGTCAGAGGGTAGAGCCGCCCTGTCCCCGGACTCACCCGCGTCCGCGCTTCAAGAGCTTCTCCAGCTCGTCCCCGTACCCCCTTTTTTCCAGGAGTTCTCTCGCAAGCTCCAGTCGCATCGTCAACTCTCCCAGCTTCGCCCGGGTCCGGGTCAGCTCCCGTTCTCCAGGGTCTCGGCCCCGGCGTCTCAGTCCCTGCTGACCGGTCTCCAGGAACACCCGCCGCCATTCCTCCAGCTCCGGCGGTGAGACCTGTACCTCGCGGCTGACCTCCACCAGGTCCTCACCCCGTAGCAGGCGCAGCACCACCTCCGTTTTCTGCTGGGCACTCCACCGCTCGGGTACCTTCTCACGACCTGCGGTCGCCTTGTTCTCCCTCGGCTTCTGGGCCATCACGTCCCTTTCTCTCTGGACCCGCTGTCTTTGCCAATCTACTGTCCAGAGAAATCGGGGGCGCTAAACCAAGCAGCGAACCGGTGGATGTCCAACACTCTCCCATTTCTGAACGAAGGCCCCTCGGGCCCCCACACCGTTGAGCGAGTGGTCGGCGTAGCTGGGATCCGTGTGCGATGAGTCTCCGAGAGACGTACAGGGGCCGGCTCAGGGAAAAGTACGAGCGCATCAAGACGGTCTGCAGCCCCGATGTGCCCGTCTTGATGTGGAACACCTACAGCGACGTGACGCTCGAGTCGGAGCCGTCCATACGGCGGGACTACAACGTAGTACAGTGGAAGTACGACGACCCGTTCTCCAGGGAGCCCGCGACCCTGCAGGGGTTGCTGTCTCGCTCGCTGCACACGGTGGTGATCGGTGCGGCAGGAAGCGGAAAATCCCAACTCCTCCGGTACCTTCTGCTCGATGCCTTGGATGACGCGGCCTGGCTGCCCGTCTACGTACCGCTGCGGCGCGTAGGGCAGGCAGTAGACGAGAACGGCGGCCTTTCCGCGGTGGGCCTGACAGATTCGTTGTGGTCCGCGGCTGTGAGGGACGGCCTCGACATGACGCGAGATACATTCGGCGAGTTCGCTCGCTGGGGGCAGCTCGTGCTCCTCATGGACGGGCTCGACGAGCTGCCACCCGGGCGGGCGGGCGCCGTGGCACAGGCCATCGCGGATCTCCGTGACCGCTACAGCGATTGCCCCATGATCGTGAGCTCCAGACCGTTCCGAGCCGCACTGGCGTGGGACAGCTTCCGCGTGCTGCGCGTTCGGCCGATGAGACGCGAGCAAACGCTCGACATGATCGATCGTGCGGCACCGGACGGAGCACACAAGGAGAAGTTCACCGCCTTCCTGGCCGACGCCGGGGGGGCGAGCATGACCAGGCTCGCCGGAAATCCCCTGCTTCCGCAGCTCATGTTCATGACCCACGACGAGTGGAAAGCGGACGCCAGCCCGCACGTGTTCTACCGTCAGGCGCTCCGGGCGCTCTTTCACGACCAGGACGACAAGAAGCCGAACTTTCGTCGGGTCACGTGCACCGGGGTGGAGTTGGACGAGCTCGAGGCTCCTCTCGAGGGCATCGCGATCCACCTCGCGCCGGCGGGCGAGAGCTCGTTCCCGTCGCCTGAGGTGGAACGCGTTCTTCGGGCCTCCGATGGCCGGGGCGGTGGGCGATTTTCCGGGGGGGGGGGGGGGGGGGGTCGACGGTCTGATCGAAGACCTGGAGCAGACGGTGGGCGTGGTGACCCAAGAAGGAGGACGCTACGAGTTCATCCATCCGAACCTGACGGACTATCTAGCGGCTCGCTTCATCGTGAGACAGGAGCCCGAAACCATTCGAGAACTCGTGGCGACGTTCGCGTACGACCTCTGGCGGCCGGACATCGTTCGACTCGTCAGTGACATCGGTCCGGTGGCGTATGAGCGAGATTTTCTCCTTCCTGAGCTCTCGCAGATCTTGGCGACCGTCGACGGCCTCGGCGCAAGCGGACGAGCGCTCCTGCGGGGCTGTGCTCTGCGAGTCGTGGTCCTGGAGGACACCCGAGTCGTGGTGACGTGGGGCACCTTCGCACGCCGCATCGCCGCCATCGGGGCGATGCACGTTCCCAGGGCCCGACTGATCGGCACTGGTCGCTTCGGCGCGGATTGGATCAGCGCCGCTCCCGAATCGCGCAACCGCCTCGGGGGACCACGCTCCGGTGGGGCAAAGAGGACCCCTCACCCCGCGCCGAGGGGCCGGGTGCTACGTACTGCGTGCCTCTGATCGAGGAGCTGGAGTGGCGGGCAGCCCAAGCGGTGGTGGCCATCCGGCAGATCACTCGCGCAGTGGAGAGCCGGGTCGCTCTTCCACGTGCGGAGGCGCAGGATCTGTTGGCCCCCCACGTCAAGCAACGACCGTAGAGAAGGACTCTCTGTGTTTCCCGTCACCCGCATGATCTTAGGCTTCGCTCTCCTGTCCCTCGCGGCCTGCGCCGTAAGGGAGGCCGTGATCTGGTGCTCTACAACGGCAAGGTCGTGACCGTTGATGATGCCTTCTCGGTGCAGCAGGCGGGAACTGCCAGGCGCCAGGCCGGTGACGTGTTCGGAGACGCGGTCAACGTCGCCAGCAGGCTTGAGGGGATCGCCGAGCCGGGGCAAGTGGTGGTGAGCGCCGCTGTGAAGGAGCGGTTAGGCGAACCTGGCGTCTTGCAGCCACTGGGACAGTACCAACTCAAGAACGTCGCTGAACCTGTGGAGTGCTGGGCCATCACGAACTAGTCCATCCAGCCATCGCCCAACCTCAGCATCACCCATAGCTTGAGCGCATGGGCAGGGTAACGCCGGCAACCGACCGAAGGGCAGGGGGTATTTCGCTCGCCGCATCTGGTACGGTCCGAACGACACTTGCTGGCATGTTTGGCTCGCGCCAGCGCGCCGCGGCACATCTTCCACACCTGCTCGCGCCCGATCCTCAGCTCGACTATCCTTCACATCACCGCCCCGTCGCTTCTCCGGCCCGGAGGTCTCCATGTCGTCCATCACCCGTGCTCTCACCGGAGAGAACCTCACCTTCGACCTGGACGAGCAGATCGCCGAGCTCCGCCGGGACGAGAGATACGTCCGGAGCGGCCGGGTCGGCCGGACCCTCGTCAAAGCGGGGCCGCTCAGGCTCACCCTCACGCTGATCGCCGAGGGCGTCGAGGTGGGCAACCCATCACGCCGCCTCGCCCATGACCCTCCAGGCGCTCCAGGGGCGCCTCCACTACCGTGTACGTCACGAGGAGTTCGAGATCGGCCAGGGGGACGTCCTCTTCTTCGGACCGGGCCACGCCCAGGACATCCGAGCCCTCGAGGACACGGCGCTCCTGTTGACCATCACGGGCGACCGGCCGGAGGGTGGGTGATCTCGTTGTTAACGCCCCTCTAAGCCACGAGAGCCTTCCAGCCTAACCCAGGATACCGAATAAACCCCGGAGACGCTTGGAACGCGAATACACGCGTCTACGGACCTTCTGCTTGCTGCCTCGCACACCCTAGACGCATCTTGCGGCTATGTCTGATCAGGTATCCGGCCTGAACGCAGCACTGGAGGGCCGTTATGAGATTGAGGGCATCGTCATGAAGGACGGCGAGGGTACTTGAGGCCATGAGAAAACCGAAGCTCCTCAAGAAGGAGCTGGGCCTCTGGGACGTCTACGGCATCGCCACGGGTGCCACGCTGAGCTCGGGCTTCTTCCTGCTTCCGGGGCTGGCGGCCGCCGGAGCCGGGCCGGGAATGCCCTTGTCCTACGTTCTGGCCGGTCTCCTGCTGGTTCCCGGCCTGGTCAGTATGGCGGAGTTAGCTACGGCCATGCCGCGAGCCGGGGGCGTGTACTACTTCCTGGATCGTAGCATGGGACCCCTCATGGGAACGGTGGGGGGCTTCGGGACCTGGATCGCACTTTCCCTCAAGGCCGCCTTCGCCCTCATCGGGATCGGGGCGTATCTGCGGCTGTTCCTCCCCGAACTCAACGTAGTGCCTATCGCGGTGGTCTTCGCCGTCTTGTTCGGTATGGTCAACGTCCTGGGAGCGAAGGAGGCCACTCGGTTCCAGGGGCTCATGGTCGTTGCCCTGCTGTTGATCCTGGCGTGGTTCATGGGCACGGGGCTTCTGCACGTCGAGCCGGGCAATCTGGCCGGCGTGTTCAGTCAGGCGCCGGTGTCGGTGGTCAACACTGCGGGCCTCGTCATCGTCAGCTACATGGGGCTCACCAAGGTGGCCAGCATAGCGGAGGAAGTCCGCCACCCTGAGAGAAATCTTCCCCTAGGAATGTTCCTGGCCTTCGGCACCGCCATCCTGGTGTACTCCGTGGGCACAGCGGTCATGGTGGGGGTGGTTTCGGCGGACGTCCTGGCACGGGACGGGGGCGACCTGACGCCGGTTGCTACAGTGGCCGATGCACTCGTGGGGCCATGGGGGAGAATCCTGGTGACGGCGGCGGCGGTCCTCGCCTTCTCATCCGTATCGAACGCGGCCGTCCTGAGTGCGTCTCGGTATCCCCTGGCCATGAGCCGTGACAACGTGCTCCCCCGGTTCTTCTCGAAGATCCAGGCCCGTGGAACGCCGATGTACGCCATCTTCACCACAGTCGCGCTGATCCTCGCCTTCGTCGTGCTGTTCGACCCGACCAAGATCGCCAAGCTCGCTGGAGCATTCCAACTCTTGATGTTCGGGCTGAGCTGCCTGGCGGTGATCGTGATGAGGGAGAGTCGCATCGAATCGTACGACCCGGGCTACCGCTCCCCCTTCTACCCCTGGCTTCATGTCCTGGGTGTCGTGGTCCCCTTCTGGATGGTCGTGGAGATGGGACTCCTCCCCAGCCTGTTCACTGGAGGGCTCATCGCCCTCGGCGCCATCTGGTATACCTACTACGCCCGCGACCGGGTGGACCGCGAAGGGGCGATCTACCATATGTTCGAGAGGCTCGGGCGCCAGCGCGACGTCGACATCGACCCCGAGCTCTGGGAAATCATGAACGAGGAGGGCCTCCGCGACGCGCATCCCTTCGCGCAGGCGGTGGCGTCAGCCGCGATCATCGACATATCAGGCGGCGCGAGCTTCAGCAACATCATATGGGAAGCAGCGGCCTATCTGGCCGAGACGTGCGATACGTCGGCCAAGAAGCTGGGCGAGGGCTTCCTGAAGGGCACGGCTGAGGGCGTGATGCCCGTCTCCAATGGAGTGGCGCTCCCCCACCTCCGCCTCAAGAGCATCGAATCCTCGCGGATGGTCCTTGTTCGATGTATCGACGGGATCAAGATGGACGTTCACGCAGATTTCGCAGAGGCGGCGGAGGAGCAGCCCGAGCCGGTCCGGGCGGTCTTCTTCCTGGTCAGTCCAGCGACGAAGACCGGCCAGCACCTCCGCATCCTGGCTCAGATCGCCGGCCGAGTGGACCGGGACGACTTCATGGAGGCGTGGCTGTCGGCGTCCAATCACCAGGAGCTCAAGGAGGCCGTGCTTCGGGAAGAGAGAGTGTTGGCCCTCACGTTGGAGTCCGGCACTCCCGCCGCGTCACTCATCGGTCTCGCCCTTAGAGAGGTGCACATGCCCGCGGGCACACTGATCGCTCTGGTGAGCCGTGAGGCGGAGGTCATCGTTCCGTGGGGTGCGACGGTGCTCGCGGAAGGCGATCGACTCACCGTCATCGGAGAACCCGCCGGCTTGAGGATGCTCGGGCAACGCTTTAAGCGGCAACAGTTCTAGCTGACCCACAGACCACCTCCAGCCATCGCCCAACCTCAGCATCACCCATAGCTTGAGCGCATGGGCATGTACTCGTGGATTTGCTCTGGGTTTGGATCGGTCCAGCCGCAGCAATCGACTCGCACTCCTCGACTTGTGGCTCGTCAAATCACCAGGCCGATAACGGCCTTTCAAGCCACGGGGGCGAGCCGTCAGCGGCCAAATACACTCCTGTCCGCAACCCTAAGAGCCGTCACGAGGAGGACGGCCGCCATCACGGACAACGTCCACGGGTTGAGATAGGGGTACCGCATGAGCAACGGCGCATCGCCAAAACTCAGCAGGGCGCCAACGAAGGCCCCGAGGATTCCGATTGGGACGTACACCGCCACCTTCCAGGTGAGGTGACCTGCGGCCACGAGCCCGATAGCTGCGCCCGCCACCAGCACATGGAGCAGGATCGGAAAGGAGAGCATCGAGGCCACCACGCTCCAGAAGATGACCCCGGCAGCGACCAATAGCCCGGCGATCCACACCTTGCCCCGCCGCACGGCGTATGCGGCCAAGAGCAGGCACGCCACGGGCACCCATCCGACGTACTGAAACCGCGGCGTCGCGGTCAAATACCCCGAGGCCGGTAACACCAAGATCGCACCGCCGATCAGCCAGAATGCGCGCTGCCGGACGAGTCCGAGGCCGGAGGCCACCAGGCCCACAACAATGGCAGACCAGAAGATGAGCGTAGGCCAGTAAGCTAGGTAAGGCCCCAAAGGCATGTCAGCCATCACTCATCCGTTCTGACGTTGGGATCGAGGCGGAAAACCCTCGTTCAAAACGGAGGTTCATCGTCGGGCTCGGTGCTGGGCGTCAGTTTCCAAGAGCCCGGACATCAGCCAAGAGCGTAAAGCTCACCTCTTCGTCCAGGATCATATCCGCATAGTCGATGAAGATGCGGGTCGGGTAGCCACGGCTCGCATCGAACTCCACCTGGACCTCGTAGGCGTTTCCTTCGTATGCGGCCTGTACGAGATCGAAGAGGCCGTCGATCGTCAGGTACCACTGCACCTCCGTGGGCTCCAACACCTCTCCCGTCACGAGGTCGGTGGCTCCAGCCACGGCTCCGTCCACCACGGTGACTCGGACTCCCTCCCTGAAGGGGCAAAGGCAGACCCGCCGTACGCCGTACGTGTAGTCCTCGAGGCCCTGGGCCTCCCAGAGCGCGCGTTGCCCACCCAAGCGATCCATCACGGGGCCGGTCGAGTCATGGGCGCGTCCCACGTCAGAGCCGATCGCGTTGTTGTCATCGCACCCCACCAGCACCGCAACCACCACCGCAAGGACAAAACCTGTCGATTTCATTGGGCACTCCGCATCTCAGTCCTGGCTAAGAGTTCTCGTCGTGCATGGAAACGAATTAGGAGCTCCGAATGTGACAGGGGGACGGGGCAGGATCATTTAAATGCACGGAATGTTCAAGCGTCTGACGGGGTTCTGCTTGCGCCTACCGGACCGCTCTCGGATGTTGACCGCAGTCTGACCTCGGAGTGCCCATGTCCGATCCCATCATCCGCCTGAACGCCGCCCTGTAAGGCCGCTACGCCATCGAGCGTGAACTCGGTGAGGGCGGGATGGCTACGGTGTATCTGGCCAAGGACCTGAAGCACGAGCGCAAGGTGGCCCTGAAGGTCCTGAAGCCCGAACTGGCCGCCGTGGTTGGGGCCGAGCGATTCCTGGCCGAGATCAAGACCACCGCCAACCTAACCCACCCGAACATCCTTCCACTCCACGATTCAGGCGAAGCCGACAGCTTCCTCTATTACGTGATGCCCTACATCGAGGGCGAGTCGTTACGTGATCGTCTAGACCGTGAGCATCAGCTTCCCGTGGACGAAGCGGTAAAGATCACGACGGACCTGGCCGAGGCACTCGACTACGCGCATCGCAACAAGATCATCCACCGAGACATCAAGCCCGCCAACATCATGCTGCACGAGGGGCGACCCTTGATCGCAGACTTCGGAATCGCGTTGGCGGTGGGGGCGGCTGGTGGGGGTCGCCTGACAGAGACCGGACTCAGCCTGGGCACTCCGTTCTACATGAGCCCGGAACAGGCCACGGGGGACCAGGCCGTAGGGGCCTCCACAGACACCTACGCTCTGGGTGCTGTCCTGTATGAGATGCTAGTCGGAGATCCGCCCTACCCGGGGACGACAGCCCAAGCGGTGCTCGGCAAGATCATCGCGGGCAAGCCCGTGTCGGCCACGGATGAGCGTCCCTCGATCCCGGCGAACGTGGACGCAGTGATCCGGAAGGCACTGGAAAAGCTTCCTGCGGATCGGTTCGCTTCGGCCCAGGAGTTCGTAAGGGCGCTCGGTGATGAGCACTTCCGGTATCGGGAAGAGGTTGTCGGAGTCGATGGAGCGGCCGCGAGTCCGTGGAACACTCTCACGACCGTCGGCTGGAGCTTGGCGCTCCTGTACACGCTCGCCTTCGGCTGGTCTCTATTGGGTCCCGAGCCGCCAGAGCCTCCAGAGTCGGTCACACGGGTTTCGGTGCTGATAGCAGAAGCTCAGTCTATTCATCCCACGCGGGCAGCATTGGACCTTTCGCCCGATGGATCGCTCATGGTCTCCAGAGGCGTGAGTGATGACGGGCAAGCTCAGCTGTGGTTGAGGCGGTGGGATGCATTGGAGGCCACCCCGATCCGGAACACCGAAGGGGCTGGCGACCCGGTGATCTCTCCTGACGGTCGCGAGGTAGCTTTTGGAGTGGCCGGATCGATTCGCGTCGTTCCGCTCGGGGGGGGAGTGGCGCGGACCCTCACCGACTCGGCTCAATGCTGCGAAAGCTGGAGTCCCGAGGGGGATTGGGTCTAAGGGGGTATTCCCTTAAGTCCACCGACCCCAAGATATCGGCTCAATGCTGCGAAAGCTGGAGTCCCGAGGGGGATTGGGTCTAAGGGGGTATTCCCTTAAGTCCACCGACCCCAAGATATAGTGGTTACCGGGGCTCTGCGGGCCGTTTCCCACGTCCGGTGCCGAGGTAAAGGGCCGAAGCTGGCGTGGGAGCACACTGAACAGCCTGCTCAAGCAAGCGGTAGAACAACAGGCCGCGAGCCCGGGATGTGCGTCGGTTGAAGCGAAAGGTGAACTCGTCCAGATAGTAGGGGAGGTGTTCGCGGGCGATCCCTCCTTGGAGGGTTCCGAGGACCCAGCGCTTGAGGAGAGACGCCACCCGATGTACGGCCGACATGAGCACGTGAGCGGGATCGCCGGAGGTCGAGAGGTTCGTGACCGTGTGGCGAAAGCCCAGTTTGGCGAGTCCCTGATAGCTTGGCCATCCGTCGGTATGCACCGTGCTTGCCGGTGCGATGCTATCCTTGACGAAGCCTCGCAGAACCGGAGCGGAGAGGTCGGGCACCCAACGCAGCCGTATTCTCCCGATCTTGCGTCCGTCGACCTCGGCGGCGATCGCGACGATGGCCTTCTTGATCGTCTCGCGGCCCCGCACTCCAGCCTCCACGCCCCCGACATAGCTCTCGTCCACTTGCACAACGCCGCTCAGCTGGTCGCGATCCGGTCGGACCATGGCCCGGCGGAGCTTGTGGAGCCAGACCCACGCTGTCTTGTAGCTTCCCAGTCCGAGCACGCGCTGGAGCCCGAGAGCATTGGCTCCGTATTTCTGGCTCGTGAGCTCCCAGGCAGCGAGAAACCACAGACGCAGGGGCGAGCGCGTGCGGTGGAACACGGTTCCCGCCAGCACCGAGGTCTGCCTTCGACAGTGTGGGCAGACGAGACGCCCCCGCGATGCTCGCCAGACCTCTCCCAACCCGCCACAGCCCACGCCATCGCCGACCATGAGGTCTTAGAGGAGGGCGTCGGCAAGCTGGCTAGGCTGCACGGCGAACTGGACACCGAGAGACGGGTGCTGCCACTCTAGAAGATTGCCCGGAAATAGACCACTATGGCACAATCCCAGCACAATCCTGGCCCAGACCCAGAAGTAAGAAGGGGCTCCGGCATGGCCCATGAAGAGCCGCCGAAGCCCCAAAGTCGTTGCTGTATAAGCAACGTCACATATGGCGGGAACGTGTGGGAATCGAACCCACCAGCCCGGGGTTTAGCCGGGCGAGCTGGTTTTGAAGACCAGTGGGGCCACCAGACCCCCTCCGCCCCCTCGATCCACCGAAGTGGAGGTACAGTCGGAGGCCCATCATAGGGCCGCAGTGCCAGTCAGCAAGTCCTTCGGGAAGTGCGATGCCACGCGGTCGGGATCCATCGTCTAACCTCAACCGACAGCGAACGTGAGCGTCAGGTAATCCGCAGCTCCACGTGGTCCCCCGGAAAGACCAACTGCCGCGCGGTGGTAAAGCCTCGTCCGCCCAGTACGCGAACCCTCAACCGCAGGTCGTCCGAGCGTGGCCACCGGATCGTGAATGTCTTCTGGATCTTGCCGTTGACCACACCTAGACGCCGCTCACCGGAGCCGGAGAGCATCCAGACCGTGGCCTGATTGAAGTTCCGGTTGTCGACCTCGATCACGATCTGGGCTTTTGTGGTACCGGTGAACGGGTCACCACCTCCGAACCCGGAGCACGCCGAGGTCGCCACCACAAGGGCCGCGAGGACGGTCCTGGACCAACGTCGGCGCGCATTCTTCGTTCTCTCCTGAACCATCATGTCACGTAGGGTTCAGCTCGTCTTGGCGACTACGTCGATCTCCACGTCCACCGCCTTCGGAAGGCCCGCGGCCTGCACGGTCGCCCTGGCGGGCCGGTGATCGCCAAAATGTTCGGCGTAGACGGCGTTCATCTCGGCAAAGTTGCCCATGTCGGAAAGATAGACCGTGGTCTTCACCACTCGGTCCAGTGAGCTTCCCGCCTCCTGGAGGATGGCCGAGAGACTCTGCATGACCCGATGGGTCTGTGCGGCAACGTCTCCGCCGATCAGTTCGCCCGTGGTCGGGTCCATGGGAATCTGTCCCGAGACGAATACCCAATCGTCCACCACCACACCTTGCGAGTACGGGCCGATGGCTCCCGGGGCGTCGGGGGTATGGATCATCTTCAAGTCACTCATCGATAATACTCCGTAACATGTTGTGTTATATATAGTTCACGGGCTCGTTCCGCACGCGATATTGCCGTCCGGTTCATTCGCCGAAGATCTCCTCGGCATGGGCGAGGATCTCAGACGGCGTCACCGTAGCAACACCTGCTTTCGCCACCCCCAGAGCCGCCGCATGATTGGCCAGAATAGCCGCCTCCACCACCGACCCACCCGCCGCCAGGCAGACAGCCAACACCGCCGTGACCGTGTCCCCCGCACCGGAGACATCATACACCGAGCGGGCCGCCGTCGGCAGAAGCACTGATTCGTCCCCCTCCGAATGGAGCGCCATGCCCTGCTCACCCAGCGTGAGCAGAAGATGGCCGCACCCCAACCGTGCCCGTACCGACTCCATCCACGATCCGTCCCCGGGCCGGAGGGGCTCGCCCAGTGCATCCTCCAACTCCTTGGCGTTGGGCTTGAAGACCGTCACGCCGGGATAGTCGAAAAAACGCCGGCGCTTGGGGTCGACAACGGTTGGAATATTCGACTCGACGGCCGCCTCGAGCACCGCGTGTATGAGCGATGGGACCATAACGCCCTTGTTATAGTCCTCCAGGGCCACGGCCGAACAGGAGTTCGACAGAGTACGCGCCGCCTCGGCCAAGTGGTCGGCAGTCTCCTCGTCGATATCACCGACCTGTTCCCGATCCACGCGTACGACCTGCTGATGACGCGCCATGACCCGTGTCTTCACGGTGGTGGGACGCTCCGTGGCAATGAGCCCCTCGAGCTCGACACCGAGTTCCGAGAGCGCTCTCTCGAGCTCCCGACCGGCCTCGTCATCACCCACACAACCCACGATCGCACACGCGGCGCCGAGGGCCACCACGTTCGCGGCGACGTTCGCGGCACCGCCCACGGCCGACGAATCCTCCTCGACGTGCACCACAGGAACCGGAGCCTCGGGCGAGATACGCCCAACAGAACCGTAGATGTAGCGATCCAGCATTACGTCACCCACCACCAGGACCCGGACGTCCCGGGCCCTCTCCAGCAGCTCGGATATTCGGTCGACGCCGAGTCGGTTCAAGTCGTCTGCTCCGCGGGCACCGCGGGGCCGCGATCGCTGAAATGCCGTCGGCCCCGTGCCTCGAGCGGCCATCTCTCCACCGCGCCATCGACCAGGACCAGCAGTTCGTCCTGAAGGTTCACCGAGACGCACACGTGATTGGGGAGCACGCGTACGAGTTCTCCCACCCGGGGCCGCCAATCGCTCTTGCTGAGATCGAGAACGCCGTGCTCCTCCGAGACCCCCTTCACCACCACTTCGGGATGATCGAGCAGTACGGCGAATCCCTCGTCTCCACCCCTGCCCTCCTTGGACAGCGCCTTCGACCCCGCGTCGATGGCCGCCTGTCCTGAGATCGACGTGCTCACGACCGTGGCCAGAACCGTGTAGGCCATGTCTTCGGATTCGGCCACACCGATGTTGAGACCCTCCCGATCGAAGAAGATGGCGGTACCGCTCCGGATCTCCGTGAGGCCCGGCAACTCATGGCTGCGCCAGAGCGTCGGCGTGGAGCCCCCACTCACCACTTCCGGGGACAGACCGGCTTGCTCCAATGCCTCGTAGAGCGCACGAAGGTCGGAAGCCAAGACTTCGAGCTGCGCGTCCTGTCCCTCCTGAGGTCCACGAATGTGGCCGGGATAAAACATCAGTCCCGCGTACTCGACCCCGTCGAAGTCACTGATCCGCCCGGCGAGGCGCACGACCTCTTCCGTAGTTTCCAGCCCGACTCGGCTCATGCCGAGATCGACCTCGACCAGAATTCTGACCGACCTGTCCGCGCGCTGTGCGGCCGAAGCCACTGCACAGAGGGCATCCTCCGAATCGAGCCCGACCGTGAGCCGGACGTCCTCAGAAATGGCCATGACCCGATCCAGTTTCGAGTCTCCCATCATGGGATAGGCCAACAGAAGGTCATCGCACACCGTGGCCATGACCTCGGCCTCTCGGGGTGTAGCGACGGTCAAACCCTGGACGCCGGCCTCGAGCTGCAGCCGGGCCATGCCAGTGCACTTATGGGTCTTGATGTGGGGACGCCAGGCTAAACCGTGTTCGCTACAGTACGAGACCACGCGTTCCAGGTTGGCCCGGACCTTGGCGAGATCGGCGACCCCGGCCGGGGTCTCGACGGCTTCCAACGAACTGTGAACCGACATAGGTATCGCCCAAAACCTATCAGTTGAGGGCATCCTCCAGAGCGGCCAGGAAGTCCGGGTCGCCCTCGAGAATCGGCCCGAACCGATCGAAGATGATCACCCCGTCCGAATCGATGAGGAACGAGGCCGGCAATCCGATCGCGGCGAACACGTCGGTGGAAGTCATGTCCGGATCGAGCAGGATATCGTAGGTGACACCGTTATCGGCCAGGAAGGCCTCCACGGCCTCGATCGATGCCCGGGAATCCACAGACACTCCGGCGATCTTGAGTCCCCGGTCCCGGTACTCCTCATAAACGGACTCCAAGTACGGGGTCTCGAAGCGGCACGGTCCACACCAGGTCGCCCAAAGGTTGACCAAGACGGGGCCACCATGATAGTCGGCCAACGACACCGTTTGTCCGCCCTTGAGCGCGATCACCTCGAAGTCCGGAGCCGCGTCACCCGTCCGCGGCGGACGCAAGTCCGCACCCACACCCAGGCAGGCTGCGACGAACAACAGCAGTGCCAGCCCTGCGCCTCGATACAGTACGCTCATTTACAGTGCCTCGGTTGTCCTAGCCATCCGTATAGTGCCGGGTTCACCCGCCTCGGTCCAGGCGAACACGATCCGGCCGCTCCCATCCTGGATCATCCGCGGAAAACCGCTGTCCCGCCCAGAGGACGTCGTGGTCACGAGGCTGGCGGCGCCCGACCGGCCATCGGGAAATACCCGGCGAACTCTCACTTCTCCCGCATCGGGAGTGCGCTCCAGCCAAGCGACCAGCGCCGAACCGTCTCCGAGTAACACAACGTCCACCCGCCCCAGAGGGTTCCCGTCGTCGATCAATACGGGATCTCCGAAGGTAGCTCCAGCGTCCTCGGAAAACGCCATTTGAACCTTGGGTTCGTCGTCGGCTCCGGTAAACCAGGAGACCGCGACAGCCTCGCCGCGCGCGGCGACGGCCGGTCCGTTCACCGGGCACGCCGGAATGAGCCACCCGTCTTGGTGCACGGGCGCACCGGGCGTCCAACGATCATCCACGAGCCGCGTCACGTAGATATCCCGGATCTCGGAGTCCGTTCGATCTCTGTAGACAACGATGGGTCCGGACGCCGTCAGCGCTCCGTCGGTCTGGCAGCAGTCGCAGATCTGGTCGTCGACCAGGACCTCGGGTCCCGTGGTACCGTCCTGGGCCAGCGCTCGGTAGCGGAGGGTCATGGCACCGCGCGGGCCCTCACTGTGTTCCCCGCCGGCCGTTTCTCGGCCATCGAGCCAGACCATTCCCGTGCCGCCGTCGGCGAGTGGGAACATGGAAACGAATCCGTGCTCGGTGGTAGTGCCATCTTCGTGCGGAGTCCAGGGCTCGGACCAGGTCTCGCCCCCGTCGGAGGAGCGAGCGACACGGATGCCGTAGTCGTACCCGCCGTTCGGCCCACGCACCAACCAATGGGCCGCCAGATCTTCATCACCGACAGGCCAGACCCCGGCAAAATCAGCCCAATTCACGAAAAATTTGGCGTCGTCCCTAGACCGGGCGACGGTGTGGGCGGCCGACCAGCCCCCATCATCCAACGTCGCGGTCTTAACGAACCAGTTGTCATCTTCGTCAGATTCTTGCCAGCTCAGGACGATCCTGTCTCCTTGCGTGGACAGGCCGGGCCAGACACTGCCCTCTGCAGGAGGCGCATCCAGTACCTCGAGTTCCCCGATTCCCGCAACGACGCGGTCACTCGGGGTGCAGGAGACCAAGATCACAGCAAGCACAAGAATGTTGGAACGAAAGGATGACATGGGTGTCCCGTATGAGTTGAGCATGGGAGTACGCTTGCCTGGGCAGGAATCTTGCATAAGAGGGGGAGCGCAGTAAAGGGCTGAAGCTGGAACTGATCGACCCGATTCGGGCGTTCTTTCGAGGTGAAGCGTCCGCTTCGGGCGACCGGAGTGAGACATGCAGGGATAGAGATCGCGGGAACGGAAGTTGAGAAACTGTACTGTCAGGCAGTACGTTTAGCGCTGGCTTGTGTTGGTCTGTCACGAATTGAGGTGCACATGAAGTCTTCCGACCGAATCAGGGCCGCAGGGTCCAGAACACGCCTGATCACCGCCCTGGCTGCGTGGTCGGCGCTTCTGATCCTCCCAATTCCCGCTTCGGCCCAGTACTTCGGGCGGAACAAGGTCCAGTACGAAACCTTCGATTTTAAGATCCTCAAGACGCCGCACTTCGACATCCACTTCTACCCCGAAGAGGGAGAGGCCGTCGAGGACGCTGCGCGTATGGCAGAGCGCTGGTATGAGCGTTTCGCTCGCATGTTCCAGCACGAGTTCGAGAAGCCGAAGCCGATCATTTTGTACGCGGACCACCCCGACTTCCAGCAGACCAACACGCTCAGAGGGACCTTGAGCGAAGGCACGGGTGGTGTCACAGAGTCGCTCAAGAACCGTGTGATCATGCCCCTGACCGGGTCATATTCGGACACGGATCACGTTCTTGGCCACGAACTGGTGCACGCGTTCCAGTATAACGTGGCCCAAGGTCGGTCCGGGGCCGGAATAAGGGGGCTGTCGCTGCTGCCCCTCTGGCTGATCGAGGGCATGGCGGAATATCTCTCGGTGGGCCGTGAAGACCCGCTCACGGCGATGTGGCTTCGAGACGCGATCGCACGCGACGACCTTCCGACCATTTCGCAGATGACGACGGAGCGACGGTTCTTCCCCTACCGCTTCGGGCAGGCGCTGTGGGCCTATGTCGGCGGGACCTATGGAGACGAGAGGGTGGTGGATCTGTATAGGCGGTCCCTGCGTGTCGGGTGGGAGCCGGCGCTGGAACAGGTCCTGGGCACGTCCTCGGACAGCCTGTCTGTGGAGTGGCGGGAGGCCGTGGAGAACGAATACCTGCCACTCATGGGTGGGCGGCAGGCACCCGGAGAATCCGGAGCGCTGCTCCTTGCTCCGTCCACGGGTGCGGGCAAACAGAATGTCTCGCCCTCGGTAAGCCCCGACGGGCGCCTGGTCGCGTTTCTTTCGGAGAAGGATCTTTTCGGCATCGATCTGTTCGTCGCCGACGCGCGTACCGGCGAGATCCGGCGAAAACTCGTGAGCGCCAACGCGGATCCCCACTTCGATGCCCTGCGCTTCATCGATTCCGCCGGGGACTGGTCCCCTGATGGCCAGCAGTTCGTGTTCACTGTGTTCGCCGAAGGCGACAACGAACTAGCTATCGTCGACGTCAACAGCGGCAAGATCGAGCGAAACATCGACCTCGATGAAGTCGGAGCCATCTCCAGCCCCACATGGTCCCCTGACGGACAATACATAGCCTTCTCGGGACTGACCGGCGGCGTGAGCGACATCTACAGGTTGGATCTCGAGACCGGTGTCGTCGCCCAGCTGACGGATGACAAGTTCGCTGATTTCCAGCCGACCTGGTCTCCCGACGGCACCACGATCGCGTTCGTAACGGACCGGGGCGGCGTCACCGATTTCGAGGCGCTTCAATACAGCCGGCCCCAGATCGCTTTCCTGGACGTCCTCTCAGGCAACGTGGAAGTGCTGGATATGTTCGGCAACGTGAAGCACATGAATCCGCAGTACGCGCCGGACGGCCGGAGCCTCTACTTCGTGTCGGATCAGGACGGTTTCAGCGATATCTACCAATACGAGTTCGACACGACCGACATTCGCCGTATCACACGTGTGTCCACAGCGGTGAGTGGCATCACGGGCATGTCACCGACCCTATCCGTGGCTCGAAACGCGGGGTCCATTCTCTTCACGGTCTTCGACGCATTCGAGTTCCACGTGTACAGCCTGCAAGCCGGTGAAGCCGATGCCGGCGGGGAGATCGTAACCGCGTCCGCCGATCGGCAACCGGGACGACTGTTGCCCCCCGGCCTGCCCACGCGATCGAGTCGCGTTGCAAGCTACCTCTCTGACAAGCAGACCGGGCTCGAGCCCACGGGCGTCTACCTGGTCGAGAACGCCGTCGACTACGACTCATCGCTCCACCTGGACTTCGTGGGACAACCGGCCCTGGGAGTGGGCACCGATCGGTTCGGGAACTACGTGGGCGGCGGTGCCTCAGCGTTCTTCAGCGACATGCTGGGAAATCGTACCCTCGGGCTCTCCATCCAAGCCAACGGGACCTACAAGGACATTGGGGGTCAGGCTTTCTACGTCAATCAAGAGAGGCGTCTGAACTGGGGAGCCTCTATGGGGCGGATCCCTTACCTACAGGGATACCAGACGTTCGGCACGGACGAAGATGGCAATACATACATGGGTCTCATCCGCAATCGGATATTCTTGACGCAGAGCAGCATGCTCCTGGCTTACCCGTTTTCGACGACCCGGCGAGTGGAGGGGAACTTCGGGGTCCAGCGATGGTCGTTCGACCTGGAGGAGGATCGTTACTATCTGGGCACGTTCGGAGGCGTGGGAGCAGCACAGCGAATCTCTCTGCCGTCACGAGAAGCGATCAATCTGGCTTCGGCCAACATCGCCATCGTGGGTGACAACTCACTCAGCGGATTCACCTCGCCCATCGACGGTGGGCGGTTCCGCTTAGAGATAGGCCAGACTCTCGGCTCGTTGAACTACACGTCGCTGGTGGCCGACTTCCGGCGCTACCTGAGCCCGAACAGAAACCTCACGTTTGCCGCTCGGGGTCTGCACTTCGGACGCTACGGGAACAACCTCGATCCGAACCGGAATACGGCGATCATTCAACCGTATTTCCTGGGCTTCCAGAACCTGATTCGCGGTTACGCTTGGGAGAGCTTCGAGCCAGAGGAGTGTGCCATTAGCTCGTTCGAGCCAGGTGCCGTTGAGGGAAGCTGCGCCGGCACCGACCGGCTCTTCGGTCATCGGATAGTCGTGGCCAACATGGAGATGCGGATACCTGTGTTGGGTAGTCCACAGTTCGGACTCTTGAACTTCCCCTTCCTGCCCACGGAGCTCGTGTTCTTCGCGGACGCGGGACTCGCTTGGACGGACATTTCCGAGGTAGACTTCGACTTCGTGCGTTCCGGCGGGAAGAGGGTGCCGGTGTTCTCGACCGGCGTGAGTGCTCGGGTCAACATTTTCGGATTCCTGATTCTGGAGTCCTACTACGCCTACCCGTTCCAGCGGCCCGACAAGGGCGCGCACTGGGGCTTCGTCCTCGCCCCCGGCTGGTAGCCGCCGCTGACGAGCCGACCCCGCCCCCCTATCGAAAGAGGCCCGGGCTCCATCTGGAGTCCGGCCTCTTGTGCGATCAGGTGGGCCGCACAAAGCGGCCCACCGAGGCTAGAAGATCGAGAGGTTGATGTACCGCCCCGGGTTGGCTCGCAGGTCGTCTACCAAAAGGCGCATACTGGCCGCTGCCGCGTTCAGGCTCACGTAGAGCGAGTCGTTGACCGAGAGCTGGCCCAGCGTGCCTTCACCCCGCTCCATGCGACCGAGCACGGTTTCCAACGAGGCGGCAGCACGATCGAAGCGCGCCGAGGTCGCGTTCAGGCTCCCCATGAGCGAATCGGCCCTCGACACCGTACTCGCGATGTCGTCTCTGAGCTCGGGCCCGGTGGCATCGGCTAATCCGTCGGTGGCACGGTTCAACGAGGTGATGAGATTCTCGAGCTCGTCACTCTGCGATCCCACGACGTCGGCGAGTTCGTTCAGGATTATCCGGAGATCCTGCGCGCTTCCTCCCACCGCCGCGATGGTCGAATCCGACAAGAGTGCCGTCACCTGATCGAGGAACAACTCCCCCTTGGATCCCAAGCTCTCCGTGTCGTCCAGGAGACCCTTCATTGCCGTTCCCGGGAGAGAAGCGCCGGCGGCGATCGCACCCGGTCCCGGTCCCGGTATGACCATGACCGTCTTGGGAGACATGAGACCCGGGCTGACGAGCTCCGTAACCGAGCCCACCGGGATGCTCCACTGGCCCTCTACCTCGAGAACCACGACGACGCCTTGCGCGTCGCGCGCCAAGTTGAAGTCGTGAACTCGCCCAATGTTCACGCCCCGCATCTGGACGGGATCTCCCTTTCGGAGCCCCATGACGTTCTCGACGGTGGTCGTGACCTTGTACCTGCCTCGGAAGGTCGCCGGATCCGTCAGGAGAAAGAGCAAGTAGACCGTTGCAGCAAACCCCACGAGCACGAATAAGCCGATCCGGACGTCCCGCCGGCCTGCCTGCCGCGGGATGGCCTGTTCGAGTTCCTGGTCCGTAGGGCCTTGGTGGTTCTGTGTCTCCAATGGATACTCCCGTATGCTAACTGACTACCAACGTGTCCAGAGCCGCCGTCGCGGCGGCTCGATCACTAAACGCCTTCACTACCCGATCATCGCTGGCTCGAAACGCCTGGGGCGTGCCGCAAAAGCGAAGCTGTCCACCTTCGAGCATCGCGACGCGATCACACATGTCGAGTCCACCCTCGATGTCGTGCGTGACAAGCAGCGACGTCGTGTGGAGTTCATTCGAGAGGCGGGTGATGAGCCTCTCGATAGCCGCCGTGTTCACGGGATCGAGTCCGGTGGTCGGCTCGTCCCACAGGAGAATCTCAGGGCGGCCCGCAATGGCTCTGGCGATCCCTACACGCTTCTTCATCCCGCCGGACAGCTCCGCGGGAAGTTTTCCCATTACCTGAGCCGGGTCGAGCTTCACTAATTCCAGAGATTCCCAGGCCCGACGCCTCACGTCCGCTGCGCTCATCGCCCGAAGCTTTTCTTCCGAAATTCCCATTTCGATATTCTCGAAGACGGTGAGCGAATCGAAGAGAGCTGCATACTGAAACACGTATCCGATTTTTTCGCGGATACGTTCCACCGACCTTCGATCACCGAAGAAGACCGACTCACCGGTCACGCGCACGTCACCCCGATCGGGTGTGATCAGCGCCATCGTGGTCTTTAGGAGCACGCTCTTTCCGGTACCGGACGGTCCGAAGAGGGCGAACATCTCACCTTTCTGCACCGAAAGGCTCACTCCCGAGAGGACCGGGGCGTCAAACGCCTTGAACACGTTCCTGTACTCGATGACCGGCCCCGATCCGTTTTCCTGTGGTGGCACTCCGGCCCCCTACTGAAGGAAGAGTGGAGGGAACATGGCGTCGATGATCAGGATCGTCAGGGTCATGAACACGACCGACTGGGTCGTGGTGCGTCCCACACCTTCCGCGCCACCCGACGTTCTTAGGCCCATGTGGATGGCGATAATCGGGATCGCAGCCCCAAATACGAACGCCTTCAAGAGCGAGTAGAACAGGTCGTAGGAATGCCAGAAGAGACGCGCTCCGTAGAAGAACGTCTCCTGGCCCAGCCCGAGAGTGAACTGGGCGGAAAACATTCCGGTCAGGATTCCGACGACATTGGCCATGGCGACCAGGATCGGCATGGAGATCATGAGGGCGATAACCCGCGGGGCCGCCAAGATCTCGACCGGGTCACGACCCACAGAGTAGAGTGCATCGATCTGTTCCGAAACCTTCATGGTGCCCAACTCGGCGGTGATCCGTGCACCCACCCGGCCCACAATGACGATGGCGGTGAGAACGGGCCCCATCTCGAGAATCACGCTCTCCACGACCACGGAACCCATGATGTACAAAGGCAGATTGCTCTGCATCTGATATCCGCCCTGCTGGCTGGTAACGACTCCAATCAGCCCTGCCGCCACCAGGACGATCGGGACGCTCTGGATTCCGATGATGTGGATGTGGCGCAGAACATCACGCGCCGATACGCGGAGGCGGGCGACGGCAACGCCCATGCTCCAGACGAGGAGACCCAGCTGACCCGAATGCTCGGCCACGGATCTGGAGGTGCGACCCAAGCCCGCCAGCATCCCGGTCACTGTACCTAGGGTGCGGGGAACCAGAGAAAATTCTTGGCTCACGGAGCTCCAAAATGTCAGAATGAGGGACGGTTGCCGGTCGAGCAAGAGGCGCAAAAGGTTCGGTGATTTTCGGTTGAAAATCAAGGAGTTGCGCCCTGGAGTGTTCGCCAAGGGTCGGGACGCACGTTAGAGTGCCGGACACTCTGGATTCCATCCTCGGATACCATGATTCGTCTCTCTCTGACAGCCTATCTGCTCACGGCCTCCGCGCTCACGTCATCGTTCGCTACGGAGCCTCTATCGGCGCAGTCGATGAATGCGGCCCAGGAGCTTCAGGCGATCTTCGCCGACCCCTCCGTGCAGGCCGCGCTCACAGGTATCGAAGCGGACGACGCCCAGACCATGCGCACCCTGATCACGCTCACGGAGATTCCGGCTCCGCCTTTCGCCGAGCAGGCGCGGGGACTGGCCTTCCGCGACATGCTGGTCGAGGCGGGCGCGGATTCGGTCTACGTGGACGACGTGGGGAACGTGATCGCCTTGAGACGCGGGACGAGCGGTGCAGCAGGCGCCGTCGCCATCGGGGGCCACCTCGATACCGTCTTCCCCGAAGGCACCGACGTGACAATCCGTATGAGGGGAGACACTCTGTACGCCCCCGGCGTGGGCGACGACACACGCGGGATCACCGCGTTGTTGGCCATTCTTCGTGCCATGAATGCGGCCGACATCAAGACCGAGACCGACATTCTGTTCGTTGGCACCGTAGGTGAGGAGGGGTTGGGCGATCTGCGTGGCATGAAGCACCTGTTCCGAGCCGGCGGCCCCTCCATCGACAGCTTCATCGCCGTTGACGGCCTCAGTGACACGCGTGTGACGCATCAGGGCCTGGGGTCGCATCGTTACCGGGTCACTTTTTCGGGCCCCGGAGGACACTCCTGGGGCGCCTTCGGCCTACTGAATCCCGCGCATGTAATGGGCCGGGCGACCCACTACTTCGATCTCGCCGCAGACCCGTACACCAGAAGCGGTCCCAAGACGAGCTACAACGTGGGCGTCGTCACCGGCGGCACTTCGGTGAACTCGATTCCGTTCGAGGCGTCGATGCTGGTCGATATGCGCTCGGAGAGTCAGGAACGGCTCTTGGTCATCGACACGCTCTTCCACCGAGCCATGCGGCGAGCCGTCACGGAGATGAACGCGAGCCGCCGCTCTGGCCCGGCCGTTACCGTGGAGATCGCGATGATCGGGGACCGACCCTCGGGCGAGGTGGCCGAGGATGCTCCACTGGTGCAGAGGGCCGTCGCCGCGACCCGACTCCTCGGCCTGGAACCGGCCCTAGGGCGATCCTCCACCGATTCGAACATCCCCATCTCCCTCGGTGTCCCGGCCATCACCATCGGCGGAGGGGGCCACGGAGGAGGCGGACATTCACCCGGTGAGTGGTTCATCAACGAGAACGGTCCCAGAGGGATCCAACGTGCCCTGCTCATTCTCGTCGCACAGGCGGGACTGGCCCCGATCAGTTAGTCTGACGCAGAACGCCTATAGGGTCCCGCCGCCTGGATAAGACCCGTTACGCAGGGCCCAGCCCGCAAAGGAGACCGACATGACACGGACAGAGCAACGACGAGGCACGGTCATTTCGCTGTCCCTTGCACTGGCGACCGTACTGCTTGCGACGTGCGCCGCTCCGGCCGACGAGGCCGAGGAGCCCTCGGGCGCGGCGGCTTCAGTCACACAACCGGTCGACACGCTCCCCTCGGCAATATGGGGTCGGGCAGCACCTCCGTCCGGGGAGGCCGTGGCCTACTTCGCGGGCGACGAAGCCGCCCAGGGCTACCTGGCAGTACCCGAGGGTGAGGGCCCCTTCCCGGCCGTGATTCTGATCCACGAGTGGAACGGCCTCGTCGATCGTGTCCGTCAGATGGCCGACGCCATGGCCGCGGAGGGTTATGTGGCTTTGGCGGCGGACCTCTACTCCGGACGCACCGGCAGCAATCGGGATGAAAATGTCGCTCTCATGCAGGAGGCGCAGGGCGATCTCGACCGCACGATCGCCAATCTCGATGCAGCCGCTCGTTTTCTTCGGTCCCGGGACGACGTGACCGGACGCGTGGCGTCCATGGGTTGGTGCTTCGGGGGCGGGATCGCTCTGAGCTACGCCCTGGGCGGCGAAGAGCATGAAGGTACGGCCATCTTCTACGGGAGCCTGGTGACCGATCCCGAGGTGTTGGCCTCGGTACGGCACGAGGTATACGGGACCTTTGCCGAGATGGATGGCGGCATTCCGCCCGACAACGTGAACCAGTTCGTGGAAGCTCTGCGGTCCGCGGGTGTCGAGAACGACGTGCACGTGTACGACGCCGTTAATCACGGATTCTGGCTTCGTGTAGACGAGAATCCTGAGCTCAGGGAGGCGCCGGCCCTCGACGCCTGGCGTCGTTTGAGGGCGTATCTGCAGCGCACTCTGAGCGACTGACCACCTCAGCGGGCCGGTCTGAGAGCATGGCACGTCAACGAGCCGCAATATGCCGGGCGCATCTCCTCGGCGTCATCCTGGTCTCCCTGGTTGTCAAGCCCATAACTTATCATTGCGTTTCTTTTTTCGTTCTCGTGAAGTCGTCAAACTTTGCGCAGGACAGCGTGGGGGAGTTGGCCCTGCTCAACTACCATTTTTTCTCGGAGGTCTTCCTTCTACCCGAGGGTTCGCTGGAGTCAGGGTTCTTCAGCGAGCGGGGGCGGACCACCCTCCGCTCGAGTACGAGGACCGGGGGGAGAATTTCTACATCGAGATGGGCCACTTCGATTCACAGGATGACGTCGACCGGGCGCACCCGAACGGGACCTATCTCTTCAGCTTGACCGCACCCAGCGTTCGGCTGCGTGACGTCGCTCTCTGGGCCGTCGGGACAGACCGATATTCCCGCTCCTATCACGATCTCCCTGGAGCAGGCCGGTCACCAGGTGTCGCCGATGGCAGTGGATCCCGATCAGGACCTCATCGTCCGTTGGAGCGCTTATTCCAACGGACGGGCCGATCCACGAGGCATCGTGGACGACATGATTTTCGTGGTGGTGGCCGACTGCCGAGGTGAACGGCTCTTCCACACGGGACTGCCGTTTCAAGGGCCCTATACCACGTATCGGACCGAGCACATAACGGTGGAGGCGGAGCGGCTCAGCGCAGGCCAACCGTACTCGGCCTTCGTCGAGTTTCCGCACGTGGTAGACAGTGACGTGGTCAAAGGTGTCCCGGGATTCACTTCCTATGCCACCGCCACATATCTCGACCTGCATACCACGGGGCCTCTGTCCGACGCGGAGTGCCCCGACGCTCCTCCTCCGATGGACACCGGACAAACCGATCGCATGGCACCGGTGCGCATGGAGCCGGTGCCCTGAGGCCTCATGTCGGAGGTGGTTGGTCAGTTCCTGCGAGAGCCGCCTGGCCCATCGCTGCGGCGCAACGGAAGGGCCGGCACCGAGTCACCCGGAGCCACGAGCCAATCTTCGAATCGTTGATAACGCTGTAGGTATTCACCGCCTGGCACCTCACGCCAGACGATGGCTTCACTCGGGAGCAGGTACACCCGTGGGCGATTGGAAAGCGGCGGTGGGAAAACGGCGCGCCCACCGGCATGTTCTACCGGATCGGGGGTCTCGAACAGCCACTCGATCGACTTGAACGTCGTGTCCCTGGCCAGGGCGATGGTTCCCTTGATGCTGGGCTTGTTGTCCTTCTTGGGACAGTAGGCCAGCGTCCAACCTTCGGGGCCTTCGTGCTCGACCACCATCCGATGCCGCTCGCCGAAGAGATCGTCGACAAAGTGGGGAGCGAAATCCGCATCCAGGGGTGCATACACCCACGAGTCGTAGGGGCGGGCTCCGTCGGTCCGTCGAACCTTGAACGCATAGCCGTCCCGCTCGATGCGCCGGCTCCAACTGAAACGAAGGAGCGACGATGATCCGCGCTGACTCAGTGCGAGCGCAGGCAGATCCAAGGGACCGAGGTCGGAGAGCGGTACGATCGTGTCGGCTTCTGCCAGATACGTCGCCACACCGAGCGTGTCCATGAGGCCCCCGTACCGTAGCCGGGCGAGCTGCCACAGCTGCCGGGCCCTGGCATCGTCACGCCCCGTCTCACAGGTGCCTTCTTCAGTCGTCACCAAGAGCCCTTCGAGCATCAGGGGCTCTACGTCGAGTTGGACGGCATAGTCGTCGACGCCGTCCTCGACCACGACGTTCAGAGTCTTGAACCCCAGTCCGCCTATCTGCAGGGTCACGGCCTGGAACGCGATGCTCTCAGGTAAAAAGAAACGCCCGTTGGAGTCCGTCAGACGTGCCGCAATCCGCCGATTGGCGGTCCAGACCTCGATGGCCACGCCCTCGAGCGGAATTCCGCCACTCGACGTGACGACGCCCCTGATCTGGGCCGAAGACTCGGCCGCCCAAACGCCGGACACTATCAGGGCGAGCATCAGGGCCTTGCCGATGTTCCTAGTCACATGACTCTCCGGGACTGCGGAGGCCGGTCCGCGCTCAGTAACGAGGTCGACCTATCTAGTTGTATCGACCTATCGGCGGCAGGTTCCAACCCAACGCCCCATGGGCCGGTAATACCCATACGACAGGCGATCACCTCAATAACTCGGACGCCGCCCAATCGGTTTCAGTTAAGCCCGGCCAGACCCGGATTTCTCTGGGTCAGAGGATCGGCCCCTCCTGAGCCGAACCGTAAAAAATTCCGTTGAACAGCAGCGGAAACGCGGCGTGGGATTGTGAGCGGAACGTGATCCTGGGCGAGAAGAGGAAGAGTTTTCCTTCGCCAAGCGGTGCTTCGATCAAAGCCGTGCCGTTTTGCATGCGCTCCTGGCCCCAGGCCCACCCACTCCTCAGCGGCCGGTCGGTATCGAACCAACCAATCCGTTTGATGCCTTGTCGTTCCCACCCGGCGTCGAGCTGGAAGAGAGGACTGTGGCTGATGAGTACGTCGAGGCGCTCCCCGAGCCCATGAGTGAGCGGGCTCACGTGCTCGACCTTGAGCGAGTGCACGGATCCGGGTGTGTAGTACTGCTCCCCCGTGAGGGGTCGGCCATTGTCGACCAGGTGGTCACTCATTGGAAGACCCGCGTAATACCCCAGCACCGAGGAACTTCCGATGGCGATGACCGTGCCGCCAGCCCGGGCGAACTCCAAGATTTCAGGCACGGTTCCGTCGGCTGTGACAGACCCTATTCGACCGCGAAGATCCTCGGGGATGGTCGCCGGGTCCAGCGGTGAACGGCCTCCCCCAAAACTCGGAGCGCCGCCACTAGGCGAAGGAATCGCCCCGTCCTCGAAGACCAACACGTCGAACCGATCACGCAGGTTTCCCTCGGGCAGCTCAGGAGGATACACGACCTCGAAGTCGAAGCCGAAATCCTCCATGATCATGCGCGTCCAGCCCGACGACATAGAGCCCCCGTAGCGGTCCCAAAGGCCGACCCTCGGCCGCCGCATCTTGAGGGTTCCTCCCATGGGCGCGCCGATCGCCTGAAAGCTCACGCCCGTCTCGGCCGCCAGGGCCTGCAGTGCGTCGCGGTCTACCTGGCCGCCAGGTACGTAGAACGCCCCCTCCGTAAGGTCCGTGCCTCCGGGCGTCTCTAGGAGCCAATACACGTCACTCCCCTGAGCGAGAAGCCGGTTCAGGACCAGGAAGGAGTTGTTGTTGCGATGGTCGAACGCGTAGCCGGCCGCCGATGCCGCGACCGCCACCTCTCCCGACGGCACCTCGGCGAGTCCTTCGATCATCTCGAAGGGCCCGTCGAAGCCGTCCAGGATTCGATCGAACTCGATGCCCATCTGGTAAGCCAACGTCCACCCGGCGTTGTCGTACGGAGGCGTCGGGGGGCCACCCGGATATGCAAAATCATTGGGGTGCTGTTGGGGCTCGAACATGTCCATTACATGGGGTCTGAAGGCCTGCTCCGTCTTCACCACATAGGAGCCCGAGGCATAGCGGGTACCGCCTATGGTAAACGCCGCCGTGGCCTTGTGAACATCCACTCCGTTCTTGAGCAGCGTGTTCACGAACTTGGTGGCGGTGGCGAAGTCGGGTTGATCCGACGGCAAAATGAACCCCCGAGGATCGCGTCCTTCACGAGGCCGCAGCATCGCCTGGAACTCGTCGGCGGACCCGGTCTCGCGGCCACCGAGGTTTTCGGCCGCAGCCTCGACCTCGAACGGGAGCACCGTCCATGTGTCACGGCCACCACGATCGATGGAGTTCATACCCATCCGCCAGATGCTGTAGAGCAGATGGTCGCGATTTCGCGAGGCATAATCGAGAACCGCCCAGTTCGCTGTCTGCGAGTATTCGATCGATTGGCGGAAGTGCCAGACACCGGGTTCGATGGGCAACGGGAGATCACCGTGCGGTAGTTGCCGGTCCGGCCTGAACGGAATCTCGATCGGAGTCGGATTGCCAATGGTCTCAGTGAGTAGGCCGACCATGTTCTTGAAGTACGGAGTGGTGCGCAGTCCGCCATTCCACCAGGTGGAGTAGCTCGCACCGGAACGCATGGTGGTTCCCCCCTTCCCCTCTCGGACAAAGCGACCGTGCATGGCCGCTCCAACACCGTCCAGTCCGGTGATGATGAGCGGATCGAGGTTGTGATTGGGCGGGTCGCGGAAAGGAGGCGCAAACATGACGGTACCGGACGGACCCGTTTGGTGATGGTTGTACACGATCTGCGGATACCACTCCCGGTACATCACCCGATTCATGTTGGTGCTCTCAGAAAGCGCCGACATGTAGAAGTCCCTGTTGTTGTCATGGCCCGCGTATTCATTGTAGAGCACGGGGACACCCCCAGTACTCCGCTTCAGCGGATCGCCCTCGCGCATATACCAGTCGGACACGAGCTCCATGCCGTCAGGGTTCGCGTGAACCGCCAGTAGAATCACATCGTCCAGAATCCGCAGCGTCTCCGCGTCGGAGCGGCTCACCATACGGTACACCAACTCCATGAGCTGCTGGGCTCCGAGCACCTCGGTGGCGTGGAGGCCGCCGTCGATCCAGATCACGGCCTTCCCCTCCTGGGACAACAACTGGGCTTCCTCCTCGGAGACCCCCTCGGCCTTGGCCAAGAGTCGTGAGATTTCTCTATATCGATCGAGGTTCGCACGGTTCTCCGGCGACGTGATGATCGCCATGATCTGGGGTCTACCCCGCGAAGTGAGACCGATGTCGAGGATGGACATCCGGTCCGACTCCACGGCCAATTTTTGCCAATATTCGTAGAGCTGGGTGTAGTTCGGGAGCTGATAATCGGCTCCGATTTCATGCCCGAACTGCTGCTCGGGCGACGTCACCGTTTCCTGGGCCGTTGCCGGGAGGGCGAGGACGACAAAAAGGAGCGCGACGAGGGAGAACGACAATCTATTGGGACGCATCAGAGTTACACCGGAGTATGGGCCAGTAGAAAGGTCACAACTCAGTTTCTAGGTACCAGTGCCTCGCGTCAACCGGATCAGCCGCGAACGCTCCTGGCGCCGATCGATGGGTTCACCAAACGTCCTCGTGTTGCTGCGCCGTGTAGAAGATGATCCGCTCCTTGACCGGCTCGTCGGTCAAGCGGCTCCAACAGGCAGCGTACATGTCCACCTGCCGCCGGTACGCCAACTTCCGATCCGCAAAATCCGGATCCGTGCCCACATCGGTCTTGTAATCGGCGATCGTCCAACCGTCGGCCTCCCGGAAAGCGAGATCGATGACCCCTTCGACATATCGCTTCGTTTCTACCTTGCCCGACCTCTCGGCGGTTTCCAGTTCGGGCACCCTGGTCGAGAACGCCACCTCTACCAGGGTTTGCTCCGCCGCACGGGCACGTTCCCAGAGCCGAGACCTGCATACCATCTCTACGAGCGTGACCAACTCATCGACCTCGGCGGGCTCACCATCCGCGTTCAGGGGTCGCTCGTTCTCCACGAGAAGGGCGCGGCCGACCGATCGTAGCTCCGCGTCCGTCAGCCCCCCCGCGGCGGCCGCGAGAGCACCGTGCACCACAGTTCCCCAACTGAATCCCCGAGACCGCTGCGCTACCGCAGGGTCGCCTGCATCCATCACTTCCTGGGCCGACGCGCCGGCTTCTTCTTCGGACTCGGCATGCGAAGTGCTCGAGGGAGCTTGCTCCGGGCCCCCGGCCCCCAGCTCCAGCACGAACTGCGTCTCACCTTCTTCAGTCGCCTTGGCCACCGACGTGACGGACCGAAACAGATATCCGGGCCGACCCTTCTTGTCCCGTCTCACGTCGACGCCGACCCCCCGATCCCGTACCACCCTGCCCTCCTCTTCGAGAGCGGCACGGGGGGTAGCCGGCTCGGCGACCATCGAGTCCAGCCGTGCGCCATGCTCTTCCAGCCAGGGGTCCAGGAGGGCCCACGGGGATGTGCCCTTCCCGTCTGCCCTCCTGGCCACCACCAGCTCGTCTTGCGCGCGTGTGGCGGCGACATACATGAGACGCACACCCTCCGCCTCGCCAAAACGTCGCTCCTCGGCTTCTCGCTCGAACCAGTCTGGAGGCATCGCGTGAATCGTTCTGGTCCACCCCTCGCGCGTTTGCACGACCAGATATCCGGCGGCCCTCCCGTCGTCCAGCCTGGAGACGTGGTGCTCCGGATCTCTCCTCCTGTCCGCCACAGGCGCGGCCAGCACGACGACGGGGGCTTGGAGCCCCTTGGCCTTGTGGATGTTCATGACACGTACGGCGTCCGTGCGTCCCGGCTGGAGCGGCGCCTCGGGCTCCTTGGCGTCGAGCGCCAGACGAACCGCACCAAGTGCCCCTGCGATGGACGTGCTGCCTTCCAGGGTCGATGACGCCACCGCGTCGAGAACGTACAAGAGGGCTCCCGCGCGGATCTGTCCGAGCGGACCCGACGCGGCGTGGGGGAGAAGCCCGATTTCATCCGCGATACGGGCCAGCACGCCGTCCGCGGGGGCCCGACGAGTGGCGTCCCACCATCGGTGGAGACGTCGGAGGGCCATGGTCACGTCCGTCTCCGGCTGGTTGTGCAGGGACGTGAGCGTAAAACGGCCGCCCTTTACCCGGTGGTCCAGTAGCTGCTCGAAGTCGAGACCGAAGAAAAGCCCGACCAGCACGGACGCCAGCTTCACCGAGTCCGTCGGATCAGCCAGACATTCCAGAAGGCAGACCAACTCCGAGATCTCCTCTTCCTGCCCTACCGAGACACCCGAGAGAGCCACAGGCAAACCCCGAGCCTCGAGCTCTCGAGCGTAGGGCTCGAGGTCCTTCCGATACTTGGTCAGGATCAGGAAGTCTCCCGGCTTACGATCGCCTCCTTGCCGGCAACGCCGGCTCACCCACGTGGCGAGCCGGCCGGCGTCCTCCGACACCAGATCGTCCCTGGTCGTCTCCTCGATCAAATAGTGGAAGACTCCGTCGGGCCTGTCGTCACGATTTGCCCGCTGTGGCAGGAGCGGGGCGAAGGCCGCCTGATACGCCGTCGCCTGGGGCGGGAAGGCCTCCCCGTGCTCGAAGACATCGTTTACGAGCGCAGCAATTCCCGACACCGAGCGAAAATTGGCCTCCAAACCCAGCACACGGCCGAAGGACTCGAAGCGATCTTTGACCGCGTTGTACACCGTGATATCGGCCCTGCGGAATCGGTAGATACTCTGTTTCGGGTCCCCGACCACGAAAAGGGCACCGGGACGCGGTGCCACTTCCAGCCATTGCTCGGCGGCCGGCCCGTCGTTCGGTTCCACCGAGGCATCGCCAGACGGCGTATCGGCCGCACCAGTGCGCGGCTCCGCCGCCAGCAGCATGAGAATCTCCGCCTGCACGGGATCCGTGTCCTGAAACTCGTCCACCAGGACCCTGCGGTATCGGAGGCCAAGCTGGCGGCGGGCATCCGCGCTGGAGCGCAGGAGACCCACAGTGAACATCAGGAGATCCTGAAAGTTGAGCCGCCCGGTGCGCAGTCTCTCCGCTTCCCACGCCCGGGCCGCTCCAACGACCATGCGAATCGCTACGGCGTACCGGTGCATCCGCCATTGCAACAGCAGACGCTGCGACGCTGAATCCTCCGCGACGAAGTCCGAGAACGCCTCGCCCAAAGCCTTGGCCCTGGCTTTGACGGCCGGATCTTCCGACCACTGGTTCTGAGTCGCCTTGTACGCCTTACGACGCGCCATTTCCGAGAGAGCCTTGAAGAACGCTACATCGGTGTCCCAGCCGATGACGGCGAGCGAATACCGGAGCGTGTTCACCTTCCTCTGCACCTCGTCCCACCCCTTCAGGGGCTCGGCGTCAGGCATGAGCTCCTCCGCCTGACCCATGAGGCGGATCAGCTCCTCTCGCACGGCCGAGACCTCCCCCGCGTCCGGCCGTGCCACGTCCTCGGACGGAAACTCCACGTCGGGCTGCTCACCGACTTCCTTGAACAGACGCTCGAGTTGTCCAGGGTGAAGCCCTACGTCGGAGAGGTGCTCCAGGATCGGATCGCCATCAGCGGCGAGGCGCTCCAGGTGTGCAGCCCAGAAGCCTGTGGTGAACTTGACCGAAGCTTCTTCCGTCAGCTCCTGAAACCCGGGGTCGAGCCCCGCCTCAAGCGGTCGTTCCCGGAGGAGTCTCGCGCAGAACGCGTGGATGGTCCCTATGAATAACTGGTCCAAAGACGACAGCGCCTGCCGCAACCTGACTGATTCGTCCGAACCAGGTGCACCGGCCACGAGCTCCTTCTCGAGCTCTTCCTGAAAGCGCTCGCGCAGCTCGCCTGCAGCCTTGCGGGTGAACGTCACCGCGGCGATCTCCGGTGCCAAAGCGGTGCCCGACCGGATCAGCCCCACCATGCGGCGCAGCAGCGACGTCGTTTTCCCGGAACCGGCTCCCGCCTCGACCAGGATGTTCGTATCCAGATCGGTGTCGATGTCGTCCCTGGCGGACTGGTCCGGAAGGCGCAATTCGGTCACCGCGTATCCTCCCAGGTCCGGATGCGGCGGAGCCCGGCGTATTCCCGGAGGAGAAGCATGTTGCGCTCCCCCCACTCGGCCAACGGTGACGTATAGTTCCAGTCACTATCGGTGACTTTGCACACGGGCCGGAAGTCACAGATGCCGCAGTCCGACGGGTCGTTGGTCGGCAGAAGTCGCCCCGCAGCCACCTGGTCCAGCATCACCCCGAGCAACTCCACCCCAGAACGCACCTCCTCACGGGTGAACGTTCGTGCGTCGTTTTGCCCGCGGGCGGTCGGGAAGGCGTACGAGATGTCCGCCACTCCCTCATCCAGCACTCTCTCCGCGACCTCCGCGTAGATCACGTGCTGCATTCTTCGACCGCCGTTGAACACGGCCGATGCGGGCGTGAACCCGTAGAGACCACCGGTCTTGTAGTCCAGAATGTGAAGACCCTCTTCGTCTCGATCGACCCGGTCTATGGCACCTTGAACCGAGATCGAGTCCTCACCTACCCCCACTTCCACCGGAGGCGAATCGTCCCGGCCGAACTTCATCTCGAGCCGTACCCACGGCGCTCCGCGTTCTCGCACGAAGTCCGTGAAGGATCGGATATCCTCTCTGAGGAGCGCCAACCCATGCGCGTACACGGCCTCATTGGGAACCGGCACCGTAGTTCTCAGCCGTTCGGCTTCCCGCTCCAAAACGGCAATCCCCACGTCGAGGAAGGCAGGGTCCTCCGGCTCGATATCCGTCTCCCGAGCCGTGGTCAGTACTCTCTCGAAGACCCGATGGAGGAAGGCGCCTCGTTGCATGTGATCCAACCATCGCTCCGGGTCGAGCGACGGATCGTCGGGAGGACGCAGACCGATGCCGTACCGAAGTAGGTACCTGAGTGGGCAGGCACCCAGAGCCTCGAGTCGCGTCGCTGAGACCACGATGAGCGGGTTCGCACGCGGGTCCATGACTTCGGCACGGGGTGTCACCAACCCGTGATGAGCCGACGCCTCGTCCATTGCCCGCTGTGCTCTGGCCTCCAATCCGGAACGTAATCCGGGAAAAGCCTCCGCCAACGCCTCTTCGCCACGGAGGAAGCCGCTGTCACCAGCCAACGCGTCGAGCCACACGTCGATACCATCCAAGGGCCCCGAGCGCGGAATCGCACAGACGGGCTCTCCCACCGTTTCGTGGAAATCTTCGAACGTGGCTTCGGGCCGACCTTTCCAGAGCCTGAACATGTCGAGAAGCACGGTCGATGGCTGAACGACACGGGCCTCAGCTGAGTCCCAGGCGGTATAACTCGCGGTCACACGTCCCCGGGTCCTGGCCAGGAGCGCAGCTAGCTGAAACCGCCGCTCGGAGAGCCTGTCCGCTGAAGTCGGCAGGTCCGAGGCCAGTTCCCTGCGATCGACATCGAGAAGCACCGGGTCCTGGGCGCCGGCTCCCGGAAAGCGACCGGCATCCAGTCCCACGATGAACGTGGTCCCTCTCCCGGTATATCCTCCGTGGGCCAGGTCGGTGAGATGGACGTGCCCGCCCGTGGACTTCCATGGGGGGGATCCTTCGTCCCACGCGGCTCGGACCCGAATATCGAGGTGACTGCGAAGCGCGGCCATTGCCGCATCGAACGACGTCTTCCGAGTGAGCGTCTCGGAGATGCGGGCCAGGCGACCGAGCAGGTCTTCACGTCCCACCACGTCTGCCCCCTCGCCTTCCGGCACGAGTCGCAAGAAAACCTGGACCCCTCGGGCCAGCTCCGCCGCCGATACGCTTCCGCCATCCAGCACGAGAGGTCGGGGAGTCCATGGGGTGGCCTGGTCGAGAACAGCGACGAGCGACTCGAGAGCCTTCAACTCCCGCACACGCTGCTCTCCGCGCGCTTGAGCCTCTTCAGGCGCCTCATCGCGGAAGGGCTTCACGTTGTGGCCTTCCACCTCCTCTTGCGCGAGTGCCAGCGCGGCCCGGATAGCGGGCAGATAGCGGGAGCGGCCCCATCCGACACGCAGTCGCCGCAGCCTGCGGGACAACGCCGCGGAGGACACACCTTCGTATTCGGCCGGAGCCTCGAGGTCACCGGCCTCGAGGAGGCCTCGCAGCACCTCCGCCGGAAACCCGTTCTCGATCCAGCGTAGGTAGCCGTCCATGGCCCGGCCCGGCCGGGTGCGTCCGATGGCCAGTCCCACACCGAAGCTGCAGGGGATCCTCAACTGATGGGAGAGGGCGTCCAGGACCGCACCGTACGTATTCGGATCGGGAGTGACGATCTCGATGTCGTCCCAGCGGCGCCCACTCGACATCGTGCGCCGCAGCACCTCGCGGAGCTCGTCGCGGACGCTGGCCGCCGAGAACATCTCAACATCGGGTAGTGCATCCGTCTCCGGCGCCTGATCCGGGGCGTGAAGGAATGAGAAGCGGCCCCTCGCCGGAACCGCCTTCCAAACGATCGTCGCGGGAGCATGTATCCCCACGACCGGATCGGTAGCGAGAACCGTTGCGCCTCGCTCCTGCAGGACCTCGACGAAGCGCCCGGTGACACCCCTTGAACTCAGTCCGGGCAAGAGCAGAAGGACGGCTCCGTCCGCGTCGCTCGAACCGCCGCGGGTGACGACCTCCGTGGCCCGGCGCAGCACCTCGGCGGGATCCGCCAACTCTCGCTCGGCCAAGGTGGTCTCGTACGAATCAAGTACCTCGGCCAGGAAACCTCGGCGCGCCGACGCCCCAGCAACGGAGGCCGGGGCCACTCCGGCCAGCCGGAGGGCCGACACCACCCCCAGGACCGCTTCGCGAAAGCCCACACCATGCTCGAGAACCCCGAGCTCGGGCCACTCGTCCGTCGCAAACACTCCATCCATAGCGCGATCCACCAGCGCCCTTTGACCGAACGGGTCGAGGGTCGCCAGCCCTCGGGAGGCCAGGTCCGGGCCGGCGATCTGGGCCGCCAGCCGGCCCGGCGTGGTGACCTCGAAACCCGCCCAACTCTCCTCGTGTAGCGCGAGCGCACGGAGAAGCTCACTGCCCTCTCCGAACGTGGTCGATATCAGGATTTTCCGGGAGAGGGGGTGGGCCTTGGCTGATCGGCCAAGGGACTCAAGCAGCGCAAACCGGGGACCGCGGCGCTCAGCCACCGGCGGTAGGCGACACGTCCTCGGCCGGCGACAGGTTCTCCTTCACGACCAGGCGCTCGGGGATCGTAATCGTGAACGTCGATCCCTCACCAAGCGTGCTCTGGGCCGAGAGCTGCATTCCCATGAGCTCGCACAGTGACCGGGAGATCAGCCAACCCCAGGCCGGCGCCGTAGTGGACCCGTGTGGTGCTACCGTCGCCCTGCTCGAATGCGTCGAAAATCGTGGCCAAGCGATCCGAGGGAATGCCCACACCGGTGTCTTCCACACGGATCGCCTTCGGAACTCGGTCGACCGTGTCCATAATCACGGTGATGGATCCCTCATCCGTGAACTTGATGGCGTTCCCGATGAGCTTGATCAATACCTGACGCAGCCGCGATTCATCCGCCCGAATAGGATGGCCGTGGTCCGGCGTCTCGACCTGGACGGCCACGTCGTCCATCAGCCCCCAATCGTCGAGTTGCTCGACCGTCTCGCGGATAAGAGACGCCGCATCCACCTCGCTTAGCTCCAACTTGAGGCCCCCTTCTTCGATGCGCGCCAGATCCAGCAGGTCGTTGATCAGATTCAGCAGGTGCATCGCGTTGACGCGTATGCGCTGCAGGTAATCCAGGTCGCGGGACTCGAGGCTCAGGTGTTTGTTTCTGAGCAGGACGTTCGTGAACCCCAACACCGAGTGGAGAGGGGTGCGCAGCTCATGGCTCATCCTGCCCAGGAACTCACTCTTGGCTTCATTGGCTGCCTCTGCGCGACGCCGGGCGGCATCGAGTTCCCCCGACTGTTCTTCGAGCCGAAGAATGAGGTCTCTGGCCGCATGCGTTCTCTCTCGTTGGTGCCATGGGCCTTCGGCCACGAGCACCATGAAGATGTTCATGGTGACGAGCACGATCAGCTTGGCCGCCTCGGCGCCCCACACCACATCCTGGCCCGCCACCAACGCCCAATAGGCCAGCAGCCCCGCATAGGCCAGCGGCCCCAGTCCCGCCATCACCCGGGCTCGCGCCCGGTTCAGCCAGAGCTGATCCGCGGTATGCAGCAGAAACACTGGCCAAAGCAAGCTCTGCGCCCCCCCGCTGGCGGAGATGGCCCAGCTCCACATAACGAGATCGAAGACAAGAAAAATGTCCCCCAGGTGGACAGCCGAGACACGGGTGAAGTACACCCGCAGCAATCCCCAGGAGACGAGACAGTAGAGCTCCAGGCCGATGACCAGGGGCAAGTAGGTGGCAAAATCCAGCTCCCCGAAAACGAGGAGGTTGTGAACCGCCACGACAAACAGAAGGACGTTGGACCCGATTAAGCGAAGAGCCGGGACCCGGACGGTGTTGAAGCGGTATAGCCCCTGCAGGTCCTCGCGGTCAGCCTCCTCCAGATTGAGCGCACGCTCCACCTCTTCGATGGGGTGGGCCTCGAAGGAAGTGTCTTTCCTGGCATGCACAATCATCGACGGGCCGACATCCCCTGGAGCGGAAACAAATCACGGTTTTTGCGAGCGAACCCGGGTGATCTGCCGGATCTCGGCGAAGAGTAGGGCGACCCGGCAGTAGGCGCCAGGCCCGCTCGCCCTTGTCTTTGGCCCTGTCTTCCTCCAATACTGTGCGTGTATGACAACACTGCTGTGGGTCCTCGGGGTATCCCTCTCCGTCTCCTTCCTTTGTTCCATCCTGGAAGCCGTACTCCTCTCTGTGACACACTCCTCTGTGGAGCTTCTCCGCGAGCAGGGGTCCAAAGCCGGGGACTATCTGAGCGTAATGCGAGACAGGATCGACGAGCCTATCGCGGCGATCCTGACACTCAACACCATTGCACATACAGCAGGCGCGGCGCTCGGCGGCTCCATCGCTGCCCGTGTCTTCGGCGAGGCCTGGATCGGGGTGTTCACCGGGGTACTGACCCTGATCATCCTGCTCTTTTCCGAAATCGTGCCCAAGACGATCGGGGCCGTGTTCTGGCAGAAGCTCGCAAGACCATCTGCCTACGTCCTGCATTGGATGGTCTTCCTGATGAAGCCGATCTTGGTGCCCCTCAACCTCTTCAGCCAGATGCTCCGAGGCTCCAAGGGCTCGACGACCAGCCGCGCTGAGCTCGAGGTACTGGCGCAAATCGGTTACAGCGAGGGCACCATCGACGAGGACGAGTGGAAGGTGGTAACCAACGTCATCCGTCTCGACGAGGTCACGGTCGGGGAGGTCATGACACCCAGGACCGACATGATCGCGGTGCCGGGCCGCGCCTCGGTCCGGGAGGCCATGGCCGTCATGCTCGATGAGGGACATCTCCGTGTGCCCGTCTATCAGGATTCGCTCGACAAGATCGAAGGGCTGCTCGTGGCCCGGGACCTCTGGCGTGGTGATCGGGACGGCCTGGAGGACTTCTCAGCCCTCGTGCGTCCGATCCAGTTCGTACCGACCACCAAGCTGGTAGAGGACCTCATTCCCCAGATGCGCACCAATAGGACCAAGATGGCCATCGTCGTGGACGAGTTCGGGGGTACGGCGGGGTTGGTGACCCTGGAGGATCTCATCGAAGAAATCATCGGAGAGATTCAGGACGAGCATGAAGAGGACGAGCCCCTCCACTTTCAGGAGCTAGCGGACGGCTACGTTCGGATCTGGGGAGGCGTCCCCGTCCGAGAGGTGAACGACCACTTGAGCCTCAACCTGCCCGAAGATCCCCACGACACCCTGGGCGGTTTCGTGTTCGGGGCCCTGAACCGTGTGGGGCAGGTCGGAGACGTCGTGGAAGTCGAAGGCGGACGGCTCCGTATCACGAAGATGCGAGGCCGCCGTGTCGAGTACGTCATGTTGGTGCCCGGCGGCAACGAGGACGCCCAGGTCCTCCCCGAGGACGCCCAGGTCCTCCCCGAGGACGCCCCAGGTCCTCCCCAAGGACCCCCTAGGTCCTCTCCGAGGACGCCCAGGTCCTCCCCAAGGACCCCCTAGGTCCTCCCCACTCCCTCCACATGAATCGTCTGGGTGGGGTACGCGAACTCGATTCCTTCCTGAGCGAAGCGCTTGAATATCTCGATGTTGATGGAGTGGTGTGTGGCTCCGTACGTCGCGAAGTCCGGGACGTTCATGTAGTACACCGTATCGATGTTCAGAGCCGAGTCGCCGAACGTCATGAAAAAAGACCGATCGAATCGGGTGTGATCATGACTTTCGATAATCTCCTGGATCAGACTAGGAATCCGCTCCAGCTGATCCGGCCTCGTATCGTAGGTTACCCCCAGCGTAAAGGCGCAGCGCCGCTCGGCTCGACGTTGGAAATTCTGAATCCGGCTTCCGAGCAGGTCCGAATTGGAGAATACGAGCTGCTCCCCCGTGAGTGACTTGACCCGAGTGGTCTTGAGCCCGACGTGCTCCACGGTGCCCGCCAGCGAGCCGACCTGGATATAGTCGCCCACCGTAAAGGGCCGATCGAAGACGATGGAAAACGAAGCGAACAGATCGGACAACGTGCCCTGCAGAGCCAGACCCAGAGCCAGGCCTCCGATCCCCAGTCCAGCCACCATGGGACCGATGTCGATACCCAGGTTGTCCAGGGCCAGCATGCCAAAGGTCGCCCACACCGCGAGTCGGATGAGGAATCCCACCGAGCCGAGTGCCGTGGTGATGGTGGGATCCGACTCGAATTTTTTCTTGGCCCAGCTCCCGAGAATGTAGTTGACGATGCCGTTCGCCCAATACGCTCCCTGAATAATGAAGCCGAGGATGAAGAGTCGCGTCATCAGTGCGTCCATCCCGACCGAAAGTTGAAGGCTGCGGGCACCGGCGTAGAGCGCGACCAGGGCAACGAAGAGCCCCTTCGTCTTCTCGAGAAGCTCGGTTACGAGATCGTCTATGTCGGTCTCGGTCTTGGCAGCCAGCGCTTTCATCCGGTTCAACAAAATCCGGACCGCGATTCGAACCGCAACCCACACACCTACCGCGACGCCAAACCCTATGATCCACTCCAGAGCGGTGTTTCCCAAGAACGATTGGCTCAGAAAATTTTCCATGAAGTCTCCGACTCATACATGACACAGAACACGATTATGAGGTGAACGCCTACGAAAAGTGGCAGTGCCAAAGCACGGGAGCAACCATCTCGAGTACGTCGTTCCCGCACTTTGGCGCCGGTGGCGTACGCAAAGGTTGACACGCATCAGAGCCTTATCTATCATCGCACGTGCCGCACATGATTTTGCCGTCGAGAGGGGCCCTATGAGGGCCGTCGACCCTCGGTTGGATTTTCCCGACCAGGCCCTGGAGGAAGTGTCTCCTCCGGCCTGGTTTTCGCTTTTAGGGACGTACAGTCCCCTTCGTTTGATTCCCTTCCCCACCCAGCACCCGGAGGAGTTGTACCCATGAGCCTCGATGCCCTTTTATACGACGTCGAAGCGTTTCGTGAAGAGATGGAGGACTACGTCGACGAGCTGGATTCTCGAAATGGGCTGTCGCTGAGTACGCCCGACGAGGTTCTCAAGTACGTCGAAGAGTACGGAATCGCGTCGATCCGTATCTGGTTCACGGACATGATCGGATTCCTCAAGTCGTGCTCGATCACGCCCAAGGAGCTCAAGGGAGCTTTCGATGAGGGGATGGGCTTCGATGGATCGTCTATCGAGGGGTATAGGCGGATCCAAGAGAGCGACATGATCGCCGTGCCCATCGCCTCCACGGTGCAGGCACTCCCCTTCCGGCCCGGTGGCTCTCGGTCGATTCGGATGTTCGCGGAGACTCGTAATCCCGACGGGACCGCGTATGAGTCGGACCCGCGGGTTATTCTCTCCCAAAACCTCGAGCGGTTGGCCGAACACGGCTTCTCCCACATGAACATCGGGCCCGAGGCAGAGTTCTTCTACTTTAAGGACGAGACCGGCCCAACCCTTCTCGACAACGCCGGATACTTCGACATCAACCCGGTGGACGTGGGAGACGACATTCGCGAGGTGACGGTTTTCGCCCTGGAAGCCATGGGCGTGCCGGTCGAGTATCACCACTCCGAGGTCGGACCGTCTCAGCACGAGATCGCCATCCGTTACCAGGAGGCGTTGCGGATGGCCGACAACCTCCAGACGTACAAGTACGTCGTCAAAGAGGTGGCACGGCGCTGCGGGGTTTTCGCCACGTTCATGCCCAAGCCGATCGCCAACCAGAACGGCAGCGGCATGCACGTGCACTTGTCGATCTTCAAGGACGAGAATACGAACGCGTTCTACGACAAGAGCGACCAGTACCACCTGAGCGCCACGGCCAAGCACTTCATTGCCGGCGTCCTGGACCACTCCAGGGAGATCGCGGTAATCACGAACCAGACGCACAACTCGTACAAACGTCTGGTGCCGGGATACGAGGCTCCCGTCTACATCGCGTGGGCCGAGCGCAATCGGTCCGCGGCCGTACGGATTCCGCTCTGCAAGCCGGGCAAGGAAGTCGCGACCCGGATGGAGCTGCGCTTCCCGGATCCGACCTGTAACCCGTACCTGGCGTTCAGCGTCATGCTGTCCGCGGGCCTGGACGGGCTGGACAAGAAAATGCCAATCCCCGAGCCCATGTCGATGGACCTGTACAAGCTCACGACCATCGAGCGGGAGGAGCTCGACATCACCGCTCTACCGCACGATCTGTTCGAGGCGGTTCACGTGGCAGATCACAGCGAATTCCTCAGGGCCGCGCTCGGCGCCGACGTTCATCGGAAGCTGGTGGAGACCAAGTTGGTCGAGGCCGATAAGTTCAGGCTGCACGTGTCGGAGATGGACCTGAGAGAACATCTGAAGCTCTAGTCGGACTCCTCCAGTTCCTCTAGCGACTGCCCTGTCGACGGTTTCACGGTAACCGCGGGCAAGAGGGTGACGAGGAAGCGGGCGCGGGGAGTGATCCCGGCGCCCGCTCATTTTTAGCTGTGGAGGCTACATCCTCTCAGCCGCCCGGTTCCGTCACCGCACCAGAATCGCTGGACGGTGCGGCGGCGTCTCCAGGGAGAGACTCCGGCGCCGAGGCCACTGCGGCCACCGCGGCCACCGATTCCGTCTCCCTCTCTTCGCGCCAGAACGAAATCGCCAGCAAGACGGCGCCACAAGAAATCGCCATGTCCGCGACGTTGAAGATCGGCCACAGCATCACGCCGAGATCGATCGGCCCGATAAAGTCGACCACACCCCGATCCCAGCGCACTCGGTCGTAGAGATTTCCGAACGCTCCCGAGACGACCAGCGAAACGGAGATGATGCGCAGCCAATCACGTGCATCGGCCTGTTTCAACAGCACCAGTAACAACCCCATGGCCAACATGGTGATGGGGATGAAGAACCACCGGGGATCGTTGCCTAGGGAAAGCCCGAAGGCCGCTCCCCGATTGAAGGCAAGCGTCAGTGGCACATACCCGAAAAAGAGCTCCATCCGCCGACCACCCTCCAGGGCGGCAAGAGCCCAGCTCTTAGTGATCAGATCCAGAACGATCACGACGGGGAAGATGCTGAGAAGAACGACTAATTTGTGTTTCACAAGCCTTCGTTTTCAGTGGGAATTTCCGCTTTGAGGCCCCCGAATCTCGCCATGCGTCCTAACACACGCCAGAGGTCTACGACGCCACGAGGCCCACGAACGGAGTAGGCCGTTGGTTTAACGCGAGAGGCGCTGTACACGTCTAGGTTCTTCAGCAGCGACCCTTTTCAGGAGTTCAAACATGAGCGCACTCGGTCGAGCTTCGCTCTACATCGGACTTTTTCTACTCCCTGGCTGTACCGGTTCCGGTTTCCTGGACAAGTCGGCGGCCTAATCATGCCGCCTTCAGGGTGAGCTCCTGACGGACCTGGGCCGGGGTCCGATACCCGTGCCGCTCCAGGAGCCACCCGCGGTTGTAGCGTTCGATGAACGCATCGATCTCCTGCCTGGCCTCCTCGAGGCTCTCGAAGTCGTGGAGGTACAGGCACTCTTCCTTCAGCGTCCGCATGAAGCGTTCCGCGACGCCGTTGCACTCCGGCTCTCCTACGTACGAGGCCGTCGAGCGGATCCCGAGCCAGGCCAGCTCTCCTTGGAACTGATGGGCGGTGTACTGAGGGCCCCAGTCGTGCCGTAGGCCGAGCCCCAGAGCGATCTTGGGCGCGTAGCCGTCCATGTGGGTTCGTACACCCTGGCGGATCGGCTCGAGCGCTGCCCACCGATCGCCCTTCTTCGCCACGTGCCAGCCCACCACGTCTGTGATGCAGTGATCCACCGCCACGAAGAACCAGCACCACCCATCCTCCTTCGTGTAGAACCGCGTCGCGTCCGTACCCCACAGCTCGTTCGGCACATCCGTCGCGTGATCCGGCCGCTGTGGCTCCGGTCCCCACGCGGGTGCTTTCCGCGCCGTACGGGGGCCAGCAGCCCATTCTCCCGCATCAGCCGCAGCACGCGGTTCTTGCCCACACCGATCCCCTTGGCTCTCAGACGGGCCCGGACCTTCCGGTGGCCTTCGCCCAGGAAGTCGCTCTCCTTCAGCACCTGTCGGATCTCCTCCACCAACTCCTCGTCGCTCAGCTTCGTCTTCGGTCCGCGCTTCTTCAGCCCTGCCGGCCCGTCGCTCTCTTCTCGATCTCGGGCCGCGTAGACCGTCGAGCGCCCCACCCGCCAGACCTCGCAGATCATCGTCAGAGGGTAGAGCCGCCCTGTCCCCGGACTCACCCGCGTCCGCGCTTCAAGAGCTTCTCCAGCTCGTCCCCGTACCCCCTTTTTTCCAGGAGTTCTCTCGCAAGCTCCAGTCGCATCGTCAACTCTCCCAGCTTCGCCCGGGTCCGGGTCAGCTCCCGTTCTCCAGGGTCTCGGCCCCGGCGTCTCAGTCCCTGCTGACCGGTCTCCAGGAACACCCGCCGCCATTCCTCCAGCTCCGGCGGTGAGACCTGTACCTCGCGGCTGACCTCCACCAGGTCCTCACCCCGTAGCAGGCGCAGCACCACCTCCGTTTTCTGCTGGGCACTCCACCGCTCGGGTACCTTCTCACGACCTGCGGTCGCCTTGTTCTCCCTCGGCTTCTGGGCCATCACGTCCCTTTCTCTCTGGACCCGCTGTCTTTGCCAATCTACTGTCCAGAGAAATCGGGGGCGCTAAATGGCCTGGCAAAGGCTCCGGCCGCCAAAGCCCAGAACGGCGAAGATACGGTCCGGGCCAAGGCCATCCACCTCTTGCAACGGGCGACCTACGGGCCACGACCCCAGGATATCGACGCTGTGCTCTCGATCGGGATCGCGGACTGGCTCGATGTGCAGCTGCATCCCGAGCGGATCGACGACTCGGCTCTCGATCCACTCCTCGCCGGTACCTCCGTCGCCACCATGAGTCTCACGGAGCTCCTGGAGCAGTACCCTCCCGGACAGGTGCTCCAGCCCCTTCGAGAGCTTGCACAAGACGAGTCGCTCTCCCGGAACGAACGGCGCACCCTGAGGCGAGAACTCGGAGAACGGGGCCCTCGGAGGATCCTCGCGGACATGTCGAGTGCCCGCCTCACAAGGGCTGTCCACTCGGAACGACAGCTCGAGGAAATGATGACGGCCTTCTGGTTCGATCATTTCAACGTGTTCTGGGGCAAGGGCGCGACCCGCTGGTTGGTGTCCGATGACGAGAGGACCGCCATTCGAGGCAATGTGTTCGGGAAGTTCGAGGACATGGTACTCGCCACGGCCCGGCACCCGGCCATGCTCTTCTACCTCGACAACTTCCAGAGCGTCGCGCCTGACAGCTCACTCAGGGCCAAGGATCGGCGGGACGAGGTCGCCCGACGCATGCAGCGGATGCCACCTCAGGCCCGCGACCGAGCCAGAGAGCGCATGGCGCAGCTGCGGGACCGGGAGCGGGAGCAGCGCCGTCGAACGGCCGGTCTCAACGAGAACTATGCTCGCGAGCTCATGGAACTCCACACCCTTGGCGTGGACGGAGGATATACGCAGGCCGACGTGATCGACGTCGCTCGCATCCTCACCGGTTGGACGTTCCAACAGCCGGGGAACCGCATGGACATGCGTCAGGCCAGGGCGTCCTATGAGGACGGACGCATCGTGTTGCCCGACGTGGACTACGCGGAGGCGTATCGCTTCCGGTTTCGTACTGAGCTTCACGACGCCGGTGAAAAGACCGTGATGGGTCATGACTTCCCGTCCGGTGGTGGCCAGGATGAAGGGGTCGAACTGATTCGTACTCTGGCGCGACACCCCTCCACAGCACGGCACATCGCGACCCAGCTGGCTACCCGCTTCGTGGTGGACCAACCGCCGATGGCGTTGGTGGACCACCTCGCCGAGGTCTTCCTGGCAACCGACGGGGATCTACGGGAGCTGACGAAGGTGCTGTTCACGGCAGACGAGTTCTACGATGCCGGTGTTGTGGGCGACCGCGTGAAGTCGCCCTTCCTGCTCGTTGCCAGCACACTTCGTATGACCCACGGGCACATGCCGAACGCTCGGGTCCTGGTAGAGCCACTTCGCTCTCTCGGTGAGGCACCCTACCTGGCGGAGCCCCCGACAGGTTACCCCGAGACCAGCGCGCAGTGGGCCTCCAGCGGGGCCATGCTGGCGCGGATGAACTTCGCTACGTCCTACGTGGCGGGTGCGCTGCGAGGCGTGGGTCCCGACGGAGACCGCCTGTTGGCCGAGATCAGGCGGGCGGGCGGGGAGGGTCTTCCGGGTTTGGCAGGCGCGCTTCTGCCCGGGGTCGATTCCTCCGAGCTCATGACCGTGATCCACGATGACCTCCAGGCGAACCCGCCTGAAAAAGAGAGCGAAGGCGGGGTCCGGGCTCTCGGCCTGATCTTGGGTTCACCCGAATTCCAGAGGCACTGATGGACAACATCGAAAGACGCATCTTCGTCGGACAGGGTGCGCTTGCCCTGCTGGCACTCGGACTCCCACCAGACTTCCTGCTGCAGCCGTTGATGGCCGGCACGCAGGGATTGGATCGCAAGAAGACACTCATCTGCATCTTCCAGCGAGGCGCCGTGGATGGGCTCTCCATGGTCGTTCCCTTCGGAGAGCGCGGGTACCACGACTCCCGACGTAGCATCGCTATTCAGGCGCCGGGCTCGCAGGAGGGCAGCACGCTCGATCTCGACGGTTTCTTCGGACTTCACCCCGCCCTGGCGTCCCTCCAGGACCTGTACGGTCGGGGTGAGATGGCCGTGGTCCACGCCGTGGGCTCTCCGCATCCGACGCGTTCGCATTTCGACGCCCAGGACTTCATGGAAACCGGTACACCCGGCGTGAAATCCACAGGGGATGGTTGGCTGAATCGGGTTCTGCAGGACACCGGATGCGCAGCCTGCGGAGGCCGTACGCTGGATAATCCGACCGCGCACGCCGCGGATCACATGGCGGGCCAGGTGGCCATGGCTACCGTACCCTCTCTTCGTGGTGTCTCGCTGACCAGTGCCCTGCCGCGGGCGCTTCAGGGGGATCATCCCGCGCTGGCCATTCCCGACCTGGACGACTTCGGAATACGTGGGGGAGACGAGGTGGGATCGGCGTTTCGACGTCTCTATCGTACGGGTGATGGAGATGCGGTCTCGGCGGCCGCGGACGAGGCCTTCGAGGCGGTGCGCATTCTGGAGACAGTCGATCCAACTCGCTACGAGCCGGCGGACGGTGCCGAGTACCCGAACGGCGACTTCGGGCGATCTCTCCGCCAGATCGCTCAGCTAGTAAAGGCCGACGTAGGAGTAGAGATCGCGTTCGCCGACCTCGGTGGCTGGGATACGCACGTGAGGCAGGGCGGCGCACAGGGGCAGCTCGCCGGCCGATTGACCCAACTCGGTCAGGGGATTCGCGCTCTGTATGACGACCTGGGCGATCCCATGGAGGATGTCGTGATCCTGACCATGTCCGAGTTCGGACGCACGGTTGCCGAGAACGGATCAGGGGGCACGGATCACGGACACGCCAACTGTATGCTGGCGCTCGGTGGGGCCGTGAACGGGGGCCGGATCCTCGGTGATTGGCCGGGGCTCGAGAATCAGCGGTCAAGTCCCGATTTGTGTGTAAAAGCGGAGGAAGCTCCTCGCCTTCGGCTAGGCTGCTTGGGCGACCTCCTGTTTCTGGAGGAGTGAGAGGTCGAGGTAACGCCGGTCGCCCCAGACGTGTGTGGTCCTGAGTGCGACGACCGTGATGAGCCTGAGGGCGCTGGCCCGGTCCGGGAAGGCGCCGGCGGCCTTGATCCTGCGTTTGATCTCGCCGTGCAGCCGCTCGAGGCTGTTGGTGGTACGCAGCCGGGGCCAGTGCGCCTCGGGGAACGCGTAGAACTGCGTCGCTGCCCCGAAGCCCCGCTCCAGGACCTCCACGGCCTCGGGCAGCTCCTTCTTCCAGCGTGCGCCGAACTCGCCCAGGAGCTTCTTCGCCTCGGCGAGTCCGGATGTCTGGAAGATCACCGAGACCTCACGCGCCACGCGCTTGCGTAGGCGGTGGGGGACCCTCGCCCCCACATTACGCTGCAGATGGACCGTACACCTCTGACGGCGTGCCTCGGGCAGGAAGCGGCGGACCGCAGCTGCCAGGCCTGCGTGCTCATCGGCGATCACGAGCTCGACACCGCCGAGGCCGCGGTCCTGGAGTTGCTCGAGGAGCTCCGACCAGCTCTGCTGCGACTCCTCAGCGCCCAGCGTGACGGCCAGGAGCCGTCGGTGACCCTCAGGGCCCACTGCATACGCCACGAGCGCACTCACGTTCTCGACTTTGCGGGCCCAGCGGGCGTCCAAGAACGTGGCGTCCAGGTACAGATAGGGGTGAGGCCCCTCGATCGGCGCACGGCGCAGCCCTTCCACGGCCTCGTCGAGCCGTTTTGCCACACGACTCACCGTCGAGCGCCCGACACGCTCGCCCATCAGCGCCTCGGTGACGTCGCCCATCTTGCGCTGTGACACGCCGCTCACATACGCCTCGACCATCATCTCGTCGAGCTCGGGGCTCCTGCGCTGGTAGCGGCCGATCACGTCGGCCGGCGAACCGTTGTCCCGGCTCCGGGGCATGGCGACCTCGATCTGTCCCAGGCTCGTCAGCAGCCGCCTCAGGTATGTGCCGTTCCTATGGTCCTTCCGGCTTCCCACCCGCTCGAAGCGGCGTGCACCTACCATAGCCTTCAGCTCCTCTTCCAGCACCATCTCGAGCGTCAGCCGGATCGCGCCTTGAAACAGCTCGCGCAAATCATCGCGTAGCTCGTCTTGCGTGGCCCGACCGATCTCCACAATCTCTTGCATCGGAAGCTCCTCTCCGGTTCCGAGCCTGCTCTGCAGACCCGGCCTCCCGGGTTCATGTGACAGTGAACAACAACAGAGGAGCTTCCGTTTTTCTTTCCCTCCTGTCCAGCTTATCCGCTTTTACACAAATCTAGGGACACTACCGAATCAGCAGCTCTACGAGGGCCGCGACCTGGCCGTCACCACCGACTTCCGAGACGTATTCGGGGAAGTGGTCGCGGGTCACTTGGGTGCCGAACACCTCGATCGCATCTTCCCACAGTATGGCGGTGATTCGGCTCGCTACCGGGGAGTACTGCGGTAGCTGGCGGTCACACCGGCGCGGCCACAGCTTAAGCGAGTCGTTCGCCGTTCCATCCGGCCAGCAGGAGAGTCCCCATGTCATCGCGCCTCTCGAGTGTCTTCCTCGTCGCGGTCCTGGCTCTGTGCGCCCTGGCCGTAGGTTCCGTCCCCGTTCATGGCCAGGACTCGGGGTCGCAGACGATGGAGGGTCCCTGGCCGCCCGTCGCGACCTTCTCGATCCTCGGCTACGACCCGGCCACCGGAGAAGTCGGCGTGGCGGTGCAGTCGCGCGTGTTCTCGGTTGGCAACGGGGTGATCTGGGGAGAAGCAGGGGTGGGAGTAGTGGCGACGCAGGCTATCGTGGACGTGAGCTACGGACCCCAGGCTCTGGAGCTACTGAGACAGGGTCAGGCTCCCGCCCAGGTCGTGGAAAACGTCCTCGCGAACGACCCGAATCCTCGACCCGATCGCTGGACCATCAAGGGGCGGCAGTTCTCCGTAATGAACGCGCAAGGCGAGGTCGCCACCCACACTGGACCGGGGGCGAGTGACTGGGCCGGCCATAGGGTCGGTCGATACGCATCGGCCCAAGGCAACATCCTGGCGGGTCCGGAGGTCGTGGACGAAATGATCCGGGGGTTCGAAGAAACGGACGGCCACCTGTCACTCAGGCTGGTGGCCGCACTGGAACACGGCCAGGCCGCGGGCGGGGACAAGAGGGGCATGCAGTCCGCCGCCCTTCTCATCGTCAAGGAGGATGGCGGGGTGTGGTTGAACAACGACGTCGTGTTGAGGCTCCAGGTGGACGATCACGTCGAGCCGATTCAGGAACTCCGCCGTCTGGTAGAGATGGCGGCCGCACGGAGAGACCGACGACGAGAATGAAGGCCCCCGGAGGGGTTCCGGGGGCCCACCAAGGGTCCCCTAGCCGTCCAGAAAGCTCCGGGCCTCGGCCACCGCGGGTCTTTGGCTCCCCGTCGAGGCGATGGCAAGCAAAGTCTCGTAGTACTTACGGGCGGTATCGTCCAGGTTCGCAGCTCTGGCCGCCCGGGCCGCGCCTGCGAGACTGTTGAACCGACCGGGCCATGTGGCCAGCGAAGCCTGATAGGCCTGCAGTGCCTCGCCGGGCCGCTCAAGCTCCAGCAAGAGATCACCCAGGGCTTCCTGGGACGGATATATCGCTCCCGGCGTGACCGGATGCTTCTCGGTGGTGGCCTCGAGCGCTACCGCCCTCCTCATGGTGGATACGGCTCGTTCGCCTTGTCCGGTGGCATGGCTGCGCCAGGCCGACAGGACCAGCCTGTCGATCTCTATATGCGTAACGAACGCCTCTTCGCCCGCTGCCTTCGCGGCATCGCGTAGACGGACCATGCGGTCCTCCGCCCGAACCGCTGCATCGTCGTCATTGGTCTTGGCTGCTCCGAGACCCCGAGCGAACCAACTCAAGGACTCTGCCCACCAGAACCGATCCCACTCCAGAGACGCCTGAGACCGGACCGCGACCTTCTTCGCCTCGGTCCACGAGCGACGCTCGACGGCATAACGGGCCTCCACGGCCGCCAGGTGAAACGCTGACATAAACGTGCCCTGATACGGCTCCGTGTGCCCGGAGAGCTCACTCATGATCTCCGAAGCCGCCTCATTGTCACCCCGCTGCAGGTGGGCGTACACCAGATAGTCCAAGGCATGCGGAGAGTGATGCGACAGTCGATCGCCAGCCGGAAACAGGAGCGCAGCCTCGGCCGACTTGCGATTCCACTCGATGACCTCGGGCCACTCGCCTAGGCGCACGAAGATGTGGGTGGGCATGTGGAGAGCGTGGGGTACCCGAGGTGCGATGTCGTCGTAGCTCCGCACGACCTCCAGAGACTTGTCGGCCCGGGTGGTTACGTCATTCGCATGGATCGTGTAGTGGATCGCACCCGGATGTGTGGGCTCGGCGTCGTAGATTTCGAGCAAGACCTTCGCCGCGCGACTCTGATGGACCATGCGGTCCTCGGCGACCTGGCCTGCAGCGAGCTGGGAGAGAGCGTAGAGAGCTGCCGTCTCACGGTCGGCGGGAAAGGCCTCACGCGTAGCGGACATGGCCTCGGCCCAGCGGCTGATACGAGTCCAATAGTCCGTTGAATCAGGATCCCTGAAGAACGCAGCGGTAGCCTCCAGCAGTCCGGTTTCCCGATCACCCCCCGGTCCGAGCGCTCGTGCCTTCTGCACTTCGCTCCACCCGCGCCTGAGATTCTCGAGGCTGGGACGCGCCGGCCAAAGCGGCTGGAAAAGGGTCATGGCGATTCCCCAGTGAGCCATGGCACATCGTTCATCGGCCTGGGCGATAGCCTCGAAGGCCGCCCGCGACTCCTCGTACTGCATATGGTGGAGGAACGCGACGGCGCGGTCGAAGTCGTCCGACACCGCACGGCACGAGACGTCGAAGTGCACAGCCCCGAGGACCGGGCCGTCGTGCCCGTGTCCGTTCTGGGCTGCCGCGGGGCTCACGAGGACGGCCAGAGCCAATAGGAGCCCTGCGCTACGGATGAAAAACGGGGTACGTAATCCCAGGTGGATGACCATGACAGTTCTCCTTATCACGACAGGCTCATGAAGCCGAACCATGCGATTGATCAAAGTCGGATACCGAGAGACTCGGTCCCGGCAGCTTCGTTACCTGGAGTGACAGAAAAACAGCTCGGGAAGGCTCATCGACCTACGGTTCATCGACCGGATATGGGGGCCTATCGCCCGTCGTCATCCTCTCGAGGGTTGGACGCGTTCCCCACCACCCGCCATCCGTCAGGGCCCTTCTCATAGAGTTCTATCCAGGCCCAGATGGTGTGGATAGGTGTCTCTTCTCCCCCCTGCCCTCGTTGCACACCTCGCACCTCCACCTCGGCCATCAGCCAACCGAGGGACCCGTCGCCGGACACGCGAACGAGGGGCGTGCGCAGATCCCGGTACATCGTGAAGGTCGTGGAGGCCAGATACGGCTCCCGCATCTGCCGCCGATCATCGCTGCTGGGAAAGGTTATCCGGCCTCGATTGACCGAAGTATACCGCTCCGACTCGACCGCCATCCACGTCTCCACGTCTCCCTGGCGGTGGGATTCCATGACCGCCTCGTGGATGCGGAGAAGTTCGAGTTCGTCGGCAGACTGCTGGATGCCGGAGAGGCTCGTGGGCGTGAGGAGGGCAATAAGGCAAACGAGCGTAGCTGGCTTCAATTGAATACTCCTGAATGGGGTATTGCCTTAAGTCCACCGCCCACTACATGTTGTGGTCATGGCGGTTCCGGCTTCTCAGCTCCGTGGCGGCGTGGACTATCCCCGTACGCGGCTGGAGCTGGACGAGTTCTTCCCCGACGATGCGGCATGCCTGGAGTACGTGGAGGGTCTGCGCTGGCCGGAAGGGTTTGTGTGCGTGGGCTGTGGCGGGTTGGGAGAGGTCTGGCGAGCATCGCGGGGGCGTCTCGTCTGCCCACACTGTCGAAGGCAGACCTCGGTGCTGGCGGGAACCGTGTTCCACCGCACGCGCTCGCCCCTGCGTCTGTGGTTTCTCGCTGCCTGGGAGCTCACGAGCCAGAAATACGGAGCCAATGCTCTCGGGCTCCAGCGCGTGCTCGGACTGGGAAGCTACAAGACAGCGTGGGTCTGGCTCCACAAGCTCCGCCGGGCCATGGTCCGACCGGATCGCGACCAGCTGAGCGGCGTTGTGCAAGTGGACGAGAGCTATGTCGGGGGCGTGGAGGCTGGAGTGCGGGGCCGCGAGACGATCAAGAAGGCCATCGTCGCGATCGCCGCCGAGGTCGACGGACGCAAGATCGGGAGAATACGGCTGCGTTGGGTGCCCGACCTCTCCGCTCCGGTTCTGCGAGGCTTCGTCAAGGATAGCATCGCACCGGCAAGCACGGTGCATACCGACGGATGGCCAAGCTATCAGGGACTCGCCAAACTGGGCTTTCGCCACACGGTCACGAACCTCTCGACCTCCGGCGATCCCGCTCACGTGCTCATGTCGGCCGTACATCGGGTGGCGTCTCTCCTCAAGCGCTGGGTCCTCGGAACCCTCCAAGGAGGGATCGCCCGCGAACACCTCCCCTACTATCTGGACGAGTTCACCTTTCGCTTCAACCGACGCACATCCCGGGCTCGCGGCCTGTTGTTCTACCGCTTGCTTGAGCAGGCTGTTCAGTGTGCTCCCACGCCAGCTTCGGCCCTTTACCTCGGCACCGGACGTGGGAAACGGCCCGCAGAGCCCCGGTAACCACTATATCTTGGGGTCGGTGGACTTAAGGGAATACCCCCTTTACTCCTGATTTCATGGGCACGAGGGGACGTCGAACCGACTCCCGCCCCCACTAGTACGGCAACTCTTCCGGTGAGCGTCCTACGTTGTCCGGTTCCTGCGTCTCACCCAGGCAGCATCCTATCCGAGTCGCTCCTCGAAGTCAGAAGGTCTCGCTCTTCCGCTTCTCGCAACTCGGCCCTCCCGGCGATGGCCACGGACCCTGGAGCGAAGGTACCACCGAGGACCCCCGTCAACAGGACGGCCTCGAGGATGTCTACGACAGACGTACCGGCGGCGAACATCCCCGCCATGCCGAACAGGAGCGGGACCGTCACGGCCCCGAGAACTCCGAACACGGCGACCTTCTTCAGAGAGAGATCGAGAATCGTCCTGCGACCCTCACCGACAGACAAGAGTGTTCCGAATCCGACCCCGGAAAAGAATCCATACAGGCCGATGCCGATCGCATAGTCCAAGATCGGGTTGGTCCACAGCCAGACGCCGGGCGAAACGACTCCGATCAGGAGTCCGATACCCGCTCCGATCCCTCCCCATAAAGTGCCCCACGTGATGCCGACACCGAGGAGTCCTCGCAGTCTTCAAGTAGCTTCGTCATTTGGTCCGATGTGCCCTCGGTTTCCCCGAAGCTAGCTTTTTCGGCCAGGAAGAGCACGTGTGTGCATGATGACCGTTGCTCGCCTGGCGGCTCACCATAACATTCAGACATGGATAGTGACTGCCTTCCTGAGTTGGAAATCCTCCGCCGAATGTCGCCGCAACAAAAGCTGGACAGCATGAACGGCATGATACGGCAGGCCGTGGAGTTGTAAGAGGCTTGGCTTCGCACCACCGAGCCCGACCTCGACGAGGCCGAGATAGCCATGAAGGCCAGGACACTGGTAGCCGGTGGCAGTACCTGATCTTGTCGGGGTCTTCATCGGGCCCCTAGAAGCGCTCGGGATCCCTTACATGGTCACCGGTGTCGCGGCCATCGTGTACGGCGATCCACGTTTTACCCGTGACATCAACATCGTGCTCTGGCTGGCTCCCGAGGACGCCGAGCGGTTCTCTGAGGTCTTCGACCCGGATGCGTTCTATGTCCCCCCCCCCCCCCCCCCCCCCCCCCCCCCCCCCGACACCCTGCGTGTCGAGGCCGGCCGGCCTCGACACGGTCACTTCAACATTATCCACCGCGACTCCGCACTGAGGGCCGACGTCTACCTGAGCGACTCCGACCCGCTTCACGAGTGGGCGTTCGACTTGCGCCGGAGCCTCGCACTCACCGCGGGCTCCATTACCCTCGCCCCGCCCGAATACGTGATCGTCAGGAAGCTCGAGTACTACCGGGACTCCGGATCGGACCGTCACCTGCGAGACATCGGCATGATGCTCCAACTGAGCACCGACCAAATCGACCAACAGGAAGTCGAGCGTTGGGTGGCGCAGCTGGACCTCGGCGCCGCATGGCGAGAAGCGAAGGACTTCTAGCTCACGCCAAACACCGACCGGCATGAGGGCCACACGGCGTACGTACACTTCGATATGAAACCTACGTACACCGCCCGCGTCACCCAAAGGGGCGCACCAGCCAGATCGTCACACCGCAAGAATTACCCTCCCCTATTCCATCCTCACTTCGCCCACCATGAGCCGTCCGCATATCGACAACCCGCCCCGCTCCAGGGTACGTCGAGAGGCTTCATTATCCGGGTTACAGCGTGCCGCAGGCCTCTTGCCTCCCTCGTGGCAGATACGCCGCAGTTCCTGTACCAGATAACTTCCGACTCCTTGTCGCCGAGCGTCGGCCACCACCTCCATGTAGACGTCACCGTACGGCGGGTTGTAGTGGTAGAGTACTCCTCCCGCGGCCAAGACCGTGTCGTTCCGTTCGATGACCCACTCACCCTCAGGTTCCTCGTCTGCGTCCTTTCGCCGTCTGAACACCGCTCCCGGGCAGTTCAAGTGGGTCGTAGGGCCATCGTCAAACAGGATGTGCTCTTCGAGAATGTCGGTAGCGCACTCGTAGAGCATCGCAGCCATCGAGGGCATGTTGGTCTGGGCCTCGACGTGGGTAACTCGGCTGACACGCAACACCTCCCGAAACATCGCCAACGCCTCGTCTCGTCTCGTCTCTCGGCCAGCGTGTGGAACTCCATGAGACGGTGCTCGTGGTACTGGTTCCACACACCTGCGTACCCTGCGACGCGTCCGCCCACGAGAATCAGATACGGATCGGCGAGTCCTCTTCGCAGAATCGAGTCACGGACGATCTGACAGTCGGCTTCCTTCCGGTAAAGCGCTCGAAGGGGCTCGATCTCGGCGTATTCCGCTTCGCGGACTGCGATGTCTATTTGCTTGCCTCCCAAACGATCACGCGAGACTACCCCCGGTACGACATCACAATCTGCACGACCGCTCCATATAACGCAGCAGCCGGCGGCGGGGGTGATCTGCGGTCGGCGCTGGCGCGCCGATCCTCAGTCGTCTCGCGGGTACACGCGCGAGTCTTCGAGGACACCCAAGCCGCTCGGCTCGAACCTCGCGTAGCGTCTTCGGCTACGCCGAATCCGCGCGGGTTCGCCTCCCGCCGCGACACACTTCGTCATTGGGAGCCAAAAAGCTCTGGCCACCGGACCGGTGACCAGAGCTGTCTTGATGGAGGCGGCGGGAGTCGAACCCGCGTCCGCGAATCGATCCTATAGAGCCTCTACGTGCGTAGCGTCACTCGAAAATTCGCCCGGGGCGGCGAGCGAGCAACCGACCCCCAGACTAGCTATCTGAAATCTCATCTCTCACCAGGACAGCGCTGGCGCGAGACCAGCCCGACTCATCGACGTCTCGGAGACCCGCCTCGGGCAGGCAGATCAGGAGACGAGCTGCGAACCGTAGTTACGCAGCCAATGCCAGATCATTGTTGGCAATTATGATTTCCCTAGGTGTTTTACGAGGGTCCCAGGCACCTCGGCACGCTACTCTATGTTCACCAAACGCGTCGAAGCCGTGACGCCCCCGGTTTCCTGCGGCCTTTCGGCCGGTCCTTGAATCTATCGGTCACCCGACGACTGCCCTACCCCTGGCCGGAAGGCCAGGATCCCCCTGAGGGTGTACCACGAGCCAAAACTTGTTCGTCGGCGACCGAGTCTCAGGCCGCCTCGGCACCTTCGAGATGTCGATCCAGATAACCCTGCAGCAGGGTCTCGACCTGTTCGAGAGCCGTCACCTGGAACAGCTCCGTGCGCAACATTTTCCCGCCCGGAAGGCCTTTGGTGTACCATCCGAGGTGCTTCCGGAAGTCGATCAGGGTTCGGTCGGCATCACGACCGAACTGGATTCCGTTCCGTATATGCTCCAGGCACACCTGGAAGCGCTCCTCTACGTTCGGCTCCGCCGGCATGGGGGCGCCGCCCAACGCGGCCCGTGCCTGCTCGAAGATCCACGGATAACCGTGCGATCCGCGCGCGATCATGACTCCCGCGCAGTTCGTTTGCTCCTTCATCCGCTTTGCGTCGGCACCCTCATTCACGTCTCCGTTTCCCACCACGGGGACGTCCAGAGCGTCCACGAGAGAGGCGATCTCATCCCAGCGGGCCTGACCGGAATACATGTCCGTGCGGGTGCGGGGGTGGAGTGTGACCACTCGTGACCCTGCGTCCTGACATCGGAGGCCGATGGCCACGGGATCCCGGGACGGCTCGTCGTACCCACTCCGGATCTTGGTGGTCACGGGCAATTCAGTGTTGGCCGCCACCGACTTGATGATGCGCTCGACCAGGTCCATATCCCGAAGGCAACCCGAGCCCCCGTTTCGCTTTACGATCTTCTTTACCGGACATCCGAAGTTGATGTCGATGAAGTCAGGTCCGAACAGATCGGTCACCAAGGCGGCGGCCTCTCCCATAGTCTTGGGATCCGAGCCGAAGATCTGGATTCCGATAGGCCGCTCATCCTCGTCGAATCGAAGGTGATCCCGAGTCTGGCGGTTGCCCTGCATGATGCCGTCGGCGCTCACGAACTCCGTGGACACCACGTCCGCGCCGAAGCGGCGACAGAGACGCCTGAACGGCGATTCGCTCACACCCGCCTGGGGCGCCAGGAAAAGTGGGGTCCGGTCGCTCGCCAGGAGCTCGAAGAGATCGTCAGCCATGAAGGGAAAGGTATGATCGGTACGGAAATGGGTGAAGGGTCATGCTTTGACAGCCTCCGCCCTCGTGGGAATATTTGAGGCTGACAATGAATCGAAACCGACATGCTCACGAAGGCCCGGTCCTTCGGAGGAAACAGATATGAAGCTCAGGGAGCTATTCAGCCCCGAGGTCGTGAACCTCAACCTCACCGCGGAATCGAAGGACGAGACGCTCAAGCAGTTGGTCGCGCTCCTGCGTCTCGACGAGAAGTCCGAGAGCATTCTCTACAAGACGCTGAAACGGCGGGAGAACCTCGGTTCGACCGGCATCGGACGGGGCATTGCCATTCCCCACTGTCGGTCTCTGGTCGTGAGCCGGTTGCGTCTGGCATATGGGCGCAAGTTGGAGGGTCTGGAATTCAGGGCCATCGACGATCAACCCGTGTACAACTTCTTCCTGATCGTGGCTCCGCCTCTCGAGGTCTCCAACCAGTACCTACCCGTGCTCGGCAAGATCGCCCAGTTCGCCAAAGACGACGACATTCCCGGGCTTCTGAAGGGGCTCGACGAACCGGAGGAGTTCCTCAGATTGCTGGAAGAGCGGGCTCCCTGAGGAGCCGATCAGGCCAAACCTACTTGGTGACGTACATCCTGATGACCGCGCGCTCTCCGTTCACGATCAACTGCACGAAGTAGATACCCGAAGCCACCTTACGGCCCGCTTGATCAAGGCCATCCCAGTAGGCCTCGTAACGACCCGGTGTGATGTACTCCAGATCGACGAGGGGCGTCTGACCATTGGGGTGATTGAGCGCAGTGGGTGTGGCCACGAACTGCTGCAGCACGTTGTAGATGCGCACGGATACAACGGCCGTTCTCCCATCCACGAACAACCCTTCGGAAAGCTGGAAGGGGATTCTCGTTTCAGGATTGAACGGATTGGGGTAGTTCTGACCTAATGTGAACCCGCTCTCCGGTCGTTCGGTGGGGCTCTGCCCCGAGACCTGCGCTGATAGATCAGCCGCAGTGCCGAAAACCGCGAGAAACAGGAAGACGCAATATCCGCGTCTCATGTGCACCACCCATGCCGTAGCCGTTGGACCTAATAGCCCTCCAGAGCGCCAGTGCCTGCAAGCCTTCGCTTCTTGACCTCAACTATACGGATCGGCGAAAACAGCCGCAAGCATCTGTTTCCACCCGTTCATATAGCTGTGAAGCCACGCATTGGTTCCGCAGATCCGGGCCGTGCCCTTCAGTTTCGACCTTCGGTGGGGTACTTGTGAGGGGTCTATCCCTCCGCGGACCCCCTTCCACCCTGCGCAACGACCTCCCGGCCGTCCCCCTGCCGGACCGTGAGCCCCGTGCGGTCGAAGTAGCTCAGAATGGGAATCAAATGCTTTCTCGTCACGGATAACACTTCACGGAAATCCGCTGGCCCCAACCCTTTAGCACCCATTAGCTGCTTTTTTACTTCATGTCTAGCTTCGAGAATGATTTCGGCGTCGGCAAAGAAATCTTCGTCCAGGTTCACCAGTTTCCCCTCTCTCTCGAGCAGCTTGAGCACAGGCCAAAGGTCCGGACTGTCTCTCTGTGCGCCCGGGAGCTCGCCAACGGTCGGCGGTGCCAGTCCCGCCTGCCGATAGAGCTCCAGGAGTCCCTCTCGCAGGGCGGTCTGCTCCGGCGTGAACGACGGCTCATACCCTGGCCGTGACACCAGGCCCCCCTGCACGACGATCCGGTCTGAGGCACCAGCCTCTTCCAGGAGAAGGTCGGCCAGGCGGGCCTCGTCTCGGGTGGGGAGCTTCTGTCGGAGCAGCTCAACGGCGATACCGGGCCGGAGTGGCTGGTCTCGATGAAAGGCGTCCACGGCATCCTCCAGCACCGTCCGTGCAGCGTCCACCACCTCGGACCCATACAACTCCCCCGAGGCTTCGCGAGCCCCAGATGCCAGCACGACCGGCTTGGCCAATCGTATCACATCTTGTGAAAGACCCGTGTGTACGGGAGTCTCCGTTACTACGACTCCCCTCCAGGCGACCAGTGTGAGGAGAGCCTTCAACGACTCGGGCACCTCACCGTGAATAACCACCGACAGGGCGTCGGCCTCTCCCGGCCGAAGCTTCTTCCTCTTCGGTGCCACGGCCTCAGCGACGATCCCGCCCCCGATCGTCGTTACCGGGGAATAGGACCGGATCACGAGGCGATCGCGAGTACGTGCCAGTAGTGGCTTCTCCAACCGGAGCTGAACCCATCCTGAGCCTCCGGGGGCAACCTCCGCACCCTCCAGCGTGACCACTCGGGCCATGACCTCACTCGTCCCCAGGTGGACTCGCACCCGTTGTCCGTGCTTTACCGTCCAACCGGTCTTCGGAAGCACCGTCAGGGCCACGGTGAGCATCGACGTCGGCGACCAGCCCGCCTCGAGAACGAGTACTTGTCCCCGCTCCACGGTCTCGAGATCGATGTCCGAACCGGTAAGGGCAACGGCGGTGCGCTCACCCGCCTCCGCCCGCTCCACCTGAACTCCGTGCACCTGCAGCCCCCGAATGCGACCGCTGATGCCCGACGGCTGGAGAACGACGCTGTCGCCCATGGACAAGGTTCCGCTCCACAGCGTTCCCGTCACGACCGTGCCGGTGCCCTTGACCGTGAAAGCCCGGTCGATCGGGAGCCGCGCCACGTCCTTGCTGGACCGCTCCCCCACCCTCTGGGCCACTCCCCCCAACGCCTCCACTAGCTCGTCCTTGCCCTGCCCGGTCACCGTCGAAGTCGACACCACGGGGGCGCCTGCAAAGGGAGTCTCTGCCAACGCCTCGAAGACTTCTTCTTCGACCAGGGCCAGCCACTCCTCCTCCACTAGGTCCGCCTTGGTGAGCGCCACCACCATCTGATCGACGCCAAGCAACCGCACGATGTCCAAATGCTCTCGCGTCTGCGGCATCATGCCCTCGTCGGCCGCCACCACCATCAGGACCAGATCCATCCCGGTAGCGCCGGCGAGCATGTTCCGGATGAAACCCTCATGGCCCGGCACGTCGACAATACCGAGGTGGAGACCCTTCTGAGGAATGAGCTCGGCGAATCCGAGGTCGATCGTGATGCCTCTCGCCTTCTCTTCCTGCAGCCGGTCCGTGTCGACGCCTGTGAGGGCCTTCACGAGCGCCGTCTTGCCATGATCGATGTGGCCCGCGGTCCCCAGAATCAGTCGTTTTCCCGTCATGACCCTTGTCCGCGTCCTAGATCGGTCGACGGTATCTTTTCCTCGTCTGTGGGGGCATCCGCACCCACACCGGGGAAGGTGTCCACCTCTAGTTGGGCCACCGACGCCAGGAAACGGAAGGACTGGAGAGCTTTCGATCCGGAGATGTGATACAGCGTGAAATCGTGGAGAAGCTGGAGATGCGCCTTCGGTTTCGTAATCGGCATGTCGGTGGGCCCCTGTAACAGCGCGTCAAGCTGTTCCCGAGCACCCGGACCGATCAAGGGCCCTGCGATGTCCAGCGCGCAACCCGGGCACCGCACCCCTCCGGCTCCGAAGTCGAATCGACCCAGGTCGGCCTCCGTCAGCGGATTCCCGCAGTGCACGCACGGATCGAGCTGAGGTTGATAGCCGAAGGCCGACACCAACATCCATCCTTCGTTCAAGAGAGCAGCCACGACGTCATCGCGCCGTATTTCATCAACCCGCTTCAAGCCAGCCGTCAGGCGTCCGAAGACCTCTGGGCTGGGTTGCGACTCTGCGTGTACCAGTACGAGCTCCGCCAACACGGAAGCCGCGGCGAAGCGGACAACGTCACGCCCCAGGCCTCCCCCGCTCTCGCGAAGATCGAACTCCTTGAAGGTCTGGAGGTCACGCGTCGGCCGGACGTACAGGGTAAGGTCGCCCCGCGAAAACGTCTCGAGGCCGCTCCGGCCCTGGCCACCTCCCTTGCGGATTCCTTTCGCCATGACCCCTACGAGACCCAGATCGAGGGTGTAGAATCGGAGGATACGGCTTGTCTCGCTATAGTTGTACGAGCGGAGCAGCACCGCGGGGGTAGTCACAGCGGACACGCTATCGTTCCGTCGCTTTTGTAAGGTGTCCTTCTGGGCGCGACACACCTGGGCCACGGACCACGGGGCCGTCAGCTCCGGGCCCTGAGCTGGGCCAGAAGCGCCGCCCGCTCTTCCATCATCATCCGGCGCGTCGCGGGGTCCGTGGCGGTGTCCAACGACTCGTCGATGCGCGCCGCCCGGAGGATCAACCGGTCACGCCCCTCGTTGGGTGGCGAGGCCATAGTCGGTGCGGCCCCGGAAACGGTGGCTGCTGCCGATGCGGTGACCGACTCTCTCGGCCTGATGTACGCGAACAGCCCGACGCCACCGAGCAGGGCCGCAACCAGAGCGGCGAACAGGCCCATGGACAGTAGTCGGCCCTCGGGCTGCTCTTCCACAAGAACCACCACATCACGGAGGCCCGTTCCGGCGTATCGACGGTAGGCGCTCCCGGCATCCAAAGCGACCACATCGATGGGCTGCAGGCCCAGAACGTCTAGGGCGGGGGCGGGCTCCCTTACCAGAAGCTCCAGCGTCTCCGTGACCCCCGGAACGGGAAACTCGACATCGATGGCAGGGAGCTCGTAGCGAATCAGAAGCATGCGCTCGCCCGGGGGGAGCGGAGCCCGTACGGAAACCCGGCCATCCTCGAACGTCACGGCGTCCGGCGGAAGGTCACCCTGGCCCAGCTCCGCCGAGGTTGCTTCGGGGGGGAGGGGATAAGTCCACACCACTCCGTCATCGGCCGCTACCAGGGTGCGGTCACCTTCGTTCAGAATCTGGAAGAGGTCCGTGACCCGCCATCCCTCACCCGACTGCTCGAGGAAGATATTGCGGACGTTTACGGGTAGAGCGCCGCCCTCCGGAGGTGCTTCTTGGGCGGGAAATACATTGACGACGTACAGGCTGTCGAGTTGCTCCGCTTCCGTCACGGCCGAGCCGAAATAGAGGACGCCGTCGTAGCGAACCGACGCAAACAGTATTTCGGCCTCTACTCCGACACTGAGCGATTGCGGGATCACGAACTCGAACACACCGTCCGGCGCGACGCTCACCGAATCGACTTCTCCCGCCGTTTCCATGGACACACGATGCAGCACAGCGAAGCCCGCATCCACGCCGACGGCCCCGTGCATGACCCGCCCTCGGAGGCGCAACTCGTCCTGCTGCCCGATCGCTGAAGATGCCCCCAAGGCCAACCCGAGGCAGATGATGGTCAGGACAAGATGAAGAGTGCGAATGATCTACGGCTCCGGATGGTGCCTCGGGGATGACGGATTGTCAGGGGGTGAAACGTCCGAAATCCTCTGGAGCAAGCTTCCGCAGATATTCCTTGAGCTCCTCCGCCGCCAATTTCGGGTCGGTCTCCAACCACGGTTCCCCATCGACTTCTATGTCGGATGAATCCGCGGAACCTTCGACGGACATCATCTCCAACAGCTCCTCGTGCGCAAAGATCTCGGCCTGGGTGCGAAGGGCCACCGCAATGGAGTCGGATGGTCGAGCGTCAATCGAAATAACCTCGCCGTTGCGGCGGATGATCATCTCTGCGAAATAGGTGTTCTCCTCGACCCGGCTGATGATGACCTTCTGGAGGGCGCCGCCAAGACCACCGAGAACGGACGCCAGAAGGTCGTGCGTCAGCGGCCGGGGAAACTTCATTTGGGCGAGCTCCATGGCGATGGCACTCGCCTCACCCGGCCCGATCCAGATGGGGAGCACCCGTTCACCGTCGCTCTCCTGAAGGATCACGACCGGGTGGTTGTTCGCCTGATCCAACCGGAGACTTTGTACGCGGACCCGAACCAGCACCGGCAATCGCCTTGGCCGAGGATTCGAAAAATCCCTCCACTCGATTGTAGGAATACTCCGAAGGTCCGCGGGGGTTCTCCTCCGGGGGGTCTTCAGACGGATCCGGCACGACGATCCAAGACCGTGCGGTCGCGTCGCCGCGGACCCCTCAGAGGCCGAGGGCCGTCCGGAGATCGTCGACGCGGTCCGATCGTTCCCAAGTGAAGAGATCTACGGAGCGCCCATCCTCGAGCGTCCTGCTCTCCGGCGTACGACCGAAGTGTCCGTATGCCGCCGTCGGAAGAAAGATGGGAGCACGTAGTTCCAGCTGCTCGATGATGGCCTGTGGCCGAAAGTCGAAGACACTTTCGAGGGCCGACGCCACCTGCTCGTCGGGACACACGCCGGTCCCGAACGTATCGACCCGGATGGAAACGGGCTGGGCCACGCCAATGGCGTAGGCCAGCTGGATCTCACAGCGCGACGCGACCTTCGCGTCCACCAGATTCCGGGCCGCCCAACGAGCCGCATAGGCCGCAGAGCGGTCGACCTTGGTGGAGTCCTTCCCGCTGAAGGCACCACCACCGTGCGCCCCCATTCCACCATACGTATCGACGATGATCTTACGTCCGGTGAGGCCGGCATCACCGTGCGGACCACCGATGACGAACTTGCCTGTGGGGTTGATGTGGAAGGTGCACGCCTCAGGGTCCAGAAGATCGGACGGCATTACGGGCAAAATCACTTCGCGGATGATGCCCTCACGGATCGTCTCGTTATCCACATCAGGCGCGTGCTGCGTACTCACTACGATGGTGGCGATCGACACCGGGCGCCCCTCTTCGTAGGCCACGCTCACCTGTGATTTCCCGTCAGGGCGAACCCAAGGTAGGGTGCCGTTATGCCGCACCTCAGCCAGTCGTTGCGTCAGGGCGTGGGCATAGTGGATCGGTGCCGGCATGAGTTCAGGGGTCTCGTCCGTGGCATACCCGAACATCATTCCCTGATCCCCGGCCCCACCGGTGTCCACACCCATCGCAATGTGCGCAGACTGCTTGTCGATGGTGGTGAGAACCGCGCAGTACTGTCCATCGATGCCATAGCTGGCGTCATCATATCCGACATCCAGGATCGTCTTCCGCACTACCTCGGGAAGGCTGGCCTTGGACTCGGTCGTGATCTCACCCGCGACAATGGCCATCCCGGTCGTGACGAGCGTCTCGCACGCCACCCGCGATTGGGGATCGTCGCGAAGCATGGCGTCGAGTACCGCGTCGGATATTTGGTCCGCAAGTTTATCCGGATGCCCCTCGGTTACGGACTCGGACGTGAAGAGATGACGACTCACAGGTGCCTCTGGGTTCTTGTTTCAAACGCTGGAACGACCTGGCCCACGGCCCGCCGAACCTATTTCGTCATTCGGGGAGCGACAAGTTCCACCGGCCTGAAAACGCCGCCAGATCGACCGATCCGCCGATCCCGTCTACGAGACTCTGCACCACTTCCTTGCTGGTCGGGGCGTTCACCGCCTCCTTCGCTGCCTTACGCGCATCGTCGATGTGAAAGCTACGAATCATTTTCTTGACCTCGGGCAGCGACGGCCAGGCCACGGACAGCGCCGTGATATCCAACCCCAGAAGGAGAAACGCCCCCAGAGGATTGGCGGCCATCTCACCACACACACTCACCTCGATGCCCGCACCCTTCCCCACGCGGGAGACCTGGGCCAACTGCCGGACAACGGCCGGGTGGAAGGGGTTGAAGAGCTTGGCCAACCGTGCACTGGTGCGGTCCACCGCGAGCGTGTACTGGGTAAGATCGTTGGTCCCGATGGAGAAAAAATCGCAGTGCCTGGCCAACTCGACGGCTTCCAGCGCCGCGGCCGGCGTCTCCACCAGAATTCCCAGCTTGTAACCCGAGTTGAAGGGAATGCCCTGCGAACGTAGAAGATTCTCCTCCTCTTCGACCATCTCACGCACCTGTCGAATCTCCTCTACGTCATTCACGAGGGGAATCATGATCCGGATGTCGCCGTGGGCCGAGGCACGCAAGATGGCCCTGAGTTGAGTCCGGAAGAGCTCCGGTTCATCGAGACACACACGAATGGCACGCCACCCCAGGAACGGGTTGTCCTCGGCCGGCATGTGCAAGAACATCGGGAACTTGTCTCCGCCCAGATCGAAGGTCCGGACGGTCACCACCTGCTTGGGAAACGCTTCCGCGACCTTTCGATAGGCCTCGTACTGATCGTCCTCGTCGGGCATCTGGTTCCGGCCCACCACCAGAAATTCGGTCCGGAACAGGCCGACGCCCATGGCACCATGGCTTCGAGCTTTCTCGGCTTCGGCGGGCAAGTCGAGGTTGGCTCGTAACGCGATCGGCTGGCCGTCCGCCGTCACCGACTCGAGTTTGGCGATGACCTCGATTTCACGCTCCCACGCCCGAATCTGCGTCTCGCGTACTTTGAAAATTTCTCGGTCCTTGGGGTCCGGATCCAAGACGACGCGCCCGATGCGTCCGTCTACGATGGCCTCCTGTCCGGCTCTCGCCTGCCCGGACACGACGCCCAGTCTGCACACGGTCGGAATTCCCAACGATCGGGCGAGCATGACCCAGTGCGCCGTCCTCGTGCCCTGATCGGCAGCGATCCCCCGTACGACCCCGGGGTCCATCTGCACCGTCAGGCTCGGGGACAGATTCGGGGTGACGATGATGGCGCCGTCCGGGAGGCCCGACACGTCGGTAGGATCCGGCAGGCCCAAAAGCTGATGCAACAGCCGCACCTGCAGGTCCTGGAGGTCGTTGATGCGGTCCAGGACCATGGGATGAGCCGTCCGGCTCCAAAGCGCCTGGAACTCGAGCATTCGCCACTCGAGCGCTCGCGCCGCCGAGAGCCGGTTCTCACGAATGTAGAGAGCGGCCCCCTCGATGAGAGTGGCGTCTTCGAGCATGAGGAGCTGCGGCTCGAAGATCCTCGCCTCCACACTTCCCAAACGACTTTCGGTGGACTGCTCGAGCTCACGGAGCCTATCCTTGGCCCAATCGACCACCGCATGGAGCTTCTCGACCTCACCCTCGACGGCATCGGGCTCCACCGACCGGTGGGGGACGTCCGGCACCCCCCACGTCAGCATGTGGACGCGACCTGCCCCGATGCCTTCCGAGGCACCTACGCCGTCAAAGACCTTCGACACCGTGCATCTCCTCAAAGCCTCCGGCGACCAAGTCCACCAGGACGCGAACCGCCTCTTCCGCGTCGTCACCCTGTGCTCGAACCACGAGCTTAGAACCTCTCTCGGCGGCCAACATGAGCACGCCCATGATGCTCTTGGCGTTCACCTCGAGGCCTTCCTTCTCCAACCAGATCTCGCAACCGAACGACCCGGCCAGGCGTACGAATTCAGCCGCCGGTCGTGCATGGAACCCCAAGAGGTTCACGACCTCGACTACGCGTTCGATACGCTCCTCGGTCATATAGCTCCCATGGCCGTGACCACCGCGATTACCAACACCAAGGCGAGCGTCGCGAAACGAAGTACTCTGGGACCGAACCGGAGCCCGACGACGAAGCCCGTCATCCCTCCGAGCGGCCAGAGCCATGTCGTTCCCGCCATCGACAGGCGGCCCGCCAAAAGAACACCCACAAGAATCCCCAAGAGCAATGCAGCTGCCGCGAAGATCCGCTCCGCAATCGAGGACAGGCCAGCTACCTTCAGCCGGGCCGCAACCTCCCGCCCCCCCTCGAGTCCTATCCTGAACCCCCACCAGCGGATCGCGAGATGGCCCGCATTGTAGAGTCCCAGAAAAAGAAGCACCGGAACCCACGGCGGGGCGCCCGTCCATGCGACCGCCAAAGCCATCAAGAGCGTCGCCGGGCGCCACGCGCCCCAGATCAAGGTATCACCCAATCCTCCGAGTGACCCCTGGATGGCCTCCTTGAACCGATGGATGGTCAGAGGATCCACCTGTTCGGACTCCATGCGAGCTACCGCCCCCAGAGCGATCCCCGATAGATACGGGTGGGCGTTGAACGACTTCAGATGTCGGCGGGTCACCACCGCCAAGTCCTCTCCCGTGAGTCCACTGCGGCGCAGGAACGGCACGAGCGCGAAGGCAAAACCTGAACCGATCATCGACCGATAGTTCCACGAGCCCTGGATCGCGAAGGACCTCATGAGGCTACCTATCCAGCCGGCCGGCCACTCCACCTTCGAGCTCACGTCAGGTAAGTCCCGATCATGCCCGCCACCGCCCCGACCATGAACAGGATCCGTCGGGATCGCCATCCACCGAAGCCCCTCAGGAGCGCCCCGAGATGGAAGGACGCTCCCAGCAAGACGATCCCCATGGTGGGTCCGTACCCGAGGGTCCACCCGGAACCGAAAGCACCGACGAGCCAACTCCCTGCCCAGATGGCGGCGCCGGTGACCGCGACTCCCCGAACGAAGTCCAGGGCCATCAAAGCCAGGTGAGTAGCATCGAGGTAGGCCGGCGTCGCGGAACCGGCTTCGACTCGGCCGATCAAGACCGCGCTCACGTGCCGTTGCACGCCGACCGTCAGTCCACCCAGGTCCGACGTGACCAGGCCCACCACGGTTCCAACAGCCAGGCCGGGAGCCCCCCCCGTCGCCACAGCAGCCACAACGGCCGCAACGGACGCCGGGCCGGACTCAGGCACCCGCGACCCTCCCGCGGGCAAGCCGGCGACATGAAAGAGCTCGAGGATCGCTCCGATCTCCAGACCCACGAGTGGGTCTCCGAGCAGCCAGCCGGTGAGCACTCCCGCCACGAGGGAACGGGATATCATGAACTGACCCAGCGAGGTCGCGTCGAGGGCAAGCAGGCCCCCGAGAGCCGAAAGCATGAGCGTCAAGATGTCACCTCAGCAAGGATGCCAAGCCGACGGCTCGACTGCTCGGCAGGTCGCGCGCAGACACCGCCACCCCCAGATCCTCCAGAGACTTGAGACTCGCCTCATCCTCGGCATCGAGAAAGACGTAAGGCAACCGCTCGGTACGCCCCGGTGCGTGGTGGACCCCGCCTACGTTCACTTCCTTGCCCCGCAGCGCCCCGCCGGCCGCCAGACCCTCCATCGCCGAGACCGAACGGGTCAGGACAATCGTTATCCTGGGATCGGATTCGAGGGCTTCGAGACGCGCCCGGGCGTCGACCACGGTAAGAAACTCTGCAGTTGCCGTCTCGGGGAGACCCAGGCGATACAAGTCCTGCTCCCACTCACTTGCGGAGAGCTCATCGTCCGCCACCACGTAGTGCTCCGGCCGCAACTCGGGGCCCCACCCCATGACCACTTGGCCGTGGATGAGACGCTCGTCGATGCGAAAGAGAACGACGGACATTTTACGAATGCGCCGGCACGCTCTTGACGCTTTCCTTGCCCTTTTCGAGGAGGCGGGGGACCAACTCGTCGAGGGGTAGATCCCGATGGAATACGAAGTCGAGGAGCATCGGCAAGTTCATGCCGAAAACCACAGCACGCCGTCCGTTGTCTCGGCAGGTCAGTTGGGCAGTCAGCGCACAGCTGCCGGTACAGAGGTCGGTGAATACGACGGTCGGCGCATCGCCCACCAGGTCGTCGACCTGCTCGGCAAGACCCTGCGGGTTGCACCCTTCGTTACTCAAGGCCAGCAAAGCGCCTTCATCCAGGCCAGCGATCTTGTTGACCGCGTCGACCATACCTTCGGCCATCGTTCCGTGGCTCAGCAGCACACCGCGGACCTGGGGGGCTTCACTCATAGTCCTGCTCGAGGTACTCCCGGACCGGACGCATCGCGTCCTGCAGCCGGACATTGAAAGCGGCAGCCGAATCCACTCCCAGATACTTGAGGAGATGGTTCATGGCCACCACCTCGGAGATGACAGTGATGTTCTTCCCCGGGTTCAGCGGAATGGTGACCTTGGGCAGATTGACTCCCAGAATTTCCATCTCCTCCTCCTCGAGCCCCGTGCGGGTATACACGGACTGTTCGTCCCACATCTCGAGTTGGACCACGACCTCGATCCGTTTCTGCTGACGGGTCGCCCGGATTCCGAAGAGGGCCTTGATGTCGATGATGCCCAGTCCGCGGATCTCCATGTGATGGCCCTGCATTTCGTGGCCTTCACCCAGGAGTACGTCGGGCCCACGCCGCTGCACGATAATGAGGTCGTCCGCCACCAGTCGGTGTCCGCGCTCCACCAGATCGAGCACGCATTCGCTCTTGCCCACGCCGCTGCTGCCGATGAAGAGAAGTCCCACGCCATACACGTCGGCCAGCGAACCGTGGAGATGCGTTCTGGGAGCAAGCACGGAATCGAGGTACGGCTTGATTCGCCAATAGAATTCCTTCGTGCTCAGCTTCGAGCGGAAAATCGGAATTCCGTGTTCCGTCGCCAGGTCGAGGAACACCTGGGAGAAGGATAGGCCCTTGGTCACGAAGGCGGCCGGAATGTCGAATCGAAAGACGCCTCCGACCCGCTCCCGCAACTCGTCGTCATTGAGGGACTCGAGGTAGGAAATTTCGGTCTCGCCGAAGACCTGCATGCGACCTTCGGCGAAGCGCTGAGTGTACCCGGAGAGGGCGATTCCGGGACTCGACACGTCCGAATCCGTCACCGCACGATCAAGGGAGATCCCGGAGTTCAATACCTCGAGATGCAGGGATTCCTGTCTATCCTCGAAGAGCCTCTCAACGGTGAGGCTGGCTGTCGTCTCCGTGAGGTCGATTGAATCCTTGGTCAAATCCAGCCTACTCCTCGACGTGAGCCTCTGAGAGCTTCGGAGCCTGATGATCGACGTGCCGCTGGTGCCTCCGCCGAAGCTGCTTGGTCAGTCGCTCGATCATCTGGTGGAGAGCCGGACGAAACTCGTCTGCCTCTCCCGACGCGACCACGGGGTCACCTCGATCGACGTGTATGATGCCCTCGACGGTCTTCGAGTGCTTTGCTTCATCGAAAACAACCTCGGCCGCGGATACACGAGGTTCATATTTGGTGAGCTTGTTCAATACTTCTTCCGTGCGCTCGCGCAGCGCGTCGGACAAATCCGTGTGACGTGACGTGATTCGAATTTCCATGCCACCTCCGCAAAGTGCACCACCCTGAGGTCGAGTCGACCGCAGGCATTCAAGCCCGAATAAGGTACCCGGGGCCTCATCCCTCAGCTACCCGCTCCCTGAGGAATTGCTCCATGGTGCGGGCAGACGCATCCCAGCTGAATCGCTCCGCAAACTCCCTGCCTCCCCTGCCCATCCGAGACCTGAGGTCCTGACTGCTCAGCAGCTCCGCGATACGATCCGCCAGCCGGCTCACATCACCGTGAGGAACCAGATACCCGGTGCGAGCGTCGACGACCGAGTCGCGCAGTCCCGGCGAGTCGCTGGCCACGGTGGGCGTTCCGCAAGCCGCGGCCTCCAGGTTAGCTATGCCCCACCCCTCTTTGGGCGAGGTCAGCACGTGAGTCCAGCTCCTCCTCAGCAGCTCGAGCTTTTTTTCGGAAGAAACGAATCCGAGGAACTCGACCCGATCCTCCAGGCCAAGGGTGGCGCGCAACGCTTCGAGGCGAGCGCGATGGTCTCCTTGACCGGCCACGAGCAGCCGGCACGGCACGGATCGCTCGGCCAGCGTCGCCACAGCCTGCATGATCAGATCGACACGCTTATACCGCTTCAGGCGTCCTAGGTACAGGAGCGTCGGCTCCTCGAAACGCTCCTCCTGCCGGCCCGGCGTCAGAGCCCCGAGGTCCACACCGTTCGGGATGATCTCGATGAGATTGCGTTGCAACCCACGACTCGTCAGATCCTCGGCGGTGCTCGGCGAGACCGCCGCGGTCGGCACGTCGCGGAAGATCCGGGCGATAGGCATTTCGAGCAGGCAGGTCGCCGCGGCGACCGGGAACGAGGCCTCACGAAAGGCCGTGGCTCCGAAGAGGTGGTGCACCAACAGAACGACGGGGGCATCGACCCACCTGGGAGAGAAAAAGGGCACCTTGTTGAGATCCTCCACCACTACGTCGAAAACACGATCACATAGGTGGCGGCGGTAGTATCTCGGTGCGGCGAAGGAAAGTGTGTGACGACCCCCGGTTCGATGGATCTCGATGCCCGCGATGTCGGTCGTAGGAGAAGCTCCCGGCCAACCCGAGCAGAGCAGCGTGACCGAGTGGCCCCACTCTACCAGTCGTCGGAAGATCTCGAACAGGTGGACCTCGGCCCCACCCGCCTGCGGATTGTCCGGATCGAGCCAGTTGAGAACGAGGATGTTCACGAACCCGAGCTCCGAATCAGTCGGCTGTTCGCCTGTAGAGTGCGTCGAGCACGCCGTTGACGAATCTCGGCGAGTCGACACCGCTGTACCTCTCCGCCAGGCGCACCGCCTCCTGTATCGACACTTTGGGTGGCACGTCGTCGAAGTGGGTGATCTCTACGGCGGCGATCCGGAGAACGGCTCGATCGAGAATCGAGAGCCGGTCCATACGCCAGTTGTCCAATGCCTCTTCGAGTATGGCATCGATTTCGGCGCCTTTATCGTCCAGGGTCGTCAGCAACCGCCGAATGTACGCTATACGCGCCGGAGCGATCCGGCGGCTGGTGAGGGCTTCTTCCAGGGCTTCGGCCAGGGTACCGCTCTGGTCGGCCACGTCCCAGCGGTAGTGGATCTGAAGCGCCCAGGCGCGGGCACGGGTTCTGTCGATCCGCCTGGGGGCGTCGTGGCTGATGGCCCCGGCCACTACTGCCCCAATTCCGAGTAGAGAGCCACCATGTGGAGAGCACTCAGGGCGACCTCACGGCCTTTGTTGTCCTGCTCTCTCGACGCACGAGTCCAAGCCTGTTCATGTGTTTCCGTGGTGAGCACGCCGAAGAGGAGCGGAACGTCGAGGGTGCGCGCCAAGGCACCTAGCCCATCGTTGGCCTCACCGGCCACATAGTCGAAATGGGCCGTTTCGCCCCGGATGACACATCCGAGCGCGATGATGGCATCATGCCGGCCCTGTGACGCTACCCTTCGGGCAGTCTGGGGGAGCTCCCACGCACCGGGTACCCAATACACGTCCAAGTCGTCGTCGCCGACACCGAACTCCACCAGGCCGGCCCGGCACCCCTCGACCAACTCCGCGGTCACGTCACCGTTGAAACGGGCGGCGATAATGGCGATGCGCCGACCTGCCGCACCCATAGGATCGGGAAGGTGACTCCCGGACTCGGGGCTCCGCATTCCTAGAGCAAATGTCCCATCTTTGCCCGCTTCGTATCCAGATACTTCTCGTTGTGTTCGCCTGGATCCACGTTGAGCGGCTCCCGGCCCGTGATCTCCAAGCTGTACCCCTCGAGACCAACGATCTTGCGCGGATTGTTCGTCAGTAGCCGGATCTTGTTCAGGCCCAGGTCCAGGAGAATCTGTGCGCCGATCCCGTAGTCCCTCAGGTCCGGCTTGAAGCCCAGGGCTCGGTTCGCCTCCACGGTGTCGTGACCCTGATCCTGGAGCTCGTACGCGCGGATCTTGTTGTGGAGCCCGATCCCCCGCCCCTCCTGCTTCAGGTAGACGATGGCACCCCGGCCGGCCTCGGCGATCTGTCGCATGGCGGCCGCCAACTGTTGGCCACAGTCGCAGCGGGCCGATGCGAACACGTCGCCCGTGAGGCACTCGGAGTGCATACGCACCAGGACGTTCTCTTGTCCTTCGATATCGCCCATTACCAGCGCGACGTGCTCTCGATCGTCGAGGGGGTTCTCGTAGGCGATGATGCGAAAGTCACCGTATGCGGTGGGTAACTCCGCCTCGGCGAGCCTGGTGACGAGGCGCTCCTTGGCCAATCGATAGGCCACGAGCTGCGCCACGGTGACGAACTTGAGGCCGTGTTCCTCCGCGAACGCCTCAAGTTCGGGTCGGCGGGCCATAGTCCCATCGGGATTGAGGATCTCGCAGATGACACCGACCGGCGGCAGACCGGCCAACCTGGCCAAATCGACTGAGGCTTCGGTCTGGCCGACCCGGCGCAGCACTCCTCCGGGGCGGGCCCTGAGGGGGAAGATGTGGCCCGGACGTCGCAGATCTCCCGGACGCGAGTCTGGATCGACCAGTACCTGGATCGTCTTCGCCCGATCGTGAGCGCTGATTCCGGTGGTGACACCGAAGCGTTGGTGGGCATCTACGGAGATGGTGAACGCGGTCCCTTGGGGGTCCGTGTTGTCATCCGTCATCATGGGCAGACCCAGCTCCTCCGCCCGCGGCGGAGTGAGCGCTACACAGATCAGTCCACGTCCGAATCGTGTCATGAAATTCACCGACTGAGGTGAAATCAGGGACGCGGCGCAAACCAGGTCTCCCTCGTTCTCACGGTCTTCGTCGTCTGCGACGATGATGATCTTACCCTGTCGGATGTCCTCCAGGGCGGCTTCGACGGAGTCGAACGGCATTTCCAGGCAGTCCTCGTTGACGTTGAGCCCGGTGCGGTCGATCCGCTTTGCATCAAGCGAATGGGCCGTGCCGGCGCACAGCAAGTATAGCGCTACTCCCCTTCCGGGAGCATCCTCCGAACGTATTTTCCGATGATGTCCCCCTCGACGTTGACCGGGTCGCCGACGCCGAGCTGTCCCAGGTTCGTGTGCTCCCATGTGAACGGAATGATGCCGACCTGACAGATGTCGTCCTCGAGCAGCGCGTTCACCGTCATGCTCACCCCGTTGATCGCGATGGATCCGTGGAGGATCGTCTGCGCAGCTATGTCGGACGGAACACGGAAATCGAGCAACCGGTACTCGCCCTCATCCGAAATGGCGACCAACTCACCCACGCCGTCCACATGTCCCTGCACGAGGTGTCCGTCCAGACGCGTACCCACGGCCAGTGAGCGCTCGAGATTGACCACACTGCCCTCGGCGTAGGTCGACGATAGGGTCCGCGACAGGGTCGTACCGATGCTGTGGACCGTAAACCCGTCGTCCAACACAGAGACGGCCGTATGGCAGGCACCGTCCAGGGAGACGGACGCGCCGGGTGTGAGATCCTCGAGGATCGTGCGGGCCTCGAGACGGATCTCCCGGGCACCATCGAGCTCCGTGATCGCTCGGACTACCCCGACTTCTTCGACGATCCCGCTGAACATCAGACCTCCCGATCGTACGTGAGTAGGACATCCGCCCCCAGAGGGCGCGGCTCGCCCACCATCTGCCAGCCGGGCCCGGCGGGGATGTCGGGTGTATCCGGGAATGCCGGTACCCCCTGGTCCCCGAGCGACACAGGCGCCTCGAGAAGGTAAAGCCGCTGCACGAGTCCTTCACGTATCAACGCGCCAACGAGGACACCTCCACCCTCACAAAGCACGGAGGTGAGCCCCCGCTCCCAGCACGAAAGCAGCGCCTGCCCGAGGTGCACCCGTCCGTGGTCTTCGGGGATCACCACGACGCGAGCCCCTGCTCCTTCCAGGGCCTGAACCCGTTGCGGCGGTGCCGCCGGCGTGACCAGAACCAGGAGCGGCGCCTCATCGACAGTCTGAAGAAGCTGGGCTTCGGGCGAAAGCCGACATGCGGAGTCCACGACCACGCGGGTGGGCGCCACTCGTGCCTCGATCCGATGACGAACCGTGAGGAGTGGATCGTCCACCCGGGCCGTTTCCGCACCGATCATGATGGCGTCGAAGCCGCTCCGCAGGTGGTGTACCTCCCGGTTCGCCTCTTCTCCGGTCAGTGAGGTTCTCTCTCCCACCCCCGCCGAAATCCGTCGATCTCGGCTCACGGCCAGTTTCACTGCGAGATAGGGGCGACCGTGCTCGGTAGTGTGGAAGAAGGCCGGATCCACGTGGCGGCCCACGGAAGGATCGGAAGAGGGTCCCGAGATCTCCACACCGGCGATGGAGAGGCGATGACGCCCCCCGGCCGCTTCGGCGCCCGGATCGGCGGCCCCGTAGACCACTCGACTCACTCCGGCGTCCAGGAGGGCGTCCGTACACGGCGGCGTCTTCCCGAAGTGGTTACACGGTTCCAGGGTCACGTAGGCAGTGGCGCCCCGCGCATCCTCTCCGGCTGCCGTCAGAGCGTTCACCTCGGCGTGGGGGCCCCCGAACTCTTCATGCCACCCCTCACCGACCACCACCCCGTCCTTGACCAGAACGCATCCGACCATGGGATTGGGTCGAACTCGGCCCCAACCGCGCCGCGCCAACTCGGCAGCGCGTACCAGCCACTCCCGCCCCGAGCCGAGCCGGGATGCGGCGTCCATCAGAAAGTCGGCTTCATCGGAGTGTCGGGTCCATCAGATGGTGAGCCTGAACGCCAGGTTGGCGAAGGGTGATATGCCTCCAGGGTCGTACTCCCCCTGGTACCCTGCCAGGTCATCGAACCCTCCGGCCCAACCCGCCTCTAGAGAGAGTTGAAAGATGAGTCGGATGACCGATGCACCCACGTAGTACACGGGACGACGTGTGGTCACGTCCTGGGCAACGACCAGCCCCTGGGCTCCGGGCACGCCCGGATCGGTAACCCGAGCGGTAAAATCCCCCTTCTGCCAGTCCCAGCCGGCCCCCACCAGCAGGGCGAGGGCGAACAGGTCCTTTCCGACCGTAGCCCGGAATGAAGTCGTGGTGACGTCGGTGTCCACCTGAGCGCCCGTCTCGCCTACTCCTCCCCAACTCAGATCCTCACCAAAGTGCTGGACGAGGGACGCCGTGACACCGGGCATGGTAAACGACTCACGAAGCAGACCCAGCCGGCCGCCCACGGAGAGCAACCCAACGTTCTCGGCGAATCCGTCGTCCTGCGGGAGAAGCACGAGATTCAACGATGCCAGAAGATCCAGTGACAGGAATCCTCCCACGGCCGGCAGAACCGACAATCCGTCCAGGACTCCCGCCGTGACCGTAGCCTTCATGCTGTACGCCGTCACGGTTGTCTGCCCCGGAAGCCCCGCCCCATCCCCTGAGATGTCGGGCATGTCGAAGACGGCGACTCCGAATCGAGCATCGAGACTGACCCTGGGGGTCCGTCCCAAGCGCCGACCCAGAGTGCTGGACATACCCGCAAGCTCGCTCCCCATGGCATGTGCCGCGGAGACGCCACCCCGGATGGCCTGTGCAGCGAGAACAGAGCTCTGACACGGGGCGACCAGGGCGGCTGAGCCCCCTGCGGCACACGAGTCCACCAGCCCGCTCAGATCCTGAGCCGAAGTGCCGGCTGCCTGAGAACCCATCCATCCCAAGGCGCACGCCAGGATGAACAGTCTCGAGGCCGGGTTCACTACCACCGTACCCCTTCGCCAGCCTCCACCTCTCCCATCACCCACGGCTCCGTGCCCGCTTCCTGCAGGGCGGACAGGACGCCGTCGGCATCGCCGGGAGAGACCAAGACGATCATTCCGACCCCCATGTTGAACACCCTGAGCATCTCGTCTCGCTCGACCCTTCCGGCCTCTGCGAGCACCCGGAAAGAGTTGGGCACCTCCCAGGACGCGAGATCCACCCGTGCACCGAGCTCCGTTCCGAGGATGCGCGGGACGTTGCCGGGAATTCCGCCACCGGTAATGTGGGCCAGACCCCGTATCGTGTCCGTCTCGAGGAGAGGCTTCAGGACCCCGAGATAGCTCCGGTGCACGTCCAGGAGGACGTCGCCCACCGTCCGCTCCGACCCGGGAAATTCGTCGGCCACGGTCAGGCCCATGGTGTCGAACACGATTTTACGGGCGAGCGTGTACCCGTTGGTGTGGAGCCCGGAAGACGGCAGGCCGATGAGGACATCGCCCACCCGCACGCGCGATCCGTCGAGCACCTTGTCGCGCTCCACGATCCCGACGATGAAGCCCGCCAGATCGTACTCGTCTGCCGCGTAGAAGTCGGGCATCTGGGCGGTCTCGCCACCGAGCAGCGCACACGCGTTTTCTTTGCACGCCTTGGCTACCCCGCCGACCACATCCGTGACCACCCCTTCGTCCATGCCTCCCGAGGCCAGGTAGTCCAAGAAGAAGAGTGGCCGGGCGCCTTGGACCAGAATGTCGTTCACGCAGTGATTGACCAGGCATTGGCCGACGGTGTCGTGACGGCCGGCCAGGAACGCCACCTTCAACTTGGTTCCCACCCCGTCGGCACTGGAAACCAGAACCGGCCTGTCCACGCCTTCGGGCACGGAGTAGAGTCCCCCGAAGAGTCCCAGCTCGGACAACGTGTTGTCATCACGAGTCCCGGCCACGAGAGATTTGAGTCGCTCCTTGGCCCGCTCGGCGGCGTCTAGATCCACCCCCGCTGCGCGGTAATCCAATCCCGTGGTCTCAGACATGCCGTTCCTGTAGCTGATGCTCGAAGGTGGTCATTTCCTTGAATTCCATGATGCGCTGTAGGATCTCTCCGTTCTCGAGCGTTTGGAAGCGCTCGACGCTGAAGCTCTCGACGGCAAAGGATCCCATCGCCGAGCCGTACACCATCGCCCGTCGATAGTCTCCTGCCGTGAGGGACTGAATGGACGCGAGATATCCCAGGAAACCCCCGGCAAAGGAGTCGCCGGCTCCGGTGGGATCAAAGATGACCTCGAGGGGAAATCCCGGTACAAAGAACACCCAATCGGGACCGAAGAGGATGGCCCCGTGCTCTCCCTTCTTCACCACCACGAGCTCCGGTCCTCGTTCCTGAATCCATCGGGCGGCACGGAGAAGGTTGTGGTCGTCCGCAAGCTCCCGGGCTTCGGCGTCGTTCACCATGAGAATGTCGACCCGCCCGAGCAGCTCGAGCAGCGCCTCACGGCTCCCCTCGATCCAATAGTTCATCGTGTCGCAGACGACCACCTCGGGCGCACGCATCTGGTCCAGCACATCGATCTGAAGCACCGGGTCGATGTTCCCCAGGAAGACGAAGCGGGAGTCCTTGAACTCATCCGGAATGTGCGGCTTGAAGTCGGCGAACACGCCAAGGCGGGTCTCGAGTGTGTCCCTGGAGTTGAGGTCGTAGGAATAGCGCCCTGCCCAGAAGAAGCTCTCTCCCGCAGCCCGCTCGATGCCCGTCAGATCTACCCCGCGCTCGGCGAGAAAATCCAGTTGCTCCAGGGGATAGTCCTCACCCACCACACCGACAATCCGCACCGGACAAAATAGACTTGCAGCCGCGCTGAAAAAAACCGCTGAACCTCCGAGTACCCGCTCGGCGGTACCGAACGGCGTCTCGACAGAATCGAGCGCCACACTCCCTACCACGAGAATCGACATCAGTCCTCGGAGCTCGAGGTGGACTCCTCGGCCTCCCGAACCATGCGCTCGGGGGCCAGGATGCCCAGAATGGTCAGCCCATTCCGGAGCACGATCTGGATGGCACGAGCCAGGGCCAGCCGGGCATTCCGCACATTCGGATCGTCGACCAGCACGGCCAACTTCGGGTTACGGCTCGGATTCCCCGCATGATACCAGGAGTTGACCGCTCCCGCCGTCTGCTCCAGGTAGTCACAGATCAGATGCGGAGCCCGCAGCTGTGCGCAACGCCGCACCAGTTCGGGGAACTGCCCGAGCTGCTTGATCAGTTCTCGTTCGGCTTCCGTTTGGAGCACCGAGAGATCTACGCCCTCGGCCGTCACCGTTCCACGATCCACTCCGCCCTTTTTGAAGATGCTGCACATGCGGGCATGGGCGTACTGCACCTTGTAGACCGGATTCTTATCGGACTGGTCCAGCGCCAGGTTCAGGTCGAACACCAGATGTCCTTCGGGCTTCCGCATCTGGAAAAAATACCGGGTCACGTCGACACCCACCTCCGTCATGAGCTCCCGCAGTGTCGTGTATGACCCGGAGCGCTTGGAGAACTTCACCTCCTGGCCGTCTCGCTCCACCCGCACCATCTGATGGAGGACGTACTCGGGGTAGGCCTCCGGCAAACCGAGAGCCTGCACCCCTGCGTGCATCCGCGCCACGGTCCCGTGATGGTCCGCTCCCTGGACGTTTATGACGTGCTCAAAGCCGCGCTCCCACTTGTCCAGGTGGTACGCCACGTCGGGCAGAAAGTACGTGGGCGACCCATCGCTCTTGATCATCACACGGTCCTTCTGGTCCCCGAATTCCGTGGTCCTGAGCCAGACGGCGTCGTCCAGGTCGTAGACATGACCGGTCTCACGGAGGGCCTCGACCGTGGACTCCACCCTGCCGTCTGTATAGAGGGACGACTCGAGGAAATACACGTCGAAGTGAATCCGGAAGTCTGCCAGGTCCCTGTCTTGCCCTTCATGAAGGATCCGGACGGCGGTGGCCCGCATGAGGTCCAACGTCTCGTCGCTGTCATTCCCCCGAAAGCGGTCGCCGTGCTCACGGGCGAGTTCCTCGGCGATCTCGGTGACGTAGTCACCCTGATATCCGCCCTCGGGGACCTCGACGTCGTCACCGAAGTGCTGCTGGTACCGAGCCCATACGCTCTCTCCGAGGCGGTCGATCTGCGCGCCGGCGTCATTGTAATAGTACTCGCGCCCTACGGCCCAGCCGGTCCACTCCAGAAGCCCGGCGATGGCGTCTCCCAACGCGCCCTGGCGCCCGTGGCCCACATGCAGAGGGCCCGTGGGATTGGCCGAGACGAACTCCACCATGAACGGACGACCCTCTCCGTCGTTGGAGCGTCCATAGGACTCGTCCTGGGCGAGCAGCTCGGTCAGCCCCGCCGCCACCTGCCCGGAGCTCAGTCTGAAATTCAGGAAGCCCGGCCCCGCGACCTCCACGGCCTGGATGCCCGCGTTAACGGTCTCGATGCGGGACGCGATCTCCTGGGCGATCTCACGGGGCGGTCTGCCCAAAGTCGCGGCCAGGGTGAGCGCCACGTTGGTGGCGAGGTCGCCATGACCCGGGTCCTTGGGCTGATCGAGACGTACCACCGCATCGGCGACCCCCATCTGCTCTAGGACGTCAGCGAGGGCTGCTAGTATGGCTTCCTGAGACATTGCGCTCGAGCTAGGGTCTGGATTTGGTCAGTCGGAGGCGGGGGACTTCGACGACCCCTGGGACTTGGACGAGTCCTTGGAGGAGCTGGAGGAAGAAGACGACTCCGAAGACTTGGACGACCCGTCCTTGGCAGCGACGGACCCCTTGTCACTCGAGGCACCGCCCTCCTTGTCGGAGGATGCGGCCTTCTTGTAGTCGTCACTCCGGTAGTCGGTGATGTAGAAGCCCTCACCCTTGAAGATGAAGCCCGCCCCACCAGAGAGCAGGCGCTCGGACATCTCGCCACACTCCGGGCACTCGGAGGCAGGGTCGTCGGACATCCTCTGGAACCGTTCGAAGTCGTGTCCCTTTGGGCACCGGTATTCGTAGGTCGGCATGAGTAGGTCGTATCAGGTCGTGGATGAACAGGCCACACAATCCCGCAACAGCCGCCAAAAATAACGGCTTAGCGGGGTGTGACCAGTGCCCGGGTGGCCGCACCGTGCGATTCGCCGACGAGACCCCTAGGCGTCGTAGGTGCCCCACTCCTCACGAAGGACGTCGCCGACCTCTCCCAACGTGACGGAGGCCTTCACCGCCTCGATGATCGGCGGCAGCAGATTGTCGCTCCCTCCAGCCGCGGAACGGATCGCCTCCCGGGCATGAGAGGCCTTCTCGGAGTCGCGGTTACTCTTCAACTCTGCGAGTCGCGCCTTCTGAGCGGCCTCGAGAGCCGAGAAGTCCGGGTTGTTGATCTCCTGCGGGGGGTCGTCTTCCGTGAAAGCGTTCACACCCACCACCAACCGCTCCTGCGCTTCCACCGCCATCTGGTGGGCATAAGCCGAGCGGTGGATCTCATCCTGCATGAACCCCACCGCCTTGGCCGCCCCACCCAGCTCGGCGATCTGGTCGAGATAGTCGGTCGCCATGGCCTCGACTTGATCCGTAAGGGCTTCCACGTAATGGCTCCCGCCCAGGGGATCCACCGTGCGGGTGACCCCCGACTCATGTGCCACGATCTGCTGCGTGCGAAGCGCTATTTTCGCCGCCTCCTCCGTGGGAAGGGTCAGGGCCTCATCGAACCCGTTGGTGTGGAGCGACTGAGTCCCGCCCAAGACGGCCGCCAGGGCCTGGATCGCCACCCGGACCACGTTGTTCATCGGTTGCTGCGCCGTCAGGGTCGAGCCGCCGGTCTGCGTATGGAAACGAAGCCTACAAGAATTGTCGGAGGCGTTGAAACGCTCCTTCATCAGCCGAGCCCAGAGGCGGCGGGCGGCCCTGAACTTGGCGACCTCTTCGAACAGGTCATTGTGTGCCGCAAAGAAGAACGATAGCCGCGGAGCGAATTCTTCGAGCGGAATGCCCGCAGCAAGTGCCCGCTCCACGTACTCGAGACCGTTCGCCAGAGTAAAGGCCACCTCCTGGGGAGCGGTCGAGCCGGCCTCTCGGATGTGGTAACCGGAGATCGACGTGGAATTCCAGCGCGGCACTTCCTTGGTGCAAAAGGCAATTACGTCCGACACGAGGCGAAGGCTCGGATCCACTGGATAGATGTAGGTCCCTCGTGCCACATACTCCTTGAGCACGTCGTTCTGGACGGTTCCGCTCAAGTCGCCCCGGGCAATGCCCCGTTCGTCTCCAACGGCCACGTACAGAGCCAACAGCACCGCGGCAGTGGAGTTGATGGTCATGGACGTGGACACTTGATCCAGGGAGATGCCTTCGAAGAGTACCCTCATGTCTTCGATGGAATCTACGGCGACCCCCACGCGACCGACCTCGCCCTCTGCCATCGCATGATCCGAGTCGTAACCCATCTGCGTGGGCAGATCGAAGGCGACCGAAAGCCCGGTGGTCCCCTGCTCGAGAAGGTAGTGGTATCGGAGGTTGGTTTCGTGGGCGGTGCCGAACCCTGCGTATTGGCGCATGGTCCAAAGTCGGCCGCGGTACATGTCGGGATAGACGCCCCTGGTGAATGGAAACTCCCCCGGGAGTCCAAGATCACGAGCGCCGCCTCCATACAGAGGATCTACTTCGATTCCGCTTTGGGTGTGCATTCGGGTGTCTCGTGAATCCTCGCTCACCGGTGGTCCTCGTTGTCTTCTGCCCTCTCGGGCGCTGCCTCTGGCGGAAGCATGTCCATGAGAATCTGACCCTTCTCCACCGCCTGACCGGCGGTCACGTGTATGACTCCGATCCGGGCCGGCACCTCCGCTGTGAGTTCGTTCTCCATCTTCATGGCCTCGACGATGAGTAGGCCCTCTCCCACCTCGACCAGGTCACCTTCCTCGACCTCCACTTTGACCACCAGACCGGGCATGGGAGCCTTCACCGGCCGTGGGCCGAGGGGACCGGCACGGGCGGCCGATATCTCCCGGATGGTCTTGGTGTGCTCGTCCAACACCTCGGCCCGCTCGTGACGGCCCCGTAGGTGGAGATCCCAGTCTCCCTTGCCGGAACGGCGGGCCACGATGCGGTGGGACGTACCGTCCACCAGAAAGGAGTGTACGTCTGTGCCCGCCACCTGCAACGCGGAGACCTCCACCGGCTCCCCGTCGACGCGGATTCCACTCTCGTCGACATCGACTTCGAACGTGGTGTCGCGGATGGTGACGTAATAGCGCATGGATCCTATTCCTCTACCTCCGCACGCCGCTCGAGCACCACGACCGTCTCGACATGAGAGGTCTGCGGGAAGAGATCGAAGGCACGGATCTCAGAGACTTGGTAGGCAAGACGCAGCCGTGCCAGGTCCCGGGCGAGCGTCGCCGGATCACAACTCACGTAGATCATGCGCTCGGGGCCACCATGGTGGAGCATATCGGTCACCCTGGCGTCCACCCCGGCTCTCGGCGGGTTGAAGATCGCCACGTCGGCCGGGAGAACCTCAGAGAGACACTCTTCTACGGTGCCGGAGAGGACCGTGTATCCGTCCGGTGCATCCCTTCCGGCGGTCTTGGCCGCCCGCGGATCCTGCTCGATACCCACAGCCCTAGCGCCGGCCCGCGCGAAGTGCCGACCGTAGAGCCCCACCCCACAGTAGGCATCCACGACACGAGTCCCCGACTCGACGTGAGCGACCTCATGAACCCAACGCTGTAGCTCGTCGGCGGCCTCCACGTTCACCTGCAGGAAGGTCGTGGGACTCGTGCGGATCGCTTCGCCCAGCCGCGTCTCATGAACCACGGCCTGTCCATCCAAGAGGCGTGGAATCCCCTTCGAGTCCGTACTCCAGACGGCCACCAGTCCATCGACTTCTTTGAGAAGCACGTCCGCGCGACCGGGGCCGTTGCCACCATCGACCACGAGGATCACGCCCTCATCCACGGCACGCAGCGTCAGACGCAAGCGTCGTCCCGCTGGAAGCCTCCGTGCCGCGTCCCCCCAGGCCGAACGTAGTTGAGTCCATGTGGTAGCGATGGCTGGATCGGGCAGGATGCACCCGTCCTCCACGTCGACGATGCGTTTGGGGTTGGTCAGGTGATGGAAGCCTGCCACCACGCGCCCTCCGGCGAGCCGGAGCAGGGTGAAGGTGACACGCGAACGGTAACTCCGGGAGGCGGGGCTCGGCTCAACGGGCGGGACCGTGACCTCCAGCCCCCCGATTCGCTCCAAGGCGTCCTGCACGAAGCGGGCCTTCCAAGAGAGCTGATCCTCATACGAGATGTGTTGCAGCGTACAACCACCACACTTGGCGTAGTACGGGCAGGCAGCCTCCGTCCTGTTCGGAGCCGCATGTAGGATCTCGAACAATTTTCCTCGAGCCCACCGCCGCTTCTGGTGGGTGAGTCGCAGGCTGATCTCGTCGCCGGGAGCTGTGCGGTGGACGAAGACGACGCGTCCGTCGGGAAGATCCCCTACCCCGGCACCGTCGGAGCCGAGTGCTCGAATGTGCACGGAAGGCACATAGGGATCTCCCGCTTCGGAGTGCCTGCCTTCGGCGCCCGGCCCGCCGCCGGTCGTCAACTCGTCCACGGCCAACCCGAAGCGCGCCACGGTGACAACCCCACGCCATCGCCGCCGCCTATCCGGGACAACCCGGCGCTCTGGCGCGCCTGGTGCTCGAGCACGGCAGCGGCCACCGCGGAGATCCGAAGACCTTCGTCACCGGCGTCCAGCAACTCGGGGTGCTCCTCCAGATACGCGGTGCTGAGCCGGCCAGCCCGGAAGTCCTCTTCATCCATCACACCTCGATGGAACGAGGCACTCGTCTCGATTCCGACGATCACCAGCTCATCGAGAGCCCTGCCCATGCGATCGATCGCCTCTTCTCGGGTGCGCGCATGCACGATGAGTTTGGCCAGCAACGGATCGTAGTGGAGACCCACCTCGAAGCCTTCCCGAATTCCCCCGTCCCAGCGAATGCCCGGCCCATCCGGTACGTCTAGGCGGTCCACCCGTCCGATGGACGGGAGAAATCCGTTCCGGGGATCCTCACTCGTGATTCGGCACTCGATGGAGTGCCCGGTGAGCGACACGTCGTCTTGCTCGAAATCGAGCTCCTCACCCCGAGCGATCCGGATCTGCCACTGCACCAGATCGATGCCCGTCACCCACTCTGTAACGGGATGCTCCACCTGGATCCGTGTGTTCATCTCCAGGAAGTAGAACTGGCCGTCGCTGTACAGAAACTCCACCGTGCCCGCGCCCCGGTAGTCGACGGCTCTGGCGGCCTGCACGGCCGCCTCACCCATGGACGCCCGCTCCTGGGTGGTGAGTAGCGCCGAAGGCGCCTCTTCGATGAGCTTCTGATGACGTCGTTGGATGGAGCACTCGCGCTCGCCGAGATGGACCACCCGCCCCGAGCTGTCCCCCAGGATCTGAATCTCGATGTGGCGCGGATGAGCGAGGTACTTCTCGAGGTAGATGGAGCCGTCCCCGAAGGCGGCTACGGCCTCTCTCGTAGCCGCCTCGAAAGCACCGTGGACCGCATCGGCGCTGTCGACGATCCGCATCCCTTTTCCCCCGCCCCCAGCGGCGGCCTTGAGCAGCAGCGGAAATCCGATCTCCAGAGCCACGGCCGCCGCCTCGACGGCGTCAGACACGGGGTCGATGCCGCCCGGAACGATCGAGACGCCGGCGGCTTGCATCCTACGACGGGCTTCAGTCTTGTCGCCCATGGCATCGATGGTCTCCGGCCGTGGACCGATGAAGACCAGACCCGCCTCTTCCACCTGAGACGCGAAGGACGCTCGCTCCGCCAGGAATCCGTAGCCGGGGTGGACCGCCCCGGCTCCTGTCTCGCGGGCGACTTCAACCAGACGATCCCCACGCAGATAACTCTCCGCTGACGGCGCCGGCCCCACCGGGTAGGCCTCGTCTGCATAAAGCACATGGGGGGCGAGCCGGTCCGCCTCCGAGTAGACGGCCACGGAGCGTAGACCCATCTCGCGGCACGCCCGAATGATCCGGACGGCGATCTCGCCACGATTGGCCACGAGGACGGTGTCGAACATGAAGTGGGGCTTCGGTTGTCGAGGAGGTCGAGAGGCCGTGGAAGGCATCCCTGACAAGGGACAGCACGAGAAGTTTGGCGGTGGGCGTGGGGAGTGTAAACCCTAGAAGGCTGATTGAAGACACGCTGGAAGAATACAAAGCCGGGGCAGGCGTCGACGCGCCTGCCCCGGCTTGATGTTCCGCTTGGCTCGAAGAGCCTTCTAGTACGGTACCAATGAGCCCTCAATGACCTGTTCGGTACCCTTGCGCATGATGGTCATGCGGATGGGCTCGTCTTCCTCGTACGAGTTGATGAGGCGACGGACCCGATCGACGGTGTCGACCTCGCGAGCCCCCACCGCCATGACGACGTCACCCGGCATGAGGCCCAGAGCCGAATCCTCGTCCACATCGATGACCAGGACGCCACTGTCCGCATCGAAGTATTCGCCGAGACGCGGATTGAGCTCGCGGAACTCCACTCCCGCGGCACAGCCTCTCGTATCGCTGCCCCATGAACTCCTGGATCCCGGGCAGTCATTACCGAAGAATGAGTACAATCCCGAGAAGCCACGCCCGTCACCCAGACGACCCTCCAGGTGCTTCATGCGCTCGGCCATCTCCTCGGCCATCTCCTCGGCCCTCACCTCGATGTGACCCTCATCCATGTCGAACGTCCAGTTCCCACCATCCCAGTTCCCGCTCCCGTTTCCGAAGGTCATCACGCGGGGGAAATCGAACTCCTCGGCGACGATCTCGACGGAATGGGACTCACCGTCCCGAATGTATTGAATCTCGACGGTCTGCCCGGGCTCGACTTCACGAGCCAACGCCAGCACCCGCTGTGCCGGAAGCGACTCGTCACGATCCAGCTCGTCCTCCATTGCGGCGTCAGGCAGGGGTTCAATCAAGAACTGCCGATCGAAAGCCGTGATGATATCCCCGTCTCGCAGCCCGGCATCCTCTGCCGGTGATCCGTGCATGACGTCGGTGATCAAGGCTCCCTGGTCGTCGTAACGCCTGGATTGCCGAGCATCGAGGTAGAGGCCCAAGCGGGCCCTGGAGGCGCTCTGTACGAACATGTGCGGCATCGTAAATGTCGAACCGCGTCTCATCTCCCACTCTCTGTCTTGTGCCTCGGTGCCCGCGGGCATTGCCGTGAGAGCCAGCGCGACCGCGGTCAGCCACCTCATCGTGTTATCCAGCTTCACCGTCCTTACCTCCCGTTTGGTCCTCACGTCCGAGCCGGTCGCTCGCAGTCCACCCTGTGATGCGGATGATGGTGGCGAGCGTTGCCTAGAGCGGGAGGTTGCCGTGTTTCTTGCGCGGGTTCTCATCGCGCTTGTTGCGGAGCATGTCAAGAGAGCTGATGAGCCGGAGCCGCGTGTCGCGGGGGTCTATGACGTCGTCGATGTATCCGCGAGCCGCTGCGATGTAGGGATGGGCAAACTGCTCGCGATACTCCTCGATACGGGCGTCCGTGGCGCCCTCCGGGTCATCAGATTCGGCGATCTCCTTCCGGAACATCACCTCCACGGCACCCTTTGGGCCCATGACGGCGATCTCGGCCGTAGGCCAGGCGAGGTTGATGTCTCCCCGAACGTGCTTCGAGTTCATGACGTCATAGGCGCCGCCGTAGGCCTTACGCGTAATTACCGTGATCTTGGGCACGGTAGCCTCGGAGAAGGCGTAGAGCAGCTTGGCCCCGTGCCGGATGATCCCGCCGTGCTCCTGCCCTACACCGGGCAGGAACCCGGGCACGTCCTCGAAGACGATGAGCGGAATGTTGAAGGCGTCGCAAAACCGAACGAACCGTGCGCCTTTCACAGATGAATCGATGTCGAGGACCCCTGCCAGTACCGCAGGCTGATTCGCGATCACACCCACAGCATGGCCCCCGATGTGTGCGAACCCGACCGTGAGATTCCGGGCGAACAGCTCGTGGACCTCGTAGAACTCGCCGTCGTCCACAACCCGACTTATGACATCATGTATATCGTATGGCTTATTGGGGTTATCTGGTACGATCTCAAGTAATTTCTCGTCTCTACGATCGTGTGGATCGGACGTCTCTCGAGAGGGTGACAGCTCGGTGTTGTTCTGCGGAAGGAAGGCCATGAGGTCCCGCACGGCCCCGAGGCATTCGGGCTCTGAATCGTGCACAAAATGGGCGACCCCCGAGGTCGACCCATGGACGTCGGCTCCCCCCAGGCCTTCCATATCCACGTCTTCGTGGGTCACCGTCTTCACTACGTTGGGGCCGGTGACGAACATGTAGCTGACGCCGCGGACCATGTATACGAAGTCCGTGATGGCCGGAGAATAGACGGCACCGCCGGCGCAGGGACCCAGGACGACGCTGATTTGGGGGATGACACCGGACGCTAAAGTGTTTCTCAAGAAGATGTCGGCGTACCCACCCAGCGAGACCACTCCCTCCTGAATACGGGCGCCCCCCGAGTCGTTCAGCCCGATGAGCGGCGCTCCGTTCTTCAGGGACATCTCCTGAAGTTTCACGATTTTTTCGGCGTGAGCCTCCGACAGCGAGCCCCCGAAAACGGTAAAGTCCTGGGAGAAGGCGTACACGAGGCGCCCGTGAATCGTCCCGTACCCCGTCACCACGCCATCGCCGAGAATTCGCTTGTCGGCAAGACCGAAGTCGGTAGAACGGTGTGTTACGAAGCGGTCGAGCTCCACGAACGAGTCTTCGTCCAGGAGCAGATCGATCCGCTGCCGAGCCGATAGTTTGCCGCGTTCTTTCTGCGCGGCCTGGCGGGCCTCGCCGCCACCGAGCGTCGCCTCTCTACCGAGCTCCTGCAGACGCGCAAGCTTCTCCTCCATCGACATCCGTTGTTCTTTCTCCTCTCGAAGGCCGTCGAAGTACTACCGCTGGTAAGGTTAGCGCCCGGGCGGGACTGTAGGCGAGACGGTGGGACAGCGAAACCCCACGATTCGATCCGGTGCGTCCTCAGGAATCGAGTCCGTCTCCGGGTCAGGGAGCGGTGGCAACAGAATCGGCTCGGCTCGCGCCCTGTCCGGCATGACTCGAACTCGCCGGTCCTGGAGACATATGACGAAGTGCTCCCGCACCACACGCCCGTCTTCGATGGAAAAGACCCCCGTGGCCCCAGGCCATTGCGATATGTTCTCGAGATTGGCCAGAAGCTGCGCGGGTGTATTCGCCCCCAGTCGGATACCCTCGAGTAGAAGGGCCGCCGCATCGTAGCCCAACGCCGGGACCGTGCTGGGCAGCGTGCGCTGGTGATACGCCTCATAGGCGTCCACGAAGCGGCGATACCCCGCGGATTCGCCATCAGGCGGCTGAGGGGACGCCGCCACGACCCCGTCGGTATGTCGGGTAGCCACCCTAGCCAGCATTTCTTCGTCCGTCCACCCCGCGGTGCCCAGAACCCTGATCTCGAGGGAGTCGAGTCCGTAAAAGGTCACCTGGGGGGCCATCAGTTCGACGTCTCTTTCCGGCAGAGGCAGCACCAGAACCGCGGGACGAAGAGAGTCGATCTCTTGGAGTTGCTCCCCAAAGAACGTGGCGCCCGCCGGATACACGAATTCACGCAGAACCGAACCGCCCAGCGACTCGAACGCCTCTACGAACGATCGGGCCTCGAACGTCGCGTCGCGGCTCTCTGGGTACATGACCACGGCGGTCTGCAGATCGCTGTCCATGGCGTAGCGGGCAAGCGCCTGTGAGGCTCCCGGATCGTCCCCGGCGAGAGAGTAGACCCCCTCGACGCCTTCCGGAACGATGGGTGCCGTGGGCGAGATCATGGCCAGCAGACCCTGCCGTTGACGGGCCACATCAGCGAGCGCTCCGTCTTGTAGCGGACCGACGACCCCGAGGGCGTTCGCGGAATCGAGGGCCGCCAGAAGTCGGGTCGCATTCCCGACGACCCCCCTGTTGTCCTGGATGACCAACTCGGCGGCCGCACGATTCCCTTCGGCCTGACCGAACTGCTCGAGCGCGATTCGCATCCCTTCCTGAATCAGCTCGGAGAACTCCCGCAGCCGAGGAGATCCACTCGTGGGGAGTATCGCACCGATGCCCGGAGCCGTGAGAAACTCGGTCATGTCGCCTGATAGGACTCCCTCGGCGATCCGCCGCGCCCGACCCGTGGCCCCCGCCTCGAGAGCCTGGCGGGCGGAGGTTTGAGCGTCCGCTCCCGCGCCCGCTGCGTACTGCTTCAATGCCAACTCCGCCAAAACCGGTGACACGTGGGCACCACCGGTCTCCGCCAGTCGTGCGAGATCGACCTGGGAGAATTCTGCCACGCGCCCGGAGACGCGTTCGAATACAGCGTCATCGCCGCTTCCGGTCGGCGCGCTCAACCACGCCTCCATGGCCTGCGTAGGTCGCCCCAGGGCCTCCAGGAGGTCCCCTTCCCGGATCGTCATGGCCGGTCGACGGTCGTCATCCTCCGGCAGGTAGGTGCGGAACCGGCGGACCGCCGCCAAGGCTTCATCGGGCTTGCCGGTCGCTTCGGACGCTTGAGCGCGGATCACCAGCGCCCGAGAGCTTCCCCTTGCGGTCGCATATGAAGCTTCCACCTCGAGGGCCAACTCCTCGGCCCGCACGAAGTTCCCCGCATCCAGAGCAGCCTGGGCCTCGGCAAGGAGACGGTCGGACTCCGCCTGATCGGCCGAGCTGATCGATCCCGCCTCGAGCGCCGGATCGGTCGGGCCCGACTCGGTATCGACCGCCGCCCCTACAGTAGAACACGCGAGGACGACGACGCTCAGGCAAACGAAAAGCCCGGACACCAACGGTGTCCGGCTAGTCACCCGGCTCAGGACAACAGAAAGCCCGGACACCGAGGGTGTCCGGCTAATCACCATGCTGAGAAAACCAGAAAGCCCGGACACCAAAGGCATCCGGGCTTTCACGTCGAGGCAATCCATGGACGGCCCTCCCTCAAGCCTCTTCTTTGGTCTCTTCCTCGGCCTCTTCGGCAGGCTCCTCTACCTCTTCGGCGGAGTCACCCTCCTCGTCAGCTTCGGCGGCAGCCTCCTCGGCTCCCTCCTCAGCTTCAGCGGCAGCGGCCTCTTCAGGCTCGTCGTCGGTCTCTACCGGCTCGTCCGCAGCTTCAACGGCCTCTTCAGGCTCGTCGCTGGTCTCTGCCGGTTCGTCCGCAGCTTCAGCGGCCTCTCCAGGCTCGTCGCCGGTCTCTGCCGGTTCGTCCGCAGCTTCAGCGGCCTCTTCAGCATCATCGGCAGCCTCCTCGGCCCCCTCCTCAGCTTCAGCGGCAGCGGCCTCTTCAGGCTCGTCGTCGGTCTCTGCCGGCTCGTCCGCAGCCTCAACGGCCTCTTCAGCATCATCGGCAGCCTCCTCGGCCCCCTCCTCAGCTTCAGCGGTAGCGGCCTCTTCAGGCTCGTCGTCGGTCTCTGCCGGCGCCTCCGCAGCTTCGACGGCGGCGTCTTCGACCTCCGCCTCAGGCTCGTCGGCAGCTTCGGACGCCGCCTCACTGGAGTCATCACTCGTCACGGCTGCCACCTCGGGAGCTCCAGCTTCCGCCTCGGCCTCCTCCGGCTCGGGCTCCGGCAGATCAATCCGCTCCGGTACCTCGCCGATTTCGAGAACGATACGCCGATTGGAGGCATCTGATTCGATGACCTTGAGCTTCAGCGGCTCACCGCGTCTGAAGTACTCACCCAGCACCGCATCATCATCCAGTCCGGTGTGCGACGTGGGAGAAAAGCCTTCGATGTCATCACCCAGGTCCACGACCACGCCCTTTTCCTGCACTCGAGCCACGGATCCCTCCGGCTCGACACCAGCGGAGAATCGCTCGGCGATCACGGGCCACGGGTCGTCCTGAAGCTGCTTGATACCCAGGGATATCCGCTTCGCTTCGGCATCGACGTCGAGTACCAGAACCTGTACCTCGTCACCCTTCTGAACGATCTCGGAGGGGTGCTCGACCCGCTTGGTCCAACTCATGTCGGAGACGTGCACCAGGCCGTCGATTCCGGGTTCGATCTCGACGAAGGCGCCGAACGAAGTGAGGTTGCGGACCGTACCGCCCAGATGCGTGCCGGTCGGGTACTTCACGGGGAGCGCCAACCACGGATCTTCCTCGATCTGCTTCATGCCGAGCGAGATTTTCTCGTCGTTCGGATCCACTTTCAGCACCACCGCTTCGATCTCGTCTGCGATGTTCACGAGCTTGGAGGGATGTCGGATGTTGCGAGTCCACGACATTTCGGAGATGTGGACCAGTCCCTCGACACCTTTTTGCAATTCGATGAACGCACCGTAGTTCGTGATCGAAACGACTTTTCCACGGACCCGCGAACCGACCGGGTACTTCTTGTCGATGTCGGTCCAGGGATAGGGCAGAAGCTGCTTCAGGCCGAGAGAGATCCGCTCGCGATCCCAATCGATGTCCAGCACCTTCACGTCGATCTTGGCCCCGATGTCCACGACCTCGGTCGGGTGGCCCACCCGGCCCCACGACATATCGGTGATGTGCAGGAGTCCGTCCAGTCCGCCCAGATCGATGAACGCACCGAAGTCGGTGATGTTCTTGACCACGCCCTCGCGCACCTGCCCGACCAGCAACTCCTTGACCAAGGTCTCGCGCTTCTTCTCGCGCTCTCCCTCGAGGATCACCCTGCGCGACACCACGATGTTGCGACGACGCTTGTTGAGCTTGATGATCTTGAACTCGAAGATCTGTCCCAGAAGATCCTCGATGTTCGGCACCCTGCGAAGAGCGATCTGCGAACCGGGAAGGAACGCGTCGACGCCCATGATGTCGACCGTAACTCCACCCTTGATCTTGCGCGTCAGCATACCCTCGACAGGCTCGTCCGCCTCGTGCGCCTCGCGAATTTTCTCCCATACCCGCAGGAAGTCCGCCTTCTTCTTGGAGAGAACGACGATGCCGTCATCGTCTTCCAGACTCTCGAGAAGAACCTCCACCTCTTGGCCGGGCTCGATGCTGTCACGGTCCTTGAACTCGTCGAGTGCTACGGCCCCCTCACTCTTGAAGCCGAATTCGAGGATGACCATGGTATCGGTCACCCGGAGAACCTTCGCCTTGACGATCTCCCCTTCACGGAAGTCGCCCATGGTAATGGCGTGCTCGGAGAGCAGCGCCTCGAAGTCGGCGGAAGAGATGTCGAGCTCTTCTTCGCCGTACGGATCCGAGTGGAGTTCCGGAGAGATCCCGTCGGCGCCGAGCGGCATAGCAACCATGGCGGCGCCGTTCGCTTGGGACGTATCCACCTCGGCTTCGGGCTCGGCTACGTCGGCAAGGTCGGCTGCTTCGGGTTCTTCGACGACGGCGTCGGAGCCGGCAACTGATGTGGGTGATTCTTCGGAGCCAGCCTCGGCCGTTTCATCGGGGGCCTCCGCGGTTGAAGCGTCTGTGGCGGCTTCGAGAAGTTCTTCGGAGGAGGGGTTTTCGGAGCTCTGGGTTTCTTGGTCAGTCATTGGTCGGTTTCACCGACTCGAAGAGCCGGTGCCTGATCTCGCCGGACCCGCCTACAGCGCCACGGCCCGGGTTGAGGTGATTGAAAAAGGGATAGAAGGCCCCGACGCTTGGGGCCCAGCAAGGTGAAGCTACCGGGGCCCTATAGGGCAGTCAAGTTCTTAACCCGCTTCAAGATGAGTGATACTTGTTCCTCGAAGGAAAGGGTCGTCGTGTCGACCTCCAACGCGTCTTCTGGGCGACGCAAAGGAGAGAGTTCACGGTCGCTGTCGGTCCGATCCCGACGCTCGATTCTACCGGCCTCGGCCGTGATCGCTTCGGGGCTCGGAGCTCCTCCGAGGTCCTGTAACAGCCGACGCCGAGCTCGCGCCTCCAGTCCCGCCACCAGGAACACTTTGAGATCGGCTTCAGGGAAAACGACGGTGCCCATATCCCGACCGTCCGCCACTAGATTTCCGTGCTCGCCGAGTGCACGCTGGGTGCCCAAGAGCCACTGACGAACGGCCGGAAGGCTCGCCACCACCGGCACATGCTCGGTCACCTCCACAGAACGTAGCTCGGACGTAAGCGCCCTGTCCCCCCGGAAGATGTCCACTCGGGCCTCACCCGGCTCGGCCCGCACGCCGAGGGCATCCAAGTCCTTCGAGGTCAATTCACCCCATTCTGCGGAAGGGATTTCGTCCTCGAGCAGCGCGAACGTCAGCGCCCTGTACAGCCCACCGGAGTCCAGGTGGCAGAATCCCAGACGCCGAGCCAGCTCCATGGCCGTAGTCGTCTTGCCCGACCCGGCCGGACCGTCGAGAGTGATCACGGGGCCCGGGACGCCCTTCACACGCCTGCTCACGACTTTGCTCCCGCGGAGGACAAGCGATCCAGCATCCCCCAGAATCCGGGAAAGCTGACGTCGACCACGGAGGTGTCCTGCACCTCGATACGATTCCCCGGAAGCGCGCCCAGCACCCCGAACGCCATGGCAATTCGATGATCGTCATGGCTGGAAACCGAACCTTTCAAGGGGCGGTCCGACCCCAAAACCTCGAGCCCGTCCTCGAGCTCCTCGACCTCGACCCCCACCGCGCGAAGGTTGGCCACGAGCGCATGTATGCGATCGGACTCCTTCACCCTCAGCTCAGAAGCGCCGGCAATGCGGGTGACCCCCGAGGCACGGGCCGCCGCGACCGCCAGTATGGGAAACTCGTCGATCATAGCGGGCACATCACGTTCCGTCACTTCCACCGCCCGGAGACTCGCAGCCGTCGCCCGAAGTCCCCCGACAGGCTCTCCGACCTCATCGGAGGCGGAGCCTGTTCGGTCTCTGCCGCGGACGATTTCCACGCTTCCACCCATTCGGGCCAGCACCGAAAGTAGCCCCGTTCTGGTGGGGTTCAGGCCGACATGATCGATGGCCAGTCCACCGTTCACCCCACCCAGGAGAGCCAGGACCAAGAAAAAAGCTGCCGATGAGAAGTCACCCGGCACTTGCAGATCGAGGGGAGCGATGACGGACGGCGGGTCACGGAGCTCCACATGCCACCGACCACCATTCTCGTGGGAAATGATCGGGGCCCCGACCATTCCCAACATTCGCTCGGTGTGGTCCCGTGAGCGCCGAGGCTCCGAGAGCAGGACGAACGTCTCCCCCACGAGCCCGGCGAGCAGCAACGAGCTCTTCACCTGCGCGCTGGCCACCGGCGAGTCGTAATCCAAGGACGAGAGCCGAGAACCGACCACCTCGAGCGGAAACCGGTCCGGCTCTCCCAACTCGTGGAATGTCGCACCCATTTGGGCGAGGGGGCGCGTCACCCGACCCATAGGACGGCTCCGCAGGGACGCGTCACCGGTCACCCGGGTGGTGAACGGCTGGGCGGCTAGTACGCCCAACATGAGGCGACCTCCGGTCCCGCTGTTCTGGAAGTCCAGCTCCTCTTCCGGCTCATGCAAACCGTGAAGGCCCAGTCCCATCACCCGGATCTCCCCCCCGTCGTCCGGGAGTTGCGGAAGATCCGCCCCCAGCGCTCTCAATACGGACGCGGTCGCCTGGGGATCGGCCCCCGGGAGCACCCCGCTCAGTCGACTCTCGCCGGTGGCTAACGAGGCGAGAATCAAAGCCCGCTGCGAGATGGACTTGTCACCCGGCACCCGGATGGTTCTCACCCGCCCTCCCTCCAGGTACGGGCCTGATCCATCATGGCGCCGACGGCATCCAGGTCTCCCGCACTCAGGGTGGCGCGCAGGGCGGCGAGCTCCTGCTCCAACGCCTCCAGCCCGGCTGCATCCCGGTCGGCCGAGACGTCGAGAAGATCACGCCACGTTTCCGACGCACTGATGGCCAGTCGCGTCATATCCAAGCCACCCGGACCGAGATCGCCGACCTCGAGCCCCCGCGCCGCCAGAACCCTGGCAAGGGCCGTGGCCATCAGTTGCGGTACGTGGCTCGCCCAGGCCATGAGCCTGTCATGGTCCGACGCTCCGATCCGCTTGATCCGGGCGCCCAGCGACCGCCACAGGGTTTCGACGCATTCCGAGCGTTGCTCCTCGGCATCTGCGAGAACGATCCACACGGTGCGGTCGACGAAGAGATCGTCGGCCGAACATGCAAATCCGGATCCGGTGCCTCCCGCCATCGGGTGGGCACCCACGTACACGTCCGAGAACCCCTGTTCTCGCGCCAAAGCCAGGATCGGCTCCTTGAGACCCACCAAGTCGGTCACTGCTGCGTCCCCCCACAACGCCGAGTGCGCTCGCATGAGATCCAGAGTGGCACCCAGCGGCGTGGCGTAGATCAACACGTCCTGGTCTGCCACGGCGTCCTCAGATGTTTCAGCCTTGACGTCGATGATGCCCGCATCGAGGGCAGCCCTCACGTCGTCCGGGTCGTTGCTGAACGCCGTGACCCGAGGCGGGTGCTCGAGCGCCCTGAGTGACCGGGCTACCGACCCTCCCATGAGGCCCAGGCCGACGATGCCCACTCGCTGTCGCGGTTCGACTGAGCTCATGACCGGTCTGGACCGTCGCTGGCCGCCGTACCTTCGCTCGCTGACTCGTCGTCCTCATGGTTGTCCTTGTGGTCGTCGTTGTGCGGGATTTCCACCACGAGGCCGTCGCGCGCGACCACCGCTCCCGGATACACCTCGCGCGCCTCTTGCTCCAACGGTGTCGTGTCGTCCGCATAACGAGGGGAGACGTGTGTGAGACACAGACGAGCGACCCCGGCCTCGAGGGCGAGTGCGGCCGCGCCTCGCGCCGTGCTGTGGTGCGTCTGGTGCGCCCTGTCCGCTTCCTCGTGGCCGAACGTGGCCTCGTGAATGAGGAGGGCGGCACCGGTGGCCACGTCGAGCACGCTATCGGCCGGGCGGGTGTCCCCCGTATATACGACCACCCGACCGGGACGCGATACGCCAACCAGTTCGGCAGCCTCGATCATCCGGCCATCCACCTCCACGGCTTCGCCTTTGTGCAGCTTACCGAACAACGGGCCTTCCGGAATTCCCAGGGCCCGGGCACGTTCGACGTCGAAGCGGCCCAATCGCTCGTGTTCCACGAGCGCATAACCCAACGCCTGCGTGCCGTGGTTCACGCGGAAGGCGACCACGTCGTATTCCTCGTGGGATACTCGAGCGCCCACCTCGAGCTCCTCGATGTCAAGCGGGAACGTGACGCGATCCACACCCAATTCCACCGCATTCCGCAACGTGGCCCGAGACCCTGGAGGTCCGTAGACGGTCAGGGGCTCGGTGCGTCCCTGGAGGGCCATGGTGCGCAGGAGACCCGTGATCCCCAGGAAATGATCGGCATGAAGATGCGTGATAAAGATCTCGCCCAGCGCAAAGCCCGTGGCGTATCGCATCATCTGACGCTGGGTGCCCTCGCCGCAGTCGAACAGGAAGACATCTCCCTCTCGCTGGACGGCGACGGAGCTCACGTTACGGCGGACCGTGGGTCGGGAAGCCGCGGTGCCCAAAAAAGTGACTCGGATCATCTCTGTGCGTATCCAACCACGGACTGGACGGACGGTGGGGGTCGCAGAGAAGGTAGCGACCGGCCCGGCGCGTCAGAAGAGTCGGACCTGGAAGCGCAGGGTTCGGCCCGGCTGCGGCAATCCGCATTGATCGAAGATGGCTCGGTCGGTGACATTCGTCAGAGCGATCAACCCGTCGACGCGTGAGAACGTCCGACGGCTCTCGAGCAGGAAAAGACGCCGGAGCCGGAGGTCGAGGCTGTGTGCCGTGTCGAGTGGGTCTAAATCGCCACTGTCCGTGTTGAGACAGAACTGCGAACCGACGTACCGGTATTCTCCGGAGAAGGCGGCGGCGGCGACCACGGGCACCGCAAGACTCAAACGTGCGGCAAGGTTGGGCTCGTACTCGGGTCTCGTGCGCTCGTCACTTCCTTCTTCGAATTGCCATGCCTGTTGGACGGTGACGTCTCCGGAGAACTCGAGTCGGCCCAGCGTACCGGTAGCGACGACCTCGAGACCGGTGGTTCGAATGCGGTCCTTGTTGACGCGTTGCCGTCGGGGTCCGTCGGGCGTGTCGACGGCGATTCGGACGATGCCGTCGGAGAGGACCTGATGGAAGCCCACGACCTGCAGATCGAAGACCGGAAGATCCCAGGTGAGTCCCATCTCCACACCGGTCAGGGTCTCGGGCTTCAGCTCGGGATTGGCCAAGAACCGACCCAGAGCATCGGAGTAAAGCTCCCTCAGTGATGGAAAGCGTGCGCGGCGGCTGAGCCCTCCGTGCAGAAGCAGCCTACTCTTCGCGGTGAGTGACGAAAATCCCAGCCGCCCCCCCCAGTCCCACAAACGGCCGAGCGTAGGCTTGTCCGCCGACTCGGGAGTATCCGCTCCGTCGATCGCGAACCCCATGTTGACTCGCGTGGCACCAAGGCTCTCCCACCCTTGCAAGTCGTCACCTCTCCACTCCGCCTCGGTGCCGAAACTCCACAGACGTTGCCGATAGTCCCGCTCGCCCTCGCCGCTCAACCGTTCCGAGTGGGATACATCGCCGTAGGTAAACGCGGTTCGCACGTCTGCCCGATGGCTGATGGTGTGATCCCCGAGAAGACGAAACGTGAGCGTACGATCGTCTCCTTCCTCCACGTCGATGACGGTTTCGTAGTCGGCCGAGCCGAATTGCTCGATCCTGAAGGTGCCCACGTCGACTCCGAGGCTTGCCTCCAGGTCGCCTTCGCCCCAACGGGTCTCACGATTCCCCGTGCCGCCAGAGAACGCCGCAAAGAGGCGCGACTGGTTCGGATATCGCCAAAGGCGAGGCTCGGCTTCGTGTGTCTCAGGCGGGACTCCTCGTTCAACGTCGAAGCCGGAAGCCATCATCGAAGTCCAGGCTCCGCCGAGTCCCTGGTAACGTGCGGAGACGAACCCGTCCACGTGCCGGAAGTCACTATTGAGCCGAAGTTCACCGTCCCGGCTGAGAAGAGCCATCTCCTCCGGCCCGAACGATGTGGAATCCGGCAGGGTGGTTCCGGAACGGTCTCTGAATCCCGCTCCGGCCTGGAGCAACCACTGTCCCCCATCGGAGTCCACCAGCCGGGACCCCGTCGCCCCAACCGCGAGCCCCCCTGTCTCGTCGACGCCCAGGCTGAAGGTCGCAGGAGCGGGCTGCTCCATTCGCTCGTTGCCCCGTGCCACGTCCACCTCTACGACACCGGCCAGGACATTGGGCCCATGGAGGACCGACGACAGTCCCCGCAGAAGGTTCACGGAGCGAGCCGCCGTCAGCGGAATGATGGAGAGGTCCGTTCGATGATCCCAGCCCAGCGTCAGCGGCACTCCGTCCACCAAGACCGCGATCTGGCGGTCGGTGGCACCCCTCAGACTCGGCTGGGCCTCGCCCCGGGAATTTTCCCGGATCCGCACGAACGGCATCTCTCGAAGAGCCTCTTCCAGCGTGGGAATCGGCACTGAGGCAAGGGAGTCGAGCCGCATTTCGACCGCGCTCACCCCTCCCGTGGCCGTGAGCTTCTGCCGTGCCAACACCCGAATTTCGGTCAGCAGGAACGCGTCGGGGAAGTCTCCGAGAGTGTCGGGCCGAATCGAGTCGGTTACTTGAGCAGCCGTAAAGCCCGGAAACGCCAGGATCGCTACGACTAACCCCGTCAGGAGGGTCGGTCTACCCATTGAGACTGCGGATGATGGCCTTCCTCAGTGTGGATGCTGCGCTTGAACTGATGTGCCCTGGCGTCGGCCAAAGCCCTCGGGGCGGGCGGGAGTTTCGTCCGGCCCGTGATAGTCCAGTTAACACCTTTTGTTCCGGCCTATCTTGGCCTAGGCCGCCACAACGTTGGACAGTCTCTGCGGTGAAGCATATTTTGCATGTGACGGTCGAGCACAGCTACTCCCACGGTGAGGTACATGATGTCAACGCGACGCGATTTCTTGGCCACGATGTCCCTTCCGGCCGCCTTCGCCGTCCGCGGATTTCCGGGCGCACCCACGATCTTCCGGCCGGCCGCTCCCGAGATCCTGGATTCCTTGTCCCGTTATAACGGCACGCCGAAAGATATAGCCCAGGACGAGGATTACTGGTCCGAGGTGGCTCAGGCGTTCACGGTCGACCGGAGCCTGGTCAATTTCAACAACGGGGGGGTCAGCCCTTCGCCCTCCTTTGTCCAGGAGGCCATGAAGCGTCACCTGGACTTCTCTAACCTGGCTCCGTCCCACACCATGTGGGCCGTCCTCGAGCCTCAGCAGGAGGCGGTCCGCAAACGCATGGCCCGCGAGTGGGGGGTCGACCCGGAAGAAATCGCCATCACACGCAACGCATCGGAGAGCCTTCAGATCCTCCAGCTCGGCTACGACCTGAATCGTGGCGACGAGGTCCTGACTTCGACCCAGGACTACGGACGTATGCGAACGACGTTCATGCAGCGAGAGCGGCGTGAAGGCATCGTCTTGAAGCAAATCGAGCTCCCCGTCCCAGCCGAGGACGACGCCGAGGTGGTTCGGCTCTTCGAAGAGGGGATCACCGAGAAGACCCGCCTGATTCTCATGTGTCACATGATCAATCTCACGGGGCAGATCCTTCCGGTGAAGGATGTCGTCAAGATGGCTCGCCGCTATGACATTCCGGTCATCATCGACGGAGCCCATGCCCTGGCGCACTTCGACTTCAAGATCTCGGATCTGGAGTGCGACAACTACTCCACGAGCCTTCATAAGTGGCTGTTCGCACCGCACGGTACCGGTCTCCTCTACGTACGCCGGAACGTGATTCCGGACGTTTGGCCGCTGATGGCTGCCCGCGATCACATGGACGGCGACATCCGGAAGTTCGAAGAGATCGGCACACACCCGGCGGCGAACCACCTCGCCATCGCCGAAGCCCTGACCTTCCATCAGGGCATCGGGTCGAAGCGGAAGACCGAACGGCTCGTCTATCTCAGAGATCTGTGGGCCAACCGACTGCTGGAGCACGATCGGATTCGTGTGCACACGAGCCTCAAGCCGGGGTTCGCTTGCGGAATCGCCAATGTCCAGATCGTGGGCGAGGACATGGTCGCGCTGAGGGACTGGCTGTGGCACGAACACCGCATCATTACGGTCTCGATCAATCACGCACAGTTCCAGGGTCTGCGGATCTCTCCGAGCGTCTACTCGACGCTCGAGGAAGTCGACCGCTTCATCGAAGCGATGGGGCATGTCGTGAAACACGGACTCCCCGCCTGACCGGCGTCGGAGCGAGAACCCGTACATCGCAGGAGTGTTCATGAGCCCCGTCCTAGCCCTCGCTCTGTCACTGACTTCCATGTGCGGCACCGGCCCCGAAGTGCCGCGGCCGACCGAGGTCATCACGCCTCTCCAGCAGGCTAGTTATGCGGAGTTGTACAGATCGGGGCTTACCTTTTCGGACTTCCTGGAACAGGCTGAGGATCAGGAAGAGGAGTGGCTCGAGAACTATGCCCGTGATTATGTCGCGGTAGAGATGACTCCGGGGGCTCGCGAAATTCCGGGCAACTGGCGCCTGCTGGTTGTGGGTGAGGACTGGTGTAGCGATTCGGTCAACACGATCCCCTACCTGGCGAGGCTCACCGAGGGAGTTGACGGGCTGGACATGCGAATCGTGAATTCCGATGAGGGGCGCTGGGTCATGGAAGCCCACCCGACTCCCGATGGACGGCCGGCGACTCCCACGGTCATCGTTCTCGACGAGAAGGGTGACAAGGTGGGCTGCTGGAGCGAGCGGCCTGGGGTCCTGCAGGACTGGTGGCAGAAAAATCCGGACAATCTGAGCGGCCGGGAAAAACTCGACCAGAAGTTCGCTTGGTACGATGAGGACGCCGGCGGTGAGACTCTCAGGGAAATCCTCGAGATCATCAAGTCGGCCTCGGACGGATCGCCCCAATGCACCGATTCGTGACTATGGTAGTGCACGCCGTGGTGTGATTGTCGGCAGGCTACTCTCGGCGGTGCTCTGGTCTTGGCGACTCAATGTTCGATCCGGCTCGGTGTTCAGGGGAGGCGATGGGATGAGGATTCTTGGTAGGGGCTTGAGGGGAGTCGGGACCGCCTGCTTCGCGATCACACTCGGTACCGGTGGCGCGGCCGCCCAGGACGCCGGATCAGGCACACTCGTCGTCGCCAACATGAACGACAATACGGCCACGATCATCGACGTGGGCAGTGGCAGGACCCTGGCAACCCTACCCACCGGACGAGCGCCCCACGAGATCGCCGTTACGGGCGACGGGCGCTGGGCCGTCATCACCAACTACGGGGACCGAGGAGCCGCAGGTCGCTCGCTGACGGTCGTCGACCTCGCCACCGTCACGGTGGCCCGCACCATATCGATGGAGATCTACGAGAGGCCCCACGGCATCGCCGTGCTACCGGGAGACAGCCTGGTGGCCGTCACCTCGGAGGCTCAGGGTGTCGTGGTGCTGGTCAACCTCCACACCGGAGACATCGTCACCACCATTCCCACCGAGGGAGCCACGTCGCACATGCTGGCGGCCGACGCCCGGGGCGCACGCATCTTCACGACCAACATTCGAGACGGCACGATCTCGGAGTTGGACGTCTTGAAGGGGGTGCACGTGCGCGTCATCGAAGTGGCACCCGTCGTCGAAGGACTGGCAGTGTCCCCCGACGGATCCCAAGTCTGGGTGGGCAGTAACCGAGACAAGACCGTGAGCGTGGTGGACGTCGAGGCAGGCCACGTCGTCGACGTGCTGGAGGGCTTCGGCTTTCCGTACCGCATGGCGATCACTCCCGACGGAGCGACGGCCGTCCTCGCCGACCCCGCGAACGGGGAAATCCGCATTGTGGACACCGCCACGCGAAGAGAACTCCACAGGGTCCTGGTGCCGGCCGAGGGTTTGGTTGGAAGCACTGAGTTCCCGGGATCTGCATCTCCCGAAGGGATCGCCATGTCTCGAGACGGGGGCCGGGCCTTCGTGTCGCTCCAGGGACGGAATCAGGTCGCAGCCCTGGACCTGGCCTCGGGGTCCGTCGTGGCCACTTGGGACACTGGAGTTTGGCCGGACGGCATCGGGTATTCGCCGCTCGTTCGATGACGAGGAACCATCGCACACGAGCCACCGCGGCCGTAGCGGCGACGGCTCTCACGGCGGCGATCCTTGCGGCTGGAAGCCCTTCTGAAGTCCATGCTCAGTCGAACTGGGATGAAAGTATCGAAGCCTTCTCGGTCGGTCTCGCCCGGGACGTAGAGGTGGATGGGATCGGGAGCATCACCGCAGCTGTCTTCGTCGGCGATGAGGTGAGATGGTCCCGAGGGTTCGGGGTCGTGAGCCGCGAGATCGGTCAACGGGCCGGCCCCAGGAACATCTACCGCACGGGGTCGATCTCGAAGTCCGTCACCGCCGTGCTCATGATGCTGCTGGTCCAGGATGGAGTTGTGGGGTTGGACGATCCTGTTTCGGGAGCTCTTCCCGAGGTGGGGGGGTTGGTCGGCGCGGAGACGGGACAACCCGTCCTCACCTTCCGTCATCTGGCCAGTCACACGGGAGGCCTCATCCGGGAGCCGGTGCTACCGGGAGCCGCCACCGGGCCCATCGGCGGCTGGGAGTCGAAGATCCTCGAGTCCATTGCGGCGACCCGATATCAGACTGTGCCGGGCGAGGCGTACTCCTACTCGAACATCGGGTACGGCATCCTGGGTCTGGCCCTGTCGCGAGCCGCGGGCAAGCCGTTCATGGAGCTCGTGGAGGAGCGCATCTTCGAACCCCTCGGTATGTCCTCCTCCACCTTCGTGGTGGGAAGCGCGCTACGGACTCGGCTGGCGGCGGGGTACGTGAATCGAGACGGTGAGATCGACGCCCGTCCCCCGGCTCGAGAACACGCCGGTCGCGGGTACAAGGTCCCCAACGGGGGCGTGTATTCCACGGTGGGTGATCTGGCTCGCTTCGCTGCCGGAGTGTCCGGGGCCTTGCGGCTCCTGGACGACGAAACACGGGCCGCCATGCTCTCGATCCAAACCCCCGAGAGCGACAGCCAGGGGTACGGTCTCGGCTTCAGCCTGCGACGCGACGCCGACGGAACCTGGTGGGCCAGCCACGGTGGCTCCGTTGCCGGCTACAACGCTCACCTGCTGTTCCAGCCGGATGCTCAACTCGGGGTGGTCCTGCTGAGGAACTACAACGGGGGCGAGACGAACCTGGGTGGGGCGGCGTTGGATCTGGCTCGCAAGCTACATGCGGACCCCTAGGGGCGTCACCGAAGTATCCCGGCCATCCGAAGGCAGGGGAGCATCCGGTACTAGCCGGAGAAGTCCAGCCCGAAATCCACAATCGGGGCCGAGTGGGTGATCCACCCGCTCGAGATGTAGTCGACCCCTGCTTCGGCGATGCCCCGGACGGTGTCGACCGTCACGTTGCCCGACGCCTCGAGGCGCGCCCGTCCATCGACCTTCGCGACAGCCTGTGCAAGCACGGCCGGCGACATGTTATCCAGAAGAATTACCGAGGCACCCCCGGCGACGGCTTCACCGAGCTGATCGAGCGTGTCGACTTCTATCTCGATGGGTGTGAGGGGGCCGGTGGACGCCTGAGCAGCTGCAAGAGCCTGACCTACCCCACCGGCCACTGCGATGTGGTTGTCCTTGATCATGATCGCCCCGTCGAGCCCGAGTCGATGGTTCACGCCGCCGCCGGCGCGCACCGCGTACTTCTCGAGCGCCCGTAACCCCGGCGTGGTCTTCCGGGTGCAGCAGATCTTGGCGTCCGTGCCCCGGACGGCCTCAACGAGCGCGTGGGTGGCCGTGGCGACCCCCGACAGATGACCGAGGAAGTTCAGGGCCGTACGCTCCGCGGTCAGAACGGAGCGGGCAGCGCCTTCCACTCTAGCCACCACGTCCCCTCGAGCCACAGGAGATCCATCGTCTACGGCAAAACGAACTGTGAGCCCCGGGTCGACAAGCGTGAAGGCCAAGGTCGCGGCTTGAGCACCCGCCAGGATCCCCGCACCCCTTGCCACGATATGAGCCTCTGTCGCCGCTGTCGGGGTGACTACCGAACGCGTTGTGATATCCCCCGACTGACCTAGATCTTCTTCGAGAGCACGACGAACGATACCCTCGACCAGGATCGCCGGGAGCGGTGAGGTGTCGCGCTCGGCCTCTGACTCGGCCTGAGAGGACATAGAGGTCAGGCCGAAACGCTCGTTGCCGAATCGACCGTTTCTCGGTCCTCGACCACCACTTCAGGAGGCGTGCCCTTGGAGAAGCCTCTTCCCGTTGTCCGGAGATCGACCATGCCTTGCACCGACTGCCGGGCGCGGATCGCGATCTCCTCCGGGATATGCACCTCGTAGCGACCCAACTGGAGGCTCTCGAGGATATTCTGCAGGGTGATCTGCTTCATGTGGGGACAGAGATTGCAGGGACGAATGAACTCCACGTCCGGCGTCTCGGCCGCCACGTTGTCGCTCATGGAGCACTCGGTGACCATCATGACCCGAGGGGGCCGATGGTCCTTTACAAAACGGATCATGCCGGCGGTGGAGCCGGTGTAATCAACCTCGGCGATCAACTCCGGGGAGCACTCGGGATGGGCCAACACTACCAGGTCCGGTGTGTCCCTTCGGTACTGCCGGACCTCGTCGGCCGTAAAGCGTTCGTGCACCTCACACCGACCGTGCCACGCGATCACCTCGACATCGGTCTGGGCGGCTACGTTCTTGGTGAGGTACTCGTCGGGCAGAAGAATCACCCGTTCTACTCCCAGAGACTCGACGATCTCGACCGCGTTCGACGACGTGCAGCACAGGTCGGACTCCGCCTTCACGTCGGCCGAAGTGTTCACGTAGGTCACCACGGGCACGCCCGGATACTTCTCCTTGAGAAGACGTACGTCCCGTCCCGTCACCGACGCGGCCAGCGAGCAGCCGGCCTCAAGGCTGGGAATGAGCACAGTCTTCTCGGGCGACAGGAGCTTCGATGTCTCTGCCATGAAGTGGACACCGGCCTGAACAATGATCTCGGCTTTTGTGTCCCGCGCCTGCATGGCCAACTGCAGGGAGTCACCCACAAAGTCGGCCACGCAGTGGTAGATGTCCGGCGTCTGGTAGTTGTGAGCCAGAATGACCGCGTTCTTGGCCTTCTTGAGCTCATTGATGGCGTGGATGTGTGGCGCCACCACCGGCCACTCTATTTCCGGAATGAACTGCTTCACCCGCTCCAGTAGTGGAGCCGTCGAGCGTGCGACCTCGGGCGTGTATTCGAGCATCTGTTTCTACGTGGCAGATCGGTGAAGCTGTTCGTTCACCAGCTACCCGACCTGTCTTTGACTGGAGGGCCTTCGGCTCTCGTGAGTCCGGTAGGAACCGTGAGTGAGTCGTACAAAATACCCGCTTTTGGGGTCCTTACTCAAGGCCATTCGAAGCACGGAGTTCGCACCAATTTTCACTAGTCGACAGGTGGCGTTGCCTCATTCTCGCTATTTCCGTCATCGACGATGGCCAGGTCGTACGAACCCTCGTAACGGACGAACAGTCTTCGAAAGAATTCGACGGCCTCTCGAGCGGGCAGGGTGAGCGCCACCTCGACGTCTGAGTTCCAGGGAAACCGCCTCGTCCGGTCCGGGCGATCGAGGTATCCGCTCTCGTACACCACGCGGGGCGTCAGCCCGGGTACGTCGGTCCGATTCCCATCCACGAGAAACGCGTTGTTGTACTCGAGATGTACCAACCTGTACTCATGCCGGTCGGCCAACTGCCCGACAGCGGCGATGCTGTGACCATAGAAGTGACTCTGATCCCAGCGGTGCTCGGGATGGAAGCGGACCGAAAACACCAGAGGCGGCGGAATTTTCTCGTTGATCTCGGTGGGACGGAAATCTTCCAGCAGACTCGCCAGCACGTAGTGGTCGTACGAGTCGATGTCCAAGCTGAGCACTCCGAAGTCCCGCGGCACCTCATGGCCTTGCAGAAGGCCGACCACGTTGTCGGGCGTGATCCGTGCACCGGATGCCACCACCGACTCCACGCCGGCGTAGTTCGCCGCCAAGACCGCCAAGGTGTCGGCATCACACTCGAAGAAGACGCCTTGCCATCCGTCCAGAGCCAGCCTCGCGGTGTTCGAATCCTTGGCCCCGTCCGACGCCCCGATGTCCACGAAGTATCGCTCGATCTCGAGACCCTCCATGAGGTCTTGGATGATGGCTTCCTCGTTCTGTCGAGACAGTCCGCTCCGTCCGAGGCCGGTGGGTCTCTTGTGGAGACGGAGACCGAGCGGTGCCAGGAGTCCGTTGATCAGTGAGCCCAAGGCCATGGATGCCTACGAGTGACCCTGGACGGCTTGCGGCCGGTAAGGCGCCTCCATGCGCTCGATCTCCGCAGGCTCCAACCTCAACTCGACGGCGCGGACGGCCGAATCGAGATGGGCGAGCTTCGTCGCTCCAACGATAGGAGCCGCAACAGCGGGCTTCGAGAGGAGCCAGGCGAGCGACACCTCGGCCGGTGACGCCCCCCTCTCCTCCGCCACGGATTGGACGGCAGTCACGACATCCCAGCCGGTCGGTTCCGTGTAGAGAGCGTGGGCGTAGGTATCGGCCTCCGCACGGGGCGTCGACTGACGGTCATCCAAGGAGGTCCGGGTGCCGGCCAGAATTCCACGGGCCAACGGTGACCAGGGGATCGCGCTGATCCCCTCGGCTTCGCAGAGCGGCAACATCTCCCGTTCCTCTTCTCTGTAGATCAGGTTGTAATGGTTCTGCATCGAGACAAAGCGCGCCGATCCGTTCTTGTCCGAAACACCCAGGGCCTGGGCGAGCTGCCACGCCCATCCGGAACTGGCGCCGATATACCGCACCTTCCCCGACTGAACGAGGTGGTCGAGGGCGGCCAAGGTTTCCTCGATGGGCGTCTCGGGATCCCACCGGTGGATCTGGTACAGATCGATGGCCTCCACTCCCAGGCGGCCGAGGCTCGCCTCGCACGCCTCCACAATGTGCTTGCGCGACAAGCCTCCCAGATTCGGGCCCTCTCCCATGGGGAAAAAGACCTTGGTCGCGATCACGAGCTCGCCGCGGGTACCATACTCTCGCAGGGCCCGCCCCGTGACCTCTTCACTCACACCCAACGAGTACATGTTGGCCGTATCGAAGAAGTTGATGCCGGACTCGATGGCCTGTCGGAAGAACGGGCGTGCATCCTCCTCATCGAGGACCCAAGGGCGCCACTCGGAGGTGCCATAGCTCATGCAGCCGAGGCAGATGCGAGAGACGTTGAGGCCGCTGGAGCCTAGTCGGGTGTATTGCATGGGGATCTCGGCATGCGGATCGGCGTGGGTGTTACGGAGAAGCTCTGCTTCCGTGAATCCGATCCGAACGATGCTACGGCGGTGCTGTCTCGCCACCTCCGGCCGGATTAGTGACCGCCCCGGGGGGACGTTTGGTTCCGGTTTCGGGGCCATACGTATGTTTTGAATCGAAACATACGTATGCCCTCCATGGTCGCAGCGATCCGCATACCTGTCCATTCTCGTCGGATACCCACGCCGGACAGCACCCACCGATTTGCCCCGGCCCGCCGCGAGAGTTATCGTCGCGATGCTTGGCGTTTTAGGTCCGTCTCGCACCGCTGCAGATCCGTCACTGAGAGCCGGAGGTGAATCGTGGATGTAGACCGCAGAGAATTCTTCGCTTCCGTAGGTGTCGGGGCACTCGCCGCTATGTCCCACGAGGACAGGGCCGAAGAGCTCGAGCACTTCATGATCCACCAGCTCGACGACAGCACACAGCCCCCGCGGAAGTATGCTGACGAAGAGGTCAGAGAGATGCAGGAATCCGCGACTCGTCGCGGCGTCGGCCGACTCTTCGTGAAGGGGGACGGGGATCCCCTCGAGCCCATGCCGAAGAACGCCACGCTCGAGGATTTTTTCCGGCTTCGTTTCGCACCGGCCAATCACGTGCTTCAGAGCGCCGCGCATGCCCTGCAAACCGGGCAGCCCGAGCGGACCATCCTGGCATGCCTGCTTCACGATACCGTACAAGCTCTCATCAGGGTGGACCACGGGTACTGGGGTGCCGCCCTGTTCGAGCCTTACGTCGACGAGCGAATCAGCTGGGGAATCCGTTATCACCAGGCGCTCCGCTTCTACCCGGACGAGTCCGTCGGCTACGAGTATCCGGAACTCTACAATCGGATGTTCGGTGAGGACTACGTGCCCGAGCCCTACATCAAGGAAGCGTACGAGTACGCCCGCGCACACAGCTGGTATATGGAATCCCGGCTGATCACGGTGAACGACACATACGGGTTCCAGGAGGGCGTCGAGGTATCGATCGACCCGTTCATCGATTTCATCGGACGCCACTTCAAGCAGCCCAAAGAGGGCCTGGGGAACGACAACTCCGCATCGGCCCACATGTGGCGGAGCATCGCGAATCCGGACCGCCCGCTCTAGGACGGATTTACAGTCGGAACCGGATTGTCATAGGTCATTCGGAGAAGCTAGCCGCCCAGGAATCTAATGACCCGGGAGCAAGTGACTCCCGTGCCGGGCGGCGTGAGGCTCTAGCGATTCTCCCCTGGCGCACGACCTGAGGATCGGACTATTCACCCGCGACGGGCGGATCGAGCGCCTGCCGTGCCGTCCCGGCCTAGTGAAAGACTGCTCCCGAGAATCTGTCCATGTCTATATGGGACAGATTATGACCAGTAGGGGCTCTCCACCGGAGTCGTCGCAATGGAGTAGGTCGGTGTGCGGGCGATCGCGGGAAACCCTCAGGCAACGCGCCTCTTGCCCTAGAGTGCCGGGGGTGGGGATCGAACCCACATGGGATTTCTCCCGGGGGATTTTAAGTCCCCTGCGTCTACCATTCCGCCACCCCGGCAAGTTGTTGCTATCCTAGTACCGGACGCTCTCCCTTCATCTCTAGCCTACCCGGCGGTAACAGTCTCGGTAACGTATCGGCATCGCGATAGTCCCTTGTGTCCAGGCCGATCGAGAGTCACGCTCCAAACCTCCTTTACCTCGGTTGAACGCGAGAGCCCATCCAGGCATTCAGCAGGCCCAGAACCTCCTTGGCTACGGCCCATATGTCGTCGGTTCGACGCCACCATCGGCTCGCACTGTAAGGATCCCGCCTGGAGGGCTGAAGCAAAGCTCCCGGAGTGTCCCCAACCAGACCCCTCCAGAGCGCGCGAGCGCGTCGGGTATGAAACGGCGAGGTGACGATGATCACCCGTTCACCCCCGGTCTCAGAGAGAGTCCGAGAAATCAAACGCACCTCGTCAGCCGTGCTGGCAACGATTCCGGGAAGCACCCTGATGGCATCGGCCGGCACGCCCATCGCCTCAAGGATGTTGCGGTTGTCGTCAGCATCGATAAGGAGTTCGATCCCGAGCGCCCCCACGGCCTCTTCCCGCCTGCGGTCACTGTCCCGCGTCAGCCAGACTTCCGGAGCCCACCCCTGATTGTAGAGATCCGCCCCTTCCATCGCCCTATACGGCACCTCCCCGCTCAACACCACGATGGCGGCGGATGGCTCCGGTTCGTCTTGCACCACCAGCCAACTCCCGACCCGCAGGAACGCCCGCCCGCCCAGCACGAGTACGGCGAGCAGCACGCCGGCGTACCACCAACGGCGCGTCCTTCTCGACGCCTGCCCATTTGCCCGCAGGGTCTGGCCTGATTCGATCGTCTGGCCCGCCTCCGAGGTCTGGTCCGATTCCATAGTCCCGCCGTGTAATAGGTGTATCTAACCGAATCGGTCGTGTATACCGGACCTCAGCGGGCAGCATCGGAGCGGGTTGATTCCACCCTCACCCACTTCATCATCTCAAGTGAAACGTGTACGTCACGGTAATCCGAGAGCACAGCGGGATCATGGCCACGGCCCGGACGAATCGCCATTCTATTGAGCAATCCACGAACGGGGAAATCGCCACGTCACGCCAGCGGCCCGGACACCCTACCATCCTATGAACCCCGAGCGCTTTTCCAAGCTCACCACGGCACTACGCCGGCGCCAGCCCGATCTCACGGTTCTCATGGAGCGTGTCCATAAGAGCCACAACCTGTCGGCGATCCTTCGTAATTGCGATTCCGTCGGCGTTCTGGAAGCTCATGCGGTCCCGCCCCCGGAGGGATTGGACGTCCACGGCCACACGTCGGCCGGTACGTCCGAATGGGTCAAGGTGGTTAGACACCCTACCACCCAAAACGCCGTCGAGACCTTGAAAGACCGCGGATTCCGCGTGCTCGCAGCGCATCCCGGACCCGACGCGACGGACTTCCGTGCGGTTGACTACACCCGCCCCACCGCCATCATGATGGGTGCGGAGCTCTTGGGCCTCAGCGAGGAGGGGATCGCCCTGGCCGACGAGCTGGTCGTAATCCCCATGGTGGGAATGGTCCACTCGTTCAACGTATCCGTAGCCGCTGCACTCCTGCTCTTCGAGGCGTTCCGTCAGAGGCAGGCAGCCGGCATGTACGACGCGTCACGGCTGGGTCCCCTCGAGTACCAGAGGATTCTGTTCGAATGGTCCTATCCACGGGTGGCTCGACTCTATCGCGAACAGGGCACCCCCTACCCCGCTCTGAGTCCCGACGGCGGGTTCGTGCACGTGGATAGCGCCGGAGGCTGAACCGCCGCTCGCGCGACGCTCCTAGGGCGGAGCGACCTCCCTACCCAGCTGATGTCGTAGCGACTCTTCCAAGCCGGGATACGCAAACTCGAATCCGGTTTCTTCGGCGACGGCCGGCCTTGCTCGGGCACTCGAGAGAAGCGTCTCGGTCCCCATCTCTCCGAACAGAGCCTTCACCGGCAGGCTGGGCACAGGTATCAGGGTCGGGCGGTTGAGCACGCGCCCGAGAGTACTCGTGAACGTCGAATTGGGCACCGGAAAGGGGGTGGTGGCGTTTACGGGACCCCGAATCGTGTCGGTCCGGATCACGTGAAGAATCAAGCTGAGCATGTCGTCGTGATCGATCCAGCTCACGTACTGCCGACCACTCCCCAACCGGCCACCGACCCCCACCTTGAAGGGAAGGAGCATGGTGCCCAGGGCTCCTCCGGCGGGCGACAGAACCAGGCCGGTGCGGAGCCTCACCACCCGAATGGCCATCCGGGCAGCAGGACGAGTCGCCTCTTCCCAAGCCTGACAGAGGTCCGCGAGAAACCCCTTCCCGGGTTTGGAACTCTCCGTGAGCACCTCATTGCCGCGGTTGCCGTAGTACCCCACGGCCGAGGAGGTCACGAGCACCCGGGGGGCGCGTCTCAACTGAGCGAGGGTGCGGGCCAGCGACTCGGTGCCCTTCACCCGGCTCTGCCAGATGCGCTTCTTTTTATCCTCGGTCCAGCGGAGACCCAGCAATGGCTCCCCGGCCAGGTGCACGACGGCGTCCATTCCCTCCAGCTTGCTCATGTCCTCCGGCTCGCCCTGTGGATTCCATAGAGCGTCATCGGGTCCGAGCGACGCGGGGTCACGTCGGAGCCGGACAACCCTGTGTCCCCCCGTGGTGAGCACAGAGCACAGAGCACGGCCGATGAGGCCGGTCGCTCCGGTCACACCGACCTTCAGGGTCCGGTCACCCCGGTAGCGGTCGATGCGGCCGAGATCGTTGATCAGCCGCTGGTGCCGGAAGGTGAAGAGGCGCTCCAACTCGTGTTCCACGGTGGATCCACCGAGGAGTCGCCCGGCCACGCCCATGGGCAGCTCCCAGTCCACATGGTCTTCTACCAGGCAGCCACCGGTCTCCGTGGGCTCGAATCGATGCGTGTGGACCCAACGTGTGAACGGTCCCCGAATCTGCTCATCGCGGAACGACACACCTTCCTCGAAATCGGTGTGCTTCACCTCCCACTTCATGTCGGTCGGCCCGCGTCGCACCCGAAAGAGGATCCGTCCGCCGTCGGCGGGCGTACCTGAGCGCTTCAGGATCTCGATGCTCTCCCAGGGCGGGATCAGACGCTCGAGCGCCCCCGGACGCATGTGCCAAGCGAAGACCTCATCGGCAGGGTGATCCAGGGGGGTCCGCAGTACGAATTCAGGCAAGGCGGTGCGTCATTCCTCTTTCGATTCGCCATCCACAACCGCGTAGGTGTCCATCGGGAAGAGGGTCGCCAGGAAGCTCCTCGCTCGCTCGGCAAACCCTTCTCCCTTCAGAACAACCCCCGACACCTTGTCGGACAAGAGAAACGTCTCGGCACCCGAGAGATTCTTCCCTGTGATGACGATCACCGGAAGACCCCTATGGTACGGATTCTCGCGGAGCCGATCGAGGAACGTGAGCCCATGCATCCCGGGCATCGACAGATCCAACAGGATGGCCCCGGGCGTCTCTCTGGCAACCTCGTCCAGCCCTTCCTGGCCTGACGACACACAGACGACATCCAGACCGTCGGACTTCAGCCGGGCTGTAATGAGCCGGTGGATTTCAGGATCGTCGTCGACCACCAGGACGCGATGCTCAGCCCTGTTCACCAAGTTGCGCCACAGCACACGCAACAAGTGCGTACGGTCGATCGGTTTGTTGAGGAGATCGACGGCGCCCAGAAGTCGACCCCGACCTTCGTTGGCCACGATACTGGCCACCACGACGGGGATGTTCTTCACTTCGGCATCGTCCTTCAGGCGTCGGAGTACCTCCCAGCCATCCATCTCCGGCATCTGCAGATCAAGCGTGATGAGATCGGGCTGATGTTCCTTCGCCATCTCGAGGCCCTCGGCACCTGAACCGGCCTCGAGGACTTCACAGCCGAACTCTCTCAAGTAGTGCTGCATCAGAACGCGCGAATCTAGCTCGTCGTCGATGACCAGGACCTTGAAGTGCTGGGTTTCGCTCCCCAGTTGTGCCGGTGCTTCCCCGTCAGGCACGGGTATGGGTGTGGGTATGGGTATGGCCACTTCGTCCTGTACCGGAACCTGGTCCGGCTCAACTACCACCAACGCTTCGGGAACGGTCGCCGCGACCGCCTCAGGTGTAGGTCGCTCGACCCCGTCGGGAAGACCCGTAAGATCGATGGTGAAGGTGGTCCCCTTGCCCATTTCGCTCTCGACGGTCAGGTCGTAACCCATGAGCAAGCACATCGAGCGCGAGATGGTCAGGCCCAATCCGGTCCCGCCGAATTTGCGGGCCGTGCCGGCTTCGGCCTGCTGAAACGCCTCGAAGATCGCGCTCAGCCGCTCCGGGGGAATTCCGATGCCGGTGTCCTGCACCTGGACGCTTGCCGGTGCGGTCGTGCCCTCCTGGAGCGTCACCCGCAGTAGAATTTCCCCCGTTTCTGTGAACTTGAGGGCGTTACCCATCAGGTTGACGATGACCTGCTTGAGCTTGGCGGAATCGACCTCGATTTCGTCGATCACTTCCGGCGCCTCGATCCTCACTTCCACCTCACCCTGCTTCTGCCTGATCTGCCCATCGATCAGCGCCACAGCCTCTTTGGCCAGCGTGGCCAGGGAGAGCGTTCGAAGATCCAGCTCCATCCGACCGGATTCGATCTTGGCCAGGTCGAGGATCTCGTTGATGAGCATGAGCAGGTGCTTGCCGTTGACCTGGATTCTTTCGAGGAAGCCCAGGTCGGACTTTCCCATGTTCCCCTTCTTGTTCTTGAGGAGAATGTTGGCAAAGCCGATGACCGAGTTGAGCGGTGTGCGAAGCTCATGGCTCATGTTCGCCAGGAACTGACTCTTGGCCCGATTGGCCGCCTCCGCTTCTTCCTTGGCCGTGACCAGGTCTTCCTCAGCGCGCCTCCTTCTCGTGATGTCCTTGCTGAAGACGACGACGCCCGACGAACCTTCCTCATCTTGAATGGGGCTAAAGAAGAGCTCGAAGTGGCGAAGCACGGCGTCCATCTCGTCCGTTCGAACCCTCGACATACGCTTTCCGCGAAACACGAGGCCGTAGGACTCGCGGTACCACTCGGCCTGGTCCGCGGAATAGAGGTCTTCCGGACGGTTTCCGACGGTGGGCTCGTATCCGGTGCGGGCCTCCACCTCTAGAGCAAAGGCAGAGTTGAAGGTGATGAGCCGGTACTGGCTGTCGACCGACCAGATCGCGTCTCCCGTGTTCTCCACCAACGCGTTGAGATTTGCCTGGGACACGGACAAGTCCCGCTCCGCCATCATCGTCTCTGTCACGTCCCGAATGATGGACCTAATCGCCACTACCTCGCCGTTGTCCCGTCTGGCCGTGGCGCTGATGGAGCATATGACGGGATTCCCCGTCCTGGTTCGGAACTCGGAGATGTAGCGCTCGAGAGACCTTCCATCGCGTAACGATCCGAAGACCTCTTCGAGCCCGGTGCGGTCCATCGGTTCGAGAATATCGAAGACGTTCTCCCCCTCGACCTCGCCGGCCTCGAAGCCGAAGACGGACTGCCACGCCTGATTCACATAGACCAGATTACCCTCGGCATCCGTGATTTGGATCAGGTCGTTGGCATTGTCGAGAAAATCGCGCAGGCGGTGCTCGGCCTCGGTCCTGTCCCTCACCTCTCGGGCCATGGCCAAGTTGGTATCTCGCACCGTGCGTAATGCATCGGCCTCGGACCGGAACGTCACGAACACACTGACCATCAGGCCCACCAGCACGCACAAATGCGCGCTGATCTTCAGGAGGTGGGCCGCGTCCGCCATACCGTCGAACTCGCTGGTGGCCTGCGACATGTACATGGCGTGAACGAACACGCTGATCATCAACGAGATGAGCAGCCAGTGCTCAAAGGGCTCGGTCCGCCACATGCCCCTTCGCAAATACCCAGCCCAAGCGGCAAAGAAAAAGAGCGCGGGAATAAATTCTGCGGGTCGCACCACCCAGAAATCCGGGTAATAAGCACGCGCAAGCGGCTTAAAGGAGAGCGCTCCACCCGCTTCCGTCGGAAAGCCGAGCGCCGAGAAGAAGACGAACACAACGACCGTCAGGACGGCCGCCAGGACAAAGACCCACCGCTCGTTGATCCTATCCTCCTGGACACCCTCGTCTTTCGACCACACGAACACCGTTGCGAAAAGGAAGAGAGACAGGAAAAGCCGTGATGCCGTCCAACTCCACGCGTCGCCGTCGGCAGTCTGCAGCCCGGAGCCACCACCCCCGACCAATACGGACGTCATGACCGCGTGGTACATGTTGAGGACTCCAGCCCCCAGGAATCCGGTACCGATGAACAGGAAGGTGTCCTGCTTCTTGCTGTAGTACCGCACCAAGGAGAGACTGCCCACGATGAAGGCCAGCGTGGTGCTCACGAATTCCCAGATGACATGCCGCTGCTCGTTGTCGGCAAAGGGAAACCGTCTAAAAAGGCTGGCACCCATGAAGAGCACCGCGACCAGGATCCAGTAGACCGTCGCCCGTTCTTGGGAACGGTCCGGGCCCTCGGTAATGGACTTCAGGTAGTCGGTACCTGGGTGCGATCCCGCGTCGCCCGTTTCCGGCGCGTCCGGATCGAAGACGGGTAGGACGTGCTCGTCCGGGGCCTCGGGGGTGTCCGCCTCGGGACCGGTTCGGTTCACGCCGTGCCGGTCAGTAGGCGCTCGATCGCCCCCATGAGCAGGTCCTCGTCGATGATGGGCTTGGTCAGATAGTCGTTGAACCCCATGTCCAGGTACTTCTCCCGATCGCCCGACATGGCGTGGGCCGTCAGGGCGATTACCGGAAGCTCGAGAAACTCGTGCTGGGCACGGATCCACTGGAGCACCTCGGTGCCGTCCATTCCCGGAAGGGAGATGTCCAGCAGTACCAGATCGGGCACATTGTCCGGCAGCCCCTCTACGGCCTCGAGACCCGTCTCGTACTCGGAGATCTCGTACTCGTCCTCGAGAATCGCCGCGACCAACATCCGGTTGTCGGGATTGTCCTCTACGACCGCTATCTTGGGCTTCATTCGGCTAATCCTTCAACCATTTTTTCGAGTTCCGTCGTGGCCTCGCTGAAGGCATCCTCCAGGCCGGGAAGCAGCTCACGAACACGCTCGACCTCCCCGTTCGAAGCCGCAAGCTCGATCTCGTCGGCGATGCGCCTCACACGCCCTGCGCCGAGGTTCGCAGCGCTGGATTTGAGTGAGTGGGAGCCTCGCTCCGGCTGGTCAAGGTCGTCGCTCTCGAGAACGATCCGAATCTGGTCCATGCGAGCAGGACCATGCTCGAGGAATAGCCTGATCATCTCTTTGACGAGCTTCGGTCCTCCCCATTCCTCGAGGCGACCAAGGCCGGCAGGATCAATAATCGTTGAGTCCATGTGCATCGTTTTCCAGTCTAGCGTTTAGGGCCCGGCAATTCCAGGACTTTTCGCTGTGAGCCGGCAAGGGGTACGACTTCCGACCAGCGACCAGATCAAGAGTCCGCCGTTTTCTCCGTCGATTCTCGAATGAGCTGGATAGCCTCCGCGATTCCTCCAGGATGTCCGTATACAGCCGACCCGGCCACCAGAACTGTGGCCCCCGCCCCAGCAGCCGCGCTTGCCGTGTGGCGGTCCACCCCTCCGTCTACCTCTAGCTCTACGTCCTCACCGCTCTGGTCGAGCATCCGTCGGAGACGTGCGATTTTGTCTGTGCTCGAAGGGATATAGGACTGTCCGCCGAACCCCGGGTTGACCGACATGACGAGTGCGAGATCGATGTAAGGAAGGATCTCGGCCAGGGTCTCGAGGGGTGTGGCAGGATTCAGAGTCACACCCGGACGAACACCGAGTTCACGGATCTGCTCCACGGTACGGTGTAGGTGCTTGCAGGCCTCCTGGTGTACGACCAGATAGTCCGCACCTGCGTCGGCGAAGGCCTCCAGATACCGCTCCGGCTGCTCGATCATCAGGTGTACGTCGACCGGAAGATCCGTGGCCGCCCTGACCGCCGCTGTAATCGCAGGCCCGATGGTGATGTTCGGCACGAAGTGGCCGTCCATGACGTCGACGTGAATCCAGTCCGCCCCGGCTTCGGCGGCTTCCGCCACCTGCTCGGCCAGACGGCCAAAGTCCGAGGACAAGATCGAAGGAGCGATCTTGACACTCATGACGATTCCTGCTTCGCGTAGGAATGCTGCACACCGTCCTGCGCACCCACGATCACTTCGGTAGCCATGCCCAGAAAGAGTCCGGACTCGACGATGCCCGCCCTGGATGCCAGGGCGGCGTCCAGAGACTCAGGATCGTCGATGCCGTCAGGGAAGTGACAGTCGATGATGTAGTTCCCGTTGTCCGTGGTGAGAGGTTGCCCGTCCGTGCGCCTGCGAATGACCGGTCGCGCGCCCTGCGACTCGAGGAAATGGTCATGCACCTCCCAGCCGAACTGGACCACCTCTACCGGCACCGGCGATATCTGGCCCAGCCGGTCCACGACCTTGGCATCGTCCACGATGATAGCGAGCCGAGAAGAAGCCTGGGCAACCATTTTTTCCCGTAGGAGAGCACTGCCGAGCCCCTTGATCAGGTTCATGCTCGGGTCCACCTCGTCCGCCCCGTCGATGGTCAGGTCCAGGAAGGGGTGCTCGGCCAACGACGTCAGGGGAATTCCCAACTCTCTGGCTTCGCGAGCCGTCCAGAGAGATGTAGGCACGCCCAACACGTTGCGCAGTCCCCCTCGGTTTATGCGTTCGGCCAAAAAGAGAAGGAAGTGGGCTACGGTCGAACCCGTACCCAGACCGATCCGCATACCGGCCTCGACGAGTCCCGCCGCCTCGAGCCCGGCGGCTCGCTTCAGAGTCTCGGCGTCGGTCACGCTCGACCCCTGAGCAAGCGGGGGGATGCCGGCCTCAGGCCCCGAATTCCTTCATCATCTCGTGAACCCGCTCCGTGGTGGCCAAGGCCTCGTCGAAGGGCCGCTGCCACATGTTGCGTCCAAAGATCAAGCCCGTGGCTCCCGACTCCATGGCCGTTCGCGCTTTGTGCATCAGGTCTTCGTCACCGAGCTTGCTGCCACCGGAGAAGAGCACCAAGACGCGGCCGGCGGACTCGACCACTCGCTTGGCCGCTTCGCCGTAGTCGTAATCGATGTCCGCATAGTCCTTGGGCTGCTCCCCGTCCTTCGGGCCGGGCTTGGGGATGTTCAGCTTGACGATGTCCGCCCCGAGCTCGAGGGCCACCCGCGCTGCGTAATCCACCGCATACAGGCTGTCGCGACCGCCCTTCCCTTCGATGGCCGATCCGCGGGGATAGGACCACACCACGAGCGGCATGTTGTACTTGCCGCAGTCTTCCCGGACCATCTGGAACTGCTGAATGTCTTCGTCTTGCCGAGGAGACCCCACGTAGAGTGTGTACCCCACTGCATCCGCCCCCAACGCCACCGCGTCTTCGACGCTGCCCGTCATCGTAGACAGTGCATCGCCGTCCGGCGGAATGGTCGTCTTGCCGTTGATCTTGAGGAGGAGGGGCACCTCACCGGCATACTTCGACATGTACTTGCGAGCCAAGCCGTAGTGGCACGCCACCGCGTTGTAGTTCCCCTCCAAGGCAAGACGCCACTGAAAATCCGGATCCTGAGACGGAGGGTTGGGGAAGAAATCGATGGGTCCGTGCTCCAGGCCCTGATCGATCGGCAGGATGAGGAGCGTCCCGTTCTTGAGGCCTCGACCATAGAGGAGTCGACGCAGGCGCACACGTTTGCCGAGCGGCAGGTCGAGGTCATCCAGAACGGGGCGGCCTACGGTACCGCTCACCGAGGTATCGGGAGCCGCGGCGGCAGTGGACATGGAAGTTCCTCCAAGGGTCGCAAAACAGGGATTCGAGGGTCCATTTTCGTGGCGAAATCTATCGGTCGCACAGGGTCGAGACCAGCCCGCTCCTTGACTCCACTGGGGCACCTGGGCACCTTACGCCCATGAATCGTCAGCGCGCAGTCCAGGTCTTTTATTTTTTTTATCGGCCCCCCGAGGGAGCCGGCGGCTGAAGAGCGCGCGCTGAACGAAACGCGCTCTTTTCCCAGGCTCCCGACTCCGTCGGGGGCCTTTTTTGTTGGGTAACGCCTAGGACACGAGAGAAAACCCATGATCATCATCACGCGCCATGGCGTGACAGAGGACGAGCTCGACCACATACGCGAACGAGTGGAGGCCCTGGGGCTCCGCACACATCTGATACGGGGAGAAGTCCGGACCGTGATCGGATGCATCGGAGATCGAGGGGGTCTGGAACACGAGGCCCTTCTCTCCATCGCGGGCGTCGAGGCGGTCCACAACGTCATGAAGCCCTACAAGCTGGCCAGCCGTCAGTTCAGCGTGGCGCCTACACAAGTCCCCCTGGGAGATCACGCCATCGGAGGCGACGCACTCACGGTCATTGCGGGACCATGCTCCGTAGAGGGTATGGACATGCTCTCCGAGACGGCTACCCGTGTGAAAGCGGCCGGGGCCGTGGCACTCAGGGGTGGAGCGTTCAAGCCGCGAAGCTCACCGTACTCTTTCGACGGCCTCGGTGAGGAAGGACTCAAGATTCTGGCCGAGGTGCGAACCGCCACAGGGCTTCCCGTGGTCACGGAGGTCATGGATACTCGGCAGGTCGAGTTGGTGGCCGAGTACGCCGACGTGCTCCAGATCGGGGCCCGCAACATGCAGAACTTCTCCTTGCTCACCGAGGTAGGACGGCTCCACCGTCCCATCCTGCTCAAGAGAGGTCTGTCGGCCAGGATCAAGGATCTGCTCCTGGCTGCCGAGTACATCATGAAGCAGGGCAACACGAACGTCATCCTCTGCGAGCGTGGCATCCGAACGTTCGAGGACGCGACACGAAACACCTTCGATCTGGCCGCAATACCGGTTCTCAAGAAGGAGACGCACCTTCCCGTGATTGCCGATCCGAGCCACGCGGGGGGCAAGCGGGATCTGGTCGCACCGCTGTCGAAGGCGGCCATCGCCGCCGGAGCCGACGGGCTCATTATCGAGGTCCATCCGGATCCGGAGATGGCTGTCTCAGACGGAGAGCAGTCCCTCACCCTGGAGGAGTTCGACTCTCTGATGGAGGACCTTGCACCGATCGTGACCGCGGTTGGAAGAACGTTCGCACGGATGTCGTGAGAAGGCTTGGAAGGCTAGCTCACCTCGAGCTTACCGGCCGCCATTTCCATCTGAGCCTGCACCGCAGCTCGCGCAGTGCCGCCTGATGCGGTGCGGGCCTCGACGGAGCGATCCCAGGAAAAGACGTCCAGAACGTCGGCTTCGAACGACGGATGTGCGGCCTTGAAGTCGTCGAGCTCGAGGCTGTCCACCGCCACGCCCCTCTCTTCCGCGACACGCACCACGGTAGCGATCACCTCGTGGGCCTTCCTGAACGGCACTCCGGTTCTGACCAGGTAATCCGCAAGGTCGGTGGCGAGAAGCTGCGTATCCAACGACGCTTCGATGCGCTGGGGTTGGAACTGTGCCGAGCTCACCGCTCCTGCCATGGCCGGAAGAACCACAGCCAGTGTGTCCACGGAATCGAAAAGCGTCTCCTTGTCCTCCTGCAGGTCTCGGTTGTACCCGGTGGGCAATCCCTTCAGGACCGTGAGAAGCGACACCAGATTCCCGACCAGGCGACCCGCCTTGCCGCGGACGAGCTCGGCCACGTCCGGGTTCCTCTTCTGGGGCATGAGGCTGGACCCCGTGCTGAACCCATCGGACAGACGCACGAACCCGAACTCCTTGGATCCGAACAGCACCAGGTCCTCTGCCAAACGCGACAGGTGGATCCCGATGCGAGCACCGGCGAAGGAGAGTTCCAAGGCCCAGTCGCGATCGCTCACGGCGTCGATGCTGTTCTCCGAAACACGATCGAATCCCAGCTCTTCGCGGATGAGGTTTCGGTCGATCGGGAACGGACATCCTGCGATGGCACCCGAGCCTAGGGGGAGTACCCCAGCCTGTGCCCCCGCTGAACCGACCAACTCCGCGTCTCGCTCGAGAGGCCAGAAGTGAGAGAGCGCCCAGTGAGCCGCCCGGACCGGTTGGCCCTGCTGCAGATGCGTGTACCCCGGGAGAATGATGTCCAGAGAGTCTCGGGCCCAATCCAGCAACGCGCTCTGGATACCACGGAGTCCCACTTGGAGAGTCTTTGCAGCCTCCATGCCCCAGAGTCTGAAGTCGGTCGCGACCTGATCGTTGCGGGATCGGCCAGTATGGAGCTTACCGGCCACATCCCCCACCTCTTCGTGCAGGAGGCGCTCCACGAGTGAGTGAATGTCCTCATCGTGCTCCGCCGAGTGATCGCGGCTCGCGAGCCGGTCAGCCACCCGGCCCAGGCCCCCGATCAAAAGGTCTCCTTCTCCGTCGGTGAGCACCCGCGCGCGCACCAGGGCCCGGGTCCAGGCACAGCTTCCCCGAATATCCTGGGGCCACAAACGGATATCGACATCCAGGCTGCGGTTGAGCGGAACCATCTCGGGGGACATGGTCCCCTCGATCCGTCCGCTCCAGAGCGGAGCGTCCGGGGGTGCAGGAGGCTTGGCGTCAGCGGTCATGGGCCTGGTAGAGGCACGGAGGGGCCGCGACAAAATACTTGTCGCGGCCCCACATCCGTAGGTTTCGACGGTCCCTTGGCAATCACCCCACCGGGGTTTGCGGTGCCACCGACTTGAGAATCTCGTTGACGGCCGCCTCGGACTCACGTAGTCCCGCGTCGCGCTCTGCCGCAACTCGGGCAGGAAGTCCAAAGAGCTTGATGAACCCGCCGGCGTCGGCGTGGTCGTACGTGTCGTCCTCGCCGAAGGACGCGAGTCCGGCATCGTAGAGCGACATCGGGCTCCAGCGTGAGGCCACACCCGCAGAGCCCTTGAAGAGCTTGAGCCGAACCACACCAGTCACCCGCTTCATAAGGACATTCATGAACGCATCGATCGCTTCACGCTCGGGCGTCCACCACCAACCCTCGTACACGAGATCGGCGTAACGCGCGGCCAGTTGATCCTTGTAAGCCAGCGCGCGCCGATCCAAGGTGAGTTGCTCGAGTTCCTGAAGGGCCGTGTAGAGCAGCGTACCCCCAGGTGTCTCGTAGATGCCTCTGGACTTCATCCCCACCAGCCGGTCTTCAACGAGGTCGATTCGTCCAACCCCATGTCGGGCACCGATCTGGTTGAGCGACTCGAGAAGGCTCACCGAATCCAGAACCTCGCCGTTGACCGAGACCGGCAACCCTTCTTCGAACGCGAGTTCAACGTATTCCGGCGTGTTCGGTGCGAGTGCTGGAGACAGTGTCCAGAGATAGATGGACTCGTCAGGCTCGTAGGCCGGATCCTCGAGGGGGCCACCCTCGTGGGAAATGTGCCAGAGGTTCTCGTCCCGAGAGAAGAGCTTACCCTCATCGACCCCGTCCATGGGTATCTGGCGGACCCGGGCGTACTCGAAAGCCTCTTCGCGGGAATGGATATCCCACTCGCGCCACGGGGCGATTACCCTCAAGTCGGGCGCGAGCGCCGTAAAGGTGAGCTCGAAACGGACTTGGTCGTTGCCCTTCCCGGTGCACCCGTGAGCAAGGGCGTTCGCCCCGACCTCACGAGCAATTTCGACCATGCGACGACCGATGATCGGCCGCGCCGTGGACGTCCCGAGCAGGTACTTGCGGCCGTAGACCGCTCCCGACCGGAGCGTGGGCCAAACGAAGTCCTCGACAAAGGCCTGTCGGAGGTCCTCACCGTAGAACTCAGAAGCACCGGTAGCCTTGGCCTTCTCCGACAATCCATGGAGACCGCCCTGCTGGCCGACATCGGCCGCTACACAGATCACCTCGGCGTCGTAGTTCTCGCGGAGCCACGGCACGATTACGGAGGTGTCCAACCCTCCCGAGTATCCTAGGACGACTTTGAGAGCCACTGAGTCGCCTCCTTCGTCGCAACAAGACAAAAAAATGCGGGCCGGGAGCAGAACCAGCTCTTCCCGCCAAAGCGCTGGTGACGGCGAACCGTCTTGACACCACTCCCGTACCCGGCAATTCTCACAAATATCCGAACAAGTCGAATATTTATGTTCGCATAATGGGGAAGAACCGAGAAGATGTCAAGCCTCATGAACTTAATATAAATTTAAGATTTATCAAGGTTTTATGCGTCGGCAGCGGTGCCTCAACCTGGATCGCCACCCGCGATTTCTATCAGTCGATCGCGAATAGTAGGCATATGTTTCCGGTCTCGGAGGACCACGATGATGGTGTCCTCGCCGGCCACCGTGCCCACCACTTCGGGCCAGTCTTCCCAGTCGATCGCCGTCGCCAGGGCCGCCGCACCCGACATCAAGGTTCGGATGACGATCAGATTCTCGGCTCCCTCTGCGGAGAGAAAGAGGATGGGCAAGAGTGAGCCAAGTGGAGGCTTGTTCTCCCACGCCTCCGGGAGCCGGTAGTGCGACACCCCCTGGGCACCCCTGACCTTGACCAGGCGGAGCTCGCGAATGTCTCGGGAAAGCGTGGCCTGTGTAACCTGAATGCCCTTCTCTCCAAGAAGCTCCCGCAGTGCCTCATGGCTGGTCACCCTGTTGGACTTGACCAGGTCCAGGATGACGGCCTGGCGCTCCTGTTTGCTACTCACTGCTCGCCACCGTTCCTACGGCTTGCTCTACCATGTCCCGAATTTTCTCCGGCTCGAAGCCGACGCTCCTCGCCACCTCTTCTCCTCCCTTGAAGAGAATCAGGGTGGGAACGCCCCGAATGCCCAGGCGCTGAACGATGTCCTGAGCCCGATCCGAATCCACCTTGGCCACCAGTAGTTCGCCCGTGTGCGCACCGGCAATCTCGTCCACCATGGGGGCGACGATCTTACACGGCCCACACCAGTCCGCGTAGAAGTCGACGAGGACAGGCACGGTCGTGCTCAGAATCGTGCGCTCGAAGTCTTCTGCCGTCACTTTTACCGGCCGGTCCAGGAGCATGGGTTTTTCACAGTTCCCACACGCCGGCCGGTCCTTCGCCCTGTCGAATACCACGTTGTTCAGCGTCAGACAGAACGGACAACGCAGCGTTACGTGCGCTTTCACCCCTAGAACAGATCGTACTTGATCTGAGCCATGAGGAAGCGTCCGATTTCTGGCACACCTACAAAGCTCCGGTATGGTTCATCGAAGATGTTGGAGATCGTCAGCTGAAGTGTAGCCCGACTCCCCGGGACCCTGTACCCCGCGGTCAGGTCTACCAGGGTATAGCCGTCCACGCACTCCTCATCGAACAGCCCGCCTCGCGGCCCCGTTTCGCAAATCGTGCCCGTGAAACCCGCCGATTCTGCGGGAAAGCCAGCAGTAGCTCTCATCCGGGCTTCGGCGTTGAGGCCCGACCGGGCGTTCCGGTACGCCAGGGAGAGGGTGCCCTTGAGCGCCGGCGCGTTCAGGGACACGGGAGTGAGTGCGTCGTCCAGCTCAGTGAGGTCGAAGTAGTCGTCACTTACCCATGAACCGGTAGCCGCCAGAGTCCACTTGTCGTCGAGGAATACCTTCACGGCGAAGTCCGCGCCCCACACCGTGAGGTCGCCTGCGTTCACGTAAGTGACGAGCAGGTTGGCAGCGCTCCCGTCGACTCCGGGCGATGAGACTACGCCTAGGTGGACCTCAGCCATGCCCGGGACGCCACCCTCCCCGTCACCACCATCGGCAAGCTCCGTGGCTTTCGCCAACGCCAACGCTTGTGCAGTGGTCGGGTCGATCAGGCCACCCGACTGTGCGATGATGGCTTGTGTCAGAGGTGGCACTAAAAATCCGACCATGGAGGCGCCGTCGATGAAAAGGAGTGGAGTGACGGGCACGAGCGCCGAGACAACGTTCACCTTCTTGGAGTACCAGACATCGGCTGCAACGAGAATCTTGTTGTTGATGAGGCCCTGATATCCCAGCTCGAATGTCGTTGCCGGGCTCACCTCGAGCTCCTCGATGTTACCCACCGAGCCGCTGGTCAGCGGAGCGAGAACGCCGGTGGTCGCGTCAAACGTGTTGATCCCGACAGCGGAGGGGTCGAGGCTCGCGAGAAGCGCGGCTTCGGTGGGGGTGAGCTTGCCTTGCGCGGCGGCGACTCCGACGCCGAGCTGCCAGAGCGTAGCGATGTCGGCCGGCAACAGCTGTCCCGGGCCTCCGGTCGCGGCCGGGTTGAAGGGCGAGCGCATTCCGACGAGGCTTCCGTCGGGATTCGAAAACGTGAAACCCTGGTTGGTGCCTTGGGCCCGCAACCGATATCCCGAGGGGCCGAGCAGTCCAGGGGCCGCACCGGCCGCGATATCTAGGAACAGGTTGAGCGTGGTGGGCTCTGAGAAGGCCCGGTTATAGGTCAGGCGGATGCTGTGGTCCTCCTCAGGATGAAAGACGAGCGCCGCCCGCGGCGAGAAGACGTTGTCGTCGACCTCGGAGTGCGTAGCGAGAGGGACAGACCGCACCGGGTTGCGAGGCCAAGGTACAGCTGGGACAATAGGTGGGCAACGTTGTTTTATGCCGTACTTTAAGCTTTCCCTAACGACGCATCATGACCTCAATTCCGAATATCGGTGACCTCCGCACGGCCCGAGAGAGAATCTCCGGTGCGGTGCACCGCACGCCCACGGTCTCAAGCCGCAGCCTCTCTGAGCTGATCGGGCAGCAGGTGCTCCTGAAGTGTGAGAATCTGCAGAAGACGGGTTCATTCAAGGTGAGGGGTGCTTTGAACCGCCTCCTGGATCTCGATGACGAGGCCCGCGAGCGCGGGGTGGTGACGATCTCGGCCGGAAACCACGCACAGGCCATGGCATGGGCCGCCACCCGCACGGGAATCTCCTCGACCGTGGTCATGAACGCCAAGGCCTCTCCGACCAAGGCCCGGGCGACCGAAGGGTATGGAGGTGAGGTGATCCTCCAGGGAACCGTCTTCGAGGCTTTCGAGCTCGCGCTCGAGGTCGCTGAGACGCGGGGACTCACGTTCCTCCACGCCTTCGACGACCCGCTGATCGTGGCCGGTCAGGGGACGGTGGGACTGGAAGTCCTGGAAGACGCGCCGGACGTCGCCACGGTGGTGGTGCCCATCGGGGGCGGCGGACTCATCTCGGGGGTGGCTCTGGCGATCGCGAGTCTCAGTCCGAAGACTCGCGTCTTCGGTGTCGAGCCGGAGGGAGCGTGTGCCATGCGGCAAAGTCTAGATAAGGGTAAGGCTGTCACCCTGGACGAAGTAAAGACGGTCGCCGACGGCCTGGGAGCACCCATGGCGGGCGAACTCAACTACGAGATCGTGCAACAACACGTGGAAGACGTGGTTCTGGTGAGCGACAGCGAAATCCGGGAGGCTATGGCCCTGATTCTCGCCCGTGCGAAACTGCTCACCGAGCCGGCCGGGGCCGCCGCCGTAGCGGCTCTGCTCACCGGGAAGATCCCGCTGACCGATGGGCCGGTGGTGGCCGTGCTCAGCGGCGGCAACGTCGACATGGATCGTCTCCCGGACCTTCTGGCCGGCACGAACCCGCCCAGCTGACCATGTGCCGGCTCACCGCGTATGTCGGGGACCCGCTGAAGGTCGACGCTCTGGTCTTCGGAGGAAGCCACTCCCTCTACGAGCAGAGTTACCTTCCGCGGGAACTCACGTCCGGGAGCGTCAATGCGGACGGATACGGAGTCGTGTGGTACCGCGGTGACACACCGGTGCGAACGGGCGGCTCCCGACCCATCTGGCAGGACGGGGACCTGCAAGGCGTCCTCGCAACGAGCAACTCACGGATGATACTCGCCGCCGTCCGGAACACGACCCCCGGAATTCCCCTGGACGACAGCGGGAGCCTGCCGATGACCCATGGACGATGGAGCTTTGTATTGAACGGCTTCGTGGAAGATTTCAGGGGGAGCTACATGAGAACCCTGCGCTCCGGCCTCCCCGACGACCTGTACGGGGAGCTCGCCGGTGCATCCGACACTGAGACTCTGTTTCTACTCGCATTAGCGGCCCTCCGAGAAGGCGCCAGCCTCGGTGGCGCCCTCGACCACGTGCGGAGTGTCGTGATCGAAACTCTGCACGGAGAGCATCAGGCCCAACTCACCATGATACTGGCGGACGGCCAGGGCCTCGCCGCCCTACGAACCGCCTCGGTCGAGAACACCAATGCGTTGTACATCGCCGCCGGCCACCCCACGGCGCCGGGTGGGACCCTCCTCGCGTCGGAGTGCCTTGACGACGATGCCTCGTGGAAGCCGCTCGACGCCCATCAGGTTCTGCAACTCAGTCTGTGAGCCTTGGCTCCCGCCGCGTCACACGGGCAATCCGAGCGCCATCGCGTAGAGCCCGCCCTCATCCTCGCACCACCGATCTACCCGAAGCCCGGACCTGGAGAACAGTTCGTCAACGGTCGGGCGATCGTACTTGCAACTGAGCTCCGTGCGGATCGACTCTCCCTCGGCGATCCGAATGGGCTCTGCACCCGGAATCCCCACCTCCTGTGGGCTCAGGGCCACGAGGTGCATCTCGATGCGCCCGAACTCGACGGAATAGAACGCATGATGGTGGAAAGCGGAGAGGTTGAAGTCGGTCCCGATCTCTCGGTTGAGGTTCGCAAGAATGTTGAGATTGAACTCCTCGGTCACACCGTGGGAGTCGTTATATGCCGCTTCGAGTCGCTCGACGCTCTTCCCGGGACCCGGTCTGAGGTCGGCACCCATCACGAAGGAATCACCCTCTTTCATGGATGACCGCACATTGGCTAGGAGGCCCACGTCGGCTCCGGGCTCGAAGTTCCCGAGCGTACTGCCCAGCAAGGCGAACAGCACCGGCGGGGACAAGTCCTCGGTAAAATCCAGCGGAGTCGTGATGTCTTTCACCTGTGGCCGAATGGCCAGCGAGGGATAGTCTTCGTGCAGTGCGGTCGCGGTGGCATTGAGAAACTCACCCGCGACGTCCACGGGCGCGTAGATCCGTTCCGGCCCGGCCTCAAGCATGGCCGACAGGAGAATCCGGGTCTTCTGAGCGCTACCGGCGCCGAGTTCCACCAGGGAAGCTGGAGCCAGATCGGCCACCCAGTGGGTCACCTCGCCCCGGAGCAGGTACCTCTCCGACCGGGTCAGATAGTACTCATCGAGGTCGGTGATCGCCTCGAACAACTCCGAGCCCCGCGTATCGTAGAAGTACTTGGGCGAAAGCTGCTTTTGAGGTTGGGTCAGACCCCAACGAGCGTCGTCGAGCATACGGGCACGAGCGCCGGCCTCTATTTGAATCACCATACAGTCCTCAAGCGTCCTGAGCGCATCGGAGCCCACTGAAGATCTGACGACGGATGGGGTAATCCCAGTTTCTGAACGTACCCCGGATGGCTCCCGCACGTGTGGCCCAGGCACCGCCGCGAAGCACCCTGTACTCCGCACCGAAGAAAGCCTGCGAGTATTCGGGGTAAGGAAACATCTCGTAGCCGGCGTACCCTCGGAAGTCGGACGACGTCCACTCCCAGACATCCCCGATCATGCCGTAACACCCGATGGGTGACACGTTGCGTGGATAACTCCCGACCGGAGCCGTTTGGAAGGTGAGGGCGTCGATGTTCGCGATCTCGCGAGTAGGAGCGTCAGTACCCCAGGGATAAGAACGCTTGGACCCGGTCTCGGGATCCCAAGTAGCCGCCGCCTCCCACTCGAGCTCGGTAGGGAGCCTCTTGCCTGCAAACCGCGCATACGCCTCGGCTTCATGAAAGCACACATGGCAGACAGGCCGCCGCGGGTCGAGAGCTCGGACTCGATCCATGGTCCGCACCGTCCATCCTTCGCCATCCCGCCCCCAGTGCTCGGGAGCTTCGACTCCGGTCTCCTGGAGCCAGGCCCAGCCCTGATCCGACCAGTGATCCCGCAACTGGTAGCCTCCCACCGCCACAAAATCACTGTACTGTCCCTCGGTTACGGGTGCCGCGTCGATCAGGAAAGGAGCGAGATCGACGTCGTGCCGCGGCCTCTCATTGTCGTACGTGGTGCTCCTATCGTCACTGCCGATGTCCACCCGTCCACCCGGAAAAAGTACCATGGTATCGAACGGGTGGGCTGTCGGCGCGTCTGGTATCGGCCACCGCTCCCGAGGACAATACGGGTCACCACGCTTCAACTGAAGCGTCTGCAGTATCGTCTCGTTGTGCTGATACTCGTGCTGCAGCACCATGCGAAAGACGAACCCGTTCCGCAGCAAAGGGTCGTCCCCCTCCAGGTCCAACGATGGGAGCAGGTCGGCCACGTTGGAACGGATCCGGTCCAGGGATTCCTCGCACTCGCCAAGCCCGGGCAGTTCCAGAGCGGCTCTGACGCTTCGTGGATTTTCGACCGGATCGTACATGCCGCGTAGCCCCTCGGACCCATCAGAACCACCGTCGACGCTCTCCACCAGCCAGACGTCTTCGAAGTGGCCGATATGACCGAGATCCCAGATGATGGGGCTCATCAGAGGATCGTGCTGGACGAGCAGGTCCTCGTCCGACACGGTACTCACGAGCAGGAGCGTGCGTGCCCGGGCTTCGGTAAGGAGGTCGACTATTTCCGCCATGCGGAGACGCCGGCCGACATGGAGATCCATCCTTGGCTTCGCTTGCCGCCTCTGATCCGTGCGACCGCGGAGCCACAAGCTAACGCGGGCCGTGTAAGCGGCGAACCCCGACCGTTACACACTCCGGTGCTCGCACGGCTGCGGATTCGGCCTTCGCGAGCTATCGTTGGGAATGCTCGACGACGCCCTACCCGAGGACGCCCCTGCCCTGTCCGCCGAAGCGGTTGAGAAGCGGTTCGGGGCCGTCTCCGTTCTCGATGGCGTCTCCCTGACCGTGGCCAAGCGTGAGGTCATGGCTCTTGTGGGCGAGAGCGGCGCGGGCAAGACCACTTTACTTCGCCTGTTCAACCGGATGGTGTCTGCCGACGCAGGCAAAGTGTCCGTGGGCGGTCGGGAGATCGGAACGCTCAATCCGGTGCGCCTCCGGCGATCCATCGGGTACGTACAGCAGGAAGGCGGCCTCATTCCCCACTGGACGATCATGCGTAATGTGGCTCTGGTCCCTTGGCTACGGACCATGGGTTCTCCGCGGGACCTGGCCCTCAAGGCACTCCGGCTGGTCGGATTGCCTCCAGAGGAGTTCGCCAAGCGCTTTCCCCGTGAGCTTTCCGGCGGTGAACGACAGCGGGTGGCGCTGGCCCGAGCTCTGGCCGCAGAGCCCGAGATCATTCTGTTGGATGAGCCCTTCAGGGCCCTGGACGCCATAACGCGCGCCGAGCTCGTCGAGGCGGTGCAGGCGCTCCTCCATGAAATCGGTGTCACCGTGCTGATGGTTACACACGACATTCAGAGCGCCATGCATATGGCGGACCGCGTCGCGGTGCTCCGCAGTGGGCGGCTGGAGCAGGTGGCGGCCCCCCAGGTCATACGTGATGCCCCCGCCACGGACTACGTGCGGCACCTGCTGGAACGTGCCGGGGTCGGAGGTGCCACGTGAGCGGGCGTACCCGGCTCATGCTCGCCTTGATCGCGCTTTGTCTGGGCCCGGCAGTGATCCCGGCGAACACGATGGCCCAGCTTGCTCCCATCGTCGTGGCTTCCAAGCCTTTCGGCGAGTCGTTCCTGCTGGCGGAGATGTTCGCCCAGCTCCTGGAGAGCCGGGGCATCACCGTCGAGCGTCGTCTCGGCCTGGGAGCTACCGAGATCGCGTTCCAGGCGCTTCGTAGTGGTGACGTAGACGTCTACCCGGAGTACACGGGCACGGGGCTTGTGGCGATCCTCGACCAGACCCCGGAAGGGACGCCCGAGCAGGTCTTCCGGACCGTCTCGAGGGCGTTCCGGGAACGCTGGGGGATTCACTGGCTGCCTCCGTTGGGGTTCGAGAACACGTATGCCATCGCGGTGAGGCCAACGTCGGCAGAGAGCGACGGCCTGCGCACGCTCTCGGATCTGGCGGACGTGGCCTCCCGGTACGTGGGCGGGTTTTCGCCAGATTTCATCGGACGGTCCGATGGACTGCCGGGTCTGGAAGGCGCGTACGGCCTGCGATTGCGTGACGTTCGCTCGCTCCTTCAGGCGGTCAAGTACGAGGCGCTGGCTCTGGGGGAAGTCGACGTGATCGACGGATACTCCACCGACGGTCTGATCGACCGATTCGATCTGGTGGTCCTGGCCGACGATCTGGACTTCTTTCCTCCGTACCAAGCCGCACCCGTGGTGGGGCGAGACCTCTGGCAGGCTCGCCCGGACGCCGTACGGGCACTTTCGGAGCTCGCGGGGATGCTGGACGAAGAGTTGATGCGGCGGCTGAACCGTCGCGTGGAGGTCGACGGGGAGGAATTGGCGGTCGTGGCCGGCGACGCGTTGACGGAGATCGGGCTCGTCGGAGGGCCGGCCGTGCGCATCGTCAGTGACGGCGATGCCAGGCAGACCCCTTTGAGTGTCTACCTCTGGGAGCACCGAGATCAGACGGTGGCGCTCACGGCGCGACATCTCCTTCTCGTGATCGTATCACTCCTGGCCGCATGCCTGGTGGCCATTCCGCTGGGTTTGATCTTGGATAAGGCACAGCGTCGGGCCGAGGTGGTGATCCGAGCGGTCGGGCTCTTCCAGACCATCCCGAGCATCGCTCTTCTGGCTTTCATGATTCCGACGCTGGGCATCGGTGTAGTGCCGGCCCTCATGGCACTATTCCTGTATTCGCTGTTCCCCATTCTGCGAAACACGTACACGGGCATTCGTGATGCGGACCCGGCCGCCGTGGACTCCGCCCGCTCGTTGGGCATGACCAATAGCCAGATCCTGCGTTACATCCGTTGCCCCCTGGCCGTGCCGGTCATCATGGCTGGTGTGCGGACAGCCGCGGTCATCACCGTAGGTACGGCGACGCTGGCCGCCTTCATCGGTGCTGGAGGCCTGGGCGACCCCATCGTGGCGGGACTCGCCCTAAGCGACACGCAGATGATCCTGTCGGGAGCTCTTCCTGCCGCCGTCCTCGCGTTCGTCGTGGACGGAGCGTTGGGAGTATTGGAACGAGTGGTCACACCGGCCGGTCTCAACATCAAGAGCCACTAGTGCTGGGTCACCGGAGCGCGGGCACCGCCATCACCCGGTCACGATGACACCCGCCCCACCCCCCGACGGCGCCAGCCCCGAAATTCGGCCGGCCGGCGGCTGGGTCAGGCGGGCCCAGCAGGCTCTGGGCCTGGGCATCCTCGTCTTCGCCTTCGCCCCCATCTACCGCATCATGGATACGTCGGCCGAGGCGCCCCACCGGCAAGTGAGTGTCGAGGTGGCGGAGGTGACCCTCCAAATGGCCTGGTGGGGCACACTGGTCATCGCGCTGCTCGCCTGGCTTCTGGCTCGCCTCTTTCCATCCAGGCTACCACGGCTCGCGGGCGATCGCTTTGTCGCCTGGATCGAACGGCCGTCTCAGGGAGCCTTCGCGCTGTCGCTGGGGGCGTTGTCGGGGGTACTTGCGATGATCGCCGGGCGTGTTCTCTACCGAGGGTTCTTCACCAACGTGGACGAGATCGCCTCGGCGATTCAGGCTCGGTACCTGGCCCGCGGAATGCTGGCTGGCCCGATATCCGATGCTCCGGACGCTTGGCTGATCCCCACGCTCATGGTAGCCGACGGCTGGGTCTCTCACTGGTAGCCGACGGCTGGGTCTCTCACTTCCCGCCGATGCACCTCTTTGCCATGGCCGGCCTCACCCGACTGGGCACCCCGATGCTGTTGGGTCCCGTATTTGCCGCAGCGCTGGCCGGCTTCGTAGCACTCTCCTTCCCACGTCTCCTCCCCGACCGACGCGGGCTGGCCCGTGTAGCGGCCTTGGCCGTAGCTCTGAGCCCCTTCCTCCTCTTTCTGGGAGGCGGGTCCATGAGTCACGTGTCCGCGGGCGCCTTTGCTGCCGCGGCGTTGTACGCGGCTCTACGAGCTCGGGACGGCAGCCCGTGGTGGGCACTGGCGGCGGGAGCGGGCGTGGGGCTCATGGTGTCGGACCGACCCCTGGTCGGCCTCGTCCTGGGAAGCGTGTTCACGCTCGGGATTTGGGTGCCGCACGCCATCCGCGCGACCGCTCCGCCTGTCACTTGGCTGACCACGCGCGCGGGCTTCACGCTGCTCGGCGGAGCACCATTCGCCGTGATGCTCGGTTGGTACAACAGCCGGCTGTTCGGGCATCCGTGGACCGTCGGGTATCTGGCCGCGTTCGGGGACCATCACCGCCTAGGCTTCCACATGGATCCGTGGGGTTACCGTACTCGCTGGAGGAGGCGCTGGGCTTCACGTCGTCGGACGTGTTGAGCATGGGCATCCAGCTTCTCGAGACGCCCTTTCCCATCACCCTGTTCATCGGTCTCTATCTCCTGACTGTTTTCGAGCTTCCCAGGGGGATGGGGGTGCTCCTGGCATGGGCCACGCTACCGGTACTCGCCAACTCGTCCTACTGGTTTCACGACGTGCGCATGCTGTTCGAGGCCGCCCCCGCGTGGATCGCAATAGCCGTGCTGGCTGCCGTCGCGTTGGCCCGCGGTGAGGGTGTGCAGAATCGCTGGGTCAAGGACATGGCCACCTGGGCCGTGGTCCTGGGAGTCGTCGGAGCGGTAGGTTGGGGCGTTCCTAGGCGCTGGGCCAACTATGGATGGAGTCAGGAAACGCTGGACCGCATCACGATGCCTCAACCACCCACCGAGTCCGCGTCCATCGTCTTCGTGCATACGTCGTGGAACGAGCGCCTGAGCTCCTCGCTCCAGGGAACCGGGGGCGTTCGTCAGGACACCGTCATCACGGCGCTCAGGAGAAACACGAACTGCCAGCTGCATTTGTATGCGTTGGCGCGCGACGCCGAGGCCATGGGAGTCCTGGGTGTCACCATGCCGCCCGTCGATCTGAATCAGAGTCCCGGAACCCCTGCTGACATTCAGCGACCGCCGGCACCGGCCGGGGCCACCCTACGCATCCGTCCCAACGAAGTGTTTCCGGATTCCTGCATGCAGCAGCTGCGGGCCGACCGTTTTGGTGCCGTGGCCCTGGCCCCTCTGGTCTGGCAAGGTGACCTCCCGGGAATCGAAGAGGGTCGACCCCTGTTCGTGCGGGATCTCGGTCCGGAAAAAAACCGACGCGTTCTCACCCTGTACCCGGATCGGGCGGCCTTCGTGTTCGTGCCCAAGGCCCCGGAGGCTGCCCCCGAGCTGGTCCCCTACGCCGAAGCCATGGCAATCCTGTGGGGGCCCGCTCCGTCCCCACAGGCACCGTAGGGGCTCCGTCTACGCAGGCACCGTGGGGGCTCGAATCCCCCTGGAGGATCGGCTGCCCGACCCGGACCGGCACGTCTGACGCCTGGTCACGCCCTGCATCCTCGGTCGTACGTGTTCTGGAGACCACTCGTACGGTGTGCTCTCGGACGCATGCTCGCGTGGGGGTGTCGCGAACCGGAACCCGTCAGAGGCGACGGACCGTGGGTTGGGGAGGCGAGATGAGCGGAAGTGACTTGTTTACTGGCACGCTGGACATCCTGATCCTGCGAGCCGTTCAAGATCAAGCTCGCCATGGGTACGACCTCGGGCAGATGCTGCGTGAAATAAGCCATGGCGTGTTGGATGTGGCCGAGGGTGTCATGTACCCGGCCCTTCATCGTCTCGAAGAGCGTGGCCTGCTCGAGGCGGCTTGGGGGCTATCGAGGACCGGCCGCAGAGCGAAGTACTACAGCCTTACAGCAAGTGGGAAGCAGCAACTGGCGATTCAATACGCGGACTGGACCGAGTTCACGGCAGCCGTCTCGGCGGTGCTGCACGGGAGCCCCGACAAGAAGTTCACAGCGGCGGGAGAGGATCCGAAGGTGGCGGTGCGGAAGGACTAGAAGCACGCTATCGTGGAGGCACGTGTCGTTTTACTCACGGTCTCGAAAGGTTGAACTGGCCTGTCCTCTCTAGCTGGTGGCATGCACGTTTGGGATCCCAGGCGGATTCTTTCGCTCCCCAAAGTTTATCGCCTGTTCGCAACACTCACCGGAGCTCATCGGGGCCGGACAGAGTGTGTGGCCAGATATATCCGGCCGAAGGAATCCGATCGGGTTCTGGACTGTGGGTGCGGCCCGGCGGACCTGCTCGATTATCTCCCCGACGTGGACTACGTGGGTATCGACATCGATGCCAACTACGTGGCCGAGGCCCGGAAACGCTTCGGAAATCGGGCGACGTTCCGGCTCGGTCCGCTCGGTCCGGAGACCATGACCGAGAAGGCACACTACGATCTGGTTCTCGCCATGGGCGTGCTCCATCACCTGGACGACGAGCAGGCGAGGGAGTTTCTGAGCCTTGCTCGTTCCAGCTTGAAACCCGGCGGCCGGCTGGTGATGCTCGATCCCTGCTACATCGAGGGTCAGTCCCGGGTGGCCCGCTATATCATCGACCGGGACCGGGGCGACCACGTGCGATCACTCGAGGGGTGGCAGCATCTGATCGGGTCTACCTTTCCCTCGGCGACCTTCCAGGTGAGACACGACCTGCTGCGCATTCCCTATACGCACTTGTTCGTGGAGTGTCAGCCGGAACCGGGGTGAGCCCATCATGTGTTTCACCGACAACGGTATTGCCGCACGGTTTTCATAACGGTGTCTTGCGCCTCCTCATCCAGGCCGGTGAAAAAGGGGAGTCGCACCAGACGACGACTCACGTCCTCGGCCACGGGGCAGTCGCCGGGCCGGGCCCCGAGACTCTCTCCCATGGGCGAGAGGTTCAGTGGCACGTAATGGAAGACGGCGTGCACGCCCTTTCCCTTCAGGAAGGCGATGAACCGGCTCCGGTGCTCGGCGGTCGGAAGCAACAGGTAGTACATGTGAAAGGGCGGTACAGCCTACCCTGATCCTTTACACAATGGCCTACACTGATGGTTGACAGGTTCCTATCAACCAGGGTTCTGCAACAAGGAGAGCCCGATGGACTGGAACCGGTCGACCATGTACGAGCAAAGAGTACGCTTCATCCTCGAAGTGCAACAACGGACGTTCAGTTTCGCCGAGTCCTGTAGGCGCTACGGTATCAGCAGGACCGCGGGATACACCTGGTGGAATCGCTTCCGCGCAGAGGGATTCGAGGGACTGCAAGAGCGATCGCGCCGACCCCATCACTGCCCACACGCCGTGGAGGAGCCGATCGTCGAACACGTCGTCGACCTGCGTCAGCGCTACGGATGGGGATCACGCAAGATCCGTAAACTCACAGCTGAGAAGTTTGGCTCGGCCCCAGTTCGCAGGACGATCGATCGCATCTTCGAGCGTCACGACCTGATCACGAAGAAGCGCAGACGCTCCGGCAAACCGGGCCACCCCGGCAAGCCGCTCACTGCGATGGATGAGCCCAATGCGGTCTGGACCGTCGACTTCAAAGGGCAGTTCAAGATGCGCAACGGTCGCTACTGCTACCCCCTCACGATCCAGGACGGCTTCAGCCGGTTCCTGCTCGAGTGCACAGGGCTGTATTCCACGTCGATCGAGCTCGCCAAGCCTGTGTTCATCAGGACTTTCCGCGAGTTCGGTCTGCCCGCCGTCATCCGCTCCGACAATGGTACGCCCTTCGCTTCCATCGGCCTCGCTCGCCTCACACGCCTGAGTGCCTGGTGGATCCGCCTCGGTATCCGTCCTGAGACCATCGAGCCGGGTAAGCCGCAGCAGAACGGCCGACACGAACGCATGCACAGGACCCTCAAGCGTGAAGCCACTCGCCCGCCCAAGGCCAACCTCAGTGCCCAGCAGCGCCACTTCAACGACTTCCGCCACACATTCAATCACATCCGCCCCCACGAGGCGCTCGACGACGCTACTCCCCATTCCGTCTACCGATCGGCTCTTAGAGCCTACCCCGACGTCCTTCCGCCCATCGAGTACCCTGAGCACTTCGAGGTCCGTAAGGTCTCTACAAACGGAGCCATCCGCTGGCACTCGCGTTGGATCAACATCAGTTCGGCTCTGGGCAACGAGTTCATCGGGCTCGAACCCATCGGCCCCGCTCTGTGGCAGGTCTACTTCGGTCCCACTACCCTCGGGTGGTTTGACGAAGAACTCTTCGTCATTTTCGACACCCACGGTAACACAGGACGTAACCCAATCTGTTAACCATCAGCTGGCACACTTGTGTTAACCATCAGGTGCGCGGTTCAGGCTGTTGGACGTGGTCCGGGATGGTCGGTAGCTGCACGCCTTCGGCGTTGGCCCACTCCGCCAACCCATCTTGGTAGCGCTGCCAGATTTCACCCCGCTTCTGTTGAATGAGAGCTCTCGCCTCGAACTGGCAGAGGAGGAAGGCGGACAAGAGGTCGGAGGGCTGATAGCTCGAGCCCAGTCCGACCCAGGTGTACTTGTCCACCAGACCCTCCATGAACTGGGCGCGATTCGTACCCTTGTTCCGGATGACCTTCGCCCTGTCCAACAGATCGGTATCGTTCAGGAGGAGTGCCCCGCCCTTGCCGCACGTCAGGTTCTTGGTCTCGTGGAAGCTCTGTGTGGCCATGACCCCAAACGTCCCCAGCGGTTTTCCCTTATAGCTTCCCAGAAGACCGTGGGCGTTGTCTTCGATGATGGAGAGTCCGGCCTCATCGGCTACCGACCGGATCGCATCCATCTCGCAGCCCACCCCCGCGTAGTGGACGACCACGACCGCGCGGGTCCGTATCGTGATCTTGGACGCCAGAAGTCGCTCATCGAGGTTGAGGGTATCGGACCGGATGTCGACGAAGACCGGTCTTGCTCCTCTGAGCGCGAACGCGTTGGCCGTGCTGACAAAAGTGAAGGAGGGCATCAGGACCTCGTCTCCCTCCTTCAGGTCCAGCAATAGAGCAGCCATCTCCAGGGCGTGGGTGCAGGAGGACGTGAGCAACGCGGCCTCGGTGCCGGTCATGTCCACAAGGAGTTTCTCGCACTGGTCCGTGAAGGGTCCGCCCTCCGCGATCATTCGGCCTTCCACAGCCTCTCGCATGCGTTCGAATTCGGACCCGACCAGGTAAGGCCGATTGAAGGGAATGTTCATACCGGACAATCTGCATCTCCGCTTCGGATTCGGGCCAGGATGATCACATATCGCCCATCTCGGAACTCCCTGACCACGTCGGCCGACAGCCCCGGGGTCATCTCGGCAAAGCGGATCAGGCCGAGGATTTTTTCTCCGCCGAGCCATGGGTAGTTGTAAAGAACATAGACACAGGGAGGCATCGGCTCTCCCCTGATGAGCTCCGCGAGGGACTCGACCGAAAAGTTATGCCCGTTGGAGAGCGGACCACTGGAGTATCCGAGCCCTGGGAATGCCAAGAGGTAGTGCTCGTAGTGTCCGTAATAGACCGGCACCCCTGACGGGAGTGCCTCCAGAGCGTGGATGGCGGCGACCTCCAGGGCCTGGAGACGACGGTACGCCGCGGAGCGCTCCGTGAGCGCAGGGTCATTCCCCGGGCCCTCGGTGTCGATGTCCAACGGATATAGAGCACCGCTCGTGTTGAGGGCGAAGAAGGCGGCCAAGAGCACGAAGCAGACCGCTGCGGGCGACGTGAGGCGACGGCCCAGGAGTCGCTTCATGCCGTAACCCACCCAGAGCAGGAGAAACGGCAGGATCATCACGTAGTAGCGGGGGAGCACAACGGTGAACCCGGCCGCCACGGGGAGAACCACCATGAAGAGCAGTATGCAGAGTACGATGAGCACCCCGCTGTACCCCAGAACGAGGAGCTGCTGATGCTCCGGGGTCCGGGCGGCAGAGTCCAAAGGCTCGCTTCGAAGTGCTTTGAAGATCGGGACGCATAACACGATAGCCGTCACGAAAAACGCAGCGATGAACACGGGCAGATCGGGCACGTTGAGCAGGAAACGGACCAGGTACTGTCCGATTCCCCCGAAGACGGCATCGTGCGACGGTAAAAAAGCGAAATCCTCAGCCTGACTCACCGCGATTCGACTCAGAAGGAAGACGCCGGCCGTCCACACGGCCGGAAAGGCGACGATCCGCACAATGCGTCTCACTTTTTCGAGCAGGTCTCGCCGTTCGATCAGCGTGGCCAGAACGAAGGTGGCCGGAACGATGATTCCCGTTTCCTTGGTCGCATAAGCGAGCGTGGCCCACATCACCGCCGGCCAAAACCTCCGCTCTATCCAGGCTAGAAGTGCAAGGACCGTGAGGGGGAAGAGGGGCATCTCCAGGTAGAGGTAGCCCACCTGGGTCGAGAAGACCGGATGGAGCAGTACGCATGAGCCCAAAAGCAAGGTCGCGACGCGGCCGAACAAGGGACGGGCCAACCGGTACAGGGTCAGCAGAGCCACCGCCGCACCGGCAAAGTGGAGGAGGTGGAGAATCAGGAAGCCCCTCGTGCCACCACCCGAGATCCAAAGGACCCAAGCAGTAGCAAGGGCGACCACTGACGTTCCGTGGACGTTCGGTCCCCCTTCCCCGCACCCCGGCGGGAAAGCACAGAGCGACTACAGGAGCTCATTCATGCCGAGTTCGTGGCGTGAATCGACGGGGCGGCTCAGTGTGTGCACTCCGTGGCCCAGGAATATCGCGATCAGCAGGTTTTAGGCGTCCCTCGGAGCCGCCATCCTGCGAATCGAAGCGATCCCGAAGACGGGCCCCAGGACGAGGAGCGGAAAAGCCCACGGCCAGCCCAGAGCGTCGGTCAGAGCGGGCACACCCTGAATCGTGGCCATGGTGAGTAGAAAGCCCACTGAGGTTTGAAGGGTGAGCGCCGTTCCGACGGCCTCCTGCGGTGCCACCTCGGTGACCATCGCGCTGAACTGGGCGGAGTCTGCCACCACGAAGAAGCCCCAGACCAGCACCACCGGCACGAGTACCCAGTAGCTCTGGCCGAACAGAAAGCCCACCAGGAGACAGCAAGCGCCGCTCACGGCCATCGCGAAGTTCACGAGCTTGTCACGGCCGATCCGGTCGGCGGCTCTACCGCCCCACACACAACCGAGGCCACCCGCGGCGATCGCCCCGAAGGCCACGAGGTCCACCACGGTCTCAGAGGGCGATACGCCCAGACGCGCGCCCCGAGCGGCCGCACTCGCAGCCAAGAAGGCGGGCACCCAGGTCCACATGGCATAGAGCTCCCACATGTGCCCCAGGTAGCCCCCGGTGGCCAGGCGTGTCGGACGGTCGCGTGCCACCCTGGCGATGAGCGACCAGGAGAATGGGGCTCGCCGAAAAGGGTAGGGTCCGTCACGGTAGGCCGCAGCCACCAGCAGCCCGCCGACCACGCCTCCCAACGACGCGCCGAGCACCACCACGGCAAGGGGCGCACTCCCGACCAGCTTGAGTAGATAAGGCGTGGCCTTCCCCACGGTGAGGGCACCCACCACAGTGCCGATGGCCATTCCGCGAGCGCTCCGGAACCAGGTGGCGATCATCTTCATGGCCGGTGGATATACACCCGCCAGGAAGAATCCTGTGAAGAACCGGAAGACCAGAGCCACGGCGTAACCGGGCGCGATCACCAAGCCTGCGTTGGCCAGCGCGGCCAATAGCGCCGACGAGGCGAAGTACCAACGGGACGGGATCACGTCCGCGAGGTTCAACAGAGCGGCGGCGGCCGTGCCGGCAACGAACCCGAGCTGGACCAGCGTGGTGAGCCACCCGACCTGGCTCGAGTTCAGTCCCCAGCGCGCCTGCAGAACGGGGGACGCGGCACTGGCCGTGAACCACGCAGACATACCCAGGAGCACGGCCACCGACACCAGGGCCAGCATGCCCCAGCGACGAACATCGGTTTCGCCTGTCAGGGCCACATTATTTTTCGGATCACGAACCAGAGATTCGCCGGCCGCTCGGCGAGGCGCCTCATATACCAGGGGAACCAGGCGGACCCGTAGCTGATCAGAGCCTCCACCTTGTAGCCTTCACTGGCCAATTGCTCCTGCTCCCGGGTGTTGATTCCGTACAGCATCTGGAACTCCACCTCGCCTCGCGGAATCCCCCGGGTTGCGGCTTCCTGCTTGATTTTCTCGATCAGTGTCCCGTCGTGAGTCGCGAACGCCGCTCGCACACCGCCTTCAGCCACCACGTCCAGGAGACGGAGAGAGAGCTGGAGGAAGTTTTTGTCCACGTCTCTCTTATTCGGGAAGGCGACGTCCGCGGGTTCGGCGTAAGCCCCCTTCACCAGGCGAATTGCCGGCTTTAGCGGGAGAAGTCCCTCGACGTCTTCGGCCGTGCGATAAAGATAGGCCTGCAGACACAGACCGGTGTTCTCGTATCGAGATCGCGCTGCCTTGTAGATGTCCAGCGTAATATCGACATAATCGCTCGCCTCGATGTCGATCCAAACGAATCGGTCGAGATCTTGGGCAAGCCCGAGGATGGCTTCCAGGTTGGCAGCGGCCAGATCGCGGCCTAGATCGACGCCGAGCTGCGTCAGCTTTACCGAGATCTCCACATCGAGGTCCCGGCGGTCGAGCTCCTTGAGCACACCCTGGTAGTGCTCGACGACCTCGACGGCCTCTCCCGGCTCGTTGATGCTCTCACCCAGCAACGTAAACACCGTGCTCATGCGCGACTTCTGGAGCCGAAGAGCCTCCGTCATCGCGGCATCCGGAGTTTCCCCGGGCATGAATCGCCGTGTGGCACGCTGCACGAAGCGGAGGCGCGGAAGACGCTCCGCCAAGAGCGGGTTTTCCGAGGCCCAGAGTAGGAGTCCGCGTAACATGGTCAGCGCTGGTCCAGTGGGATCGTAATGGGGTCGGCCTCCGAGAATGGTGAATAGCCCGCTTCTTGAAGACGTCGACTGTAGGCGGACACCTCGTCGTCGAAGATGTTGTTCACCTCATCGACGATGCCCTGAAGGGCTTCCTCCGCTTGGGTGAGCATGAGGCGTTCGTTGGCCGTCGGTTCATCCGGTGAGCCTCCCAGGACCTGCAGCGGTCGACGAACCACGTTGGATGGCAGCTTGCTTCGTCCGCATATTCCCTGACAGGCCGGCCCCACAAACAGGCGTTCCCGCATTTTCTCGAGGGACTCCTGGAGCGCCGCCCCCTCTTCCCTGAGGTCCTCGCCCCCTTCCCGACCGCGTAACGACTCCTGCACCGTCTCGGTGGTGCGGATCGCTCGCTCTAGACGCCGTTGGGCATCGCTGAGGGCGGTTGTCATCGACCGGGCTCGCTCTACGGCCTGCAACTTGGCGATCCGCCGCGAGAGAGGGATATCCTCACGGATGTCCTCGACAACGGTGATCTCTCCCGTCGAAACGGCATCACCCAACGTCACGCGTACGGTATAAGTACCCTCCAAGACCTCCGAGCCAGGGCCGTTCTCCCCCCCGCGACGGAGATTCCAGACCACCCGATTCACCCCCGGGTCCGCGGATCCGTTCAGGGTCCGCATCGAGGTTCCGTCCAGGTCGAGAACGTCGATGGAGACTCTCTGGACCCCTTCCGTACCCACCCAGTAGTTGATCAAGGCGCCATAGGGGCGCATGTCACCAAACATCATGGCGTGCCCCACCGACCGGTATCCCATGGCTTCTGCTCGCGCGTACTTCTGGGCCGGCGCCATGGGGAGCACCCTCAAAGCGTCGGAGGCCAAGCTCGAATCCGCAGCGGCCTCCCTCAGCGGCCGGATGTCGTCGATGACGTAAGCTCCCCGACCGTGGGTGCCTAGCACCAGATCGTGATCCCGGGCATGTACGCGTAGATCCCGGACGGGGGCCGGCGGAATGCCGTGGCTCCACCGCATCCAGGAATCGCCTCCGTCCAAGCTTACGCGCAGACCGAACTCCGTACCCAGAAACAGAAGATTGGGCTCTTCTCTATCTTCACGTATTACATGAACAAAACCGTCTATTCCGTTGGTGCTCAACGCAGTCCACGTTTCGCCGAGGTCTACCGTTTTGTAGACATACGCCTCCCAGTTGCCGCGACGATGATCTTCGAGCACCACGTAGGCCGTTCGCGGATCATGGTGTGAAGGCTCGACGTGTGGGACCCACGTCCCTCTCGGCACACCTCGAATCTGAGCCCCCGTGTTACGCCACGTCGCCCCATCGTCTTCGGTAACCTGCACATTGCCGTCGTCCGTCGACGCCCAGATCAGCCCCGGCTGAAGAGGACTCGGTGAGATCGAGAGGATTGTGGTGTGGTTTTCCGCGCCGGTCGCGTCCAGAGTGAGTCCCCCGCTCAGATCCTGGCGCTGCTTCTCGGCATCGTTCGTGGTCAAATCCGGGGAGATGATCTCCCAGCTGTTACCGTTATCGCGCGTCCTATGCACGAACTGGCTTCCGAGATACAAGACGCTCGGATCGTGTGGATCCACGTTGAGACCGGCATTCCAGTTGAACCGTAGGTGCTCGCCGTCGGGATGGACCGGTCGAATGGCCACACGCCTTCCGGTGTCTTTGTCGAACCGCACCAGATTACCCTGTTGCGACATGGAGTAGCCGTAGCGGGAATCCGTCGGATCGTTGAAGACGGCGAACCCGTCTCCGCTACCCACACGGCGCCAGTGCAGGTTCATGATCCCGCGGTTCTCCCACACCGTGCTCGGTCCGTACCAGCTCCCATTGTCCTGGAGCCCCCCGTACACGTTGAACGGCACCTCGTCATCGAGGCTGATGTGGTAGAACTGAGCCAAGGTGAGGTTTTCTACGAAGCGCCAATGTTCACCGCGATCGTAGGTGAACGCGATTCCCCCATCGTTCCCGATGATCATGCGGCGGCCGTCTCCAGGATCGATCCAGAGCTCGTGGACATCGCCGTGAATGGTCGTGCTGGGGACCACGGTCTCGAAGTTGCGACCCTGGTCCTCACTGACCTGTATACTCTCGTGGAGCGAATAGACGCGATTCTCGTTCTGGGGATCCACCCGGAGATCGGCGTAATAGAAGGGCCTGGGCACCACACCGGAGCGATCGTTGACGGTCTCCCAGGTCCGGCCTCCATCTTCGGAGCGAATCAACTCGCTCTTTTCAGCCTCTACCAGGGCGTAGACGACGTCCGGGTTCGAAGGCGCGATCGCGAGCCCGATGCGGCCGAGATTCCCAGGTGGCATTCCATCGTCTTCCGTGTACCGGTCCCAGGAATCCCCACCATCGTACGTGACGTACAGACCGCTTCCCGCCCCACCCGACTCGAAAAACCACGGCCAGCGCCTGAATTCCCACATCGCTGCAAAAAGCTTGTTGGGGTTGCTGGGATCCATGATCAGGTCAGCGGCACCGGTGCGCTCGTCCACATACAGCACTCGGTCCCAGGTTACGCCACCGTCCCTCGTACGGAAGACTCCTCGCACCTCTCCATCGCTCCACGCCGGCCCCATGGCCGCGACAAACACCACCGCGGGATCCGTGGGATGGGTCATGATCCGGTGGATCCTCTCGGACCCTTCCAGGCCTACATGGGACCAGGTGTCGCCTCCGTCGAGGCTGCGGAACACACCGTTTCCGACACCGGCCGAGTTGCGTGGGTTACCTTCCCCCGTGCCCACCCAGACCACGTCGGGCGTCGCCTGGGACACCGCTACGGCGCCAATGCCCAACACCGACTGGTCGTCGAAGATGGGAGTCCACGCGATGCCACCGTCCACCGAACGCCACACACCCCCGGTAGCGGAACCCACGAAGATGATGTTGGGATCGGACCACACGACGTCGACGTCCGCCACACGTCCGCTCATCCCTGCCGGCCCGATGGAGCGTCCCCGGATCTGAGCGAATTGCTCCGTGGTGTATTGGCCCTCGAGCGGACCGGCGCCGTATGCCAGGGTGCACAGTGCGAGGGTCACCCACGGGAGTCTGCGAATCTGTACCATCATCGATCTATCTCAACTCAGTCATGTATTTGCACGCTCTTTCCCCAGGCTATCCGATCGGTCCTATGGACGGGAACACCGCCAGATCAGCGGCTTCGACCCGGTCGCGGAAACGGGTCACCTCCAGCAAGAGGAACCCGTCGATCCGCTCCGTCAGGAGGCTCAGCGCCTCCTCCATACGGATCAAGTCGATCCGCTGACCCTCCGTCGGCACGTCGTAAGAAGACGACAGGCCGACCACACCCGAGCGATACTGGTCGACGTCGCGGAAGTCGGCAACCTCGTCGAGGGCCGCGCGCAAGCGTCGCCCTTCGGTGACCAACTCCGCAGCGACGGACCGCTCGTCAGACTCCAGGAGCTCGAGCGCTCGATCGATTCCCTCTCGGACGTCGTACGCAGCCCGGCGCAGCTCGGCCCGGCGCATGTCCAGCGCCTGTGCCCGCTCGAGGGCCTGATACTTCGCGATCCGGTCGATCATGCTGACTTCGACCCTGGGATCCGGCAGCACCTCGAGGGTCCGCCGGCCCTCCCACGGCCCCCGGGTAATGCGGACCGTATACATGCCCGGCAGCACCTGAAGCGCCTGCGGGGCCGCTCCGCGCCCCGGGGACTGGGAGTCCAAAAGTACCTCGGGGATATCCTCCCGGAGGTCCCAGGAGATCCTGTTCAGGCCCGGACTTCGGGTGCCCCCCAGGGTCCGCACGACCCGATCCTCGAAATCGAGAACCTCGATCGTCACCGGCTCGTCGCCGTCGTCCCCTGCCAGCCAATAGGAAAAAAGAGCTCCCGGATCCCGCGCACGACCCTGAAACATGGCGTCGGCCATGTAACGGTAACCGCCCGTTTCTGCCGTCCCATGTACGTAGGCCGGCGGCGGCTCGAAGAAGAAGAGCGCCACGTCCGCGGCACCGGGATTGGTCGCCAACTCTCGCAGCGGTCTGATGTCGTCGAGCACGTACATCGCTCTTCCGTGCGTTCCGATAACCAGATCGTGATCCCGCGGATGGATCACCAGCGATCGCACCGGAGCCGACGGCAGCCCATGGTTCCACTTGAACCAATCGTCTCCACCGTTCAGGGTGACATACAGTCCGAACTCGGTGCCGGCGAAGAGTAGATTCTCCGCATGTGGATCCTGTTTGAGCGTATGGACGAACCCGTCGATGTCGTCCCCATCGGCGATGCGGTCCCAGTCGCCACCGTAGTCGTCGGTGCGGTAGATGTAGGGCTCCCAATTACCCCGACGGTGATCGTCGAAGACGACGAAAGCACCTCCTGTACGGAACTTGGACGCCTCGATGTGGGCCACCAAAGTGCTGTCCGGGACTTGGCCCATGCCATCCGTCACGTCATACCACTGGCCTCCGTCCGCAGAAGTGACCTGTACCTTGCCGTCGTCAGTGCCCACCCAGATCACATCTTGTGACAGGGCACTGGGGGTGATGGTCAGAATGGTGGTGTGGTTCTCCGCACCCGTAGCGTCTCTCGTGAGTCCGCCGCTCTCATGCTGTCGCTGTTTTTCCGGGTCGTTGGTGGTAAGGTCGGCACTGATGATCTGCCAGGTCCCCCCCCGATCCACACTCTTGTGGACGAACTGGCTGCCGTAGTAGATGCCCCCCGGGATATACGGATCCGCGGCAATAGCGGCGTTCCAGTTGAAGCGGAGTGAGGTGGAGTCGGGTGCCCAAGGCCGAATACGCTTCCGTTCTCCGGTACGGACGTCGAAGCGCATCAAGTTCCCCCCCTGCGACATCGCGTAGCCGTAGCTGGAATCCCGAGGGTCGACGAGGGTGCCGAATCCGTCGCCGAACGCCACTTCCTTCCAGTGGTAGTTCCGAATCCCTCCGCTCTCCCACACGTCCGAAGGGCCCTTCCAAGACCCGTTGTCCTGCATGCCACCATAGACGTTATATGGCACGTCCATGTCGACCGAAACATGGTAAAACTGCCCGACCGGCAGATTGTCGATCATCCGCCAACTCGCACCTCGGTCGCGTGAAACGTAGACACCGCCGTCGGTGCCGGCATACAGGTGCCGTGGATCCGAGGGGTCGATCCACAGTGAGTGGAAATGAGGGTGGACCCCCTGCCCTACGTTTTCGAAGGTCCTGCCACCGTCATCACTCCTCTCGATACGAGAGTGGAGCTGGTAGAGCCGCAACTCGTTCTCGGGATCGACGAAGATGTCGCTGTAATAGAAAGGGCGAGGATCGACCCCCGGCCCGCTCTTGACGGTCGTCCAATGCCTTCCCCCGTCCGAGGAGCGTAGCAGAGCACTCTCCTCTGCCTCGACGAGGGCGTATACGATGCTCGGATCCATGGGGTAGATCGTGAGGCCGATCCGGCCCAACTCTCCGGCGGGTAGGCCGTCCGACTCGTCCGCGAGACTCCAAGTCAGCCCACCATCTACGGTGATGTAGAGGCCGCTGCCGGACCCACCCGACTCGAAAAACCATGGAGAACGCCGGAACGACCACATGCCCACGATCAGTTTGTCGGGGTTCGTGGGATCCATGACCATGTCGGAGACCCCGGTCCGCGCGTCAACGTAGAGGATCTGCTCCCAGCTCTGCCCACCGTCTGCCGTCTTGAAGACTCCCCGCTCCAGCCCGTCACTCCACGCGGGGCCCATGGCACCCACGTAGGCGATGTCCGCATCGGTGGGGTGGAGCAGTATCCGGTGGATCCGCTCCGACCCTTCGAGGCCCAAGAACGTCCAGGTGTCACCTCCGTTGATGGACCGGTAGACGCCACGTCCAACGCCGGCGCTGTTGCGCGGATTGCCCTCCCCGGTTCCTACCCACACGACATCGGTATTGGATTGGTCGATGGCTATCGCGCCGATACCCAAGACCCGCTGAGCGTCGAAGACCGGCCTCCAGGTCTGTCCTCCGTTGGTCGATTTCCACACGCCGCCGGTAGCGGCTCCCACATAGACAATCTCAGGGTCGGTCGCCACCGCGTCGATCGCGGCAATGCGACCGCTCATTCCCGCGGGACCGATACTTCGCGCCTGCATGCCGGACAGCAGGTCCACGCCCACCTGGGCCTGAAGGGATGGCGCGGCCAGCAACAGAGCGAGAAGCAGGCATAGTCCGGCCAATGATCTTCCCTTCATTTTGCGTCTTCTCGAGTCGGTCGGCGGAACGGAGCGGGAGAAATCTGCCAGGAGGTCTGGTGCCCCGCAAACCTCGGAAGGGCGTATCACGGCTCTCTGGCCCGACCCGGCAGCCAGATCCGGCAGCCAGATCCGGCAGCCAGGGGGTGTAACGTAGCGGTGTCGCCGGACCCGACCATGTGCCCATATTGATCCGAGTCGCAGCCCCTTTTCATCTCCAGGTCCTGGACGTAACCGCCACCGATGACGGCACCCGACGACGGGTCACACAAGGGCGTACCGGCTCGCGCTCTTTTCATATCGCTCGCCGCCCTTTCCGTGCCGGCCGGAGCCGCCCTGCTCGTTCCCGACATGTTGGCGCGCAGGGAGCCCTTCTCTGGCTCCTGGCCCTGGTTCCGGCCTTTCTGCTGGCCTACTACAGGGGCTGGAGGGGTGCCGCGGTAGCGCTGGCCTCAGGTATGGCGACCCTGTCCGTTACGCAAGTGATCGCCCTGCTGCTGGGCCTGACGGTTCCCGAGGGTCTTTTCGCAGTGGTCGTGGCCTACATCATCATCACGCTCGGGGTCGGCTGGATGGTCGAGATACTGCTCCGTGATAAGGAGCTCATGGAGGGGATGGCCTTCGAGGACGGGCTGACCAAACTTCCGAACCGGCGCCACGCACGGGTCTTCCTAGAAACTGAATTCGCCGCCGCCCAGCGTGGGCGCCTGCTGTGTGTGGTCCTTTTCGACCTGGACGGCTTCAAGGAATACAACGACAGCTACGGCCACGCCGCAGGCGACGAAGCCCTGAAGACCTTTGCGGACATCCTGGCCCATACCACGAGACACATGAACCTGTCCGCCCGCTTCGGCGGAGAAGAGTTTCTCTCGATTCTGGCCGGATCGGATCTCGAGGGTGCGGTGGCGTTCGCCGAGCGGGTCCGAGCTTCGCTCATGGCCCAGGGGCTGGGCAGGGGGCCGCTCACGGTAAGCGCCGGTGTGGCGCAACACCATCCGAGCATGAGCACTCCCGACGAGGTCTTGGCGGCCGCCGACCACGCCCTCTATCGGGCCAAGCGCGAGGGACGGAACACGGTGCGCCTCTTCGCTACGTTGATCGGCTCGGTCACGGAGCAGGCGCCGATGCTGGACGTGGAGCGCCTGGCAACGGAGGACAGCGACGAATACCCGCGAGCCCCCGGGGAGATGGGCAAGAGCCGGCCGCCAGTCATTCTCCTGCCTCACGAAATCACCGCGTTCGGCTCCGAACGGAAGATCCTCTTGGTCGAGGACGAAGATCCAGTCAAGGAATTGATCTCCAACTACTTGGATCGAGAGGGATTTTCCGTAACAGAGGTCACCGACGTCGGGGCGGCGCTCCGGACCCTGGCAACCGAGTTCGACGTCATTGTCGCGTCTCAGCTCCTCGCCGAAGGGAGCAGCACCCAATTGGTGACGGCGGCCAAGTCACGGTGGCCGGACACTCAAATCGTGGTTACGACCACGTCGAGTGAGACGCACGCCGCTGCCGAAGCGCTGGCTGCGGGAGCCGATCGGCATATGGTGAAGCCCTTCGGCATGCCTGAGCTACGAGCACAACTCATCGATTGCCTGGCACATAGAGACCGCCTCCGCGAGGAACGGGCCGAGCAGCCGCCCACCGCTGCCGGGCAAATCAATGACACCGTCAGGAGCCACGTCGAAGAAGGAGCGTTGGCGCTCGTGCGGGCGGCGGAGGCAAAGGATCCGTCGACGGTCGGCCATGGTGAGACGGTCGCCGCGATGGCCCTGACACTGGCCGAGATGTTCGATCCGGAGGCTGAGTCGCTGGACCGCGAGACCATCCGGCTCGGTGGCCTATTACACGATATCGGAAAGATATCCTTGCCCGACGTGCTGCTCAACAAAGAAGGCCCGCTCGACGAGGACGAGTGGGAGGCAATGCGCACCCACCCGACAGTGGGTCGCCAACTCTTGGCTCCCCTCCTGCAGGACCCTATCGTAGATGCGGCAGTTTCATGGCATCACGAAAGATGGGATGGCAAGGGCTATCCCGACGGACTCGCCGACGAGGCCATTCCCCTACCCGCCCGCATCACGGCCATCGCAGACGCACTCTCGGCCATGACCAGTGCCAGAGCCCTCCGGGAGGCCCGACCTTTCGATATCGCGGCAGAGGAAATACGGGCCGGCTTCGGCACACGCTACGACCCAGGCCTGAAGGATGCCTTCGAGGCCGCTCTCCCCGCCCTGCAGAAAGCAACGGCCGCATCTGACGCGCTCGACGACACCTAGCCTAGACGGACCGGACGCGGCGCCGCCCGCCGTGTTTACATGGCATCGGAGGTGGGGCCACTCAGAACCCCAGCACGAACGCCACGTCTAGGACCACGTAGCGCTCCTGTAGCACCCCACGGGAGGCCAGATCAAGGTCGACTCTTCCGTAGCGTACGCCAGGACTCAACCCGAACCGGTCGGCAACCGGAATCAGGACGCCAGCTCCGGCCTCGAAGCCCCACCCCCGATCCGACTCCTCGCGCACCGTCGTAGCCGTCTCTCCGGTGGGCGCGGACGTAAGGTCGACCTCCAACAGGGCTGCGATTGCACCCACCCGAATCCAAGGCACCACGCCGGAGCTACGAAAGTTGATGCGCAAGCCGAGGTCCCAAGCCGTGGAGACCAGATCCGTCTCGGCCCCACACGCGTCCTCAGCGCACCCGAAGCGATGCTCGCTGAAGCCCACCAGATAGCCCACATGGCCGCTGGCCAACGCGAAGTGGACCCCGAAACTGGTGCCCGCAGAAGCCTCTCCCTCCCAGCCCGCTACCCCTGCGAAGTCCGCCACGGGAATGGAGGATCCTCCGTTCACCTCCATCTGCATGACGGAAAGCTGCCCCCTCAGTGCAGAGGGAGCGAACCAGCCCATCATGATCACCAGCCAACCCCACGCGGCGGCGTGGCGCCGTAGCGGTCCGAGCCTCTGTAAGTGTCGTCTACTCATCGTGTCATGCATGCTGTGAGATAACCGAATCCAGCGAGCGCTGGTAGCCTCGGTTGCACGCCGACCCGTCACCGGCATACCCTTCGCCTTCTTCGACCCCAACCCAATCCGGTGAGCTCATATGACCGCATCTCGTACGGCGCGGAGAACCCACGGCTTCACGGAGTCCGTGATCCGTGAAATGACCCGAGTGGCCCGCGAGCACGACGCCATCAATCTGGCCCAGGGCTTTCCGGACTTTCCGGCCCCCCAGCGATTGAAGGATGCTGCGTGCGAGGCGATCCAGGGCGATGTAAACCAGTACGCCATCACATGGGGATCACCCCGGATGCGAGACGCCCTCGTGGCCAAATACGAGCGTTGGTACGGGATGCAGGTGGACGGTGAGCGTGACATCACGGTCACCTGCGGTGCCACGGAGGCCATGGCGTCCATCATGCTCGCGGTCATCAATCCCGGGGACGAGGTGATCGTCTTGGAGCCGTTCTACGAGAACTATGGGCCCGACGCCATTCTCGCCGAGGCGAACCCGGTCTTTCTGCCGCTGGAACCACCCGATTTCCGAATCGAGGCGGATGGTCTTGCGGCCGTGGTGACCGACCGCACCCGGGCCATCATCGTCAACACGCCGAATAACCCCACCGGCCGAGTGCTCGATCGGGGCGAGCTCGAGGCTATAGCCGACCTCTGCCGGAAGCACGATCTGCTGGCCATCACGGACGAAATCTATGAGCACATCTATTACGAGGGCGAGCACATCCCGATGGCCACGCTCGAAGGGATGAGCGAACGGACCATCACCGTGAGTGGCCTTTCGAAGACCTTCAGCGTCACCGGTTGGCGAATCGGTACCGTCATCGCTCCCGCCGACCTCACCGACGCCATCCGCAAGGTACACGACTTTCTGAGCGTTGGTGCCCCCGCCCCTCTCCAGGAGGCCTGTGCCGTGGGTATCCAGGAACTGGACCAAGGGTATTACGATGCGATGATCGATGACTATCGCGTAAGACGTGAAGTGTTGTATGAGGGCCTGATCGCAGCCGGCTTCGAGTGCCGGAAGCCACAGGGCGCGTACTACGTCCTAGCGGACTTCTCCGCCCTCAGCGACGAACCGAGCGACGCCTTCTCGCGGCGGCTCACCCGAGAGGCCGGCGTGACGCCTGTCCCGGGATCCAGCTTCTACTCGGACCCGGACTTGGGCCACTCCCTGGTGCGCTTCGTCTTCTGCAAGAAGGTCGAGACGCTGGAGGCCGCGAGCGAACGACTACGTGCTTTCGCTCGCAGCGGGGCCTGACGGGGACGGAGAGTCGCCCGGAGCGGGGCCTGATGAGGCCTCGGACTCATCGCTCGCAGCAGGGTCTGAGGACTCCTCGACGGGCGCGCCGATGGGCAACGGTTCATCCTCTTGCTCCACCACGGCCACCTGACCTTCCCACTGTCGCATCATACGAATGAAGGACTGCGCCATATCGTGATCGAACTCGGTGCCTGAACCCTCGTCCAGAAGGCCCAACACCCGCTCGGTCTCCCACGCGCCCCGATAGGGACGAACGGTCCGCAATGCGTCGAAGACGTCACAGACGTGCACCAGATTGCTGGCCTGATGGCACGCCCGAGGGAAACGCAGTGTGGGATACCCACCGCCATCGATCTTGATGTGATGCTCGTACGCCACCACGGCGGCCAAATCCAGATGCTCCTCCGTCTCGATGATGATCTGCGCACCCGCGATGGTGTGGTTGTTCATCACGGTTCGCTCTTCGTCCGTCAGCTTCCCGGGCTTGTTCAGAATATCCGCGGGAATGGTGACCTTGCCGAGATCATGCATGAGTCCGCCTATGCCGAATGCCCGGACCTCCTTGGGCCCCAAGCCGATGAACTCGGCCAGCGCCATGGCGAGCACGGAAACGTTCATGGCGTGTGTCGTGGTGTATTGGTCGAAGCGCTTCAGCCTTACCAGGGGAATGAGGAACTGCTGGTCGTCGTGCATGGCAACGGTGAGCGAGCGAACGATGGCCTCCGCCTCCAACGAGGTGCAGACCGCCATCTTCTTTGAGCTCTCCGTGGAGCCAGTCCACGGCCTCCACCTCTTCCTTGAGGGTATACGCCAGGGTGCGCCCGGCCTTCCGCTCCTCCCCGTCCTCCAATCGCCGTCCCTGCCCCTTCACTCCGACGATTCCGTACTTGATGGCCGTGGGTCGCGACTGGCGTGCCTCCGCGGAACTGACGACGGTCCACGACCCCTGCGGCCGCGGGCTCCAGCGAGGGATGCCCCGGGGGGTACATACCGAATCGGTGGACCGTAATGGAGAGCTGGATCAAGAACTCAGTTAGGTCCCGAGACAAGGCCGGCGTATCGACGTCGATGGCGATCTCCTGGCCGTCCTCGGTCGCCTGGCCGTCCTCGACTGGGCTGTCCTCGATCGCTAGGCCGTCCTCGATTTCTGAGCCATCCTCGATCTGTGGGCCATCGTCGATGTCTGGGATGTCTGTCACTGGCAGAGTCCGCTATCCCGATCTCTCTCGCGTATTTCCTGTAAGCCCCGAAAGCCCGTATCTACCCGCGGCGGCGGCGGCGCTGGACCAGTTGGGGGGCGATCACAGATCAACATATATTCCGGCGGCGAAAAACTCACCCTTCAGGTATCGACGGCACCGTGCGAGAACCAAGCACCACAGACACGGTGCCCGGAGTGTCCGTCCCGGCACGCGTGACACTCTTCGGGTTCGACCCGGTTGAAGCGAACGCCTGGATCGAGCCTCGCAGCGTCCGGTGGCGCCTCAGGCGCACACTCACCTCTGTCGGCACTGCACTCGTGCTCGCTCCACTCTTTGCCCTCATTCCACCCCACGCACCCTGGGCCCTTGGAGCGCTCGGAGTCGGGGCGATCGTGGCTCGACGTAAGTGGCTGGAGTTCCACAGCCTTCGGGCTGTCGAAGGTACGTGTCCCCGCTGCGGGAGTGACCTCTCCCTCCCCCGACCGGCCCGACTTCGGCATCCCCACCCACTTCCGTGTGAATCATGCAATCACGACCTCGCGCTGCAGGTCGATCTACCACCTCAGGCCGTTCTCAACCCGTAACGTCCCGAAGCACGGCGAGAGGAGGCCTGAGAAGGACCCCTCTGCTGCCGGCCATCCCCACGGCAACCGTAACGGCTGTGATCCCCAGCCATACCACCCCGATCCGGATCGGATCGAAGACGAAGGGAACGGTGAAGACCTGGGTTACGACGAGCCACCCGGCCACCACGGCCAATACCAGTCCCGCGAAGGTTGCCAGAGATCCGAGGGCAACATACTCCACCATCAAGATCCGCAGGATGACGCCCTTCTGCGCGCCCAAGGTCTTGAGGACTGCACTCTCCCGCATACGTTGGTAACGTGACGTGGCGAGCGAGCCCATGAGTACGAGGATTCCGGCTACCGTGCTGAAGATGCCGAGGAAACGGACCGCTTGGTTCGCCCGGTCCAGCATGGTGTCGATCGCCTGCTGGAGCCTGGAAAGGTCCAGAACGGCCACGTTCGCGTGGCTGCCGACCAGATCGCGCTGGAACTCGGCGCGCTCCCTCTCGCCTTCGACACGGGCCATGATTACGAAGGTCTGAGGAGCCTCGTCTATCGAGCCGGGCTCGAAGACGACGAAGAAGTTTGTCTCGAACCGGGTCCAGTCGACCGTGCGAAGGCTCACCACTCGAGTCTCGACCGGCACACCCGCAAAGTCCCACGTGCTTCGATCCCCGATGACCACTCGGAGGCTGTGCGCCAGATCGGCCTCGAGCGAGACACGAGCGAGTCCATCGCTGTCTGCAGGAACGTCCCACCAATCACCTTCCACCAGTTCTTCCGAGCCGGTGAGGTCGGACCGGTAGGTATGCCGGTACTCGCGCCGCAGGGCCCACCCCTCTGGACGCTCACCATCCGGTGCATCGAGCAGCTCCTCCCGGCTCCGTCCGTTGATCGCCAGGAGCCTCGAAGGCACCAACGGAGTCACGTCGAGCGATCCCGTGGCGCGCGAGGCCACGAACGCTTCGACCTCAGGCCGCTGATCGGCCTGCACGTCGAACAGCAGAAGGTTCGGTCGCCCTTCTCCTACCTCCAACGTGAACTCCTGGGTGAGGCTGCGCTCGACCAAGCTGACGGTGCCGATCACGAAGGCGCCGAATCCGAGGGCCAGCGTGACCGCCACGGTCTGGTTTTGTGGCCGGAAAAGGTTGCTCACTCCCTGGCGGATCGGATACGCCAGTCCCTGCGGAAGGAACCGCCTGGTGACAAAAATGAGACCCCGAGCCGCCCCCCAAAGAACCAACCCCACGACTGCGAGCCCCAGGGAGAAGGCCAGGCCCTGCAGTGGAGAAGGAGCCTCGACCACTGTTAGTCCGAGCACCGTGGCCACAAGAAGGCCGAGTGCCCCCATCTTGGCGATATCTGTCCGCTGCGGCGGCTCGAAGTCATGCCTGAGGGCGAGAAGCGGCGATACCCCTCTGACCTCGAGCAGCGGGCCTAAGGCAAACATGAGGGCTACCCATACCCCGAGGGCGATGCCCGCAAAGGCCACGAGCCAGGAGATGTTCGTGGTCACTCCCACGGGCATGACCCCGGTGAGCGCCATGGGCAGCGCCCTCTGTATGCCGATCCCCAACACGACCCCCACCAGCGACCCGATGAGGGCGAGCATCGCGGCCTGAAGCAGGTAGGCGGCAAACAGCGTCTCCTGCCGGGCCCCGATACATCGGAGGACCGCCACCGTCACGACCTTCTCCCGTACGTAGACATAGATGGCGCTCGCCACGCCGATACCGCCGAGGAAGAGGGCCGCCAGCCCAATGAGCCCCAGGTAGCGCGTCAGGTCGTCTAAAGCCGAACTCATTTCCTGTGCGCGATAGGCCGCCGGGGTGTGCCGGAGCTGATGCCTCTCGAAGAGCTCTTGCTGGCTGTTCCAAAGTTGATCACGGTCGTCCCGCTCGGGCATCAGAAAGTTGGCGTGATAACGCGCGATGGACCCGAAGATCAGAAGCCCGGTTTCTTCCAGTCGGCCGCGAGAGATATAGACCCTGGGTCCGATGGCCGTTTGAAAGCCCACGTCCGTGGGAAGACCGGACACGGTTCCCCGGAGGACGAACCGGGCCTGCCCGATCGCGAGGGTGTCGCCGGGCCGGGCGTCCAACTGTACCATGACCGCTGGATCAGCCACCGCCCACGGTCCATTTTGGATCTCCGCCCAAGCCCCCGCCGGATCGGACTCCACGCTACCGTAGAAGGGGAAGCCCGCATCCACCGCGCGAACCTGAAAGAGCCGCACGCCCCCACTACGCATGTCGAGCACCATCGAGGCGAACGTCGTCGTCTGGGCAATCTCCCGCCCGTCTGAAATCATCGAATCCAGTACCGCCTCGAATTCCGCTGGAAAGGCCCGGTTCGAGGAGACCCGCACGTCAGCTCCCAGGAGCACACGGGCCTGGTCACCGAGCGAGCGCTCCACATCGCCCTTGAACGAGTGGATGGCCACGAGCGCCGCGACCCCCAGGGCGATGGATCCCATGAAGATGGACAGGCGGCGGTAGCTGGCCCTTCCCTCTCGCCAGGCCAGACGGACCGCGAAGGACGGTGTCACTCGGATGGGTCGCTCACGTCGGAGACGATACGGCCGTCGGAGAGCGAGATCGCACGGTGGGCCCGTGCCGCCAGGTCCAAGTCGTGCGTCACGAGAATCAGCGTGGTGCGGGACTCCAGGTTGAGTTCCTCCAGGAGTTCCACCACACGAAGTCCGGTCTTGCGGTCGAGGTTACCCGTGGGCTCATCAGCAAATAGAATCCGTGGCTCGTTGGCGAAGGCCCGGGCCAACGCCACACGCTGCTGCTCACCGCCCGACAGCTGGGCGGGATAATGATCGGTGCGATTCCCCAGGCCTACCCGATCCAGCAGCTCACGGCTCCGTTCACGTATGGACCGTCCGTTGCGGCTCTGCGCGCGCCCGAGGAGCTCGAGCGGCACCATCACGTTCTCCAGTGCGGTGAGCGTGGGCAGGAGATGGAACGTCTGAAAAACGAAGCCCACGTTCTCGGCCCGAAATCTGGCCCGCCCGTCTTCGGTAAGACTGAAGAGATCCTCGCCGGCAACGGTTACCTTACCTTCTGTGGGGTGATCGAGCCCCGCCAGGAGCCCCAGGAGGGTGGTCTTTCCGCTCCCCGACGGTCCGGCGATGGCCACGAAGCTCTCTGCTTCCACATTGAGATCAACGCGATCCAACACGCGAAGGGGTCGCCCTCCGCTCATGTATTCTTTCGACAGACCCACGGCTCGGATCATCGTCGCCGTCGTTCTCTTGGCACTTTGGCTTCCTTCGGCCGGATGTGGTCCAGGTACCGACTCGGACGTGGTACGCTCCGAGGGGCCGGAAGGTTCAACGCCGGCGGGCTCGGGAGTGGCTCCGGGCGCCCCGACATCGTCCCCCGCAAACGTACGGGGACGCGTCGTCTTCGTAGGCACTAGCCTGACGGCCGGTTATGGACTCGACGATCAAACGATGCGCTTTACGGAGCGCGTCCAAGCGAAGGTCGACTCGGCGGGTCTGCCATTCGAGGTCGTGAACGCCGGTGTCAGCGGAGATACCAGCGCCGGGGGACTCCGCCGGATCAGCTGGCTGCTCAGAGCGCCCGTGACAGTCCTCGTAATCGAACTGGGTGCCAACGACGGACTTCGGGGACTGTCCGTCGAGACGATGCGAGGGAATCTCCAGGCGGTCATGGACAGTACGCTTAGGCGCTATCCCGACGTTCGGCTCGTCCTCGCGGGCATGGAAGCTCCTCCCAACCTGGGGCCTGGTTACCAGTCCGAGTTCCGATCGGCGTTCACGGAGCTGGCACGAAACAACTCAGCTGTGTTGATCCCCTTCCTTCTCGACCGAGTGGCAGGTCATCCCGAACTCAACCAGATAGACGGCATCCACCCGACGGCAGAGGGCCACAGACGCGTGTCGGAGACGGTGTGGACATCCCTTGAGCCGCTGCTCCAAGAAGTTTCCGCAGAAACAGGAGAGCGACCATGATGGGACGCCTAGCCAGGGTCTTCGGTATCGTCGGAGGACTTCTGGTGACCTTCATGGCCGTCGGGTTCTTACTCCCGGGAACGTGGTCGGCCGAGGTGTCGGTTGAGGTCCCGGTCAGCCCCGAATCGATTTTTCCACTGCTCGCGGACCTCGGACGCTGGGACGAGTGGACCCAGTGGGCCGAGGTGCAATCCACATTGAGCGAACCGTCGTCCGGTTCAGGGGCGGTGCGCAGCTGGGACGATCCCCAGTACGGGTCCGGATCCGTGACCATCACCGAAAGTAGACCGCCGGAGCTGGTTCGTTATCGGGTCCGAGTCGGCGAGGGGACCGAGGTCATCGGAACGCTGGAAGTCGAGGAATCGCCCAATGGGAGTGTCGTCACCTGGCGCGAAGAGGGCGACTTCGGACGGAATCCGCTCATGGGCTACGTCGCGAGGACCATGTCCGACTCCCAGGGACGGCAACTGTCCGAGAATCTGGACAGACTGAAGAACGTGGTAGGCCGTGCGTCTGGGGACGGCGCGTAGCGGAGCGCTTCCGGCCGCTTAGATCTTCTGGCTGGCCAGTGCCACGAGTCCTTCGTTCGTGCGGGTCCGCCGCATGACTCCCAACAACTCGGTCATGGCGTCCGCAGGTGCAACGTCGGCTAGCTGTCGACGCATGGCCCGCGATACAGACAGGCTATCCGGATCGAGAAGTAACTCCTCTTTCCGTGTGGCCGACGCGTTGAGATCGATGGCGGGGTAAATCCTCTTGTCGGCCAATTCGCGGCTCAGTACCAGCTCGCTGTTGCCCGTCCCCTTGAACTCCTCGAAGATCACCTGGTCCATGCGCGATCCGGTGTCGACCAGGGCGGTGGCCACGATGGTCAGCGATCCGCCACCCTGCCTGGGGTCGATCTTCCTCGCACTCCCGATAAATCGTTTCGGCTTCTCAAGCGAATTGGCGTCGAGTCCGCCCGAGAGCGTACGACCGCTCCCTGCTTCGACGGTGTTATATGCCCGAGCAAGTCGCGTGATCGAATCGAGGATGATCACCACGTCCTTACCACTCTCCACCATCCGGCGAGCCCGCTCGAGAGTCATCTCGGCGACCTGACAGTGTCGCTCCGCCGGTCGGTCGAAGCTGGACGCCACCACCTCACCGAAGCCACACATTTCCATGTCGGTGATTTCCTCGGGCCGTTCGTCGGCCAGAAGGATCAGGAGGGTACACTCAGGGTGGTTCGTGGCGATCCCCTCGGCTACAGCCTGGAGAATGGTCGTCTTACCAGCCTTGGACGGAGCCACGATCATGGCCCGCTGTCCCTTGCCCAAGGGGCAAAACAGGTCGATGACCCGGTTCGTGTAATCGACCTCGCCACTCACCGTTCGATCACAAGCCAGCATGAGCTGCTCGCTGGGGTGCACCGCGCTCAGTCGGTTGAAGTCCGGGCGGCACCTAGCATCTTCCGGCGGACCATCGTTGACCAGACCCAGATGAGTGAGCGGTGGACTCTTCCCGTTCTTGGGCCGTGGCCCCACGGATCCCGTGAGCTCGTCTCCGGTGCGCAGGCCGAATTTATGAATGACCTTGGCGCCGACGTAGATGTCCTCCTGGCTGGCTAGGTAGCTCGCATCACGACGACGGATGAATCCGGAGCCACTGCCCAGCACCTCCAGGATGCCCAGAGGCTCACCTGGCTCATAGTGCTCGTCAGGTTGATCCTGATATTCTTGGTCGGCCAGTGCCTCACGTCGATCATGTTGCTGTCGATCGTGGTGTTGCCCGCCCTGTTGCTGGCCGCCCTGTTGCCGTCCGCCCTGCCGTCCGCCTTGTTGGCGTCCGCCTTGCTGTTGGCGACCTCGCTGACCTCTGCCCCGCTTTTGCCGACCCCGCTGCTGTCGACCCCGCTGGGCGGGACGATCCTGCCTGTCCCCCGATTCGGCACGATCCTGGTTCTGTCGATCCTGTGCCTCAGGACGATCCTGGTTCTGTCGATCCTGCGGCTCAGGACGATCCTGGTCCTGTCGATCCTGCGGCTCAGGACGATCCTGGTCCTGAGACACCGGCTGATCTTGCTGGGCCTCGGAATCGAGGCGATCAATGGGTGTGTTACCGTCCACTATTCTAGACTTCCTTGTTATGGGCCCACGGCATCGTGAGCTGAACTGCCCTGCTCGAGGAACGCTGAAGAACCAACATCATCACTGCCGCCTATACGCCCGCACAGTCCGCGACGGCGAGCAACGTACCGAGATTCAGTACCGAAACATTCAAAACCGAGATACTCAGGACCAAAGGGCTTCGGCCACCCTGGCGGTGTCGGGGCGCCCCGTCCAACTTGCCAGCCCGTATTCGCATGCTATGCGTACAAGCAATCCGACGGTGTAGGCCGCCGGGGACGGTATGTCCGAGATTGGAACGACTCTAGAGTTCGGCCTGAAGAAGCGGAAATCTACGTTCCAGGCACCCGAATGGGTGGACACTAATCTTCCTCGTTTCCTGCTCCATGGCAAGGGACACATTCACATTCGCGGAGACTGAGTCATGCTGTCGGTTCGTCACGAACGTCGAGATTTCCTCAAATCGTTAGCGGCTCTGGCCCTGGCCGGGCCTGCCGTCGCGCGTCTCGAATTGGTCGAAGAAGCACTCGGCGCCGAACTCGAAGCGGTCGCGTCTCGCCCTCGCTCTACACCCGCGTGGGAGGCGCTCCGTGACCGATACCTGCTGAGCTCGGATGTCGTCTATCTGAATCACGCCTCGATCGGGACCGTCCCTCGGGCGGTCCACGAGGCCTGTGTCGAATACATGCGTGTCTGCGAAGCCAATCCCTGGCTCTACATGTGGGGAGGTGCTTGGGAGGAGCCCCGCGAATCCGTGCGAGCCAAGGCTGCGGCTCTCTTCGGATCCGATCCCGAGCAGGTCGCCATAACCCACAACACCACCGAGGGCTTCAACCTCCTGGCCCAGGGTCTTCCACTGGGCCCGGGTGACGAAGTGCTCTTCAGTGCCATCAACCATGATGGCGCCAGCGTCTGCTGGAACCATCACGCCTCCAGAAAAGGATACGCCGTTCGGCGTTTCGACTTTCCGGTGACGGACGTGCCGAGCCTCACCGCGGATCAAGTCGTCGAGATCCATCGGCGGCAGATCCGCACCGAGACCAAGGTGCTCGTGTTTCCTCACGTGGACAATATCATGGGGCTGCGGCACCCGATGGCTGCTCTCACGGCCATGGCCAAAGAGGAGGGCGTCGAGTTCGTGGCGGTGGACGGCGCGCAGACGGCCGGCATGATTCCGCTCGAGACGGCCGGCATGATTCCGCTCGACCTCGAGGCATCGGGCGTCGACGCCTACGCTGCGAGTCCGCACAAATGGATCCAATCGCCCAAGGGGTTGGGCCTACTCTATGTGAGGAGAGAAGCCGTCGAGGCGATCCACCCGATGTGGGTCACATGGGGCCAGCGCCGGTGGGCGGGGAGCGCGCGGATGTTCGAAGACTACGGTACGAGAAATCTCGCGGAGGTCCTGGCCATGGGAGACGCGCTGGACTTTCAGAGCGCCCTCGGTCCCGTCGACAAGGTCACCCGCTACCGGGAAATCAGGAACGGACTCAAGGCCCGTGTGGACGCCGACTCGTCGCTTTCTTGGCGGTCGCCGGAGCGTTGGGAGCTCGGAGCCTCGCTCATCGGCATCGGTTTCGAGGCACCCGCGGCCAATGTCGTGTCGGGGGACATGTATTCCGATCGCGGGATCGTGCTTCGTCCGTTCCAGACCCAAGGCCTCAACGCCCTGCGAGTTTCTCCGAACACGATCACATCCGAAGCGGAAATCGAGTCCCTCTTCTCCGCACTCGAGGCCCGAAGCTGAGCACGAAGGTCGGTTCAGCCTGTCCTGGACGGGGCTTTACGCCCGTCCTACATCGGGGACACTATGGGCCCATAGAGGTGGCACTAATCGTTCCCATTGGCTTAGATAAAGACGTTTCAGGACGTTTCTTCCGTGGCACGGGCCGTGCACTGCTTTTCAGGAAGACCTTCCAAGGAGGCATATCGTGCGTAGGCTGATCGGAACGGCGTTGATACTCGGTTGCGCCCTCACTTGGCGTCCGGAAGCGGTGGCTGCACAGTATTCCTGGAGCAGCTTCTCCTTCTCGCTCGGAGTGGGTTTTGGAGTGGGGTTGTCCTACACGAGCGTGGACCCGTGGTACGAACCCGCTTATGACGATCCCTGCTGGGACTACGGCTACTACGATTGGTACGTCTTTCCCTGCCTCTACGGCGCCTACGATGCAGGCTATACCAGCCGCTATCGCTATGACGATCACTATCACGGTAGCCACTTCGTCAGTCTGTCTTACGGTTACGTGCCTTGGCGCTTCTCTTATCCAGGCTATTGGGGATACGGCTGGGGGTATCCCTACTGGGGCGTGGGCACCCACCTGAGCTTCGGCAACCTCTACGCCTACAACTGGTTTGGGTACGGGAACCACTACGGTGGTGGGCACGGGTATGGGAGTTACGGCTATTACAATTATCACGCGCAACCCACCTACGTAGTGCCTCGCTCAGCGGTCGCCTGGCGGCCCGGACGAGGTCGAGCCATCAACGGTACGGGTTATAAGGAGTCGCCACGGCGTACTGCCGCTTCACGGGTGGCCACTCCGCGGTCGGGGACGACCACGCCCAGCGCGAATAGCGCCGCGCGGAGTGACGTGTCGGCCATCGTCGCCCGCTCTGCTCGGCGGAACTCGACGGCAAGTCGGGCCGTGGCACCGGCGACTCGTGCTTCAGCCGGCCGCGCAGCCGGCAGCCGGGTGACGGGAGCCCGAGCTACGGCCACGCGAGCCCGTCCTTCGGATGCCGTGCGAAGTCGGACCAACACACGGTCGACCGTGTCCGGCACCCGAGCACCCAGCCGGACAGTAACACGTGCGGCGCCATCGAGGCGTGCAACGTCGGCCCGGGCCACACCGACTGCGCGCCGGTCGAGCACCGGCCGGCCTTCGTCGACCACGCGTTCGACCCGCCAGCGCCCGAGCGCCACGACACGGTCTGCACCGTCGAGGTCCGGCACGCGACAAGCGACTCCGAGTCGGGTACGTTCTGCACCTCGGGTAGCTCCGAGCCGCGCGAGAAGTGCACCGTCTAGTGCGACGAGGCGAGCCCCGTCGAGATCGGCACCGAGTCGGAGTTCCGCACGCAGTAGCCGCCCGACGCCCCGCTCGGCCGCGCCGAGCAGAAGCTCGGGTCGGAGTTCCGCACGTGCGGCGCCCTCTCGCTCGTCGTCGACCCGAAGCGCACCCAGCCGCTCATCTTCCGCTCGCAGCGCTCCGTCACGGAGCGGCTCCTCGGGCCGGTCCCGAGCGGCAGTGCGGCGCCCCAGAGGGGGCTGACCGGGGGACAAGACACTAGGTCCCGACCGGAACTCCGTCCTTGACCACGGATCGGCACGGATTCGTGCCGATCCAGTAGGCCAGCTCGCGCGGGTGCTCCACGTCCCAAAGAGCCAGGTCCGCTCGCTTTCCCGGCTCCAGAGTGCCCGCTTCGGTCCCGAGGCCCAGAGCTCCTGCCGCATTTCTCGTCACACCCGCCAGCGCCTCCTCCGGAGTCAACCTGAAGAGAGTGCAGCCCATGTTGAGGATCGTCAGGATCGATAGGATGGGAGACGAGCCCGGGTTCGCGTCGGTGGCCAGAGCCATCGGGACACCGTGCTCTCTGAATGCGTCTACTGGAGGGGTGTGGGTCTCGCGCAGATAGTAGAACGCGCCGGGCAACAGAACGGCCGCCGTCCCGGCGGCGGCCATCGCACGCGCACCCTCTTCCGAAGTGTACTCGAGATGATCGGCGGAGAGCGCCGAGAAACTGGCCGCCAGGGCGGCACCTCCCGTGTCCGACAGCTGGTCCGCATGGAGTCGGACCGGAAGCCCCAGGTCAGTGGCGGCGCGGAAAAATGTGGCGCACTCGTCAGGGGTGAACGCGATGCCCTCGCAGAAGGCATCGACTGCATCGACCAGCCCCTCCTCTACGGCCGCGGGCAAGAGCTCCTTCAGCGCCAGAGCAAGGAAGTCCTCGCGACGCCCGTCGAAGTCCGCCGGGAGGGCATGGAGAGCGAGCAGCGTGGCCTTCACCGTGAGTGGCAGACTTTCGCCTACGCTCCGTGCCGCTCGCAGCATCGCCAACTCGGTGACGACATCCATCCCGTATCCCGACTTGATCTCGACGGTGGTGACGCCCTGCCTCAGCAACTGGCCGGCCCTCGCGGAAGCGCCGGCTTCCAGTTCTTCCGGGGTCGCCTCGCGAGTGGCACGGACCGTGGAGCGAATGCCCCCACCCGAGCGGGCGATCTCTTCATACGACGCACCCTGAAGGCGCGCCTCGAACTCGTCCGCCCTGTCGCCTGCGAATACCAGGTGGGTATGACAATCGATGAGGCCGGGGGTAAGCCAGGCACCCTGTACATCGTGTTCGACCGTCTCCGGACCTACGTCGTCGGCGGGGAGTTCCGACCTGGGACCCACCCAGTCGATCCGCCCACCGGTCACGGCCACCGCACCGTCGGGCACCTCCCCGTACGCGGCTCCGCCGCTCCGCATGGTGGCGAGGTGACCGTTCAGCCAAACACTGTCGAAAGCCAAAAGGAGTCCTATTCTATTGTCGTCTTCTGCGCGCCCAGGATCCTCAGGGGCCCGTACTCGCCCCCTAGAGGCCTGAGCGTTTTTCCCTGGACGCCTAAGCGCCTTCCCCCTGCAGACCTGAGCGCGGTCTACCGTTTCAACCGACCTCCAGCGCCGCTTCTACGAACCCCTCCACCTCACGCGCAACTTCGTCGGCCCCCTGCAGGAGCCCATCCAGTTTGCCACGCACCTCTTTGTCGAACGCGTCGTCAGAGATATTCGGCAGATTGATGCGCACGTTGTAGATAGCCGACTTGAGGCCTGCATGGGCCATGAGAGCCCCGGATCCCACGTCACTGATCATCTCGGGCGTAGCCATGCCGGCCATCTCCCGGCATAGCGTCATGGCCTCAAGGCATCCTTCAGCCGTCCTGAGGGGCACGAGGGTGGCGGTCTTATAACCCTCCTGGATCGCCGCGGAACGAAGAACCCGCTCCTCCTCCGTGTCCCTCGGCATGCGCATGCCGGTAAGGACGGAGTCGAAGGCCTGTGTATCCTCATCGACCATACGCACGAGCAAATCCTTCACGGCTTGAGCGCGCTCCGCGATCGCACAGAGCTGCTCGTAGCGATCGTCAAACTCACCCTTCCCCACCGAGAGATTCACCACCATCGATGCCAGCGCCCCGCCGAGAGCGCCAGCCAAGGCAGCTACCGATCCACCGCCCGGCGCGGGTGTCTCCCGCGAGACCTCGTCGATGAAGTCGTACGTGGGTCGTCGCACCAGCGGCCCCTCCGCAGTGGGTGCGGCGAGCACTTTTTCCTCGACGTCGAATGGCGCCACATCTCTCAGCCCCATGGACTGAATGGCCGTCTCCAGCAGATCGGGAACCGGAATGCCTGTCGACTTCATGGCCCGTTTACGGTAGAAGACACCGGCCTGCCGCAGCGCCTCGAACGGGATCAAGCCCACCAGCTCGGAGCCAGTGATGATCACACCTTTCTTGCGTGCCTCTTCCCGAGCCGCCTCCAGCACCTCGTGAGGAGGGCTCACCTTGTAGTTCGTGAAGTTGATGCTGATCTGAGCCCGCTCATATTCGTCGATCACCCAACCGATGGCCTTCACGTCCGTAAACAGGCCATCGTCGAAAACGGGGCCGGACGGAGCGTCGGGATCGATGTCCAGCGCCTGATACCGCGCCCGAAGATCGCCGCCGTGGACATCTCGGTAGTGGGTCTCCAACTCCGCAAAGCTTCCGCCGAGGAAGTCGCAGGGACCGCAGGGATAGGTGCCGTCTTCGGCGAAGCGCACTACCTCACCCTTGTAGTAGAACGGGTCGGTGTTGCCGACCCGCTTCCATCGCCCTCGCTCACGGATCGCATAAGCGATGTCGTTGGCATAACGCCGGTCGGTGGAATTCAGGTTGATGTTGTACGCGATCAGGAACTCCCGAGCGCCCACACAGGTGGCTCCTGCAGTAGGGTTCAGGTCCCGCGGCCCGAAGTCCGGATGCCAATCCGGGTCCTTGAGCTTTTCGGCCATGCCCTCGTACTCGCCGGATCGTACCTGTGCCAGGTTGCGCCGTTCCGGGCGAGTCGCCGCGTTCTCGTAGAGGAAGATCGGAATATCCAGCTCCGAGCCGATCCGCTCTCCGACGCGTCGGGCCATCTCCACACACTCTTCCATGGTCACGCCGGACACCGGCACGAAGGGCACCACGTCGGTGGCCCCCATCCGGGGGTGTGCCCCCTGGTGCTCCCGCATGTCGATGAGCTGGGCCGCACGGGCTACGCACTGGAAGGCGGCCTCTTCCACGGCTTCAGGAGGGCCGACGAACGTGACGACGGTTCTATTGGTATTGGCCCCGGGATCGACGTCGAGAAGGCTCACGCCCGGAACGGCCTCGACGGCGTTGGTGATCTCCTTCAGGACGGCGGGATTTCGCCCTTCGGAGAAGTTGGGGACACACTCGACGATCCTTTGTGACATCTGCTGCTAACCCTCACGCATTGGAAGACGAAGTCCTTCTCGCTCGGCGGTCTCTACCGCCTTCTCGTAACCGGCGTCGGCATGACGCACCACACCGATGCCGGGATCATTTGTGAGCACACGGCCGATCCTCTCGGACATCTCGGGCGTGCCGTCGGCCACGAGGACCTGGCCCGCATGGAGCGAGTTGCCGATGCCGACACCACCCCCGTGGTGGAACGACACCCAGCTCGCCCCCGACGCCGTATTCAGTAGGGCGTTCAGGATCGGCCAGTCGGCCACCGCATCACTTCCGTCGAGCATCGCTTCGGTCTCACGAAAGGGCGACGCCACCGATCCCGTATCGAGGTGGTCTCGCCCGATGACGATGGGCGCGGAGATTTCTCCACTGGCAACCAACTCGTTCATAGCCACACCGAAACGGGCCCGCTCTCCTTGCCCGAGCCAGCAAATTCGGGCAGGCAGACCTTGGAAATGAATCTTCTCCCGTGCCAATTCGATCCACCGCACGAGATGTTCGTCGTCGGGGAACATCTCCAGCACGAGATCGTCGGTTCGGTGGATGTCGGCGGGGTCACCCGAAAGCGCCACCCAGCGGAACGGCCCCTTCCCCTCGCAGAACAGAGGACGCACGTAGGCGGGCACGAAGCCGGGAAACGCGAAAGCGTCCTCGAAGCCGGCGTCCAGCGCCTGCGTACGAAGGTTGTTGCCGTAGTCGGTGGTGTGCGCACCCGCGCGCATGAGCTCCACCATGGCCTCGCAGTGGGCCCGCATGGACTCCATGGAGCGGCGTACGTATTCCGCAGGATCGTGTGTACGTAGGGCCTCCGCGGCCTCCAGAGACAAGCCGGCGGGCACGTAGCCGTTCAAGGGGTCGTGAGCCGACGTCTGGTCGGTGAGCAAGTCGGGGACGATGCCTCGAGCGGCAATTTCGGGGATCACCTCCGCACAGTTGCCCACGAGCCCGACGCTGAGGGCCTCACCTCGGTCGGCGGCCCCGCGCGTCCATTCCAGCGCCTCACCGAGATCGTCAGTCATCCGGTCGCAATATCCGGTGTCGAGCCTCCGCTGGATGCGCGTCGGATCCACCTCGACGACTAGGATGGCGCCGCCGTTCATGGTGGCGGCAAGCGGCTGGGCACCCCCCATGCCCCCCATTCCGCCGGTGAGCACCCAGCGGCCCTTCAGGCTGGAACCGAAGTGCTGTCGCGCCATGGCGCCGAAGGTCTCGTACGTGCCCTGTAGGATGCCCTGGCTTCCGATGTAGATCCACGAGCCGGCCGTCATCTGGCCGTACATCATGAGACCCTTCCGTTCGAGCTCGTTGAAGTGGTCCCAGTCCGCCCACCGGCCTACCAGGTTCGAGTTGGCGATCAGGACCCGAGGAGCGCCGGGATGTGTGGTGAACACCCCAACCGGCTTGCCGGACTGCACGAGAAGCGTCTCGTCGTCCTCCAATTCCTTAAGGGTCGCCACGATGCCATCGAACGCCTCCCAACTCCGGGCGGCTCGGCCGGTTCCCCCGTAGACCACCAGATCTTCCGGCCGCTCGGCGACCTCTGGATCCAGGTTGTTCATGAGCATTCGCAGGGCAGCTTCCTGTGTCCACCCCTGACAAGAAAGCTCGTTCCCGCGGGCTGCACGGATCGTCCGCGGCTCTGCAATCGTACTCAAAGCTCTATCTCCTTCTCGCGAAGCTCGACAGCCTCAACGCCCAGCTCGGTGAACACGTCTCTCGTATCTCGGATCACGCCCTGGAATTCGACCTTGCCCTCTCCGGTCCGAGCCAGCGCGATGTGCGACAAAGGCGCCAGATCACCGCTGGCGCCCACGGACCCCACCCGAGGCACGACGAGGTGGACCGCCGCCGCTTCGATGGTCTCCAACGAGAGGTCATGGCCCGTGAGCTCGATCATTCCGTGGTCCGTCGTCGTTCCTCGAACTCGGCCCGGGTGAGGGTCAAAGGGCCTCGTTTCCAGTCGGACTCCAGTTCGACACCCAGCCCGTCGGCCAGGCGGTTCACATAGTTGTAGTAGCAGGCGATCTGGCAGATATCGAGAACGCCGGCATCGTCGAATCCCACCTCCCGAAGTCGTGAGACATCGGCCTCGCCAATCTTCCAGGGTGTCAGGGTCAATTTCACCACGTAGTCGAGCATCGCCCGATCGTCGATCTCGAGATCGGCCTCCCGATAGTCGCGGGCCAGGGCCCTGGACAACTCGGCGTCTTCAGTGAGCGTACGGAGTCCCGCCCCGTGATGGTTGATTCAATAGAAGCAGTCGTTCACAGCCGAGACCGTGATCGCGATCATCTCGCGCTGTGCCTGGCTCAATGGTGACTTGCCTCGCATGAGGTGTGCGTAGAGGCGTACGTGGTGCTCCATAGAGGGTGGGCTCAAGGAGTGGATCCGGATGATGTTGTCCACGCTCGATTCGGAGCCTCCGAATTGCCGATACAGCTCGGCGAGCGGGCCCTCGGCCTCTTCGTACGGAACGTATGGGATGTACGCCAATTACCCGTTGCCCTGCTTTGGAGCCGCTATTCGTAAGACTGAAGTGCCGAAACATGCCGTGGTGGTCGGGGTGGGGCAATGGCCGCTCCGGAGTGCCACAATGGGCAAACTTACTTGCTTTTCGGCAGATCTGAGGGGCAGATTCACGTCAGTGAACCAGTATCGCTCCGCCTAGAATCTCAGGCCGTTGCATCGGCAACGCGGCCCGCTGTACTTCTTCTGCAGCCTGCGAAACTTGAACGTATACGACGTCACGCCCACGGAGGTGGATGAAGATCTGCGACAGCTGAGGCTGCGGCTGAGCGTTGCGGCGCTGTTCCTTTGCTGCGTCATGGTGGTGGGCGTGGTCGGGTATCGCATCATCGACCCGAGGGTCGCGTGGGTGGACGCCTTCTACATGACGGCGATTACGCTCACGACCGTGGGGTTCGGTGAGATCGTCGACATGAGCGCTCGTCCCGGCGGACGCATCTTCACGGCCGTGCTCATTCTCGTGGGGATGGGCGGAGTGCTCTACTTTGTCACGACCGCGACGGCCCTCATACTCGAGGGACAGATCGGGCACGTCTTCAAGAGACGGAAGTTGGAGAAAACCATCGGCAGCATGTCGGGGCATTTGATCGTGTGCGGTGCCGGAGGCACAGCCGTCTACACCACCAAAGAGCTCCTCTCGGTACGCAGACAGGTCGTGCTGGTCTGTGAGAAGCGGGACCAGGTCGACTACTTGCGCGGCGAAATCGCGGATACACCGCTCATTGTCGGGGATCCCGCGTCCGACGAAGTGTTGATCGCCGCGGGTGTCGAGAGGGCCGCAGGAATCGTCGCATGCACGGACAACGATAAGGAGAACGTTGTCATCACCCTGAGCGCCCACCAACTGAATTCCTCTATTCGTATCGTGTCGCGCGTCACCGACATCCGCTCCGAGGACAAGATCCGGCGAGTCGGAGCGAACGCCGTGGTGTCGCCGACCTATATCGGTGGGCTCCGTCTGGCTTCGGAGCTCATCAGGCCCACCGTGGTGAACTTCCTGGACGTCATGCTCCGCGACCAGGACGCCAACCTGCGCATTGACGAAGTCACCATTCCCGAGTCGTCCCCGGCGGCGGGAAAGAAGATCCACGAACTGGGGCTCGAGAGCGTTTCAAACGCGTTGCTCATCGCCGTGCGTGGTCCCTCCGTGACGACCGGAGCCTGACGTGGATGAAGCCGGCCATCATGTGATCGAGGTGGTCGGCGCCACGGTCGGGCTCCTGCTCGTCGCGGCCGGGGTCATGGCCATCTCGAAACGCATCAAGGTTCCGTTCACGGTGGCTTTGGTCGTCACGGGGATCGCCTTGGCACAGTTGGCCCGCTTCGGCGGGGCGATTCTGGAACCCATCGCGAATCTGCAGATCGCCCCGGAAATCGCCTTCTTTGTCTTCCTTCCCACCCTGATCTTCGAGGCTGCGTTCAACCTCGAGGCGCGGGCGCTTCGTGAGAACCTGACGGCGGTGCTGACCTTGGCCGTGCCCGGCCTGCTCATCTCCACCGGTCTCATCGCAGCAATCGTGGTCGTAGCCACCCCGCTGGACTGGCTCGAAGCACTCCTCCTCGGGTCGATCCTCAGCGCCACGGATCCTGTCTCGGTGATTTCCCTCTTCCGCCAGTTCGGCGCGCCCAAGCGGCTTACGATCCTCGTGGAGGGCGAAAGCCTCTTCAATGACGCGACGGCAATCGTGCTGGCGAAAATCTTGACGGGCATCCTTCTGGCCGGCGTCATCACCAAGGAGGCCATCGTCTTTGGTGGTGTTCAGTTCCTATTCGTGTTCTTCGGCGGACTGATGGTCGGGTGGGCGTCGGCCCTGGTCGTGGGAATGATCCTGGGCCGGGTAGAGGCCGACACTTTTATCGAGGTGACGCTCACGACCGTCCTGGCCTATGTCTCGTTCCTCTTGGCCGAAGAGGTGCTCCACCTGAGCGGAGTGATGGCTACGGTTATGGCCGGCATGCTCATCGGAGGCTGGGGAAAGGCCAAGATATCCCCATCCGTGGCAGGCTACCTCGAGCATTTTTGGGAGTACATGGCCATGGTGGCCAACGCTCTCATCTTCTTGATGGTGGGCCTGGCGGTGGACCTCGGGGCCCTTGCGAGCAGCGCACCTCTCTTGGTGGTCGTGATCGCGGCCATGCTCGTCTCCCGGGCCACGGTGATCTTCGGGCTGGTGCCCGGCATCGGTCGGCTCCCGGGCTCTGATCCGATCGACCGGGACTATCAGACCGTGATGTTCTGGGGAGGGCTCCGGGGTGCCGTCGCTCTGGCCATCGCCCTCAGTCTTCCGGACCTGGGGAGAGAAGTGCCGGGTTTCGGGGACCTGAACGAGGTCATCGTTGCGCTGGTCATGGGGGCCGTCCTCTTCACGCTCCTTGTGCAGGGCCTCTCCATAGAAGCTCTCGTCAAGAAGTTCGGGCTTCACGTTCCACCGCTGTCGGATCGTGTCGCCCGCCTCGAAGGGCTGCTGTCTGCCAAACAGCGCACGCTCGAACAGATCCCGGACCTTCAAACCGGCGGGCTTTTTCCTCCGCGCATCGCCGAAGGGGTCCGCTCCCGTTGCGAAGCGAGCATTGAATCAATGAAGTCTGACCTGGCCGAGCTTCGCCGGGAGGATCTGGACCTCGAGCAGGAGAGAAAACTCCTCTATCTCCGCTCGTTCGGTGAGGAAAACACCATCTACTACTCCATGTTCTCCCGGGGTCATCTCACGGAACGGACCTACCGAAATCTCGTCCACTCCATCGAGCTGCAGACCGAGGGGATCCGACACGAGGGACGGCTGCCCGAGTTCACGCTCCATCCGCCTACGGGTGAGAGGATCGAAAACGTGGTCTACCGCCTCATGGATCACGTCCCAGGCCTTGGGGCGTGGGCGGAGAGCATGCGCGCGGAGCGGACCGCTCGGGACTACGAAATCGCGTGGGCTCGGTCGCGTGGTAGTCTTCAGGTGTTGGAGGAATTAGACACCGTCGGAGAGGCCGAGGCGGCCCGACCAGAAATCGTGGACGACATTCGGGCCTCCTACGAGTACTGGAAGGAGAACGCACGCGCGCGTCTCGATCAGAACGCCGAGCAGTTCCCCGAGTTCGTCCATTCCACGCAGGAACGGCTCGCGGAACGCATGGTACTCCACGCCGAACGTGAGGCCATCGAAGCCAAAGCGCACGCCGGCATCATCCCGGAGGGCGTGGCCGAAGCGATGCTCGCAGAGATGGCGGACGAACTCCGTGATCTCCGCGCGAGCAAGATCGGGAAGCTCGCGGTCGACCCGGAGGAACTCCTGAAAAAGGTGCCGTTCTTCGTGGACACGCATCAAGAGGAGTTCGCCATTGTCGCGTCGAAGCTGAGGCGGAGGACAGCGCCGGCCGGCGAGGTCATCGTGCAGCAGGGAGCCTCTGGATCGTCGCTTTATCTGGTGGCTCGCGGAGTGGTTCGGGTATCCAGACAGGACGGTGGACTCGCCCGGGACATGGCGACACTGATGGCGGGCGACTTTTTCGGGGAGATGGCGTTGCTGCACGGAACTCCGCGCACGGCAACGTGCCGTGCCGTAACCCCGTGCGCGTTATACGAATTACGGCGAGACGACTTGGATGCGGTCAGGGATGCCTGTCCCCGAATCCAGAAAGCGTTGGAGGAAGCGGACAAGCACCGTCGCATGGAGTTGAGGACACCCAGCAAGCCCCGGAAGCCGTATAACGGCGAGTAATAACACCGGTCGCGCACCGGAAAGGCGCGGCGCGGGCCGTGGCCTGGCCAGTACCAATGTCGTGAAGATGCTGGACAGAATACCCGGCCCGTTCCCATCTTTAATGAGGAACGGTAATGTACCTAGCCCGAGGATTGGACTCGTTGTCCCCCCAGACAGGAACGAGATGGATGGAAGTTCAGAGCGAACGTCGCAACGTAGCACGCCGAGGACCCGACAAACGCGACGATGATGAGAGACGTATCGGCAAGGGGCGCCGCATCTGGAACCGTCGTATCAGCGAGGCTTCGGTAGATAGTGAGCAGCGCGCGGACATCCGCCGCGCAGGCTCCGTCCGACGCGCCGGTTCCTTGCGCCGTGCGGAGGTTCGCCGAAACGGCGACCGCCGAATCGCATAGCGCCCTCTCGAAGCGTTTCCGGGAGGCCCCCCATGAATTCCATGGGGGCTTTCGCGTACGTGGGAACCGATGCGGAGTCTACCGTGTCGCTATCCTCCCGCATCAGGGCACCCCTGGGATCAGGACCTCGCCGTCGAGATCGTCGGGAGTCGAGATCCCTGCCAGTGCCGCCAGCGTGGGCGCCACGTCCACTGTAGCAGCAGCGCCTTCGAAGGAACCCGCTTCGACACCCGCCCCGTAAAACATCAGCGGCACCCATCGGTCGAAGTAGTACGCCGAGCGGTGATCCGTGCCGACGCGACGTGTCAGCCAGGAAGGAGCCACCAGGGAGTGCGGCGTCCACAGTAGGTAGACGCCGTATCGCGCGAGCTGGTTTACTGGGCGCTCGGGTACGTGGGAGTTCGCGTAGAACTGGGCGAACGAGTCGGCCGGCTGGTCCACCTCGAGCTCTGCGAACGTGAATACCCGGCGAATACTCGGGAGCGGCTCGAGCGCTTCAACGAGCCGTCGAGCAACATCACCGTCAGTTCCTTGGTCGGTCAGGGCCTGTTGGGCTGTCTGCAGAACCTCGCGGACATCATCGACGACGAGGCGCGCCACCGGATCGTCGCGGAGCTCGGGAATGTCCGACACCCCGTGATCACTGGTCAGGGCCATTACCCAGTTATCCTCGCCCACCTCCTCGTCGAGAAACGCCATGAGCTGCCCGAGCAGTCCATCGAGCCGGATCAGATTGTCCAGCTGCTCGCGACTCCACGGACCGTAGCCGTGGCCCATGGCGTCGGTCTGTGAGAAGGAGAGCGCCAAGAAATCGACTTCACGGCGTTGTCCAAGCTTTCGCTCGTCGATGGCTTCCATGGCCAGGTGAAGCACCGCCTTATCGGGAAAGGGAGTCCCGTGCCGCCAACTGTTCAGACCCCTTTCGCCCTCCCGGGCCAGCTCCGCCCGGGGAAGATGCGGAAAGGCGCTCTGTCCAGGGGCACCCTCCCACATCGATGTGTCGGGCCTGGTGAGATGGAGTAGGTCTTCAGGAATCTGGCTTTCCCAGATGGTATCGGAGTATACGTCCGGGAGGACGTCTCGGTTGAAGCGCGTGATCCAACGGGGATAGCGGTCAGCGTAGAATTCAGAGGTGGCAAACTTTCCGAATTCCTGGAGGAGCCAATACACCTCCCCCTTTGTTTTCCCGGCAAGATTGATGGCCGCCACGTCCTTTCGTGAGATGGACACGATGCGCGCATCGTCGTCAGCGGCTTCGATCCAGTCGGCGAGTCCCTCCCGTTCGAGGTGGGCGGAGGAGCGTCCCCGATAGCCGCTATACCCGAGGATCGGCGCCAACGAGTCTCCCACGGAGAACGCGGGCACCAGTTGGCCGTCTTCGATCTCATACCATTCATTCGCGACCATGCGGTGCTTGGACGGGTGCACGCCGGTCGAGATCGTAGCGTGTCCGGGCGCGGTTGAGGTCACGGCGTGGTTGTGAGTCGCCCGGGTGAAGCGGAATCCTCCATCGAGGAGCTTACGAAATCCCCCGCTGAACGCGGCGGAATATGCTGGCAGCAAGTCGCCGCGGAGTTGATCCACCACTACCAGGACTACGAGTTTGGGAGTCGCCTGAGGCGGCAGAGGGGAGTCCGCTCCTCGCGGCGACGTTCCCGCGGCGCCGCCCACCACCAGAGCAGCGACCACCGTGACCCAAGTTACGAACCCCTTCGACCTCGTGATTCTCACGAACCCTCCGCATCGGAACCCTTAAGCAACTCCTTCCACACGTTCCCATGATTCCCCGTGAACCCATTGATGATACCGGGGTTAGACTCCCCTGGATCCACGAATTTGGAAAAGAACCGCGCTTCACACGCGTGAACCCGGGTGCCGGGGCGGACCCGTCCGATGCTTCATGACTAAACACAAGAACCCATCCGTTCCAAGCCCCGGGCGGGATTTCGTCCGCGCCATCATCGCCGAAGACGTAGGTTCGGGCAAGCACGGGGGAGCCGTAGTTACTCGCTTTCCTCCGGAGCCCAATGGATATCTCCACATTGGTCACGCCAAGTCGATTTGCCTCAACTTCGGCGCCGCCGCCGACCATGGGGGCGTCACACATCTCCGCTTCGACGATACCAACCCGGAGACCGAGGACGAACTATACGTTCGCTCGATTCAAGCGGACGTCCGCTGGCTCGGGTTCGATTGGGGAGAGCACCTCTATTTTGCGTCGGACTATTTCGAGCGCCTGTACGAGTACGCGACCGAGTTGATTCGGGCGGGCAAGGCTTATGTGGACAGCTTGAGCGGGGAGGGAATTCGCGAGTACCGCGGCACCGTGGGCGAGCCCGGCAAGGAAAGCCCGTTCAGGGATCGTACGGTGGAGGAGAACCTCGATCTCTTCGGCCGTATGCGAGCCGGAGAGTTCGGAGACGGTGAACACGTTCTGCGAGCCCGAATCGACATGGCCGCGAACAACATGCTCATGCGTGACCCGGTCCTCTATCGCATTCGGCATGCCGATCATTACCGGACAGGGGGGGATTGGTGCATCTATCCCCTCTACGACTTTACGCACTGTCTCTCCGATTCGATCGAGGGCATTACCCACTCGGTCTGTACGTTGGAGTTCGAGAACAATCGTGAACTCTACGACTGGGTTCTGGACAACCTGGAAGTGCCGCGTCCCCATCCTCGTCAGTACGAGATGGCCCGGCTCAACCTCGACTACACTGTGCTAAGCAAGCGCATGTTGCTGACGCTGGTGACCGACGGGCATGTGTCGGGGTGGGATGACCCGCGAATGCCCACCGTTGCCGGGATGCGACGAAGAGGCGTGCCGCCCAAGGCTCTCCGCACCTTCTGTGACATGATCGGGGTGGCCAAGACCGAGAACCGGGTCGATGTCGCGAAGCTCGAGTACGCGATCCGCGACGAGCTCAACCATCAGGCGCCGAGGGTCATGTGTGTGCTGCGACCCCTGAAGATCGTCATCGTCAACTATCCGGAGGGAGACGTCGAAGCGCTGGATGCGCCGTACTTTCCCAAGGACGTGGGCAAGGAGGGGGCCCGCCCTATCCCGTTCACCCGTGAGGTGTACATAGAGAGGAGCGACTTCGAGGAGGACCCTCCGAAGGGCTTCAAGAGATTGATCCCGGGTGAAGAGGTCCGCCTCCGTTATGGGTACGTGGTTCGTTGTGTGGACGTGATCAAAGACGAAGCTGGAGATGTCACGGAAGTTCACTGCACCTACGACCCCGAGACCCGAAGCGGCAACACACCGGAAGGCCGCAAGGTAAAGGGGACGATCCACTGGGTCTCCGCTTCCGAGTCACTGCCCGTTGAAGTGCGCCTGTACGACCGGCTCTTCATCAAGGCCGACCCCGAAGATGTGGACGAGGGTGAGGACTTCACCGTGCATCTCAATCCCGAGTCACTGGTGGTGCTTACCGAGAGCCGGATCGAGCCCAGCGTGGCCGCGAGTAAATCCGACGGCCCGTATCAGTTCGAGCGGACGGGATACTTCGTGCCCGATTCGGTGGACTCGAAGCGGGACAAGTTGGTGTTCAACCGCACGGTCACCCTCCGCGACAGTTGGGCGAAGGCACGGGAAGCGTCAGCTTCGAGCTCTGAAGGAGAGGTCACGACGAGGACGGAGTCACGAACAAGCACCTGGCAGCCTGCACGGGGAGACCCGTCTCCGGCACGGCGCGCCGCACGCCCCGACGACTCCGAAGCCGGACGAATCTACGACGCGCTCATGTCCAAGTCCGGCCTCTCAGAGGCAGAGGCCTCGGTGCTGGCTCAGAATGCCGAGCTGCTGGAGTTGTTCCGGGCCGCCACGGATCATACCGGCGAGCCCGCGCTCCTGGCAAAGTGGGTCGTAAACGAGGTGCCACGGATCCGGGAGGCACGACCGATCGCGGATCTACCGTTCGGCGGGGCCGAGCTGGGCACACTGGTGGATCTCGTCTCGAGCGGGGCGGTTTCCGGGCGAGCGGCGAAGGACGTTCTGACGATCCTCGCTACCGAAGGTGGTGATCCTGCCGGCATTATCAAGGAGCGGGGCCTGGGACAGGTGAGGGACGCCTCAGCCCTGGGGCCGTTGGTCGCCGCGGTCATGGAGCGCCATCCCGACAAGGTCGAAGCGTACCGGAGCGGCAAGACCGGTTTGCTCGGGTTCTTCGTCGGACAGGTGATGAGCGAGACGAAAGGCGCCGCCGATCCCGAGCTGACCCAGCGTATGCTTCGTGAGGCGTTGGCGGCAGGCTGAGGCACCGGGTTAGACGCCCAGGCCCTCGTCGCCGGACCCGTACACGTAATCCTCCAGGGCGCCATGAATGCGATTCACGGTCTCGATCGAAGGCGGTGCCGTGAATCTCGACACCACGATGCACGTCACGAAGTTGGCCGCCAAGGACCAGATGGCCCCGTGTACACCGGCTGGGTGGGGTACGATGGCCAGGGTCCAATAAAGCACCATCATCCCCACGCCGATGCCCGCGAGCACCCCTACCCTGCTGAACGGTCGACGTGTAGGATAACACACGCCCAAGGTCCCCGGGAGAAGCTGTAGCGCTCCCGCCCCCGAGAGCGTCACAAGGGTCACTAGGAAGCTGAAGGTGTTTACGGACAGCACGTATCCCACCACCAGGAGTCCCAGCACGATCCCCCGTCCTACCCACAGGTAGTGGCCGGCGTCGCGGTTCGGAGCCACATATCGCTGGTATACGTCCCGGGTGAGCACCGTCATGTTTGCGTGGAGTATGGAGTCCAACGTGGACATGGCGGCCGCGGTGGCCCCGGCCAGAATCAGGCCCGTTAGCCACGCCGGGGCGTACAGGACCAGCAGCTCGGGAAAGATACGGTCGGGAGTCGCCAGATCCGGCATGATGATGGCCCCACCCATCCCGACCAGAGCGGCCGGGATGTACAGGGTCATGAGGAAGATGGGTGTGGTGGCGCCGAGCCACTTGATCACCCGCCCAGACGTCGCCGTGTAGTAGCGGATCATCATGTGGGGCTGAAGCACGATCCCGAAGGACAGAGCCACCGTCATGCCCACCCACATGCCAGGCGTAAAGAAGCCCTCGGGCCCGGGCAACCGCAACAGATCCGGGCGTTCCTCGGCCACCCTGCGCCAAAGAGCCAGAGGACCCCCAAAGAGCCTCTCGGCCAGAACGAGGGCACCTACCCACACGGCCACATACATCCACACGCCCTGGATCACGTCGGTCCAGTAGACCGCTCTGAGTCCTCCCGCCATGAGGTATCCGCCCGCTACGATGAGCAAGATGAGCGTTCCCACCTCGAACGAGATGCGGTCGCCGGACGCCACCGAAATGATATATCCAAGCCCTTGCGCCTGGACCTGGATGTACAGGACCGTGAAGAGAACCGAAACGAGGGCCACCACCACTCGGACCGATTCACTCTCGTAGAAGTCGGCCAACATGTCGGCGGGCGTGATGTAACCGAAGCGCTTGCCCAGCACCCAGATGCGGACGCCGAGCGTATAGGTGATCGCACCCACCATGATCGTCCACGTTCCGGCTTCCCAGAAGCCGATCCCATGCGTGTAGAAGAAACCGCCAGATCCGAGGAACGCGAACGCCGAGTGATAACTGGCCACCACCGTGAGGTAGAGGACCACGAACCCGGCTTTCCGGCCGTAGAGCAGGAAGTCCTCCAGGTCCACGGACATGGCGCGGTTCGCCAGGAATCCGAGGACGATCGTGATTAGGATGTACGCAAAGATGAGACCGGTTGCGACGACCCAGGTCTCCACGCTTCAGACCTTCTTCCGAAGTGCCAAGAGGAGAACGCCGATGAGGGCGAAGTAGATGACGCCGAGGTAGACGTAGAGGAACGGCAGGCCGAGTACCCAAGTCCCGCTGAATAACACGTCTACCCAATACACGATGGGGGGCTGGGCCAGTGCCATGAGGGCCAGGAAAGCGAGGAGCGTGATCCACCCCGCCGTGGATCGGGGAATGTAGTGGCTGCGCACTAGAAGAAGGCGACCACTAGGGCCACGGAGACGGCGGCACCCACCACGGTATTGGCCAGGTTGAGGAGCTCCTTGTCGGATCCGGTGCGTCCTCGAATCAGGGCGCTGATCAACGACTCCACCATGGATCCGCAGAAGGCGCCGATCACCACCGCCATCGCCCCGACCATCGTGACCAGACCGAGGGCCCAGGCGAGTAGCGCCATCACAACCCCAGCCACGACACCGGCGACCGTCCCTTCTAGGGAGACGGCTCCGTCCGTACCGGCCGGAACAGATCGAAGGGTGACAAGGTGGTGCCGTCTCCCGAACGCCTTACCGAACTCCGAGGCCGTAGTGTCGAAAAGCGCCGTGGCAAAGGCCCCCGCCATGGCCAGCGCGAACAGATCCGGAAAAGGTGTCGCCACCGCCAAAAAGCCAAAGGCCACCGCTGCACCCGTGTTGGCCAGGGCGCTCCCCGCCCTCCTCCGTCCGCCCCTCTCCTGAGCGATGCCAAGAGCTGCCTTGCGGGAATGACCCAAGCGCGTCACGCCCACCCCACTGACGACCAACAGAATCAAGAGGCCGTAGCCCGGCCAACCCGCTATGGCGTAGAGGAGCGTGCCCATCAAAAGGCCGCCAACGGCACCGCTACGATCAACGGACCCGATCCCGTACGCCAACACCGTGAATGGCGCGGTGACGGAGAGCCCCCACGCCAACCCGGACGCAAGCACGGTAGCATTCTCAGCGAGTTGAGACGGGATGACGAGGGTGGACAGTGAGAGCACCCCACCACCCACCAACGGCACGAGTATGTTATCGTCTATACTGCTCTCCAGCGACTCGGCCACAGCAGCCGCAGCGGCCGCCGCCAGGCAACCGAGGGGCAGAAACGTGATGGTCCCTTCGTCGACGAGCCCGCCGGAGAAGAACGACGGACCGACCCACGTCACGTCGATCTCGGGCCATAGGGCGGAAGAGCCGCGGGCCAGCTGCGTCCACCGAATCAAGAACGCGCCTGCGGCCGTTCCGAAGAGGACAAAGGCCGTGAGCCCCGACCACGTCTTCTTCTTGTTCCACGGCAGCCGGGGACCACCGAGGGCCAGGCCCGAAAGCGTGGCCATGCCGTCGCCCACCGCCAGGAGCGCCCAGATCCCGGCGGCCAACTCCAGACGCGATTGGAAGATCACGAAAACGCCGAGTAGGGCGGCGGGATAGATCACGACACCGGGGGAGAAGTTCTTTACCCGCTCCTCGGGCCGCAGCAACCTCCCCCCGGTCAGGCTGTGGAGAAAGAAAAAGTTGAGCGCGAGAGCGGCCACGGCCATCAGAACGGCCTGCCAGGGCGTCAGCCACCGCAACAACAGGGCAAAGCCCCCCATCGTGATGTGCACGACCTTGCGCGGGAGCTCCGAGCGGAACGTCATCGGACGCGACCTAGGCGTGTCGCTCGCGGCCCACTCGAGCGGTCGGGACGAACGGTGGAGTACCGCACCCGATCAGCCAAACACTCGCTTGAAGAGCGAGCGAACATGACCCTCGTACTGTTTTACCACCAGCACCGATGCCGGTGAGTACCGGGCCACCTTCTCGGGAATCTCACCGAAAAGGACCTGACGAAAGAATGGCTCCCGCGCCGCGCCCAACACCACCAAGTCGAAGTCCTTACTAGCCCGGGCGATTCCGCCCGCGATGGTCTTCCCTTCAATGAGGAGTCGGTCGACTCGAACATCGGGCCCCATACGGGACAACGTCTTGTCGATCCACCGCTCGGCCTCGGCCCGCTCCTCGAGGGAGGCGTCAGGGGCCACGATATGGCACGCCGTCACGGTCATGTCGAAGGCGGGGGCGAGCACGTTGAGGAACTCCGCCGCCAGAAGGGCGTGGGCTCCCCCGGATGTCGGGAAAAGGCAACGCTTGGGCAACTCCGTGTCGGCGACCTTGAGCAGTGCCAGGTCACAGGGAGCGTTACGGATCACCTGGTCGGCGACCTCACCGAAGATCCGATCACTCGTGTCCGTGAACCCCTTCCAGCCCATGACCAGCAGGTCGGCTCCACTCCGGCGGGCACCCGCCAGGATCCCGTCATGCGGATGGTGGGCCACCACCAGGTCGGTCTCCAGTTCCACACCTTTAGACACCGCGTACTCCCGGCCCTTCTTGAGCAGCGCTTCTCGATGATGGGCAAAGCGGAGCCCCTCGTGAATGGGGAGCTGCCTGGGCACGTTGACTACCGAGAGGGCCGTCGTGCTGAGACCGCGTGCTCGAGCGAGGGGCTCGGCATAATCCAGTAGGACAGGTACGTGGTCTGGGTTGTGCAGGGGCACCACAACCGTCTCGTGTGCGACCGGCTCGGCGGGTCGCCGAGGCTCGAGTATCTGTGGACGGATTCCAGCAGCCTGCTTCTCGAAGTAGCTGTAGTAGAGGAACAAACCGATCAATATCCACCCGCCGGTCACGTACCAAGCCAGCGGCTGGAACGTGAACTGGTAGACCGCCAGGTACAGGTTCAGAACGATCCCGAGAATGGGTAGGACAGGATAGAACGGAACCTTGTAGCGGCGCCGGAGCTCCGGTGCTTTTCTCCGCAAGGTGATCACCGAGAGGTTCACCATGGCAAAGGTCAGGAGAAAGATGAGGCTTGCCGCCGAGCCTAACGCCTCGATGGGCAGCGTCAACGCCATGGCCAACAGGATCACCCCGGTGACTATGATGGCGATGTGCGGGGTCCGGCGCTCCGGATGGATCGTCGCCATGGACACCGGCAGAAGGCGATCCCGACCCATGGAGAAGGCTACCCGTGATGACGCCAGGACCGTTGCGTTCAGCGCCGACATGGTGGAGAGCAATCCGCCGAAGACGATGATCGCCACTCCGAACGCCGGCATGAACCCCTCGGCCGCCCGCACGATGGCCGTCTCTCCGTAGTCGCCCATTAACTGCCATGAGGGTCGTCCGTCCGGCGGCCTCACCGCCGCAAGCGACACGAACAGGATCAGGAGATACATCACCATCGTGATGCCCAGGCAGATGAACGTCGCCCGCGGGATGTTCTTCTCCGGTTCCTTGATCTCCTCGGCGACCGTTGCGATCAGGTCGTATCCTTCGAAGGCGATGAAGGTGAGACCCATCGCGACGATCACGCCGCCCATTCCCTCCGGAAAGAACGGACTGAAGCTGGCCGCCGCTTGTCCCGGTTCCTCGAAGACTCGCCGGAGCCCATAGACGATGAAGATGGCGAGAACGCATAGCTTGGTGACCGTGAGGACGTTTTCGGCTTTCCCAGTGACCTCCGCTCCCCGCGCGTTCAGCCGAACGAAGACCACGCCCACGAGAAGTGTGACGAGGAGGATGGCCCCGTTCTCTCCGACGACTCCGAAAACACCGTCGGCGAGGCCGGGCAGGTACTTTATGAAGAACTCCCAGAAGTAGCCGGCGAACCCGAGGGCGTAGAGGCTGCATGCCACTGTATAGGCGAACCACAGCATCCAGCCCGCCGTGAACCCGACGGCACCGGGGAAGGCACGGCGTACGTAGGCGTATCCGCCCCCGGCCTCCGGGATAGCCGTGGCGAGCTCGGCGTATGCGAAGGCGGTGAGCAAGGTCACCGCTCCGTTCAGGGCGAACGCGAGGATGGAGGCCGGCCCGGACACGCCCGCGGCGATGCCGGTGAGCACGAAGATACCGGCGCCGATCATGGCACCGACTCCGATCATGGTCGCGTCGAAGAGCCCGAGGGTTCGGGCGAAGGCGGGGGCTCCTGGGGTGGAACCTTCGGCGTTCGAGGTCACGCCAGGGCGGGTCCCGGTGAATCTGATCTGAAAGCCATGGGCCTCCTACGAGTAGCCTTGCGTGGTCGGCCCCTTTCCTAGGGGAGCGGTAGAAGCTAGTCGGTGAGGCACGATTCGCCACAGTTGATGCCGCTCCCCATGGCCTCGACAGCTACTTGCTCCGTGTCGAGCCTCAGCCAAATATTCGACGACTCACCTGTTCTTCACTGGAGCTACTTCCATGCGATTCGTACATCCTTCGTCTTCCGCCTCGCTCTGCACTGCCGCCATCGCCCTCACATCGGCGTGCGTGTCGCCTGCGCAGAGCCAGGAGTCCATCCATTGGGAGGTGGCGGAAGCTATCAGGCAGGAAGCGTTCGAAAACTCCCGGGTCATGGATTTCGCGGGCTACCTGACCGACGTGATCGGCCCAGGTCTCACCGGATCGTCGAATATGCGACAGGCTCAGGATTGGGCGGTGGACCGAATGCGCGAACTCGGGCTCTCCGGAATCGAGAAGGAGGCGTGGGGAGATGAAACCGCCGGATGGGACGTCGAACGCGTGTCGGTGCACATGCTCGAGCCCGACTACCAGATGGTGATCGCGTACCCTCTCGCCCTGACTCCCGGAACCGGCGGTAAGGTCGTGGAGCGCGCCGTGCTCGCGGACATTCGAAGCGAAGCGGACCTGAACAAGTATCGTGGGCGCCTCCGAGGCGCGATCGTCCTGGCGACGCCTCTCATGCCCATGGGTCCGCGGATGGTCCAGGACGCGTTCAGGCACACGGATGAGTCCCTGAAAGTGTTCGAGACCGAAGGTAGGGACCTCCTGATCCAAGGGCATGCCCGCGGGCAATTGGAGCAGAGCACCTTCCGGCCTGAAGGTATCTCGGCGTCGGAGATCGAAGAGTTCTACAAGTCCGAGGGCGTCGCGGCCGTGCTGAGGGCGAGCATCGGGAGCGACGGCACCGTGTCCACGACCGGGCACTCGACCACTCGAAACGCCCGAACCCGCGCCGGTATCGAAAACGCCCTCCCCACCCTGGCAGTGGCGACCGAGCACTACAACCGGATCTACAGAATCCTCGAGCGTGGCCTTCCTGTGACCATGGAGGTCGATGTGCAGGTGTCCATCGACGAGAGCGACCCCCGGGGATACAACGTCATCGGAGAGATTCCAGGAAGTGACCTTGCAGACGAAGTCGTGGCCATCGGCGCACACCTGGACTCTTGGCATTCAGGCACCGGAGCGACCGATAACGCCAGCGGCGTGTCCGTGATGCTCGAAGCCATGCGGATTCTCAAGGCCATCGACGCGAATCCACGACGCACCATTAGGCTGCTGCTGTGGAGCCACGAGGAGGGGGGCCTCAGGGGCTCTCGGGGTTACGTGAAGAACCACTTCGGGAACCCGACGGATGGAACCACCGCGGACCATGACAAGTTCTCGGTCTACTTCAACATGGATAACGGTACCGGCCAGTTCCGGGGGGGTGCACCAGCAAGGCCATCCACTGGTCGCACCGATCTTCGAGGCTTGGATGAGGCCGTTCAACGATCTCGGGGTGGAGACCCTGTCCCGGTTCAGCAACAGGGGGACCGATCACCTCTCGTTTAATGAAGCGGGGCTACCTGGCTTCCAGTTCTTGCAGGACCGGATCGACTATCGGGCCAGGACGCACCACTTCAATATGGACACCTTTGACAAGCTCTTGCCCCGCGATCTCATGATCAACGCAAGCGTCGTGGCGAGCTTCGCGTATCACGCTGCCATGCGGGATGAGAAGATCCCCCGCAAGCCATGAGGCCGCTTGGGCTAGAGCCAGACCCGTTTCCTTGCAACTGCATGCGGAGGGCGAACCTGTGGATACCAAGCATTACCGTACGGTGAGCGCGCTGAACATCGTGTTGATCGCTACCCTCGCCGGGTTCGCCGGCGCGGAGGGTCAACTTAGTCCTGAAGGTCAGGCAGCCGCAGTCGTCAGCGCGTTTCACGAGGCGCTCGCGGCCGGCGATTCCGTCACAGCTCTGAGTCATCTCGCCGATGATGTAGTCATCCTCGAGAGCGGTGGCGTCGAAGACAAGGAGCACTACCGTTCAGGACACCTCGCCGGTGACATGCGCTTCGCTCAGGCGGTGCCCCGAGAACGAGGAGACATCACAGTGAGCCTTGTCGGTGATGTCGCCTGGGCTCACTCGACCAGCGTGACTCAGGGCCGAATGGGCGACCGTGAAATCAATTCACGGAGTGCCGAGCTCGCGGTGTTGGCTCGAGAGAATGGGACCTGGAAGATCAAGGCCATTCACTGGTCATCTCGACAGCGAAGGTAGAACCTCCACCCACCGCCACCGACTGAAGCCTCACAGACCCAGCGGGGCCGGTTGAAGGAACGTACGGGTCACGAATACGAAACCCGAGAGCACTATGAGGATGGCGAAAACCGTATGAAACCAGGTTCGTTTGGACAGCGCCCCACCCAAGCAGAGCAGAAAGAACGTGCCTTGCCCCAGACGCAGTCGGTTGAACAACGGTTGGCCGAGGACGAGCCAGTTGGCCAGGCCGACCGTCAGGATCCATGCTGCCAACAGGTAGAAGAAGCGCGCACGGACACGGTAGAAATGGTCCCGCCAAGACTCGACACCGTCTGAATCGCGAGGGACGAGCGTGATGGCCAGCGAATAGAGCAGTAGCGGAGACGCCAGGGCGAGCAAAAAAGCCGGATAGGTCCACGTCACCCCCGTGTTGTATGACCAAAACACCCACCAATACTGGAGGTGGAGCCAAAGGACCACCACGAGCCAGGTGACATGTAGGGCATACACCCGCCTCGGCCTCACCGCGGCCGGCAGCCCATCGAGGAGGCGAATCACTCCGAAAGACAAGACGATCGAGAGGAAGACCGCCAGATACTCAAAAAGAGTCAAGGATTTCGATCTGCAGAATGTGAGTCAGGCCACCTAACGCGTGGGATTCGGAAATGTACTGCGGGATCAAGTTGTGGACCGCGAGAGAAGTGCGCGAGCCGGTGCTCTCGAGTGAGGCTGGCACCTACGTAGTCCTGGTGCGTCCCCTACGTCATCCGACGTAACGAATCCATCTCTCCGAATCGGCATCTTAGGGCTGCACCGAGGTGACAGCCCGACTTGGAGGGCGGTCCGGACTTTCCGTGTGACCCAGGAGAGGAGCAACCATGTTAGTGTCGAACAGCAGGCTGCCTAACGCGTCTGTATTCAAAAGGACGCGTGGCCGGACGGTCATTGGGCTGTGGGCGTTCGCACCGCCGGTCCTCGTCCAGGCAGATGGGAGAGGTGGCCTCGAGGTTTCGATAGGTGCGAGCGCCGGACAGTATGAAGTAGTCACACGCAGCTGCTCCGGTGATTTTCTCTCCTCACGCCCGGTGCCGGTCCGTACGGGCGGAGTCCTCCTCGAGTTCGAGCCGGCGGAGTCCCCCTTCCGAGTGGCGGGATTCGGTGGGGCGACCTCGGTGACGGGGGAGCCCACCGAACAGGGGGGACTGTACGCGGGGGCTTTGGTAGCCTATGAGGGTGGCTGGATCGGTCTTGGTGCAGGCCCAGTTCGAATACCCGGGAATCAGACGGTGGCTTCTCTGTATCTGCGCTTTGGAGATCGAGAGGGGGGCTTCTTCCAGACTGATTTCTTCGCACCGAGCCCGATTCCAGGTGCCACAGGTCTGCTCCGAGGAGGATTCGGATTTCGGGGTGAGCGTACGAGCGGCTTCTTCGGATTCTCCGCCGGGCGAGCGTTGGATCTGTCGGACGGGGATAACGGGGGTCCTTTCGGGGAGTTGAAGTTTCCGCTGAGCCAGAGCTTGGATGCGCTGATCGCCGGCAGCTGGTTCCCCGGAGAAGAGCATAAGGATTGGGGCGCAGGGATCGGCCTGCGGTACCGCCCCAGGGATTGACATGGCTGATGGACTCCGGGCGAGGAGCGGTCGGGCTTCATGCCTCCTGGGTAGGAGGTGGGAGCGGGCGCCGCCCCGATTGACGTCGCTTCGCGACGTCGTCTCGGCGGAGAACACGGTGGCCGCACTGCGGGAGCACGGTTCGGCGCCTCGGCTCGAACCGTAGCGGTTCGAACCCGGGCGTTGGACGGGTAGGTCTTCGATTGGAGAGGCGCCGCCCGGATTCGAACCGGGGAATAGAGGCTTTGCAGGCCACTGCCTTACCACTTGGCTACGGCGCCTAAACGAAAAGGGGCCCACGTCCGGTGGACGGAAAGCCCCTTTTCCAAGAGCGGGAAACCGGACTCGAACCGGCGACCCCCACCTTGGCAAGGTGGTGCTCTACCAACTGAGCTATTCCCGCAAGGAAAAAGGTGCTTTGGACTACCCGCACTCGCGGAGATCGTTTCCAAAGCACCCTTCATTTGTGCGCCGAAAGCTAGACATGGCGCCAAAAAGTGTCAAGTTCCCATGGGGTGACTTGTCCAATGAGTCGCCCCATTGTGACCGTGCCCTTCGAGGCCGTTCCCGTGTCGAGGTTACACCATATCGAGGAGTGCTTGCACCGCATGAGGGTGACTGTCGTTCGCAGTCCCATTGGAGAATTCGGACCCGGTCGACAGCGCCCTTTTTTTGGTGCTCTCGGTCTGTCCATCCTTTGGGCGTTCCTCGCAGGTGTGACGCCGGCATCGGCCGGTGCGCAAGAGGTCTCCGGGCCTCTCGTCCCACCGGGTCGACTCCGCTTCGAGGTCAGTTCACTCTACCTCTACTCGGACACGAGGTTCGGGGAGCGACTGGAGGACGATACGCTCATCGAAGAGGAAGAGCTTCGTGGCTTCGACTTCAACGACACGGCGGTGGGCGCGAGAATGTTTCCGGGAATGGAAGCCCTCGAGCAAGATCTGGCGACGGCTACAGGTGGCCTGGTGGAGCCCCTCATCATCGGCTCGACCCGAGCGGTGGTTACGCATGATGTGGTCTTTCTTCCGCTTCGCGTCGACGTCGGGATTTTCGACTGGCTGAGCGTGGGAGGCATGGTCCCGTTCTCGCGCAGGCGGGCGGAGGTGGCCTGGGGCTTCGACGCAAACGGAGCCAACGCGGGGGTTACCCCATCGGTCAGCGATCCCAGCGGCGTGAGTGACTTTTGGGGAGGTCTGTTCGGCGCCGAGGCGGATCTCACGAGCATCCGGGACGAGCTGTGCTCCGCCGATCCCACGGCATCGGGCTGTGTGGAGGCCTCTGCGCTGCTCCTGGAGGGGCAGGAATTTCGGCAGGCGCTTCTCGATGCGCTTGCGTCCCAGGGGGTCTTTCCCATGGACGGCTCCCCAACGGCGGCCGCCCTTCAAACTCGCGTCCAGACGCTCATGGACGCGCACCAGACGCTGGGGGTCGCCTATCCGGCCCGCGTCCCCGTGGCCACGCAGCTACTCACGGAGGACGACTACGATGGCCTTGTGACGGATCCCGCGTTCGGGGTCGGCGGCGCTCCGTTCAGCTCGTGGCGCAGTGCATGGGAAATTGGAGACGTAGAGGTCCACGCCAACGTGCGGCTGTGGTCCTCCGCGCCCATAGACGAGGCAGGCGAGCGGCGCTCAGGCACGAGCTTTCTGGTCGGTGCGGGTGGCCTGGTGCGCCTTGGTACGGGGCAAACCGACCTGCCCGACAACTTCGTGGACACGGGGAGCGGCGACGGCCAACAGGACATAGAACTGAGCTTTTTCGGTGGGCTGAGCGGGGGGCGTCTCGGGATCTGGGGGGAGGCACGATATGGCGTGGCCGGGGCGACCACCGTGGTGAAGCGCATCGCCGGCTCCAACCGGGTCTTCGCGACTCTTGCCTCGACCCAGGAGGTCCGCTGGACCCCCGGCAACTACTACCAGCTCCGCTTGACTCCCCGCTTCCAGCTCACCGAGGAAATGTCGGTCGCTGTAGACGTACGGGCGTACTCCAAGAAGGCTGACACCTACGAATCCCTCGCGGCCGACAACATGCCCAATCCATTCGATGTCGGGCCACTCGAATTGGAGACCGAACAGAACGTGCTCGAGACCGGAATCGGGGTGGTCTACTCCACCGTGCGGAGCGGTCGAGGTCGACCGATGGAGGCACGCTTTCTCTTTCGCAGGGCTGTCTCGGGCAGCGGAGGCTTGACCCCCAAGATCGAGCGTTTCGAGTTCGGGCTCCGGTTCTTCAAAGGGATTTGGAACTGAGAGTTGTACTCAGCCGGTCACCAGGAGCTCGCGAGCATGTACGCGCGATGTCTCCGACTCCGGATCACCTCCGAGCATTCTTGCGATCTCCCTCACCCTCGCCTCGCCCTGCAGCGCATCGACGCTCGTAGCCGCCAGTCCATCCCGTTCCCTCTTCTCGACAAGAAGATGGCTGCGGGCGCGCGAGGCCAACTGAGGTAGGTGGGTGATTACGAACACCTGATGGTACCGGGCGACCTCCTTGAGCTTGGCGGCAACCAGGGTAGCTACCTGGCCACCGATGCCGGCATCGATCTCGTCGAAAACCAGAGTCGGCACCTCATCTACCCGAGCCAGAATGGCCTTGAGGGCCAGCATGACCCTCGAGAGTTCACCCCCGCTGGCCACCTGGCCCAGGGCCAGGGGCGCGAATCCTGCGTTGACCGAAACGAGAAACTCCACCCGTTCGGCTCCATGTCTTCCCACGGAGGGCAGGCCCTCGAGCGGCACCTGGAAGGTCGCACCGGGGAGACCCAGATCCGGCAAAAGGGCCTCGACCTCAGTCTCGAGCCGACGAGCAGCCTGCTGTCGCCTGGCCGTCAGCTCCTCAGCGGAGTCCGCCAAAGACGCACCGGCCTCGTCGACCTCCCGCTGAAGGGCCTCCTCATCCCATCCGGCTCCCTCGAGCTCGTTCAACTCACCGCTCAAGCGCGCACGCGTCTCGACCACATCGGCCAGTTCCGGACCGTATTTGCGCTTCAAGCGGTGTATCAGGTCTAGTCGCTCCCGCACTTCCTCCAGGCGGCCGGGGTCGTGTAGGATGTTACCGGCGTAATCACCCAGCTCACGCCCCACGTCGGCCAAGGAGTGATAGGCTTCCTCAAGAGCGTCGTGGCGGGTCTGAAGCGACGGATCCCATTCCTTCATGCGGGAGAGGGAGCCGAGCAGCCGCGAGACACGGTCTGTGATGGCCCCGTCCGCACCGTAGAGCTCGGTGTGGATCGCATCAGCCTCCCGAAGTAATTCCTCGGAGTGTTCCAGCCGACCCAACTCGTCTTCAAAGGCCACGTCTTCCCCGATCTCGACCCGGCCCTCTTCGATCTCGGTGAGTTGAAACCGGAGAAAATCCGCGCGGCTCTCGAGCTCCCTACGTCGCTCCTTGAGCTCCGCGAGTCTCGCCTCGAGACCAGCGAGGGCCTCGAACGCTTCGGACACTTCCGTGGCGGCATCCTCTGCGCCACCGAAAGCATCGAGGATGTTACGTTGCGCCTCCCGTCTCAGGAGCGTCTGGTGCTCGTGTTGCCCGTGGAGATCGACGAGCGTCCTTCCGAGCTCGCCCACGACTCGCGCCGTTGTGGGGGAACCGTTCATCCAGGCGCGATTCCTTCCCTCGGCGGCTACTTCCCTCCGGAGGATGAGCAGGCCGTCCTCGACCTCATGGCCGAGCTCGGCCAGACGCGACAGGATTTCGGGTCGCTCCGAGACGTCGAAGACAGCCTCGACCAGGGCCCGCTCCGCCCCGACGCGCACGGTTCCGCTCGACGCTCGTTCGCCCAACAGCAGCGAGAGGGCACCGACAATGATCGACTTTCCCGCCCCGGTCTCACCTGAGAGCGCGCTCAGACCGGGACCCAACTCCAGGGAGAGATCATGGATGACGGCGTAATCGCGGACACGGAGCTCGATCAGCATGATCGCAATCTACTAGGGCACATCGGGCCTTCTCAATGGGAGTTGGGGACGCGTAGTGCGGACCACCTCTCAGCCCGAGGGGCGAGCCGCCCAGTTGAGCTTGGCCTGCAGGGTGCCGAAGAAGTTCTGGTCCGAGAACCGGACCAAGGGGATTTCCACCTGCGAGCGTGTGATCTGGACCTCGACGCCCATATCGAGTTCGTAGGCCACCTGTCCGTCGGCCGTCAAGACCAGGTCGTCCGTGTGCTCCAGAGGACTGACCTCCAAGACCTGGCTCCCGGGAAGCACCAGTGGGCGCACTGCGAGAGTGTGCGGGCAGATCGGTGTAACGATCAGGCAGTCCACGGACGGGACGACGATCGGCCCGCCCGCTGAAAGGGAGTAGGCCGTGGACCCTGTGGGGGTCGACACGATGAGCCCATCTCCGGAGAAACTGCCCACCTCCTGCGAGTTTCCCCCTTCGCTGACCCGTAGACCCAACCGTGTGACCCGGGCGACCCCTCTCTTGTGGATCACGAAGTCGTTCCAAGCCAAGAGGAGGTCACCTTGCGACCCGTCGTCGTGAATCAGTCGCGCCTGCACCATGAATCGCCGGTCCAGAACGTACTCACCATCGAGGATGCGGCCGAGGCGATCCTCCATCTCGAGATGGGGAAGCGCCGTGAGGAAGCCGAGGTGACCCACGTTGATGCCGAGCACGGGAATATCCCGTCCGGCGGCCATGCGCCCGGCCCTCAGGAGCGTACCGTCCCCCCCGAAAGCGATGAGAAAGTCGACCGCATCGTCGTCGAGATCCAACGCCGTTGCCCCCTCCGGGGCGTCGGGCAGGAGGTGCTCTTCATAGCAGACAGCGAGGTGGTGTTGTGCTGCGAACTGGGCTAACCGATGGACACAGCCAGGCACGTCCTCGTGCGCCGAGCGTCCGAGGACTCCGATACGCTTGATCTCGTTCCCGGAATCGGCCCGGGCCGCCTGCTCCGTCACGCAGTCTCCACTGAGGCGGAGGATACCGCATCACCGAGGATACGCCTCGCCTCGGTGACGATGCCCTCAGCGTCCAGCCCTACGTCGCGAAGCAGCGCATCACGGGCACCGTGTTCGATAAACCGGTCCGGAAGACCGAGGCAGCGCACCTGCACGTCGTGCCCCACATCCAGGTCGCTGATCTCACGGGCCATATAAGCGCCGAAACCGTTGACCACCGTCCCCTCCTCGATGGTAAGCACCTTACGATGTCCCTCTGCGACCTCCTTGAGGGCCACCCTGTCATGAGGTTTCAGGAAGCGACAGTTCACGACCGTGGACTGCACCCCACGGCCCGCCAGCATCTGGGCCGCCTCGAGCGCCTCGATGACCATGGTACCGGTCGCGAGGAGGGCAATGTCCGACCCGTGACGCAGTATCTCCCACGTACCGTACTCGATCGCCGGAATTTCGCTGACGTGCGGTACCTCGGCCGGTACGGCGTCTCTGGGCCAACGGACCGAAAACGGCCCGTCTTCGTGTTCGATGCCGAGACGTACCAGGGCCAGCATCTCCGCCCCGTCCTTGGGGGCGGTCACGGTCATGCCGGGAGTCAGCATCATGTAGGGAATGTCGAAGGCGCCGTGATGCGTTGGCCCGTCCGGCCCGGCGATGCCCGCGCGATCCATACAGAACACCACCGGCAGATCCTGGAGCGCGACATCGTGGACAATGCTGTCGAAGGCCCGCTGCAGGAACGTTGAATAGATGCAGACGACCGGTCGCACACCCTCTTGAGTGGCCATACCGGCCGCGGCAGTGACGCCATGGCCCTCGGCGATTCCCACATCGAAGTACCGATCCGGGAAGGCCTGTCCGAACATGTCCGTGCTGGTGCCGTCCGGCATGCCGGCCGTGATCACGACGATCCTCTCATCGAGCTCACCCAACTCCTTGAGACCTCTTCCGAAGACTTTCTGATAGCGTGGCAGGCCGCTGCTCTTCTTCTTCGCCTCACCGGAAATCTTGTCGAAGGGCGAAGCCGCATGCCACTTGTATGCGTTCTCCTCGGCGAGTGAAAACCCCTTCCCTTTCTGCGTGATGACGTGGACGAGCACCGGGCCCTCGAGGCGACGGACGGCAACTAGCGTGTCGACTAATGAATCGAGATCGTGGCCATCCACGGGCCCGATGTAGCGGAAGCCCAACTCCTCGAAGAGCATGCCCGGTACGAACAGCCCCTTCACGCTCTCCTCGGCGCGATGGGCGACCTTCCGTAACGGGCCCTGTGCACCTCCGGGCCCCTTGGAAAGAAGCTCCTTCACCTCGTCTCGGATCCGGTTGTAGACCGGATGGGTGATCACACCCGTGAGGTACTTGTTCATCGCCCCGACGTTGGGGGCGATGGAGTGGTCGTTGTCGTTGAGAACGACGATGAGGTCACGATCGGTGTGGCCGGCGTTGTTCAACGCCTCGTATGCCAAGCCGCATCCCATGGCCCCGTCACCGATGACGGCGACTACACTGAAATCGTCTTCATTCAGGTCTCGAGCAATCGCCGTGCCCAGGGCGGCCGAGATCGAGGTGGCGGCATGACCCGCACCGAAGTGATCATATTCCGACTCGTCCCGACGCAGGAACGGCGCCAGCCCATCCTGCTGCCGTATCGTCGGAAGACGCTCGTTCCTGCCGGTGAGGATCTTGTGGATATAGCCCTGATGGCCGGTGTCCCAGATCAGCTTGTCCCGAGGCGTATCGAACGCGTAGTGGAGTGCGACGGTGAGCTCGGCGACACCCAGGCTCGCGCCGAAGTGGCCCCCGATCTTAGCGATTACATCGATATGCCGGTCTCGGGCCTCGGTGACCAGCTCGTGCAACTCGTCCTTCGAGAGCCGACGAATGTCCCCAGGGTCCTGAATTCGGTCGAGAAGCGCCACGGAATCAGCTCCTGAAGGTTGCTCTGTCAGCCATATAACATAGCTCTGAAGATAGCGCCGGCACACGCGCTACGCCGTTATGGCGCACGTGTTTAACGACCGGAGTGCTCAACACCACACTAGCTCTTCCGTTCCACGAGGTAGTGGGCGAGCGCAATGAGCTCGGGAGCTCCTATCCTCGCCGTCCGCAGTGCCTCGACGGCCTCTTCCGCGAGCGTTCGAGCTCGACGAGCCGCTTCCTCCACACCGTGGAGCGACACATAGGTGCTCTTTGCCAGGAGACCGTCACTCGGATTTTTGCCGAGCGCGGCCGCCGAAGAGGTCTCGTCGAGAATGTCGTCGGTGACCTGGAAAGCCAGCCCGACCGCTTGCCCGTACCGGTGCAGCCCGGCGAGCGTCGATTCGGAGGCACCGGCCGCCAGTCCCCCGATCGCCAAGGACGCCGTGAGGAGCGCTCCCGTCTTCTTTCGGTGCAGGTCGTCGAGCTCCTCGGATGTCAGAGCGCACTCCTCGGCCAGCAGATCCAGGTACTGACCGCCCACCATCCCGCCACCTCCCGCGGCACGATTGAGCTCCTGAACGATCATGCGGACCGTGTCGTCTTCACATCCGAGTGTCCTGGCAGCCCGGAGCGCTTGGAGCGAGGCGGCCGGAATCAGCGCGAGCCCGGCGCGGATCGTCGCCTCCTCACCGTAGAGGGTGTGGGGAGTAGGCCGTCCACGCCGTAGCTCGGCGTCGTCCATGCAGGGAAGGTCGTCGTGCATGAGCGAGTAGGCATGAACGAGCTCGAGAGAGACGGCCAGATCATACACTTCCGTCCTGGGGATCCCTGCACAGGCGCGGTAGGCCACGGCGCACAAGATGGGCCGGAGCCGCTTTCCCCCCGTCATCACGGCGTGGCGAATCGGCTCGGCCAAGTCGGTGGCAAGATCGCCCCGAAAGGACTCGAGGGAGCGCTCGAGGGCCTGCTCCACCTGCTCTCTTTCTTGGAGAAGAAATGCCTCGAGGTCGAGAGAGGGTCCGTCGGTCACTCCGCCTCGTCCTCCAGGGGCTGCGTGGTGTGGGCCTCGACCGGACCCAGGAGTTCCTCGACTTTGAGTTCGGCGTTCTTGAGAGTGTCCTCTGCGCTTCGGACGTGCTCGACGCCCTCCTCGAAGAGGGCCAAGGCCCCCTCCAACTCCAGGTCGTCCGCCTCGAGGGATCGAACGATTTCCTCGAGTCGTCTGAGACGGTCCTCCAAAGAGGGACCACCTTCGCTGGTTTGATCCAGCGTTTCGTCTGCCGGCGTCACAATAGATATCTCCTTACTGAGCGCCCATGGGCGTCTACCGACTCGATCGATGCGGTCATCAACTGTCCGCTCCATCTCTCTCCAACGCTTCGCACGGCACGGACCCGTCCGAAACTCGGAGAGAAAACCGCAAGCCGGGCTCCAGATCGGCTGAACTCCTGAGAACGCGGCCGGCCTCGTCCAAGGGCAAGGCATACCCCCGGGCCAGCGTACCCAATGGCGACAGCACATCCATCTTGCCTGCGCCCTCGGACAGACGGGTCCTCTTGAGCGAGACCATCTTGCGTACCGCCATCTCCATCCGGTCCCCAGCCCGGCCCAGGGCATCCCTGCGAGGGCGGGCCAGCACCGAGGCCGAGCGTCGTAATTGACCCCGTCGGACCACGAGCGCGTCACGACGCCTGAGGGCCGCTCCCCGCAATGCCCGACTCATGCGATCTCTCTTCAATGCAAGAACCTCGCCTAACGCCTCTGCGTCTTGGACCGCCGCCTCGGCGCCGGCCGACGGAGTGGGTGCGCGGTGGTCGGCCACAAGGTCCGCGACCGTGACGTCGATCTCGTGACCCACAGCCGAGATCACAGGAACCGGGCACTGGGCGATGGCCCGTGCCACCACCTCTTCATTGAAGGTCCACAGATCCTCCAATGAGCCCCCTCCTCGGCTGACGATCAATACGTCCGCGAGCCCACTCCGACCCAACACCTCGATGGCTTCAGCCACTTCCACCCCCGCGCCCTCGCCCTGCACACGGGTTCCCCGTACGACGACTCGGGTCCAAGGGGCGCGACGCCGGACGACCGTAATGATGTCGTGAAGGGCCGCCCCGGCCAGGGACGTCACCACGCCGACGGTCCCCGGGAAGGCCGGTAGCGGACGCTTCCGCTCTGGCGCCAACAGCCCCTCGGCATCGAGCTTGGCCCGCACCCGCTCGAAGGCAAGGCGCCACAGGCCCTCCTCACCCTCGGCTTCGAGGCGACGTACGATGAGCTGGTACTCGCCCTTGGCCACGTACAACGACAACCCACCGAACGCCCGGACGTTCATGCCTTGCTCGGGATCGGTGGGCAGAGTGGCCGCTTCCGTGCGGAACATGGCGCAACGGATTTGGGCTTGCTCGTCCTTGAGCGTGAAGTAGCAGTGTCCAGACCGTGCGCGGGTCCAATTCGCCACCTCGCCCGAGACCCATAGGCTCTCGATGCTCTCCTCGAGTAGGCGTCCGACGGCCCGATTGACCTGCGAGACGCTCCAGACGCGCGGGCTCGTCATACGATCGCGGTCCCTTGGGGGGCCCGGCAGCGCGGCCCTCTAGCCCTCGGTGTTGGACGATCGAACTGCGGCGTCCACCGTGTTCGAGAGCAGCATCGCGATGGTCATCGGTCCCACACCACCGGGAACCGGACTGATGGCCGAGGCCACCTCCTTTGCCTCGTCGAACGCCACGTCACCCGCGAGACGGTAGCCGCGCTCACGGGTGTCGTCGTCGACTCGGTTCACGCCGACGTCGATGACCACCGCGCCGGGCTTGATCATGTCGCCCCTGATGAACTCAGGCATTCCGATGGCCGTGATCAGAATATCCGCTTCCCGCGTGACCGCGCCCAGATCGGGAGTACGACTGTGAGCCACCGTCACCGTCGCGTTGCCACCGGCGGCCTTGCGCAGAAGGAGCGACGCCATGGGACGCCCGACAATATTGGACCGTCCCACGACCACGGCATGCTTCCCCGCAGGATCGTGCCCGCTACGCATGAGCATCTCGATCACACCCCGGGGGGTACACGGCGTGAGCACGTCCAGATCACCAGTGGCCAGCCGGCCCACGTTTACCGGATGGAAACCGTCCACATCCTTTTCCGGGTCGATGGCCAACAGAACTTTGGCTTCGTCGATCTGGTCGGGCAGCGGAAGTTGCACCAGGATCCCGTGGATGTCGGGGTCGGCATTCAGCCCCGCGACGACGCCGAGCAACTCCTCCTCCGTGACCTCCATCGGCAGGGTGATCTGCCGGGAGAGGATGCCCGCCTCAGTGGCAGCCTTGTTCTTCATGCCCACATAGACCTGGCTCGCCGGATCTTCTCCGGCGAGCACCACGGCAAGCCCGGGGATGAGCCCGGACTCCTTCAGTTCGGCCACGCGCTCCTTGAGCTCTTCCCGGATGGACGCGGCGATCTCTTTGCCCGAGATGATGTCAGCCGACATTCGCTCTCCTGTATGTGTACAGGGCTACCCACACTAGACGGTCCCTTCGCTGTCTAACCGTATCCATGTTCTCGGGCATCAGCGTGCAAAATCGATAGCCCGGGTCTCGCGGATCACGACCACCTTTATCTGACCCGGGTACTGCAGCTCACCTTCGATGCGTCTCGCTACGGCCTCGGAAATCTGTGCCATCTCGTTGTCCGTGACCTTGTCCGGCTCGACCATGACACGGATCTCGCGCCCCGCCTGAATGGCAAAGCAGCGCTCCACCCCGGGATGCTCCATGGCCAACTCTTCCAGCTTTTCCAACCGCTTTACATAGCCCTCGAACATCTCGCGCCGGGCCCCCGGACGGGACCCGGAGATGGCGTCGCCTGCGGTCACGAGAAAGGTTTCGGGAAAGTAATGCGGCTCCTCGTCGTGATGAGCCTTGATAGCATTCAGGACGATCTCGGACTCGTTGTGCTTCTTGCATAGACGATAGCCGAGCTCCACATGGGTGCCTTCGTGCTCGTGTGTCATGCCCTTCCCGACATCGTGCAGCACCCCGGCGCGCTTGGTCGCTTGTACGTCCAGCCCCATCTCCGTCGCCATGTTTCCCGCCAGGAGGGCCACCTCCTTGGCGTGCTGAAGCTGGTTCTGACCGTATGACGTTCTGAATTTCAGCCGGCCGAGGATCTTCACGACCTCTGCATTGACGTTGTGGATACCGAGCTCGTAGAGCACCTCCTCGGCCGCCTCGACCATGGACTGCTCCACTTCTGCTCGGCTCTTATCCACCATCTCCTCGATGCGCCCGGGGTGGATGCGTCCGTCTTCGATGAGCCGTTGTAAAGCGATCCGAGCCACCTCTCGGCGTACCGGGTCGAAGCCAGAGAGCACCACAGCCTCGGGGGTGTCGTCGATGATGACGTCGATACCGGTCGCCTGCTCGAACGAGCGGATATTACGTCCTTCCCGCCCGATAATGCGGCCCTTCATCTCGTCGGAGGGAAGCTGTACGACAGAGACGGTCATCTCCGCGGTCTGGTCGGCAGCCATGCGTTGAATGGCGAGGCCTAGAATTTTCTTGGCCTCGCGGTCGGCGTTGCGCTGCGCCTCGTCCTTGATCTCGCGGAGGTCGTTGGCGGCGTCAGCCCTCGCTTCGTCCTTCAGATCGTGGATCAACTGCTGCTTGGCCTCGGCCGCCGAGGTCCCCGCCATCGTCTCGAGCTTCTTGCGCACCTCCGCCCGTGAGCGCTCCACCTCTTGGGCAGACCCGTCGAGCTGGCCCTCTCGCTGATCCAACTCCTTGGCGCGCTGCTCCTGGGCCGATTCCTTCTCGTTCAGGGTGTCGAATCGGCGGTCCTGCGAGTCCGAGCGCTCGGCAAGGCGCTTCTCAGCCCGCTCGGCGTCCTCTCGGAGGCGCTGCTCCTCTTGCTCCCAGGACTCCCGGAGCCGGAAGATTTCTTCCTTACCCTCGAGGACCTTGGAGGTACGGAGGTTGTCTGCTTCTTCCTGTGCGCGAGCCAGGATCCTGGAGGCCTCATCCTCGGCGGCCGCCTGAGCCTTCTTCTGACGCGACTGCTCGATCAGGCCGCGTCCGACGTATCCCGCTGCTCCAAAGAGCAATCCTACAGCCGCCGCCAGTCCGATAACCAGCGGGTCCATTTATCTACTCCGAACAACAAACGCCACCCAAGGAGGCGTCTGTACGGTGGGTGATGGCTAACTACCGGAAAAACAATGGATTTAGGTTCGACGAAACGCAAGTCGTCGAAGCTTCGACATCGCCATCGACGAGGAGTTTGTAGCGGACACCCCGATGCAATCGCCTGTTACTCGGGGGCTAGCGCGCTTTCCAAGGCTTCGGCGAGTCCGTCGACCGTTGACGCCATGTCGATGCCGCTCTGCTCCAGATCTTCCTTTGCCTGAAAGAACTCGTCGGTGATGGAGAGGGCCGCGAGAATGGCGGCCTTATGCCCCTCGAGGAGCCCGACCTGCTTCTTGATGTCGTGTATTCGCTGATCCACGTAGCGGGCACAGCGTTTGGTGTACTCCGCCTCGGCGCTGGAGCGGATGGTGTGCTCTTCACCGGCGATCCGGACCGTCACGGACTCCTTGTCTGCGCTCACTGCTGCTCCTCCAGAAATCTGATTCTCGCCAGTAGACGCTCGACTCCCTCCCTGCCCTGGTTCACACGGGCTCGGAGGTCACGGTTCTCCTCATCCAGAATGCTGATCCTGTCGATCATCTCACGCGGGCTTCGCTCCCCGGACGTCACGCCTCGGATCAGGCCCTCGAGCTCCTCGCCCTGAGCCTCCATGCGCGCGAGCTCCGCGCGGAGGCGCTCGACCTCTCCGACTGCATCGGCAACGGCGGCCTTGAGTCGTTTGATAGCCGCAGCCGGGGTCACCTTTGCTTTCTCAGAGGCGTTGTTCGACACCGAGGTCCTCCACAAGTCTCTTGATGACCTTCCCGACCACCCGGTCCACTTCCTTGTCTGTCAGCGTTCTGTCCCACGCCTGAAGGCGAAGACGGAACGCGAGCGACCGCTCGGCCTCGCCGACACCCTCTCCCCGATACATGTCGAAGATGGTGACTTTGTCGAGGAGTGCGCCACCCGACCCGCGAATACATTCGACCACGGAGTCCGCCGGAACGTCGTGCGGGACGAGAAGAGCGAGATCACGATCCACCCCGGGAAACTGCGGTAGGGGTCGGAATGTGGGCGTTCGCTCCAGGCGGGGTTCGGCCGGCAGGCGGAGCTCCATGGCCCACAAGGGCCCTGCCCAAGCTGGAGCATCGATCCGCTCCTTCCTGACCTGTCCGGCCGACCCCACGGATACGCCGGACGACAGCGAGATTCCGACCGTGGTCGAAGGCACGAACATCGGGTCGCCCCCGAATCCCTCGCCGCCGGCACCGTCCGCCCCCTCGGCCACAGCGCCCGCACCCGCAGGGCCCACCGATACCCCTTCCCAGCCGGACTCGGCCAGGGTCTCCTGCACGAGTCCCTTCAACGTCCAGAAATCGACGGGCTCGACCTCCTCGGACCAGTGACCCGGCCGTTGCCGTCCCGTGACAGTCAAGGCCACGTGAAGATCCTCGTGCGGTGCATTCCCCGAACCGGCGAAGTGGAAGACCGTACCGATCTCGAAGAAACGCACGTCACGCGCGCCTCGAGCGAAGTTGTGCTCCACCCGCCGCAACAGCGCCGGAAGGAGCGCGCCACGCAGACGGCTCTCCTCGCTGGAGATGGGGTTGTTGAGTTCCACGTCTCCCTCGGACTCGGGAGCGAACGCAGGATTGGTGGCCTCGAGCAGCCCCGCCCCGGCCAGCGCGAGCCTCAGGTTGTCCTCGAGTTGGAAGAGCGGATCGTCCGGCACGCTCGTGGGACGGGCCGGCCCCAGATCGTCGGGAAAGTTGTCGTACCCGTGGGTGCGCGCGATCTCCTCGATGAGGTCCACTTCGCGGGTCACGTCGTAACTTCTATAGCCCGGCACCCTCACGCTGAGCTCGTCCTCACCGCCCGCGTCGACGCCGAATCCCAACGGCTCGAGTAGGCCTTCGATCTCCTTCGCTCCCAGAGACACGCCGAGGACGCGGGTGACCCGAGACAGCCGGAGCGTCAACGTGACCGGCTCCCACGGGCGCGGAAGCACCTCTAGGATCGGCCCATCGATCTCGCCACCTGCCGTGGCCAGGATGACCTCCAAGGCCCTCTTGACGGCCGGGAGGTGTCCTTCGGGATCCACTCCCCTCTCGAACCGATAACTGGCATCCGTGGAGATGCCCAGCGCTTTCCGGGTCCTCCGGATGGACTTCGGCTCGAAGAGGGCGCATTCCAGCAGAATCTCGGTGGTCTCCTCGGTTACCGACGAGTGCATGCCACCCATCACTCCGGCGATGTCGTGGGGAACGGAAGCGTCGCAGATCATAAGCATGTCAGAGTCCAACTCGTGCTCCAACCCGTCCAGGGTCTGCATTTCTTCCCCGTCCCTCGCGTGCCGCACGACCAGTCTCGACTCGTCGAGCTTGCCCAGGTCGTAGGCGTGCATCGGGTTACCCATCTCGAGCATCACGTAGTTCGTGGCATCAACCACGTTGTTGATGGGCTGCTGATCTACCGCCCGCAGTCGCTGGGCGAGCCACTCCGGAGAGGGGCCTACCTCCACCCCACGAATGATCACACCGAGGAATCGGTAGCAGAGCGCAGGTTCGTCGATACGGATGCCGACCTCGGCATGTGTGACCTCCAGCTCGGCCGTCTTGACCTCTAAATCGAACTCCGGAGCACCTGGAATCGCCGGAAGTTCGATACCGTCGACCCCACCGGGAGCCACCTCCCTGGCCACTCCCACATGAGACAACCAGTCGCCGCGGTTGGGGGTCACCTCTACGTCCAGTCGGACATCGTCGAGCGCGAGAGCTTCGGTGAGGGGCTGGCCCAACGACACCTGGCCCGTCAGGTGCATGATACCGCCCTGGTCCCGTCCCAGGCCCAACTCCTTCTCGGAGCAGAGCATCCCGTTCGAGTATTCACCCCGGATCTTGGCCCGCTTGAGCGTGAAGTCACCAGGCAGGGTCACCCCGACCCCCGCGAACGGGTAGTAGCCGCCCTCGTGGATGATCGGGGCGCCACACACGACCTGGAGCGTCTCCTCTCCGTTATTCACCTCGCAGAGAGACAGACGGTCTGCATTGGGGTGTTGTCGCACCGACTCCACCCGAGCCACGATGACCTGTTCGAGCCCCGCGCCGAGGTACTCGGTGTCCTCCACCGGAGCTCCGCGGGTGGCGAGATGCTCGGCCACCTCTTCGACGCCCAGTGCCAGATCCGGCACCATGGCGTTGAGCCAAGCGAACGAGATGTTCATGAGGCCCCTCCCTGCGCGAACTGGGAGAGGAAACGGACGTCGTTCTCGAAGAACAGCCGGAGATCGGGCACGCCGTACTTGAGGAGCGCGATACGGGCCGGCCCCATGCCGAACGCGAATCCGGTGTAGCGCTCCGCGTCGTAACCCACGTTTTCGAGCACGTTGGGGTCCACCATTCCGGCCCCCATGATCTCGATCCAATCGGACTCGACCTGGGTCCCGTCTTTCATGGTCAGCTGCCGCTTCACGTCCACTTCCGCGCTGGGCTCGGTGAAGGGAAAGTAGGAGGGACGGAAGCGGACCTTGGTCCCCGGACCCCAGAATCGGCGCGCGAACTCGGCCAGTGTGGCCTTGAAGTCCACAAAGGTGATCCCCTCGTCCACCACCAGGCCCTCGATCTGCGCAAACGCCGGGGTGTGGGTGGCATCGTAGGTGTCTCGCCGATAGACCATTCCAGGTGCCAGAATGCGAATGGGAGGGGGATGGTGCTCCATTACTCGCACCTGCACGGGCGACGTGTGGCTGCGGAGGAGAACGGAGTCCTTCAGGTAGAGCGTGTCCTGCTCATCGGCTGCCGGATGGTCGAGTGGCGTATTCAGAGCCAAGAAGTTGTACCACTCGGTGTCGGCCTCGGGCCCACGAGCACGTACGAACCCCAAAGATCGGAAGATCTGCCAGATTTCGTCGACGACCTGGTTCACCGGATGGATGCCACCCTTCCAGCGAGTCCGGCCGGGCAACGTGAGGTCCTCGGCAGGACCGGTGGGGACACTCTCTCCCGCCACCGCACCTTCCCCTTCCTCCAGAGCCGACTGGAGGGCCTGCTTAACACGGTTCGCCTCGGCCCCTACAGCGGGACGCTCGGACACGTCGAGCGCACCCAGTCCGCGCAGGACCGCCGAGATGCGGCCCTCTTTCCGGCCCAAATAGGCGATGCGAAGCTCCTCGAGAGTCTCAGCGCTCGAGGCATCCTCTATCGCGGCAAGAGCCTCGGCCTCGAGGGCCTTCAGGGTGTCGATGAGAGAGTTAGAATCACTCATATATGAACGCGTTCACCTCGGTTGAGGGCAACAACTTACGCTGGTCCTACCCATAGCCGTCAATAGCGAGGGGCCCCGCGACAGAATCGTCGCGAAGCCCCTGGCGTACCGTGGCCGAAAGGGGCGGCGGCTACCCAGCTTCCAACCCCGCTTTGGCCCGGTCCGCCAACGCGCTAAAAGCCTCCGGACTGCGCACGGCGAGATCCGCCAGCACCTTGCGATCCAGGTCGATCCCGGCGCGCTTGAGTCCGTTCATGAACCGGGAATACGAGAGCTCGTTCTCACGAGCAGCAGCGTTGATCCGGGTAATCCAGAGGCGCCTGAACGTGCGCTTTTTGTTCTTCCGGTCCCGGTACGCGTGCTCCCAGCCTTTTTCAACGGCATCCTTCGCTGTCCGGTACAGGTTCTTGCGGCCGCCAAAGTATCCTTTGGCCGCCTTTAAAATCTTCTTTTTCCGCTTGTTACGAGCCGGCGCTGATGTTGCTCTTGGCATCGAGGCTTCCCCTTTGGCTTACGACCCTGGAAGGAGTCGCTTCATGCGCTTCTCGTCGGCCTTGCTCACCAAGGTGGCGGTACGGAGACGGCGCTTTCTCTTCTTTGACTTCTTTGTGAGGATGTGGCTCTTGTTCGCCCGCATCCGCCGGATCTTGCCCGATGCGGTTCGGCGGAGACGCTTGGCCGCACCACGATTGGTCTTCATTTTCGGCATTGCTTATCTACTCCCTTGGGGCCCGTGGGTGGGTCCCCCTATGAGCAATTACTTGAGGGGCCCCAGAACCATCGACATGATTCGCCCCTCGAAACTCGGCAGGGATTCAACCTTCCCCACGTCCTCCAGGTCCTCTGTGACGCGAAGCAGCACGTCGCGTCCCAACTCGGGGTGCGTCACCTGCCGTCCCCGAAACATCATGGTCAGCTTGACCTTGTTCCCTTCACTCAGAAACCGCCGAGCATGACGGACCTTGAAGTTGTAGTCATGGTCTTCGATTCCGGGGCGAAACTTCACCTCTTTGACCTGAACGTGGTGCTGTTTCTTCTTCGCTTCCTTGGCGGCCCGCTGTGCCTCGTACCTGTGCTTCCCATAGTCCATCAGCTTGCACACTGGAGGCCGAGCGTCCGGGGCGACTTCCACCACATCCAGGCCCTTGCTTTGCGCTAGTTCCCTAGCTTCTTCGATGGAGACGATACCTACCTGGCCCCCTTCGTCGTCGATCAACCGGACAGGACTGATCCGGATCTGATCGTTGATACGGACTCTTTGCTCTGCGATCTTGCTCTCCTCCACTACGGTTTACGGAGCCCGGGCCTTGGAAACCCCGGCTCATCCACAACAAAAAAGCCCGGATTCCTCCGGGCCACAAGGGTCACGATGTGCCGAGAGTTTTGCGCTCCCGTCACCCGCTCTCTTGGACCCGGCGGTTTCCACGTGATCTGTGGAACCGAAAGGTGGAGCGGCTCACAGGTCGCTCGCTTCCGTTTTGTCGTTGTTCCAAGGCTCAGAACCTACCAAGATCATGGAGATGTCTGGGTCCGTCAAGGTGGTGAGCGATAGCGCGGAACGGAGCCCTCTCGGTCTCGGAATGCCCCCCCCTCGCCGGGACCATTGAACGACGTGTGTGACGGTTCATGGTCTCTGGATCAGCCATGCCGCAAGCCACCCGCACGGTGGACGCTTGAGCCTGACGCCGACGCTGGCGCCAATGAGCAGCTTGTGGCACAGTCCAGGTCAGCCGCATGTTGTCGTCCATGAACGATCCGAACTCCCCGATCGCACGTCTGAACGCGGCCCTGCACGGTCGCGACCAGATAGAGCGCGAGCTCGGCGAGGGCGGCATGGCCACGGTCTACCTGGCCAACGACCTGAAGCACGAGCGCAAGGTGGCGCTGAAGGTCCTCAAGCCCGAGCTGGCGGCCGTGGTGGGGGCCGACCGTTTCCTCACCGAGATCAAGACCACGGCCAACCTGCAGCACCCTCACATCCTGCCACTCCACGACTCGGGAGAGGCCGATTCATTCCTCTTCTACGTCATGCCGTTCGTGGAGGGGGAGTCGCTACAGGACAGGCTCGACCGGGAACAACAGCTTCACGTGGACGAAGCGGTGAAGATCGCGACTGATCTGGCTGAGGCGCTGGACTACGCGCACCGGAGCAAGATCATCCACCGGGACATCAAACCGGCCAACATCCTGATGCACGAGGGCCGGCCGATGATCGCGGACTTCGGAATCGCGTTGGCGGTGGGCGCCGCGGGAGGTACACGCCTCACTGAGACCGGCCTGTCGGTGGGCACGCCGTTCTACATGAGCCCCGAGCAGGCGACCGGCGATCAGGTTCTGGGGGCGGCAAGCGACACGTACGCGCTGGCGTGTGTGCTCTACGAGATGCTGGTGGGTAAGCCCCCTTACTCGGGGAATACGGCCCAAGCGGTGCTCGGCAAGATCATTGCGGGCGGACCCGTGTCTGCGACGTCGCATCGACCGTCGATTCCAGCCAACGTGGACGCCGCGCTGCGCTGCGCGCTGGAAAAGCTCCCGGCGGATCGGTTCACGTCGGTGCAGGAGTTCGCCGACGCGTTAGGCGATGAGCACTTCCGATACGGGGAGACGGCCGACACCGCAGCGGGTGATCCGGGCCCCTGGAAGCGCCGGACGACGGCCTTCGCGTCGCTGTCCACCGTCTTGGCGCTGCGCTCGTTGGGACGGTGTTCGGCCCCGAGCCGGCGGCTTCTCCCGAGCCGATCGGACGATTCTCGGTGCTCATCCATGAGGATCAAGCTCCCAGCACAAACTTCGATATCGCGCCCGACGGATCGTCTCTGGTCTTCACGGGACCCGACTCAGAGGGTGACTTCCAGCTTTGGCTGCGCCGTTGGGACAATCTCACGCTCACTCCTGTCCCGGGGACCGCCGGGGCGGTGCCGACAAGTCCGAGAATCTCCCCGGACGGGACCGAAGTGGCGTTTGTCGCAGCGAGTCAACTCAAGGTGGCCCCCCTCCAAGGGGGAGTCGTGCGCACGCTGGCGGACTCGGCGTTCTGCTGTTCGCGGTGGGGCCCCGACGGCTTCCTTTACTACTCCCCTACCGATAGGACCATCAAGCGGGTTCCGGTACAGGGTGGCGAGGTGGAGCCCGTCACCACACGAGCCGAGGAGGGAGACGATACCCACGGCGACTTCCAGGTGCTTGCGAACGGCGAGACCGCCGTGTTCACGATCTGGGGTGATCCAGAGCGGATCGAGGCTGTCCGGCTGGCCGACGGAGTACGCAGGATACTTGCCCCAGGTATCAAGCCCTATGTGACGCCCAACGGCCATCTCATCTTCGGCTCACTCGATGGCAACATCCTCGCTGCGCCTCTCGCAGTTGACGGTATGGCGCTCTTCGGAGCGCCCGTGCCCGTGGCCGAGGGTGTCGTCGTGAGTCCGAACGCGTATCCGGAATTCAGTGTGTCGCAAACCGGAACGATGGCGTATTGGTCAGGCGAGGCAGCTACCGGCGAGAGAGAGTTCGTCTGGGTGAGTCGTTCGGGCATCGCCACGCCGGTGGATCCCGGCTGGGCATTCGATCGCGGCAACATCAATTCTGGCTGGAGCTTGTCACCGGACGACACGCGCTTGGCGCTCCGGGCCCAGACCGAGGCCGGCCACGACATCTGGATCAAGGAACTGGACGATGGGCCGCTCTCGCGGCTGACGTTCGGTGAGGCCGAAGAACGGATGCCCCGGTGGACCCCCGACGGTGTCAACGTAACCTTCCTTTCCAACCGAGGTGAGAATCTGGACGTCTGGTCGAAAGCCGCCGACGGAACGGGAGAGGCAGAACTGGTACTCGACCACGATGTCTTTCTCTCGCAAGGGTTCTGGAGTCCCGACGGTGAATGGTTGATCCTGCGGACAGGTGGGGCCGGAGGAGTTGCCGGAGGACGAGACATTCTGGCCATCCGTCCCGAAGTGGATACCGTCCCTCTCCCGCTCCTCGCGTCGGAGGTCGACGAGGTGGGACCGGCCCTGTCACCCGATGGCCGGTGGCTTGCGTATGGTGCGGACGAGACGGGCCGCTACGAGATTTTCGTGCGACCGTTCCCGGACGTGAACGCGGGTAAGTGGCAGGTCTCGACCGAGGGAGGGCACGGCGCGCTCTGGGGTCACACCGGTGAGGAGCTCTTCTTCGTGAACAACTCCGGTGAGATGATGGCCGCGCAAGTGGAAACCGCGTCGGGCTTTCGGGTGCGGGAACGTCAGACGCTGTTCCCGGTCCCGCAGGGTTACGAGGGTCGACCCAACAACAACTTCGTCGTGGGACTCTACGACATCACCTCCGACGATGAGCGGTTCCTGATGGTCCGTGGCTTCGCAGCCTCCGACGAAGCCGCCAATGAGTTCATCCTCGTGCAGAACTTCTTCGAAGAGGTGAAGGCCCGGATCGGTAACTAGGCGCCCTCGCCTACATCGACCAGGGCGGCACCACGTGGTTCATACGCGCATAAGCGATCGACTGCCCCAGATGCTCGTTCATGTGCGTGATGAGCTGAAGCAGCACAGCCCATTGACCCACGTCCCGAGCGTATAGCCGAGTCTCATCTTCGAGATCCATGGCAGACAAGTGGGCCGCTACCCTCCTCACATGCTCCATCGACTCGGCAAGAATCGCGACCGCCTTCTCCTTGTCCGTCACCCCTTCTTCCCAACTGTCGTACTCCGCCGCCCCCATCGGTGAATCCACGCCCAACGCGATGTCCGGGTAGTAGTAGTTGTAGCGAGCAATGTGCATATACACCCGCACCACTGAAGCCACACCCTCCATCGGGCTCCACTCATACGCCGACTCCGGCATAGCCTTGGCCAGAGCCACCAACTTGTCGGCCGACGCACCGAACTGCCCCTCGAACTCCACCAAGAAGTTGGGAGGTGTGCTCTGAGCCAGCACGCCGGAGGTACCGACAGCCGCGAGCGCCGAGATCAGCAGGCAAGAACGAACGATACGCATGACGCCACTCCAGTCCGGACAGTATGAGTCGAACCGCCAATATACGCCCCCGAGCCCTGGACAGTGAAGGGCGACTCGGCCAGCGAGCAACGGCTACGAAGACCGACGCGTCAGCGAGAGCGTACGGCTTCGGCCCGGAGTACCGGCCCGCCCCGCGGTGGTGTGGCCGGGGGCTGCCCTGGGGCGGCGCGGAGGGGCCGCCCCCTGGGTGGCCGGTGGCGTGGGGCCGCCCCAAGTGAGAGACGGGGCAGTGAGCGTAGCCTGTGACTGACGAGCGGGAGAGGGGGGCCGACCAAGGGGAGGTCGTGCGGTCCCGAGCGAGCGTCTAGGAGGGGGATACGTGGCAGCGGGGATGCGGGGAGGTCCCCCGGATAGCAGCGAGCGAGGGAACCGCACGACCTCCCCTATTCGAGCGCCCTGGACTCCGCCTCTTGGACCAGGTCGGCAACGAACTCGCCCCGATCTCGAACCTCCTGCTTCTTGCCGTCGCCACGCTTCCGCACCGCCACCGTACCCGCCTCGGCTTCGCGTTCCCCGATCACCGCCATATACGGCACCTTGTGCATCTCCGCATCACGAATCCGATACCCCAGCGTCTCCCGGCTCACCACCGCACCACGGATCCCGGCCGCCTGCAGCTCAGCAGCGAACTCTTCGGCCGATTCCACCCACTGCTCCGAGATCGGCAGCACCCTCACCTGCTCCGGCGCCAACCACAGTGGGAACGCCCCCGCGTAGTGCTCGATGAGCCCGCCTACGAATCGCTCCATAGACCCCACCAGAACGCGATGAAGCATGACCGGACGATGGCGCTCGTTGTCCTCGCCGATGTACTCGAGCTCAAAACGCTCCGGCAGGTTGAAGTCGAGCTGGACCGTGGGACCTTGCCACTGCCGCCCGATCGCATCGATGAGTTTGAAGTCGAGCTTGGGTCCGTAGAAGGCCCCGCCCCCGATGTCGTACTCGAAGGGAATATCCCGAGCCTCCAGGGCGTCGGCCAACATCTTCACGGCCGAGTCCCACTCCTCGTCGCTACCGAGCGCCTTCTCTTCGGGCTTGGTGGCAAGCTCGATCGTGTACGGGTAGCCGAACGCAGCGAGCATCTCGTCCACCAGGTCCACCAGACGGTTGATCTCGTCCGTGACCTGCTCCGGCGTACAGAAGATGTGGGCATCGTCCTGCGTGAATCCGCGGACTCGCAACATGCCATGCAGGACGCCGCTCCGCTCGTAACGGTACACCGTGCCGAACTCGGCCATGCGTATGGGAAGATCCCGATACGAGCGCTGGTCCGCCTCGTAGATCGCGATGTGCCCCGGGCAGTTCATCGGCTTGGGGCGGTAGGCGGCACCCTCCACCTCCATCGCCCCGAACATACCTTCCTTGAAATTCTCGAGGTGCCCCGAGATCTCGAACATCTTCTCGCTCATGATGTGGGGCGTATACACCAGGTCGTAGCCGTGCCGGACCACGAGCTCGCGCTCGAAGGTCTCGATCTCGGTGCGGATCACGGAACCCTTCGCGTGCCATAGGATCAGTCCCGGACCCACCCGCGGGTCGGTCGAGAACAGATCCAGTTCCCGGCCCAGGACCCGGTGGTCCCGCTTCTTGGCCTCCTCCAGCTGCTCCAGGTGGTCGCTCAGGTCCTGCTTCTTGAAGAACGCCGTTCCGTAGATACGCTGTAGCATCTGGCGCTTCTCGTCACCTCTCCAGTACGCCCCGGCGCCGGACAGCAGCTTGAAGTGCTTGAGTCGACCGGTGGAAGGCAGGTGGGGTCCCTTGCACAGATCCAGGAAAGGTCCGTCCCGGTAGACCGTGATGATCTCGTCTTCGTCGAACTCCTCCAGGCGCTCCAGCTTCAAGGGATCGTCGGCGAAGAGCTTCCGTGCCTCTTCGGTATTCACTATCTGGCGCTCGAAGGCGTAGTCGGCCTGTGCCACCTCGGCCATCTTGGCCTCGAAGATCTCCAGATCTTCCGGGGTGAACGGCTCGTCCACGTCGAAGTCGTAGTAGAACCCGTCGTCGATGGCAGGCCCGAACCCGATCCCGGCGCCCGGGCGCAGCTCGCGCACGGCCGTAGCCAACACGTGGGCAGCCGAGTGCCGCAACAGGCCCAGAGCGTCGGGATCTCGCTCCGTGATGATCTTCAGGCCGGTGTCGGCGTCGATGACGTGGAAAAGGTCCACGGTCTGACCGTCCACCTCACCCGCCAGAGCCGCCTTGGCCAATCCTGGGCCGATGGCCGCCGCTACATCGCCTACGGTGGATCCCTCGGGCACCTCCAGCACAGTCCCGTCAGGAAGGGTCACCTTGATATCTGCCATGTTCGTTCAGTTCCCCTCGGTTTTGTGGGCCGCGGCAAAGCCGCGGTCGGCGGCCAAAAAAGGTAGTGCAGTCCGTACGAAAAGCCACTGTCCGAAAAGACGACGGCCCGGCCACCAACATGGTGACCGGGCCGCGCAGAGACCGTGGGCGCTTCCTCCCGAGATCCCGCTAGGGTCTCGCGGAAGTCAGTGCCATCCCGGCACTCGCGTGTCGGAGAGTCCCTAGTACATCCCTCCCATACCACCCGGCGGCATGGCAGGCGCGGCCCCCTCGGGCTCCGGCTTCTCGACGACCACTGCCTCGGTCGTGAGGAGCAGGCCCGCGATGGACGCGGCGTTCTGGAGCGCTGTGCGCACCACCTTGGTGGGATCGATCACGCCGGCCGCCACCAGGTCCTCGTAGACCTCCGTCTGGGCGTTATAACCAAACGGACCCTCACCGTCACGCACCTTGGCAACCACGATGGAGCCTTCGGCTCCGGCGTTGGCCGCGATCTGGCGAATCGGAGACTCGAGCGCCCGGCTCAGAATATCCACGCCGACCTGCTCGTCGTGGCCCTCGACCTCGAAATCGCCGAGGGACTGCTGGGCGCGGATCAGCGCCACACCACCACCAGGCACGATGCCCTCTTCCACCGCAGCGCGTGTCGCGTGCAGGGCGTCCTCGACGAGAGCCTTCCTCTCCTTCATCTCGGTCTCGGTCGCAGCTCCGACGTTGATAACAGCGACGCCGCCGGAGAGCTTGGCCAGCCGCTCCTGCAGCTTCTCGGAGTCGTAGTCGGATGTGGACTTATCGATCGCGACTTTGATCTCCTCGATGCGGCCCTGGATCTTTTCCTTCTCACCAGCACCGTCCACGATCGTGGTGTCGTCCTTGTCGATGACGACCCGCTTGGCGGACCCGAGGTCGCTCGCCACGGCATTCTCGAGCTTGAAGCCGACTTCCTCGGAGATGACCTGGCCACCCGTCAGGACCGCGATGTCCTGGAGCATGGCCTTCCGGCGATCACCGAACCCGGGTGCCTTTACGGCACAGACCTTCAGGGTTCCACGGAGCTTGTTCACGACCAGAGTCGCGAGCGCCTCACCCTCGATGTCCTCGGCGAGGATCAAGAGCGGCTTACCCATCTGCGCGACCTTCTCGAGAATGGGCAGAAGATCCTTCATGGAAGAGATCTTCTTGTCGTGCACGAGAATCATGGGATCCTCGAGAACGGCCTCCATCCTCTCGGGGTCGGTCACGAAGTACGGCGAGAGGTATCCACGGTCGAACTGCATGCCCTCGACGGTCTCGAGCGTAGTCTCGAGGCCACGCGCCTCTTCGACCGTGATGACGCCGTCTTTGCCGACCTTCTCCATGGCGTCGGAAATGAGATCGCCGATCTCCTGGTTATTGTTGGCCGAAATGGCACCAACCTGAGCGATCTCCTTCTTGCCCTTGGTCTCCGTGGAGATCTCCTCCAGCACCTCCACGACCTTCTCGACGGCCTGGTCGATTCCGCGGCGGATCCCCATGGGGTTCGTGCCCGCGGTGACGTTCTTCAGGCCCTCGCCATAGATCGTCTGGGCAAGAATCGTGGCGGTCGTGGTACCGTCACCGGCCACGTCGGAGGTCTTCGTGGCGACTTCCTTGACCATCTGGGCACCCATGTTCTCCACGGGATCTTCCAGCTCGATTTCCTTGGCCACGGACACGCCGTCCTTGGTGACCGTAGGGGAACCGAACTTCCGGTCCAGAACGACGTTCCGGCCCTTGGGGCCCAGCGTGACTCTCACCGCCTGGGCCAGCTTGTCGACACCCGCCTTCAGGCGAGCACGCGCGTCGACGTCAAAACCAATCTCTTTGGCAGCCATTGCTTACTTACTCCTCAATCTGTCGCTAGTAGAAACGTGTAAACCAAAACGTCCTGAGAGTGCTCAAATCGGATGCCGCGCACGATACCGCCCGACGCCGATTTCAGCGCTCTATCCAATGACGGCCAGGATGTCTGACTCGCGAAGGAAGAGGAAGTCCTCACCATCGATAGTCACGTCCGTGCCACTGTACTTGCCGTAGAGGACGGTCTGTCCGAGCTCTACGTCGGGCTCCACACGCGTGCCCTCTTCCGAGAGCTTACCCGGTCCTAGTGCCACGATCTTGCCCTGCTGTGGCTTTTCCTTTGCGGTATCCGGAATGTAGAGGCCCCCACGCATCTGCTCATCTTCTTCGGTGGGCGTCACTACCACTCGGTCCGCAAGCGGCTTAATCTTGGTCGCAGCCTTCGTCGACATCCGAAATGCCTCCTGCTAACTGGTTGAGTAACATGAAGTTCGGGATGTTGCTAGCACTCGTACTGAAGGAGTGCTAATCAGGCTCGGAATCTATCACCCCCCGAGACCCTGTCAACGGGAGATTCGCCGGGAAGTACGCGCCCTTCCGCGATCGGCGAGCCGCTTCTGGGTGGACCCGAGTCAGCCCCGAATGGCGCGTCCAGCCAACGCGAGGCCGTAGAGGGTGAGGAACGGCTGGATATGGTCCACCGTCTCGGCGTGCGGCCCAATGACCTCGGCATAGCCGCCTGTGGCCACCACGTAAACGTCAGGGCGCGACCACTCGGCCTGGATGCGTCGTACGATGCCGTCGACCGCGTCGACGGCCGAGTAGAACACCCCGCTGCGGATACACTCCTCGGTTCGGCGCCCGATCACCCGATCGGGAGGACCCAACTCGACGTTGGGCAGCTTGGCGGTCTTCTTGCCCAACCAATCCAATCCCGCCTGGATCCCCTGGGAGATGACACCACCGCAGAATACACCCTCGGCCGTGATGCAGTCGAAGGTCGTAGCCGTGCCCAGGTCCACGGCGATCGTATCGCGTCCGTACATCTCCTTGGCCGCCAGCGTGTTGACGATGCGGTCGGCGCCGACGGTGAGGGGCTCGTCCACGTCGAGCTCGATGGGGAGTGGGCTTTGTGCGGTGACCACCACAGGAGGCTGGTCAACGAACCGCGCCAACGTGTCGGTGATGATGCCGGTGGCCGACGGAACCACCGATCCCAACACGGCCAGCCCCACGTCTTCAGGACTGAATCCGCGGCCAGCCAGCAGTGCTCGGAAAACCAGCTCGTATTCGTCCACGGTGCGTGGAACGGTGGTGCTCACACGCCAGTGAGCGGCCACCTCCAGGCCTCCAGGCCGCACAAGCCCCAGGACCGTCTCGCTGTTTCCCACGTCGATGACCAAGTCCATCTCATTCTCTCCGCGCTAGTTCGTCTCGACCGCTGCACCCTCCACCCTACCTCAGGCGGCGCTTCACACCACGCTGACCCCCCCGCCTCTAATCGAATGGCGGGTTCCGTCTGTCTCGATCAGCAGGGCCCCGTCTTTCGCCACACCGATGGCCGTTCCCTCCTGCCCCGTTTCCGTCCGGACCGTACGCCCGGCCAAAGCATCCCTGTGTTGCAGCTCGTCGCGCAACCCCTCGTCGAGGTCGTCCGGAAGGGGCTCGACCAGATCACGGGCCTGGCGCAACACTCCCCCAGCCAACTCGGCACGAACCACACCAGGGCACCCGCCGGCCCCCAGTGACGTGGCACGACCCCTCAGACCCGAGGGAAAGTCCTCCGGACGCTGGCTGATGTTCAGCCCCACGCCCACCACCACGGCATCGTGGCCCACCCCTTCACAGAGGATTCCCCCCACCTTACGGCCCTCCACGAGAACATCATTCGGCCACTTGATCCTCGGGTGTAGTCCCGGACACGATAGTTCGATGGCCCGGGCGGTAGCGAGCCCTACAAGCAACGGCGTGAGAGACGGAGCGCCTTTGCCTTCGGGCCGCAGCAAGAAGGACATCCATAGACCCAGGCCCGGTGGGGACTCCCAATACTTACCCCCCCGACCGCGACCGGCCGTCTGCGTTTCGGCGATTACCGTGCTGAAGGCTGCCGCTCCTTCCCCGGCCAACGCCCTGATTCGATCATTCGTCGAAGGGAGCGCATCGTAGGCCTCGAAGTGGGGAACGCTCCAGAGGTGCTCCCAAGCCCTGGTCGGCTCACTCTCCCAAGTATACAGGCGGCCCATCGGGTCATCCCACCGAGAATAGGTAGGCGAGGAAAGCGGCGCCCAAGGCCCAACAGTAGATGCCGAATCGATGGAAACTCTTCCTTGCCAGGAAGGTGACGAATGCCCGGATGGCCACGACACCGGTCACGGCAGCGACCACCGATCCCAGGATCAAAGCTCCCGCGGATAGGCCTGCTCCTGTACCCGCCGTTCCCCAGAGCTGGAGAACCGCGGCTCCGGCGATGACCGGGATGGCCATCAGAAAGGAGAAGGCGGCCGCCTCTTCGGCTTCGACGCCCATCCACAGCGCTGCAACGACCGTCGCTCCCGATCGCGAAATCCCCGGCACCACGGCGACCGCCTGGGCCAGACCGACGGCCACCGCCGCCATCAAGCTCAGTCCCGGCCAGTGCTCCCGCCGCAACGCACTTCGGGTCGTCCAGAGCAGAGTGCCGGTCACCAGAAAAGCCACGGCGGGCACGAAGGGACTCTCGAATAGCGCCTCCACCCAGTGCCGAAAAAACGCACCGACAACCACGATCGGTAGGCTTGCAACGACCAGAAGGCCGATATAACTCCATGCTTTGGCGTCACCACTCAAGGCGCCGCCGATGAGCCTACCGATCCGGCCGTGGTAGACCAGCACGATGGAGACCAGGGTCGCCACGTGCACGGCCACCTCGAACTGTACACCGGGAATGTCCAGGCCCAATAGCGCCTGACCCACCACCAGGTGGCCTGAGCTGGAAACCGGCAGAAACTCTGTGGCTCCCTGAAGAAATCCCAAAAAGACCGCTTCCCAGAGATTCACCCTCGGGGCCCGTGGGTCTGTGCATGGGACTCGACCGCCCTCTCGTAGCACGCCTCGTACTCGGGGACCAGTCGCTCCGCCGAAAAGCGCTCAATAGCGATAGCCCGACCTGCCTCACCGAAGGTCGCCCGCAGATCCGGGTCACTCAAGATCTTCAAGGCACCTTCCGACATGCCCTCCACGTCGCCGACGGGGTAGAGGTATCCCGCCTCTCCATGAGGAAGCAGCTCCGGCACTCCCCCGATCGACGCAGCCACGACCGGTGTCCCCGAAGCCATGGCCTCCAGGGCCGCCAGCCCGAATGACTCGGAGCCGCTGGGAAGCAGGAACAGATCGGCGCACGGGAGCAGCTCCTCCACGGAGTCATGCTTTCCCAAGAAGACCACTCGGTCGTCGACGTCCAATTCCTTGGCTCTCTCTTGTGCGCGCGGTCGCTCGGGTCCGTCCCCCACCATGATCAGGCGGGACGGCATCGCTGCGGCGATTCGGGCGAAAACCTCCACCACGTCCAACACGCGCTTCACGGGGCGGAAGTTGGAGACGTGCATGACGATCTTCTCCCCCTCTTCAGCGAGCGTCGACCGGTAGCAGGGCTCCTTGGCCGGATCGTAGACCTCGGTGTCGATGAAGTTCGGAATGACGTCGATACGCTCGGGGGGCACGTCGAAGTCACGGACCGTCTCGTCACGCAGGTACTCGGAGACCGCCGTGATGCCGGTGGACCGAAGGATAGAGAAGCGTGTGATCCGTTGGAAGGACGGATGCAGTCCCACCAGGGTGATGTCCGTGCCGTGCAGGGTCGTCACCACCGGTATACCTCCGTCCCCGAGCATCTCCTGGGCGATCCACGCGGAGGTCGCGTGCGGAATGGCGTAGTGGACGTGAAGCAGGTCGAGGTCGTGGGTCCGAGCCGCGTCGTGGAGTGCCACCGCGAGCGCCAACGTGTAGGGAGGGTGCTCGAAGAGTGGATAGTGCTCCATCTCCACTTCGTGGAAGAAAATCCGTTCGTGGAAGTGTCCCAGGCGGAACGGTTGGGCGTATGACACGAAATGCACCTCGTGCCCTCGCTTCGCGAGCTGTATCCCGAGGGCCGTCGCGACGGCGCCTGAGCCCCCGTAGGTGGGATAACATGTGATGCCGATTTTCATGTGCGCTGCACTCCGTTCACGGGCCCATCCCCCCTCATCCCGTTGCCACCGTTGCGAGCTGCCACGCCTCCAGTACCTGTGCAGCCTGGTCCGGCACAGGCTGGAGCGCGTCTATACGGACCACGTCATCCGGTACCTGACGTCGAAACCATGTGAGCTGCCTACGAGCATACTTCCTGGTCTGGGACCTCATTCGATCGAGGGCCTCGTCCAGGCTCGTATCCCCGGCCAGAAACGCGGCGACTTCGCGGTAACCGGTTCCCGTCATTCCCGGGTCATCGAGCCCGTACCCCTCCTGTAGCAGCCGCTCCACCTCAGCGACCAGGCCCTCTTCCGCCATCCGAGTTACCCGGGCGTCTATACGGCGGTCCAGTTCCTCGCGGGGCATCTCCAAGATCACGACGACCCCCACGAGCGGCTCCTGGTCCGGGGGCCCTTGGGTGTGCCACCAGCTCAAGGGACGCCCGGTAAGGAGCGCCACCTCCAGAGTCCTCCCGAGGCGATGGGGCCCTCCCTCGGTGGCAACCCTAGTGCGGTCGGGGTCGAGCTCTTCCACCCAGCGCACGAGCTCCGCCCGCGGAAGGGTCGCTAGATGTGCGCGCAACGCACCGAGGCGCGCCGGTTCCATGACCGGTTCACGGAACATCGGGTCCACGAGAGCCTTCAGAAAAAAGCCGGTGCCACCCACTAGCAGAGGTACACGTCCCCGGGCCCGAATCTCGGAAATCCAGACGCGTGCTTCCCGCCCGAACTGTCCCGCGCTGTAGGTCTCGTCGGGATTGCGGGTGTCGAGACCGTGGTGGGGCACACGCCCCCGGAGTTCCGCAGACGCCTTGTCGGTCCCGATGTCCATGCCCCTATAGACCTGACGGGAGTCCATACACACCATCTCGGCGTCGAGGGCTTGGGCTACCTGCATGGAAAGGGCGGTCTTACCCGATGTGGTTGGACCAGTGATCGCCAAGAAATCCATTACAGGCCTGTCGAGGGAGTAGTCTACCGGCCGAACTTGCGCTCCAGCTCGTCCTTCCCGAGTCGCACGATGGTCGGGCGGCCGTGCACGTCATGGTACGGAAGCTCGGTCGCGAAGAGCTGATCGAAGAGCTCCTGCATTTCGCGTTCGTTCAGCTTCTGACCTGCCTTAATGGCCCCCTTGCACGCGAACATCATGGCGATTTTCTCGTGCTGGTTCTTTGCCGCCTGTGTGAGATCGGAGCCCTGGACCAACTCCTCCATCATCTCGCGGAAACAGCGTTGGGGATCGAAGTACGGATGAGGATCGGGGACTGCGTGCACGATGATCGTGTTGCCGCCGAAGCCCTCGACCTCGAAGCCCACGCGGTTGAGCATGCCGGTCAGGGTCTCGGCCTCCTGGAACTCGGCCTTGGAGAGCCGAACGGTCAGAGGAAAGAGAAGTCGCTGGCCCGTCTGGCCTCCCTCTTCGAAGGCATCCATGAGGCGCTCGAAGAGTATACGCTCGTGGGCAGAGTGCTGATCGATGATGATGAGGCCCTCTCGGGTCTCCGCGAGCACGTACATGTTGAGAACCTGCCAGAGGCGCGGGCGCTCCTCCACGAACGGCGCCGGGCTGATCTGCGCGGCTCCGGCCTGGCCCACGCCTCCGTCCCCCTCGTCGTCCATCGCATCGGCCGAAAGGAACAGGGCCGTCTGACTCCCCGCATCCCGTGGATCCGACCCCCCAGAGACCCGGGCGGGCTCATGGACGGCCATGCGAGGCGGCGCGAGCTGCGTGTCGAGGGTGGCCGCACTGGCTTCCGCGGTCAGACTTTCCCGCACCGCATTCTCCACGAACGCCTCCACAGCGGCAGCCGACCTGAACCGCACCTCGGCCTTGGCCGGGTGGACGTTCATGTCCACCGTTCCAGGAGGCATCTGCAGGTACAGAAATACCCACGGCCGCACCTTCTCAGAGATCGTGGTGCGGTAGCCGCGGTCCAACGCCGCCATGAGAGAGCGACTCCGGAAGGGGCGCCCATTCACGAAAAGGTTGGCTCTGCGCAGCCCACTCTTGGCCGCGTCGGGTCGTTGCACGAGACCGCGCAGCGACATCCCGTCGTCCTGCGCAGTCAAAGCGATGAGGGTACTCGCTACTTCCCTGCCCCAGATGGCGCTCACGCGGGCCGCGAGATCCTTGGCCGGCGGCAGATCGAGAAGCGTCCGCCCGTCCGAGGTGAGGGTGAAGCCCACCGAGGCGTTCGCCAGCGCCAGAACCGTAACCGTCTCGCTCACGGCCCGCGTCTCGGCGGCCACCGCCTTCAAGAACTTAGACCGCGCCGGAGCGTTGAAGAACAGGTTCCCGACTTCAACCGTGGTCCCTCGGCGCCTTGGCGCGTCATCGACGCCACTCATGGTCCCGCCCTTCACACGAACGCGAGTCCCTACCTCGTCATCGGAATCCTTGGTGTCGAGCGTCATGCGAGAGACGGCGGCGATGGACGGCAAAGCCTCGCCACGGAAGCCGAACGTCACAACCGACTGGAGATCGACGGCCGCACGGATCTTGCTCGTGGCGTGGCGGTCCAGGGAGAGCAACGCGTCTTCCCGGGTCATGCCCACGCCGTCGTCGGTAACCCGGATACGGCGCTTGCCCCCCCGCTCGAGATCGATATCGACACGGGTGGCCCGGGCGTCCAACGCGTTCTCCACGAGCTCCTTGACGACCGACGCGGGCCGCTCCACCACTTCGCCGGCGGCGATCTGGTTCGCGACTATGTCTGGCAGAACCTCGATGGTGCGTGGCATTACGCTCCCCCTACGACTCGAGCGCGTAGAACCGGTTCGCGTTGGCGGTCGTGGCAGCAATGACGGCTTCGACCCTCTCGCAGCGAATCCTGGCCAGTGACTCGATCACTCTCGCGACGAACGCCGGCTCGTTGCGCTTGCCGCGGTGTGGCACGGGGGCCAGATACGGCGAGTCCGTCTCGGCCAACACGCGATCGCCCGGTACCGTCCTCACGGCCTCGTGGCCGTCGAATTTGGCAAAGGAGACGATGCCTGAAAAGGACACATAACAGCCGACGTCGAGGCCGGCCTCCAGAAGACGCATACTCCCCGTGAAGCAGTGGAGTACCATCCGGGTGGAACGCGGAGCATTCCGGATCAGCGCAATGGTGTCGTCTTCGGCCTCACGGCTGTGGATCACCAGCGGCAGATCCAGTTCGTGAGCGAGTTCGAGCTGCGCCTCGAACCACCTTCGCTGCAGATCCCGGGGGGAGTGATCGTAGAAGAAGTCCAGGCCGGTTTCACCGATGGCCACGACCTCGGGCCGACTCGTTGCCAACTCCCGTACTCCCTGCAGGTCTTCCTCCTGCGCCTCGGACACCTCATGAGGGTGCACTCCCGCCGTGGACCAGATGCCGTCATGCTCCGCGGCCAACTCCGCGGCCGCACGGGCATCTTCCAGATTCGACGCGATGGTGACGAGGCGCGCGACCCCGGCTTCGCGAGCTTCAGCGACGACGGCCGCCCGATCTTCCTCGAAGCGGCCGTCGGTCAGGTGGCAGTGGCTGTCGAACACGGGCTACCCGGTAGCCGCAGCCCTCTTCGCCTTACGATCGCGACGGGCAGACCCGTCTCCGAACCGCTTCTGGATCTCCAAGAGGGCCGGTGACGCCACGAAGATCGACGAGTACGTCCCGATCACGACACCCAACATGAGCACCAGCGTGAAGTCGCGGATCACAGCACCACCCACAATGAGCAGCGCCGACAGCACGGCCAAGGTGGTGCCGGAGGTAAGCACCGTGCGCGGCAGCGTCTCGTTGATGGAGCGATCGACCAAGACCACCGGATCCTCACGCCGTCCACCCTTGGCGTTCAGGTTCTCTCGGATGCGATCGAACACCACGATGGTGTCGTTCAGCGAATACCCCACGATGGTGAGAATCGCAGCCACCGTGGGCAGCGCGATCTCGATCCGGAACAGGGCTAAGAAACCCAGCGTGACCATAATATCGTGGGCCGTCGCGATGACTGCCGCCAAGCCGAAGCGGAGCTCGAAACGGATGGCCAGATAGATGAGCGTCAGGAGAAAGGAGAACAAAATGGCCAACAATGCCTTCTGCTCCAGCTCCGCACCGATCTTGGGCCCCACCGTCTCGGTCCGGACCACGTCGAACTCGTCACTCCCGAACGCGGTGACGAGCTGGTCCTCCACCCGTGCCCGAACCACGTCCACCTCTTCCTCACCCAGAGGGGCCCGGATCACGAACTCGTTCTCCTCGCCAAAGCGGGTGATGGGGGGCGCCTGAGAGCCCCCGAGCGCCGCCCGAAGCTGGGCCGCCGTCGTAGACTCCCGGAATTGGACCTGGATCAGTGACCCGCCGGTGAAGTCGACGCCATAGTTCTGCCAATTTCCGATGGCGAAGACATTCAAGACCATCGCCGCGATCCCCGTGAGGATGATCGCAACAGACACCGCATAGGCCTTACGGCGCCACTCGATGAAGGGATAGTCAGCTTGGTTGAACAGTCGCATTGATTGCAGTCTCAGATGCTGATCGGGTCGGAAGCCTTCTTCCCCGACAGGTACATGAGGAAAAAGGTCCGGGTTACGTAGAGAGCCGAGAAGAACGACGCCACGATTCCGATGGACAGGGTCAAGGCGAAGCCCCGTACGGGCCCCGTACCGAACTGGAAGAGGATGAGCGCCGTAATGAGCGTCGTGATGTTCGCGTCGACGATGGCCGACAGGGCGTGCGCAAATCCCTCGTCCACCGCGGTCCGCGTCGCGCGTCCTAGGATCAACTCCTCACGAATCCGCTCGAAGATCAGGACGTTGGCATCCACCGCCATGCCCACCGAGAGGATCAGGCCCGCCATACCCGGGAGAGTCAACGTGGCTCCGATGGCCGCAAGGCCACCGAGAACCAACATTGTGTAGACCGCCAGCGCCATGACCGCCAATATCCCGGCAACCTTGTAGTAGAGGATCATGACGATCAGGACACCGATCATACCGATGATCCCGGCGATCTTGCCACGGTCGATCGAATCCTGTCCCAGAGAGGGCCCCACCGTCCGCTCCTCCATGATCCTCAACTTGGCCGGTAAGGCACCCGCCCGAAGTACCAGAGCGAGGTCGGCGGCCTCGGCGATGTCGGCGTTGCCCATCTCGATCACGCCGGTCGCTCCGATACGATCCCGCACCACCGGGGCACTCACGATCTCGCCGTCGAGCACGATGGCGATATTGTCGCCCACGTGCTGCGTCGTGAATTGGGAGAAGCGCCGACCGCCGGCCCTGTTGAGTTGAAAGCTCACCTGAGCCTGGTTGAACTGTGGATCCCTTTGGGCCACCGCCGACTCTAGCTGCTCACCCGTCATGAAGGCGTCCTCTTCGGTCACGTAGAGGCGCCTGTAGGTGCGTGCTCCGACTCCGATGGGCCCCGTCTCCCAATGGAGCGAAATGTCCCGGGGCATGGCAATCCGCACCTCGGGCAGCGCAAGGAAGGTCATCGCCGTTTCAACGTCTTCGAGAGCGACCAGATACGTTCCCAACACGTCGCCCGAGGCAAGCAGCGCGGTGAACGGTCTGAGGTTGACCGCCTGGTCCTCCTCGACGGCCTCATCCCCTTCGCTGGTCGTGTCGGTCTGAGCCGCATCGGCTGGACTCGCAAAGATCAAGTCCTGGAGATCCTGCGACGGGCCCTCCGTATCGCGACCCATCTCACGGAGCGCATCCACCCCGAGGGCCGCGACGATCTGCCTATCGATCCGTGCAAGGGCCGGCTCGAGCTCGGTGACCGGAACCACGAGCTTGAACTCGAGGAACGCTGATTGCTGGATCACGTTCTTCGCTCGGTCTTCGTCCTCGTTGCCCGGCAACTCGACGACGATCCGCTCCGATCCGATCTTCTGGATGAGCGGCTCGGCCACCCCGAATTCATCGATACGGGTGCGCAGAATGCGCTCTGCTCGGTCGATGGCGTCGGAACGGGCATCTGCCGTCATCGTTCCTTCGGGATCATCCACCTCGAGAACCAGGTGCATACCACCCTGGAGGTCGAGCCCGAGTTTGATCTTGTTGGTGATGAGATAGCCGATGCTCATGGCTACCAGCGCCAAAATGACGATGAGCCGGCCTCGTACGGATTTGAACATCGGAGCGGTCAGTCCTTGGGTTGTGGCAATTTCAAAGCCCAATAACCTCGCAGGCTCGGGGCACGCCTGTCAATCTACCGGACCGACCGCTCGGAGGGTCCCCTGGTGGGTGAGAAGTCGGGCCGTCCTCTGCGCCAAATAGCGACTCGTCAGCCCGCCTAGGCTCGTACCCACACCCCGTCTTCGTTCTCGTGGCGACCCTCGCTCAGAAGTAGAGGAAGGCCTGGCGCTTGAACGAGAAGTCGGAGCCACCCTGTTCGGGCACATAGATGTCGAGATTCGTGCCAATCTTGTTTCGCCCGGAGACGAAGAATGACAAACCCGGAGTAAGGAGCCAGGCCGCGTCGTTTCTGGCAAAGTCGGCGAGCAACCGGCCCTCCAAGAAGTCCGTGACCTCGATTCCGAAAAAGAAGCGTGCCCGCCTGAGCAAGGTCTCGTAGGGGGGAGCACCCCCATGGGAAGAAGTCGCGGCTTGAATCTGAAGGCGTCCACCTATCGTGAGCGTCGCGGCCCGGGCGCGGATCTCCGTCTGCCCCAGAACCATCCGGGGGGTCGCGAACGCGACCGAGAGGTTGATCACCGCGACCAGCCTGAATACTCTTGTCATCGTTTCTCGTCGGTGTTGGGGCCCATGATCGATGCACCGAACATGAAGGATCGGAGGTGGGGAACAACCCGATTAGTCACCAATCAGGGGTGTCGTTATCGAGGCGTTACACGGGCATGACGGACCCGAATGGTCTACATCACGGCCCGTCGAAGAACCGCCCGGACCCGGGCGATGAACCGTTGCGCGTCGACGGACTTCTCGAGATAGTCGTCGGCGCCAGCCTCGAGGAGCTCTCTCTCTACACTCTCGTTCCCGAAGGCGGTACTCACCAGCACTGGAATCGCCGCCGTGTCCTTGCTCCCCCGAATACGCTCGAGGACCTTTCGACCATCCAGGCCCGGCATGCTCAGGTCGAGGATGACGAGATTGTAGTCCGGGTCGAGCTTGAGCATGTCCAAGGCCTCGAACCCATCCTTGGCCATGGACACCACATGTCCCTCCGTCTCCAGAATGGAGTGGTACATGAGCCGGGCCTCTTCATCGTCATCGACCACGAGAACGCGAACCGGCCCCTTGTCCTCCTGGACTTCGTCCTCGGCCGACATACCGCCTAGGGATCGTTCCACCTCCACAAGGGTCGTCTTGCCTTGGGTAACCCAGTCGAGAGCCACCTGGTGCATGCTCCTCATCCCGCCCTGTTGGGCGATACGATGGAGCGTTTGCCACCCCTTTCGAGCCTCGATAGCCGCCTGAAGCCTGGGCCCAGCCATCATGACCTCGTTCACCGGGAGTCTGCCGGAGTAACCCGTGAAGCCACACTCTGCGCAACCCACGGCCCTGACCACCGGTTCTATCTCATTCTGCTCGGTGAGACGCTGCTCCTCAGGAGTGAGTTTGCCCCGGACGGGCTCGGCACAAGCTGAGCACACCTTGCGAAGGAGTCGCTGGGCGATGGACCCGCGGAGAGTGGACGAGATCGTGCTGTACGGTATCCCCATGTCGGCCATCCGGGCGATGGCGCTGACCGCGTCGTTGGCGTGGACGGTCGCCAGTACGAGGTGACCCGTCATCGCGGCATGGGTCGCCGTCTCGGCCGTCTCATGATCGCGGATCTCGCCGACCAGGATCACGTCGGGGTCCTGCCTCAGGATGGCCCGCAAGGCACGTCCGAACGTGACACCCTGTTTGGTCTCCACCTGAGTCTGAGTGATCTGCGGCAACTCGTACTCGATGGGGTCTTCGACGGTCATGATGTTGACCTTGCCGTCAGCCTTCTCCCGAAGCGCTCCGTAGAGCGTCGTCGTTTTTCCCGATCCCGTCGGACCCGTGACCAGAATGATGCCCTCGCGCAGGTTCATGAGTTGCCTTAAGCGGTCTAGTTCGTAGGCCGGGATTCCGAGATCCTCGAGGGTCTGGGAAACGTTGGAATCCAGGACCCGGATGACACACTTCTCGGCAACGCCCGCAGGGATCGTGGAAACCCGCAAGTCGTACGCCAGGTTGTGGATGCGCACGCGAGCCTTGCCGTCCTGCGGGCGCAGCCTATCGGCGATGTCCATCTTGGCGAGGATCTTCACGCGAGAGATCACTCGGTTCATGGCTGCCATGGGGAGGTCCATGTGCTTGCGCAACACGCCGTCGACTCTGAACCGGATCGCCCCGACCTTGCGCCCGGGCTCGATGTGGATGTCCGAAGCACCCTGCACTATGGCGTCCCGGATGACCAGGTTGGTGAGCTTCACGACCGGGGTGGACGCTGCAGCCTCGGAAGAGATGGACTCCGGACCCATCTCCTCTACGAGCTTGACCGCGTCCTCGTCGACGTCTTCGGCTTCGAGAGTATCGAGGAGGCTCTCGATGGCCTGCTCCGGCGAGAAACGAGCGTCCAGTGCTTCCTGAATGCTGTTGGGCGCGGCGACCTGGAAGATGGTCGTGCGGCCGGTGCTGAAGCTCAGGGCCCTCTCGGCCTCCACGTCCGTGGGATCACACGTGGCGATCAACAGGTGCCGATCGGTCTCGTAGAGCGCGAAGATGTTGTGCTTGCGAGCCATCGGCTCGGGAACCAGCAGGACGGCGTTCGGGTCACGTGCGGCGCAGTCCACCACGTCGAGGCGGAAATACTCGGCCACCATGTCGCAGAGTCGCTCGTCGTCGACCTTGTAGTTGCGACTCACGACGAGCCAGGCGTCCACGGCCGGCGCATCGGGGGGGAGGTCCGGACGTTCGCCTTCGAGCCCGGCACACTCCGCAATCCGTACCAGCCAATGGATGGCGGTCGCCCCCACGGCCACCGCGGGAACGGACTCCCCCGTGTCGGCCACCGCCGGAACGGCCACCGCCGGAACGGCCGCCGCCGGAACGGCCTCGTCTGTGTCGGATACCGCGACCCCGCCGTCTGCGGGCACCGTCTCGCCCTCTACGTCCAAATCCTCGACGTCAGCGAGCTCTTCTTCCCGGTCCTCCGTCTCGGCGTCGGTGTCCTCCGAGACCTCAGGATCATCGGCGATCACCAGGTCCGCGTCGTCGGGTCCCTCATGATCTGACCGGACCTCGCCGTCAGCGATATCTTCGTCTCCGATCTCCAGAACGGGCTCGGGGACGTCAACAGGATCGGTCTTCATCTCGTCCATGATCAGGGCACCATGGCCCTTCTCTTGTCACGCTTCTCGGCATACATCGCGGCGTCCGCTCTGGTGAGAAGATCGTCGAGGCTCGTGACGTCCTCTCCGACATACCGCGTCGTGCCGACGCTCAGCGAGAGTTGGAACTGCTCTTTGGTGTGATCGTTGAGCTCGTCCAGCTCCGCACGAAGTCGTGCGACGAGCTGAGCCGTGTCTTCACTCGTCGCCTCCATGGCCAGGACAGCGAATTCGTCCCCACCCATCCGAGCGATGATATCCGAACGTCGAAACGTCGCCCGAAGGGTATCGGCCACGTATCGCAGCGCACGATCCCCCACGTGATGCCCCAAGGTGTCGTTGATCGTCTTGAAGCGGTCGATATCCACATAGACGAGCGACACACCTTTGGACGTGCGGCGGGCCAACTTCAGATACTGCTCGCCCAAGTCCTTGAATCCACGCCGGTTGTAGAGGCTGGTCAGGTCATCGATCAGGGACAGGCTGCGCAGAGCCGAGAGCAGCCGGTGACGCTCGATGGCATAACGTACCGTACGTACCAGAACGTTGGGTTCCGCCTCTCGCATCGTCATGCAGTCTTGCGCTCCGCCCTGCACCGTCCGAACCGCCAGATCCTGGTCGTCATCCTCGGTGAGGACGATGATCGGAACGTCGGGGGCGAACGCGTACATACGCTCGAAGCTCGTCAGCCCCTGGCTGTCGGGAAGCTCCGGATCGAGGATCACGGCGTCGATGCCCCCCCGGGAGAGAGCCTTGAGAGCCTTAGACATCCCCGCCGCCCATTCGACTTCCACGGACGGTCCAGACGCACTCTCGAACGCACCCTTGAGGGGATCGAGATGTGTCGCCTCGGCCTCCACGAGAACCGCGTCCCGTTCGTGCGAGCTCTGCGAGAGGGCGAAGATGATCTGCTCTTTCAGCTCGTGGTCGGATACGTCCTCGTAGAGGCCCGCCAAACGACTCGCCTCCACGCCGGTCTGACCCGCCCAGAAGAGCGCGTTCTTGCGCACCTCGGTGGACTCGCCGGGATCGAGGGCCCGGTCGATGAGCCACTCGGCATCGGCATCGTCGCCGGACTGGGAGACGCCGAAGATGATCTTCTCCTTAAGCGATCGCCTCTCGACACTGCCGTACAGGTCCCGGAGATATTCGCCGCCTCCATCGCTCTGGCCGAGCCAGAAGATGGCGTTTTCCCGAATGTCGTCCGGAGCTCCCGAGTCACCGGCGTCATTCTTGAGCATCTCGGTGGAGCGCGGACTGTCGTGCTGCGAGATGCCGAAGACGGCTTTCTCCTGGATCTCGGGATCGCGGCTGTCCTCCAGGATCGACACCAGGGCGTCCAGGGCCCGCTCATCTTCCACCTGTGAGAGCCAGAAAACGGCCGATTCCCGCACGTCATCACCCAGATCCTCGTCGCGGACGATACCGTCGAGCTCCCGCCACACGGTCACACCGTCGGCGATGACGGCCGGCATGAGCGCATCTTCCGCCACCTCTCGACGTGAGCTGGTGCGGGCCAGCACCAGGAAAAAGTCGGCAACCTCCTGCGGATCCCGCTCACCGAGACGCGTGTTCTCCCTCGATGCTCGGCCTCCGGACGGCGGCCCCAGTGCGATGTCGGTGACCACACCGTCACGCACCCGCAACTCGGCCTGGGCCACGCCTACCGAGCAGTCGTCGCGATGCCGCCCCAGTCGAGTCCAGGAGCCTCCCCAATTCATACCTCCGTCGCCACAGAGCTCTACGTCGTGGTGTGTGGCGTACTCGAAGACCACTGACCCGTCCTGCGCCCCGCGCACCTCATCTTCGAGCGACTGGCCCGACGCCGAGCCGGCCATCACTCCGAGGCTCGCTGCAAGCGCGAGCGTCACAGCGACCACCCGGAGTCCAGCACGCTGCCGTACGCGGGCGGCGGGCACGCTCGTCCTCCGATTCATCGAGCACCTCCGCCACGGATCAGATCAAGCAGAAACTCGGGCACACGGTCGTCGTCCATCTGGCCGAGCCAGAAGATCGCATTCTTCTGGAGCTCCGTATCCTGCTCTTCCCGTGCGATCTGCATGAGCTGGTCCACGGCCTCGCGCTCGTCGGAGCTCTGGGAGAGCACAAAGATGATCTGCTCCTTCATCTCACGATCCGTCACGCTCGAGTAAAGCTCCGCCAGCCGGCCGACATCCATGCCCATCTGACCCGCCCAGAAGAGGGCGTTCTTTCGCACATCGATCGGCTCCCCCCGGTCCAACGCCCGTTCCAGGAGCCAAGCACCGTCCGCTCGGTCTCCGGACTGCGCCACACCGAAGATGATCTTTTCCTTCAGGGTCTCACTGTCCGCGCTGGCGTAGAGCTCACGCAGGTACTCCCCACCTCCCGGGCTCTGGCCGAGCCAGAATATGGCGTTCTCCCGGAGCTCTTCCGGTACATCCCTGCGCTCCGCGTACTCCTTGAGGATGTCCGTGGATCGCGTGCCCGAGTGCTGGGACAGGGCGAAGATCGCCTTCTCCTGGATCTCACGATCGTCCGATGTCCTGAGGATGTTCTCGAGGGCGTCGATAGCTTCCGGTGAGTCCACCTGGGAGAGCCAGAAGACGGCCTGCTCGCGGACCTCGGAGTCCGGGTCGGGGTTCCGGTGCGCAAGATCGAGCAAGATGTCCACCGTCTCGCTCGTCATGTGCTGGGAGACGAGGAACACGGCCTGCCGGCGCAGCTCCACGGAGCATTCGTCGCGGGTCTCCAGGACCTCCTTGAGGATCGGTAGCGCCCGCTCCGCATTCATGTTCAACAGCGCATTCAGGGCCATCGTGCGGAGCTCCTGATCCCCGCACTCACCCGATTCCGAAGCCCGTTCCTGTACCCTCCGGCCCGCTTCGCGGTTACCCCTCCGTGCCAGAGCGCCTTCGATCTGCACCCGCAGAGAGGGGGCGTCTTCACGCGTGGAGGCATCGGGATATCCGTCGGCCTGTTGGGCCAGCAGATCGAGCGCTCTCTCCATGCCGCTCATCCTACCGTCTCGATACAGTGCGAAAGCCTCGAAGTAGTAGGAATCACCGACATAGTCCGAGGTCGGATAGTCGCGCCGGAGTTGCCGGAAGAGGCGGGCAGCCTCACGGAACTCTGACCTGTTCAGTGCCCGCCGGGCGTCCCTGTAGACCGCTTCCGCGGTATCGGCCTGAAGCTCGACAGCCACCGCCGCCGCTCGGAGCCCGTTTCCCGCCCTGCCTACCGACGACTCCTGGGCCACGGCTGAGGTCACCAGTCCGAAAAACACCATTCCCGTCAACGCCAGCTTCGTGGACGTTCTCATCATCCCTCCTAGATTCCAGCCTGGATGGCCCCGGTCGGAATCACCGACCGAATCCGCAGCATCATGTCGTTATCGTCGAGCCCTTCGTTGATGAAATCCAACTCATCATTTTGGACTCTTTCGTCGAACTGGCCCGGAGACAGCCGAGCCACCTGAATGAGGATCACCTCGAGGTCTTCCAACAGCTCCCGGAGGACCTGGTCCTGCGCCGCAGGTGAGTCGAGCAGCAAGCGCGTCTGCAGCAGCAGCGTACGTCCCCACTGACTGACCTCCGCGTCGATTCTTCCGGCCCGCGCATCCGAACTCACCATGGTCAGAACGGACTCGGTGCGCGTGAGGTATTCCACCGCCACGGCCTGGAAGGAGCGCTCCGCCGTGGGCGCCACATCGTTGGCCGCCAACTCTACAGGCGTCTCAACGGGCTCCACCGACATCCGTCCGAGTCCGACGCCCAGCACCAGCAGCGCCGCCGCGGCTGTAGCCACCGCCGTCCACTGCCGACGCCAAACGGGCTTGCGCGCCTCCCTGCTCTGGCGCGCCTTGCCGAGAGAGATGACGTCTGCGGGTTCACTCGGGGCGCTTGGGAGCGCGGCTTCGACGGCGCTCCACATCTCCTCCCGCGGTGTCTCCGGAGGACTCTGATACTCTTCTCTCATGCTCGTCAGAACCTCCTCGGGCGAGGCCTGAGCCAACGTTGATTCGATCGTGTCCCAGATCTCGTCCCGCGGCGTTGCCGGCGGGGCGTGATAGGCCTCTCGCATGGCTTCGAACCGTTTCATGAATCCGTCGTCATTCATCCGTCGTCGCTCCTCCGTGGTCGCTCCTCCGTCGATGCTTCTCACGCGTACTCCTCTGCGAAGTCGCCCAGCATGTCCCGCAGCTTGGCGCGCGCCCTGGACAGCCGTGCCTTCGAGGTCCCCTCTGCCACGTCGAGCGTGGTAGCGATCTCGTTGTGGCTGTACCCCTCGAGGTCGTGCATCAAGAACACCGTCCTGTATAGCTCCGGAAGGCCGTCGATAGCTTCCTTCAACCTGCTTTTCATGTCCGGCTCCGCCGTTGTCTGCGGGGCCGTGAGGTACGGAGCCTCGTCGAGCGTCCGTTCCCTCAACCGGCTGCGCTGAACCTTTCTGAGCCCATTCAGCGTCACGGAGACCGCGATGGAGTGCAGCCACGTCGAAAAGGAGGCATCTTCCCTGAACTGGTCGAGCTTCTGGTAGGCCCGCACGAACGCCTCCTGCGTGAAGTCACGCGCCAGATCGTCGTCCCCGGCCATGCGGGAGGTCAGGCGGTAGATGCGATCGACATTGCTGTTGTAGAGCTCCCGGAAAGCGGCATGCTCTCCCTGTCGTGATCGCTCGATCAGTTCGTGCTCGCTCAAAGCGCCTGGCCTCTTGTCTTCCGCCCGTGTTTTTCTGTTCCGACTGTTCGACACAGCGTTCCCCAGAAGCGTTGCGGGATGCGTGGTCGAACCATACGCTTCGCGCGGTAAGCATCCAAGAGCCTGTGCCACCCGGAAACGTCCTCCCATCGAAGCCTGTCCGCCTCCTCTGGTGGACTCCCCATGAAACGCCTCGTCCAAGTCCTCATTGGCACTCTCGCAGGTCTCGTCGTGGCCTTGGCCGTGGTGTGGCCCCGAGGGCAGGGCCCTGCGGTTTCCACGGGATTCCAGCCCTATCCTGCCCCGGACTTCACCCTCACGAGCCCCACCGGTCGCAGCGTTTCGCTATCCGATTTCGAGGGTGAGGCGGTGGCCATCTTCTTCGGATACACCCACTGCCCCGACGTCTGCCCGCTCACGCTGGCCAAGCTCGCCGAAGCGAACGCCAGAAACGCTTATGCGGCCAACGTTCTCTTTGTCACCGTAGACCCGGAGAGGGACTCGGCGGAGCGTCTGGCCCAATACCTGGGAGCCGTCGATCCGAGCTTCATCGGGCTCCGCGGCACCATCGACGAGATCCGAAGCGTGGCGGATCCGTATGGAGTTTACTTCGAACAAAGCGTGGAGGATGACTCGATGTTCGACCATTCGGCTCGCACCTTCCTGATCGACCGGAATGGGCGGATAGCCGAGAGTTTCCTTCATGACGCCTCGATCGAAGAGATCAGCGCGCTTCTGGAGGTCGTGGCACGGACGCCGTGAGCACGCTGAGGACGCCGGGGGAGGTCTAGTCGGACCCCTGGGGTGTCGTGGCTGCCAGCGACGCCACCGCCGTGGAAGATCCCAAGTCGAGTGGAATCGTGAGACGAGCCCGAGCGCCTCTGCCACTCGCTCGGTTCTCCAGAGTCAAAGTGCCCCCGTGCCCCTCGGCGATCTGGCGACAGAGGGCCAGGCCGATTCCGCTTCCCCCCGGCTTCGTCGTGTAGAACGGCACGAAGAGATTACCCGTATCTCCCGTGAGTCCGGGTCCCTCGTCCTCCACCAGTACGTGGAGGTGATTCCCCCTGAGCTGCCAGACCAGCTTGACTCGGCCGTTCGTTTCGAGTGACGCGTCGACCGCGTTTCGGACCAAGTTGATAAGAAGCTGCTCCAGCTGGTCCGCATCCGCCTGAACCGTGAGGTCCAGTCCCGGATCGACCCCCACCTCCATGCGGGTCTCGACGGCCACGATGCGTCGCACGAGAGCACCGACCTCTACCGGTCCGAGATGGGGCTCGGGGAGCCTGGCGAGCTGAGCGTACGAGGCCATGAATCGGCCCAGGGCCTCCGCCCTGCTCGAGATGACCTTGAGCCCGCTGCCCACGTCCTCCTCGATCTCGGCGGGGAGGGCCTTGCGCTGCGTGAGGCTCTGCAGGCTACCGGCAATGGACTTGATCGGCGCCAGCGAGTTGTTGATCTCGTGGCTCAACACCCGGATGATCCTCTTCCAAGCCTGACGCTCTTCCTCCCTCAGTGCCCGACGGAGGTCGGCGAGCACGATAAGGCGGAGAGGCTGTCCCTCCTGCCGCACGATCGTCCGGCGCAGTTCCCAGCGCCCCGTGCCGCCGGGATGGCTGAGCTCCAGTGTCCGCGGTGCCACGCCATACAGCGTTTCATGCAGGCGGAGTTCGGTTGCGGACATCCCGATCACACGCTCGCTCGGCTGGCCCACGAGCCTCTCGCCGGCCCGATTGAGCAACCGGAGGGTCTCGTCCTCGTCGAACGCGAACACGGCGAGGTCCACCTCCTCCAGGACCTTGCGCAGGAGCACCGTAGCCTCGACCGCCCCGAGCCTCTGCTCTCGGAGAACCTCCTCTAGGGCGTTCGCCTCCAGATAGGCGATGGCCAGAGGACCCTTGGTGCCGGCTCCCCTCACCCGTATCGAGAAATCTCCCTCCCGGAGCGCCGCCAACATGTTGGAGAGAGTCTGGAGAGGACGGACGACCCGTTCGCGCACCGCATAAGTGAAACCGAACCAACTCCCGAACAACAACACGGAAAGAGTCCACTGGAGGCGGGCGGAGTAGGGTCCCAACCACAGAAAGCCGAGGGCGAGGGCCATTCCCGGCAGGCCCCCGAGGAGAACCAACAGGACGATACGGTAGTCATGGCGGACATGCTCCCACCACCGTTTCATGCAGTCTCCGGCTCGCCGCCGAGACCATAGCGCTGAAGGCGTCGATAGAGGGCGCTACGACTCAGTCCGAGCTCGTCGGCCGCCTTGGACACGTTACCGTCGTTCCGGCTCAAGGCCCTCTCGATGAGGATCTGCTCCGCCTCATCCAACGTGAGGTCTTCCATCTGGGTGCCGCCTTCAGCGCGCCTCCGAAGCCCGAGGTCCTCAGCGCAAATGCGATCGGCCTGGGCCATCAAGATAGCCCGCTCGACGGCGTGCTCGAGCTCTCGCACGTTTCCGGGCCACGGGTGACTGATCAGTGCCTGCATCGCGTCGTCTGCAAAGCCTTCGACCTTGCGACCGTAACGGGAGCGCTGCCGCTCCAGAAAGTGGAGGGCCAGGCTGGGTATGTCCTCCTTGCGCTCCCGAAGGGCAGGCAGTGCGATCTCGACGGTATTCAGCCGATAGAGGAGATCCTCCCGAAATTCGCCCGAGGCCACGAGTTCAGAGAGCTTTGCGTTGGTGGCCGAAAGGATCCGGACGTCCACATGGCGGATCTTGGAAGATCCGACCCTCTGAATCTCGCCGGACTCCAGGACCCGGAGCAGTTTGGCCTGCTGCTGTCGGGAGATGTTGGCGATCTCATCCAGGAAAAGCGTGCCCCGATGGGCCAGCTCGAAACACCCGATTCGGTCGGTCTTGGCATCGGTGAAGGCTCCCTTCACATGGCCGAAGAGTTCACTCTCGAACACTCCCTCCGAGAACCCTCCTACGTTGACGACGACCAGGGTATTCTTCGCGCGCTCCGACACGGCATGGAGCCAGCGTGCGACCACCTCTTTGCCGGTCCCGTGCTCTCCTGTAATGAGCACGTTGGCCTCGGAAGGTCCCACACGCTCCATGATGCGGAGCACGGGCTCCATAGACTTGGACTGAGCGATGAAGTCGGGTGTGTCCTTGCCCCGCAGATGCCGATTCTCGTCTTCCAGGAGCTGACCACGGCGCAGAGCCCTGCCGAGCTCGATCTGGGTCCTGAGGGTCTTGACCAGCCGTTCGTTGTTCCAAGGCTTCTCGACGTAGTCTCTCGCCCCTCGACGCATCGCCTCAACCGCCCCGTCCACGCTGCTCCAGGCCGTCATCACCAGAACCGGAAGAGTATCGTCGAGACTGCGGAGTTGCGTGAGCAGGTCCATGCCCTCTTCGCCGGACGTCGTGTCGCGTGTGTAGTTGAGATCTATCAAGATGGCGTCGAAATCCTTCTCTTCGACGCTCGACAGAACGCCGGCGGGTGAGCTCAGCGTGACCACGTCGAACCCCTCGCCCTTCAGAAGGAGGCGGAGCGCTTCCAAGACGTCAGCCTGGTCGTCGGCGACCAGCACGCACGGGGCGTCGGATGCGCCCATGATACCTACCCCTATTCGTCGACGATCCAGCCGTCCTTCAGCTGGATGATGCGCTGCCCGAAGGCGGCGTAGTCTTCGTTATGGGTGACCTGGATGATCGTGGTCCCCTCACGGTTTAGCTGGGCCAGGAGATCCATGATCATCCGGCCCTGGCTCGAGTGCAGGCTGCCGGTGGGCTCGTCGGCCAGAATCACCTTCGGCTCGGAGATGACGGCCCGGGCCACGGCGACGAGCTGTTGTTGCCCACCGGACAACTGCGTCGGGTACAGGTCCTTCTTGCCGACGATCTGGAATCGGTCCAAGGAATCGGCAACGATCGCCTGACGCTCCTTCCGCTTCACGTTTCGGTAGGAGAGTGGAATTTCCAGGTTCTCGTAGACCGTCAGATCGTCGAGCAGATGATACTGCTGGAACACGAATCCGATATAGCGCTTGTTCAGCTCGATGCGAGCCCTCGGCCGCATGGCGTGCACCGGTTCGTCACCGAGCCAGTACTCCCCTCGCCAGTCGCCATCGAGCATGCCCAAGATCGACAGCAGCGTGGACTTGCCGGCGCCAGACGGACCCATGATGGTCACGAAATCACCCGCCCCGATTTCCAGATCGATCCGTCGCAGGACAAACGTCTCGCCCGCCCCGGTCTTGTACGACTTCTCGATTCCCCTCGTCTTGATCAGTGCCATGGTCCCAGTGGTTGAATGTTGGATCGACAGCGGGTTTCGACGACTGAACTCCCTTGGGCAATGATCATGCCCGTCATGAAAGTCGCGCCTGACATTATGTCACACAGATATTTATGTCATAACATCTAATGTTTTACGTGAGACATGACGGTCCACCGTGCAAGAGTGTACGTCCCAAAATCGGACACCCGTGGGGGTCCGTCAACGCCCTGCCCTTCGCTGTACCCCGCTCACTCGGCACGAAGCGCCTCCATGGGATCGGTGCGGGGCGTGTATCTGGGCCGCAAGCCCGAATGGCCCGCCACCCCCGACTCCGCTTCCAATACGACACCCAGGGCGCCGAGGATCCAGACCATAAAACGAGAAGGGCGGCCCGAAGGCCGTCCTTCTCCCACACCCAACTAAGGCTCCGTTATACGTCGAAGCCACTCTCCTCCAACTCGTGCGCATGCTCCTCGCGCAGGGCGTCCTCTTCGTCGACGACCTGGCCGTCGAAGAGGTGCACCGAGCGTTCCGCAACTGCGGAGTAACGCGGGTCGTGCGTGACCATGCAGATCGTGGCCCCTTCGTCATGGAGCTCGTTCATCAGGTCCATGACCGCGTTGCCGTTCTTCGAGTCCAGGTTACCCGTGGGCTCGTCCGCCAGCAGGATGAGGGGCTTGCCCACAATGGCCCGGGCTACCGCCACGCGCTGCTGCTGACCACCTGAGAGCTGGCTGGGATAGTGCGTCATGCGATGAGCCATACCCACGCGCTCCAGCGACGCGTGGACTCGCTCCTTGCGCTCGCCACCGGCCATTCCGCGGTATGTGAGCGGAAGCTCGACGTTTTCGTAGACCGTCAGATCGCCGATCAGGTTGAACGCCTGGAAGACGAACCCGATGGCCTGATTACGGATCTTGGCACGCTGCGACGCCGTGAGGTTCGCCACCGGCTCGCCGTCGAGCAGATAGTCACCCATGGTGGGCGAGTCCAGCAGCCCGAGGATCGACAGAAGCGTGGTCTTACCACAGCCCGAAGGACCCGCGATGGAGACGAACTCGCCTGCCTTGATACTCAAATGAATCTCGGAAAGAGCGTGGGTCTCCACCTCTTCCGTATAGAAGACTTTGCTCAGCCCCTGTAGGTCGATCAGAGCCGTCCCGTTCTTCTCGCCACCGTTCTCCATCATCCCTCCCGTTCCAGTAAACCTCGGTTCTTCATCGATTTCCGTTCCCGATCGGACCTTCGAGGTCCCCCCCAGTACCTCTTCATGCTGCGCTATCTCAAGCGTACCCGATCGAATCCGTCCCACTGGGACATGTCCGACAGGATCACGATGTCGCCGGGCTCGAGCCCTTCCCGCACTTCGATTTCGTTCACCGAGCTCGCTCCCAACATGACGTTGACGCGCTCGGCGAACTGACCCTCTTCGACCAACTTGAACATGCCGACCCTCTGGTTGGCTTGGCCGTAAGCCGGCCTTCCCACGTAGGTCACGTCGTCCAGTCGCTGGATGACCACGTTTCCGTCCACGCTCAAATCTGGACGCGCGCTCCGCGGCAAGTCGGCCGGCAGCGCCACGTCGATGGTCACCGTCCCGTTCTGAACGGACGGGTCGATGCGGACCACACGACCCTCGATCGTATCGTTTCGCGTGTCGATGTATGCCAGCTGTCCGGCCGCTATGTCCTGAGCCTGGGTCTGCGGAATCCGGATCTCCGCCTTGAGCCGCCCCGGCTGCACCACACGGGCCAACGTGCCGCCGGACTGAACCCACTGACCTTCTTCCAGCGGCAGCTCGGCCAACACCCCGGAGACACCGGCAGTCACCTGGAAAGAGGCGACCCGGTCCTGATTGAACTTGACGATGTCCGAGAGCCGGCTGATCTGGATCTTCTGGGCATTCAACTGGTCGTCGACGGACGACTCGAAGACCGCCAGTCGCTCCTCTTCGAGCCTGATACGCTCCTCGAACTCAGACACCGCGTCGCCGGTCCGTGCCAGCTCGGTGGCGGCGACCAGCTCGGGATTCGTGTCGTAGAGTCGTTGGTTCGTGGCGTGATCACGCTGAGCGTTGTGATAGAGCGTACGCGTCTGGGCCACCAGACCGGCCTGCGTAAGGCGTTGCGTTAGCAAAGTCGAGCGGAGCTGGATTAGCTGGGCTTCGGCGCTGGAGAGTTGTTGCTGGGCCTGGAGCAACTGTACCTCGACGTCCGGATTGCTCATGCGGATGATGACGGTGTTCGCCTCGATCTCCGTGCCGGGCAAAATGATGATCTGCTCGACGCGGCCGGCGGTGAGAGCCGTGAGCCACCGCATCCGCTCAGGCACCAACGTGCCCGGGCCCCGGACCTGCCGCACCATGGTCCCGTGCTGGACCGTGTCCATCCAGACGGTGGCAGCGTCAACGCTGGGCGCCGCCGGCTGGAGGTTCCTGAGCATGCCCGTGATCAGGATGACGCCGATGGCGGCAACCGACCACTGGATGACCCTTTTTCTGGTTTTCGGTTTCGGATCGCGGGGGATATCCACGAATTTCCTCGCTCTCTAGTCGTTAGGCGCCGACTCGGCCTCAGCCGCTCGACGAGAATGGTCGTGATCGGGTCCTACGCGTCGGGGCGAAGCCGCCGCCCCACAGCATTTTCCAGATTCGCAAGCTCGATGTGGAACGTATAAAGTGCGTCCAGATAGGCGCGCTCTGCATCAGCCGTAGTACGCTCCGCATCGAGTAGCACCAGAAAGTTGTCCGCTCCCAAGGTGTAGCGGGCCCGGGCCAGCTCCAACTGTTCACCGGCCACTACGCGGTTGCGCTCTTCGACCTGTACGATGTTGTAGCCTGTTGCCAAAGCATCGTGGGCCGACGTTACCGCGGTCCTCAAACGCAGCTCCTCCGCACGGCGGAAGTGGACCGCGTCCTCGTAGGCGTTGGCGGCCTGTGACGCCTGTCGCTCACGGGCGAAGCCGTTGAAGATCGGAAAGCTGACGCTCAACTGGGCCTGGAACGGCTGGTTGTTGAAGCTGAACGGAAACGCACTGTTTCCCGAGAGAATCGCCTCGCGACCCGCATCCGAGAGAGTCAGGGAGGAGCAGTTCTGAGGGAAGCCAGACAGGGGTGAAGGCAGGCCGGCCGAAATGTCGTTAAACATTTCGCAGTCCGCTATCCTGCTGAGAGCGCCATTTTCCGCGCTATTCACCAGAAACTGGCCGTTCTGGATCTCCTGCGTGAATCCTTGCCATTGGGCAGCGAGCGTCAAACGCGGGAAATAGGTGCTCCTCGCTTGCCGAAGGTTCGCCTTGCGGGCGCCTTCGCTGGCCTCGAAGGCCTTGAGCTGTGGATGCGACTCCAGAGCGCCAGAGATGAGCGCCCCGTTGGTCCAGGTGGGCTCGAACACGGCGAACTCGCTCACGAGCTCGACTTCGTTCTCCAGGTTGAATCCGATGTTCTCGAGCAGGCGGAACGTCTCCACGCGAAGCGACGACTCGAACTGGAGCAGCGACACCGAATCCCGGCCGAGCTGAACCTGCGCCTGCTTGGCATCCGTAACGATTGCGGCCTGAGCGTCCACGCGGGCCTGGGCGATTTCGAGGTTCTGGATGGAGCGATCGACCTGACGCCGAGCGACCTCCACCTGATCTCGCGCCCTTAGGGCAGTCATATACTGTAGCGTTACCAGCGACTCCATGGTGAACTCGGCCGCCATGGTGCGCGCGTGCGCGGCGTTGCGGTCGGCCTTCGCACTGGGGACGCCGAATAGGGTGTTGCCGTCAAGCGTGTAGCGGGCCTGAAACTGATAGAACGACGTGTATTGGGCGCCCTGGTCGACTCCTCCCGTGGTGATCGTTCCGGTCCGCGAAACCCCGGGCGCTCGATAACCCGCCTGCCCGAAGACAGTCAACTGAGGAACGAAAAGGTTCGAGACCGCCTCCCGCATGGCCCAGTCGAACACGGCCTCGTCATTCTGCGTAGCCAGGAAGGTCGGGTTGTTCTCCCGGGCCAGATCGATGGCACTTTGGAGAGTCAGCCGTTCTTGTCCAAGGGCCATGGTGGCTGTGGCCATCAAGGCCGCCGCGGCCAGAGTCAGGGCTCGCTTAGCTTCGCTCATATCGATGTCTAGGACTCGAGTCAACGTCCCACCTCCAGGCTCGTTTATAGAAAAACGGAAAGGGATTCGACCGGAGCCAGCCAACTTCGCTAACCGTCACTGCCACACCGTGCACCGCACCCTCCGATCGAACCCCAAAGACCGTGTTCGTTCGTTTTCTAACGGAAGCTTCGTGCCAAAAACGGAAATCTCATGTAAGCCGTTGTATATCAACGAATTACGTAGCGCACACGCTCTGGTGGCTTTCTCTCGGATATGCTCGTCTGCGGGACCCCCCTTCCCATTAGCGAACACCCGGGAATACCGCCCGAATGCGTAAGAAGAGCGAGCCCGCCGGCCTGGAAGACCGTTCCTACGGATCGACTCGGGGGGGCGACCGGCGGGCGAACGCCGGGCGAACGGGCCTCTCGACTGTCGCCAACGCGTCTTGATCAAGTCAGTACACGTGGACCTGAGGCAGGGTCACTGCGATCTCGGTGGAGCGCATTGGCGAATCGCTTCGCGTAGGGTCATGGGCGAAACGCATACCCGAGCTTGAGGAACAGGGCGCGATCCGACTGCGTCAGAGGCCTTCGGACGAAGTCCTGGTCCGTGAAAGCGTCTCGGTTGTCCGTGTAACCGAGGAAGACCACCGTCTGCGGATTCACCTTGTATGAAAACAGTAGTTGAGTGAACACTGCCGACGCGGACCGGTTCACCTCCTCTTCGTGGGTCTCCGGATTCAGATGTGTGTCCCGGTACTGGATTATGGCCCGAACGAATGACCGGGGACTGAAGTTGTATACCGCACGCACCTGAGACAGACCGGCTCGGAAGATCTCTTCCCCGTCCAGGGTGTTGAGACGCTGGAAGGTGTGTCCGAGCCTGAAGTGAACTCGCCGACCGAGTCGTAGGTCCACCGTCGGGCTCAGCCGGAAGCCCCGACCGAGCCCACCGTTGGTGTAGTCGAAATCGGTACCCACGTTGCCGGACATCTCCACTCGCAGCATTCCGCTCGGTTGGAGAGAGCCACCGAACCACAACTGCAACAGACGTCCCGTCTCACCGTCGAAGAACTGTCGTCTCAAGTTGGGATTGATCCACAGCTCACTCTGCTTCGCTCCACGGAATCGGAAGAAGGTCCACATACCCTCTCCGATGAGGCGGCCCTCGAGGTTCTCGTTGTGCCAGCCCCCCCCGGTAACGGTGAGCACGGTATAGAAGTCGCCCTCGTCCCCCCAGAAATTCCGTTCAACCATCGTCTGCATGCCTCGGATGTTCACCTGATTAACGAAGCCTGCATCGGCCCGGAACCCGTCTCCGACATACTGCCCATTCAGGTCGACGAACCAGTCGTGAGTGTCGTACTGCAGGGATGCCTTCGCGATGTCCCCTCCAAACGCTCCACTGGGCTGATCCAAGCCGAGCGGCAGCGTCTCAGGGTATTCCGTCTCCGAGTGCAGGTACTGGAAGCGGGCGGTCAGTGCCGAGGCGAGTCTAAAAAAGCCGTCGACACCCCCGACTCGGTTGAAATAAGCGTCTCCCTCCCTACCGGTGTAGAGGGCACCCACCGTAGACGAGCCGCCGACGTCTCGGCGAAAACGCCCGACCGTGGTAACCGCCGTCCCGTCGAGCGTCACGCTCTGCGACGAGAGCTCTCCCGGAACGACAATGCGGTTTACCGCGTCTCGGGTCACGACGGCCCCGACGGCGTTCGATCCCATCTTGCCTGTGACCTTGGAGCCGAGCTGCGGATCAGCGATCGTCCGGCTGAAGAAGGCCTGAACCGGAGTGCTGAAGAGGTCGGCACCCTCGAGAAAGAACGGCCGTTTCTCCGGAAAGAAGAGAGCGAATCGGTCGTTGACCCCGAGTTGGGCCACATCAGCCTCCACCTGTGAGAAGTCCGGGTTGAGCGTGGCGTTCAACGTCAGGTCGGTAGTGATCCCCCACATGCCGTCGAGCCCGAACTCTCTCACCACGGCCCCGCTTTCGAGCTCTCCTTCCAGGACCGTGCTCCGGGTGTCCGTACGTCCGGATGTGAACGTCGGAGTCATCTCCAGGTTTCGGCCCGAGCTGATTCCAGAGAAGCCGGTGAGCAGATTCGCCTGGCAGAGAACGCAAGCGTTGTCCCGGTTCCAGGTCATGGAACGAGTCTCTACCCGATCACTTCTGGGCCACTCGCGCGTCACGAAGAATCCCCAGGTCTGGACTCCCGACGAACTCGGAAAGCGCAATGATCTGAAGGGAATGGAAGCTTCGATCAGGTAACCCCTCTCCGTGATCCGTCCGGAGGAATTCCATATCGCGTCCCAAGACGGGGCGCTCGGGCCCTGCATGCGATCACCATCGCCTCCCCCTCCTCCGTTGGGTGAGAAGACGGCGTCGAATTGGACTCCAAGAGCGGAGACGCCGAACTGGAACCCACGCCTCGCATCGTTGAAGGGGTCCAGGGTCAACACGATGCGGTCGTGTCCGTCCGTGTCGTCGCGGTCGGTGACGTAGGCCCGAATGGCCTCGGGATCGGGATCCACCGCCTCGCACGCGAAGTACAGGTTGTCCTGGTCGAACGTGACCAGACAGTGGGTGTCCACGGGTGCCGGCGTGCTGTTGCCCGGATTGGTCTCGTAGGGAAGAGAAACGCGGGTGGCCGTGAGCCAAGCGTCTTCGTCGAGGAATCCGTCTACCCGGATGACGTCGTCAGCGGGCCTGACCGCGAACTCGAAGCGCCCGTCGTCGGTGATGCGGTAGGGTGCCGAAGACCCGGAAGAGCCTTGGCCGGAAGAAGTGGCCCGGGCCGTCTGACCCGTCAGCGACCCTGCGCCCAGGGTCCCCCAGATGGCGCACGTCACCAAAGCCGCACGCACCCTCGTTCTTCCCCACACCGCCACGACGGACCCGGACCATTCCACCCCTCCCCGCACATGGACCTACTAGAGATATAGTAGAATGTACGGCGGCCCGGAACGGTTGTCAACTATATATCTAGTATATGATGGAGTGCGACCCTACGACCGGCGCTCGCTCACCTGCTCCCCGACCGAGGCGGTGACGGACGCGCTGTCATCACAACAACAGCTGAAGCCGCTCCACGCACCCAACGGAGGAGGCGTCGGGAGCATCCAGGCACCCACCAACGCGGCGGTCACACCAGCGATCAGCGCACCCCTCTTGAACCATCTCGGTCCGCGCTCCCGATCGGTCATACGCAGAATCCGATGCTCGAGCGTGCTCAACGGCCTCGAGAACGCCGCCATCCCCCGACTCCATCGACTCCCCCGCCTGCCGACCTCCAGGAGTAGTGACCCGTATTGGCGCGTATCCCACCGCTCTCCGGCCAGAACACGTCCATCACAGTCCACCTCGACCGCAAGCCGAAGGCGGCCGGCGATCCACCAGAGAGCCGGATTCCAGGGCATGGCGGAGAGCATCACGAGGGACAGCCAGAGGAGTTGAGGATCCCTCGCCCTCAAATGCTCGCGCTCATGGTCCATCATCAGGCGACGCTCAGAGGCCTCGACAGCGAGGGCCCACTCGGGCAGGACGATCTCTCCCGGGAAGAAGCCCACCACGGCCGGCCCCACATCTCTCGAGACCAGGACCGGCTCACCCTCGACACGGTCGCGGCGCCATTCCAGCCGTCTGCGGCTGGTCCGCACCCACGAGACCACCAGATACAGGAGCATCAGCCCGGAGAGCGCGGCCCAGCCAGTGGTCAACGGTCCCTGGACCACCTCGAGGAAGAACGGATCCATGGCTTCCACCAGGAACCCGATCGTATACGATCCGCCGACCATACCACTTTCCGCATCCCGCAGCCACATGAAAACCGGCCCCAGAACCGCCCCGAGGAGCGCAACGGCCCAAACCCGCCGGGTCTCCCCACGATGGAGGTGCACCAGCTTCTCGAGGAGCCAAGCACCTCCAGCCAGGAGCGTTGCCAACACCGTGCAATAAATCATCCACGTCACCAACATCCCTACCCCTCCAGTCTCTGATTCAGCAGTCCTCGGAGTCGCTCCAGCTCCTCCTCGGACATACCACGCTCGGCAACGAGGTGGGTGAGCAGACGCTCGGTCGACCCGGAAAAGAGCTTCTGAGTCAACCGGTTCAGATGGCTCACCCGAGCCTCTTCACGGTCGACGAGCGGATGGTACCGGTACGCCCGACCCTCGGGTCGGTGACTCACATATCCCTTGTCCTCCAGCGTGCGGAGAATCGTGAGGACCGTCGTGTAGGCCAACTCGTCAGTCAATCGTTCCCGCACGTCCGCCACGGTGGCCGAACAGTGGTCCCAGAGAACCGCCATCACATCGAGCTCACGCTCCGTGAATACCACGTCCTTCACCCTTGCCTCCTCTTATCTACGATAGAACTAGTAGTAGTGTAGCCTGTCGACTTTGACCGGTCAACGAGACTTATCGTAGATAGAAGTGCGAGCACGAAAGACTGTCCCGGAGCGAGCGTATGTTGCCCATGACGAGTTTCCAGTTCCGCGTTGAACATCGAGGACGCCCGATATGTGCCACCACAGACTCCCACACCTGATCCCGGCCCTCTTCGTCTGCGCAGTGATCGTTCTGCCGACCGACCTCGCGGCACAGAACAGATCCTGTGACGGAGACGCACACCGTCAGTTCGACTTCTGGGTGGGAACCTGGCGCGTCGAGAACCTCGCGGGCGCTGTGGTGGGGCACAACACGATACGACGCGTCACCGACTGCTTTCTTCACGAGAGCTACACGACCCCCACGGGGTACGAGGGACAGAGCTTCAACATCTACGACGCCGCCCGTGGCGTATGGCACCAGAGCTGGGTCGACAACGGGGGGCTACTGCTCCAGATGGACGGCGGAATCGACGATGGAAAGATGATCCTCCAGGGTCCCGGAGTCGGTCAGAGCGGTGTCGCCGTCGTCAATCGGATCACCTGGTCCGTCGAGGGCGGTGATCCGGATCATGTAAGGCAACTCTGGGAGACGTCCACGGACGACGGCGCCACCTGGTCCGTGACCTTCGACGGACACTACAGACGCGAGGCGGAGAACAACTGACACTACCTGATTCGACACCCCATGCGGCGGCGGTTGCCGGCGAACAGACGGTAGCTCCACTCTGCAGCGGGACGCACGCAGGGGATTCCAAACACCCAGCCGAGCCAGCGCCCTCGGGGTAGAATGCCCAGGAGCGTCTCCAAAGCGGCCGCCCCGGACCAGGTGGTGCCATCGGACGCGACGAGCTGGATCGACGCCTCGAAGGCCTCCGGCGTGATCCAGGGAAAGCGGTCCTTCACGCCGGTCTTCTGGGAGGGAACGATTTCGAGAATCTCTTCGCGATCCCACCGTGTCAGACCGTCTGCAAACCGATTGCAGACGGAGCAATCTCCGTCGTAGACGACCGTGTAGTGCACCTGGCTGAACCTCCGGTTGCTCCGGCTCCGGTAACCGCGGCGGCCTGATCACCGCCGACTCGCTGGCCCACTTCCTGCAAGGTCTAGTTCCTCGAGCACCCAGCCAGTGTCCGTTTCCGAAGTGCCTGACGCTAACCTATCTTGCCGCGGCCAAGCCAGATGCCGATCACGAGAGAGACCGGAGAAAGATGTCGAACCCCCAACCCTTCAGCGAGCTCGAGCGGAGACTGGGCTCGGGGCGGCTGGAGGTCGATGTGCCCTTGGCACCCCTCACCACGTTTCAGATCGGCGGCCCGGCGGATCGGCTTTTTCGTGCCCGCACGGCGGACGAGCTCGCAGAGGCCGTCCTGTCCGTCCGCGAGCTCGGGATCCCCCACTTCCTGCTCGGCAAGGGTGCTAACGTGCTCGTTGGTGACGGTGGCTTCAGGGGCGTGGTGATCCACTGCGAAGTAGGAGGGGTCGACTTTATCGAGTCCGATCTGGTGAGGGCCGGCTCCGGCGTCGAGACCTACCCGGACCTCATCGAAGCCACCGTCGGACGGGGGCTGGCTGGCCTCCATCACTTCGTCGGAATCCCGAGCACGGTGGGTGGCGCCATCTGGCAGAATCTGCACTTCCTGTCCCCTGCCCCCGAACGGGAACGCACGGTGTTCATCGAGGAGATCGTCGAAGCAGCCGACATCCTGAGCGAGGAGGGCGAGCGGCGAAGCGTGGACCGGAGCTACTTTGAATTCGGGTACGATCAAAGCATCCTGCACGATCGAGACGACATCGTCCTGTCGGTCGACTTTCGCCTCGCTCCAGCGCCGGAAGAAGAGCTCCGCCGGGTCATGAGAGAGAATCTTGAATGGCGCCGGGGGCGCCATCCCGACCTGCGGCAGCAACCCAGCGCCGGGTCCATCTTCCAGAAGATCGAAGGCATCGGCGCGGGACGACTCATCGATCAATGCGGTCTGAAGGGACACATAAACGGCGACGCTCAGATCTTCGCCTCACACGCCAACATCATCGTCAACCTCGGGGGGGCCACCGCCACCGACGTACGAGCGCTCATCGACCTGGCTCAGGAGACCGTGGCCCGCGAACAGGGCTATCACCTGGTTCCGGAGATCACCTTCGTGGGCGAGTTCTGAGGCAAAACCCAGTGTCCTGACTCAGGACACTAGCGCTCACTCCGCCAGCTCCCGGAGGAGATCGGCATCCAGTTCGTGGCCGCCGGCATGTGTCCGCGTGCGGAACGGAATGTCCATCTCGGTCAAACGTGCCTCTTGCCGTCGATGAGCCTCCTCCGAGACATGGTGATCCGACATTCCACGAGCCAGCACCAGGTCGGTGTCGGAAAGGCGCTTCGGACCTCGTTCCGGGTCCAGGTCGTCCGGCGGATAGGCACCCCAACAGATCAGCTTCTGCACGGGCATCTCCCCTGAGATCATCCACCGACAAGCGGTATGGACTCCCTGCGAGAAGCCGAGCACGATCAGGTCCTCGGTCGTTCCACCCAGTTCCCCCTGCACCCGGCCCAAGACCGCGTCGAGGTACCGGACATAATCACCGATCTCGCTGAGACGGTCTTCACGGGTCATCCAGGTGGCACCGACGGGAGCGCTCGCCCCGTGTTGTCGCGTGCCGTCGTCCAGGTAAAAACGCGATAGACCCTCAGGCGCCACGATCACCCGGGTGCCGTCGTCCAGTCCCTGGAATCGGCGAAGAAAACGCGCCGCAAGCTGTCGATACCCGTGGCAGACGAGCCATACCTGCTGCGTGTCGGGCCCGGCGGTGCCCAATGTGAAATAGCGGGCCGCCTTGGCCACTTCGATGTGGTGCTCTTCCACGTCGCCTAGACTCCGAACCACAGGTGGACGGTATAGCCCAGGAAACCCACATGGGAGATCAGGAACAGTACCAACGCACCGCGCCGCAACCTACTTCGATCCAGCTTGAGGTTGCGGAAGACGAGCCCGATGGGCAGGAGAAGAAGCCATCCGACATAGGGCAGAAAGTGGTTCGCCAGAGCAGGTAACGTATCCAGGAATACCGATGGACTCGAGGACAGCCTCAGTCCCCTGAGCAGTGTTCGTAGCCCCAGTGGAAAAAGCACGCAGTACTCCGGGATGACGAAGAGGGCGTTGACGAAGAAGAACATCCCCTCTCGACTCTCGATCCAAGGTTCCCCCTGGCCGGGTAGGACCTCGGGACTCGCTCCGCTCGCCTGCGACGCTGACGCCGTCATCCTTCGTACCGGAACGGACTGATCACGTCGTGGAGCAGAGGCAGGCCCCGATCACGCTCCGAGAGGATCGGATCGCCGATGGGCCAGTCGATGCCTACCGTAGGATCATCCCAGGCGATGCCTCCGTCGAGCGCCGCATCGAACTCCGAGGAGACCTTGTAGACCAGTTCGGACGTTTCGCTCAGGCAGACGTACCCATGAGCAAAGCCGCACGGAATGTAGAGTATCTCCCCGACTTCTCCAGAGAGCATGCCACCCACCCAGCCACCGAACGTGGGCGATCCGACTCTCAGATCCACCGCCACGTCCCACACCCGGCCCTGGACCACGCGCACCAGTTTGGCCTGGGCCCGGGGGGGCGCCTGGAAGTGAAGCCCGCGTAAGACGCCACGGGAGGACCGGGCGTGGTTCTCCTGGACGAACGCGTCCGGCACGCCGCCCTCCTGGAACGCGGATGCCCGATACGTCTCGGAGAAGAAGCCCCGCTGATCACCGTATCGCGTGGGCGTGATCCGGATCACGTCGGCAATTTCGAGCCGTTCGAAGGAAAAAGACATGGAACCGTATGCGGCTTTCGGTCGTCCTATTGTTATGGAGCCCCGGCAGTTCCGGCTTCGGTCCGCCTGGATCGCGCCGAAAGGTGTCAGCGCTTTCCCGGCCCGGCAACCATCGCGGTGCACGGCGGCTCCTTTGCTCGACCACGACGTCGCGCTATGCTGAACAACACACCACTAACCGCCCGAAAGTGACGGGAATGAGCCCGAAATCAGCCGCCACGGCCACCCTCCTCCTTGGACTGCTCATCACGCCCGGTTCCGGCCGAGCGCAGGCTCCGGACTCGCTCGTGCAGGTTCCGGACTCACTGGAGCTACAGTCGCCTATTCAAGCGGGGCAGGACGTGCAGGGCCAGGCGGGCGAACCGGCGAACGATTCGATTGGCCAGTCGGGTGACAACCCCTTCGCGGGCTTCGAGACGCACTTTCTGGCCAACGGACTCAAGGTCTGGTACAAACATCTGCCCGACGCACCCAACGTCTCCGTCAGCGTGGCAATCCCGTTCGGGTCGCACTCCGACCCGCGTGGCAAGGAGGGCCTGGCCCACTTCGCGGAGCATATGCTCTTCTCGGACCACGAGGGTCGATCCGAGCGGGAGGTCAAGGACGCCATCGAGAGTCTCGGTGGGCGGCGTAACGGGTTCACCGCTGCGGACCACACCTGGTACTACGCCACCATCGACAAGCAGCACGGGCTGTTCGCCATCGAGTGGCTTTCACGTATCGTCTCTCCCCACTCGATGGCAGCGGAGGTGGTGGAGCGGAATCGACAGCCCATCGCCATCGAGACCAACGCAGCGCCCCGAGAGGTCTTCGAGCATGTTTGGGCGTTCCTCAATCCGTCGCTCCTCCTGCCGCCGGACTTCTGGCAGCGAGAGTACGGGATGGACACCCGGGGACTGCGACCCCTGGACCGCTGGGCCAGGCTTCAAGGGATCACACCAGAGGATCTACGCAGCTTCTACGACACGTACTACGTACCGGCTGCCCTGACGCTCACCATCGTCGGTGACATGGATCGCGACCAAGCACTAGCAATGGCGGACAGCACGTTCGGCGTGCTCCCCCGACGCACCGTGCCTCCTCGCGAAATCGCGATCGAGGATCCGAACAGGAGAAGGGCCACCTACCTCTGGGGCTTCCAGCCCAACGTCCGGTACACGGCTCGGTACAAGTTCTTCCATGCCAGCGCCGAAGACGAGCTCATGATTCTCTTCACCAGGGATCTGCTCAATCGACGCCTCAACCAACGCCTGCGTTATGGTGATCAGAAGGCAGTCTACAGTATCCAGGTCGCGTCCTCGAAGAGGGGGCCCGCCGCCTTCCTTCAGGTGAGAGGCTTGATCGACGAGAACGAGTACGACTTTGCCTTCGGGGTCATCGAAGAAGAGATCCAGTCCCTCCGGACCGGCGCGCTAGACCCGGCAGCGTTCGAGGCGGACCGCTCCGCCGTCATCGAGGGGCTGCGAAGTGGGAACCAGACGTCACAGGCCCTGAACTTCTGGGTGTATCGTAACTTCTACGACCCGGACACATATTCGGACTTCCCTGACGTTCTCGGGTTCTACGAGGACGTCAGCCAGGAAGCGGTCGCCTCGTTCGCTGCGCGTAACCTGGTGGCAGAACGACAGGTGCTGTCGGTCCTGCGCCGCCATCCGATCAGCCAGGAGCTGATTGTGGTCGCTCTCCTGGGCCTGATTTGGGCGACGGTTCGAATCGTGGGGTGGAGCCTCACCAGTTCGGTCACCATGAAAGACATCCGGTATGTGGCTCGCTTCAGGGTGCCCGTCGTCTTCAGGATCGTGGCGTTCCTGGTCCTCGGGGGAGCAGGCCTGGTCCTGGCCCGAGTCACCTTCTTCGGTTTTCAGTGGCTTACGCTCGCCCGTGTAGTGACGGTCGATGACTACACGATCCAGACGGCGAGTTATGCCCTCATGCTCGTCTCGGTCCTGACGCTGTTTCTACTCTACCTGTCTCGGCTTCCAAGAAAGCTCCTGGTCTTTCCGGATCACCTAAGGGTCAAGTCGCTCGCCTATCGCTCACGGATTTTCAAACCCGAAGATCTAGAGGAGATTTCCTTACGACGTTTTCACAAGGTCTGGCTCAGAAAGGATCTCTTCAGCTGTTTTCCAATGACTGTGGGACTGCTCCGTCCCGGCATCTATCTGCGGCCGGTAAAGGGGCGGGCATACTTCTTCCGATCCCGGGACAGCAAGGAGCTGATCGAGGTGCTCGGCGTTTGGCGGGGCGAGCCCATTACCACGGCGATCCCGGAGAAACAGGACGACGCCGCACCGAAGCGATCCGACCCGACCACGTCCGAGGCCCCGGAGGGGACGGCGCCCAAGGCCGCTACCCAAGCGCAGTCCGAAGGACCTGATCGGGCCACGACCAAGCCATCGGACAAGGTGTCTCCCAAGGCGGACGCCGCGCCCAAGCCGACCACGCCCCCCGCCACGGCGGAGCCCGGTTCGTCGTCCGTCGAGGCGAACCACGACGACGTCGATTTCGACAGCATCGGGCTCACAGAAGCGGAAATGGAAGAGCTACTCGGAGAGACCCGGCGAGACGGCGACCCGACCGGCGAGAGCTGATCGCCCCGGTCTAAGCTTCGATCTCTACGTTTTCCTCGATGTGGAGCCTGGTGAGGTCCCGAGCGAAACGAATCCGTACTCGCGCCAGCAGAAACAGTGAGACCGCAGCCAGACCGGCGGCCATTCCCCACCAGAGCCCCAGCGGACCGAGGCCCGCTCGGAAGCCGAGGTAGATACTGATCGGTAGGCCGATGAGCCAGAAGCCCACCAGGTTCACGACCATGGGCGCCAGCGTGTCACCGACTCCGCGTAGAACACCCGAGGCCACGGCCTGCAGCCCGTCGAACACCTGGAACACTCCCGCCACCGGAATGAGCGTAGCCGCCAGGCCGACGACCACCATGTCCGTGCTGTAGATGCGCGCCAACATCTGGGGAAGTGTCAGGAACGTTACGCCGAAGAAGATCATCATCCCCGCGACGAAGAGGAGGCCTGCCCCGGCGGAGCGCCGAGCCTTGGCCGGATCCCCCGCTCCCACGGCCTGTCCCACCAGGACAGCGGACGCCTGGGTGACACCCACCGCCGCCATGAAGGTCAGGCTTGCCAGGTTGATGGCCACCTGGTGGCTCGCCATGGGGATCGTGCCCAACCATCCCATGGCAATTCCGATGACCCCGAACACGCCGAACTCGAGAAAGAATTGGGCTCCGATGGGAGCTCCGAGACGGAACATGCGGCGCAGCGGTGCGAAGGCCATCGCTCCGGGGCGTAGCGGCCAGAGGTAGAGCCGCAGGACCGGCCAGGCGACTCCCAGCAGCGCCACCAGCATGACCCATCTGCTGAGTGTGGTGGCCCATCCGGATCCCACTGCGCCCATGGCCGGAAAACCCAGGTTGCCAAAGATCAGCACCCAGTTGAAGAAGACGTTTGCGAGGTTGGCCATCACGATGACGGCCACGATAGGGGCGACCTTGCCCATGGACTGCAGGCTCTGCCGTAACACGATGAAACCGTAGAACGGCAACACGCCCGGGATCGAGACCAGGGCGTATTCCGCGGCGATCGGGATCACGTCCGGAGGCTGACGCAGGAAGGTGAGAAACGGCAACCCGGGCGTCAGCAACAGCGACGCAAAGAGGGACAGGATGGCGGCCATGACGAACCCGCGCTGAATACCTCGAGCGATTCCGGCTCTGTCTCCAGCACCAAAGGCCTGGGATATCACGGGATCCAACGCAAAGAGCGTGCCGAGCCCGAAGCTCGCCGTCAGGAAGAAGTACAGATTGCCCAGGGCGACGGCCGCGAGGTCGCGGGCCGAGAGGTGGCCGACCATCACCGTGTCCACAGCCCCCATCATCATGACGCCCACCTGGACCGCCGCAACGGGCATGGCCAGGCGGAGCAGAGAGGCGAAGTCGGCCCTCCCCGGGATCATTTGGCGGACGACGCGCATGAGCAGGAAGAATCTAGGTGGCACCGGACGAGCAGAGGACCGCGCCGGGCCCCGAGGGTCCGGCGCGGTCCGAGAACGATAACACTTTTGCACCGACCAATCGGACGCCCCGATTCAGGCCCTTTCGAAGGTCCGCGTCACCACGAGGAAGACATCCCCGGCGGCGTCGAGCTCACCCGTCTTCACCGGAGCCCTATTCCCCGGCGGTCTCGCTCGAGCGTGTCTCATAGGTCCGACCCTCCCTGAGGGCACGGTCCCTTCTGATCTCCAGCAAGAGCTTGTGGTCCTCCTCCACCTCGCTTCGCCGCGGCACCCGCATGCGCCGCATATGCGGCGCTACGAACATGGAGATGAGGGTGATCGGAAAGCCAAGCCAGAACGCGGCGAAACGCTTGAAGCCGCGCTCGTCGTCTCGTACATACGCACAGTAGGCGAAGTTGGCCGCCACCCAGACCACGGACCCCAGTAATCCACTGACCATGCTCACCCTCCCACGCTGCCGGCGATCACCACACTACTGCTGATGACGACGGGGGCGCGTTACCAGTTCACCTCCGCAGTTGGGACACAGCAGGTCCATAACCTCCGCACACGAAGGACAGAACGTACACTCGTAACTGCAGATATGGGCCTCGTCGCCCATACCGAGGGCGCTCTGGCAGCCCTCGCAGTTACTACGCATCTCGAGGGTCATTTCGTCTGTCCCTGTAGGGGTCCCCATCCTTCGAGCGTACACCGCACGGCCTCGGATGGTCGGGCTCCCGTGACGGGAGTCGTTTCGGGGCCGTATCTTGGCCCCTCGGAACGGCTGTAGCTTTCTCGACAGGCCTCTCATGTCCCGTAGCAACGCGTCGCCCGGAGCGCGCCTCACCACACTCTGGGCCCGGCTCTCTGCCCTGCCGGGCGGACGGTGGTTGTTCAGCAGGCTCCTGCGCCTCCGGGTCCCGTACAGCGGGTCCATCGGGGCTCGAGTCGAAGCCTTGGAGCCCGGTTACGCCCGCCTCTCGATCAGGGACCGACGACGCGTCCGAAACCACCTCCGATCCATCCACGCCGTCGCACTGGTCAATCTGGGGGAGCTCGCCAGTGGCCTGGCCATGTTCTCCGGCCTCCCGTCGACCGTGCGGGGCATCGTGACCGGCCTGTCGGTCGAGTACCTGAAGAAGGCACGGGGCAGGCTCGTGGCCGAGTGTCGTTGTGAGCTGCCTGATGTTACCGATCCCGCCGATTACACCGCGACCGCCGAGATCCGGGACGCCGAGGGAGACACGGTGGCCCGGGTCTCGGTCATCTGGCGCCTGGGACCCGTACCGTGATGGAGGCCGAGTCCGTTCCCGAGATCGCGACCCGGCTGACCTTCGACGCCGGGATCCGGGTGCCCATCATTTGCGGAGCCATGTATCCCTGCTCGAATCCGGAGTTGGTGGCGGCGGCCTCGGAGGCGGGAGGACTGGGCGTGCTTCAGCCGATATCACTCACGTACGTCCACGGCCATCAGTTCCGGGAGGGCATCCGCAAGATTCGGTCGCTCACCGATCGACCCATCGGCATGAACGCCCTCATCGAACAGTCCTCGAAGACGTACCGTCGACGCATGGAGGAGTGGCTCGAGGTGGCCCTCGAAGAGGGCGTGCGCTTCTTCGTGACGTCCTTGGGCAAACCGGACTGGGTCGTTCAGGCCGTGGAGCCGTTCGGAGGACGCGTCTACCATGACGTCACCGAGAGAAAGTGGGCGCAGAAGGGGGTCGACTGCGGTGTGCACGGGCTCATCGGCGTGAACAGCCGTGCGGGCGGCCACGCCGGCGGCCTCGACACCAGAGAGCTGTTGGACGACGTGGGCGACCTTGGTCTGCCCGTGGTGTGCGCCGGAGGGATCGGCACGGAACAGGAGTTCGTGGAGGCCCTTCGACTCGGCTATGCCGGTGTGCAGATGGGCACCCGGTTCATCGCCACAGACGAATGCACCGCCAGCGACGAGTACAAGCAGGCCATAGGCGACGCTGTGGAAGAAGACATCGTGCACAGCGAACGGCTCACGGGCGTGCCTGTAGCCGTGATCAACACGCCTTACGTGCACCGAATGGGCCTCGAGGCCGGGCCAATCGCGCGCTGGATGCTCCGCGGCCGCCGGACCAAGCACTGGATGCGCACCATCTACGCCCTACGTTCCCTGTGGCAACTGCGGCGGTCCTTGCGCGCGACCAGTGGACGCGGCGATTACTGGCAAGCTGGGCGGAGCGTATCAGGCGTGCGGGGTGTCGAGCCGGTCCACTCCATCGTGCAGAGATTCGCCCTTGCCGCACGCTCGGCTACCCTGCCCGGCCCCGGCGATTGATGACCGAAAAATTCGACCTTCCAATCGGGAGAATACACATGCTCCGACGCGTCTTATGCCTCACGGCCCTGTTCCTGCTCCAACCGGGAATCTCCAACGCCCAGGAGGCCCGACGCCGATGGGAGAGGATGGCCCAGATCCGCCAGGACAAGTTCGACCTGGTCCTTCCGGAAGCGATGCGCGAGAACCAGATCGACATGTGGATCACGGTCATGCGGGAAGGCCATCTCGATCCGCTCTACGAAGATCTGGGACGCGGCTACGTAGGCTCCACGGCCTACTACATCTTCACGGACCGCGGCGGCGACCGCATCGAGCGGGTAGCTCTGGGTGTCGGCGGATACCTGCTGGAACAGAACGGTGCCTACGACATGGTCACCGGTAGATACGATCTGCGAGAATTCGTCCAGGAGCGAGACCCGCAGCGCATCGGCGTCAACATGTCCGAGGCCATCGGTGGGGCCGACGGTCTGTCCCATACGTCGTATCTAGCCTTGGTGGAGACGCTCGGGGAGCCTTACGCGTCGCGACTGGTTTCGGCGCAGAAGCTCATCTCCGACTTTCGATCGCGTCGAGTGGCATCCGAGATCGTCGCCTTCGGTCAGGCCGGCGAGATATCGAGGGAGATCGCCGAGCGCGCCTTCTCGAACGAGATCATCACACCGGGGGTCACGACGCTGGAGGACGTTGCCTGGTGGATGATGGACCAGCAACTGGAGCGCGGTCTGGGATCGTCCTTCGACATGCCGTCGGTATACATCACGGGGCCCACCGGCATCGAGGCCACATCAAGCGACCGTATCATCCAGAGGGGCGACCTGATGATGATCGACTGGGGGGTCGGCTACCTCAACTTCTACACCGACATGAAGCGCATTGCATATGTGCTCCGCGAGGGAGAAACGGAGGCGCCCGCCAGCCTCCAGCACGCGTTCGATCGGGGCGTGGAGGCTCGGACCGTGATCAAGAACACGATCAAGCCCGGCCTCACCGCCGGAGACAACTTCGAGTTCATCAAGGAGGCCCTCTCCGGAGCGGGTTTCGGCGTCATGGAAACGTTCAATGAACCCTCGGATGACCCCGCCGTGACGGACGTCATTACCGGCAACCACTCGGTGGGAAATCTCGGGCACGGTGTCGGGCCATCCATCGCCTGGTTCAACCCGGTCCGTATGACTTACGAAGTAAAGCCGGGCAACCTGTTCTCGATCGAGCTGTTCGCGTATACCAGCATCCCTGAATGGGGTGGAGCCAAGGCACGCATTCCCCTCGAGGATGACGCGATCGTGACGGCGCGTGGAGTCGAGTGGCTATACCCGGTGAATTCGAGAATCCTGCTCATCAAGTGAGACAACCAGTTCGTGAGACATCCAATGAGGCAGACCATGAAGAAGTCGTACATCGGATCGACGGTGTTGGCGACGCTGTTCGCTCTCGCCGCAGTGACGCTCCAGACGGCCGAGGGAGCAGCCCAGGACGGCCTGAAGGTTCACATCTCCGTCGACATGGAGGGTGTAGTAGGGGCGGTGACCAGCGAGCAGCTCGGACCGGGAGGGTTCGAGTATCAGCGCTTCCGTGAGTTCATGACGAACGAGACGAACGCCGCCATCGAAGCCGCCCGGGCCGCGGGCGCCACCGAGATCGTGGTGGCCGACTCACACGGAAACGGCCAGAACCTCCTCATGGACAGGCTACCCAGCGACATCACGCTGGTCCGCGCATGGCCCCGCAGGTTGGGCATGATGCAGGGCATCGACGAGACCTTCGACGCCGCCATTTTCCTGGCCTACCACTCGAGCACCACCAACCCGCGCGGTGTCCGGGCACACACGATGTCCAGTGGGAACTACGCGGCCGTGAGGATCAACGGAATCGAGATGCCCGAAGCCGGCATCAACGCGGCTCTCGCGGGGCACTTCGGGGTGCCCATCGTCATGATCTCGGGAGATGACGCCATCGTTGAAGAGGCGCAGGCTCTCATCGGTGACATGGAGGGCGCCGTGGTAAAGTGGAGCTACGGCTTCCACTCGGCCCGCACCCTCATGCCTGAGGCAGCGTACGCACTCATCAGTGAAAAAGTCACGCGGGGAATCGAGCGCCTCGACGAGCTGGAGCCGTATCGTTTCGAAGGTCCCATCGAGGTAGAGCTCACCTTCAAGAGTTACATGCCGGCCGAGGTGTTGAGCTATCTCCCCATGGTCGAGCGCGTGGACGCTCACACCGTCGGGTTCGTGGCCCAGGACATGGTGGAGGTGGTCACGTTCTTCCAGTTCATCGGTGAGTTCAACAGCTCGGCGACGCCGTAGGAGCGATCCTAGGAGCGCTGGCCGGGCCTGGCCCACCCGAGGCGGTGGCCAGGCCGGCCGCGCCCCGAACCAGAGGCCTTTTGAAGAGGCACGGTGCATCTAGCGAGACCCCAGATACTCGCGCACGAACTGATCGTGGCGACGAGCCTCTTCGGGCGCGCCGAGCTGATGAGTGGTCCCCGCCGCCATCCAGGTGACGGTGTCGGCCACGGCCAATACGTCGTCCACGTCATGTCCCGTTATGACAACGGCACAACCCCGCTCCGCGAGCTCGCGCAGGGCGGCCGCGATCACCGTTCTATCCGTCGGTGTGATCCCGGCAAAGGGTTCATCGGCGAGGAGGCACAACGGGGTACGCAAGAAAGCGATGGCCAACTCGGCCCGCCTTCGCTCGCCACCCGAAATCTGGAAGCACCTCTGGTAGAGGATCTCCGCGATGCCCATGCGCTCCGCGATCGCGAGTGGGTCGCCGGAAGGCGCGGTGGCCCGGCCGCGTGACGCGGGTCCGGGAGCCCGGGCGGCGACCTGCAGATGCCTCAGAACCGTGTGTGCTGGCGACAGCAGATCGCGCTCCGGAAGATAGAAGACCCCGAGACGGGCCAACCGATGGGGCGCTGGACGCTCGAAGGCGTGCTCCCCCACCATCACGACCCCGTAGTCAGCCCGCGTCAAGCCGAAGGCGCACTCGAGAAGCGTGGTCTTCCCGGATCCGTTCCGCCCCAGCAGAGCCGTGACGCCCCCCGCACTGCCCCACAGGCTCGCACCCTTGAGCACCTCGAGCCTCCCGAAGCTCTTTCCCAGGGACTGGGCTGTGAAGAAGTGGCTCACAAGAAGAGGAGCGCGACCTGGAGGAGCACCTCGCACCCGGCCAGAACGATCCAGCCGGCGAACCATATCTCGAGGCGGGAAACGCCGAGGTTGGCGAGAAAGATGCGATATCGGAGCTGGCGGGCGTCGACCATCACGAGAAAAGACCCGATCGCCGAGACCCAAACCATGGATGCCCACGAACCGGGGGAAACGCCCACACCTTGGGCCACCCCATGCAAGAACAGCCAAAACACCAGAGCGCTGACGGCGAGACGCGTCGCAAAGCGGGGGGCCGCCCTCACGCAGCCAATCAACGCACGGAGCTCACGATTCCTCCCGCATGTCCTCCTGGAGATCGAACTGTAGATCTGAGTCGGAGTCGACTTCGGGATCACCCTCACCGTCGGTCAACATCCCCACGTCGGTCAGCACTTCGCGTGCTCGCTTCTCGTCTTCGACGCGGACCACCACGCGCGCAGGGTTCACGAACGCCAAGCCCACATCCATTCCGCCGGCGTCGTCGATAAACAACGCCGTAGGCACCCCCGCGTCCTCGAGGTACCCGTGGGCGAGCTCCGCCTCGTGACGGTAGTGGAAGCGCGCCACAACGGTCGTCGGAATGCGCGCACGACTCATGGGGTCACCACGGTCTTCTCGATCGACGCGCGGTTCACCCCGCCCCTATCCCCGGAAGAGAGATTCATCGATCGCAGGCACCAGCCGTACGGCGTTCTGGTAGTAGATCTTCCTCAGTACCTCATCGGGTAGATCGAGGCCGTACATCTGCCAGAAGGCGTGATAACGCCGGTAGTAGTCGAAGTAGTCGTCATCCGTCTCGAAGACCTGGAAGTAGGTGTAGAACTCTTCCTGGTTGTAGGAGTCCTTCCCCATCAGCACCCGATCCTGGTACTCGCCTAGCCACTTGGCGGCGAAACGAGGCTGCCTTCCCAACTCGTAGATCACGGCTCCCAGCCCGACGTTCATGTTGGGGAGCTCGTCCATGAGTTCTCCCAGGCGCCCCAGGTCGTGGCCGAGCCAGCCCAGATGCGCGGCGATGAACGTGGTGTTCGGATGCTCCGGAACAGGTTGTGCTGCTCACCGATGATCGTCTCCCACGGCGCAGATTTCCCCGGAGGCTGGATTCGACCCGGACGGAGCTTGAGCTCCAACCAGCGTTCGTTGAACTTGTCGAAGGGCTTCCAGAATTCTGCGGGATCGGCGGAGTGGATCAGGACGGTAATTCCCAACTCCCCGGCCTTGTCCCAGACGGGCTCCAAGCGTGGATCGTCCACGGGGATCCTCTTCCCGTCCGTATCGAGCGCCGAGAACCCCAGGTTCTTGAAGATCTTGAGTCCCGCGGCCCCGTTCCGAACATCCACCTCGAGCTGCGCCGCCGCCCGCTCGCCCCAACCGGGCTCACCCACACCCTGGAAATTCACGTTGGCGAAGAAGACGAAGCGCCCGGCATGGTCTCGCGTCATGTTCTCCAGGCCCGATACCAGAACGTCCCCGCTCCCACCCGAGAGGTTGACCATTACCGCCATGTTGAGCTCGTCCATCTCGCCCACGAGCTTGTTCACGTCGGCGGCCGACATGCGGGTGGCTCTCTGATGACCGTGGATGTCGACGAAGGGGAAACGGGCCCGCGTCAGGGGGTGCTCCGAGACGACCAGCGTCTTGCGTGGTGTGTACTCCTCCACGGTGAGTTCTTGAGCCGCGTACCGGGTTGGACCCCCGAAAGCGGGTATCGTGGTGAGGGCAAGAAGAGCACCCGCCAGCAGAGAAATTTTGGGCCGCATTCGTCATACTCCCTGGTCAGACTTTGGTACTAGCAGGCTCCGCCTGTCGCAGCCGACATCGTATTCAAACTGGGACCAGCACATACACCGACGGTTTCTTCTTGAGCCATGTTCGCGAGTTTTTGGCGATGTAGGCTCTGGACATGGTAGGGGTCGCGAGACTCGTGGTCACCCGGACTGATCTCAAGGAAGGGCTGCGACACCGTCCCACACGAGGTGGTGAATCCCGTTCCTCCCGGCCCGCTTCACGGCGTACATCGCCTCGTCGGCCACGCGCAGAGCGTCACGGCTCGTGTCGACCGACACCTCGAAGGTCACGACGCCAATGCTGAACGTCACCGGCCAACCGCCCTTCTTCATGGCCTGAGCCAGATTGTTTTGAAGCTTTTCCAGAACGGATCTCGACGGTCCCACGGTCGTCTCCGGGAGGAGGGCGGCGAACTCGTCCCCACCCAGGGGACCCAGGATGTCGGTCGACCGCGTGCTGGACCGCAGGGTATCGGCAACCCTGCTCAGGACCTCGTCCCCGGCGTCGTGGCCCTCCAGGTCGTTGACCTCCTTGAAGTGATCCAAATCGACGTAAGCCAACGTGAAGGCTCGCCCGTAGCGGGAAGACCGAGCAAGCTCCGCGTCCAACCTTGCGATGAAAGTGCCGCGGTTCAACAGCCGGGTGAGTGTGTCGGTCGCGGCGAAGCTGGCCTCCTCTGTCAGGCGTTTCGCGAGTGTGACGGTGAGCCAGGCCACGATCAGGAGCAGAAGGGCCACAGACGTGATGTTCCAGAGGATCAGTACAGGATCTTGCCCTGTACTCGTCAGAAGCGGGACACCGACGAGCGTGAGGGCGGCCAGCACGGCGAGGGCGTAAGCAACACGGGGACGGGCCAGCCACGCGACAAGGGCAACGGGTCCGGCGTACAGGGGAAGGAGGGAGAGGGTCGGACCAGCCAACAGGTCCAGGGCTCCCAAGACGAATAAGAGGCCGACACCCACCTGCCCGACTCTCCGTTCCGGCCAGCTCTCGAGAGACTCCCGGACTCGGTCCTTGAGGTCCCTCCCCTGACCTACAGGTTGTCCCTCAGCCATTGGTCAGGTTGTCCCTCAGCCATTGGTTTTCACACCGGACGTCCTGCCACGCCGCTTCGCGGCTCGATTCCAGCACAAGAATTCCGTCGTCGGGGTCGAGAAGCTCCCAGAGCCGGTCCCGGATATCCGCAGCCGAGCCATCCGTCACCACCGCCCACACATGTTCGAGAATCTGCGCGTTCGCATGGTACGATCTGAGCTCACTGAAAAAATCGATGTAGGCAGCTCTCGGCTGCTTGAGTTCGTATGAGATGATGTAGCATCGCATGCGTCAAATTCTACGGAGATCCGATGTTGGCCAGTCCCGCCATCTCGCGGGCCAAGAGGTGAACCTCGGTGAGTTTCCAATGAGCTCGCATAAAAAGTACAGCGACGAGCATGAGCGCCAACGTCACGACCAGACCACCAGCGTCGAACGGATCAAACGAGCGAGAGAGCTCAAGGCCCCTGGTTATGATGAGATAGCCCCCGAACAGGTAGGGTACGAAGCTGCCCGCATAGATCAGCCCAGCCCAGGAGCTCTTCTCGTCCATCACGCTCTTTACCGCCTCGGTACCATAGGCGACCATCGAGCCGGCAGACAACAGGGCACCCACGAAAACGACGACATAGTCCGCGCTCGCGAACCCGAATCGAATGCTCTGAAGCAGCCCATAAACGGCCAGCAACGCCAGGGCAGGAAGCGCGCGTCCGATCCTGGCAGCGGCGAGGCGCTCCACTGCCAGAGCGACTTCCGAGCCGGCCGGGCTCAGTTTCGGATTCGAGTTCTCCATGCTGAATGATTGTCCTTCACAGAATCCAGCGCCAGAGAAGCCGTAGCGGGAACCGGTCGATTCGGGCCTCTGGAACGGGTGAGCCGTCCAGGGGGTCCTTCACTGCAGGGTTCGACGGAAGTTGGACGTGTGTTATAGTTCGGTGGATGGGTGGTAGAATCGTGGGCCCTTGAGGGCCGCACGTCGGTTGGGGGGATGTCTTGTTCACACGCTGCATTTTCTGTCATGCGCCTTTCCCCGAGAATGGGATTTTCGGGCGCTTGCCTCCGGGACGCCGCCTGGCGTTCGATCCCGGACGAGGCCGTCTCTGGGTTGTCTGTGACGGTTGTCACCGCTGGAACCTCTGTCCCATAGAGCAGCGGTGGGAGGCCCTTCACCAACTCGAGCGCATGGTGCGAGACAAGTCTCGGCTGGTCGCCGAGACGGATAACATCGTTCTCCTTTCAGCCGGAGCACTGTTCCTGATTCGGGTGGGCAAGGCCGGGCTGGCCGAGCAAGCCTGGTGGAGATACGGCCGGGAGCTCGACGCGCGCCGCACCCGCTTCCAAGGTACACGCTCGCAGATCACGGCCTATACTTTCGGGGCCATGGCCTATCTGTCCGACATCGTGGGATTGGGCGATGAGGACCTGAAGATCGGCTGGGATGATGCTCCCGCCGTGGACATCCTGCGCTGGCGTCGGTTCGGGTGGGCGGCCTGGCACGGCAGCATCGACTGTCCCTACTGCAACACTTCGCTGAAAGCTCTCCGCTATGATCTCTCCTGGTGGGTCTATCCGCACATCGACTCGGCGTCGGGAGACGCAGCAGTGGAGGTACCCTGCCCACGCTGCGATCCATGGACCCCCGAGAAGGTTCACCGCATCGACGGTCCCGAGGCACAGAATGTGCTTCGCCGGGTGTTGGCGTACCAGCACATCGCAGGTGCCGGAGAGGCGACCATCAAGGATGCGGCACACCTGATCGAGAGCGAGGGCTCTCCCGAGGCCTTCGAGATGCGCGTCAGTCGGGAGCGAAAGTCGCTCTGGGGCATGGGAAAGCCGCAGTCCATCGCCCTGGAGATCGCCATCAACGACAGCGTGGAGAGGCGCATGATGGAGCTCGAGCTGAAGTCGCTCGAGTTCATGTGGAAGCGAGAGGAGGAGCTCGCCCGTATCATCGACGAAGAGCTGACTCCGGAGGACGTGCGAGACCGCCACCTACAGCGCTTGCCGATCACCGTCGCGGCCAACAAGCACACCTCCGAAGGAGTGGGCGCACTGCTCGACGGGTCGGGTCGCGAGGTCGCTCGAGACTGACCGTCCGGCATCTACTCTTGGGTCGGTGATCCCTCCAGCAAACCCTCCAACGGCACGTCCTCCGCTCCGTTCTCCGTACAGATGGCGTAGTTGCTCTCTCGAGCCCCGTACATGGCCACACCTGCGTACTCGCCTTTCTTGTTGAGTACGAAGAAACGGACATCGAAGGCCGGGAGACCGCGACTGTTCAAGAGCCTCTCTTCGACCGTGTTCTCCTGGATGCGTCTCAGGGCCACCATGCCGGCGTCCTTGGGGCTCAGACCGTTCCGCATGCTCTCCACGATCAGGAAGGACGCCAGATTGAACAGGTTGGCCTCTCCCCGCCCGGTGGATCCCGCAGCCCCGACGTCGCCATCCACATAGAGCCCGGCGCCGAGGATCGGTGAGTCGCCAACTCGGCCGGGGATTTTCCATGAAAGGCCCGACGTCGTGGTAACGCCACAGATCTCCCCCTGAGGCGAGATTCCGTTCGAGTTCGTGGTGCCCCAAAAACTGTCGGCTGAAATGAGCCCTTCTCTGACCATCTGGAGCCCTGCGTCGTAGAACGCGCGTGAGCGGGCCCTTTCCGCGGCGCCGCTTCCGCCCCCAGCACCCCCACCCCGTGGGCGCCGCTGATCGGGATCCAGGAAGTGAGACGGGTCGATGCGGCGCTTCCAGTTCAACCACAGAGATCGTGACTTCTCGGTGTTCAGGTCGTCCTCCACAGTCATTCCGAGCTGCCGGGCGAACTGCTGCGCTCCGTGTCCCGCGAGCAGGTGGTGATCCGTGAGTTCCATCACCGCCTTGGCGACCAGAGACGGGGTACGAACCCCCTCGATCGAGGCTACACCACCCGCCCACTTCTTAGGCCCATGCATACAGCAGGAGTCCAACTGCACGACGCCGTCGGCGTTGGGGAGGCCCCCATAACCGATGCCAGACTCCTCTGGGTCCAACTCCGGGATGTTGACGCCGGCGATGAGGGCGTCCAGCACGTCTTCTCCCCGGGTGATGCCCTCGAAGGCCCTCTCGACGCTGCTCTGCGGACCACCGTTGCGGTACCGGATTCCGCTGAGATCGGATATGACGAGGGGGCGGATCAGCTGGGGCGTATGTACGACCGGAGCCTCGATCGCTGATCGGAGGGTTATCGTTTCCTTTGCGGCCGCCGGAGCCGCAGCGCCCGCCACGATCCCGAGAGTCGCGGTCTGGACGAACTGACGACGGTTGATAGGTTCGGACATCCTATTGCTCTCTCTCTCTGAGGCGTGGTGTCGAGAAGTTCGGTGCAGAAGCCCCTTCGGGTTTGCTCTTGGAGAGGCTGCGTGCCCGCTCCCAGATCGCGTCGAACATCGGCTCCGTGAGCCTTCCGGTAAAGGTGTTCTGTTGGCTGGGATGGTACGACCCGAGCACCGTGGTGTCACCGACGCCGACTTCCACCCCGTGGGCGAATTTCGGCCGAGGACGTGGGACGGGCCCCCCGCGGGCTGCGAGGAGTCGCAGAACCTGCGCGAACGAAAATCCCCCCAGGGTGACGATGACCCCCACATCAGCAAAGACGTCGAGCTCTCGCTCCAGGAAGGGGCGACACGAGTCTCGTTCGTCGGATGTGGGGCGGTTGTCCGGTGGCGCACAACGAACGGCGGCGGTGATGTAGACTCCAGACAACACCAACCCATCGTCGGCCGCCCGGCCCTCGGGACGGTTGGCGAATCCCGCACGGTGGAGGGCCCGAAACAGCCAATCTCCCAAGCGGTCCCCTGTAAACATTCGACCGGTCCGGTTGGCTCCGTGGGCCGCGGGTGCCAGCCCCACGACGAGGACCCCGGCGCCGGGGTCTCCAAACGACGGCACGGGTCGGCCCCAGTACTCGTCCTCCGAGTAGGCGGCCCGCTTGGTCTCGGCCACGTCCCGACACCATTGGACGAGACGGGTGCACCTGGTGCATGCGACGACCTCGGCGTTCAGTGCCGCCAGGTGAGCTGCATCGTCCTGCTTCAACAAGGCTCTTCACTCCCCCAGGGTCGGATGAAGTCCTCGGGATCGATCCCCAAGCCATCCGCGATCCGCGTGATGTAGTTGAAGTACGCCACGACCTGGGTAGCGTCGTGGATGGCCACGTCATCGAAGCCCAGAGATCGCAGGTGCTCGAGGTGCTCCGGTTTCACGCTCCCCTGCTCATGCGTCAGTCGGACCGCGTGGGTGCAGAGCGCCCGGTCGGCCTCGGAGAGCGGCGCGGTGGTCCAATCTCGAACCACCGCGTGTACGAATGCGTCGGCCTCGCCATCGGTATCGAACATCTCCTGGACCTCTTCCCGGAGGTCGTGCGCATGCGCAACCGTTCAGTAGTGGCAATCGAGCGCGGCCGAGACCACCGTGGCGAGCAGCTCGCGCTGCACACGTGACAGAGGAGACGGCCCCTTCATGACGGAACCGTAGAGCCGCATACTGGCATCCAGCGTCGACGGGTTGGGGCTCATGATCCGGATGATGTTCCAGACCCGTCCGGCCCTCTCGAGGGCAGCGTCGTACTGCCTCTTCAGGATACCCGTGGCCTGCGTAATCGGCGTGAGTTCAATCCAAGCCATGTCGTTCACTCAATCGGAGGGGAATCAGACGGGGCAGAATCGGCGCTATGAGCCCATGACCCCGCCGTAGTAGAAGAACCGGAGATTCGAGTCTGCCAGAGCCGCCACGCGGAAGGGCGTATCGAAAGTGAGGTCGGCGACGACGAAGGCCGGTGTGGCCAAGAGGTAGGCCGTAATGAAGCCCCCATGTCCACCGGCGGACTCCGTGGCCCCAGAAGGCACCCTCGGCGAGTCGTTCATGCGTCACTCGTCCTGTCTGAGAGCCCCTGTCGGGTCAACCGAGACCCATGAGCATCGTGAGCGTCTCGAGGTCCGGCACCTCGAGGTCCGGCTCGGCGGTGGCGGGCGCCGTGGCTCCGGCACCCGCCTTCCCCGCCCGACGATTCACCCAGACACATGACAGTCCCAGCTCACGAGCGGGACCAATGTCGTGATAGAGGCTCTGAGCCACGTGCAGGATGCGTTCCGGGCCATGACCCAATCGGCCGAAAGCCACCGAGAAGTGTTCGAGGGACGGCTTATAGGACCCCACCTGCTGGGCCGTCACTACCTCATCAAAATCGACGCCGAGCTTATGGGCGCTATGCGCGAAGAGATCGTCGTCGATATTCGAGACTACAGCGAGCCGGTACCGTTTCTTCAGTGCACCGAGGGCGTCTGCAGTGTCGGCGAACAGCGGCCAATCCCTGATCGACTCGGCCAAAGACTCTCGTTCCGGCCCTGACGGCATGAAGCCCAGAGCCTCTCCGAAGCCGCGGACCACCTCGCACAGAATCTCCCGGTAGGGGCGGTACCCCGCGGCCTCCACCGACGACTCGATCGTACCGAAGAGTGCCAAGACCTCCTCGTCTTCGACCGTCACCCCGTGATCGGTCAGGACCGGACGCAGAGCCGAGAGAATTCCGGACTCCCAGTCGATGAGGGTCCCATAACAGTCGAACGTGATGCAGTCGAAGGCGTCGAAGTTCATCGGCGGTCCACGGGCTCGTGCGGGGCGGCATTGGCGAGCGTCATCGGTTACGGAAACGTGCCACTACCACTCCGACCATCGGACCGATGAGGCCACCGACCGTAGCGCCGATGACGGTCATGACGGCAATGGGATTCAGATGCTGGATCGCGGGTCCGCCACTGGCCACAGAGCGGTAGACGCTGAGAGCGGCGAACAGGCCTCCGACCCCCACCGCTCCGATCAGCGTCCAACGAAGCGTCGGCCCGGATACCGACAGAGGTGTCGATCCAGCCCCCTCGGATTGTCGACTCATTGTTTCGCTGCCCCTGATGGATACCAATCGAGCACTCCCTGGAGAATCCGTTCTGCGTGTTCGGGTACACCTACCAACTCCACTGTGGATCCGCCGCGCTTCGCCTCTTCTATGATCTCTTTCAGCGCCAGGGCTCCAGTCACATCGATGCGCCCAAGACCCTCGAGGTGCAGGATCAAGCGATCGGCTTCGATTGCCTCGGACAAGCGCTCCGACGCCACCTGCTCGAGGTAGGCCGCAGATCCGAACCACAGCACCCCCTGTGGTTCCAGATGTACCCCCTGAGCGTCGGTCCACGATTCCACACCCGGTCTCAGTTCTCTCCAGATGTGGACCGCAACGGACGCCAGGATCCCCAGCACCACGGCCTGCTCGATGTGTGGCGCCAGCCAGAGGGTCAAGACGAAGGTGATCCAGCCCACCGCCGCCTGAGGCCAAGACATCTTCCAGAGTGAGGCGAGGAGTCTCAGGTGGACGAGCGGGGCAACCGCCGCGATGACGATGGCGCTCAGAATCGCATTAGGCAAAGGGGAGAGAACCTGAGCGAACGGTAGGAACAGGAGCACGCCGAGTCCAGTGACGGCGCCGCTCCACTTGCTGCGGGCCCCGGAAAGGTAGTTCAAGCTGGTCCGGGAGAAGGAACCACCGACCGGAAATCCTGCGAAGAGGCCCGCTGCCACGTTCGCCGCACCCTGGCTGATGAATTCTCGGTCTGGATTCCAGGACATCCGCTCCTTGGTGGCATAGACCCGCGAGATCGAAGCGGCCTCGGCAAAACCTACCAGGGCGATCACGAAGCCAGGGAGGATTAGCACTCGCAGGCTCCTCCACGGAAGGTCGACGTCCGGGAGGGGGAAACCCACTCGAACATCACCCACGGTCGGGCCCGTATACCCGGTCACAACCGAAAACGTCAAACCCACCACGGTCGCGATGAGCACTCCCGGGACCAACGGGTGAATGCGGCGGCCGCCGAATATCAGCACCACAGTCATGGCACCGAGGACCAGAGCCGCAGGCTCCCAGGACCCGGGATGCGCGAGCATCGTGAACGCACCCTGCAGCACCCCCTCATTCGGAATCTCGACGCCGGCTACTCCGGGAAGCTGCGAGCCGATGATCAAGAGCGCCGCTCCAGAAGTAAACCCTTCCAGCATGGGCCTGGACATCATGTAAGAGATCCAGCCTGTCTTGAGCGCACCCACCAATACGCGCGCGACACCCACGACCAGAGCCAGGAGCGCCGCGAGCTTCACGTACTCCATCGACCCCGGCGCGGCTATGGGGACGAGCGCCGCAAATGTGAGGAGGGCCGTCAACGCCACGGGACCGGTCTGCAGGTATGGCGACGAGGCGAAGAACGCCGCCGCGATCGGGGCGACAGCCGCCGCAAACAGCCCATGCCGGCTAGGGAGACCCGCCAACTCCGCATAGGCAATCGCCTGAGGAATCAAGACGAGGGCCACGCCGATGCCGGCCGCCACATCCCTTGCCGACAGCCTCTGAGAAGCCGTCATGCCGGCGCCCCCACTCCTGCTTGGGCGGCCAGCGATGTCAAGAGATCGGCCGTGGCATTCGCCCGACCGACCCAGTGGTCACGGATCGGCCCCAGACCCTCGAGTCTTACCTCGTGTGCGACCGCCCGACCGCGCGCCTCGCTGGCCAACCAAGCAAGAAGTTGTCGGGGTTCCTGTGATAGAAGCCCCTTGAGGACGAACGGACGTTCACCGGTACGGAGACCCAATCCGAGATCATCGGCCGCGCGCGACAGGTCAAGACGAAGCAGTATGAGACCACTCCGCACGGGAGCCAAAAGCGAGGTCAGGAACGCCTCGACACCATTCTCTCTCGGGTCGGCCAGATCTGCGACCTCCGCGAGATGTCGGGGAGCCACGCCCAAGACACCGAGCGTTTCAATCTCAGACCGTAACGCGTCATGGAGTAGAGCGGCCCAGGGTCCATAGAAAGAGCCGCCCAGCTCCTCGACGCGCCGAAGGAACACGGGAGTCCAGGGAAGAAGGTGTTCCCAGAGCAGCGCCGCCCGGGTGTTGCGCAGCAGACGGGCCGAAGCCTCGTCGCTCTCGCCCGCCTCGGCATCGGCGAGACTGGCCGCCAGCCCCAGCAGGCTACTCAGGTGATCCGGCTCGTCGGGGGGCGCCTGTTGCAGGGCCCTCCAGAACCCGGCCACACGGTCCCGAGCTTCACCACCGAGCATACCCTCGCTGCCGAGATACACCGAGGCGTAGGGTTGGAGCTGCATGAGAAAAACATCGGCATGCGTCGCCGGTTCCGGCGCTCGGGGTAGGCCGAGCACTTCGGCGAGCTTGGCGTGTTCTTCGGCTGGCGGCTCCGCCAAGGCGCCTAGCGCCCGGAGCAACTCCACGCGCACTCCTCGGTGTGAGTCAGGTCGATCATGTCGCGTCGTCCGCCTCCGATCCGGGTAGCCGGTATGCATCAGGTTGCGGGCGCAGGGGTCGGTCGAACCATCCGGGCCGACGTGTGCCGTCCGGGCTCACCTCGTCGGCCGGGCGGGTCAGCTCCAGCCACTCCCTGAATATCTCACGAGACCGGGTCGTGTCGACCCGAATGTCGCCGGCGTGCTCCCCCGGCTCGGCCTTCCGGACCCGCACCGCCTGGTGCCAACAGTGCATCCCGGAGATCGGATCGGGATGTACGGGAAAGGTGAGATTCTGATTGACCCCGATGTCGGCCCACCAGATACGGCTCGTGTCCGCATCCGTCGAGGCGTAGGGACCCGCACCTCCGGTCCGCCGCATGGACCACTGGTTGCCGGACCGATCCAACGAGACGGCGGCCGTAACCTGCCGTTGCCCTTCGGGCTGGATCTTCCAACGACCCATGTGATGGCTGCACGCCACCACGCCGGGCTTGATCGCTTCAGTCACCCACGCCTTCAGAACGAAGTGGCCCAGGTCCGTCTCGACCCGCATCAGATCACCCGTAGCCACTCCGTGGGGTGCGGCGTCGCGCGGATGGATCCAAAGCGGGTTGGTGTGGGCGATTTCGTCGAGCCACTTGGAGTTTCCGCTGCGCGTGTGGATTTGCACCGGTACCCTGAAGGTCGGCAGCAGAACCATCTGATCGCCGGCCAGGTTCTGGCGATGGATATGGCTCTTGATGTATCCGGGCAGGGCCAGCTCAGGCCAACCCCAGGCCTCCAACGTGGTCGAGTAGAACTCCAGTCGCCCCGACGGCGTGGGGAACCCGCGTCTCACCGAATCGTCCATCATGACGCCGACACACCGGCGCCCCTCTCCATCATCCGGTGCCTTGGGAGCGGTAACGGTATGGGGCGTGGACGGCTTGTCGGCCCGACTGAATACCCTGCCGAGTCGGTCGGTACCGATGCCGTCCAGCTCGTCTTCCGGCACCTCTTCCTCGTAGAGCGCTCCTACCTTGCGGCGGACCTCGAACGCCCCATAACGCCGCATGTACTGGAGCGGGGTAAGTCCTTCTTTGGCCGCAGCCTCTGGCAGGCCAGGCACCGAATGGTTGAACATCCACCCATAGTACTCGTCCACTGAGAGAGGCTTCCCGGGCTCCTTCTTCGACTCGAAGTACTGTCGCACGCCGAGGGTTCCATCTGGATCGATGCGCCAGGAGAGCTCCATCCAGAACTCGTTCTCCTCCCAGACCTCGCCCGGATTGGCCTCCCGGGTATCGTCGAGGTGCTCACCCAGGCGCTCTCTGGCCACTCGAAGCACGGGCTGCCGGAATCCCACCCACTGGCCGTCGTATTGCTCGTAGGAGTGCACGTCGTGCCGCTCGGAGCCGAGGCCCATCGGGAGAATATAGTCCGCGTACTGGGCAGTTTCGTTCCAGGTAGGTGTCAGGGCTACATGCATTCCCACAAGCGCTTCGTCCGTCAGGGCCTCGATCCAGGCGAAGCCGTCGGGGTTGGTCCATACGGGGTTGTAGACCCGGGTGAAGTAGGTGTCGAGTTTCCCTCTGCCCTCCAGAAGAAAATGCGGGAGCAGAATAGACATCTCGTGATAGGCGAGCGGGTACTCCCGCGGCCACAGCAGCTCGTTCCACTCGGGCGGACCCGGGGGGTTGTAGATGGGCTTGGGAGTGAACTTGTTCCACGCTGCCGGATGCGTCCCGCCTTCCGTTGCCACGGAGCCGGTGAGGGCGCACAGCATGTAGAGCGTGCGCGCGACCTGCCATCCACCCAGGTTGCCGGACGCGGCACTCCGCCAAGTGTGCGCGGAGAGCCGGGTACCCGCCTTGGCCACCGCCTCCGCCACGCCCTGGAGAGCGCTCGGCTCCACCCCCGACTCTGCGCCCGCGTATTCGAACGTGTATTCAGCGTATAGCTCCTTCAACACCTTCTCGAAATGCTCGAAGGTAGGTTCTTCCGTCGGGTGCCGGGCCTCGAGATACTCACGCCAATTCCACCAACGACGAACGAACTCCCGATTGTACAGGTCGTTCTGGATGAGGTGGTTGGCGATGGCCAAGTTGATCGCCGCCTCAGAGCCCGGATAGGGCGCGATGTAGTGATCGGCGTGCGTGGCCGTGTTCGACAGACGGGTGTCGAAGACGATGACCTTGGCGCCACCCTGGCGAGCCTCGATGATCCGCTGGGCGTGAGGATTGAAGTAGTGCCCGGTCTCCAGGTGACTGGAGATGAGGAAGATGACTTTTGCGTGCTCGAAATCCGGGCTCGGCCGGTCCGATCCGACCCACAAATTGAACCCGACCCTGGCCCCGGACGAGCAGATGTTTGTATGGGAGTTGTGTCCGTCCACCCCCCAGGCGGACAGTACCTTGTTGGCGAACCCGGCCTCGCCCGGACGTCCGACATGGTACATGACCTCGTTGGCGCGACCGCTCGTCAGCGCAGCACGAATGCGCTCCGCTAGCACGTCCAACGCCTCATCCCAGCTCACGCGCTCCCACTTCCCCTCACCGCGCCTCCCGGCACGCTTGAGGGGATGGAGGATCCGATCCGGATCCGTGACCTGGTTCAGGGTGGCCGGGCCCTTGGCACAGTTCCTGCCCCGTGATCCCGGATGTTCGGGATTCCCCTCGAACTTCCGTACTTCGAGTGTCTCCCGATCGACGTAGGCCAAGAGGCCACATGCCGATTCGCAGTTGAAGCAGGTGGTGGGCACGAGCATGTAACGGCGCTCCACTCGGGCCGGCCATGCGGAGGAGTCGAGCTCCACCCAATCGTTCCATCGCTCCTTGGGAGGGAATGCCGACAAATGGATTCGACTGGGACCCGGATAGAACGTCTCTCCGCGAGCTTCCACTTCAGCCCGGGCTGCCGAGACACGCTTATTAAGGTCGTTTAAGTTCATCAACCTAAATCTTTACTGGTTAATCAATTAGCTATGCCAGAGGAACCGCTTGACCAGCCTGGACATATGCGTGCTCGTAAGCCGCGAGGCCAAGGAGTCCGAGAGCCACCACGGCCCCCCCTGTCCAGGGTGCCAACAAGCCGACTACGGAGAAAATCGTTCCGACCCAGAACCATCGGCTGAACCGTCCGCGCGTCATCTCGAACACCGCGAGCCGTGCGTGAGCACTGACGTGAGGGAGTGTCACTTCGCCCGCCACCATGAGGAGATGTACTACCGTAGCGCCAGCAAAACAGAGGCGGAGCAGTCCGGTCGCTGATCCGTCCCAAATGGGGGCCAGAAGTGACATGACCCCCGCCCCCGCCATCAGGCACTGGATCAAGAGGTGTGGCGGCAAGAGCGGATTCTGCCACAGGTCGCGAGCCTTGGCCTGGGCGAACAGGTAGGCCGTGTAGACCGCGGTCATTGCGGCAAGCGGCCCGCCCGCCCAAGCCAGACGCCCCGCGACCCCCGACCGGCCAGTTACCTCGGCTCCGAGGTGGAGCACCAGCACCGCCCCGTACCCTCCGATGATGACCCCGCCCCGGACCAGCCAACTTCGCCACTGGGGTCGGGTGAAGATCATGTAGAACCGCTCCGGATGCTCCAGATCCCAAATGAGGAGCGCGCCCGTCACCGCAAGGAACGCCAGCCCCACCACGGGAGCGCCGAAGCTCCATAACGAGCTGGTTCCCGAGAGCAGACCCACCAGGATGAGCAGCAGCGGCACGAGGTACGCACCTGCCGCTACCGACTTGGTCCAGGTGTAGAAGCTGACACGCCAGTCCCAGGGCGCACGATGCAGCACGTCGTACGACAGCACCGCTGCGGCGGAGCTGTTCCAGGGACCCGGATGCCCAGCAGGTACCTGATGTGACACATCTCCCTGTTCGCTCCACATGAACAACCCGCCTTCGGGCCTTCGAGCCGCCAGGGGATCGAGCGTGACCTGATCCGCACCCTTGTAGTAGAGCTTGGGACGCGTCCCCTTCTCGGGGCGTCGCACGGTGACGGCGTCCCGATTGACGATCTGGTTGACCGCGGAAGCGGGATCGGTAAGGTCTCCTACCAGGATCGCCTCCGTGGGGCAGACCACGACACAGGCCGGCTCCAAGCCCATGTCGATGCGATGAGCGCAGAAGTTGCACTTCTCAGCCGAATGGTCCACCGGGTTGATGAAGATGGCGTCGTACGGGCAGGCGGCCATGCATGCCTTGCAGCCGATACAGATCGACTTGTCGAAGTCGACGATCCCGTCCGGACGCGCGTACATGGCAGAGGTGGGGCAGGCCGTGACGCAAGGAGCGTCGGCACACTGGTTACACCGAGTGACCTGAAAGGACCGTCGCGTCTGGGGATACTGGCCGACATCCACGTATTTCACGTACGTCCGGGTCACGGACAGCGGGACGTCGTTCTCCGACTTACATGCCGTCGTGCAGGCGTGGCAACCGATACAGCGAGTGTGATCCACGACTTTCGCCCATACGGGCATTGCCCCTATGGGCGCGTCGGCCTTGGGGCCCGACAGCGTGTGGCTCTCCATGTCGCTCCGGCTTCGGGTATGACGGCTTCGGGTATGACGGCTTAGGGTAGATCGGCTCTCGGTCGTGTCCCGGATGTGCCTCGGCCATCGAACCAGCCGGTCACGTCCGCGAGCGGCGCATCATAAGCGAACGCCGAGCCGACGTACAGGTAGGCCCTGCCCCCCGGGGCGGATGCCGAACGGCCCCGCAGGAGCACAATCAGAAGCGGTTGTTCACCACGTTGTTGAAGATGGAGCCGAACTGATAGCTGAAGCCGGCCCGGATGTTGAACTCGTACTCACTGGCTCGTTCGCGCTGGCCGAGCAGGATCTCTTCATCGGTGAGGTCCCCGAGCGGCAGAAAGATCTGGTCGCGGATCCGCTCCCACCCACCTCCCAGGTTGAACCGGAGACCGCGGAAGATCCGGATGCTGACATTCCCGTTCAGCTCGATCGAGTTCTGCTCGAAGTTGTCGAGGAAAGACAAAGCCTCCAGACGGAGCCAGGAGTCACCCCACGTCTGTCGTTGAAAGAGCCTTATCTCGAGATCCTGCCCCGGGCGTGTCTCGGTGGTCTTGCGGAATTGCGTCACTTCTTCCCAGTCGAAGTACTGGACGCTGACGCGGTAGGTCGCCGTCAGCGAACGCCGAGGAGCCTCCTCGTAGGGCCAAAAGCTGTACTCGATTCCGGGCCCGACCTCCATGCCGAAGTCCTGATTCGACCGGGTGGAGGCGCTGGCTCGGGATTCGAAGGCCACGGACCAATGGTCGGCCAGAGCGTAGACGATCTCCTGGTTCAGATTCCAGTTGCTGCGAGTGTCCACCACCGTGGAGCTATCACTGAGCTGTAGGTTTTCTCTCGAGTAACTGCCGAAGCCACTCAGGCGGAATTTCCAGGTGGTCGTGGTCCGGCTCGCCGACATGTTACCCCTGATCCTCACTTCGTCCTCAGAGGATTCCTCTTCGTAGTTGCCGTTCAGGCCGACGTTGAAGACCCAGAAGTCCCAGGGATCCTCCACCTCGTCACCGGTCACCAAACGATCCGTGAGGTCACGCGATTCACCCGATCGCTGCACCTCCAGCCCCTCTCCGCTCCCCGCCAACACCGAGTACCGGGCGAGACCGACCGCTATGACCTGTGAGATGCCCCTCCAGTTCTCCTCGGAGGTGTCCGATCCCAGGGACGCATAGATCAGCGCGTCATCCTGCCCCTCGAGTTCCTGCAGCCCGATGAAGTCGAATCCGTACTCCCTACCGCCGCTCGCGTTGGTCTGGCTGGTCATGATGAGATGGACCTGCGCGAGCGTGCGATCTCGTACCCAATTCACCCAGTCGATCTCGGTGCGGTAATAGGTAGAGTTGCAGTTGCGGCCCGAGCAGTCGAAAAAGACCCGCAGGGCCCTCTGACCCTGTGCTACACCCGTGTCGGCCGGTTCTTGGGCCCGGATGCGTGAGGGTCCTGACACGAGAGTCAGGAGCGCCGCAGTGCCGAGCATGGCACAGCGAAACATATCAGACGTTTCGGTGGGCGGGTGGACTGGAATTTTCACACTTCCGCGGCTCATCCCTCTCCCGATCTATCGATCAACCCTGAGCATCGAGGCCCGAGTCTGTATAGGACACTCTGCACGTGCGCAGTTGAACATCGCCTGACTACTCATGTGGACACAGTCCCGGTCCCAAACGTTGGACGGCTCCTCCACGGCTGCCGCCTGTGTCGCCATGCGTCAGAAGCTACTCGGGCTGAGGCGTGAGCCCGCCTGTGGACCCCAAAGCACGCGGCTGGACCCGCTCCGAGCGTGCAGTTGCCGGCTCCGGAACCGAGTGGCCAGCGCTCACCGGTGCCCAATCGCCCTCGGCGACATGGTAGGAAGTCTCCGGCTCGTCTTCGACCTCCGTCTGGTCATCCAGCGTGTGCGTGTAATGCCGCGTCAGGAAGTCGGTCAGGTCATCGACCAGGGAGTAAAGCACCGGGACCAAAATCAACGTCAGGAAGGTCGCGAACAGGATACCAACGATGACAGCAATCGCCATCGGACCCCACCAAGCCGCTTGCTCGCCACCCCAATAGAGCTCGGGTTGGAGGGTCGTGTAGAGCCCGAAGAAGTCGAAGTTCAGCCCGATCGCCAACGGAACCAGGCCCAGTGCCGTAGTAATCGCCGTCAAGACCACCGGCCGGAATCGCACGTGACCACCCCGGACCAGTGCCTCGTGCCGATCCATACCGTCTCTGGTACGCAGAGTATCGATGTAGTCGATCAGGATGATCGCGTTGTTCACCACGATCCCGGCGAGAGAAATGATCCCCACGCCCGTCATGATGATCCCGAACGGCATGCGGAAGATCATGAGTCCTAGGAAGACGCCGGCGGTGGACATGAAAACCGACGTCAGAATGATCACCGGCTTGACCACCGAATTGAACTGGGTAACCAGGATCAGCCCGATCAGCATGACCGCACCCAGGAACGCGTTGCGCAGGAACGCCGCGGCCTCATCCTGATCTTGCGACTGTCCAGTGTACTGTAGCCGATAGCCGACAGGCAGCTCGTGGGTCGCGAAGTCGGCCAAGACCTGGCGCACCTCTCCGAGGACGGCGTTGCTGTTCAAGCCGGCTCTCACGTCGGAGCTGATCGTGGCCATGCGTGTCTGGTCCTTTCGGCGGATGCTGCCGTAGCCATCGGCGACCTCCCAGCTCGCCACGGACAACAGCGGAATCTGCGTGCCCTCGTTCATGACGGTCAGATCCCGCAGGGATTCGAGCTCACCGCGGTATTTCTCCGCAAGGCGGACGACGATGTCGTACTCGTCGTTCCCAGTCCGGTACTTGGCCGCCTCGATGCCCTGGATGGCTCCACGGATGGCCATACCGACATCGCGGCTCGAGACGCCGTAGAGGGCCGCCTTTTCGCGATCCACCGCGACGGAGAGCTCCGGTCGGGCCTCGTCCAGATCACTCTCCAAGCCCACCAGCTTCTCGTAGACCGGGTCGTCCTGGAGAATCGCCAGGACCCGGTCGGACAGATCCTTCAGAGTCCCGGCGTCTTCACCGATGATCTCGATGTTGACCGGAGCACCTTGGGAGGGACCCTCTTCCATCTGGTCGACCGTGATCTCTGCCCCTGCAATGTCGGTTCCCAGAGACGTTTGCAGGGCGGCCAAGAGGTCGAACGCATCGTATTCCTGGTCGGCAAACTCCACCATGCTGACCGTCAGGCGACCCGCGTCAGGTCCCGAGGCTCCTCCTCCCATCATGGCCGAGCCACCACCACCGCCCACGGTGGCGACCACGGACTTGGCATCGGAGATGCCCGGGACAACAAGAATCTCAGATTCCAGGCGTCGGGCGATGGCGTCGGTGGCCTCGGCACGACTCCCCACGGGGAGATCGATGTCCACGAGGATCTCCTTGGGAGGCATGTCCTCGGGAAAATACTCGACCCCGGCATTGAAGCGCGCGAAGAGCATGAGCGTCACCACCAGGCCTGCCACGGAGCCGAGGATAACCGTGGCTCGGTGGTCGAGGGACCAGCGCAACTGGCCTTCGTACACTGTGAGCACGCGGGGCAATACCGAAGCCTGGAACCGCTTCGCCAGGCGGGCCGTGACGTAGTGATTCAGGCCCCAGAGCAGGACCACCGTCCCGGCGATCATGCCGGCCGTGAGCAAGTTCTTGCTCGCGAAGCTCAGCAAGAGCAACGCACCCGCGACGATGAACGTCCAACGCGCCGCAGGCGTGAGAGGCGGCGCGGGATCGTCTTCGAGACGCAGGAACATGGCGCACAGAGTCGGAACGATGATCAGAGCCACGAACAGCGAGCTCGACAGCGCGATGATCAGGGTCGACGGCATGAACTTCATGAACTCGCCCACCTGGCCGGGCCAAAACAGCAGTGGAGCGAAGGCGGCCAGGGTGGTCAGCGTTGCGGCGATGACCGGCATCGCAACTTCACCCGTGGCCTTCTTGGCGGCTACCCTGCGGTCCCAACCCTCTTCGACGTATCGGTAGATGTTCTCTACGACGACGATGGCGTTGTCCACCAGCATCCCCAAGGCCAGGATCAGGGAGAACAGGACCACCATGTTAAGGGTGGTCCCGGTCAGTTGAAGGATGACGAACGAAAGAAGCATCGAGGTCGGGATCGAGATGGCCACGAACACCGAGTTCCCGGCCCCCAGGAAGAAGAGCAGCACCCCAATGATGAGGATGAGACCCGAAATGATGTTGTTCTCGAGGCTACTCACCATGTTGGCGATCTGCACCGACTGATCGGAGGTGATCTTCACTACCGTCGTGGGGGGGAACTCCGGCTCCATGTCCCGGATGACTCCCTTCACCAGCTCGGCCGTCTCGATGATGTTCTGGCCCGACCGCTTCACCACGTCCAATGTCACGACCTGTGCCCGGTCTAGACGCGCATAGCTCTCGCGTTCCTTGAACCCGAAGTCGACATCTGCGATGTCGCGCACGTAGATGGGGCGATCAGCCTTGGTCGACACCACGATGTCTTCGATGACCAACGGGTCGTCGAACTCGCCGTCGACGCGGACCAGATACTTGAGGGAGCCCACGTCGATCGAGCCACCCGGGATGTTCACGTTCTCGTCCCGGATAGCATCGATCACGTCCGTGATTGCCAGTCCATAGAACTGGAGGCGATCGAGGTGGACGTCCACCTTCACCTCGCTCTCGAGGCCGCCGCGCACGTCCGCTCGCAGAACCGAGGGGATCTGTTCGAGCCGGTCCTGGAGATCCTCGGCGATCTCCTTTAGACGGACGACTCCGTACTCGCCGGAGAGGTTGACCTGCATGACCGGGAATTCGGAGAAATCGAACTCCACGATCGAGGGATCCTCGGCCTCGGTCGGAAGGTCCGGCTTGGCGAGGTCCACCTTCTCTCGGACCTTCTGAAGAGCCTCATCCAGGTTCACGGTCGTCTCGAACTCGGCGACGATGCTGGAATAACCCTCGACAGAAGTGGACGTGAGCTCCTTGATGTCGGAGATGGTCGACAACTCGTCTTCCAAAGGACGAGTCACCAGGCTTTCGATGTCGGCCGGAGACACTCCCACATAGATCGTATTCACGGCGATCATCGGGATTTCGATCTCCGGGAAGGACTCCCTGGGAATCGACCGATACGCCGCTAGCCCGGCAACCGTGATGAACGCCAGAAGCACCAGCACGCTCGTCTGATAGTCCACCGCGAGGCTCGTGGCCTTGAACTCCTTGAAACGGGCCAGGAACCCGGCGTCTTGCCGCGGGTCCATGGGACCGTCCTCAGGGCCGTCCTCAGGTCCGTCCGTCGGTTTGATCATCTCTCTCGGATCCTCACCTTGTCCCCACCACGTTCACATGGTCGCCGGCAGATACCTGTTGCTGGCCCACCACGATGAGCCGGTCGCCCGGCTCCAAGCCCCCCTCGATTACCACTCCGTTCTGCTGGCTGGGACCGGTTGTCACGCTCCTGGTCACCACCACGGACTCTTCCCCGTCGCCCTCCACCACATACGCCACATATCCGGATTCCACTCTCATCAGCGCCTCTTGCGGAACGACAATGGCGTCACTCAGCACCCTCCGCACCAGGGCCAAATTCGCCACCATCTGTGGCTTGATGAAGTCACTCGGATTGGCCATCGCGAGCCCGATGGGAAAGGTGCGATTGCTCGGACTCACGGTCGCACCCACGTAGCTGACGTTCCCTTCGATGGAGAGATCCATGACCTCCAGGAAGACCGTAACCGAAGCACCGACGGACACGTCGGGGGCATATCGTTCCGGCACTCCCGCGGCGACCTTGATCGGGTCGAGTGAGACCACCCGAGCCACGTTGGTTCCTACGTTGACCATGGTTCCCACCTCGACCAGGCGTGTCTCCAACACCCCGGTGATGGGGGCCCGGATCACCGCATGGCCCAAGCGGGTCTCGAGCATGGTAAGACGGGCCGCCGACTGCTCGGCATTGTACTTCGCCTCCAGATACGCCAGTTCCGAGCCCACCTGATCCTCTTCGTAGAGCCGCTTGCGCCGGTCCCAGGTTTCGTTCGCGAGAGCCGCCTGCGCAGTGCCCTCCATGACCTGGCTCTTCAGGATGTTGTCATCGATCTCAAAGAGGGCCTGACCCGCCCTCACATCGCTGCCCTTGTCCACCAGGATGCGGCGGATGACACCAGACTCCTGTGCAGAGATCGTCACGTCCTGATCGGCCATGACGATTCCCGTCAGACGGATGATCTCGACGAACTCCTGGCTCTCGAGGGTCATCGTTTCCACGTTTATGACCCGTGCCGCGCCTTCGACCAACACCCCGTCGTCCCGGCCATCCACAGCTTCCGCATCACCACCGCAAGAAGCCGCCCCGGCGAGAAGTGCCATGCAAAGGCCCCCTCGGTGCCAACCTCTATCGAACATCACTCGCGTTGTCATCGGTACTCACGCCTCTCTTATCACTGAATGCGGCCCGCGACCCTGTCCGAATCCACCAGGGGGACGAATCCCACCGCCTGATCCAGATTGGCCTGAGCCACCAGGAAATCGTATACCGCCTGCGCGTAGTTGAACTCGCTCTGCCGGAGCGCCACCTCGGAGTCGGTCAACTCCAGCTGGCTCCCGAGCCCCTCCCTGTACTGCGCGCTCGCAATGTCGAAGCCTCTATCTGCCTGTCTCACGGCGAGTCGTTGGGCGTCGGCCCGCTCGCGAGCCTCTCCCATCTGGTCCCAGAGGGTCTTCACCTCACTCTCGGCCCTGGAGCGGGCCAGACGGTTCTGGGCCTGCGCCTGACGCAAGGTGGCCCGCTTCTGATCAATGCGGGCGTCCTTCGAGAAGCCGCTGAAAAGCGGCCACGTAACACGAATACCGGCCTGTTGTGCGGTAGCTCGCTGCAGCGAAGACCTACCGAAGAAGGCCGGGCTGCCGTTCTGCTGAGCCGTGATCGAGTAGCTGCCGAACAGGACGATCTCGGGCAGATACTGAACTTGTTCGAATTTCACTTCCGATCGCCGAAGCTCCTCCATGAGGTCGAGGCTCCGGAGGTCGGAGCGCTCTCTCTGAGCCATGGTGAGTAGACTCTGCGGTCCGGCCTCCTCCTCGTCCACCCATGACGAGTAGGCGAGAATCTGACGGTTCGCCGTCGAGTTCGCCGCCGGATCGTCGAGATCGATGTCGGCCAGCGAGCCGGCCACCCGCACACCGTCGAGACTCTCGAGCCCAAGCTCGATGCTCAACGCCCGCTTCGACTCGGACACGGCGTTTCGAGCCCGAAGCAGATTGGGCTCGAGGTTGGCAAGCTCCACCTCGAGGCGGAGGACGTCGTAGTCCGCCGACAACCCGGCCTTGTTGAGCGATCGGGTCTCCCCGAGTGACTGCCTGACCCGCTCCACCGAGTTCTCGACAAGGCGCGATTGCTCCTGAGCCAGCAAGAGGCCGTAGTACGTGATCCGAACGCGGGTGACCAGCGCCTGCGTGCGGCCCCGGACATTTTCCCGCTCGAAACTCTCGAAACGGCTGGCCGCACCGACCCCGACGAAGACACCCGGTTGGAAGAGCGGCTGCTCGATGTTGATGCTGGTCGTCCAGACATTGTCTGCTCCGAATTGAACAGGAATCAGCTCGGACGGGTCGGCGTCCGGATCGAAGATGACCGCGGGAAGGAAGCTCATCGGCACGCTGAGGTTACGCGTATAGCCGGCGGAAGCATCGACCTTCGGGTAGACCAGCGACCACGCCTCGGACACCTGCTCCTGTGCGAGCTCGAGTCCCAATTTCGCGTCTTGAAGGTCGTCGCTCTGTGCAAGGGCCGTAACCACCGCCTGCTCGAGGGTGAGCACGTGCTCCTGGGCCGCCAGTCCCTGCCCGATGATCAAGGCCGTCAGGGCCGAAGCCCCTAATCTGCAGATCTTCATAGTTAAGTAGTCTCCTGAGCCCCGGGTCCCTTTGCCGCGAGGGATGCCCGCACGTCATCACCCATGGCTGCCGCGAATTCCGGCTCCGCCAAACCCTCCATGAGCCGCCAACTCGATTCCAGAAACAGCCGGCGGAACTCGTCCTCATCGATTCTGAGCAGTCCCCGGTGATAGATAGACACGAGTCCGTGGGCATGTGCCCAGATCGTCCGTGATACGGTTTCGGGGGAGCCCGCCTTCAGCATTCCGGACTCCATTCCTTCACGAACCCGGTCCACCATGAATTGCCCCGTGGCACACGGCGTCCGTGCCAGAGTCGAACAGGGCGCCATTGGGCAGCCAACCCGCGTAGTCCATCACCACGATATCCCCCGCCTCCACGATCGCGCCGTCCCCAACCGTCAGGTCCTGGATGTACAGGCCGCTGGCCGTTCGAGTCATCTCATCGAGGTCGATATCGAGTGCGTTCACGAAGTCGATATCCTCGGGGCCCGTCGCCGAGTCCGACCCGCAGGCCGCAAGAGAGAGAACCGCCATCATCGGCACGAGTGTACGGTTCCAACGTCGATCGGTCATCCACCTTCTCCGGTATAGTTCAAGCGTACCCGCGGCCTCAACGCCGCGGGATCGAGGCCCTCGTTCGCATTTGGCAAGCGGGGCGCTCACCATGCACTCCATGGAACACGCGCCGGATGCCTCGAGATCCCACCGTAGTAGTACGAGCGATCCGCCAAACTATGTCGCAGGCCGCTCGAAGACGATTTTGCCGTCCACCATGGTGATGAGAACGCGCAGGTCCCTCAGTCGTGATCCCTCCACCTCTAGCGGGTTTTCCTCGAGGACCGCCAGGTCGGCCAGGTAGCCAACTTTGATGCGCCCTTTGTAGTCTTCCTCGCCAGCCACCCAAGCGTTGTTCACCGTGTAGGCCTTTAGGGCGGACTCGGCACTGATGCGCTCTTCCGGGAACCAGCCACCCTCCGGCTGTCCATCCATGGTCTGTCGCGTGACGGCACCGTACATCCCGTGTAGCGGATTCGACGTGTACCAGGAGGCGTTCGTACCGGGCCAGTCGCTCCCGAACGACAGGAGGACACCGGCGTCCTCGAGCGTCTTGAACGCATACGCCCACCGCCCTCGCTCTCCGATGCGCTCCTCCATCCAACGCATGTCGTCGATGGTGTGGTAGGGCTGCATCTCGGCGATGATACCCATCTCGGCCTCGCGTCGAGCCGTTTCGGGTCCCGAGATCACCTGGTTGTGAATGATCACGAAGCGGCGCCCGTCGCGAGGGCCGTTGATGTCGATGACCTTCTGGAAGATGTCCAGGATGGAGTCGATGGCCACGTCACCGATGGCGTGCACCCGCGGGTTGTACCCGGCCGAGTCCGCACCGAACACCAGCCGCTCCATGTTGCCGGCCGGATCGAAGCCCGACCCGTTGTCCGTCACGTAGCCGGTATTGTTGATGTTCCTCCATGATCCGCGGACGCCCGTGGTCAGGTAGGGCTCCGCGAACCGAGCGGACGAGCCGCCCATGATCCCGTCGACGAAGCCCTTGAGGCCCTGGTACCGGATCCACTCGTCACCAAAACCCTCGACGATTCCGGCATCTCTCATCTCGTCCCAGGTATCGAGGACCAACCGCATGTTCACGCGGGCCGTGAGTTCACCGCTCTTGCGCAGCGCATGGTAGACCTCCACCTGGCTGGGCGCAGTGATGTAGAAAAAGGTCGTTACGCCGTGTTCCGCCAGTCGTGCAAGAGCCACTCGGGCCTCAGACAGACGTTGCTCCATGGTCTTGGCGGCGATCAATCCACGGATCCGTCTCGCGGTCTCGGCATCGAGTCGACCGGTCGGAGCGCCGTTGTCGCACTCGACGCCCTCCCATGTACAGTCGGCTCCCGCGGCCTCGAGGGCGGCACCATTTGCGACGTACTGCGACCGGTCCCAGTTCCAGAGCAAAGCAGGGTTGCGTGGAGAGACGGGGTCGATGGAGCTGCGATCCGGTCGAAAAAGAGTCTCAGGCTCGACCGGGTCACCTTCTCGTCCGGCGGAGCTCTGCTCCCACTGTTCGTACGCTCCCCAACTTCCGCCGGTCATCCAGGCACCTTCGGGAAGGCGCGCGGCGGCTTCACGCACTTCGGCCACCAGTCCCTCCTCGTCTGAGACTTCAAGAAGGTTGATGCCGAGCAGCAACTCCCCTGCCCGGCTGAAGTGGGTGTGGTTGTCGATGAAGCCCGGCGACAGAAAGCGACCATCCAGGTCGATCACCCGTGTGTCGCTTCCTCGGAAGGAGGCGACGTCCTCATCGGAACCCACCGCTACGATTCGGTTGCCCGAAACCGCGACAGCCTCCGCCCACGGATTGGCGGAGTCCCCGGTCCACACGCGCCCACCGGAAAAAATCACGTCCGCTTCCTGGGCCGCCAAGCCGATCGGGAGCGTGAGGCCCAGGATGAGCGAGAATATCAACGAAAGTCGGGGCGATCCGCCCGCACGGTACTTCATAGCCGCCTCCAAGTGACGATCCGGATATGTGTCTGCACTGTACGGGGCCCGCATAGGGGGAGCAAGACGGGGGATGTGGTGTTAGAGACACGTCCGCAGTCGAGTCGAGGTGTGCTTCCGGCCGTCTCGATCCGGACTTGTGACCCGCGGGTGAGAGGGGGCCATTGAATGATCGCTCGGCGAAGTTGCGGTTCCGTCATCATCGCTACCGTATTGGCCCTGGGGACCCCGTGCGACTCCCGGGCCCAGGCGTCGTCACCTCAAAGCGACGCACAGGCGGTGGCGTTCATAGACGCGTGGATCGACGCCCTGGGTGGAATGGATCATCTTCAGAGCCTGGTCGCGGCGCGCTTCACCCTCACCACCCAGATGTATGACGCCGCCTCGGGGAGACTCCGAAGGACGCGACCGAGGTATGTCACCATCGACCGGGGACCGGACGTGCTCGCAGCCCGCATCGAGCGCTGGGAGGGAGACGACCTCATCATCCAGGGGTGGGACGGCCGTATGGCCCGAGCTTCGCTGAATGGCGTGCCTCTCACGTCCGATAACCGTGATCATCAAGAGGTGGCATACATAGCCGGTGAAGTGAACTACTGGATCCGCCTTCCGCAGAAGCTCAAGGATCCCGGTGTATTCCTGTGGTACGACGGTCAGGATTCGTCGGGCCGCCATACGGTTCGGGTGACGTTCGGGGAGGGCGTCGGCGACCATCAAGACACCTACTTCTACTACTTCGTGGGGGGGCGCGTCTGGCCGGTGCAGGTGGACTATCGAGAGGCGGGCAGCGACCAAGTGGTGCACACGCGGTGGGAGGACATCCGGGGCGTGGACGGATACCACTATGTCGGAGCCCGGGTTCACTTCGACGACCAGGGCCGAATCTACAAGATCATCCGTGCGGATGACGTCGAGGTCAATCCTGCGTTGGGACCTGAGGTCTTTTCGGTCGTGGACACGCCCGGGGGTTGTACTACGGGAGGCACATGAGGCTCGAGCGGTAGCACCCCACGCGACCCCTCAGTCGCCCGGCGCACTCCGAAGCGAAGCGACGATGAGGTCGCGGTTGAGTCGGGCGATGTACCTGACGCTGATGCCCATCGGGCACGCGACCTCGCAAGCCCCGTGGTTCGTGCAGCTCCCGAAGCCCTCCGCGTCGTGGACTCCAACCATACCAAGCGCCCTCGAGTCCCGCTCCGGCTGTCCTTGAGGCAGCAGACCAAGGTGCGAGATCTTGGCCGCGGTGAAGAGCATGGCCGAGGCGTTGGGGCATGCGGCCACGCACGCGCCGCAGCCGATGCAGGTGGCTGCGTCCATGGCGTCGTCGGCCTTGTCCTTCTCGACCGGAAGAGCGTTGGCATCGGGGGCACTGCCCGCCCGGACCGAAACGAATCCGCCCGACTCGATGATGCGGTCGAAGGGCGAGCGATCCACGACCAGGTCCTTTAGGATCGGAAAGGCCGTGGCACGCCACGGCTCGATCCAGATGTCATCCCCGTCACCGAACTTCCGCATGTGCAGCTGACACGTGGCGGTCATGGTCTTGGGGCCGTGTGGTACTCCGTTGATCATCATCCCGCACGCGCCACAGATCCCCTCTCGGCAGTCGTGCTCGAAGGCGATGGGCTCGGCACCACCCTTGATCAGGGTTTCGTTCACTTCGTCGAGCATCTCGAGGAAGGACATGTCCGGGCTTACATCCTTGGCCTGGTGGGTCTCGAAAGCACCGGCATGCTCGGGGCCCGCCTGACGCCAGACATGGAGCGTGAGGTTCATCACCTGTAGCTCCTCTGCGACAGCGGCACGTGCTCGAACTCCAGGGCCTCTTTGTGACGGACCGGTTCGTTCCCAACACCCCGATACTCCCACACGGCGACGTGCGTAAAGTTCTCGTCGTCTCTGCGGGCTTCGCCCTCGTCCGTCGTGTGCTCCGTGCGATAGTGGGCCCCGCACGACTCGTCCCTGGTGATCGCGTCGTGACACATCGTCTCTGCGAATTCAAGAAAGTCCGCTACCCGTCCCGCCTTCTCCAACGACTGGTTCAGGGTCTCGGCACTCCCCGGCACACAGACGTCTCGCCAGAAGCGCTCTCGGATTTCGGGGATCTTGTCGAGCGCCTCCTGCAGGCCCTCGGCGTTCCGCTCCATGCCACAGCGGTTCCACATGAGGTCACCCAACTCCTGATGGAATTCGTCCACGGTCCGCGTGCCACCGGACTCCAGGAGTCTTCGCGTCGTTTCGTGGACTTCGTTCTCGGCGCTTCGGAACTCTGATGCGTCCGGGCCCAATTCACGGTCGTGCTTGATGCGAGCCAGATGGTTCCCGATGGTCACGGGTAGGATGAAGTACCCATCCGCAAGACCCTGCATCAGGGCACTCGCACCGAGACGGTTGGCCCCGTGATCCGAGAAGTTGGCCTCTCCAATGACGAAAAGGCCCGGCACGTTGCTCTGAAGGTCATAGTCGACCCACAGGCCGCCCATTGTGTAGTGGGGCGCCGGATAGATCCGCATCGGCTGGCTGTACGGATCCTCTCCCGTGATGTTCTCGTACATCTCGAAGAGGTTGCCGTAGCGCTCGCTGATGGCATCGCGCCCGAGACGGTCGATGGAGTGGGAGAAGTCGAGGAAGACTCCGTTTCGACGGGGCCCTGCACCGTGGCCACCGTCCACCATCTCTTTGGCCCGTCGCGACGCCACGTCACGGGGGACCAGGTTTCCGAAGCTCGGATACATGCGCTCCAGGTAATAGTCGCGCTCGTCTTCTGGGATGCTGCCCGGTAGGCGTTCGTCCCCATCGCTGCTCGACACCCAGATACGACCGTCGTTTCTGAGCGACTCGCTCATGAGCGTGAGCTTCGACTGATACTCGCCGGCCGGCGGAATACACGTGGGGTGAATCTGCGTGAAGCATGGGTTCGCGAAACCGGCACCGCGCTTGTGAACTCTCCAGGTGGCCGTGACGTTGCAGGCCTTAGCGTTGGTGGACAGGTAGAAGACGTTGGAGTATCCGCCCGTGGCCAGCACCACCGCATCGCCGGTGTGGGATTCCACCTTTCCGCTCACCAGGTCGCGAGTGACGATCCCCCGGGCCTCTCCCTCCACAAGGACCACGTCGAGCATCTCCTGGCGCGTGTGCATCTGAACCATGCCGCTCTGTACGGCCCGCTGCAGAGCCTGATAGGCTCCCAGGAGCAGCTGCTGACCCGTCTGTCCGCGTGCGTAGAAGGTGCGTGATACCTGCGCTCCCCCGAAGGAGCGATTGGCCAACAGACCGCCATACTCCCGGGCAAAGGGCACGCCCTGGGCCACCGCCTGATCGATGATGTTCTCGCTCACCTCGGCGAGCCGGTAGACATTCGCCTCTCTTGAACGAAAGTCCCCACCCTTCACCGTGTCGTAGAACAACCGGTAAACGCTGTCTCCATCGTTCTGGTAGTTCTTGGACGCGTTGATCCCGCCCTGGGCTGCGATGGAGTGGGCCCGCCTGGCCGAGTCGTGATACGTGAAGGCCTTCACGTGGTATCCGAGCTCGGCCATGGTGGCCGCGGCCGCCGCTCCCGCTAGGCCCGTCCCCACCACGATGACGTCGTACTTACGCTTGTTGGCCGGGTTCACCAGCTTCGTGTCGAACTTGTGCTTGTTCCACTTCTGTTCGATCGGGCCGGCCGGGGTTCCTGGATTCAGTTCCATGATCGTCACTACTCGAGGATCCCGATCAGCGCCGCCCAGGGCACGGACAGGAATCCGCCCACCATGACAAAGGTGAGCACGGCCGCGAGCGGGCGACGAAGGTCGTCGTACCGAGGGTGGCTCGCGCCCAGCGTCTGAAAAATACTCCAGAGACCGTGGTACAGGTGCAGGCCGAGTGCCGACGTGGCCACGGTATATGCACCGACCACCATGGGGTTCTGAAATCCGATGACTAGGTTGCGATACACGGCGCCGTGCTCGAAGTCCGGATGAAGCGAGCCGACGGTCATGTGTAACAGATGGTAGACGATGTAGAGAAGAATGATCACCCCACCCCACCGCATCGTCCTCGACGCATACGTGAAGGAGATCGACTCCTCTTTCGTGTAGCGGGTCGTTCGGGCCGCCCGGTTCTGCAGATAGAGCTGCGTCGCCGCAACGATGTGTATGCCGATCAACGCCAGCATGAGGAGCCGGATCCCCCAGAGGCTGAAACCCTCGGGCAGTATCGGCTCACCCATCGTGCGGAGGAACTCGGCGTACTCGTCGATGTGCTGGATGCCGGCTTCGTTGGCTCCCAGGAAAACCTTCAGATTGCCGACCATGTGGCCGAAGAGCCATCCGACCAGGGCGAGACCGGACAGGGCCATGGCGGTTTTCTTGCCCACCGATGACCCGTACAGTGTGAATACTCGACGCATGGTGTCTCCCACCGATCAGCACCGGCCGTGCTCCGAGCCGCTGAAGAGACGGGGCCGGAGCCCCGAGCGGCCCCGGGGCGTCAGCCGGCGAGAGCCTCCATGGTGCCCCGAACGGCCTCGGCACTGCTCGCCAGCTCGGCTGCCTCAGCCTCGGTGAGCTCCACCTCGATGATCTCCTGCAACCCACCCTCCCCGAGCTTGCACGGAACACCCAGGAAGATGCCTTCGTGGCCGAACTCACCCTGGAGATACGCCGCGCACGGAAGGATGCGACGCTTGTTCTTGACGATCGCCTCGGCCATCTGAACGGCCGCCGATGACGGCGCATAGTAAGCGCTGCCGGTCTTGAGGTGACCGACGATCTCCGCACCTCCCTTGCGGGTCCTCTCGACCAGGGCGGCAATGCGATCGTCATCCAGGAAGTGGGTGAGGGGAATCCCGGAGATGTTCGTGGTGGAGACGAGCGGCACCATCGTGTCACCGTGCCCCCCGAGCACCAGCGCTTGGATGTCCTCGACGCTCACGTCCAGCTCCAGGGCGATGAAGGAGCGATAACGTGCGGTGTCGAGGACCCCGGCCATGCCGATGATGCGCTCACGCGGGAATCCCGTAGTCTGCATGGCCACATGTGACATGACGTCCAGGGGATTCGAGACCATGATGATGATGGAGTCGGGCGCCACCCTGGCGATCTCCTTCGAGACGGACTCCACGATGCCGGCGTTGGTCTTGAGCAGGTCGTCACGGCTCATGCCGGGCTTTCGTGCGATGCCCGCAGTGACGATGAAGATTCCGGACCCCGCCGCCGCCTCGTAGTCGTTGGTCCCGATGATGCGGGAGTCGAACCCTTCGACGGGTGCGCTCTCCCACTGATCGAGTCCCTTGCCCTGAGGAATGCCCTCGACGATGTCGATCAGGATGACCTCACGGGCGAGCTCCTTTTCCGCCAATCTCTGGGCACAGGTCTCGCCTACGTGGCCCGCTCCTACGACAGTGATCTTATTCACGCTCATCTGACCATGACTGGAAGGTTTTTCGTTGTTTTCAGGGCGTTCGCCCCACGGAAGTTACCCGAGACCGAGGGGAAACTCCATGCCTCCAAAACCCCTCCTACGGGGCGATGTGCCCGGGTCAGCCGCCCGTCTGGGAGAGGGCTACGAGACCCCCCGAGCCCTCATCGCTTCCCTGAATCAGGTAGTGACGCTCGGGCTTGGTGCGCAGGGTCTCTTCGATGAGCGGAACCAGGTCGGCTCCCTCCCGAAGCGGGTCTCGAAGGTTGGTTTGGAGAGACCCGAAAAGACACGGACGGAGCTGTCCGTCGGCCGTCAGCCGCATGCGGTTACAGCGGTCACAGAAGTTGTGGCTCATGGGAGTGATGACTCCCACGGTGCCCCGTCCGTCCGGGAAGCGGAAATAGGTCGCGGGGCCGTTGCCGGCGGGCCCTTCTGCGGGCTCCAGCGCCCCGAGCTTTCGGATTCGGGCCAGGGCATCCTGACAGGACACGAAGTTGTCCATGCTCAGCTCCAAGTTGGAGCCGGTCGGCATGAGCTCGATGAAACGCACGTGCCAGGGCCTGTCCCTGGTGATGAGGGCGAAGGACTCGATCTCGTCGTCATTCTGCCCACCGATGAGCACGACGTTGATCTTGATGGGTTCGAACCCGAGGTTCTCGGCGGCTTCGAGTCCGTCCATGATGCGGCCGAACGAGTTGGGGCGCCGTGAGATGGCGTCCACCCGGTCGGCCCGCAGTGAGTCGAGCGAGATGTTGACCCGATTTACGCCGGCGTCCCTGAGGCGCTCCCCCTGGTCGGCCAGCAGAACCGCATTGGTGGACAGTGAGATGTCCTCGATCTCCGAGATGGCCGACAGCATGCCGACCAACCTGTGGAGGTCCTTGCGGACCAGAGGCTCCCCCCCGGTGATACGAACCCTCTTGAGGCCCATGCCGGCCATAATCTCGACGATGCGCGCGATCTCTTCGTAGCTGAGAAGGCTTTCGCGCTTGAGCCAGTCGAGGCCTTCCAGGGGCATGCAGTAGACACACCGCAGGTTGCACTTGTCGGTGACCGAAATGCGGAGATACTCGACTCTGCGGCCGAACTGATCGATCATGGCTGTTCAGCTTCCCCGGAAGGAGCCACGGGTATGGCCCCGGACACCCACTCCTGCACCCCGTCGGTGTAGCGCTCCTTCTTCCATACGGGGAGTCTCTTCTTGATCTCCTCGATAATGAATCGGGAGCTCTCGTAGGCCTGGGCACGGTGAGGGCTCGAGACGGCGATCGCAACGCTGACCTCGCCCACCGCCAGGTCACCCACACGGTGTACCACGGCGATACGATCGGTGCCCAGCACGCCGGCGGCCTCACCCACGATCTCGGTGAGCACTCCGACCGCCATCTCCTCGTAGGCGTCGTAGCGCACTCCTTCCACGGAGCGACCTTCGTTGTGATCACGCACCACCCCCACGAACAGGAGACCGGCTCCATCTTCGTCGGCTCCCACCCGAGCCAGGACCTCGGCCGGATCGATCGGCGTCTGCACCACCGCAGCGAAGGCCATCTCAGCCACCCGCCACCGGAGGAATCAGCGCCACCTCGTCGCCATCATTGAGAAGAACAGCCGGGTCTGCGTAGCTGTGATTCACGGCGACCGCCGGATCGACGGGAAGAACCGTGAACGCACCCCCGCGTGACCGTAGCGTCGAGACCAGGTCCGATACGGTCGCCCCTTCGGGGAGATCGATATCGAGCTCCTTGGTGCCTACCAGTTCTCGGTAGGATGCGAAGAAAAGGGTTCGGATTTCCACGGATTCCGGCGTCCAGGGAGAAGCATGTCGTAAGAAGACAAGAACGATCTCAGGACAGTAGAGAACCCCCCCTTTCGGGTCAACGTTCCAGGCGGATGCCTCAAGGGGGCCCTGCCCCGCCACCCGGTCTGCGCCCCCCTGGTGGCCCCATGCCACGGCCACCGCCGGCCCGAATGCTCTGAATTCGCTGATTGAGTTGATCGCGCATGACCACGAAGCGCAGAAGCTGACGAGCGCTGATCACTCCCACGAGCGCCTCCTGCTCCTCGCGGAAGAGACGTACTTCCTCTTCGCGCAACCGGAGCATTTGCTGAAGGGCCTCGGTCGCCTGCTCCTCTGTGAGTTCGTCCCCGGCACCCAGATTCATCAACTGGCGCCTCGTGGATCGCTCGTCCTGCATGAAGCCCCGCCGCTGTTCGCGGTAGCCTTCCAATACATCTTGGAGCCTCTGGCTCTGCTCGTCGCTGAGTCCGAGTTGCTGCCGGACCATGGCGTCGAAACGGCCCCGGATCATCTGCTCCATCTCCGCACGCCGGCCTTCCCCTGGCCGTTGATCCGGCGACCCTCTCCGTTGGGCCGTAAGGCCCTCTGAACCCACCGTGATGAGCAGGGCGACCAATACGCCGATCAGTCTGTTCATCCTCCGAGCTCCTCGAGCAGGGCTGCCAACTCCTCGTCGGACAGATCTTCGAGCATGGGTGCATCGGCGACCATGGCGTCGTCGCCGGACCAAACCATCACGAACGAGTCCTGGGCGAGCTTACTGGCCTCAGGCAAGGTCTCAGCGCGCTGCCAGATGACGGCGGTTCCCAAGGCGAGGACAATGGTCGCGGCAGCCGGAAGCGTCCAGCCGAACGACCGACGGGGGCGCGCCTTGTCGCGGGCAACCGCCTGCTTGATTTCATCCGCCAATCCGACGGGCGGTACCGGCCTCGTCGTGCGGAGCTGGCGCACAAGGGCAGCTTCTTCACTGCAACTCGCACACGTAGAGACGTGCGCCTCGATCCGCGCGCGCTCCTGCGTGGAGAGATCTCCTCGCACCAAGCTCGGCAGCAGTTCCTTTGCGTCTGCACACGTATGGTCCGTCATGGCTCCAACAACTCCCGTAGGCGGCGGATGCCGTGATGGTAGTTCACTCGAGCCGAGCCTTCTGATGAACCGATGATCTCACCGATCTCGCGAAAGCTCAAGTCATCGTCGATTCTAAGCGTCACCGACAACCTCTGCTTGTGGGGCAGCCCATCCACGGCCTGCCGGACGCGAGCCGCCTCCGAACGAAGGGTGACCTCCGTCGACGGGTCGTGCCCGGTCGCTGAAATGGCATCCACATCCTCTAGTCCACGCTCTTTCCGTCTACCGGCCTTGCGGAGATGTCCGCGGGCTTCGTTTCCCGCGATGGCCAAGAGCCATGTCCGAAAGGCGGAGTCGCCCCTAAACCGTCCGAGGGCTCTGAACGCTTTGATGAAACTGTCCTGGCTCGCATCCGCTGCAAGATCCGCTTCTCCGAGAATGGCAACACACGTCCGAAAAACCGCGCCGTGATGCCGGTCCACGAGCAAGTCCATCGCGCGATTGTCACCAGCCTTTGCACGTTGAACCAACTCGTCATCGGAAGGTGGCTCGGTGCGTATATCCTCGGCCATCATCAAGTCAGATGTTCGTCGTCACCGAAGCGTTAAGTCCTTTGAGACGATCAAGAGGAAGCGTTCGGACAAGAATGGATACGGCTCGTGTCGAATCCGGCCGGTCGCGCGCCGCGCCGTTCTATTCTACGGGCCGCCCGTCGAGCTGGCTGACACGCGTCCGAAGGTGTTTGGAGGGCTTGAACACCGGGACACTTCTGGAAGGCACTTCCACCCCCTCGCCAGTCCGTGGGTTACGAGCCATGCGACTCTTCCGCTTTCGGACCTTGAAGGTTCCGAACCCGCGGATCTCGATGTTCTCCCCGTTCGCGAGTGCCCGCTTTACGGCGTTGAGAAACCCATCGACGACCAGTGCGCAATCTTTCTTGGTGATCCCGGGACCGATGGCTTCCGCCACCTGTTCAACGAGGTCCGCCTTGGTCATCCATTCCTCCGCGATACGATATGTGTCCGAGTGATGGCAGGGCTGCCACGGTAACGATCTCGAACCTGGAACGTCAAGTGGCCCTTGGACCTACGGGCGCCGTGACTCCATGAGCGTTATGAACTGATCGAAGAGGTACCGGCTGTCGTGGGGCCCAGGGGCGGCTTCAGGATGGTACTGAACCGCGAAGACCGGGCGTTCCCGATGAGCCACGCCCTCCACCGTGCCGTCGTAGAGATTGACGTGGGTGAGTCGTAGCTCCGGCGCTCCCGGAATCTCGTCACCCTGGCCCAGAGCCACCGAGAATCCGTGGTTCTGAGACGTAATCTCCACCGTATCACTATCGAGATTCCGTACCGGATGGTTCCCTCCGTGATGACCGAACGGGAGCTTATAGGTCTTGGCACCGAAGGCCCGAGAGATGAGCTGGTGGCCCAGACAGATCCCGAAGACGGGGACGTCCCGCTCAGAGAGTTCGAGGATAGCGGCCTCGGCCTTCTCGACGGCCGAGGGGTCTCCAGGTCCGTTGGAGATGAACATCCCGTCGGGACGCACCGCCAGAATGTCCTCCAGCGAGGTCTCTGCGGGGATGACCGTCACACGGCATCCGCCCTCAGACAGGAGCTTTGGCGAGTTCGCCTTGATGCCAAAGTCGTAGGCCAGAACGTGGAAGCGCTCCTCGCCAACGGCCTCCACCACGTACGGCTCGTCGGTGGACACACCACACGCCAGATCGAGACCCTCCATGCGTGGGTGTGCCAGCACACTCTCCAATAGGGTGGCCTGGTCGGTCTCGGCCGGAGCAATAGCGCCACGCATGGCTCCCTCGGAACGGATATGCCGAGTGAGCGCCCGAGTGTCGATCTCAGCGATTCCCACGACGTCATGGGCCGTAAGGTATTCCTCCAGCGACTCGGTCGCTCGCCAGGAGGAATGCTGCGGAGGAAGCTCACGCACCACGAAGCCCGTAACCTGAGGGCCCTCCGACTCCCGATCCTCGTCGTTCACTCCGTAGTTGCCGATCAGCGGATACGTCATGACGACATGCTGACCGGAATACGACGGATCGGTGAGGATCTCCTGGTATCCGGTCATGGACGTATTGAATACCACCTCACCGAGTGAAGGCCCTGCGGCGCCAAATCGAAAGCCGTCGAAACGCCGACCGTCTTCAAGGAGAAGGTACGCAGGTTCGCGTGGGTCAGTGCCAGCCAAATCGGGAACTTCCGAGTCATGTGTGGTGCCGTCAGAAAGATCCGACAGCCGGCGGAATTTAGAACCGCAGCAAAGCGAGTCAAGCTTGGATGTCACCCGGTTCCGCCCCCCCACTCGCCGCCCTACCTTGCTCGCTACCCGCCGAGCCATCTGATCGGGAAGAAGACGGAACGAAATGACGGAAGCGCCCGAGATTTTCATCTACGCCGATGAGTCCTGCCTCGGCAACCAGTTCCAAGACAGAGCCAACCCCGGAGGCGCCGGCGGTCTGGTCGAGCACTGGACGGCCGATGAGTGGGTACGCCGGGACTATTGGGTCTCAGAGCCGGACACGACCAACAACCGTATGGCACTTCGGAGCGCGATCGAGGCGCTGACCTTGCTGCGAAAGCGTCCGTGTAGAGCCCGGTTCGTGTCGGACAGCCAGTATCTCGTCAAGGGAATGACCGAGTGGCTGAAGGGGTGGAAGTCGCGTGGATGGAAGCGGAAGGGGGGAGAGATCGGGAACCTGGAACTCTGGCAGGAGCTCGATCGCATCGCCGCCAAACACGACGTGCGGTGGAGCTGGGTTCGCGGTCACGAAGGCCATGTCCAGAACGAGTACGCCGACCATCTCGCCACGCGAGCGGCCACCGAGCGAACGGCTTCCGGGGGGCTGGTTGAAAGCCGTTACGAGCTCTGGCTGGATGAGCAGCGTGACAAGTACGGCCGTTATCTCGATTACTTCGAGCACGCCCCGCCCGAAGGATAGCTCCCCGCCGGTTGAGTTCCTCGGGGCCGCAGAGCACGTCGCAGGCCAATGCCTCCACAAAAAAAAGAAGCCCTCGGTGCGGCAAGCCGCCCCGAGGGCCCCTATTTCGTTGGTAGAAACCTCGTCTTGTTTGGAAACCCGCCCTCCTTCCAGATCGCCTTGCGGCTCACCTTCAGTCGGGCAGCTGACTCAGCTTCCCTTATCCCGTCGTCGCGCGGTCAGCAACTTCAGGTCCTCCGAGCTCCGGAGGGTTCAGCAGAGACCAACGGCTCCTCTGCCGGCTCACCGAGGTCCAACCCTCGGTTCGCTTCCACCGCTACGGCGTCCCGTCCGATGAAACGCGTCTCGCGATCCACATGAAGGGATGACCAACGCCATCGATTCAGCGTACCACATCGGAAACGCACTTACAGTATGGGCAGGCTCCAGCCCAACGTCAAGCTTCTCGATCGACCTCGTGCACAAAACATGCATTATCCCGTAACTCGTTATGCTATTCGATGTTAACAAACAGTCCGGAGTGCCGTTGCTCCGGTCATAATCGAGCGTAAACAGATTGATCTTCGAGGCTTGTCCAAGGATTGACGGGCAAGATCTTCTGCCGGGATTTCAAAAACCCACGGAGTCCCCAGGTCACCTCAGACACCCTCTTCAGAGGCCTCATTTGTTGGCCCGCCAACACGAATTCGCCGCTGAAACGTATCAGCGAAAGCCTCGCGAACGACAGGAGCGACCTCGGCGACCCGGATCGAGCGGCCGGCCTCCTTGGAAAGCGATGTGACCGTACGGTCGGCGATGCCACACGGCACGATCGTCTCATAGTAGGTGAGGTCGCTGTCCACGTTGAGCGCGAAACCATGGGAGGTGATCCAGCCGGACGACACACGGACACCGATGGCCGCTACTTTGCGGCTCTCCACCCAAACGCCCGTGAGCCCCGGTACGGTCTCCCCTCGGACACCGAACTCCCCCATGGCCGCAATGAGCATGGCCTCCAGGTCTCGCAGATAGCGGTGCAGATCTCGACGGTCGGGCTTGAGATCCAGCACGGGATAGCCGACGAGTTGGCCGGGACCATGATAGGTCACGTCCCCACCCCTACCTACCTCGAAGAGCTCGACCCCGAGTGCATCCCGCCGAGCCGCGTCGGCCAAAACGTGCTCGGGACGCGATCCCGTACCCAGCGTTATGACGTGGGGATGCTCCAGGAGGAGGAGTTGGTCCGGCACCTCACCGGCGCGTCGACGCGCTACCAGATCCGCTTGGAGCTCCAGCGCCTCACCGTACGGCACGAGGCCAAGATCCCGCACCTCCAACTCCAGCGAGTCACTCGGGTATGAAGGATCCGACACCGTCCGTCAGCGTCCTCTTACCCAAGCGTCCCGTCCGGTCGAGGGCACCTCACCTTGGCCTCGCCGCGGTGACACTACGCGTCCTCGGGGAAGTCCTCCAGGAGCGCTTTGAGTCCCGAGAGGAACCTCGCGGCGTCGGCACCATCCACGAGTCGGTGATCGTACCCGAGGGAAAACAGCGATCGCTTCCTGATGGCGATGGCGTCGGTGCCCGTGGCGGGATCCTCCACCACCACGGTGCGCTTTGCGATCGCCCCCGTGCCAAGGATCGCCGACGTCCCTTTCGGGATGACGGGCAACCCGACCAGCGTGCCGAGGACACCCGGGTTGGTAATGGAGAAGGTCGCACCCTGAATCTCCGACGGGTTGAGCTGCCGAGAGCGTGCGCGTTCAGCCAGATCGATGATCTTCTTGCCGATGCCGACCAGGCTCAGATCGTCGGTGTCGTGGATGACCGGGACGATGAGTCCGGGATCGAGATCCACTGCCATCCCGATATTCACGCTGCCTCGGTGAATGATGTTATTGCCCGACACGGTGCCGTTGACGTTGGGAAAGCTGCGCAGCAGTCGCGAACACGCCCACGCCACGAAGGCCGTGTAGCTGACCCTGGCCCCCTGCTCCGCCCACTTGGCCTTGTTCGCCGCACGGATGCTGTCCACGCGGGAGAAGTCGACCTCAATGAACGAATGCACATGCGGAGCCACGCGCTTGGCCATGACCATGTGTTCCGCCGTGAGCCGACGGATCTTATCCATCGGCAGGACCTGGTCCCCTTCGGGACCGGAAACTCGGGGTGCTGGACCTCACCGTAGAAGGCAGCCCAGAGATCGGACGGCACCACCGATGGCGCCGGTGACACAGGAGCAGCCGACGGCGCCACGTCGGGGGCGGGGGCTGCAACAACCGCAGGCTGTGCCTTTGGTCCCCCTCCCTCTATGAAGTTGAGAATGTCCTGCTTGGTGACCCGGCCGGCGTGGCCCGTCCCCGACACGTCACCGATGGTAATCCCATGCTCCTCGGCGATGCGCCGGACCACCGGGGTCGACTTCGTCCGCAAGCGGTCCTCGGCCGATTGCGGATCTCCATCCTCGGACGGACCAGAAGCAGTCGGTGGAGAAGCGGACTCGGCAACCGGCGACGGGACCTCTTCAGCCACGGGAGGCGCGACGGGAATGGGCTCGGCCACCTCGGTCGGTGTAGCCACGGTCGGAGCACCACCCTCGGTGTCGATGAACGCGACGACGGTACCCACCTCCACGGTCTCCCCTTCCTGGACCTTTACCTCCACAAGCGTCCCCGACTGCGGGGAAGGGATCTCGGCGTCCACCTTATCGGTGGAGATCTCCAGGATGGGCTCGTCTCGTTCGACCGTGTCGCCGACGTTCTTCAGCCACTTCGATACGGTGCCTTCGGCGATGGACTCACCCATCTGCGGCATGGGAACCTCGATGCGCGCCACTCTGTTCTCTCCAGATTGATCGTTGCTGAAATCCGAATCGGCGACCCGAGAGTACCCGGAGGATCGATGGGCGGTCCCACCGTCGCCGTTCAGGAAGCTAGTAAATGCTAGAAGGCTGTTGGAGAAGTACAGCGGGTCGCGTTAGGAGCGCCGAGGGTCCAGCGCGTAGGCGGCGCGACGACGCGATGCTTAAGTATCGGGGAGGAGCGCCAACACCCGGGGCACCGCGCGAAGCGTGGTCGGGCCCTCGCCGCCCTAACCCGGAGGGCACAGGGGGGTTGCGGTCGGTCAACAATCGCGAAGCGCATTGTCACGTTGTCTCTCCTCCTCGCCGTAGCCCTGCTACGACTCGTCGTCGTTCCTAGTCTGAGCCTCGCAAGACCCGGGGCACCCGCGCCGAAGGCGCGGGTCGCGCGACCCACTGTACTTCTTCAACAGCCTTCTAATAATTCACGAGATAGCGCGCCGCCGTCACGACGTCTTCAACCTGCGGCAAGAAGTAATCCTCCAACACGCCGGAGTACGGCACGGGTGAATCGATGGAAGTCACCCGGAGCATCGGCGCGTCCAGCCACTCGAATGCGGCCTCGCTTACGCGCATGGCAATCTCACCGGCAATGCCCCCGGTCCGGGTGTCCTCGTGAACGACGAGGAGGCGTCCGGTCTTCTTGATGCTCTCGAAGATGGCCTCATCGTCCAACGGCAGGAGTGTTCGAAGATCCAAGATCTCGACTCGCACTCCGTCCTCACGCTCGAGCTCTTCGGCCGCCTCTGCGCTCCTGTGAACCATCATCCCATAGGTGACAATGGTGAGGTCGCTCCCCTCGCGCACCGTGCGCGCCTTTCCGAGGGGCACGACGTAGTCCTCCTTCGGAAGGACCTCACGGAGCGCGGGCGCCCGATAGAGGCCCTTGTGCTCCTCGAAGATCACCGGATTTCCGTCACGGATCGCCGCCTTGATGAGACCCTTCGCATCATAGGCCGTGCTCGGATACACGATCTTGAGACCCGGTGTATGGAAGAAGGCCATCTCCACGTTCTGGGAGTGAAACGGTCCCCCTCGGTTTCCACCGCCCACCGGGCCACGGATGACCAGAGGGAGGGGCCCACTCCCCCGATAGAGGGAGGTGGCGATGTAGTTCGTAATCACATCGTATGCCGGTGAGATGAAATCCATGAACTGCATCTCGACCACCGGACGCAAGCCCATATGCGCAGCGCCGGCCGCCGCCCCCGTAAAGCCGCCCTCCGCGATGGGGGCATCGATGACACGCTTGTCACCGAAATAATCGAGGAAACCGCGTGTGACCTTGAAGGCCCCACCGTAGACTCCGATGTCCTCGCCCAGGAGGAACACTCGGTCATCGGAGACCATTTCCTCGAAGAGGCCCTCGCTGATCGCCTCAAGGAGAGTCACAGCCTCTCCGTGGTCGGTCTTCGATACATGTTCCGGCTTGGCCATGGCCACGACGGCGTCGGAATCGCTCCCGTGTGTCACGTCCGTACCGCCGTCGGCTCTTCGGCGAGGACGTTTAGGCGCTCTTCAGCAAAGCGCGTCAGGACGAGGGCACCGGAGATATCGGGGCGGCTGAGATCGGCTACCAAGCCGTCGTCGGAGGGCTCAGATGAGGACATTCAATATGCGAGTCGTTGGACCCGCCGGCCTGCCAGAGTCGGTCGCAAGACCGGGCTGGGTCAGTTGTTGCTGCCGTCGTTCGCCGCCGGATCGCTGGCCTCGCCTGGTTCGGCCGCCGATTCCCCCACCTGATCGAGCATGGGTAGGATCGGCTGCGCCGCAGGCACCGTCGGCTGAGCATCCTGACGGAGAATCGACTGCGGCTGCTGCACCCGCGACGACAGGATGGACAGCACGAGAGCCAACAGCATGAAGACCGAACCTGTAGTCCACGTGGCTCGGGTCAGCACGGTCGTGGCCTGTCGGCCACCAAGGATTCCGTCCGTCGCAGCGGCGCCACCGCCCATCGCAGCGAGACCGCCGCCCTTTCCCGATTGGAGCAGGACCACGACGCCGAGAAGAATCCCGTCGAGTATCAGAATCGCAAGCAGTAAACCGAACATAATCGTCTAGCTGAGAGGGTGCAGAACAGCGGATAAACGTCGCCGTGAAGCCCCCGAGTGTCAACCCGAAAACCCTTGCAATCAGCCAGCTTCGGCAATGGCAGCGAACGATGTCGCGTCGAGGCTGGCACCCCCCACCAAGACTCCGTCCACGTCCGAGGCCGCCAGCAGTTCAGCAACATTGGAGGGCTTCACGCTGCCCCCATAGAGGATCGGCACTCCTGCCGCTCCATCCGGACCGAACACCTCATTCAATCGGCTGCGCAGGGTCCCGTGAGCGGTGGCGGCATCGGCCGGAGTAGCGGTCTCGCCCGTACCGATGGCCCACACGGGCTCATAGGCCAAGAAGAAGCGCGGTGTACCCTCGGGAAGATCTTGCAGGGCGGCATCCAGCTGGCGAACGATGACCTCGCCGACCCGGCCGGCCTGTCGCTCCTCCAGCGTCTCTCCGACACATATCACCGGAGTGAGGCCCTCACCGAGCGCTGCGGCGACTTTTCGCCCGACCTCGTCGTCCGTCTCGCCGAAGACGTGTCGGCGCTCGGAGTGACCCACGAGCGCGTATCGCGCCCCGGCTGCCAAAGCCATTCCGGCCGAGTGCTCGCCCGTGTAGGCCCCCCTAGGCTCCCAATGGATATTTTGGATGCCCAGGGCCACCGCAGGCCGGCCCCTACGGGCTTCCGCGGCGGCCGAGAGAGACACGGCAGGGGGGAAGATCAGGATCATCGGCTGCGGGTCCGAAAGCGCGGGCGAGAAGTCATGGAAGAACTCCCGCGTGGCCGAGGGGCCCTGATGCATCTTCCAGTTACCTGCAATCACCGTTGGTCTCACTGGTCTTCCCTTGGTTTCGTTACGTACGATCGGACAACGCTTCGACGCCGGGTAACTCCGCGCCGGACAAGAACTCGAGGGCGGCTCCGCCCCCCGTGGACACATGCGTCATGAGCGACGCGACGCCGGCCGCTTCCGCTGCCGCGGCCGAGTCACCTCCACCCAGAATTACCGTAGTCCCGCCGTCGGCCGCACGCGCGGCCACCTGAGCCAACTCGACCGTCCCCCTCCCGAACTCGTCTACCTCAAACATGCCCATGGGTCCGTTCCAGACCACCGTCCCCGCTCCGGTCACTTCATCCGCGAAGAGCCGGATCGATGCGGGGCCGATGTCACCGATCCGCTCCGCCGAGCCCACATCGCTACGAGGGAGCTCCCGTGTCACGGCCCCCGCTATCAGCTCCGGCGCAGCGACGACATCCACGGGGAGTCGCATCTTGTCCCCGGCCCGGGCCATGAGATCACGGGCGACGTCGACCCGATCCGGCTCCACGAGAGACTGGCCGACTTCGAGACCAAGGGCCAGGAAGAAGGTATTGGCCATCGCCCCACCGATGAGGAGTCGATCCACGGCCGGAAGCAGCGCCTCGATAACGTCGATCTTCCCCGAGATTTTGGCACCGCCGATCATGGCCACGAAAGGACGCTTCGGCTCGACGAGGGCGTCGCCAAGGAAGCGGAGCTCGTTCTCCATCAGGTAACCCGCTACCGCCTCGCCCCCGGTATTACGAACGGCGTCGGCCACACCCGTGGTGGACGCGTGTGCTCTGTGGGCACTGCCGAATGCGTCGTTGACGAACAGAGTGGCACCGTGGCGCAGTTCTTCAGCCCAGGCTGCATCGTTCGCGGTATCTTCTGCGTGGAAACGTGTGTTCTCGAGTAACAAGACCCCTCCGTCCTCCACGCTCTCCACCGCTTTCCGTGCCTCGGAACCGGTGGTCGCCGGAGAAAAGTCGACGGGGCTCCCGAGCAGCACCTGCAGCTCGGTCGCGACTCCCCTAAGAGATAGGGCCGCCACCGGTTCTCCCTTGGGGCGTCCGAGGTGCGAGAGGAGCACGACCCCGGCCCCGTGGCCGACAAGGTGGCGGAGCGTCGGAAGCGTCCGGTCGAGACGAGTCCGATCGGTGACCCCACCACCTTCGTCCAACGGTACATTGTAGTCCACGCGAACGATCACGAGCCGGCCCGCGAGCGATTCAGGAGACAGGTCTTGGAGAGTTTTCTTGGCCATCAGGGTCGGAAAATACAGAACCCCCCCGGGAGCCACAATCGCTCCCGAGGGGGTTACAGAGGTCGATTCCTCTCCGCCGGCTCTTCATCCGGGGGCTACCGAATGGTCAAACTCCGCCTCGACCGCACCGGCTCCAGCGCACGCGGCAGCGTGGCCACGATCTCCAGGGTGTAGTCCCCGGGCACCACTTCGGTCAGGTCCAGTGTCACATAGTCGGCAACCCCGACCGTCGCATCACCCTTTCGTCTCCACGTCGTGCGGAACTCGTGCGCTCCGGACGGACAAATGTAGAGCGGGATTCGCGAGCCGTCGGTGGCCTCCAAATGGGCCTGCAAGCTGTAGGTGGACTCCACATCGGGAAGGTCGTACAGCTCGAAAATCACACCGAGCGTGGCGTTGTCACTGACCTCCTCGGTCAGGGCCGACACCCAAGCGGCAGTGCGCCGAACTTCCGAGGGCTCGGGGTTCGCGGCCTCGACGAAGAGCAGATCCGAGATCCGTGGATCCTCGCCGACAGACGTCTCGAAATCCACCGGCTCACGCAGAGCCGCCAAAAAGCCGAGCCGGTCATCATAGATCTCTAGCACGACCTGTCGGACCTCAGGTCCCGCCCAGGTCCTCAAGTCGAGGTCTCCGCGCGCCGCGGCAACCCGCTGCCTGGATGAGCTGACCACCTGCTCGTTCTCTCCGAGAAGATAGATCGACACATGCAGTGAATCGCTTGGGCCCCCAAACATCTTCTCGGGCACCTCCGAGTGAACCTCGATCTCCAGCCCTCCTCGGGCCATCCGGAACTGGCTCACCAGCCCAGGCAGATCACGAACCTCTCGAAGAGCTACACTGCCGTAGCGGTGCGGGAAGAGGTCCTTCAGGCTCCGGAGATACGCGGCGCTCTCGGGCGTCAGGTCCATATGCCTGGACGTGGCGGAGCGACGGAACGTCACGTTCGAGCCGCCGCCGTAGTCCCAGAATACGGTCCTGAGACCGGTACCCTCGCCGACCGTTCGCACGGTGGCGGGAACTCCGTATCGGAGCAATACCTCGGCAGCCTCGGAGTCCAGATCTCCAAACCGGAGCGTCGCATACGCGGCCCTCGCGAAGTGCTCGGCCAAACGCTCGTTCACCTCGGTGGTAAGGATCGGGTCACGCGTGCTCCAAAACGCGCTCTCCGTTTCGAGACGCTGGACATCGCTCATTGCCGCATAAGCGCCCACCCGGACAGCCGGCAGCAGCACGCCGATATCTCTGAGGCGCTGCGCTTCGACCGACGGGAGCGCGTCGAGCGCCACTCGGAACCGCTCCATCGCCTCTTCGGGATACCCGAGGCGCTGAAGCGCGACCCCTGAGAGCAGTATCCCGTGAGGGTGGCCGCGGGACTCCCAGATGAACTTCTGAGATTCCTTCAGTAGGTCTCCCCAGCGGCCCTGATCGGCGAAATCCAGGAGAATCTCGACGTTGGCTCCGGGATGACTCGGCACAGCCTCCACCGCCGCAGAGAGTGACCGGATCATGTCTGCCCGGCTCTCCCCCTTCGCTGGACGTGTCGACTGGAACCCCTGATCCATCACCTCACGGAATTCGGTCGGACACAGGTTGTTCAGTCCCATGAGGGGCTCTGCCGTCGCGTAACGACTGTCCGCGTGGCCGGATGTGACTCTGCACTCGATTCTCTTCAAGTCCGACGTGGCAATACGTCCCAGATGCTCCCACGCCAGCCACTGCTCCTGAATGATCATACCCTGCTCGTAGTAGAGCTCGGCCCGGAACGCGGGAGACACCGCGTCTCGGTTCGCCTCGGCACGCCAGATTCCGTCGGCGTAGAGGCGTCGTGCCTCATCCCGGAGACCCTGCTTTCTTCTGATGCGAGCCAAAGCGAGAGCCGGGGCCGGGTTCAGGGGCGCCGAGCGCAGGGCATCTTCCAACGCCGCTCCGGCCTCACTCCGCCATTGTGTGAGGCCGAAGCCCACCGGCGGATCGCCCTCTAGAAGAGCCGCCAGATTTTCGAGCGGACCCCCCTTCACGATCCTATCTCCCAGTGCCTCTCTGAGCAGCTCCTGCCCTTCGAACAGCGTGGGCGGCGGCGTCAGGTACTCTCCTGACAACGCTTCCTCGGAGAACACGTAGCCGAGGTTCTCCGGCGGGGCAGGCGTCGCGATCGGCGAAGGGGGCTGCGGAGCGGGGCTGTCCTCGAACGGCTCGAAGGCCAGGTCGAAGTTGACCCACGTGCCCACGGGCACCCCAAAGCGCCGGGCCGGCTTGAAGCGGAGGCTAGGAGCCATATCGAGGGCGACCCTGTCGAACGCGGACACACCGGATCCCCGCTGGATCTGCACCTGGTCTACGCTCCCGTCCAATCCCACCCATAGGCGGAGCGTTACCAAACCGCCGATGCCAGCCTCCTGCAGCTGGATCGGATACTGGTTCCGGATCATCCTTTCCGCACGGGCCCTGTCGAGCAGCTCCGGATAGGTATTGTCCGGGAGGTCCAGGACGATCTCTTCACCGGGCTCCGGCACGCGCGGCGCGACCGCGGGCTCGACCACATTATCGTTCGCCAGCGTGACGGGTCCCGGCTCAGGTAGGGTCACATCCGGCTGGGTCACCGGCTGCTCCAAGACGGGCTCCGGCTCGGAAGGCTGATTCCAGGGCAGGAGCCGAGCCAGACCGGCTCGGGCCTGAGGTGCGGCCACACTCACCAGCAGCAAAGCTCCGATGGCCGCAGCCATCGCATGGCGAACACGGAAGCCGGAACTCGGAGCGGGGCTGACCCACACGTTCTCCAGCTCCGCCTGCAATTCGGGGCCGAACGAGGGCCGTTCGTCGATCAGAATCGACTTCAGCTCCGCGTCGAGCTCCGCCAATTCAGGCGGCAGCGGCAGTCCGGATAGATCGTTAGGTCGGTCAGTCATCTATGTCCAATCCTTCTCGTATTACTCGCATTCGTCCGCGACGGCTTCCTTGAGGCGCTTCAGCGCTCTGTGGAGCCGAACGGCCACAGCGTTGGGGCTTATGTCGAGCGAGGACGCAATTTCACTGTTGTCCAAGCCCGCTCCATACCTGAGTGACAGTATCTCCTGGTCCGCTCCTCGCAGCGTCTGCGTTCCGTTGAGCAGCGCCTGGATCCGCTCCTGCTTCAGCACCCGCTCTTCCTGAGACGGTATCTGAGCCACCAGATCGGGGACGCGGTCGAGTGAGACGTGCAGAGAACCGCGACGCTTCAGGGACCGGAGATGGTCCGTTACCGCATTCCGGGCGATGCGCAGGAGCCACGTGCGCGGCGCTGCGCGATTCGGATCGTAGCGGTGGATCGACCGGAGTGCCTTCATGAAGACCTGAGACGTCACGTCTTCGGCCGTCTCTCTGGTCGCGACCCGAAAGCGGACGTATCGATACACCGTGGGCCGGTGATCGGTATACCACTCACCAAAATCGAGCGGAAGCTGTGACGGTTTCGCCGGTGTCTGAGGCGCTATTGGTGCAGCGGTCGACACGTCGACCCGCTCTTGAAGCTGTTGTAGTGTTTTCATCGTGTGCAGATACGGTCCCTTCCCCCCACCATTACACACCGATGGCGATAGTTAAGCCACTGCCGTAAAAGGCTTTGTTCCCCACTCCACCTCAGTGAGTTCCCCCCTCGCCTCCGTCCACCACGACCCGCGCTGCAGCCTTCTCCTGACGGGAGCTCCCGGCGCTCAGTTCCAGGACGGTTTCACAGTGCCCGCAATTCACCTGGCGAGTCGCACCGACGTCCAGGGAAGCACCATCTCGGTGCCCACACACGGGACACGCGTACGAGAACCACGCCTCGGAGACTCGAGCCGGCTTGCTCCCCTGTCGGTCCGGTGAACCGGGCAAAGATGCGGAGGCCATCGTTAACCCTCCACTGAAGCCGGCAGACGCTCCCCCACGTAGCGGACGAGGTCCACCACCCGCTCCGAGTAGCCCCACTCGTTGTCGTACCATGAGAGGACCTTCACCATGCGCCCGTCGATGATGCTCGTGCTGGGTCCATCGACGATGGAACTGTGCGGGTTGCCCGTAAAGTCTATCGAGACCAGCGGCTCGTCGCTCACCGCTAGAATCCCGGTCAGGGGTCCGTTCGCAGCCGCACGGAAAGCGTCGTTGACCACCTCAGCAGTCGTATCCATGCCCAGCTCGGCCACGAGATCGACGATCGACACGTCGGGCGTGGGTACGCGCAAGGCCATCCCGTCCAACTTGCCCTCCACCTCGGGGATGACCAGGGACGTGGCCTTGGCCGCCCCGGTCGTCGTAGGGATCATCGACAGGGCCGCCGCCCGCGCCCGCCGCTTGTCCGAATGGGGCACGTCGAGAAGCGCTTGATCATTGGTGTACGCGTGCACCGTGGTCATGAGGCCGCGCTCGAACCCGAACGAGTCCATGAGAACCTTGACCACCGGAGCAAGGCAGTTGGTGGTACAGCTCGCATTCGAGATGACATCGTGGGCCTCGGGATCATACGATTCATGGTTCACACCCAACACCACGGTTATGTCCTCATTCTTGCCTGGGGCGCTGATGATGACCTTCCTGGCGCCGGCCTCGAGATGCTTGGCCGCCTGGTCACGGCTCCGGAAAAAGCCGGTCGACTCTATCACCACATCGATTCCCAGGTCCCGCCAGGGTAGCTTGGCCGGATCCCGCTCCGAGAAGACCTTGAGCTCGTCTCCGTCCACCGTGAGCCCTTCGGCGCTAACGGCAACTTCGCCGGGGTAGATGCCGTGGACCGAATCGTACTTGAGAAGGTGGGCCAACATGTCGTTGTCCGTGAGATCATTCACGGCGACGAACTCGATGTCCGGGGCCCCCGACTTCTTTGCCGATCGGAGCACGTTCCTGCCGATTCGGCCAAATCCATTAATGGCTACGCGGATGGGCATCCACTCGCCTCCCATTGAGATCGGTTGGTGTTACACAAAAGGACAGGCCCGTGCAAAGGTCGACAGAAAGACCTCGGCGGCACCTGCCTGAACGAGCGCGCGGGCCGCCGCCGCCGCAGTGGAGCCGGTGGTGAGGACATCATCCACGAGCAGCACGCGAGCGCCGGAAAGCTCGATCATGGTGTCCTCGCTTGCTACAAAGGCGTTCTTGACGTTAGCCCGGCGCTGAGCCGGGTGCAACCCGACCTGAGTGTGGCCTCCGTGACGCCGTTCGAGGGCCTCGAGGAGGGGTCGGCCCGCCCCATGGGACACCGCCGCGGCAAGCAGGTGGGCCTGGTTGTAGCCCCTCGAACGCAGGCGCTGCTTGGTCGTGGGAACGGGCACCACCACGTAGTCACTGGAAGCCAGCTCGGGATGTATGCTCCGGCGAACCATCCACCGGCCCATGAGTCCCGCGAGCTCGGCCCAACCGCCGTACTTGAGGCCATGGACCAAGTCGTCGGCCGGCGGCCGCAGCACGACTGCCGAGCGAGCACCCCCCAAGTCCGCACACCAGTCTGCGCACTAGAGGCACACCGCGGCAGGCACTGCACCCGATCCGAGAGGAAAACCACAGCGGTTGCACCGAGGCCAGGCCCGGCTCCTTGAGTCGAGTTCGGCAGCGCGCGCACACCAACTCCGAGGCGCGCTCCAGAGGCAGGTGATCACCGCATCCCAAACAGGCCGCCGGCAGGAAGAAGTCCAACAGCTCTCGGGCCAGACCTGCGTGAGTCATGCCGGCGATTCGCCCGTTTCCGCCAGGGGCCTCATCCCGGCTGGTGGCTCATCCGGGACACAGCCAACGCACGCCTCATCGCGTCCACCGGGCCCGGGTCCCCCCACCACCTCTCGAAGGCCACGGCCCCCTGCTGCACGAGCATCTCCCCACCGTCCACCGCTCGAATCCCCAGGCGCTCGGCCGACTCCACGAACGGGGTGGCGGCCGGGCCGTATACCAGATCCATCACGGCACCGACTCTCGCGAGGCGGCTTAAATCTATCGGGAGCTTGTCGCCGGGCGTGAGGCCGAGTCTCGTCGCGTTCACGACCAGGTCGAAGATTCCGTCGTCCACGGCGCGTGGAGCTTCGGCCACTCGCACGCGTTCGCCCCCGATCCGTCTGGCAACCGCACGGGCACGCTCGGTGGAGCGATTCAGAAGGAGCACATCCTCAACGCCCTCGTCGAGAAGCGCTACGAGGGTCGCCCGCGCAGCACCGCCCGCCCCGAGTAACAGCACCCGAAAGCCCTTGGGCGCTCTCCCGAGAAAGTGCCGCAGGGCCCGACGAAATCCCTCGACGTCCGTGTTGTCGCCGCACACACGCCCACCGTCCCCCCAGAAGGTGTTGCACGCCCCGGTCCTCCTGACCGCCTCGGACCGCTCGTCCAGGAAGGAGGCGGCCTTCTCCTTGTGCGGAAGAGTGATGTTCCCTCCAGCTCCGGCCCGCCCGAGGCCATGCATGAAACCCACCAGATCCGCGGCGTCACACCGAAGGGCCACGTAGACACCGTCCACGCCGGCCTCTCTGAACGCCGCGTTCTGGATTACCGGAGACAGAGAGTGTTCGACCGGATCACCCAGAAGTGCCAATACCCGCGTCCTCGACGTGAGCGACGTCATGTGTCGTTTCCTGTGACCGCGTCTGAGCCGCGTGGTGTGATCACGTCGGAGTCGCGAGTGAGCCGTGCCACCGCAGCCTCCACCAATTTCTCCAGAACGCGGAAGCTATCGCGGTACACTTCAATGTCACCCGCAAACGGATCGGGAACCCCCCAACCTTGTCCGCTTTCCTGACCCTCGGCAAAGGCCGACAGCATCGCCGCCTTGTCCTGACCACCGTATTCCTCGACCGCCACGAGATGGTGGACGCCCATCGTGAGAATGAGGTCCGCCCAGTCGACCAGATCCTCGTTCAAGGAGCTACTCCGATGCCCCTGGAGATCGAGTCCCTGTTCCGCGGCAACTCGGATCGCCCCCTCACTGGCCATCGACCCCGGCAGAGCGGAGACTCCCGCTGATCGGGTCTCCGCTTCGTTCCACCCGGCACGCGCGAGCGCGCGTGCGGCGATTACGTGCGCGATCGGACTCCTACACGTGTTGCCCGTGCAGACGAAGAGAAGACGGAGCCGGGCCAGTTCACTCACGGCGAAGCCTCGATCTCGGGGAGGACACAACGAACTCTACCCAGAGGTACGGTCCCCTCGCGCACGACAATCGGCACTGCTCCGGAACAGTCGACGATCGTGGACGGAGGCGACGCCGGAAGCGTCCCGCCGTCGAGAACCCAGAGCTCCTCACCCGCGCCCATGGCCTCCGCCGATTCCAGAGCATGATGGGCATCGAGCGCGGGCGGCTCGCCCGGCCGGTTCGCACTGGTGGATACGATCGGCCCGCCGAGCCCTCCGACCACGGCACTGACCACGGGGTGCGGACTCACCCTGATTGCCACGGCCCCCGAATCACCTCGAATCCCGAGCGGGAACCGGTCCTCGGGATCCGAAAGGATCAGGGTGACCGACCCCGGCCAGAATACGTCGGCCAGCTCAGCCGCCTCCGCCGTCCAGGTCAGGTGGCTCACGATCTCCTTGTCGGGAATCAACATCAGCATCGGCTGCCCGGCACTCCGGCCCTTGAGTGCGGCGAGTTTGCTGACGACGCTCTCACTCGGAACTCCCCCGAAGCCGTACACGGTCTCGGTTGGGTACGCCAGGAGCCCACCACCGCGTAGGTGCTCGAGAATGGTTGCCAGGTCCAGATCGGCGACGGAAGACGATCGCACATCCAGCAGGCGTGGCCCGCTCACGGAACCCGTCGAGCCAGTAGCGACTCGGCGACGGCCACGTCTTCCCGGCAGGTGATCTTCAGATTCGTGGGTGACGACTCCACCATGATCACCGCTCCTCCGATCCGTTCGATCAGCCCGGCGTCGTCGGTCGCCGGCCAATCCTCTTCTACCGCCCGCCGATAGGCCTCCAGGATCTGGCCTCGGGGAAAGGCCTGGGGCGTCTGCGCGTGCCAAAGACTCGAGCGTTCGGGGGTCCCGGTCACGCCCCCCGCGCCATCGACATGTTTCATCGTGTCCACGGCCGGGTAACCGGCCACGGCCCCCACCCCGCCCCCGGCCACGGCGATGCATCGGGCGACCACGTCGGGTGACACCAGGGGGCGGGCCCCATCATGGACGACGACAACATCGAGATCCTTGGGGAGTGCTTGAAGGCCCGCCCATACGGAATCTCGGCGGGTCTCTCCACCCTCGATGACGGCGATGCGATCGTCCCGGTCGATGAGCCACGAGGGGGCCGGCTCGACCTGATCGGCGGGGAGCGCCACGACGACGGCTCGCACACCCGACTGAGCGAGGAACGGTCGAACAGCCCTGAGGAGGACCGGCTCACCGGCCAGACTCAGGAATTGCTTGCGTGCCCCACCCATGCGCTGAGACACACCTGCCGCGGGCACCACGACCCCGACGCTCGGGGCCCTTTCCGCCTCCACGTGGTCAGCTGGAGGCCCGCTCACGGACCGTCGTACCCACCTGCGCCTTCGCCCTGCTGCTGCTCACTGGTCACGGAGTCGAAGCGCGTGTAGGCCTTGTGGAAGAAGAGGTTCACCAGCCCAGTGGGGCCGTTACGCTGTTTTGCCATGATCAGCTCCGTCTTGCCCTCGATCGAGTTACCATCCTTGTCCACCGGGCCAAAATAGTATTCGGGCCGGTACAGAAACATGACCAGATCGGCATCCTGCTCGATGGACCCCGAGTCGCGCAGGTCGGAAAGTTGGGGCCGCCGGTCGGTCCGCTGCTCCGGAGCACGGCTGAGCTGGCTGAGCGCAATGACCGGCACGTCGAGCTCACGGGCCAAAGCCTTCAGCCCGCGCGAGATCTCACTCACTTCCTGAACACGGCTCTCCGTCCGGTAGCCGCCCGACATGAGCTGCATGTAGTCGATGATCAATAGGCCGAGATCCGTTTCGGACTTGAGCCGCCTGGCCTTGGCCCGCATTTCCAGGACCGTGCTGCCCGGGGAGTCGTCGATCCAAAGCGGAGCGGTGTTCAGGTGTCCCGCCGCCGCCGCAAGACGCTGGTATTCGTCCGGGCTCATCTTTCCTTGGCGTAACCTCTGTGCATCCACTCGGCCCCCGGCACACAGGAAGCGCTGGACGAGCTGCTCCTTGGACATCTCCAGGGAGAACATCGCGACCGTCGTGTTGTGCTCGATCGCAGCGGTCTGGGCCACGTTGAGGACCCAGGAGGTCTTCCCCATGGACGGACGGGCGGCAACGATGATCAGGTCACCCTTTTGCAGGCCCGTGGTCATGCGGTCCAGGTCCTTGAAGCCGGTAGGCACGCCCGTGATGCCGCCGGCGGACTCCTGCAGCTTCTCGATATGCTCGAAGGTGGGCCACAGGATTTCCTTGATCCAGACGAAACCTTCGCGTTCGTGGCTCTCGGCTACGCGGAAGACCCGCTGCTCCGCATGGTCCAGAAGCTCTTCCACATCACGTTCACCCTGGTCGTAGACATCGCGGATGATGTCGGACGCCGCTGAGATGAGCCGCCTCAGGAGCGCCTTCTCCCGGACGATGCGCGCGTGGTATTCGATGTTGGCCGCGGTGGGCACGGCGTCGAGCAACTCCGCCAGATAGGTGGCGCCGCCGGACGACTCGAGCTCGTTGGTTTTCTTGAGCTCCTCGTTCAGCGTGATGACGTCGACCACACCACCCCGTTCGAAGAGGCGGGCCATGGACCGGAACAGACGCCGGTTGGCCTCGCGGTAGAACATGGAGTCGTCGACCACCTCGATGGCTCGGGCGACGGCGTCGTTGTCGATGAGCATGCCACCCAGTACCGAGATCTCCGCCTCGAGAGAGTACGGTGGCTGCCGGTCGTATTCGGGTGCTGCCGCCGGAATCGATGCGGTTTCCATCAGGGCTGATCCATCACTTGTCGCAGGAGCTGGAGGTCGTCCCAAGTCGAACGCGTCCAGCCCGAGTTTCGAAGCAGCGCCGCCGGGTGGTAGGTGACCACAAGGGGAACGCCTTCGTAGCTATACACGGAGCCTCGCAGCTTCCCAAGTGGTCGATTGGCCGCCGTCAGGAGCTGAGCGGCGAAGGTACCCACGGCCAGAATAACCTCCGGCGCGACCAGCGCAATCTGCCGCTTGAGGTAGGGGGCACAGAGCTCGATTTCGTCGGCCATCGGATCTCGATTTCCCGGCGGGCGACACTTGAGCACATTACAGATGTACACGGAATCCTGCCTGGACAGGCCCACCGACGCCAAGAGAAGATCGAGAAGTTTTCCCGCCTGCCCGACGAACGGAAGGCCGGTCTTGTCCTCGTTGGCACCTGGGGCCTCTCCGACGACCATGAGCCGGGCGTTCGGATTTCCGTCGGAGAAGACCACGTGGGTTCTCGTCCGCGCCAACCTACAGAGTTGGCACGCCTCGGCAGCGGCCTTGAGGGCCGGATAGTCCGAGCCGCCAATGTCGGGTGGCGGCGCGACGGTGTCCGTAGCGGGTCGCTCGGTCGAGGCGGCGGCCGCTCTTTCGGTACCCGTCGGCGCGGAGGCCGCCCTCTCGGTACCGGTCGAGCGGGTCATGGCGAACGCCTTGGCCGTCGCCGCCAGGACCTCGGCCCTGGAAAGCTCGTCCAGGTACAGCTCGGGCTCACCGAGCTCCTTCTTCTGCCCCAGGAAGCGCGCGACCTGTTCGATCTCCCGGGAGCTGCGGCTCACGGGCGGCTCTCCAGGAGACGCGTGACCCGGTCAAGGATGATCTCGGCCACCTCATTCTTGCTCATGAGCGGGAGCTCCTCGCTGGGCCCTCCGTCGGTGAGCAGCGTCACTCGATTGGTCTCCACCTCGAATCCGGCACCCTTCTCGGTGGCATCGTTGGCAACCAGGAGGTCGAGGTCCTTGGTCTCCAGCTTCTTCTGCCCGTTCTCCAGCAAGGCCTCGGTCTCCAGGGCGAATCCCACCACAACGGATCCTTCTTTACGCCGCTCCCGGGTCTCTCCCGCCACATCCGGGTTCTCGATAAGGCGCAGAGCCAGCTCCGGACCCACTTCGGCTCTCTTGAGCTTGCCCTGCGCGGCATCCACGGGGCGGAAGTCGGAGACGGCCGACGCGAAGATCGATACATCGACTTCGGGCAAGCTGCCGGACACCTGATCGAACATCTCCCGGGCCGTCTCCACGCGAATGACCTCGACCCCGTGTGGTTCCCCGAGTGCCACCGGGCCGGATACCACCGTGACCTCAGCCCCTCGCCTCCAAGCGGCCGCCGCCAGGGCAAAGCCCATACGACCCGAGGACCGATTCCCCACGTAACGCACCGGATCGATCGGTTCTCGCGTGGGACCCGCCGTGACAAGAACCCGCTTGCCCGTGAGTGTCGAAGGCGGAGCCAGAGCCCGGCCGATCTCCTCGATGATGTCCGCCGGCTCGAGCATTCTGCCCGGTCCCTCACCCTCGCCGAACGCCAAGGGACCCACAGCCGGGCCGGCGATCCGATAGGACAGGGCGTCGCGCAGGTGAGCGACGTTCGCCCGCGTCTGGGCATGCGCGAACATACGATCGTTCATGGCGGGACAGAGCACGACCGGGGCTCGTGTGGCCAACAAGGTGGTCGTGAGAAGATCGTTCGCCCTGCCTTGGGCAGCCCGGGCCAGGAAATCGGCCGTGGCCGGAGCCACGCACACCACGTCCGCGTCTTGCCCGAGCCGAATGTGGAGCGCCGCACCCTCCGTGGAAAAGAGCTCGGTCAGGGCCGGACGGCCCGTTACTCCCTCGAAGGAGAGGGCTTGGATGAACTGCTGAGCACCCCGAGTGAGCACCGCGTCCACGATCGCTCCGAGACGGGTGAGATCACGGGCGAGCTGAACCGCCTTGTAGGCGGCGATCCCGCCTGTGACTCCCAGGACGACACGACGACCATCCCAGGGACGCCGCGGACCCAATACACTTCCGGGCAAGGTCCCTCGCTCTCTTTCGCAGCGCTGACCGGGCTACCGCCGGTGGAGGTTAATCCTCCCGCTTCCGGCGTCCTACCAGGCGGAACTCGATCTGTCCGGAGGTGAGTGCCTCCAGCGACTTGGTGGTGAGCTTCTTCTCCTCACCGAGAGGGAGCGTTTCCCTCGGCAACGCGTTGAGCTCCCGAGCGTACTTCGCTGCGACGAGCACGCCGAGATACTTGCTCTGGGTGTGCTTAGCAGACTCGTCGGGTGTGAATACGCGCATCAGCCAACTCCCTCTTACGTTCAATTATGACAATGACTTAGGGTACTTCATCTCGGGGCAGAGTTGAAGCCCGCCGCGAGGATTTCGTCGATTCGCCTTTGAAGCTCGCGAATCGAGCCGGAAAGGCACTTAACGTACCTCAGTTCGAAGCGGAGTTGAAGCCCGCCGCGAGGATTTCGTCGATTCGCCTTTGAAGTTCGCGAATCGTGCCCGATAAGTCGATGGCCCCCGAGGCCGGAGTCGCCTCGCCGAGCGAGATGGCCCTTACTTCTGCCACCGCCTGATCGAGATTCTCGTTGACCACCACATGGTCGAAGTCGAAAGCCCGCTCTAGCTCCCCCCGGGCGTTTCGCAGCCGGCGCTCGACGATCTCGTCGTTCTCGGTTCCCCGCCCTCTGAGACGGTGGACCAGTGCGTCGGCCGAGGGCGGAAGCACAAAGACCAGCAACGCGTCAGAGACACGGGTGCGGACTTGCATGGCCCCCTGGACGTCGATGTCCAAGATGAGGTGCATCCCTTCCCGCCTCGCAGCATCGAGGTTGGCTATCGGCGTACCGTACATGTGGCCGTGCACCTCGGCCCACTCCAACAGTTGGCCGGCGTCCAGCATCGCCTGGAAGTCGGACTCTTCCAGGAAGTGGTAGTGCACACCCTCGGTCTCGTGCTCCCTGGCCGGGCGAGTCGTGGCGGAAACCGAAAACACTGAGTCGTCCCACCCTCTGACCAGGGCCTTTGCGATCGAGGTCTTGCCCGCCCCACTCGGCGCCGACAGGACCAGCGCAGGTGCACGGAGGCCGTCCGAGCTCACTCCACGTTCTCCAACTGCTCGCGGAGACGCTCGATCTCTTCCTTGAGTGACACGGCCGCCTGACTGATCTCCGAGTCGTTGGCCTTGGACCCGATGGTGTTGGCCTCCCGGTTCATCTCCTGGATCACGAATCCCAGACGTTTGCCAACCGGCTCCGCGGAATCGCTCGCCAGCGTCTCACCAAAGAGTTCGACGTGGGATCGGAAACGCACGAGCTCTTCGTTGATGTCCCACTTCTCAGCCAGGTAGGCGATCTCTCGTGCCAGCCGGTCCTCGTCGGCGGGGTGGCCCTCCATGAGCTCGGCGACCGCCTCGCGAAGCCGATTCCGTTCTTGGATCAGGCGCTCAGGTGCGCGTCGCTCTATGACGGCCAGATGCGCGAGGATAGCGGTCAGCCGCTCCTCGAGATCGGCCTGCAGTCTGGCCCCCTCGGTTTCGCGCATGCGGACGACCGCGGCGGCCGCCTGTTCCGTGAGCCTCTTGACCAGGGCGTCGTCCACATCGGCCGAGGGGCTCGACGGAATCGGAGCCCGAAAGATCTCCCCGAAGCGGGCCACGTGCGACAATTCGACCGCCCCTTCGAGATCCAGATCATGTCTGAGGGTTTCGAGCAACTCCTTGTACCGCGTGGCCTTATCGAGATCGAGTTCCGGAAGCTCCTGGTCCTGGGCGGCGAGACCCCGGTCCAAGGCAAGGCTGTACGTCACATGGCCGCGCCCGATGACAGAGCGCATCCACGACTGAATCTCTGCCTCTAGCCGGTCGAAACCGGGCGGTGTCCGCAGGCTCGCGTTGAAGAACCGATGGTTCACCGTCTTCATCTCGACACGCACCAAGCCGGCGTCGGTGACCTCCTCGGCCTCGCCGAACCCGGTCATGCTTCGAATCATGTCAGAACTTCCCTATCAATCGGTGAGAGAGGATCATACCTCGGGCGAGCCCTCTCGGCAGGCCCGCCATGGACCGGATCCATCTAATTATTCAAGGTCCAACGTACCCCGTACAAGGTGCGGAAGCGGGGCTGCTGACGATCGGGAAAATCGAAGTTGTCTGCCTTGCCCGCGACGTTCTCGACGCGCACGAAGATGTTCACAGTCACGACCCGTACCTGAATCAGCGCGTATACGTCCCTGTAGAGGGGCATACGCAGCAGAATCGGTCCACTCGGCTCCTCGTCGGGATCTTCCCCAGGTGTGTCCAAGGGATCGTCCGGCGGCGGATCCGGATCGACGATGGGGATGAGCATGCCCTCGTGACCGGTCACTCCGAGCGTCCCCCAAAGCTCGAGATTACTCGATTCCTTGAAGACACGGTGGTACGTGATGGACCCGTCCCAGGTTCGCTTGGGGAGGTAGGGCAACTCCTGGTCCCACGACTGTACGGCCGCGTCGACCCGGAAGCCCGGGATCGGGAGGGGTAGGCTGGCGGACAGCTCGTAGCCCGTCCGCTCTTCGCCTTCAAGGGCTATCGCACCCCGATCGAGGGGAAGGCCCAGGGGGCGGAGCGAATCGGTCTCCATCGAGAGCCAGGCTCCAGACAAGCTTAGCGTCCGCCAGGCGAGGGTCGCTCCGGCCCGTATACCGGTCCGGTCCGTGAACCGAGCCACTGGCTCTTCGAGCGGCTGGACGCTGTCTTGTGGCTCCGGGTCGGGCTCCACGCCCAGCGAATCCTCCGGCGGCGGCTCTAGAGATCGGAGGTATTCCTCGAAATCGCCCACGAAGGGCACACCGCTCCTGCCATCCTCATAGGAGGCGAATAGGGACACCCCCAGAACCGGTGCCGTCGTGACACGAGCCCTCCAGGATGAAGCGCTCTCCTCGGACCAGCTCTCCAGACGCAGGGAACCATCGACCGAAAGCGCCCGCGGGTGGGAACCGCCCACCGCCAACTCGTACGTACCGGTCGGCAGACCGTCACCGTCCAAGAACCGGGCAGTCCCGTTCCCCCACACTCCCCCCCTCTCGTAGCCGGCACGGAGTCCGAGTTGAGAGCGTTTGACGGCCACACCGCCGAACACGGGATCGTCGGCATCACCGGAGATCGACGAAGCTCCCCCGAACGCTTCACCGATCACGTCCTCGGTAAAGCGCCATCTTCCTCTCACATTCCAGTCATTACGGGTGAGCGTGGTCGAAAAGTCCTCGACCGAGCTCTTGGCGGCGAATCGTCGGAACTCCGCCGACACCCCGCCCCGCTTGTTACGGGCGAGGGCGTATCTAAGCCCGACTCCACTCAAGGCACCGGCGGCGTCGAGGGCCGGACCGCGGGTCTCCAACCGGTCCAGCGTGAAGGTGAGGGACCCACCGAGCGTGTGGGGATGGGCAAGGACACCGCGGAGCAGGTTGGTGCCCAAGTCACCGGTGCCCACATCCAACGACGTCACAGGCTCGGGGTCCGTGGGTTCCAGGGTGCGAATCTCGATGCGCAGTTCGCCGGGATGACGCTCCACGCGCACCTCCTCGAGCCCGCCTAGGCCTATGCGCGAGAGGTCGGCCACGCCGCCTTCCAGAGGGAGCCATTCGAAGCCGTCCCAGAGAACTCTGATGCGTCCTCCAGCCACGCCGAACGCCGTGACGAACTGCGGGGTGCCGTAGTCACCTCCTTTCAACGGGATCACTCCGGGAATGTGACTGACCAACTCGGCGAGCGTTATGGCTCGGGTAGCCCTCAACGCCGCACGATCCCAACTCCACACGGCGGCTTCCCATGAAGGCCCGACGCCTGCGGGAAAGCGAGGGAAGGTGTCCACCTGCTGGGTCAGCCAGTCGACCACCGCCGCGAGGGAGTCGAGCGCCTGCTGTTCTGCCTCAGTCAGCACCGGTCGCAGCGAGTCCGGAGTCACGGGCCGCAGTGAGTCGGGCGGGGCAAGCAGACTGTCCGCCACCTGTAGGCTGTCCACCACCTGTAGGGTATCCGCCACCGGGATGGTGTCGGTCACCTGCGCGCTCGCCATCCGAGGCATCAAGACTCCGGCGAGTACCACCCCGAGAGCCAAGTACAAAACGCGCCGCGCTCTCGCGGCGCGGTACCAAACGCGCCGCGCCCCGGCCGTCGGGGCCCGGGGCGCGTATACGCGGCGTGACGCTGGCGTCACGCCGCCCGGCTCCGAACCCATTGAACGAGCAGCCTTGTCGGGAAGCCCGCGGCCCCCTTGCGCTGATAGGGGAGCTTGCCCTCTCCGTAGGCGGTGCCCGCGATGTCCAGGTGGGCCCACGTACAGTCCCCCACGAACTCACTGAGAAAGGCGGCCGCCGTGATACTCCCTCCCGGGCGCCCACCGACATTAACGATGTCGGCCACCTTGCTGTCGATCTGCCGGCGATATTCGTCCCACAACGGGAGTGGCCAACATCGCTCACCGGCCTGGTCTCCGGCCGCGCGGAGCTCGTCCACCAGATCACCGTCCGTGCCTATGACCGCGGCCGCGTGATGCCCCAACGCGATGACCACGGAACCGGTCAACGTGGCACAGTCGACGATGGCGGCAGGCCCCAGGCTCTGCGCGTACGAGAGGGCGTCGGCCAGGATCAGGCGACCTTCCGCATCGGTATTGACGACCTCGATCGTCTTGCCCTCGCGGGATCCGATGATGTCCCCGGGCTTGAGGGCGCTCCCGTTGAGAAGGTTTTCCGACGACGGCACGATGCCCACCACGTTCAGCGGCACCTTCAGCTCTGCCACGGCCTGCATGGCGCCGATGACCGCGGCTCCACCGGACATATCGAAGATCATGTCCTCCATGCCCGAAGCGGGTTTGATGGAGATTCCGCCCGCGTCGAAGGTGAGCCCCTTCCCCACCAGGACCAACGGAGCGGCGCCCTCTTCCCCACCGTCATGTCGGAGGACGATCAGTCTCGGCTCCTGGTCCGAGCCCTGAGCCACGGCGAGGAGAGCGTGCATGTGTTCCCCCCGGAGCTCGTCCGGCCCCATCACGGTGACGTCGAGCCCCCGCTCTGCGGCCATTCTCGAGGCCTCGTCGCCCAGGTGGGTCGGCGTCGCAACGTTGCCCGGTCGCGACTGGAGCGTGCGAGCGAAGTTGGCCGCCCGGCCGATGATCGCCCCGGCCTCTGCGCCCCGCCCCGCCTCTTCCAGCTCTTGTGGTTCGGCCATGACCGTGAAGTCGGCCACCTCGGTGGGTGGATCGTCTCCGGCGGGGGTGCTCTTCATCTCCGTGAAACGCCAGGCCGCCAAGACGGCCCCCTCCGTGGTCGCCTGTCCGGCGTGCTCCGACCCGGCGTTCTCCATCCCCCCCAGGTACACACCGATCCCCGCTACACCGATCGACTCCGCCGCTCGAACCGCGTGGCCGGCCCACCGTCGAAGCGACTCGGCATCGAGATCCGCCGCTTTCCCGGCGCCCAACAAAAGAAGCCGACGGGGGCCCTCATCCCCCCCCAGGTAGGCGACAACGGACTCACCCAGCTTGCCCTTGAGGTCTTCGGCCAGGTACGACCCGGAGGCGACCTGCTCGAGATCCGCGGGAAGAACCGGAGCCGCTCCGTCCTCGGTCTCGAAGACGGGAACGGTCAACAACGGTATGTCATGGCCGGCGGCGCCGGCCGAAGAGACGAGATGAATGTTCATTGGGTCTTTCTTATCGCATGTGGGCAATGATCGCCTGGCCGAACTCGGAGGTCTTCAATAGGGTGGCCCCCTCCATCTGACGTTCCAGGTCATAGGTTACGGTCTTGGCGTCGATCGCTCCCTCTATGCCTCTGTTCACCGCCTCGGCCGCTTCGTTCCAACCGACATGCTCGAGCATCATCACGGCGGACAGTATCAGCGAACCAGGATTCACCTTGTCCAGGTCCGAGTACTTCGGGGCCGTACCGTGCGTAGCCTCGAACACTGCAATCTCGTCGCCCACGTTTGCACCGGGCGCCATGCCGAGACCGCCGACCTGCGCGGCGCAGGCATCGGAAAGGTAGTCGCCATTGAGGTTCGGGGTCACGAGCACGTCGTACTCGTCCGGGCGCAGAAGCACCTGCTGAAACATGGCGTCGGCGATCCGGTCGTTGACGAGTAGCTTTCCGGCAGGATCGGCGCCTTCCCAGACCGCGGGTTCGGCGATCGTGGTATCGGAGAACTCCTCTGCGGCCACCTCGTATCCCCAGTCTCTGAACGCCCCCTCGGTGAACTTCATGATGTTCCCCTTGTGGACCAGCGTGACGAGCCTGCGGTTCCGCTCGAGGGCGTAGCGAATGGCGGCAGCCACGTGTCGCTTGGTGCCGAAGGGGCTCATCGGCTTGATCCCGATGCCGCTCTCTTCACGGATGGAGACGCCCATCTCGTCGACCAGAAACGCCCTGACGCGGTTGGCGTCGGCGCTGCCGGAAACCCACTCGATGCCGGCGTATACGTCCTCGGTGTTCTCACGGTAGATGATCACGTCGAGTTTCTCGGGCTCCTTCATCGGCGAAGGCACTCCCTTGATCCACCGGACCGGCCGAATGCAGGAATAGAGATCGAGGACCTGGCGAATCGTGACGTTGAGCGATCGGATGCCCCCACCGACCGGTGTGGTCAGGGGTCCCTTGATCCCGACCTTGAACTCTCGGAGAGCCTCGAAGGTCTCCTCGGGCAACCACTCGCCGGTCTTGTCGTTCGCCTTCTCGCCCGCGTAGACCTCCATCCACGCGATCCGCCGCTCGCCCTCATAGACCTTGGCGACCGACGCGTCGACAACGGCCTGCGTGGCGCGCCAGATATCGGGACCGATCCCGTCTCCCTCGATGAACGGGATGATCGGTTGGGCCGGTACGACCGGCTTGCCACCGTCTATCGTGATCTTCTCGCCATCCGCCGGGACGGTGGCGTAGGTGTATTCGGTCAAGGAACGCTCCGGTGCAGGGTCGTGAAGTGTCGAATTAGGCAGGCTCCGCCTCAAACAAGGCTCCCCTGTGGAGCCCGAAAGATACCGGCGTCCTGGAGTCGACGCCATTGATCCCCACTGAAGACTTATGCGCGCCATCTCTTGCCTGCCTGGCCCATAGAGTCGATCTTCCTGCGACTAGTTGAGAGTCGTTCTCAACTATCTGAGAAACAGAGGACTACCCCTCTCACTCTGGATTCCACGTCGTCTCATGGAGAGCTGTTCATGAAGCCGTTGCATACTTCGAGCCTCTTTACCCTCATGGGAGTGGCCCTTCTTGCCGCCTGCACCGGAGACGGACAGCAGGACGGTGTCCCAGAGGACGCCGGCGTCGTCAACGTCTACAGTCATAGGCATTACGACACGGACCAGGAGCTTTTTCGCCGCTTCACTGAGCTGACAGGCATACAGGTCAACATCCAGACGGCCTCGGCCGACGAGCTGATCACCCGCCTCGAGACCGAAGGTGCGAGCACACAGGCCGATCTGCTGATCACCGTGGACGCGGGTCGTCTACAGCGGGCCAAGGAACGCAATCTGCTCCGCGGCTCGGGCTCGGAGGTACTCGATGCAAACGTCCCCCCCCACCTGAGGGATCCGGAGGGCTACTGGTACGGGCTGACACAGAGAGGCCGCGTCATCGCGTACTCGCTGGATCGGGTTTCGCCCGACGAGCTCTCGACCTACGAAGACCTGGCCGATCCCAAGTGGCGGGGCCGTGTTCTCGTGCGAAGCTCGGAAAACATCTACAATCAGTCGCTTCTGGCGTCGATCATCGCCATCCACGGAGAGGACGCGGCGGAAGAGTGGGCCCGGGGTGTGGTACGGAACATGGCTCGGTCCCCCCAGGGCGGGGATCGCGATCAGGTCAAGGACGTGGCGGCCGGTGTCGGCGACGTGGCCATCACCAACACCTACTATGTCGGGCTGTTGCTCAACGGGGACGACGAGGGTGACCGCGAGTTGGCCCAAGAGGTAGGGATCTTCTTCCCCAACCAGGCCGATCGGGGTGCTCACGTAAACGTGAGCGGCGCCGGCGTCACCGCGCACTCGCCCAATCCCGAGAACGCGCTCAGGCTGCTGGAATTCCTGACCGATTCAGAGGCCCAGACCAGCTACGCCGAGGCCAACTTCGAGTATCCGGTAAAACCCGGCATCGCTTGGGCGGAGACGCTTCAGGAGTGGGGAGAGTTCCGTGCCGACACGCTGAACCTGTCCGTGCTCGGGGAGCTCAACGCGCGTGCCGTGATGATCTTCGACCGGGCCGGGTGGCGGTAGGGATGGCGGTTTAGGCTGACCGAGAGCATGGCTGCGGCCATCCGTCCGAGAGCCCGGAGCGCGTGGAGCGCGCTCCGGGCTTTCTGGCGTCAGTCGCGCGGCGAGTTCCGGGGCGGGCTCACCCCCTGGAGTGTGTCCGCCCTCGTGGTGGTGACGCTCACGACGCTCCCCCTGCTGGTGATCTCGGTGGGAGTCTTTGGACCTCGCACCGAGATCTGGCAGCACCTGGCCAGCACGGTCCTCTGGGTCTACGTGGGGAATTCAGCGCTCCTCATGGTGGGAGTCGGCGTTCTCGCCCTCGTTCTCGGGCTGGCCCCGGCATGGCTGGTGTCGGTCTACGACTTTCCGGGGCGACGGACGTTCGAGTGGAGCCTGGTCCTGCCGCTGGCGATTCCCACGTACATCATCGCCTACACCTATGCCGGGGTCTTCGAGTACGGGAGCACCACGTCAGGCCTCCTGGGTGCTGTGTGGCCCGGCGGCGAGACGTGGCGGATCCGGGCGGCGATCATGTCGAGGGAGGGGGCCATGGTCATGATGGCCCTGGTGCTCTACCCCTACGTGTACGTAATCGCCCGGGCCTCTTTCGTCCGTCAGTCGGGAGCTGTCCTGGAGACCGCTCGCAGCCTCGGGCGGGGACCATGGAACACCTTCTTCAAGGTGGCGTTGCCCATGTCCCGGCCGGCCGTCGTGGGCGGTCTGACGCTGGTTCTCATGGAAGTGCTCAACGAGTACGGGGCCGTGAAATACTTCGGCATACCCACCTTCACGACTGGGATCTTCCGGGCGTGGTTCCCCCTGAACGACCCCATGTCGGCCATGCGCCTGTCCGGCATCCTTCTCCTCTTCGTGTTTTCGCTCATCATCTTCGAGCGGGCGCAGCGGGGCCGCGCTCGCTTCGACGACGGAGCCAGGGGTTACAGGCCGAACGTACGGCGCACGCTGGGAGCGAGGGGCCGATGGCTCTCGTTCGCCGCCTGCCTCATTCCGCTCGCGCTGGGGTTTTTGGTTCCGGTCCTACAGCTCCTGGGGTGGGCGGCGAAATCCGGTGTCGGAGCGCTGGATGCACGCTTCGTCGAACTCACGCTTCACAGCTTCTCGCTGGCCCTGGTGGCCGCAGGTGCAGCGGTCTTGGCAGCCCTGCTGATCTCCTATGCGACTCGGTTGAGCCCCACGCCCCTCCTACGACTCGCCTCCAAGGTAGCCGTCCTCGGCTATTCGATTCCCGGAGCCGTCATCGCCGTGGGCGTGTTCATCCCGTTCGTGTGGGTGGATCGACGGGTCGATTCGTTCATGAGGGCGACCTTCGATATCCCTACTGGACTCCTGCTGAGTGGCACACTCGCGGCTCTCACATTCGCCTATGTCGTGCGCTTCCTGGCCGTGGCGCTCAACCCGCTCGAGTCGGGCTTCAAGCGCTTGTGCGGCAATCTCGACGAGACCTCCAGGTCGCTCGGGGTGCCGCCGTTCAAGACGCTCCTGAAGGTGGACCTGCCCTTGCTCAAAGGGACCCTTCTGAGCGCCGCCCTTCTGGTCTTCGTGGACGTGCTGAAGGAGCTACCGCTCACGCTCATCCTGCGCCCGTTCAACTTCGATACACTGGCCACCCGCGCCTTCCAACTCGCCACGGATGAGCAGCTGACCCAATCAGCCGTGCCCGCACTGCTCATCATCGCCGTGGGCCTGGTGCCCGTGGTCGTGCTGAACAAGCTTATCGGCAGAGACGGCAGAGGGTCGGCGTAGGCATATCATGGAGAATTTCATGAGCGGGGACGACGAGGGAGGACGCCGCTACTCCGATGAGGAGTTCGCGTTGATCCTCCGAAGGGCCTCGGAGATCAGCGAGGTGGGGGATGCACGGCCCGGCGGCGGGTTGTCTCTGTCCGAGATCCAGCAGATCGCCGGAGAGGCGGGAATCGATCCGACGGCCGTCGCACGGGCCGCCGCCGGCCTACCGGAGCAAAGTCACGACAGGCTTGTCGCCTTCTTCGGCGGGCCGGCCAGGTATCGTCATGAGCGGACGCTCCCCGGGAAGGTTTCCGAAGAGGCTCAGAGCCGGATACTACAGGCGATCCGCCGGGCGGCGGGCCATCAAGGAAAAACCGAGCACGTTCTCGACTCCTTGGAGTGGCAAACCATAGAAGAGCCGAGCCAGATCTTCGTGAACGTCAGCGCCCGTGACACGGGCACGACCATCGAGGTGCTGGGAGACCGGAGGACCGCATATGCGCTCACGTACTTCATCCCAACCTTCGCCGCCCTTTTAGGCTCGTTGATCCTCGTTGCCAAGGTCATTGAGCCTACCACCGCGCTTGGGGTCGCTGGAATCTTCGGAAGCACGCTCGGAAGCGCGTTCATCGTAGCTCGGACGATCTGGAGCCGCACGAGCGTCGCATTCCGTCGGAAGTTGGGAGCCATCATGGACGAGGCGTCGCGGACGGCGGAAAAAGCTCTGGAGGAGGGTGGATCCGAGCCCGCGGCGCTCGATCCGGGGCAAGACGAAGGCGGTTCGAGCGGCGAGTAGCTCGCGAATCTTCACGGAATCCATCCAACCACATCGAGATCTGCTTGCTCTTCTTTTCTCTTCGAAGTACTTTGGACTTTCGGTTTTTATTCGGTATCCGCTCAAGGCCGTTTTGTCCATGTCAGAGCCCCGTTCTCGTGTGTATAGTGGTCCCACCCATCCGGCCGTTCGCGGGTGGGAGACCAGGGGCACCACCACCACCCGCCGAGGAAGCCGCCAAGCCCTCTGTGCCTGGCTACCCACCTTCGAGCTTCGGCTGGAGCTGGTTCGAACCCCGGAGCTGGACACCACGTCCGTAGCCCTCCTCTCCCCCGGCGAAAACACCCGGAGAACGGTCTGGCAGGTCTCGGAGCGAGCCTCCATCGCAGGCGTACGCCCCGGACAACTCATCTCCCAGGCCGTCGCCCTCTGTCCCTCCCTCACCCTCCTGGAACCAGACCCGGCCCACTACGACGCGGCCCAGGAAGAGCTTCTCGAGACACTGTCGAACCTGAGCCCCATCGTGGAGCCGGCCGGCCGCGGAAGGGTCTTCGTGGGGATGGACGGACTCGGACGACTCTATGGCTCACCACCTCGCCAGGTCGACAGAGTCCTCGGAGCCCTCCTCACCATCTTCCCTCGCCCACTGGTGGCCGCCATGAGAATGGGATGGGCTCCTGGCAAATTCGGAGCCTGGGTGGCCGCGGCCGGAGCGGGGCCCGGACAGCCCGTGATCGTGAGAGACGAAGAGCTCCTCTCCTTCCTGGGCCCCTGCCCCGTCTCCGTGCTCCCCGTGGATACGATGGTGATCGAGCGGCTCGAACGACTCGGTGTCGACACGTTGGACGACCTGATCCGTCTCCCGACCCCAGCCCTCGTCGGCCAGTTCGGGTCGGACGGACGAAAGGCTCGGGAATGGGCCACCGGCGAACGCATCGATCCCGTACAACCGAATCATCGCCCCCAACCGATCCGCTCTTCCCTGGACTTCCATACTCCCGTGGGTCAGGTGCAGACGCTCCACGGTGCTCTGGACCGTCTTCTGGAACGGGCGCTGGCCCGTCCGGAGCGTCAGGGCCGGAGCATACAAGGGGTCGGCTTGGCGGCTCGCCTCGAGGGTGGAGGCTCGTGGTCCATGGAAACGGTTCTTCGGGAGTCCACGGCACATCGCGAGCGAATCGCGTTCGTCCTGCGGACTCGGATGGCCCTGTCTCCTCCCCCCCGTGCCGTGGAAGCCCTCACCGTCGAGTTCTTCCAGTTCGGTCCCGCCACGTCCCAGAACGATCTCTTCGACCGAGCAGAATCCAGCAGCCGAGAAGAGGGCGGACGGGAGCTGTCGGAGGGTATCGTTCCCTCGGCCCTCAGAGAGGCCGTGCAGGAGCTCAAGCTGAAGCTCGGCTACTCCCCACTCTACCGGGTCGTAGAGGTGGACCCCTGGTCGCGGATCCCCGAACGGAGGCATGCGCTGTTGAACTTTGAGCCGTGACGGTACCGGGCGATCAAGTCCTTCGGAGACGTACGTATGTTTCGATTCCAAACATACGTAGAGAAATCGTGCGTCTGATATTCTGGGTCCCGTCAGGGCATTCTCCCGCCCGCGATCGAGGCGAACTTGTAGCGACGCCACTGCCACCATTGACACATCTAGCTAGACTAGCCAGACTCAGATCAGGCCAAAGTGACTAGATGAGGACGCGATGACGAGATGGAAACTCGAAGATGCCAAGAATCGGTTCAGCGAGCTGGTCCGCCGCGCTCGCTCTGAGGGCCCGCAGCTCGTGACCCGCCACGGCCGTAAGGCCGTCGTGATTCTCAGCGCGGAGGAATACGAGAAGTTGGCCGAGCCGGGCGACCTGGTCTCCTTCCTGAAGGCATCTCCTCTCGCAGAAGCGATGGCGGATGGCACCCTGGTTCTGGAGCGGTCCCGAGACGTCGGACGGGACGTGTCGCTTTAGAGGGCGGTGCTTAGGCGCCCTCGGTGGCACGCCGGACTCCCAACTCAGGACTCTACTGTGCGATATCTGCTGGACACCAACGTGCTCTCAGAGCCGGCGCGCCCGGCCCCGCACCCGCGCGTGGTGGAGTGGCTCCGAGATCACACCCCCCTGGACCTCGCCATCAGTGTCCTCGTGTTGGGAGAGATTGCGAACGGCGTGGCGCTCATGGCCCCCGGGCGCCGCAAGGAAGTGCTCACGGAGTGGCTGGAGCAGGACCTGGGCCCACGATTCCGGGGACGCGTGCTCGCCGTCGATGACGCCGTGGCTCTCGCGTGGGGCCGCTTGGCTGCCCAGGGAAGGCGCGTCGGGAGAGAACTGCCCGTGGTGGACGGGCTCATGCTGGCCACCGCCCAGGTACATGACCTGACGTTGGTCACCCGCAACGCTGGCGACTACGCTGACCGGGGCGTGCCTGTTCTCAATCCCTGGGGGGATTAGCTAGGTCCGATTCGGCCCTGGCCGTTTCCACCGATCAACGAAGGCCCTCGACGAACTCCGTACTCACCCAGCGAACGTCATTCCCTGAGATGTAGAAGAGGTACCGGCCATCGGGAGTCACCACCGGACAGATCTGGTCCCATCCTCCGGTGATACGTTCAGGAAGGAGCTCCGGCTCCTGGAACGAACCGTCCGACCCCCGGAAGCTGACGTAGAGCCGGAAGTGTTCGTCCGTGCCGGGGCGATTCCGGGCGGCGAACAGCATATAACTCTCGTCCGGCGCGATGAACGGCATGTGCTCATCGCCCGATGTGTTCAGCGGGCCTTCGATTCGCTCCACACTCTGGTATTCGCCGTCCACCAACCGGGAGACATGAATGTCCCTGCCCTGCCCTCCTACGGTCGCGGCCGGTAGGTAGAAATCTCCGTTGGGCGCGATCGCGAACTGCCAATGGAGGGGGACCGCGTTGATCGCGGCGGGCCCGGGAATGGGCTCGGACCACGGGTCCTCCGGGCTCTCCCGCTCGACGTACCAGAGGTATTCGCGATTACTGGCCTCGCCGCCGTCGATCGGCATGGACGACAGGAAATACAGTCGCTTCTCATCCGGGGAGAACATCGGAATGTCGTCGATGTATCCGGTCGTGAACGGGACATGGGCCGGCATCGTCCAGCGACCATCCACCCGCTTCATATATGAGATCGGGGCCTGCCAAGCGTCCGACCAGTACACCTCTGAACCGTCCCGAGAAAAGACGGTCGTCGCGTGAACGCTCTGTGAACCCTCCCTCGAGACAATGCCCGGAGCAAACACCACGGGCTCCCCGCCCGGAAGCGTTTCGCCCAGATAGTCGCCTTGTAAAACGGGAGGCTCAGGGGGACCCGAATCCGCTCCCAACTCCGTCAGCCGTGCGGCTAGTTCGGTGTGTTCGTACGCCACCGCGAGGTTGTAGGGAGAGTCACCCGTCAGGTTTCGCCGGTTCAGGTCGGCTCCCCGCCCGATCAGCGCCAGGGTCGCCTCGGTGAACCCGCTCTGACTCGTGGTATGAATGGGCCGATCTTGGTAGGCATCCGGCGAGTCGGGGTCGATGCCGGTCGCGAGAAGGCGTTCCATGATCGCCCCCGAGCCACCCTCGGCCGCACCCCAAAGTAAGTCGGCCGCCTCTTCGCTCGCGGGATCGAGGGTTGGAAGGACCTCGAACATCCGTTCGAACACCCGGAGGTTGCCGTGCGTAACTGCGCGATACATGAGTTCGATCCGGGGGCCCGTTTCGGTTGGAAGTGAGGCCCCTTGGTCGAGAAGCACATCGACGACCACATGCCTTCGACCCACGATGGCCGCCGACAGAGGCGTTTGGCCCAGGAAACCAACGGCCTCGATATCTGCCCCGTGAGCCAGCAAGAGGGAGACGACCTCTACCCCGTCGTTTTGCCACGCGGCCAACCAGATGGCCGTGCGCTGGCGATCATTCCGGGCATCCACCTCCGCCCCCGCCTCGAGCAGGAAGCGCACGATCGCCGGGTTCTCCTCGATCGCCGCCGTATGGAGCGGGGTGTGGCCGAGGCCATCTCTCGACTCGAGTAGTGTGGGGTCCTCGGTCAGTAGATCCCGGACGGCCTCCAGATCTCCTTGGGCGACGAGATCGTGGATCTCGCCCTGCAAATCCCCCGCAGCGAGGGTTGCCCGGTCAGCGTGTCCCGGGGCCGTCAAGGACCCCAGGGTCAAGAGCACGGCGATCAGTCCAATGAGCATTGGGCTTCCTGAAGCAGACGGCGGATCCGTCGAGTGTCAACTAATTGTATAGTAGGCTCGGTTATCGCGGAAGCCGTCATTGGGGATTGGCCGCGTCCGGTTCGGGGCGTATCGCCGTGTCCGGCCCGTACGCCCGCCGAAAGAGCCATGGCATCGCCCTGCCCCCGGTGGGAGCGTCCGTGATGGCGAAGAGACGAGGGACGGGCCGCGACCGAAAAAGGACCGAGACTGGCGACGCACCCGAGTGGCTGGGAGACCAACTCGATCGCATGGACGAGGAAATGCGACTTCGCGGCTTCTCCCGACAGACACGCCGGCTGTACGGATCACACGTCAAACGCTTCTATCTGGGACGGACGAGCGCTGACCCCAACGCCACGACCGAGGAAATGCGTTCGTGGCTGCTGCGTCTGATGCGTGAGGGCTGCTCGTATAGTTACGTGAATCAGGCGGTGAGCGCGCTCAAGTTTCTGCATTCGAAGGTGCTGCGTAGAGGGGTCGCCAAGCTCGAGCTGCCTCGGCCGCGACGAGACAAATCGTTGCCGAAGGTCCTGAGCCGCGACGAGGTTCGGCGCCTCATCGACGCCGTCACCAACTTGAAGCACCGAGCGATGCTGCTGGTGCTCTACTCCGGCGGTCTACGCGTCGGCGAAGTGATCCGCCTCCAGGTCACTGACATCGAGTCCGACCGTGGCATGATCAGAGTGCGAAAGGGAAAAGGGCGGAAGGACCGGTATGTGATGCTCTCCGCCGTGACCCTCGAAGCTCTCAGGGACTACGCGCGGACTGAGCGTCTGGACAAATGGCTGTTTCCAGGAGAAAGGCCCGATCGGCACTACAACGCTCGGAGCCTCCAACGCGTTGTGAAGAAGGCCGCTGAGCGAGCCAGAATCCGGAGGACGGTCACTCCACACATACTGCGGCACTCGTTCGCAACGCACCTCGTTGAGAGTGGGACGCAACAACGCTACATCCAACAGCTGTTGGGACACGCCAAGTCGGCGACCACCGAGATCTACACGCATGTGGCGAACCAAGCTCTGGTAAAGGTGATCAGTCCTGCGGATACGCTGTTCGGGGGCCCTGAGGAGAAGGACGAGGAGTAGGCGGGAGTTGTGTGTGGCGGGTGGCGGATCGTTGGTAATGTGCCTAGTCTGAGCGCGCCCCTCCCGAGGCTGGGGAGTTGGACGGTGCGGTGCGGAATTCCCCACGTCGCACATAAGGCCATACCGACATACGTCGCAATACGGGCGCTGAATGCCTGCTTTGAGACAAGGGTGTCGGGAGTGGGGCCGTTACGCGACACGCTAGAAAAACGTCTGGACGTTGTGGCGCTATAACGCTATAGTGGCAGCATGAGCACGAAAACAAAGCGAACGACGGTCTACTTCTCTCCTTCAGTACATCGAGCCTTGCGACTCAAAGCCGCCGAGACGGAGCAAAGTGTATCCGACCTCGTGAACGAGGCAGTCCTCGGGATTCTCTCTGAAGACGCAGAGGATCTCGAGGCGTTTGAGGCACGCGCGAACGAGCCAAGCCTCTCCTTCTCCGATGTGCTGCAGGAGATGAGGCAGAGCGGTGAGCTATGATCTCCAGATCAAGCCCTCTGCCGTCAAAGAACTGAAAGCTCTCCAGGAAGCGGATCGCGGCCGGGTCGTTGAGCGCATCCATGCTCTGGCCGAGGACCCCCGGCCTCGTGGCTGTGAGAAGCTTACGAGTGGATCTCGGTATCGGGTACGCCAGGGATCCCATCGTGTCTTGTACGAAGTCGACGATGACGCCCAGGTCGTCATCGTCGTGAAGATTGGCCACCGCCGAGACGTGTATCGATAGTTTGCGCGTACGCGCGTCGCGTAACGCCGCTCTCCGCGCGGGAGCGCGTGAGCCCGTTAGACGACATACTGGATGAACAGTGAGTTCATGGATGGCACTTTATGGAATTCGACGAGACAAAAGTCGACGAGGCCGTTCTGGCTTTGATGTGGCTGACGCTGCATGACGGAATCCGTTCCTGGCAGGGGTTCGACTGGGAGGCTCTAAACCGTCTCCATGAGAAAGGGATGATTGGAGATCCGATTTCGAAGAGGAAATCTGTCGCCCTCACCGAAGAAGGGTTGCAGCGTTCACGTGAACTCTTCGAGCAAATGTTCGGACACGTCTGAGAACGCTAGGTCGGTACGTCGGTTAACGCTGCTCTCCCGCCGGACCCTTCGGCGCGCCTTCGCGCATTACCTGTTGTGACACTATCGTGGAGACCAACGGGCCCGTCCCTTCGGGGCACTCCGTTCGCCGACGCTCACTCCGCGCGGGAGCGCGTGAGCCCGTTATCGGACATGGGCTTTCGCCGTCCCACGAAGAAGCCAGAGGAGGCCGGCTTGGCAAAAGCACCTTCGAGACTAACGTCGTTGACCGAGGTCTTCGGCGGCATCGCAGTGATTGTCTCCCTTGTCTTCGTCGGCCTCGAAATCCGCCAGAACACCGCCGCTTCTCGAGCGGCGACGTACCAAGAGATGATTCGGGCATCTAACGAGTATTTGCTTGTGATCGGGACAGACCCCGATCTCTCTCTGATCATGTACAGGGCCAGCAACGACTCGCTCCGAGAGCGATTAAGCGGCCTCGATCAGCTCCAATACTTCAACGTGCGGCGGGTGTTCTGGCGGAACATGGAGAACGCCTACGTTCAGCATCAGATAGGTGTGCTGGGGGACGCCGAATGGGACACCTACCACGGATTGGCCTGCCGGGGTCGCGAGATCGAGATTCCGGAGATGTGGCGGACTACGATCAACTCACTCCGAGGGGACTTCCTCGCGCTGATAGACGCGTGTCCCTAGGTAAGAGACCTCGCCGCGTCGTCCTCAATCTCGCGCCTCTCCACTAAGGACATCGGGCGCCATTTGGCCCAGGATTCCCCGCAACTGCTTCGCACGGTTCCGTGCTGGCCGGGTAGGTTCTTCGTTATCGTGCCGAAACTCTGTCAATAGCAACGTCTTACTTCACCGCGTTGACCAACATCGAACATCGGTAAGTACATGGCCATAATCAGTCCACCCACTACAACGCCCAGCCCGACGATCATGATCGGCTCCATCTTCGTGAGCAGCGCCTCCACCGCGCTGTCCACCTCGTCGTCGTAGAAGGCGGCGACCCTGGTGAGCATCGTGTCCCGCAGAATCTTGTCGAGCTGTCTAACGGCCAGGGAAAAGGCGACGATCCCCGCGACGCAGGCCCACCAATAGCCCGTCAGGAACGCGGACCTACCGATGACGATGCGGGTCGGGAGCGGCAGCGGAATTCCGGCCGAAGCGAAGTACGACTGGAGGGTAGGAATCACCACGAGCATCAGCATCACGATCGCACCGCCGGCGACTGAGAGAATCCCCATCCACCGTGTTTGTCTTGCTGAGAAGTCCATCATGGTACTCCTTCCTTTTCGTGAAGCGCCAACTCCCGGTTGACGGGCTTCGAAACGCCAGCTCAAGTCGTCCAGGACGCCGAGACAGGTTCGCAGGAAGATCTCCAGCGCAGTGACCAGCGGGGGTACACCCCCTTCTTCCGCATCCTTCTCGTGGTCCCAAAGGTCGGCATCGATCTCCGCGCGCCTGGTCACGCGCAACTCCGTCGGCATACGGCTCGTGTAGAGATGCACCCAGGTGCGTGCGACGTTCACGGCGATCCGCCGGGCTGCGCTCATGGAACCTCCAGCCCACCTTCTAGCGAAGGTAGTTCGCCGCTGGCGCGCTGCCGCGCTCGGGCGCGGCTGAGCGCGACCACCGCTAACGCTGTGAGCCGATACAGACGACGGCGCGGGCGGCTTTCTTGCTCCGCCTCAACAGGATCCTCCCAGAACCCCTCGAGCAAATCTGCGCGCTGCAATCGATGAAGCGCGCGGTATAGGGTTCCGTGGGCCGTGAGCATCCGGCGATCGGAGTCGGTCTTCATGCTCTTTGCGAGCGAATAACCGTGGAAGGCCGGGATGCCTTCCCGCTGGAGAGCCACAGCGGCTTCAAGGATCTCTATTTCCAGCGGAATGAGCTCACCCGGTTTTCGACGCATGATAATTAATAGGCAGATATCTGTTTTATGACAAGGCCGCCTTGATGTCGGCGCCAATGGACGCAACTTGCGCCGTCGGATGAGGCCGGTACTCACCACCACCTCCGCCGAAGTGCCCCTCCGCGCATGTCGCGCTACGGCAGCTTGGATCTTACGATGAGCAACGGCTCGGCCGCTTCGCGGACATTCCGGTGGCTACGCCACCTCCGCGTCGTGAGTCAGTGAGCGCGTCATAGGACATGAGTTTTCGTAGTACAACGACTAGCTAGGGCGTAGAAGAGGCTAGCCGGTAGGGAGAAGCAGTGGGAAACCTGACAAGGAAGTTGAAAGCTGCCCTGGGGATCGGGACCATCTGGGGTATCGCCCTTGGCGCCGTTGGCACGGCACTCGGGGGTTTGATCTCCACGACTTCGTTCTTGAGTTCGGCTCTGGGCCTCGGTGTCGTAGCAGGGGTCGCTGGGCTTGTCCTCGGTGTGGGTTTCGGCGGTCTTCTGTCAGTGATGGAAGGACGGCGAACCCTCGATGACTTGACGGCCCACCGAGCCGCATTGTGGGGCTTCGTCGTGGGGGCTGCCGTGGCCCTAGTGGGTACGATCGCGGTCGCAAGCCTGTCGGACGCGGTCAGGATGGCCGAAGGTATACTGGGTCTCCCTATCCCTATCGCCTTGCAGCTGACTGCCCTTGTTGCGGGTGCTGCCTCCTACGGGGCCGTTACCGCGGGGTTGGCAGCCGCAACCGTTTCGCTGGCGAAGCGAAACCCTTTGGAGCTGCAGTCGGGATCAAATGCGTCGGCGCCGGACCTCCTAGTCAGTAACGAGCCCTGAGCCAGCACGACCGCAGACCCGTGAGTCTACGCCCTAACCAGCGATGGCTGCGGAAAACTCGCGTAGCGCTATCGCGATCTGGCATCCTCGGGGCGCAGCAGGATCGCAAATTGGTTCTATGAAAGAGAGTGTCAAGGCCGGGCTCCGCCCCGGCTGTCTGCGAAGCCGTGTTGGGCTTGGCACTCAGCCTCCGCTTGGCTGGAATGACCGGATCGTCAGGGAGTGGTGTGCTGGATGAGTCAGTCTTCGTGTCGGCCACGATGATCCTCACTTGGATGGTCGATCCGTCTGGACTTGATTGAGTGGACCTAGGTCGTACGACGCGAACCATGGTTCTATCTGAGACTCAGCCTCGGGGCCGGCCTGACACTTCTTCGGGTTCTGCGGAAGGGCCTGGAGTTAGGATCGTGCCTCGGCATGACTGCGAGCCGGGCGTACGGATTTGCTTGAGACTGCCTCCCGCACCGTCGTCCAGGGATTCGACGTTCCAAGGGATCGAAGGTCATGCGCTGCACCCCTACACCCTAGGACGATGAACCCCCCTCAATGTTTGGGGTCGACTCAGCTGCGTCGGATCAAAGACTTCTCCGGTTTTGAGTAGACGAAGGGTGAGCGCTGCGAGCTTGCGAGCCAGCGTCACACGGGCGAGCTCCTCGCGCATCCCGCGCTCGAGCATTCGGTTATAGAAGTCCAGGAATGGGCCCGGACGTCCAATGGCTACGTTGGCGGCGCCCTTGAAGACATTCTTGAGGACTCGATTGTGGTTGCGGTTCAACCCTCGAGTGAGCGGAGGGCGCCGCCGCCGGCGAGGACGCCCATCGAACAACTCGTAGTCGGAGCTCGAGCGCGTGACCACGGCGAGTCCGGCATAGGCCCACAGGTTGCGCTTCGTGCGGAAGCGCCACGGCGTACCCATGGTTGCTAGCAACAGTGCGATACGCACGGGCCCAAAGTAGGGGATCGTCTCGAGCACCCCGAAGGCCGGATCACGCTTCGCCTCGGCGACCATGGCCGCCTTGGTCTTCTTGCGCTGAGCCCGAAGCACATCGAGCTGAGCGTACAGGGTCTCGGCTCGTAGACGAGCTCCTCCCTCCGGTAGCTGCGCGAGCCAGGCGCCGCGCTGCTTCGGCTGGTAGACTCCGCCGCCCGTGGTTCGGATCGCCCGCGCACGGAAGAGTGCCTTGAGCCGCAGCATCACGCGCGTGCCGTCTTCGACGAGGTTGCGATAGGCTCGAGTCAGCTCCTTGAGATCAGATCGGCCGTGTGCGCCGTGGTATACCGCGCGCAGCCCGCCACACCGCAACCGCTCCGACAGCTCGTCGGCATCGACCTGGTCCCCCTTGTTGCCCGAACGCTTTTCGCCTCTGCGATCGCATACGATCACCCGATCCACACGAGGACTCAGTAGGTCGTAGAGCCACTGCGCCTGGGTTCCCTCTTCGAACACTACGTGCACCGACCCGCGCATCGCGCTGAAGAACTCCGTGATCGATGCGTCCCCCGTCTCGATCACGCTGCGCGCGATCACTCGTCCCCCTTGGCCCCGAACCGTCGCCACCGTCATTGCCTGGTGCACGTCGAGTCCCACATACTTGGTGTTCCGCTTCATGAGAGCCGCCCTCTGCTGTGGTCCATGGTCGTTTCGCAACTCCACGGTACCCACAGGGGGCGTGCTTTCAAGTTGTGTTAGGAAGGCGTGGCCACGGGATTCCGCCAGCGGCGGCTCACACCGAACGGACGATGTCTCCGTCACAATCCAGATCTGCGGACGCCGCGCCGTGAACGTATGAGGTATATGGGGTATTGCCTTAAGTCCACCGCCCACTACATGTTGTGGTCATGGCGGTTCCGGCTTCTCAGCTCCGTGGCGGCGTGGACTATCCCCGTACGCGGCTGGAGCTGGACGAGTTCTTCCCCGACGATGCGGCATGCCTGGAGTACGTGGAGGGTCTGCGCTGGCCGGAAGGGTTTGTGTGCGTGGGCTGTGGCGGGTTGGGAGAGGTCTGGCGAGCATCGCGGGGGCGTCTCGTCTGCCCACACTGTCGAAGGCAGACCTCGGTGCTGGCGGGAACCGTGTTCCACCGCACGCGCTCGCCCCTGCGTCTGTGGTTTCTCGCTGCCTGGGAGCTCACGAGCCAGAAATACGGAGCCAATGCTCTCGGGCTCCAGCGCGTGCTCGGACTGGGAAGCTACAAGACAGCGTGGGTCTGGCTCCACAAGCTCCGCCGGGCCATGGTCCGACCGGATCGCGACCAGCTGAGCGGCGTTGTGCAAGTGGACGAGAGCTATGTCGGGGGCGTGGAGGCTGGAGTGCGGGGAATACCCCCTTTGCTCATTAATCTTTCCCCTCGGAAGAGCCAGCGAACCTTGCTCAGGGGCAACGGGACACGCAAGGGTCGCGGGATGCGCTAAGACATCACTCACTCCGTGCATACGTATGTCGGAACGAGATCATACGTAGTCTCGTGCGGCGCCCCGTGTCTTCAGCATGCGACCCCGTTATCATCGCAACCCACCCGCCCCACATGTAAATTGAGTATCAAGAGCACATGACAGTCGGCCCACATCCGTCGGGAGGCCGGAATTGCCAGAGTCGGGCCCAATCACGGTCGAGTTCGAGTTCACACCTGAAGACTGGGCTACAGCCAACGCCACACACTCCTGGAACTCGGAGCTGACCAAGAAGGCACTTACGCAGATGCAGGCCCTGTTCGCCGTGATCGTCGGGCTCATGAGTCTGCTCCTGTTCATCGGCGGCGCATCGGTCGTGGGGGCCCTCGTCATGGCGTTCACCGGCGCGCTCCTGGTCGGTGCGCTGAAGCCTCTCGTTCGCCATTCGCAGAAGCGCCAGATCAAAAAGGTCGCCGAGCTCGGCCTCATCAACGGTATCTTCGGGCCTCATCGCGTGGAGCTGCGGGACGATGGCATCCTGGACTCCACCACCGGCTACGAATGGCTCGTGAAGTGGAGCGCCATCGAGGACATCAAGGAGTCGGACGGGGCGTTCCTCATCTACTCGGGCGCCAACTCCTTCCTGACCATTCCGTCCTCGGCCTTTCCGGACAACGAGACGCTACGGGCGTTCGGCGACCGGTTCTTCGAACGCCTTGGCCAGGTCGAGACTGCGCGGCTGCTGGGCGAAGAACGATCCGGGGAATAAAGAGGCCGGCTGGATGACCACGGGAGGTCGAAGTCATCCCATTGATGAATTGCATCGCCCACACTTTCGGGTTATATTCGGTTTCCATAATAACCGTGACACCGAGAAGGTGATGAGCCCTCCGACTCCATCATCCAACGACGCCTCCAACGGGCGACCGAGCAGGCTTCAACGGCAGAGGCTTCGCCCGTTGAAATCCCCTTCTCCCGTTCAGGTGCGTACCGACGAAGAGGGGTTACCCGCCGAACTGCACCGACGCGGTAAGCGGTTTCGGGTGGTGGCGGTACGGGAGCGCTGGAGAATCGACGACGAGTGGTGGCGCACTCCCATCTCCAGGGAGTACTTCGCCCTCGTTTTGGAAGACGGGCGTCCAATCATTCTCTTCCGGGACCTCGTGGCCGGAGGATGGTACGGACAATGACGGTTCTACAGTGACGGTTCTACAATGACGGTGTGAAGATCCTCCGGATCCATCTCGCCCCGCGGAAGAGAGACCGGGTTCTGGTACACATCGAGGGTCATGAGCCGCTCGAGATCGCCCTGGACGTCATGGATCGCTCCGGGATCCATGTGGGCACCGAGATCCAGCCCACAGATCTCGTCCGCCTCAAGGAGGACGACACCAAGTGGCGCGTTCGCCAGGCGGCTTTACATCTCCTCTCCTATCGGCCGCGAGCCGAACAGGAGCTCCGCACCCGGCTTCGCAAGAAGGACTTCCCCCCTGCCCTGGTCGAGTGGTGTATCCACCTCCTCCGGGAGCAAGGGTTCCTGGACGATCAGGCCTTCGCTTCGGCCTTCGCGAGGAGCCGCATCCGGCTTCGTCCGCGGGGACGATTCCGCTTGATGCAGGAGCTCAGACAGAAGGGTGTGCCCGGCGAAGTCGCTGACAAGGCCATCGAAGATGCATTCTCAGAAGAAGAAACGTCGGAGCACAGGCTCGCCGTGGAGGTAGCGGAGAAGTGGGTGGAGCGTCAGAACCCCACGGTGGCCGAAGCGCTCGCGACAAACGACCGCTCTCCGGAACGCGAACGGGGTCGACGCCGTCTGCACGCCTTCCTGAGTCGGCGCGGCTTCGCTTCGGACGCCATCAACGCCGCTCTGACCGCGGCCCTGGAGCGAGCCACCCAGCTGTCCGTCGTGGACGCCTAACGCGGCCATTTACGGCCGCGTAAAGCGACCCTCCGTACCCGCTTCAGTGGCCCTCTAGCCCGCCCTGGCCTCTGAGTCCTCGTCGCGCATCTCCCTCAGTGCATCGTGGATGCCCTGAGTCAGGTCCCGCTCCTGGCGTAGCTGCACGAGCAGCCGCTCGGCCTCCTTGGCCTCGTAGGTGAGCTGTCCGGACGTCGAAATGACATGGTCTACGACGGCCTTCTGACTGCGCAGCGACTCGAGTCCCGCTCGGATGTCCATGAGCAGGCCGTCGGCACGAGCGAGACGCCCTTCGGCGTGCTCGATCTGCTCCTGCCGCTTGTCTATGGTCGCGAGCACCTCGGTCATCTCTTCGGCCTTGGCCCGGATGGCCGCGAGGTTGTCGCTGGCGGTCTGCACCTCGTCGGTGGCCGCGGAAATGGCTCGCACGTCCTTGAGCGTGCTCTCCGCCCGGGCGAAGAGCTCCTGGACCTCGTCGCGCACCTGGTCGATGCTGCCCTGCCTGGCCACCAACGTGTCGATGGAGCGGTCGAGTTCCTGCTCGACCTTGTCGAGATCGGCGAGCTTGTCCTCAAACTGCCTGATGCGTTTCTCCGCAAAACGCAGGCTGCCGGCCCGCGCTTCCAGGAGTTCGGCACGGCTTCCAACCTTGGCGGACTGCTCCTCGGCCTGCGCAAGGTGCTCTGTGACGGAACGCAGCTGGTCTTCGAGCGACTGAACGACCGTTCCTGCCTCCTGGCGCAGCGTGGCGACTCGATCGAGATGCTCCATGGCCTTGTCGAGAGCCTGCTGACGCTGTGCGATGTCGCCGGCCACACGATCCACGCGTTCGGACAGGGACTTGATGTACTCGGCTCTCTCCACCGCTGTGTCGACACCCTCTCCGAGCTCCTCCATCCGGTTCTCGGCCTTTCGCACGGCGGCCATCACCTCGTCGATCACGTCACGCACCTGGTCGGCCGCCGCGGCCCGGGTGGCCACGGCCTCGAAGCGGCGGTCGGCGTCGGCGAGGCCGGCGAGCAGGTTGCTCGTGCGTTCGTCGAGTTGCGTGCCGATGGCCCGCAACTCCGACATGCGGTCGTCCAGCTCTGTGAGCGACGGCTCGCGTTGCTCCAGTTGATACGCGACCGCGATCACACGATCGGCGTTCCTGCGCATGTGATCCACGTTGGCCGTCAGGTCATCGAGCTGGGATATCCTCTCTCGGAGCTCGACGATGGACTCCTGCGCGCTCGCAAGCCACGCGCCGGTCTCCAGCTGCCCGGTCTGCATGCGTTCGATCTCCGACCGCGTGGCCCTGAGCCGCTCGAGGGCATTGATCACCTCTTCGCGGGAGCCTCTCAGGGTGGTGAGATCGCGCACGGCGTCCTGCACCTCGGACTGACGCGCCTCGATACGCTCGAGACGACTGGCCGCCTCCACCGCCGCCTCCTCCGCCCTGGTCATGCCTTCGCTCATCCCGGCGACCGACTCCACCTGCTCACCGAGTTGATCGAGCCGGGCCGACAGAGATGTCAGGCGACCGGACAGGTGATCACCCCGACGGGTGGCCTCACTTACGCGCTGGCTCGCCTCGTCGAGAGCGCGGAAACGATTCTCGAACTCGGTCACGCCCTCGCGTAGATCCGTGATCCGATGATCGATGGCCTCGAGGTTGGCCTGCCCGAGCTCGTAACTCTGCGTACTGCGTCGTACCTCTTCCTGCAGCCCGGACAGGGAAGCTCGCAAGGCCTGGTCTTCGGTCCGGATCTTCGCCTGTCCCGCCCGTAGCTCATCCGACTGTTCAGCCACCTGCGCGTGCAGAGTCCGAAGCGATTCGACGCTCGCGTTGACCTTCTTCACCTCTTTGACCTGCGTCTTGGCCTCCTTGAGCTTCGACTCCAGCTCCCAGTGAAGGTCCGTGAGGGCACGGGCTTGGGCTTCCGTGCGATCGATGGCCTCGCGCTGGCGCTCCAGCGCGGTGGTCTTCTGGCTCACGTGATCGGAAAGACCCCGCAATGCGTTGAGTTGTCGTTCCGTGCGGCTCGCCAGCTCCTCGGCCCTGGTGAGATCCTGCATCGTGTTCTCGACGCTGGCCACGCGATTGGTGGCATGCTCCACGCCCTGATCCACGGCGTCCATCTTGGTCCGGAACTCTTCATACCGGGAGAGGATGGTTTCCTGCGAGCTCCGGGCGTCGGACTGATCTTCCCGGATCCGCGCGACGTCCTGTCCGTAGTCCAAGAACTGCGCCCTGGCCTCCTCCATCTGGGTGCGAAGCTTGGCGAGCGCCCCCTTGGGTCCGGCCAACTCGGCAATCTCCTGTCTGGCCACCGACACCGACTGTACCGCCTCATGGAGATCCGCGACCCTGGCGTCCAGATCCTTGACCTCGTGGGCGGAGGACTGGATCACTTCGAGCCCCTTGCGCTGGTCCTCCTCCACCGAGTCGGCCTGTCGGCCGATCACGGAGACCCGCTCCTCAAGCTGCCCCAGATCGAGCGTGCGGCCCTCGATGCGGGCGAGCTCGTCTTTGAGCTTGCCGAACTGCTTCTGAACTATGGAAAGACCTCCGTTGGGGCCTAGCAGCTCTGACATAACTGCCCTGGCGTCGGACACCTTCTCGACCTGCACCTGCAGCTCCGTTACCTGTCCCTCGAGTCGGTTGGCCGAATTGGTGCCCCGCGTCACGGTATCGGCGAGCTCTTTCTGGGAATCGGTGATCTCGGTGATCTGCCCCTCGACCAGATCCAGCTTATCCGACGTTTCTTTCAGCACCGCCCCCCGGTCCTGCATCTGCTGAAGCTCTTCACGAAGCACGTTCACCCGCTTGAGGAGCGTGGCGACGGTGCCGTAGGGGCCCGCCATCTCCGTCAGGTCGTCACGGGCCGTGACGATCTCATCCACCATCGAGCGAATGTCCCGAACCTGCATCTTCAGGTCGCTGACCCTCTTCGATGCGTCGTCCAGCGTGGTAGACGCCTTGCTCTGCGACTCGGTGAGTGCCATGGCGCGCTGTTCGACGGAGTCCACCTGCTCCGAGACGTCCGTAAACGAGTCGACCCGCGCCTGGAGCTCGTTCATCTGCAGGGTCATGGACTCCGCACTGGCCTGCACAGCCGCCAGCGGTGCCGAGACGTCCTGGAGCACCTGCTGCGCCTTCTCCGACCGCTTGAGAAGGTCCCTGAGCGCTTTTCGGTCTCTCTTGGCCTGCACGAATATCTTCTGGAGATCCTCGGGAAGCTCCGTGAGCTCGCTAAGCTCTTCGTTGCCGCCGAAGAGCGACTTGATCCAGGACGCCATCGTTCCTCTCGATCGGGGTTCGCGGGGACAATGTCACCCGTCTCCGGAAAATACCATACGTTCCGCCTGATCGCACTGTGGTTGCGAGAGACACCCGTCGCGAGCCACACTGGAAGCCATGTCTCCCCCGTTGACCCCGGATCAGGTCGAGGACCTTCGGCAGGACCTCGAAAGAGAGCTACGTCGACTGGAGCGCAGCATGGGCGCCAGCGAGCGGGCCAGTAAAGTCGTCGAGCTCGATCAAACCGCGGTGGGAAGGCTCTCCCGAATGGACTCCCTCCAGAATCAGAGCATGGCAAAGAGCCTAGGGGAACGGGAGCAGGTGAAGCTCGCATTGGTTCTGGGGGCCCTGGAGCGGGTAGAGAAGGGTCGGTATGGCATCTGCCTCGTCTGCGAGAGCCCGATCGAAATCGGGCGACTCACCGTCTTTCCCGAATCGCGTGAGTGCGCGGGATGCGGGGGGTGATCACCATCGGAACGCACCTTTTTCGAGCGGGCTCGGTAGTACGGCTGGGCATTTCCTCTGGCGATACGGACGGGGATTAGGCGGGGGCCAGGAGGGGGGACGGTGGAAGCACTCGTATACGAATTCGGTACGTGGCTCGAGTCCATCGGGGTGTGGGCGTACGTCCTGGCTCCCCTGGCGATGGCCTTCGTTGCCATCCTTCCCATCCCGGCCGAATTCCCGGCGGTCCTCAACGGGATGATGTGCGGCCCGGTGCTGGGCACCCTCTTCACTTGGGGGGGAGCCTTGGTCGGTGCTCAGATCAGCTTCGAGTTGGCCCGCAGGCTCGGGCGGCCTCTCGCCGAGCGCTTCGTTCCGGAGAAGTCACTGGAGAAGGCGGATCAGCTCGTCCTGGAAGCGGATTGGTGGGGCCTACTCCTTCCACGTTTTATTCCGGTGATCGCCTTCACCGCGCTGAACTGGGGCACCGGCCTCACCCCGGTGCCGCGTGGGCGCTTCTTCTGGACCACGGCGGTGGGCATCTTTCCCGGCGCGCTCGTGTTCACGGCGTCGGGAGCCGGTCTTCCTTTCCTGCTGGAACGCTTCCCGACCGCGACGTGGGTGATCGCCGGGCTACTCACGGCCTACGGTGGACTCTGTCTCTATCGGAAAAGCACGCCACGCCGATCCAAGTCCTCGAAGGTCGGTTCGACGAGCGCATCGGCCGGGTAGGGCAACCGAAGTCCCCTCATCCGTCTCCCTTGATCGAGCTCCCTCCGCTGATCGAGCTCCAACCCCGCGCGTAGAGATCCGCCGGTCTGGCCAGATACCCGGGATACTGCACTACCGCTTCACCCGCCCGGCGGGCCTGCAGCTCCACGATCGCGACCGGATCGGTCCCCTCGTAGAGAACCTCACCGTCCGGGGCGACAGCGAGCGAGGGGCCTCCGATGTCGACATCGAACTCCGGTCGGGGTCGGTTGACCGAGAGCAGATACGCATCGGCCATGACCGCGTTGGCCCGAAGCACCAGCCGCCACCGCTCGTAGGTCTCAACGGGCGTGGCCCGCGGAACCAGGAGCACCTCGGCCCCCTGACTACGGAGAAGCTGGGACCCCTGAGGACGATTGATGTCGGAGCAGATCTGTACACCCACGTCGACGCCCGGCCCGGCCATCACGCGTGGCGGCTCCGCACCCGGTTCGTAGTGCGAGGTCTCCCAGTAACCTTCCTCTTCGGGCAGATGGACCTTTCTGTACTGGCCCAGCTCCTGACCACCCGTGTCGTACAAGACGGCGGTATTGTGCCTCGAGTGCGTATCGGGATCCGTGATGATGGCGCCGCCCAGGAGGGTGATGCCCGCCTGGGCTGCGGCCTGGGCAAGCACCCGTTGGCGCGGCCCCCCGGGCGGCTCGGCATCTTCATCGCGAGGCACACGCGTGGCCGGCGACCACGCGTTCAGCGGAAGCTCAGGCAGAACAGCCAGTGTAGCACCGAGCGCCCGCGCCTCCGTCAGGCGACTCTTTAGCCGTGACCGGTCGGGGTCGTCATGAAAGACGTCGGTGATGAGTGCCACTCGCACACGGTCGTCCATCGATCTCCCGCATCAAAAGAAATGGGTCAACGAAAGATAGAGCACGGACGGGGTCAGTCCGAACTCCGAGCCGATGCCGGTGGGAGCCGCGGCTGACGCCGCGATAGGTGCCAAGGAATCGTCGCCGAAGCCCACGAACGTCCCACCCCGCAGGCTGGAGTGCGACGAAAACCCCCACGTTCCCCCGCCCGAAAGGAGGACGCTACCGTCCGAAAGGCTGGTGAGGGCCAAAAGGTCGAGGGCCCACAGGGGCTGGATCTGGTACGAGGCCTGGGTGGCCAGCGCGTCCCGCGCCAGGAGCTGTAGCTCGCCCCGTTGGAATGCTGCGGAAAGAGTGGTCTGGAACAGGTCGTCCGCGTCTGCCGCGCCGAAGCCGTCGTGCTGATACTCCACGATCACGTATAGATCGCGGCCGCGTACCGCGAACCGACGGTCGAGTCCGACCGTGCCCCTGAGCACGGACCTGTTCCCGTCGTCCCGAACGGCAACCTCGGTACGTACGGCCCAGCCGGCCCAGGCTCCAACCGCGCTCACCGCCCCGGCTGCGTCATCGAACAGCACGCCACCCCACGCGGCGACGTCCCACCCCCGCCAGTTGGTCTTTCCGCGCACGAGCGCCGTGAGCTGGTCGCCATCCGACGACGTCGTCGGGCGCACGATAATGTCCACCTCGCTGAACGCCCCCGGGTAGGCACGAACCCGGGCTGCGTCGACACCGGCCCGGTACTCGCGAAACGGATCCGCGGGGTCGAACGGCGTGAACGGATCGGCGGGCGTAAGGATCAGCGTACTCGCCCACGATACGACCTGCCGTCCCACGGCAACCTCCACCGACTCTCCGATCGGAAACGAGAGCGCCAGGCGATCCACACGATGCCGCCACAAGACGTGGTCACTCTCCTCAACGGTCCAGTCGAGGTCCAGCCAGTTGACTCCGGCGGTCGGGGCTAGCACCGCCCCTGTACCCATCACGCCTTCTGCGCTGAGCTGAAGCGTATGCTCATAGGCCACGTCCAGACCCACGGACCCAAGGGAGGGCGCCCACATGAGACGAAAGCGCTGGAAGTCGCTGAGCCCCGAATCGCTGACAGGGCTTGGCCCGGAGTGGCCGGCGAGGTTGAAGTAGTAGGCGGACAGATCGGCCACCTGGGCTCCCAGCGTGCCCGGTCCCAAGGCGAGGCACGCGACAAGACACACGACCGCGCCGATCAATGCCCCCAAGCGTCAGCGCCTTTCGTGCCGCCCGTGCAGCACCTCGGGAGCCGTCATACCCGCTCGTCCGTCGCGATCTGCCCGTCCACCAGGCTCACGCGACGGCGCGCCCTCTCGACGACCCGGGGATCGTGGGTCGAGAACAAGAACGTGGTGCCGTGCTCCCGGTTCAGCTCTTCCATCACGTCGAGCAGGGCGTCGCTCGTGTGGGAGTCCAGATTCGCCGTGGGCTCGTCCGCGAGTACCAGGGTGGGTTGGCCAATGACCGCCCGCGCGACCGCGACGCGCTGTTGTTGACCACCCGACAGTCTACCCGGCCTGCGATCCTCCAGCCCTTCGAGCCCGATCTCCCGGAAGAGCTCTCGCACACGCCGGTGGCGCTCCGCCGCCGGCACGCCGCGTAGCAGGAGCGAGAACTCGGCGTTCTCGAGAGCCGACAGGACGGGCAGCAGATTGAACGCCTGGAAGACGAAGCCGATGCTCTCGAGTCGGAGCCGTGCGAGTTCCTTGTTCGAAAGTTCCGTGATCTCGTCATCCCGGACCCAGAGACGCCCTCTCGTCGGGCGTGTGAGGCCCCCGAGCATATTGAGAAGGGTCGTCTTTCCCGACCCGGACGGACCCGCCATGGTCATGAAGTCGCCCTCCCGGATCTCGAGGGACACGCCCCGTACCGCTTCGACGGGCTCCGGCTCCTGCGGGTAGATCTTCCAGACGTCCTCGGTACGCACGGCGATATCGGTCGCCACCCTCGGGCTCTCGGTCGTCATTCGAATTTCAACGCCTCCCCTACGTCGATCTTGGTGGCCTGGTAAGCGGGATAGATGGACACCGTGACGCCGACGACGGCGATGGAAAAGGCACTCTGCAGGACATGCGCGATTCTGAATTCCGGAACGATGACCGGATCCATGACGATGCCCGAGAACGTGAACTCCTCGGACATGAGGCCGGAGAAATCCAGCCCGTCTCGAAAGAACACCCAGGTCACCGCGGCTCCCAGAATGATTCCGACGACACCGGCCAGTGCCGTCAGCAGAAGGCCTTCGGTGAACACCACGAGACCGGTCTCGCCCGGGGTCAGCCCGAGCGCCTGGAGCACAGCGAACTCCCGCTTCCTGTACAGCACGGACATGAGCACGGTGTTTAGCACGGCCAGCGCGACGATGGCGAACAGAATGCCATGGAAGATGAAGTCGCCGTAGTCGTCGATGCGTACCGCGGCGTCCAGCTGGGGGTAGGCCTCACGCCAACTCAGCACACGTACGCCGTCCGATTCCAGGGCGGCCTCGAGTTCACGCACCACGTCCGGGACGATCCGGCTGCCCGGCAGGATCGCCCCGACCGTGGTCACGGCCCCCTCGGCAGCCAACCAGGTGCGTGCCGTCGAGATCGGAATGTGCACCAGAGCCTCGTCCACCTCGGGAAGCCCCGTGCGAAACATTCCGACCACCCGTACGAGCTGGCCCTCGATGTCCCCGCTCGCCGACTGAGCCGTCAGGACGAACCGTGAACCGAGGGACAGCCCCAGGCGCTCGGCCATGGCCGTGCCCACATAGGCAGCCAAACGGTCGTCGACCTTCAGGTAGCGTCCGTCCGTGAGCTTGTCCACCGCATGTGAGAATCCCGACTCGAGGGTTGGATCCACGCCCTGGATCGCGGCAGGCACAGCGGACGAAGCCGAGCTGGCAAGGCCGTTCGTGGAGAGGCGCAGCGTGGTGGCCAGAGGTGCCAAGGGCCCCTCGAGACCCTCCAGAGCAGCCAGCGACAGACTCGCCTGGGCCTCCGACAGTCGGTCTTCGAGGCTCCCGCTCTCCCGATGGCCGGGCGCTTGAATCAAGACATGGCCGGCCCCCATCCGCACGCCGGCGTTGATCCAATCCTCGTGGCCCCCGTCCGCCAGGGACCGGGAGAACATGAGGAGAGCCAGGCCCAGCGCCATGGCCGACGCGGTGAGCACGCTACGCCTCGCCTCGCGCAGCACCCCACGGGCCGCCAATCGCAGCAGCGTCGGCGTCCGTTTCACGCGTCGGACAAGGCGTCGGCCGGCGCTATCCGCACGGCACGGATCGCCGGGTAGAACGCCGCAATGATCGAGGTCACCAACAGGCCGGCCGCACTCCATACCGAACCCTCGAGCGAATAGTCGGCTCGGAGCACGGGGCGAACCACGGCCCCGGCCATGGTGAAGTCACCCCAAAGATTGGAGAGATCCGGCGGGTAGTTGTGAAGCCAATAGAGGATCGGTACGGAAAGTACGGCCCCCGCAGCGAGGGCGATGATGCCCAGGATCAGGCCTTCGTAGACCACGGTCAGCGCCACGCGCGATGGCCGGGTGCCGAGGGCTCGCACCACGGCGAACTCACGGCGACGCTCGAAGGTCCCGAGCAGCATGGTGTTCGCGACCCCGAAGATGGCCATGACGAAGACGATGCCGACGATGATCCCGTTCACTGCCTTGGCAAGGCTGGCGTATTCCGCGAGCTCCGCCCGAAAGACCGTCCAGGGCCTCGGGGTGACCGGGTAGCCAAGACCCTCTGCCACGGAGGCGAGCGAATCGCTGAGAGCCGGAGCAGTCCAGGGGTCGGCGAGCGCCGCAGCCACCTCGTGCACCCGATCTTCCGGCATGGCGAGGAGATCCTGGAGTGACCGGATGGGCATGATGGCTAGAGATCCGTCGAGCGCCGCCATACCGGTGTCGAATATCCCGCTCACGGAGTACAGGTCGTTGCCCAGGGATCCGTCCATGGCAGGCGCCACCAGGACTACCTCGTCTCCCGCTTCGACCCGTAGCAGGTCGGCCATGTCCCGCCCGATGAAGATCTCGCGTTCGCCCCTACGGGGTGCGCGACCCTCCACCGGCAACGACAGAAGCCGCGTGACTCCTGCTTCCCGGATCGGGTCAACTCCGACCAGGATGCCTGCTACCGTCTCATCACCGGAGCTGACGAGCCCTCCCCCGTATACGCGAGGAGACGCCGCGACCACACCTGGAATACCTTGGGTCACCCGAACAAGCTCGTCTACGTCGATCCCGGCCCGACCACCCAACGTCTCATACATGCTGCGCTCGGGATAATAATCTGGAGCGTGCATCTGCAACTGCCCCGAGACCAGGTTGGTCCCCGTCTCGATCATCTCGGCCACCATGCCGTTCCAGATTCCGATCATGGTCACGGAGGCCAGATAGCCGAAGGTGAGCGCGGAGGCCGTGATGAGCGTACGCTTCCGGTTTCTCCACAGGTTGCGCCACGCCAGCCGCCACCACACCCAACGATCCCCCACCCGACTACCTCTGGCGCCGAAGGTTGCGCAGAGAGAAGAAGTCCTCGTCGACTCCGATGTCGAACTCCAGCTCGTGGTAGCGGATGCGCGTGACCTCACCCGGATCGTCGGCGGGCTCCACGGTCATGACGGCCGGCACCAAGCGGCCGTCCATCACCCGGTGCTCGGTGAAGGTCATCGTACGGACGAGATCGTCCCGCTCGTCGTAGTAACGAGCCCAGGTGGGCATGAGATCGTCCCGCCGCACCTGGTAACGGATCTTGCTCCACACGACCGGAGCCTCGGGGAGCGGGAGAAGGAGGAATTCCCAAACGTTCACATCCTCTCGGACACCCTCGAACTCGACCTCGATCTCGTAGTCCTCGACGAGCGTGCTTTCCTTCACCAGATCGTCATTGGTGAAGTGGGATCCCATCCACGACCCCATCATCATGGACGACGGGACCTTGATGGTGCGGTCCACCCTGGGCAGGTAGTTCCAGACCTCCTGGCCCGCCTTCAGCGTCGCCGTTCCGGCCTCTTTGGTGGGAGTCTCGACGCGCACGAGGGCGTACTCGGTTCCCAGCGACCAGGCGCGCAGCGTAAGCGAGCGCTCCCAGTGCTCCGTCCGGATGTCCATGGTGAACCGGGCCACGCTGGACTCGCCCCTGAGAAGGCGATCCACTTGATCGATGATCTCCCGAGCCGTCTGAGCACGGGTCGGGACGGGGACCAGCACGCAGAGACTGGCGGCCAACAGTGTCGGGACTGCGAGCCGGCGAGGGAGAGGGCTCATGGTCGGTCAGGTGGTGGTGGAATCAGGCGGGGGCGTGGAGTCGGGGGACGTCTCCGAGGCGGGCTCACGGTTCCCCGCAAACGTATAGCACCAGGCCTCACCCTCGAGGACCGTCTCCCCATCCTGTCGCTTTACCTCGACGGCGAGACTGGTCACCGGTTTGGTCGCGTGTACCGTGAGTATCTCCGCCTCGGCCGTGATCGTGTCACCGACGGAGACGGGGGCGGTAAACTTCCAGTTCTGGCTGAGGAACACGGTGCCTGGCCCCGGCATGTCTTCGGCCACCAGCGCATGCAGGATGCCGGTCGTCAGTCCCCCCTGCACGACCAGCTTTCCAAAGGGCGTCGCGGCCGCGAAGTCTTCGTCAAAGTGCAAGGGATTATAGTCCCCGCTGAGAGCGGAGAACTGCTCCACGTGCTCCGCGGTAAGCGTCATGCTGCGAGAGGCTCGGTCGCCTACACTCACGTTCATGGGCACGTCCTGGGTCATGGTTAGCAGGTGTCCCGAAAGCTAGTCGAGAGCACGGTTCGAAGGCTACGGGTGACGGTCCACACTGTTTCCTACCTCGATCGCCAAACGGACGAGCCGTTGGTCGGGAGGGAGTCACCTCTTGAACTCGACCGCCAATCGCAGGATTCTGGAGACATGAACGAGAGAGTCGAAGACCGGCGGTGGATTCCCGCCTGGCTCACGTGGAAACGCGTGGAGACGGTCCTGACCGTGGCGATCCTCACCTTCGCGGCGCATCGCCTGTGGCCGCAGATGGCGGCAATGATCGGGGTCGGCGGCCCTGTAGGCACGGCACCGGCAGTGGTCTTCGAGAGCCCCGACGGACAACCGGTGGTTTTGGCGGACCTGGAAGGCCAAGTGGTTCTGGTGAACTTCTGGGCGACGTGGTGTGGCCCGTGCAAGCTCGAGATGCCGGGCTTCCAGAAGCTGTACGATGACAAACGGGATCAGGGCTTCACGATCCTGGGCGTCTCGACGGATCGAGGAAGCTGGAGCGAGGTCCGAGCGTTCTTGCTCGAGCGTGACATCACCTACCCCGTGGTGCAGACCTCTGCCACCGCCGATCGGGCGTTCGGAGGAGTCACCACCATTCCCACTTCCTTCCTCATCGACCGCCAGGGCATCATCCGGCACCGGATCTTCGGGTTCATGCCGCCTCCGGCCCTTCGAATCGCCGTCAATCGCTTGCTGGATGAGTAGGCACGCGCAACTCCCGCCTCACCACCGGTGCGACCTCGGTGCCCAGCAGCTCGATGGCCCTCATGACCTTGTCGTGAGGCGTCGGCCCGACCGTGAGCTGAATCAGACAACGCTGATGTCCGAAGATCTCGTGTTGGAAGAGGATCTTGTCGATGATCTGCTGAGGACTCCCTAGGAACAGTGCACCCCTCAGCTCGGCCTCGGCGTCGAACTGACGGCGGGTAGCAGGCGGCCAGCCGCGCTCGCTTCCGATGCGCGTCATGGTCTCGGCATAGGGCGGAAAGGAGATGTCCGCCGCGTCCGCCGCGTCGTCCGCGATAAAACCGTGGGAGTTGATGCTGAGCGGGAGTGTGGCCGGATCGTGACCCGCCCGTGCCGCCGTGTCCCGGTAGAGATCCACGACCGGCTTGAAGCGCTCCGGCGCACCGCCGATGATGGCCAACGCCATCGGTAGACCCAACGTGGCCGCCCGCATCACGGACTGAGGCGTTCCGCCCACGGCTAACCAGACCGGGATGGGATCCTGAACGGGACGCGGGTACACGGCGCGATCCTCGATGGACGGCCGATGCCGACCCGACCAGGTGATACGCTCCTCCTCCCGCAACCGCAGCAGCAGCTCCAGCTTCTCCGAGAAGAGCTCGTCGTAGTCCGACAGGTCCTGACCGAACAGTGGGAACGACTCCGTGAACGACCCCTGCCCCGCCATGATCTCCGCGCGTCCGCCCGAAATGAGGTCCAGAGTGGCGAAGTCCTGGAAGACACGCACCGGATCGTCGGAGCTCAGCACCGAGACCGCACTGGTGAGCCGGATCTTGCTGGTACGGGCCGCGGCAGCGGCCAAGACGATGGCCGGGGCCGAGACCGCATAGTCGGCACGATGGTGCTCACCGACGCCGAAGACGTCGAGGCCCACCTGATCGGCCAGCTCGATCTCTTCGAGGAGGTGTGCGAGCCGCTCCTCAACCTTGAGTTGGCGTCCCGTCTCGGAGTCGAACGCCGTCTCGACGAAGGAGTAGATGCCGATTTCCATGGGAACGAACGTAAAGGGTGACGGCTACGACGGAAGGGCGGCGGAGATCACCAGCGACATCGCGAGTACGGCGCCCACACGGGCGAGGTACCAGCGCTCGATCAGCGCTCGGAAGTCGGGACGGTCACGGAGGGAACCCAACTCGGGATCGGCCGCCAATTCCGCAGCTGTTACCCCGGAGTTCCGATCGAGCAGGAGCTCCAAGAGTTGTACTGCCCGCGTCGGCTCACCCACGAGCGCGAAAATCTCGGCCGCCTGGTAGTGATAACCCACTGCCGCTACCGCATCTCGCGTGAAGGGCATGTCCTCCATCACGATCGTGGCGTGCTGGACGGCTTCCTCGCCTCGACCGAGCGCCGCGTAGGCCCGAGCCAGTGTGATTCTCGCCCCGCGGACATCCGGATTCTCCTCGACCCAAGGTGCCGTGTTAATGGCCATGGAATCCCAGGCAACCCGAGCCTCATCCAAGCGACCGGCAAGCTCGAGGGTCTTCGCGCGCCGGTATGTGTTACGCTGCGTATATGGTCTGGCCAGGGCAGCAGCGAAGTCGCCGTCGATCAAGTCGGCCCTCTAAAGCACCGATTGCACTGTTCCAACGGTGGTATCCGAAAACTCCAGCACGGCGTTCCGTGCTCTCTTCGTGTCGGTCCCATCGACGCTCAAGTAGAGGTCACCGAGGTATCCGTACGCGGTGCGCTCGTTCGGCGCCAACGCAATCGCCCTGCGGAGGATCTCCTCCGCTTCTTCGAAGAGGCGTACGTACAGCGACGTATGACCGAGGTCTTCCAGGAAGTGCCCGGAAAGCGGATCGAGGCGCGCTGCCTCAGCGAAGCTCTCGATCGAGCCCTCGAAATCATCCATCCGACGCTTCACGGCTCCCAACAGGTGATGCACCTCGGCATCACCCAGACCATCCTCCTCCGCTCGCAATCCATAGTCGAGCGCCTTCTCGAAGTCACGCTCGACGGCGTAGTGGTAGTACCCCATCGCCACCATCGCCTGGGGCAGATCAGGCGCCAGCGATAGCGCCCTTGAAGCCGCCTCGAGGATGGCTATCCGATTCTCTGGACGGAAGCAGGTGCCGCGGTTCTGGCAGCGTTCGCTTCGGGCCAGCGCGAGCCGCACGTAGGCATCCGTGAACTCCGGATCGAGCTCGATCGCCTGTTCGTACATCTGGAACGACACAGTGAAGTCGTCCGAGCGCGGACCTGCGTCGAAGTAGCGGTTACCTCTCAGGAAAAAGTTGTAGGCGTCCAGGTCCTCGGTCGGAACCGCCGCCAACTCGGTCTTCTCGTCGGGAAGCAGAGTCGCGCTCAAGGCTTCGGCAATTCGCTCCGCGATCTCGCGTTGAAGGTCGAAGATGTTCTTGAGCGTGTACGCCATCTGGTAGTTGTCGGCCCACAGGTGCTCGTCCGTCGACGCGTCGATGAGCTGCGCATTCACTCTTACCTGGTCACCAACCGCGAGCACGCTTCCCTCGAGGATCGCAGCAGCACCGAGCTCCCGCCCGATGGCGCGGATATCCTTTGTCGTCTCCTGATACTGCATCATCGACGTTCGCGAGATCACGCGGAGCGCCTTGATCTTGGACAGTCGCGTGAGAAGGTCGTCGTGCAACCCCAGGCTGAGTGTCTTCGAGTCCTCTTCAGAGCCACCGCTGGTGAAGGGGAGAACCGCGATGACAGGCCGGTCCGGCCCGGCGCCGGCGGTGGAACTCTCTCCACGCGGGCCCGACAGCAGCAAGAACGTGGCGACGACTCCCCAGAGCGCGAATGCGGCGACACCACCGGCCATCGCGTGCCGCCAGGTAAAGAGCTGTCGGGTCACCGGGCGGCCGACCGTGACCTGATATCCTCCACAGACGGCTCCTCGTCCGTGGAGCCGTGGTCGTGTCCGATGCCTTCCTGGATGAACGCGGTGGCCATGACGATCGGGAACCCGATCACCAGCAAGGCGACAGCCATGGCAGGAACCCAACTCGGCAGACCCGCGCTATCCGCCAGGGTCTGGACGACCTGAACGGCGATCCACGAAGCCGTCAAATAGATCGACAACACCTGCCATAGCGAGCGGCGGTGGATCTCGCGGATAAAACGCTTTGTCTGGGACATGGAGTTCTGGTCGGCGGTCGTGCACCCGGACGCTCGGGATGCCAGACGGGAAAATGCACCAGGACAGTGCCACGTAGCAAGGAATACAGATGACCCAGTTGTGCGGCCGCTCGGGTTCATCACGAGGAAGCGACCCGAAAGCCGTCCAATATCGGCTCCACCGTCGGCCCTATCGTTGCACCCCGACTATCTTCGGTTTATATTCGGTTCCTTTCCCAAATAAAACCCGAAGGCCGTGTCCACACCTCCCTACGTCGAGCTTCACTGTCACTCCGGCTTCTCCTTCCTGGATGGAGCCTCCCATCCCGAGGAGTTGGTTTTCAGAGCTCTGGAGGTGGGGTATCCGGCCCTGGCCCTCACCGACCACAACGGCCTCTATGGCTCCATGGAGTTCGCCCAGGCGGCCCGCACCGAAGGACTCCAGCCCATCACGGGTGCAGAGGTCACCGTGGCCCTGGACATTCCGGGAATCCCCCAGGGCCTGGACGGGCTCGATGCCGCCGACCCGGACGGTGACGCGCTGGTCCGCGGCTGCCACATGACCCTCCTGGCCGAGACCCCGGCCGGGTATGCCAACCTCTGCCGGCTCCTGAGTGAGGCACATCTGGAGAGTGATCGCGGCCGCCCCACCCTTCCTCTCTCCTCCCTCTTCGCCCGCACAGAGGGTCTCATCGCCCTCACCGGGTGCCGGCAAGGCCCCCTTCTGGTCGCCCTCGAGGACAGCGTGGCAACCGCAGAGCTCCTGGCCCGACGTCTTCAGGGCGCTTTCGGATACGGGAAGCTCTTCGTGGAGCTCCAGGACAACCAGGAGAAGGGGGATGGCTACCGGAACCGGAGCCTGGGCCGCTTGGCCGACCGGCTCGAGATTCCCGTGGTGGCCACAGGCAACGTCCACTACCACAGCCCCGAGCGGCATCGGCTTCAGGACGTCTTCGTGTCGATCCGGAACCGGACCACACTGAACGGATCTCACGCGCAGAGGCGCCCCAACGCGCGCTTTTATCTGGCATCTCCCCAGGAGATGGAGAACCGCTTCCAGGGCCGGCCCGACGCCCTGGCCCACACCCTCGAGATCGCCGAGCGGTGCGCCGCCTTCGATCTCACCAAGGATCTGGGATACACGTTTCCCGACTTCGAAGGAAGCGACCGAGGAGGAGCGCTCGAGACCCTGGCCGCCGTATGTCTGGCTAAGCTGGACGAGCGTTATGGCGGTTCGAAGCTGGAGAACGAAGCCCGGGACCGACTTCATCAGGAGCTCGCGCTCGTGGACCTCCACGGCCTGGGCGGCTTCTTCCTCGTCTACCGCGATATCATGGAGCTGGCTCGAGAGGTGGCCGCCGACATCCGGGGAACCGCGCCACGGGCCAATGCCGGCCTGCCGCCGGGGCGGGGCCGAGGGTCGTCGGTGTCGTCCATCATCTGCTACTTGATCGGGCTGTCGCATGTGGACCCGGTGAAGACGAACCTCTTCCTGGGACGCTTCCTGAATGAGGCCATGCGGAGCGTCCCGGACATCGACCTCGACTTCCCGCGCGACATCCGTGAAGAGCTGATCCTGCGGGTCTACAAACGATACGGGAATGAGCACGCCGGCCTGGTGTGCGCATTCCCCACGTACCGGATCCGCTTCACGCTACGGGAGATCGGCAAAGCCCTGGACCTTCCCATGGGAGATCTGGAAAAGCTCTCGAAGCTGGCGGAACGGCGCTCGGGCGGAGGCCTCATGGAGGAACTGCGCCGGTTGCCGGAATTCCGAGAAAAGGCCGAGTCACCCTCGTGGCAGGCGCTCTGCGAGCTGGCCGACGACATCAAGGGTCTGCCCCGTCACATCTCCCAGCACGTGGGCGGAATGATCATCTCCAGCCGGCCCCTCGTGGAGATCGTGCCCCTGGAACCGGCGGCGTGGGAGGGTCGGGTCCTCTGCCAATGGGACAAGGATTCCTGTGACGACGCCGGGTTCATCAAGATCGACTTCCTGGCCCTGGGTATGCTGTCGCTGGTGGAAGAGGCGGTGGACCTCATCTCGGAGCGTCACGGCCAGGCGCCCGACCTGTCCCGCATCGACTTCGCCGACCCAGAAGTCTACGAACGCATCTGCACGGGCGACACCATCGGCATGTTTCAGGTGGAGAGCAGGGCTCAGATACAGATGCTTCGGCGCGTCCAGCCCCGGAATCTGGAGGACCTGGCCGTCCAGGTGGCCATCGTCCGGCCGGGTCCCATCGTGGGAGGTGCGGTCAACCCGTACGTAAGACGCAGGGAGCTCCTCCGCGAAAATTCCGACTTCCGCGTCCCGTACGATCATCCCCTCCTCGAAGATGCTCTTGGGGAGACGCTGGGCGTCATCATCTTCCAGGATCAGGTTCTCCAGGTCTGCCAAGCCCTGGCGGGGTTTTCCGACGGAAAGGCGGAGAACCTGCGACGCTCCATGAGCCGCAAACGTTCCAGGCAAGCCATGGACTCGCATTGGGACGACTTTCGGGATGGAGCACGGGCACGAGGAGTCGACGAGATCACGGCCCAGAAGGTCTTCCAACAGGTGACTGCGTTCAGCGAATTCGGTTTTCCCAAGTCCCACGCTGCGGCATTCGGCCTTCTGGCCTACCAGTCGGCGTGGCTGCGCTACTACTACGGCACCGAGTTCTACGTGGGTCTCTTCAACAACCAGCCCATGGGTTTCTACTCCCTGGACGCCCTTGGCCGGGACGCCCGACGCCACGGAATCGGGATTCGCCTTCCGGACGTGAATCGAAGCCGGGTGAAGTGTACGGCCGAGGACAACGACCTGAGGGTCGGCCTGGGCTTCGTCCGGGGTTGGGGCACCGATATCGCCGAGAGAGTCGTAGAAGAGCGGGAGCGGAACGGGCCGTTCGTCTCCCTGTCCGACTTCCTGAGGCGGACGCCTGCGACCCTGAAGAGACCTGCGGTGGAGAACCTCATCTGGGTGGGTGGCTTCGAGAGCTTCGGCCTCACGCGCAGGCAGCTCCTGTGGCAAGCCGGCCTCTGGTTGGGCCCGGAGGACGATGCGGAGCGGAGCGGTGGCCGGGACGACCATCCCCAGGCCGAGTTGGGTCTAGACGATCCGTACGCGCGTATCGCGTTCCCCGGCCTCGAGGACACCGAACGCATGGTGGCGGAGTACCGCATGCTCCGCTTTTCCACCCATCTCCATCCCCTGGCCCTACTCCGGGACGAGCTTCCTTCCGAAACCGTGAGCGGCGATCGATTCCCGGACCTTCCGAACCACTCCACCGTGACGGTGGCGGGCATCGTAGTGGCCCGTCAAAGGCCTTCAACCGCAAACGGCTATGGCTTTGTCCTGATGGAAGATGAGAGTGGTCCCATAAACGTAATTGTGAAGCCGAAGATCTACGAAACATGCCGGACGACCGTACGTATGGAGTCGTTCCTCGTGGTTCGGGGACGCCTACAGAAAGACGGGCTGACCATGAACGTTATCGCGTTCGACGTGAAGGCCGTACGGATAAATGAAACCGCCAAACCCGAAGATCTCCACCCTACCCTGCCGGGTGCGCTGGAGTGGTGGGCCGAGCCGGAGCGTAGTGTCCGAACGCCGTTCCGATATCTGACGGCACTCCGGCAGTCGCCTCCGGGGGTGAAGAACTTCGGCTGACCGCTGAGTCCTCCGTCAGCAACCTGCCCACAGCCCTACGACGATCGATCCGCCCGTTCCAGGTGGTGCTTCATGCCGTCCCAGTCCATGGTCGGGTTGAAGGCATCGAAGTAGTCGTCGACCTCTTCTCTCGGACGGAATTGGGCGAGCTCATCGCGCACCTCGGACTCGAAGACCGCACGATCGCTGTCATCTCCGGCCTCGATGGCCTCCTGTACCCGGTCACGGAGCGCCAAGAGACGCTCTCGCAACTGCGCCACACGTCCCGTGAAGTCCCCGTGCAACCCGGAGTGTGTCGGGCCGAAGAGGTCGGGGTCGATCGGCTCGATCGCTTCCAAGGTCTCGAGCCACGCGGGTACGCTCACCGCGGGTGGCGGCCCCGAAGGATGTGTCGGTGCGCCGGGAGCCAGAATGACACCCATAGCGTCGCCCGCCAGGAGGATCCCGTCGTCCTCGGCCAAGTATGAAACATGATGCGCGATATGGCCGGGTGTCGAAAACACTCGCACTCCTGGTACCGACAAACGCGTGGACGGCTCCCACGCACGAATGCGGTCCTTGGGAACCGGAAGCACATCACCCCAGAGGCGGTCGTGCCTGTCCCCAAAGGTTCGTCTGGTGCTCGACACGAGCCGCTCCGGATCCGCCATGTGCGGCGCCGCGTCCACCTGGACGTGAACCTGGACGTTGGGAAACCGCTCGACCAGGTGCCCGGCGCCGCCCGCGTGGTCGAGGTGAACGTGCGTGAGAAGTAGATGGCGCAGATCGGCGAACCCGAGGCCCTGCTCTTGGAGTCCCGCCTCCAGCCCTTCGAGCGACGTACTCGGTCCTGGATCCACCAAGGCCGGTTCGGGCCCGTCGATCCAGTACGAGGTGATCGTGCCCGAGCGACCGAGATGCATCACGTCAATCGGGACTACGGACATGTCTTCTCCTCTGAGCGAACCCTGATTCGACTGTGGACTAGCGATCTTCGATCGGCACGAAATCTCTCTTGGCACTCCCCGTGAAGATCTGCCGGGGACGGGAGATGCGCTGTTCCTTGTCCTCGAGCATCTCCTCCCACTGAGCGAGCCATCCCACGGTGCGCGGTATCGCGAAAAGCACTCCGAACATCTCGACCGGGAATCCCAGAGCTTGGTAGATGAGACCGGAGTAGAAGTCGACGTTGGGATACAGGTTTCGCGACACGAAGAACTCGTCCTCGAGGGCGATCTTCTCGAGCTCGAGAGCGATGTCCAGGAGTGGATTGCGTCCCGTGACCTCGAATACTTCATCCGCGGTCCGCTTGATGATGCTGGCTCGGGGATCATAGGCCTTGTACACCCGATGCCCGAAGCCCATGAGGCGCTCTTTCCTGTTCTTTACGCCCTCCATGAACGCGGGGATGTTGTCCATGGATCCAATCCGGTTGAGCATCCTCAGCACGGCCTCATTCGCTCCACCGTGGAGCGGCCCGAACAAGGCACCCATGGCACCGGCCAGGGACGAGTAGGGGTCCGTCTCCGCACTGCCGATGACCCGCATCGTGGTCGCCGAGCAGTTCTGCTCGTGATCCGCATGCAGAATGAAGAGTACATCGAGCGCCCGCTCCAGAACCGGGTTGGGCTTGTACTCCCGCCCACCGATGCGGAACAGCATGTTCAGGAAGTTCGCCGTATAGGACAGCTCGTTTTCCGGATAGACGGCGGGCAGCCCCCGGTGATGTCGATAGGCGTAAGCCGCCAAGGTCGGCATCTTGGCCACCAGACGCTGGATCTGAAGCCAGCGGTTGTCCGCATCACGGACGTTGGTGCCGTCGGGATAGAACGTGTTGAGCGCCGCGACACCGCTGATGACCATGCTCATGGCATGAGCGTCATAGCGGAACCCATGCATCAGGCGACGAAAGTTCTCGTGCACGTAGGTGTGCATCGTGATGTTCTGCGTGAACTCGTCCAACTCCGGCTTGGTGGGGAGCTCACCCTTCAAGATCAGGTAGGCTACCTCGAGAAAGTTGCTGCGCTCGGCGAGCTGCTCGATGGGATATCCCCGGTACTCCAGGATGCCCGTGCCACCGTCGATGAAGGTGATGGCGCTGCGCGTCGATGCCGTGTTGGAGAAGGCGGGGTCATACGACATCATGCCGAAGTCGTCTTCATTGACCTTGATCTGGCGGAGGTCCATCGCGTTGATGACGTCGCCGTCCTGAATATCTATCTCGTACTCACGCCCCGTACGGTTGTCCCGAACCGTCAGTGAGTTGTTTCCATCACTCCCGTTGTCACCCATTTCATCTCCGATGCCGGCACATTTGCCAATCAAGGCCGAAATTGCCGTTGATTCACTGCATTTCCCGCCAATTGCCTCAATCCGAAAGACAGAGTTTAAAACTAAGGAAATATGCACGCCCGATGAAGTGCACTTTTCACGATTTCTCGATACTCAGGGGACACTCATGCCATACTCAGGTGATACTCAGGCGCGTCGCACCACCAGAGCGTCCACGGCAATGGCCCGATCCGCATAAGCGAAGGTGGGGTTGAGCTCCACCTCGCTGATCGACGGATCGTGCAAGGCGTATCGAACCACCGCCAACACCAACTCCGACACTGCCTGCAGGCTGGCGGCAGGCCGTCCTCGGGCGCCTGAGAGCACGGGAGCTATGGGCAACTCGAGGAGCATCTCCTCGACCTCTGTGGCGTGGATGGGAAGGACCCGGTGAGTCACGTCACCGAGAGCCTCCGTACGGGTCCCTCCTGCCCCGACCGTGAGGACACAGCCGAGGCGTGGCATCCGACGAACTCCGATGAGCAACTCCGCGACGGGAGCGGGCATCATCTCGGTGACCAGGATCCCGTCGATCGAAGCGTCGGACCCCTTACCCTGCAGGTAGGTGTGGGCCGAATCCATGAGCCGTGACATTCCATTTTCGGCTTCAGACAGGCTGGCCACGTCGAGCAGTACACCGTCGGCCTCCGTCTTATGCGGAATGCCGGGCGAAACGATCTTCATGGCGAACGGTGCGTCCCAGGACAGGCCGGCCAGGTCGTCCTTGGTACGCACGAGTCTTCCCGGAGCAAAGCGCGCCCCGTAGGCCGACAGCTCCTCACGAGCCTGCCACTCTGTTAGAGAGGCAGGCGATGTCGCCGGAGCCCTCAGGCCGGCCCTGTCCGCCAGATTTTCCCTCGCCCAAACGGGAGCTCGAAGCAGAAGATCGCGCCTGCGAACCACTACCTCCGCACACCGGCAGGCGATCTCCAGGGAAGAGGTCACCGGCACCCCTCCCTCTCTCAGGTGCGTGAGAGGAAGGCTATCCACATTCGCGTATATGGAGTGCACCACCACCGGCTTGCCCGCCGCCCCGGCATCGTTCATCAGTCGACCGGCGGCCTCCATCTCGACCAGCTCGAAGGTCTTCGAGTATGCGATGTGGTATCCCCGAACAACCCCACGAGCAGAACACCGGCCACACCCGGATCGCCGACGAGAACCCCGAGGGCGTCGGCGAACACGCCCGGATTGGAGTCGGCCGCTCCCGCCACGTCGACGGGATTTCGCACGGCGGCCGCCGGACCGAGGATCACCCCCAGTCTTTCTCGCGTCTCGGCCGAAAGCGTCGCCGTCGGACAACCCATCTCGTGGAACAGGTCACAGGCCAGGGCGTTCTGCCCTCCCCCGTCCGAGAGGATGGCGATACCGCCCGCGGCGCCCGGAGGTTGTTTCGCCAGCGCCAGCGCCACGGGGAGCAGCTCATCCTCACGCGTCACCTCCACCACGCCGGCCTGCCTGAGACCGGCGCTCAACACAGCGTAATCTCCCGCCAATGCTCCGGTGTGCGACAGCACCGCCGTCGAGCCCTCGGGCGGCCTCCCTCCCTTGAGAAACACGATGGGCTTGGAACGTGTGACGCGGGCGGCCGAGCGGAGGAAAGCTCCCGGGGCACGCATGCCGTCGGCGTAGATCACGATCACATCAGTACCGTCATCTTCTGCGAGGACGTCAAGGTACTCGTGGAACCCGATGTCGGTCTCGTTACCCACCCCCACGTATACCGATACACCCACCCCAGGAGTGCGTCCCCCCTCGTTCATCAGGGCCAGCGCGATGTTGCCCGACTGACTCAGGATGCCGATGGAGCCCGGAGTGAGGTCGGGCGTACCCACCAGGTTGAGTCCCAGGCCGAGGTTCAGGAGTCCAGAGGTGTTGGGACCCACGATCCGGACCCCGGAGTCGCGCGCCGCCTCGAGCAGGCTCGCCTGTAGCTCAGCGCCCTCCTCGCCCGACTCCGCGAAGCCCACCGCCAGGATGATGGCCGCTCGGACGCCCGCCCGCCCACACGCCTCGACGGCCGCAGGAGTCATCGACCCCGGGAGTGCGATCAGCGCCAGGTCGGGCGCCTCCGGAAGTGCCTCCACGTTTGGATAACACGTCCGACCGTCGATCTCGGTGGCGTTGGGATTGACCGGATAGACGGGCCCTTCGAATCCCAGCTCGGAAAGCGCGCGGAGTACTCGGTTGCCTCGCTTCTTGGGGCTTCTGGACGCACCGAGCACGGCGATGGAGCGAGGGTAGAGTGCGGCCCGTACTCCGCTGCCGTCCACTGGACGCTCCGGCGGCACATCCTCGAGACCGTCCGGCTTATTCACCCGACCAGCCTCAACGTCCAGATCGTCACCCGGATCGCCTAATTTCCGAGGAAACGCGGTGGTCTTTTCTCTGCGAACGCTCGAACCCCTTCCCCCCAGTCCTCACTCTCCATGATCGCGTCCAACGCGTCCGCTTCCTCGGCCATGGCCTCCTCGGACGTCATGTCCCGTGAGCGATTCAGCAGGCGCTTGGCCGCCGTCATCGAGAGAGGCGCTTTGAGCGCGAGCTCCTTCGCGAGCACGAGCGCCGCCGCCAGCACATCCTCAGCGGGCAAGGCACGGCTGGCCAAGCCCATGGTTGCAGCGTCTTCGCCGCTGAAGAAGTCACCCGCGAGAATGAGCTCCCTCGCCTTGAGGTCACCGACACGCCGCGGAAGTCGGTACGTAACGCCTCCGCCGACGAAGGTCCCCAGAGCGACCTCAGGAAGACGGAGCTTCGCGTCTCGGGCCACCAGGATAAAGTCGGCGGATAGGGCGAGCTCCAACCCAGCCCCGATCGCGTGGCCATTCACCGCGGCTACGACAGGCACCCGGCTGTGCTGCAGGCCCGCGTTCACCGTCTGAGCGAGGCCGATATAGTCCCGCCGTGCCTCCGCCGACATGGGCCCCTCGGAGTGGGACTTGAGATCGGCCCCCACGCAGAAGCCTCGGCCCGCGCCGGTGAGCACCACGACCCTTACATCCCGATCGGACTCGATGTCGTCGAGGGCCTGCTTGAGCACCCGGTAGAGGTCGGGACTTACGGCGTTCAGACGCTCGGGACGGTTGAGCGTGAGGACCGCGACCGCTTCGTCCCGTTCGACGAGGACGGGGGTAGGAGTGGCGTCCAAAGCAATTTCCAGCCTTCTGCGGAGTGGGAGCGGCATCCGAGCCGCAAACACAACATGACGATCCGGTTCCGGGATGAGACCACCGGTCAGGAGCGCCCGACTCTAGGAGGTCATTCTAAGGAGCCCCGAGGGTGTAAGACAGGTTGCTGTGCAGGACCTGGCACAGGAAGGCGGACCGCATCCTATCCACGGGAGAGTCACCCACCCATCGGCACTAATGCGGCAGCGCAACCCTCGCCGAAAACCCCACCCCACCATCGAAGGTCAAAGCGGGTTGGACCAACGGAAATCGGAACGACTCGGGCGCCACATCCTTCCACGTCGGGACCTTGAAAAAAGAGCCGATAAGACCTCCCAGCAGGAAGCCCCCGGCCGCCGCGTACAGCACTGTGACACGGCCGAGACAGATCTCGGTCCGGGTGTCGGAGCACTCGGACTCGGTGAAGGGAAACATGATTAGACCGCCGGCCACCGTGCCCAGTAGGGCCACCTGGGTGACCTTGGTGTCGATGCGATAGACCTGGAACCGGTCCACGAGCGTAGTTCTGAACGAAATCCTGTCCCGATCGGCCCTGGTGGCCAAGACGATCGAATCGCCCGGGTGGATGCCTACAAGCCACCCTTCCACCATCTCCGGGTCTCCCCCGTCCACATGGTGTTCTACACGGATCCTCTCGCCGTTCTGCACGCGCTCCTGGGCCCCTACGCCACCGTGCCAAAGGCATCCCACCACCAAGAGTGCCGTCAGTATGGTTCTCATGATCTCCTCAGGAGCAGCACTTGCGACCAGTGCCGGGAGGGGGACTCGAACCCCCAAGGGCCGAAGCCCGCCGGATTTTGAGTCTGACGGGTAGCCTTTTCAAGCCTTTGCCGGGCGACCGTATTCTGTTGCAACCGAAGGGCAAGGTGCCGATCTGCCCGTCTCCTACGTCTACACCATTCTACCATCTTTTTCAAGTGGAATTGACCAAGAACTGACCAAAGTCAGTCCTGTCCTTCAACCGCTGACCACACCACCCGGAGCCCGTTGTAGTCGAGCACGTTAATCGGGCTGAAGTTGTTCCGCCTCTCGTCATTCATCAAGAAGGTTCGCCACCACCTCAAGGCGCTCCATCAACCTGCTTGTCCAACCGATCCTCTGGTTCAGTGCCGTCATCGTATCGCCTAGGATCTCACTGGTCTGTTTAAAGTAGACCGTCTCATCGTCACGACGCTGCCGCTTCACCCCCATCTGACTCAGGCTAGTCTTCAGGCTGGATCTTTCGGTTCGGTAAGCGTGGTACTGCTCAACATCGGCAGCCCGGAAGGCGCACATGAAGGCGAGTGCTCCTTCTGCCGCTACTCCTGGCATGGTCGCTGCCACAGCACTCATCTCCGTGAAACATCGCTCCTGGGTGCGTAGCGGCAACTCGAACAGATCAGCGAACCTGGCAAGTGTCTCGGTAGCGGTACTCGACAACCCGGCGGTCTTCAGATTCCTGAGAAGGTTAAGACAGAACTCATGAGAGTTGGGCTTGGGGAGCCCAATCTCAAGGTCGGCGAACCGCCGCAAGTACCCATCCGCACCTCGCGATTGTGCTTCAAGTCCTTGGCGAGATAAACCGTAGCCATGCCGCCTTCACCCAACTCACGCTTTCAGAATCGAACGGCCATCCGGCGAGATCGCGAGCCTCCAGCCACCACCCGAGGCAGTTATGCCGACACCTGTCACTGACGCCCGCGTAGTGACGCCGGGCTCGGGAGATGGCCGGAGCCAGCCCCAGGCGGCCAACCCTGCAAGGAGGACAGCGGTCGTCCCAAGGCGACCGTCAGCCGATTCCAAGGGCCAGGCACTATGGCGGGCGTGGTTACCGGCTCCGGGGTAAAGGCCGCTACGGAAGTCCGAGCCCGCGCCTCATACGTGAAGCTCTGGTCCGCGAGCGCAGCCGCGAAGTCAGCCGCGCTCGTGAAGCGGTCGGCGGGCAGCTTTTCAAGTGACCTCACCAGGGCCGCACCGACGTTTGGAGGCACGGTCCTCCGCTCACTCGTGATCGACGGTGCATCCGCCGTGAGAATCTTGACCAGCACCGCTTGGGCAGTGGTGGCAGAGAAGGGTGGCTGCCCGGCGAGCATCTCGTAGAGCACACAGCCGAGCGCGTAGACATCCGAGCGGGGGTCCACGTCCCGGTCGCCCGTCGCCTGCTCCGGGCTCATGTAGTGCGGAGTGCCGAGGCTCAATCCCGTCTCCGTGATGCGCCCCGCACCCGCCTGTGCCACGGCCAGAGCAATCCCGAAGTCCGCAACGAGCGGCTCTCCCCGCTCACTGAGCAGGATATTGCCGGGCTTGATGTCGCGATGGACGACGCCGTTCCCGTGCGCGTAGTCCAGTGCGTCGGCCACCTTCCGCGTGATGGCGACCGAGTCCTCGACACCGAGCTGCTTCTCGCGGTCGATGCGCTCCCTGAGTGATTCCCCGTGGACGTGGGGCATCACGTAGAAGAGGAAGGAATCGGCTTCGCCGGAATCGAAGAGAGGCAGGATGTGCGGGTGCTGGAGGTTTGCGGTGGTTTTGATCTCGGCGAGGAAGCGTTCGGCGCCGACAACCGCAGCTAGTTCAGGCTTCAGGACCTTCAGCGCGACCTTCCGTTCGTGCTTCAGGTCGTCCGCCAGATAGACGGTGGCCATGCCGCCTTCGCCAAGCTCACGCTCTATGGCGTAGCGGCCCTCGAGGGCGGCGTTCAGGCGGACGATGGGATCGGACATGGGCACTCCGAGATCAGGCGGTGCTCAACATCCTATCCGCAGGTCGGGAAGCGCAAGCAGGAGCCGTCTCAGAGGCTTGTATTCACGTTCTAAGCGTCTGCGGGGTTTATTCGGTATTCTTGAACTTCGGACAAAGGGGGTATTCCCTTAAGTCCACCGACCCCAAGATATAGTGGTTACCGGGGCTCTGCGGGCCGTTTCCCACGTCCGGTGCCGAGGTAAAGGGCCGAAGCTGGCGTGGGAGCACACTGAACAGCCTGCTCAAGCAAGCGGTAGAACAACAGGCCGCGAGCCCGGGATGTGCGTCGGTTGAAGCGAAAGGTGAACTCGTCCAGATAGTAGGGGAGGTGTTCGCGGGCGATCCCTCCTTGGAGGGTTCCGAGGACCCAGCGCTTGAGGAGAGACGCCACCCGATGTACGGCCGACATGAGCACGTGAGCGGGATCGCCGGAGGTCGAGAGGTTCGTGACCGTGTGGCGAAAGCCCAGTTTGGCGAGTCCCTGATAGCTTGGCCATCCGTCGGTATGCACCGTGCTTGCCGGTGCGATGCTATCCTTGACGAAGCCTCGCAGAACCGGAGCGGAGAGGTCGGGCACCCAACGCAGCCGTATTCTCCCGATCTTGCGTCCGTCGACCTCGGCGGCGATCGCGACGATGGCCTTCTTGATCGTCTCGCGGCCCCGCACTCCAGCCTCCACGCCCCCGACATAGCTCTCGTCCACTTGCACAACGCCGCTCAGCTGGTCGCGATCCGGTCGGACCATGGCCCGGCGGAGCTTGTGGAGCCAGACCCACGCTGTCTTGTAGCTTCCCAGTCCGAGCACGCGCTGGAGCCCGAGAGCATTGGCTCCGTATTTCTGGCTCGTGAGCTCCCAGGCAGCGAGAAACCACAGACGCAGGGGCGAGCGCGTGCGGTGGAACACGGTTCCCGCCAGCACCGAGGTCTGCCTTCGACAGTGTGGGCAGACGAGACGCCCCCGCGATGCTCGCCAGACCTCTCCCAACCCGCCACAGCCCACGCACACAAACCCTTCCGGCCAGCGCAGACCCTCCACGTACTCCAGGCATGCCGCATCGTCGGGGAAGAACTCGTCCAGCTCCAGCCGCGTACGGGGATAGTCCACGCCGCCACGGAGCTGAGAAGCCGGAACCGCCATGACCACAACATGTAGTGGGCGGTGGACTTAAGGCAATACCCCATTCGGACAAATACCCCTGTGTCGAGGTTTGCCGTCCGCCGTCCAAAACTCGAAGGTCTCGTCAATCACGGCGGGATCGATGACCTCACCGCATCTGGCGCACTTGATCGGGTTGCCGGTCATTCGGCAGCCTTCCGCAGTTCCTTCGCCAACTCGGATAGCTCACCGCCGCGACGCTCGAGACCAGCGGCCAGCCTCTGTAGGGATTCGGGTTCGGGGACCCTGCGACCAGTCACCCACGCCCACAGGGTGGCCTCATTCAAGCCCGTATCACGAGCGAGTTGAGCACGGGTCAGTCCGGCTTCGGTGAGAATCCGCTTAACGAGCATAGCACGTACATCCCTGCCAGGATTCTTCAGTTCAACACTCCCGAATGGGTGTACATGATAATCCTTGACGGTGTTCCAACGCCTCCGCATTATGACACCATCACAATAAGCGAGGCGCCGGGCTCTCGCGAAAGAAACACCGACGCCTCACAAGTGCAACGACCCCGGGGGGCCGCGCTCTGTACGTTCGCCCTGCTGCCGTCTTCGGGTCAAGTGAGGGAGGCGCATCATGTCAGAAAACGTCCACTACATCGTGGAGTTCCTGAGCAGCAAGACGGAAGAATGGTGGCAATCGGAAGGAATCCGTGAGGGAGATGTCATCGAGGTCCCTTGAGGATCTGGGCGACCTTCGGGATCAAGCACTCTCTGATGAGACCATCAACCGAGGTGCCTCTGTCTTCAGCAGCGGCCGAGATCGCCTCGTGCTCCGCTTCGGTCACCCTGGTGGCCACGGTAAGTGGTCTTGATCTCACGTCGAGTTCCTCGTATTCTTGGTTTACCACAGAAAAGTGATGATCTCCACACTAAAGTGTACGGTTCACCCCCAACAACAGCCAGCTGTTCTTTCTGCGGGTGTTTCGCGACGAACGGAGCAGAAAAGTGCGGATCTACGCTGAACGTCTGAAGAGCGAGATGAAGAGCCGAGCGTGGAGCTACGAGACGTTCGCAGAAAGGGTTACGAAGGCTCTTCAACCAGGTGAGGATCGTCGGGGCACGAGCGTTTCTGGCCTTCGGTCTTATATGAGCGAGGGCGCGCCCCCGCACCCCAGACCCACCGTCATGCGCGCTGCGGCCAGCGTGCTTGGTGTACCCTATGAATGGTTGATGGGAGAGGTTGACGACCCGACGGATGCGAGCCCGGCAGTGACCGGTCTTCAGACGAGGTCCCAGCTGAAGACCCTTCAGGACGCTGAGTCCAAGGCTGTCAGACGAGGGTTCCCCGAGTACACCCGCCTATCCCTTTTCGCCAAGGAAGCCGCAAGGGACCTCACGAGGGCCATTAGAAGCCATCAAGTACGGAGTGCTGCTCCCGAGGCCACGAAGCTCGAAGGCACTTGGCTGAAAGACTCCGTCGCAGCCGGGAAGGCGCTGAACGCATCACTGAAGGTGCTTGGAGTGGCCCCAGCCCGTATTCCCAACCCCGAACTAAACGACTTCGTCGTTCTATCGTGCCAGGGCCTGAAAGTCGCCCTGCGCAAACAACTGGCCGAAGACACGGAAGCACCCAAGGAGGACTGACGAATGGCACGCAGAAAGACGCACCCCGGATCAATCGACAAGCGAGGCCGCTCGTACCGGCTGCGCCTCTGCATCGGTGGCAAATATGAGACCTACAACTTCTCTGACGTGAAGAGATCCGAGGTCGAGACGTTTGCGAAGAAGGAGCACGAGAGGCTCAAGAAACTCCACGGACGGGTTAAGCGCGGGCTCCCGGGGGTAACGACCATGTCGGAACTCATCACACGCTTCGAGAGCGATGTGTTGCCCGGGCTCGCCCCGAATTCTGCGGAGAGCTATCCGCACTCGCTCAAACCCCTCGCCCACTTCTTCGTAGTCAAACTGCGCGATCCCAAGCTCCACGACCTCGATCGAGGTGACGTGGCCAGCTATATGGCTTGGCGCCGAACGCATGGACCCAGCGGTGAACGCCTCTCGCAACCGCTCAGCGGGAGGACGATAGAGAAGGACCGTGCCATACTCGGCCTAGTCTTCGAGAAGGCTGTGGAGTGGTGTCTGCTGGACGCCAACCCGGTGCGCGCCACGAAGCCCCCAAAGTACGACAAGCGGCAACCCGTGATCCTGAACGACGATGAACTCGATCGCCTGCTGGCCGAGTGCGAGGCGAACCCGATGCTCAAGACCTACGTGACCGTCCTCGCCGAAACGGGGATGCGCTCGAAGAGCGAGGGCCTATGGCTTCAGTGGGGTGACATCGATTGGGAGTTCGGCTCCCATGGAGCCATCGAGATCGTATCGGGTCGCCACGACCACCGAACGAAGTCGGGGAAGTCCCGATGGGTACCGATAACGCGACGACTCCGTCGTGCCCTGACTGAGCACGCGAGCCGCTACCGCTTCGCGACGTATCCGGGCATCGGACGTACCCCCTGGGTCTTCCACCACGAACGGAGGAAGAAGAACGCGGAGGCTGGCACCCGCCCGAAGGCGTTCCGCGCGGCGATGAGCAACGCATGCCATCGGGCAAAGCTACCCGAGAACTTCGTACCCCACGATCTACGCCACCGCCGGGTCACGAACTGGCTCGAAGCGGGTAAGTCTCCGGCGATCGTTCAGCGCGCCATGGGCCACGCTGATATTCAGACGACGATGTCGTACTACACCTTCATGAAGAGCCACCTGTTGCACCTGGTGGAGAACGAGCCCGACGAACGGGTGGAACTGAAGGAACTGGCCTAGCCCGACCCATCAACGGAGCAAGGCCCCGACCTCCACCAGGGAGTCGGGGCCTTCTTATATGTCCATCGGTATGTCCAGACCGGGGACCTCCGATGTGGAAAACCGCTCAAACCTTAAGTGCCGGGAGGGGGACTCGAACCCCCAAGGGCCGAAGCCCGCCGGATTTTGAGTCCGGTGCGTCTACCAATTCCACCATCCCGGCCGGCTCCTATTCTATACGCGTGGGCGATCTGCCCCAAGGTCTCCCTTGAACGTCCGAGCGAGCCCAACCGCCGACACTGTGGTGAGCCCCCCTGCACGCACATTGGCGATCCCCGACTTGTGGGCCTCCCGAACCCCCCAGAACGTAAGAGTGCACCAACTGTGGAGTAGGCACGGAGGTCGGCATGCTGACCCAACCAACGAGGATCGTGAGGTGTGCCCTGGCCGTGTAGCATCTCTCGCTTCCCACCCCACTCCCGTCCAGCTTTCGGGACACCTGTCCCGTATTCGAACACCTCCGGTGCCTCCGCACTTTCACGTCGAATCGATGTAACTCGTTATTAGTAAGTCGGTTAGAGACAAGTTTCGATTCTGGCACGGACCTTGTCATAGAGATGGACGTCGGACGGAGGAGACGAAGTCCGGCGAAAAAAACGGTGAACTGTGACGATGATGATGATGATGTGGGGACGGCGGAAGAGCCCGGGTGGGTGATGTGTGGATGACGTGATGATGCTCGACGCCGTATAAAGCTCGGCAGGGATTCGCCCCCCTGCCGAGTTTTTTTTGCACCCGGACATAGCAGCGGGTAGTCTCCCACGACTATCCATGATCTCATTCAGACCCACCCCACTCCGACCCCAAGCGTGAGCCCCGCCTCGATCTCGCCGCACGTGGGGCCTCCAGACCCCGACCCCTCTCCGACTCACTCCCCTACCCTCGTCGTGTTAGCCGCGGGCATGTCGACTCGGTATGGCGCGGTGAAGCCACTTGCCGCCGTCGGCCCGCAGGGAGAAGCGCTCCTCGACTACACCCTCTTCGACGCCGCCCGGTCCGGATATGGCGGCGCGGTCTTGGTGGTGCGTCGTGAGATCGAAGACGCCGTGTCACGGCACATCGAAGAACTAACTGCCGGTTCGTGGCCGTGTCGCTTTGTTCGCCAGCGCCTGGACGACCTCCCTACTGGTGTGGCACTTCCCCCGAGCCGAACCAAACCCTGGGGGACTGGCCACGCCGTGTGGAGCGCTCGGGACGTCGTCCACGTTCCCTTCGCCGTCGTGAATGCCGACGACTTCTACGGGCGAGCCCCCCTGGAGGTGCTTCCACGGTACTTGAACGGACTTGGCTCGGGGAACGTACTGGGCACACGGGGCGCGAGTGGCGAACGGGAGTGTCTGGCCGTCACCTATCGTCTCACGGATACGCTGTCAGCGGGGGCGCAGGTCTCCAGGGCCATCCTCCAGGCAGACTCCCGCGGGCACGTCCAGGAAATCCGTGAAGTGCTCCGAGTCCACCGGACGTCTTCCGGGATCGTCGGCGAGACTCCTGACGGCACATCGCTCGCTTTTTCCGGAGACGAACCGGCCTCCATGGGGCTCTGGGGATTCACACCCGACATCTTCCCTCTTCTCGAGGGCAGCTTCCGCGCCCTTCTCGCACAGCCGGCCGACCAAGGCCCCCCTGAATTCTACTTGAGTGATGCGCTGAACGGGCTCATCGCCACCGGTGATGCCCGGGTGAGAGCCATGGAGTCGGGTGTGCCGAGCTTCGGCGTGACCTTCCCGGACGATCGATCGGAAGTTGGGTCGCGGATAGAGGCGCTCGTTGCCGAGGGCCGCTATCCGGCGAATCTTCGGAGCGCGTTCCGAGCGTTGACGAACCAGAACGAATCTTCGGGAACGGAGCCCTGATGCAGCTTTCGACACTGGACTGGTGGGTCCTGGGCCTATACGGCTTGACGGCCCTCTCCGTGGGACTGGCGTTCGCCCGGCGGGCCGGGCGCGGCACCGAAGAGTACTTCCTCGCGGGCCGGTCCATGCCGTGGTGGCTTCTGGGGACCTCCATGGTGGCCACGACGTTTTCGACGGACACACCCAATCTGGTCACAGACCTCGTGCGTACCGGGGGGGTCAGCCAGAACTGGATCTGGTGGGCCTTCCTGATCACCGGCATGTGCACGGTCTTCTTCTACGCCAAGCTGTGGCGGCGGTCCGGCGTCCTTACCGACATCGGATTTTACGAGCTCCGCTATTCCGGACGCTCAGCCGCGTTCCTCAGAGGGTTCAGGGCCATCTATCTGGGGGTGTTCTTCAACGTCATGATCATGGCTACCGTGACCCTGGCGGCCATCAAGATCGGTGGCGTGCTCCTCGGGGCGGACAAGTACACGGTGGTGCTGATCGCCGGAACCGCGACGGTCCTCTACGCAGCCACCTCGGGGCTGCGGGGCGTCCTGGTCACGGACCTGCTCCTGTTCGCCATCTCGATGATCGGTGCTGTCGCCGCAGCCGTCTACGCGCTGCGACTTCCCGAGGTGGGGGGGCTCTCGGGCCTCATTTCCAACCCGGCCGTCTCGGGCAAGCTGTCCTTCCTTCCGGACTTCTCCGATCCGTCCACCGCGGCGGCCGTCTTCATCGTGCCCATCGCCGTGCAGTGGTGGAGTACCTGGTACCCCGGCGCCGAGCCCGGCGGTGGAGGTTATGCCGCCCAACGCATGCTAGCCGCCAAGGATGAGAAACACGCCATGCAGGCCACGCTCTGGTTCAATCTGGCGCACTACGCGCTGCGTCCGTGGCCCTGGATCCTGGTGGCCCTTGCTTCGCTGATCGTCTATCCGACACTCGCCGACCTACAGGTCGCATTCCCCAACGTGGATCCATCCGTCATCCGCCACGACCTGGCCTATCCCGCCATGTTGGTTTTTCTGCCTCACGGTCTTCTGGGCCTGGTGGTGGCATCGCTTGCCGCGGCATACATGTCGACCATCAGCACACATCTGAACTGGGGATCGTCGTACATCGTGGACGACGTCTACCGCCGTTTCGTGGCCCCGGACCGGGAAGAGAAGGACTACGTCCGGGTGGCGCGCCTCTCAACCGTCGGGCTGATCATCCTCGCGTCGATCGTAGCGCTACAGCTCGAGAATGCCATGCAGGCGTTCCAGATCCTGCTACAGATCGGGGCGGGCACTGGTCTGGTGTTCCTCCTGCGCTGGTTTTGGTGGCGGGTCAACACCTGGAGTGAGATTTCCGCCATGGTGATCTCGTTCCTGGTCGCCATCTACTTCGCCTTCTTCCACACTCGCCTAGGCTTCGAGGCATGGGATCCTTCCAGCACGCTGGTGGTGGGTGTTGCGATCACCACTGTGAGCTGGTTGGCCGTGACGTTCATGACGCCGCCGGTGGACACGGAGACGCTCCAGGCGTTCTACCGGGACATCCGCCCCCTCGGCCGGGGGTGGGATGCGGTGATAGGCGATTTGAAGGCCTCGGAGGGCACCGATGTGGAGGGGACCGATGCGCAGGGCGGTGGGGAGCTCGCCGCCGGACTGCTCTCCTGGTTCTTGGGATGCACCATGGTGTACGGCGCGCTGTTCGGAACGGGCTTCCTGCTGTACGGAGAGCTGGCGTCCGGCGCCTTCGGGATGATCGTCGCGGTGTTGTCCGGCTGGGGAGTCTTCAAGCTGCTACCGCGAGTGGGCTTCATGACGTAGGCCTATTCAGACATAGGCCCATCCAGACATGGACAGATTCTGAGTCTCACGATGGTGGGGGTCCGGGACTGACATGTAGGACGAGTCTGACGGCCCTTGCCTCACAGTGTGCCTGATGACGACGACTCGGGGACACTTCAGACATGCACCGACCCCTCTGAAGTCCGTCCAGAAGCCAGTCAGAGCTTCGAAAAACCGCCTCTTATCTTTCAAGCACGCCGAACGCCCCGGGCATCTCAATGGAATCCCAGCGACGTGGCATCCCGACTATCGCGACCGCCGGATAGTTGGCCTCGGCCCAGTCCTGGAGACCCCTGGAAGGACTGCTCATGGAGACCAGCGTGGCGAATCGGTCGCCACGGTTGATGTCCATGCAGTTGGCGATGGGCCCCAGCCCGTGCGTCGGGTAGAGATTCCCGTTCCGCTGTATGGCGTGGGCGCGGCGCCACAGACCCTCGTCCTTGTCCTCGAACTTGATCGCTCGCAGATCATGCAGATATCCACCCTCTGCGTGCAGGATCTCTCCTAGCAGTCCCTGGCGGACGAGATTGAAGGCGAGCATCTCCATGCGCCCGTAGTTGACGTTTTCCATCAGGGAGCAGTGTTTTTCGAATTTTTCCGCGTACTCCACGAGCTTCCAGCAGTCCTCCAGCGTGTAGGCCGCCGGAACTTCGGTCGCCGTGTGTTTTCCGTTCTCCATGGCGGACGTGCAGATCGGAACGTGCCACTCCCAGGGGGTGGCGTTGTACACCAGGTCCAGATCCTCTTCTTGGCAGAGGCGCTCGAAGTCTCGTTCGCCCCTTGTGTATCCGGTCGGGCGAGGGAAGCCGGCCTCCACTACCCAATCCTGAACTCGCTCGACTTTTTCGGGGACGACGTCGCAGACCGCCTGGATAATGCAGCCCTCGATCTTGAGCAGATTGCGGACGTGGGCGCTCCCTTGGAGGCCCACACCGACGTATCCGATGCGAACCTGGTCGATCGGAGGAGCGGACAAGAGATCCGTGGGTGCCGGGCCCAGATCCTGCACAGAACCGGACCCTCGGGCGTGGGACTCGATCGTGCAACCGGCCGAGGTTCCGACCACAGCAAGGCCGAGCCCGGCGGCTCCCAACTTGAGTGCCTCGCGGCGATCCAGTCCGCGCTCGGTGACGTCGTCCACAGGACCTTCGGCGTCAGGCGACGGGACGTCTCTCTCTGACGCGACGTCTCTCTCTGATGACTGCACCTTCTCGCTAGACTCTTCGCGCATCGACTGCCGCCTCCGAAGGGGACTCGAACTCAGGTCGCTCCGCCGAAGTTGGCATCCCAAACCACCGGAGTCGAGAGCATCGCGAGCCCGCGGAGGTGGGCAAGCGTCCGCCCCGCCCATCGAAGAGATCGTCCTGGACCAGGAAGGCTGCATGTACGGCCCGAGAGTCCTCGCCGTACAGGCGGGGCAGACGTTGGTCATCCGGAACAGTGACGCCACGCTCCACAACGTGCACGTGTCACCCGCCGCCGGTCGCGGCTTCAACATCGGCCAGCCGCTGCGGGGCCTCGAGAGCCGAAAGGTCTTCGAGGAGGCCGCAGGCCTAGTGCCCGTGGAGTGCGATATCCACGGCTGGATGACCGCCATGATTCTGGTGCTGGATCATCCTTTCTTCGCGGTCACCACCGAAGATGGCCGCTTCAGCCTGGACAGTCTTTCTCCCGGCGCATACCTGGTGGAGGCATGGCATGCGACCCTGGGGATTCGGACGCAGCGTGTCACGGTGCGTGAAGATCAGCAGACCTCGGTCGACTTCTCCTTCGGGAGGTGAGCCCGTCGAGCTTCGCCAGATCCCATGCGCTCAATCTATGGGTGATGCTGAGGTTGGGAGATGGTTGGAGGGGACTGATGCGAAGGCCGCTAGTTCTCCAGTTTGCCGACGAGCACCACGCCTTCCACGAAGACGCGAAGCCAAGGGATCTGGCGGACCAATTGGACACCCGCTCATCAGCCGAGGGCATACAGAGGCAGGTGCAAGATCGAGCCGATAGTGATGTCGATCCCGCTACGCATTAGGCTCCATTCCCGCGGAGTACTTTCCGTCGCGTGCAGCCCCATTGTATCGGGCTCGCACCGTAAGAGCGTGTTGCGCAGCGACGGCATTCTTTGCGCTGCCCCCCCAAGCCTTCAAGACGGGTGCCTGCAACGCGCGCCCATACGAGAAACTCAGTTCCCACGGATGCCGACCGATCGTGTTCATGGCATTCAGGTTTACGGTTGCCTCCTTCGGAGATTGGCCACCGGAAAGAAAGCAGATGCCCGGAACGGCGGACGGCACCGTGTTTAGAAGGCACCGCAGGGTAATTTCTGCGATCTCTGCGACTGTCGCCGCGGTTGTGGACTTGGTGCCGGGAAGGACCATGTTGGGCTTCAGAATCACACCCTCGAGCAAGACACGGTGCTCTGCCAGCTGCTCAAAGGTCTTTCGAAGGACCTGCGACGTAACCCGATCGCACAGGTGAATATCATGGTCGCCATCCATGAGAACCTCTGGCTCGACGATGGGAACGATTCCCTCCGCTTGGCAAAGGGCGGCGTATCGAGCCAGAGCGTGCGCGTTGGCGCCGACGCAATACTCCGTGGGGAGGCCCTTTCCGATGGCGATTACTCCACGCCACTTGGCGAAGCGTGCCCCGAGCTCTCGGTACCCAGCAAGTCGTTCGCGGAGTCCATCGAGACCCTCTGTGACCTTCTCACCCGGAAAGCCGGCGAGGTCTCGTGCTCCCGTGTCCACCTTGATCCCCGGCAGGAGCCCCTGGTCGGTCAGGACATCGACGAACGGAGTGCCATCGGTGGTGCATTGCCGCAGGGTCTCATCAAAGAGAATAACGCCGCTGATGTGATCTGCGAGGCCGGGGGTTGTGAGTAGCAGCTCTCGGTAGCTCCTCCTGGCCTCCTCGGTGGATTCCACACCGATGCTCCCAAGGCGCTTCTTTATTGTGGGTGCACTTTCGTCAGCCGCCAGGATGCCCTTGCCAGGGGCGACCATCGCCTGGGCGGTCTCTCGAAGTCGCTTGGTGTTCATGGTCATGCCTCCTTGGATCTCAGACTGCTCAGACGGAGTGTGTGTCAGTCGCGCTTTTTTGTCCCTCATGTTTCCGGGTCCACTCAGGGGTCTTCTCTTCCAGACCGCCCCGACCCAATCGGCTGTCTCTTGGGCCAGAGCGCCCGACCGTTGGCACAAGGACCGACACCGGCGTTAGTCGGGCACCGGCTCCATCAACTGCTCGAAGAAGTTATCGAGGAGGATAAGTTGTTAGCCCTGGAGGGGGCTGGTCTGCCCATGTTGCTTTCGGTGCGCATAGCAAGCTGAGGTTTCGTGGCTTGGCCGCGACAACTTGCTGTGGCACCCTGACAACAAGTAGTGGAGCTTGTCCGGGCGGGTCCGCAGAGCACACCACTCAACATCAGGATTCTCGCGGTCAGTCTCGCCCGCCCGGACAAGTCCACCCGTAGCTAAGAGCAACAAGTGTGCCGCTTGGCAGCATCTATTTACTATGATGAAGAACACAGCGTTGGAGTACATTTTGCTGGGCCAGAAGCTAAGCCCATGCGCTCAAGCTATTGGGTGATGCTGAGGTTGGGCGATGGCTGGTTTGGGATTGATGCGAGTCTCGCCCGAGCGGATGCGACGTCAGGCTGCGCTGCGGGATGTGGGGAGGCAATGAGGGTGCTACTGGGGGTATGCCTCGTCGAGTTGTGCGAGCAGCCCCGTGGCATCTGCCTTGAACCGACGAGTGAAGAACATTAGTTCCGTTGAGTAGGCAAGCTCCGAATTCAGAGTTCCTTCCAGGTCAGGATACGAGGCGAGTTTACGTAGACCGCGTTCCAGCGCAGCCTGATCGACGCTGGTTGAGTCGATCCTCATCGAATGCCAAAGGTCGCCGGGCAACGCCTCGACTAGGATCACCTGATACGGTCCGGGTGGATCGGCAAGAATGCCCGAGAGGAGTTCGTTGTGGGCGTAGTACTCAGCGAGGGCGTTGCGTAGTGAGACGTCGTGGAGTAACCCGAGCGCACCCGAACTCTCCATCTCTCGGAAGGTGGCGGACCTGGTCTCTGGCAAGGCGTTGTAGGTCGAAAAGGCCAATCGGGCCATCATCCGATCGGCGTCCGAGACCGAGAGCGGGCGGCTCCCTGCTTCAAGGAAGTCGCGCAGGACATCGACTTTGACCCCAAAGACAGCGCCGGTTTCAGCGAAGCGCAGTGTGTCGGCCGCGAGGTCGGACCTCAGGCGATCTGCGTACTGAACTTCCAGGATCTGCTGCTGCCGTCGCTCCCACCACGCCTGAAGCCCAAACGCCATCAGAATCGACCCCACAATCACCACGCCTTCCACGAAGACGCGCAGCCAAGGGACCTGACCGTTCAATTCGGCACCCGCTCCTTCAACTCCTCGAAGAAGTTCACGACGACCAGGCAGACTCCACCAGCACTCACCACCGCTTCACTTGATGTAGCCCAGCGTGCGTAGCGTCTGAAGCTGCTCCGGGGTCAGCTCGACCTCACCGGATGGCGTGAAGTACTGTGCCAAGGCCAGGTGAGCCTCGAACTGTCCCTCCAGGAAGGCGGTGTACTTCTCCACGAGGTCCGGCCGTTCCTCGTGCAGGCTCCACAGAGCCATCGGATCGTTCCAGAGGTCGTAAAGCAGCAGCGGGGAAGGACGGCGGCGCGGCGCGGGCCTCTCCGGGTTGGGGTTGATCTCGAGCGAAGCGCCCCAACGGCCGTCCACTACCTCGATCCAGCCCGACAGCTCGCCGGTCTCGAGATCGGCACGATGGGCACGGAACTCGTCGAGGATCACCGGTCGCGGCTCCCATCCTTCTCGACCCGACAGCAAAGGAACCAGCGACTGACCTTGTCCGATCTCGGCGGGGGGGAGCCCCAGCAAGTCGAGCAGGGTGGGCAGTACGTCGAGCATCGATACGGGGTAGTCGATCCGCTGTCCCCCCTCGATGTGGCCCGGCCACACGAACATGAGCGGCACCCTCGAGACCGTGGGCCGGAACATCGGTTGGCTCCATCGGGGAGGCAGCGAGTCGCTGAGCGCGAGGCCCATGTCCGTGAAAGCCGCCCGGATGCTGTGATCGCCCCCGATGATCAACAGCGTATTCTCCCACTCCCCCTCAGCTTTCAGCCGGTCGATGAGCTGCCCGAGCCGATAGTCGTTGTGAGCCATCGCTTCATCGTACAGGCCCTTCCCCACAGTGTAAAATGCCGTCCGGCTGATCCCCGTAGAATCCCAAGCGGGAGAATAGGGACCAGGCCCGCCAAACGCCTCCAAACGGTCAACCGACTCACTCACCCTTTCCCATTCGTCCGCGGTGACAAAGAGGCCGCCAAAGGGTGGCGGAGCCGGAAAGTCCCCATGCGTGTCAGTGGTCTGGAAGTGCGCCCAAAACGGATGGCTGGGATAGTCCTCCCGCCAGCTCCAGAATCCCTCGTGGAGGTACTTCGAGGACTCCTTGTGGTTATTGCCGCCGAAGTACGAGAAATCCGCCCAATCCTCCCGGAACAGATCGACTCCACGCTGGAGATCGCTCAAGGTCCCGGCATTGGGGTTTCCCGTGAACACCGCGGTCTGGTAGCCGGCCCGGTGCATGTGTTCGGCCATGGTCACGGCCTCGGCAGGCACAGGGTTGCTGCCGCCGATAAAGCCCCCCGTCACACTCGTCTGTAGGGAAGTCATGAAGGAGGCTGTCGAGGGCAGGGTCCGGGAAGAGTTGCTGTACGCTCGCTCGAACACGACGCCCTCCGTAGCCAGCCGCTCCAGGGTCGGGGTCGTTCGACGGTTGTAACCGTAGACGCTCATGTAGTCCGCCGCACCGCCGTCGAAGACGTAGAAAACGACGTTCGGAAGAGGCGACTGCCCGCCGCCTGTTACGGTCGGCGCTCCCCACAAAGCGACCCGCCCTTCGGTCTCCGACTCGGCCTCCAGAGCGAGCGTTACGGTCTGGCCCGCCAAGTCGGCAAGATCCACCGAACGCTGGCCCCAGGCCTCTTTGTTCGCGTAGTGCTCCTCGAAAACCGTGGTTGATTCACCGCCCGCGGCACCATCAGCGATCGCCGTGACCCGGAAGGTCACGGGCACGTCCTCACGCACGACCCCCATACCGAAGTCCAGCCGACCACCTTCCGGGATCTTGACCCGATACTCTACGCGCCCCGGCGTGTGCGTGTACAACGCCTGTCGATGAATCCGGCTGCGCTTTTCCGAGCGCGAGGCCGCGCCCGCGGCGGCATAGTTGGCCACCATCGGGACCAGTGTGATGGACAGGATGTCGATGCTGGCCAGATCGCTGGGATTGAACCACAGGGCGATCTGCCGAATCGGTTCCTCAGGTAGCGACCACCCCCGAATGAAATCCAGCGCAGCCGGTAGGTCTGCACCGTACCGTCGCTGACAACAGGGACGATCTCGCCTTCGTGCTCGAACGGCCAGGGGAACCATGGCTCTAGACAGCTGCCTGAGCTCCCGGCCCTGTTCTTCTCCCACAGGCTCGGCCCAGCGGCCCCTCTGGATACGCAGCGCCACTCGGCTCAAACGCTCCAGCGGCCGGGCCACGTTTCGGGCGAGAAAGAGGGCCAGCAGTATCGCGGCAACCGCGGCGACCACAGACCCCCACAGGATCTTTGCCCTGAGCAGGGCGAGAGGAACCAGATAGTCGGCTCGCATACGCACGGCCAGCACCAGCCCCGGGTTCTGCGCGCCCAGGCCGATGAAGCCGTACTTGAACGGCTGTCCGTCCACAGAAAACAGATCAGACGTCGTGGCCGTGTTTCGGAGCTCCGCGTCTGCGATTTCCGCCCCGTATGCCTCGAAACGGGTCAACGAACCAATGGGCACCTCGCCGACGGGTCGGGTCGAAACCACGGAGGTGTAGTCCACCGTGCGAATGATCCACGCCTCTGCCACATAGGCCTGAAGCTGCTGCAGTTTGCTCTGTTGACTCGTGTACGTTCGAAGTGCCTCGTCGCCGGGCCGAAGGGCAGCGAGGCCGGACGTGGAGAACCCGACTCTGGCGGCGGTACCCGTCACCTGTTTGAGCTTGTCGTCCATCTCCGCCTCGAGGTCGGCCTGGACGATAACCCACGTGCCCCAGCCGCCCACCGCCGCGAGCACTACGGAGAAGGTTACGAGGACAAGCATGAATTGTCGCCGGAGGGACATCACACCCTCGCCCCGGGCGTCGCGCCGGCGTTCCACCCGGACTGCCGCGGGGTCCGGTTGCTCTAGCCGCACGGTATCCTCTCCACCCGAGGCTCGGGAAAGAGAATCGGTGGATCCGTCGTCGGCGCCAAAACGATGTGGAACGGCACGTGAAGACGAGCCGCCGGCGAGCAGAAGTCGCCGGGCACCCTCTCCACGACCTCGGTGAGAGTCCCGGTGGCGATCTGAAGGATCCGCCTCACCTCGACGCTGTCACCCGCTTCGACGCGCAAGCCCACCGCCGCGATGACGACCATGTCACGCTCGAAGTCCACCTCGGGAGGATCCTCGTCACGCCCCACGTGAGACTTCCAGAACTCAGGCCAACCCAATGCGGACGTGAACGTGAACGACGCACCCAGTTCTGCGAACGAGTCCTCGCCACGATCCAGGGTGGAGAACGGCACGCTGCCGCTGTACACCGACACGAAGTCGTCACCCAACGTGAACTCACCGGCCAAGATGGTCACCTGTGCGATCCGGCTGGCCGCAGGGCCCGGGTCCGCGCCGGCCGGGGTCAGGTTGCTGAAGTCCCCGGAGGAGCAGCGCACCCAGGTCTCGGATTGGCCCCGTGAGTCGTCCTGGACCGTCAGGATGATCGTGGTGCGGGTGATCCCACACGTCGGAATCAGATCCGGATCGAGTTCGGGGGTAAAGAGCGTCAACCCCCCGGTTTCGTTGATCTGGATGATCATCCCGGCATAGGCCGCAGCATACGCCGACGGATCGCCGGGGTTGGACCTCACGTCTTCATCCCCCAGCACTTCCAGATATGAGATACGCTCTGTGAGTTCCCACGCACCGGAGGATGCCCAGATCAGGGTCTGCTGTAGCTCACCCTTGTCGACCGCTAGCGGAAGTAGCAGGGTCACACGAATCTGCCCGACTTGGCCAAAACGAAGCGTATCGGGATCTATACTGCTCGATCCGCCGTCGCACGCCCACAGACCAGCGGCGGCCACAACGAGAATTCTTTTGATCAAGCGAGGATTGGGGGTCATTCGGAACACCAGTCGAGCATTGAGGGTTCGATCGCACTATGAGCAAACAAATGCATGAGCGAGAGCGACTCAAGGCTCTTCTTCTCGAGCGCTCCGTACGTATTGGAGATTTTACCCTCGCGAGTGGATCGCGTTCGTCCTACTACGTGGACGCTCGCCAGACCACGATGACGGCCGAGGGCCAGCACCTGACCGGGAAGGTCTGTTACGATCTCATCGATGAGACGGGCTGGGACGTGTCCCACATCGGGGGGCTCACGTTGGGCGCCGATCCTGTCACCTACGCCATCGCCCACCACAGCTTTGATCGTGAACAGATTCTCGACGGATTCACGGTCCGCAAAGAGGCCAAGGACCACGGGACGGGGCGTCAGATCGAGGGAGGTCTTCCCGAAGATGCCCGCGTGGTGATTATCGAGGATGCCGTCACCAGTGGAGGGAGCGCGCTCAAAGCCATCGAGGCAATCCGCGAGCACGGCGCTACCGTAGCTGGAGTGCTTTGTCTCGTGGACCGAGAAGAGGGTGGCAAGGAGCGGTTGGACGAATTGCACCTCCCCTTCGTGGCAGCATTTACCGGAAGCGAGCTCTTGGCTGCCGCCCGAGCGGCGGCAGGCACTGAGTAGAACGACTGGCCGGGTGTTTTTGTGACCGCCTCTCGGGTCTCAGTCGAGTAGCCTGAGGGGCATCACCAGACAAAGGTAGTCGCCGGGCTCCTCGCCCTCCGGCGGGACGGGCACGATGGTCGCAGCGCGCTCGGGAGCCTTGAACGTAAGCTTCACGTCGTCCGTTTCCATGTACCGCAACACCTCGAGCAGGTATGCGGCGTTGAATCCGATCTCCAGACCCTCGCCCTCATAGGTGAGCTCCAACTCGTCTTCACCCTCGCCGAGATCGGGGGTCAGGACGTTCAGGTGGACACGATCCGACTCGAACACCATGCGGATCCTATGGGTCTGATCACTCGCCAGGATCGCCATCCGGCGTACCGCCGACGCCAACGCCTTCTTGTCTACGATGGCGTATTTGTCGTTGTCCTTTGGAATAACCTGTTCGTAGTTCGGATACGCTCCTTCGATCAGGCGAGTATAGACTTCCCTGCCCGCGGCGCGGAATCCGAGATGATTTCCGCTGCGAGCCACCTCCAGATCGTCCTCATGTTCGAACAGCCGCTGAACCTGCTGGAGCGCGACGGGCGGCACGATGAAGTCTGCACTCGGTGCACTCGAAGAAGCGGCTGGGATCCCCATGCGGGCAAGCCTGTGCCCGTTCGTGGCAACCATCCGCATGTGCCCATCACGAAGCTCCCAGAGCACCCCGTTCAGAATGGGACGACTCTCTTCGGTGGATACTGCAAAGGACGTGTGCTTGATCAACCTGTGGAGCTCACTCCCCTTGACCTTCCATCCTTCATCGAAGTCGACCTCGGGAAGCGTGGGAAACTCGTCGCTGGGCAGACCGTTGAGCTTGAATTGACTTCGTCCGCACTTCAGTTCGATCTGGTCGCCTCGTGTAGTCACCTCGACCGGCTCATCTGGAAGCTCACGGGCGATCTCCTGGAGCTTCTTGCCCGGAGCGGTCAGGCTGCCCTGTTCCTTGACGTCGGCGGGCACCCAGACGCGTACTGCCACGTCGAGGTCCGTGCCGCTCATCCACACCCCGTCTTGTCCGGCCTCGAACAAGATGTTGGAAAGCACCGGAAGAGTCGTTTTGGTGGGGATGCTCGCGGAAACGGCAGCGAGGCCCTTGTGAAGATTCTGCCGAGTGATGGTGCAGTTCATCGAGCCTCCCATTGAGGTTTTACGGCGTCGGTCGAGGCCGGGTTTTTCACAGTGACTACCTATTTAAAGACTACACTATAAGAAATAATTAGTAGTAGTAGAGGGTGTGGAATTGTGGAGGACCGCACATAGCCCTGTGCCCTCAAGCATTTCCACCGTGCAACACCAATGTGGAAAAGAATGAAGACTTCTTGCGACGGCCCTCGCCCGTAGAGAACTCGGGAGAACCGGGCGGTCTTCCACACGTCTTTCCACACCATCAGACGGGTCTCATCAGCTCGTCGCGCACGGCTTCGACGCTTCGTCGGAACGAGGAATCGCCCGCCATGGTCTCCTCTACTTTGCGAATCGAGTGGATCACCGTCGAGTGATCCCGGCCGCCGAACAGCTTTCCGATCTGCACCAAAGGGTAGTCGAGGAGATCCTTGATCAGGTACATGGCGACCTGGCGAGGGACCGTCAAGTCTTTCGTCCGGCGTTTGGAGCTAAGGGCTTCGTCACGTACGTGCCAGTGATTGGCTACGACCTCTCGAATCCGTTGCGGGCTCGATGCTCCACCCGCCTGATGCGACTCGTGTCCGAAGGTGGCTTGAAGCGCCCTGCGGGCAAGGTCGACCGTGATTTCCTGATTGGTGAGCGACGAATAAGCCAGGAGCTTGATTACCGCGCCCTCGAGTTCACGGACTGAAGACGTACAAAAACGTGCGATAAAATCGATCACATCGTAGTCCAGAGTCAGGTCGTCGTCTGCGGCCTTTTTCCGGAGGATGGCGATGCGGGTCTCGTAGTCGGGTTGCTTGATGTCGGCCACCAGCCCCCACTCGAAGCGGGAAATAAGCCGTTCTTCCAGTCCGGGAAGCTCTTTCGGTGGTCGATCGCTGGTGAGCACGATCTGTTTCTGAGCGTCGTAGAGCGCGTTGAACGTGTGAAAGAACTCTTCCTGGGTGCGCTCCTTGCCTTGCAGAAACTGGATGTCGTCCACGAGCAGCAGATCGATCTGGCGGTAGGTCCGCCGAAACTCCGCAGTGGTGCCGTTCTGGATGGCGGTGACCAGATCGTTGGTGAACTGCTCCGTAGGCAGGTACGCGATCCGGCTGGATGGCGTCGTCTCACGAATGGCGTTGCCGATGGCATGCATGAGGTGCGTCTTTCCCAAGCCCACACCGCCGTAGAGGAACAGGGGGTTGTACATGCGAGCCGGCTTTCCGGCGACGGCATGACATGCCGCCGTCGCGAGCTCGACGTTGTCACCGACCACGAAGCGCTCGAAGGAGTACCGTTCGTTCAGCGACGGTGACGGCGAGGTGGCGCCGACCGCGGGCGCGGAGGGTGCCGAAGCGGGTGTGGCGACCTCCACTGTGGGGATGGAGGGTGTGGGGGCCGGGTTGCCACACTGGACCTTGAGTCGGAGCGGCCGCCCGAGGGCCTGTTCGATCAGATCCGACAAGAGTGGCCCGTACTTGTCCTCCAGCCACTCCACGTGGAATTCGCTCGGCGCCTCCACCAGGAGCTCCGACTCGGTGAGTCCGACCGCCGTCGTCCCCGCCATCCAGGTACGATAGGTCTGCTCCTGGATACGGCCTCGGGCTGCCTCTAGGACCCTTGACCACAGGTCGTCGGCGGTGAACTCCATGTGCTCCTTGGGAATGTTCGACGATCACTCAATCTAGTGGAGAGTCGGCGGGGAGGCACGCTAGAATCCTGATGTGGAAAAGTCAATTTTGGTGGTACCGCTGAAGGAGTTTTCGCTCTCAGGGCCCGCCCTGGCCTTGACCTCGGTTCACGCTCTCAGATATCTTTCCGTGCTAATTTTTTTACGGCCCCATCGCGGTTCAACGGCGCGGGTCCCTGGACGACAAAAGAAGGCTCCAACGCTATGAAGCCCACATACAGACCTCGCAACCGTAAGCGTGTGAACAAGCACGGTTTCCGTGAGCGGATGAAGACTCGCGGAGGGCGAAAGACGCTGTCGCGGCGGCGGGCCCGAGGTCGCGGCCGCCTAGTGGTGAGGATCGGCTCAAAGTAGTCGCATGAGCGCGGCCCGCTCGGCAACCGGGCCGGGTCCGAGTAGGACCGATGAGTTTCGCTTCCCGCGATCGGTACGCATCAGTCAGACCCGAGATATCCGATCGCTCCTTCGACGGGGTACTCGGAAGAAGACGCCCAATCTGGACGTCTTCTTTTTGTCTTCACCCGGCTCGCATAGTCGGTGGGGCGTGATCGTTCCCAAGCATAGGCATTCGATTGTTGAAAGAAACCGTGTGAAGCGCCGGTTGAGAGAGATCGGACGGACTCGCGTGCTCCCTCGGCTCAGCGATGCGGGCCTGGTGCTGGATGTGTTGGTGCGCGCCCGCAAAGAAGCCTATGGTGCCGGCTTCCGTACTCTCAAGGCAGAGCTTCAGGCGGTAACGGAGGACTTGTGTTCGGGCGAATGATTCTAGGAGTGATCCGGTTCTATCAGCGAGGGATCTCGCCCTACACGCCCTCTTCCTGCCGTTTCTCGCCCACCTGCTCCGAGTACTCGGCGGTAGCCGTGGAGCGCTACGGTGCCGTGCATGGAAGCTGGTTGGCCTTCAAGCGCCTGATACGTTGCCGGCCGTTCGGGGGGTGGGGCCATGACCCCGTGCCGGACGATCTCGATGTCACCCAGTTGAATCGACGTGGAAGTGTGGGGTAGATGAATCAGGAAGCGCGGTTCCTTTTAGCGATCACTCTGATGATCCTCGTCCTGGTCGGGACGAACCTTCTCTTTCCGCCCATCCCGCCGGAAGAGCTCGATCCGGCGTCTGCGGACTCGGTGACTTCCGTTGAAGCTCCCGGCCTGGCCGAGGCGCCCGGTCCTATCGCACCCGGCCAGGTAGCGGCCGAGACGGTACCGGCCATTGTCGGCGACCCGCTGCAACCGCCGGCCGGCCAAGGGGTGCTGACTGAGGCCGTGCCTCCGGCAATGGTACAGCCCGGCACCGTGCCGCCCGAGACGATCGTCGTGGAGGGTCCCCTCTACAGGTTCGCCTTCAGCAACTACGGTGGTCGGCTGACTTCGGCGCAACTGCTCCAGTTCCCCTCGTTTTCCCGCGAGGGACCGGTAGAGCTCTTGGTTGAGGATGGGTTTGGAGCTCTGGGTGCCCAGATTCAGGCCGACCGAGGCAGCCTCGACCTACGCAACCTTCCCTTCGAGGTCGTGCCCCGTGATGGGCTCCGCCTGACCGAGGGGGGCGGGTCCGAGACCCTCACTCTGACCTACCGACACCCGTCGGGGGCGCTCACCTTCGAGACGACCTACACCTTCGATCCGTCGTCGTACGAGATCGCGGTACGGAGCAGCGTCACCGGCGTCGATCGCGCGCTTCTGGTGACGGACATGGGAAGAGGCCTGGCCTACAACGAGGCGAGGGAGGCGGACGAGTCACGCATTATGGGTTACGTGACGAACCATCTCCGCGAGGGCATACAGGCGGTGCCCATGCGCAAGGTGGACGACGATCGAATCGTGGAAGGTCCGCTCATCTGGTCTGCGCTGAAGAGCAAGTATTTCCTCTTTGCCGTGCTGCCGGGGACCGGTGTTGAAGAGGCGTACCTCGGCGGTCTGATTGCGAGTTCGGCGCTCGGTGACGACCAGGCCGAGGTGGCGGTGACCCAATCCCTGGGCAACGCCGGATCGACGAGCTATCGGCTTTTCATGGGTCCCCAGGAGCTCGATCTCCTCACCGCTTACGGCAACGGGCTGGAGGAGGCCAACCCGTACGGTTACCGGTGGATGCGGGTGGTGGTTCGCCCCGTGGTCGCGATCGTGATGACGATCCTGAACTTCCTGCACAGCAAGCTGAACGTCGGCTACGGATGGGTGCTCATCATCTTCGGGGTGATGATGCGCGTGCTGCTCTTCCCGCTGAACCAGAAGGCGATGCGGGCGCAGATGCGCAATATGGCCGTGCAGCCGCTTCTCCAGGAGATCCAGAAGAAGTACAAGGACCAACCCGAGAAGCTCCAGAAGGAGATGATGAAGCTGTACAAGGACCACGGCTTCAACCCGCTGGCCGGGTGTCTCCCCATGCTGCTTCCTTGGCCCGTTCTCATCACGCTTTTCTTCGTCTTCCAGAACACGATCCATCTGAGGGGTGAGAGCTTCCTCTGGCTCCCGAATCTTGCTGCGGCCGATCCGATCTATGTGCTGCCTGTGCTGTTGGGCGCATCCATGTTCCTGATGCAGTTCATCTCGGTTCGCTCGATGCCCGAGCCGAACCCGCAGATGAAGATGATGTTGTGGATGATGCCGATCATGATGACGTTCATCTTCCTGAACTTCGCGTCGGGGCTGAATCTCTATTACGTCACGGCGAACCTGGCCACGCTGCCCCAGCAGTACTTTATTGCCAAGGAGCGCCAGAAGCTCCGGGAGAAGGGGCCCATCAAGCTGGCTACCAGCGGTGACTGAGCAGGCCTCGGGCCGGCAAGAGGCGCCGGATTCCGGCGCCGTGACTGAGCAGACCACGGGTCTGCCGGCTGCGCCGGATTCCGGCGCGGGGTCCGAGCCGGTGGTGGACACGATTGCCGCGGTGGCGACAGCCCCTGGTCTGGGCGCGGTCGCATTGGTTCGACTCTCCGGAGAACGAGCCTTCCATATTCTTCAGGCCCTTTCCCCCGAGCACGCCGCCTCAGTCCCCCCACGCTCGCCACGGCTCCTGGCCCTTCAGGATCCGAACACGGGGGGGCTCCTGGATCGCGCGCTGGTCACGACCTTCCCGGCACCGGACAGCTATACAGGTGAGGACGTGGTAGAGATCTCGAGTCACGGCGGGTGGTTGGTGCCCGCTCTCGTCCTCGAGGCGTGCCAGGCGGCCGGAGCGCGCCTTGCCGAGCCCGGGGAGTTCACTCGAAGGGCCGTGCTCCATGGCAAGATGGACCTGGTGCAGGCCGAGGCCGTGCTGGATCTGGTGGAGGGACACAGCCGGGCGCTGCACGACAGTGCCCTGTTTCAATTGGATCGTGGCCTCAGCCAGAGAATCGGGGCGCTTCGGGAGCAACTGGTAACCGTGGAGGCTCTTCTGGTGCACCACATCGACTTTCCCGAGGAAGACGAGGCACCGGTCCCCGTGGAGCGCGTTCTGAAGGAGGCGAAGGGCCTGTTCGATGCCCTCGACGAACTTCTGAGCACGGCCCCGGAGGGCGAGCTTCTCCGCGAGGGAGCCCTCACGGTCCTCGCAGGCATACCCAACTCCGGCAAGTCCAGTCTCTTCAACGCTCTTCTCGGCCAGGATCGCGCCATCGTCACCGAAGTTCCGGGAACGACTCGAGATGCTCTGGAGGCGGTCGTATCGCTAGGGGGGTTTCCGTTCCGGTTGGTCGATACGGCAGGCATCCGTGATACGGAGGAGACGGTGGAGCGCCTCGGCGTTGAGGTGGCGCGCCGGTACTTGAACCGTGCGGACCTGGTGCTCCTGTGTGTAGAGGGCGGTCGAGCGCTGTTGGAGGATGAGCTGAAGTTCGTGGACGAGCTGGGCGATGTGCCGGTGGTGGTGCTCAGAACCAAGGCCGATCTGGCAGGGTCGGGGACGGTGCACGAACCCATCATGAAAGGTGCGGGCTCGCAACCCCAGGCTGCACTCGCGGTCGCGGACACGGTTGAAATCTCCGTACTCGATGGGACCGGTATCGCGCGCCTGAAGGAGCTTCTGCCAACGCTCGTCTATCGTGGATTCGTACGTACCGGTGTATCCGTGCCTGCTCTGACCCGGGCCCGGCACCGGGAGGGGGTGCGGGCCGCACTGGCCCACGTGGCCGAGTTCATCGAGGCGCTGAAGGGCGCGGTGCCGGCTGAGATGGCTTCGACCCACTTGCGACCGGCGGAAACGGCACTCGAAGAGTTGCTCGGTGTGATATCCAACGACCAGGTTCTCGACCGGGTCTTTCGCGACTTCTGTATCGGCAAGTGATGACGGAAAAACAAACTGCTCTCCAGGTGGGATTCCGGATCCAGGGCCGGGTCCAGGGCGTCGGCTTCCGATGGTGGACCCGCCGAGTGGCCGGCGACCTCGGGTTGCGGGGTGTGGTCTTGAACCGCACGGACGGAAGCGTGGAGGTGCACGCCGCCGGTGACAGGGAGTCCGTCGAGCGATTCGAGGCTCAGCTGGGCGACGGACCTCCGGGGTCCCGGGTAGACGGCGTGGAGCGGGTATTGTCCGACAGGCCGCTGCCGGTTGACTTCGAGATCGTTTCGAACTTTGGAATCCTGTGATGACGTGGGGGCGCTGCCTGTGATCGGCGAACGCTACGACGTGATTGTCGTCGGGGGAGGCCACGCCGGCTCGGAAGCGGCCGCTGCCGCCGCCCGGGTTGGAGCGCATACTCTTCTGATTACGCCCGACCTGTCCCGGGTGGGGCAGATGAGCTGCAATCCGGCCATCGGTGGGATCGCCAAAGGGGTGGTGGCGCGCGAGGTGGATGCCCTAGGCGGGATCATGGGCCGCGCCACGGACGCCTCCCGCATCCAGTTTCGGATGCTCAATCGCCGAAAGGGACCTGCTGTCTGGAGTCCCCGCGCACAGTGCGACCGGGGCCTGTACCCGAGGGCGGTGCGGCGTGCGTTGGATGAGCTATCGAGTCTGGCCCTCTTCCAGGAGATGGTCGCCGGACTGCTCATGGAGGGGGGCCGAGCTGTTGGCGTCCGGACCCGTGGTGGTCTGGAGTTCCGTGCGGAGACCGTCGTCGTGACGGCGGGGACGTTCCTGCGGGGGCGCATCCACATCGGCGGTGAGGCCGGAGTGGGGGCGGGCCGTGCCGGAGAAGCGCCGTCCATTGCGTTGGCCGAAGAGTTGGAGGCTCGCGGGTTGGAGATCGCCCGCTTCAAGACGGGAACGCCGCCCCGTATCGACGGGCGAACGGTCGACTACTCCCGGATCGAACGGCAGGACGGAGATCCGGAGGACTTCCGGTTTGCGGCGTACGTGCGGGAGAGCGTTCCCGAGCAGCGCCCCTGTTGGATCACGTGGACCGGGGAGGGCCTACGGAGGGTGGTGCAGAACAACCTCGATCGCAGTGCGCTGTTCGGCGGTGAGATCTCCGGACGCGGACCCCGGTACTGCCCGTCGATCGAGGACAAGGTCGTCCGCTTCCCCGACTCGCCCCGGCACCAGGTGTTCCTGGAGCCCGAGGGACTGGAGACGACGGAGCTCTATGTGAACGGGCTGTCCACGTCCCTCCCGCCGGAGGTCCAGGTGGAGTTCCTGAGGACCGTTCCGGGGCTCGAGCGCGCCCAGGTGACCAAGGTCGGATACGCCATCGAGTACGACTACTTCCCACCCCACCAGCTTCGGCACACGCTGGAGGTGAGGGAGATTCCTGGCCTCTACTTTGCCGGACAGATAAACGGGACCACCGGGTACGAAGAGGCAGCGGGCCAGGGGCTGATCGCCGGAGCCAACGCCGGCCTGAGCGCTCTCGGTAGGGGTCCGTTCATCTTGGAGAGGGATCAGGCCTACATCGGGGTTCTGATCGACGATCTGGTCACCAAGGGTGTGGACGAGCCGTACCGGCTGTTCACTTCGCGCGCTGAATTCAGGCTCATGCTGCGGCAGGACAACGCCCCCAAGCGGTTGGGACCCGTTGCCCGTGATGCCGGCTTGTTGACGGCGCATCAGGAGACGGTGCTGGATGAACGGTTGGAGGAGGAGGCGCGCATCCGGAGGTGGTTCGTGGAGACGGTGGTGAGGCCCTCGGACGTGAATGCGCTTCTAGCCGAGGTCGGGACGCCTCCCATCACGCAGTCGGTTCGAGCCGCCGACTTGCTCAAGCGCCCGCAGGTACCCGCGAAGGAGTTGGCTGTGGTTGGGGGCGCACCCTTCGATCCCAGTGTGGAGATCGACGCCGTAGCCGCTGTCGAGGTGGAGCTCAAGTACGAAGGGTACGTTCGGCGTGAGGTCGAAAGGGCAGAGAGGCTGAGAGAGCAGGCGGACTTCGTGTTGCCTGACGATCTCCCTTATGCCGCGTTCGTGAGCGTCTCGTACGAAGCGCGAGAGAAGCTGGCGCGGATCCGTCCGGAGTCCCTGGCTCAGGCGGCGCGCATTCCGGGGGTCTCCCCCTCGGACCTACACAACCTGATCCTCGAGGTGCGGCGCTGGCGGCGGGGGGATGTGGCACAGGTGACGGGGGACTGAGGGGAGTGGAGGATACCTCACCCAGCTGCTGAGTCAGGCTCCGATTTAACCCAGTGGCGAAGCGTCTCTCTGATGACCGAGACCAGCTGGTTGAAGTCCGCAGGCTTGATCAAGTACCGACGCACACCCAGCGCGTAGGCCTGTTGAGCATGTTGTGGATCTTCAGAGCTGGTGAACATGATCACCGGAATTCCTGCATACTGCTTGTGGCCGCTGATCCACTCCAAAAGCTGGAGGCCCGTAATATCCGGGAGCCAGTGGTCTAACACGATCAATGCAGGGGGATCTTCCGTACCCAGATACGTCTTTGCGGCTTCGCCGGCTACGGCCGTGTCCACGCGTACGTGAGGTAACCCCTTGGCTAGAACCAACTTGATCAGATGCTGGTGGTCGAGATTGTCCTCAACGACCAGGATCGTGGTCGTTTTGTCCATGACATCCTCCCTCTCACGGGTGATGCTGCATAGCGTGATGTGCCAGCTAGCTCGCTGCTTCGGACGTCGCTTCCACCTTGTGGTCAAGGCCTGCCACGACAAGCTATGTGGCCTGGGTGGATGCGTTGCCTAATTGCCTTGGCGGGTGCGCAGGACTGCGGGGGCACTTATGGTCTCTAGCGCCTGCGCGGGTAGGGTAGAAGGTACGGGTTAGGTTGGAACCTGGCAATTCTTGTGATTAATGCACGGTGACAGCAGAACGGGACCACCCGGACTGGCTCGTTCGAGGATGGGGAATCGCGATAAAAAATGCTCGCGCCTAGCCCCCCTCGAGCGATGTGGTCGCACAATCCAAGACTGCTGAGGCGAGTGTCTGCGCCACCGGGGCCGCCTGGCCCGGTGGCGGGTTCGTAAGGACGACCACGCCTGCCATGGCCTTTCCGGTTGGGGCTTATCGAACCTCGAATGTCATGGGAAGCCGTACCCACACGCTCGTGGGCTCCTCCCTGAGGTACGCAGGGGTGAATTCGTAGATGCTCGCCACCTCGAGGGCGACTGCGTCCAGCGCGTCGTTCCCGCTAGTCCGGTCTAGGCGGTTCTCGACCGTCTTTCCCGTCTCATCAATGTAGAACCAGACCAGGGCCTGTCCACCGACACCTGCGTCCCGAAGGTCTCGGGGGTACGCACGGATCAGGGTCTGAACGATCTCACCGCGATTGGTGATTTCGGGCCTGACCGTCATCGGCGTAAAGTACGGCCCGTCCTCAGCCGCGACCGAGCGCTGCGGCGGTGCCGTCGGGATCTGGTCCATCTGGCACGCGGTCACGACCAAGAGGCCCGTAATGACGATCATCCTGAGGGCACGGAGAAAGCGGGGTTTGGGGTTGTCGGTCATGGCCCGAATTCTCCGCTCGAGGAATGGGGCGGGACGCGCGAACGCCAGTGCACCCGCCGGTGATGTCATCCTCCTGGCCCCGATCTCGACCAGAAGGCCGGCGTAGTGCATTACCTCCGAGGAGCGCCGAAGCACTCGGTAGTCGCAGTCGATCTCGATGGCCAATCGAAGCCGGCGAACGGTCCACCAAAGGGGGACGCTCCAAGGGAGTAGGGCCAAGAGCCACAGGGCCCCCGACGTCAACCAGACATCGTGGGCCGCTCGGTGCTCGGCCTCGTGCCGGAGCATCAGCTCTTGTTCCTGCTCGGTCATGTCCAAGGCCCAGCGGGGCATCACGATGGCCGAGTGAATCAGCCCCACCACGCCCGGGCCGAAGTCCTCGGCCAGGAAGATCTCACGATCTCGGAGTTGCATCCGGGTCCACGTCGACCGCTCCGACGAGAGGCCGACCTGGGCGCGCAGCAGCATGAAACCGACCATGAGAGACAGGACGGCCCAGGCAGCGCCGACGTAGGGGTCGAGGCCGTTGGGAAGAGTGAGGCCGTTGGTCAGGGCGGTGAGTGGAGCCGCAATCGGGCCAGAAGCAGCGTCGGCCGTGACGAGTTCCAGGGGAGTCGAGACACCGCCGGGCCAAGGGAGGACGAACAGCGTGAGACCGAGGGAGCCGGCAAGGGCGGACGCCCAGATCCAGCGGGTGGGAAAGGCGAGCCCGCGCACCGCGCGTTCGCACGTCCAGGCCGCAAGGGCGAGCAGCAGGCTCACCACGGTCACGTAGACCATCAAGCTCAGAAGCATCAGTCTTCCTCCTCTTCCGCCGAGTCCTTCCCCAGGCGGTCGTCGACGAGCTTGCGGATCCTGCGGAGCTGCTCCTCGTCCACACGCCGATCCGAGACGAGCTGGACAAGGAGAAGCTCGGGCGAGCCCTTGAATATTTTCTTGAGAAGGCGGCGAAGCTCCCGCCCGCCCGCCGTCCGCCAGTCCACCGTCGGGTGGTAGCGGTACGCACGTCCTTCGGCCTCGTGTCTGACGTGACCCTTCTCCTCCAGGATCTGCAAAGCCGAGAGCACAGTCGTGTACGCGAGCGAATCGACCATTCGCTCTCTGACCTCGGCAACGGTGGCCGAGCCCAGATCCCAGAGGATGGACATGACGTCCAACTCTCGGGGGGTGAACGCATCTTCAGGCATGGGTCGTCCCTCTAGCTACGGGTTCTCCCGTAGCAATATTGCAAATGGCTTGTCGGTTGTCAACGGGAAAACCCGTAGATAGTATCGGAAGTCCGCACCGGGTGTGGCCAAACGGTCGGTCGGGGTGTTTCACGTGAAACACCTGCCCCTGTTTCACGTGAAACAGTTGAGAACTGCGGGTGGGGGTGGCCCTAGCGGGGGACGATGACCGAACGCAAGGTGGCCGGCTCCGACGTACCATCGAGGTTGAAGTCGAAGTCGGGGTCGCCCGAAAGAATCACGGATGATCCCACCCGCTCCCAGTGTGCCCTCGAGTCGCCGGGTGTCGGTAACTGGCGCATGAACACCACATCGGGCCCCTCCACCGTGAGCGTGCCCGACTCGGTGGAGGATTGGCCAGATCCCTCCAGGATGGCGGTGTAACGTCCCGATGGTTGCACGGACAAAGTGAAGACGGCACCGAACTCGGTGATATCCGGCGCGATCTCGGGATTGGCCTTGCTGGTCAGGACCATCGAGTCGGCGATCCACTCGCCAACCATGAAGTCCGGATTGGCCTGGGGTCCCGTTGGTTCAGCGTCGCCTCCACAACCAATGGCGACAAAAGCTAGTAAGAACGCGGATAACCGGGGGTCCCAGCGAGGTGTACAGGTCGTCAACGATGTTGCCTCGTGTGGATTGTCAAAGCCTCGGGCTCCTTCCGGGAGCTTCCGGCAATGAATCTATCACTGGTCCGAAGCCCGCGGAACAGCACGTCCTCGCTTTACCGTGTCCGCCGCCAGCCGTATATTCCCGCCTCGCCAAGAGAATTCACATCCAAACGGTCCATGGATGTCGCGCGTAATAGCCATCGCTAACCAAAAAGGCGGGGTCGGCAAGACCACCACCGCAATCAACCTCGGCGCCTCGCTCGCTGTAGCCGAGTGCCGCACCCTGGTGATCGACATGGATCCGCAGGGAAATGCCAGCAGCGGCCTTGGAGTTTCCATCGATCCCGAGCGCCTTACAGTGTACGATGTCCTCATCGGCGGGCGGGAGGCCGAGGAGGCCGTAATCAAGTCGGTCCAGTTCCCCTTCCTGGACCTCATGCCCAGTACCCGGGATCTGGTGGGAGCCGAGATCGAGCTCGTGGGTGCCCTGAGTCGAGAGACGGTCCTCAGGCGGGCCCTGGAGTCGATTCGGACCGCATACGACTACATTCTCGTGGATTGCCCCCCTTCCCTCGGCTTGCTGACCCTCAATACCCTAACGGCTGCGGACTCGGTGCTGATTCCGATCCAATGCGAGTTCTATGCTCTGGAGGGGCTGAGTCAGCTCCTGAACACGGTCCGACTGGTCCAGAGGGCCCTGAATCCGGGACTCGAAATCGAGGGTGTACTTCTCACGATGTTCGATCGCCGCCTGAACCTCTCGCGGCAGGTTGCCGCGGAGGCACGTGAGTATTTTCAGGATCGTGTGTATCGCACCGCCATCCCCCGCAACGTCCGCTTGGCCGAGGCCCCCTCCTTCGGGCAGCCGATCGTGCAGTACGACGTGCTCTCGCAGGGGGCCCAGAGCTATTTGGCTCTCGCCAAGGAGGTTCTGGTGGGACGCGGACCCGCAGCGGCGTAGAGTGGTGTTAGCCGTGCATCCATTGGAGGCCGAAAGCCAGTGACTCCCCCACCGAAGAAGGATCGGTTGGGCAAGGGCCTCGGGGCCCTTCTCAGCGACTACCTGGATCCGGAAGCTACAGCTGCGGAAGCTCACCGGTTGCCCGTGTCGGCGATCGGCCCGAACCCCAAGCAGCCCCGCAGGAGGTTTTCCGACGCCGAGCTGGACGACCTGGCTCGCTCTATCGATGAAAACGGCCTCCTTCAGCCACTTCTGGTCCGCCCCGCCCCCGGCGCCACGAACCGATACGAGCTGGTCGCGGGGGAGCGTCGCCTTCGAGCGGTCAGGCGGCTCGGCTGGGTGGATGTCCCGGCGCTGACCCGCCAGGTGGATGACGATACTCTCCTGATACTGGCGCTCGTGGAGAATCTCCAGCGCGAGGCTCTGAGCCCCATCGAAGAAGCGGAGGGCTATCAAGCCCTGGAGGCCCAACACGGGCTGAGCCATGGGGCGATCGCCAATTCGGTTGGTAAGAGTCGATCCACGGTCGCCAATATGCTACGTTTGCTCCAGCTACCCGTCTCCGTCCGGAAGCTTGTCGAGATTGGAGACCTGACCACGGGACACGCACGTGCTCTTCTGGGGGTGAGTGACCCTGTTCAGTTGGGCGAACTTGCCCGACGTGCGGTCCAGTTGGGCTGGTCCGTACGAGAGGTAGAGCGGCGTGTTCGGAGTGGCGCACCGCAGAAGAAGTCCGGACCTCGGTCGACGGAGACCCGTGATCCGGTCGTTCGGGTGCTCGAGGAGGAGCTCCGATCGGCCCTGGCCACGAAGGCCCACGTCCGTGTGGGTCGAGGAGGAGCAGGCGTCATCGAGATTCCGTACCGGAACTCCGAGGACTTCGAGCGTGTGTTCGATGTCATCACGGGTCGTGACGCGTCGGAGGTAGTGTCTTGAGTGATCGCCTGCTGAGAATCATCCTCGTCCCCGACTCGAGTGAGAGTCGCTCATACCAAATCGGGTACCGCCGACTCCGGACACTCAGGGGCCTCGCGATCGGGCTCGGCGTCATCCTGACCTTCGTTGTCGCTACTTGGGCTTATATGGCGGCACGGGTTGTCCACGTGGTCGAACTGGAGGCACAGGTGGCAGCGCTGCAGGCCGAACGGGCCCGTTTCCCGGCGCTCATCAGGCAGATCGACGCCCTGGAACGACAGTACGAGGCGCTTCGTGCCCTGTTCGCACCTGAGGGTGAGGCCGCTCCCTCCGCTCTGTGGCTTCCACCGCCTGCCTCCTCGAGTCGCTCGTCCGCGCGAGCCGAGACTGGTGCGGATGTTCCCGACAGCTGGCCGCTGACGGAGCGTGGATTCGTCACCCAGGGCCTCCTTGACGATGAGGGCCGCGAGCACCCGGGACTGGACATCGCCGTCCCTACGGGGTCATATATTCGAGCCGCCGGTGCGGGTCGGGTGCTCGAGGTCGGTGAGGACGCCACCTATGGGTTGTATGTTCGGTTGGGACATGGAAACGGATATGAGACCCTCTATGCCCACGCCTCGGTTACCGCGGTGCGGCTTGGAGAAGAGGTGCGGAAGGACGAAGTGATAGCATTCAGCGGGTCGACGGGGCGGTCCACCGCTCCGCACCTCCACTTTGAAATCCTGCTCGAGGGAGCTGCGGTCGATCCCCTGGAGCTGGTGCAACGACCTTGAAATCGGCCTGGAGATTGGGCGTTATGGCCAAGAACGACAAAATGACTCAGACGACGCCACCCGAGGCGGTCATCTCCATCATCGGGGTGGGCATGACGCTGACGGGTGACTGCGAGACGGACGGGGCCATCAGGATCGAGGGTACGGTCAAAGGCAACGTTCGGGCCGGGAAGGCCGTTGTCATTGGTAAAGAGGGGCTAGTAGACGGTAACATCTACACGCAGGACGCCGTCATTTCCGGCCGGGTGCTGGGGTCCGTCCATGCTCAGTCCCGTCTCGAGCTGCAATCCACGAGTCAGATTACGGGCGAGATCGACGCCCGGCGCATGCATCTCGAGGAAGGAGCCACAGTCCAGGGACCGGTTTCCGTGGGCGAGGCCCAGCCCGAGCCCCAACCAGCAGTCTCTACTGGCAAGGATGCCGTCACTGAGGGTACGCCGGAGGGTGGGGTTGGAGGTCAGGGGATTCCCGCAGAGTCACCGTCGGGCGGTGTGACCCACGACCGCGTGTCTGGTGTTTCGGCATCGCCGGCGGTCGACGCGAGCCCCGGTTCGGTCGAGACGTCGGAACCGGACGTGCCCTCGACAGGCGGGGCGGGGCACCCACTTCCGCGTCACCAGCCGCCGCCGCCGGCTCGAGGCGGCACGCGTCCCACGTAGATTTCCACAATAGTGGACAATCTGGTTATGTCGTTGGTGGACAGTCACTTATCGTACACGCGCGGGTCTCTGTTCGACCGTTCCGGCTCCTGAAGGCCCTACTTTTCCACACCCCTCCGGGTTCTATCGATGAAATTAGAATCTCTGCTCCAATACCTCGGAGAATATCTTGAAGTAGAGGGCTTTCCGGACCATGAGTCGGCCCACAACGGACTGCAGGTGGCGGGGCCGGCGGAGGTTGAGCGTTTGGCGGTGGCGGTGGACGCGAGCGAGGCCGTGATCCTGCAGGCCGTCGAGCGGGGTGCGGACCTACTCATCGTGCACCACGGGCTGTTCTGGGATGGGCGAACCCGGGTCACCGGCCCTCGCTTCAGGAAGCTACGGTCGCTCATTCAAGGTGGCACCGCTCTCTACGGCTGCCACCTGCCGCTCGACGCCCACGTCGAGGTGGGCAACTGTGCCGTCCTATGCAGAGAGATGGGCTGGGAGCCCTCCGGCCGCTTCGGGCGGCACCAAGGGCGTGACTTCGGTTGGTGGTGTGAGGTGGACGTCGAGCGTGGCGCCCTGGTCGAGCAGGTGTCCGAGGTCTTACGTGGCCCGGTCCGTCTCATTCCGGGCGGGCCTGAGCACGTCTACCGAATCGGTGTCGTCACGGGCGCCGCCGCTAGCCTGATTCCGGACGCCGCGGAGTTTGCCCTGGATGCCCTTCTGACGGGTGAAGGCTCCCACCACACCTTCAACGACGCCATGGAGTATGGGGTGAATGCGCTCTACGCCGGGCACTACGCAACGGAGACGTGGGGAGTGAAGGCCCTGGGCGCTCACATCGAGGAGCGCTTCGGCGTGCCCTGGGAGTTCATCGACGCGCCAACCGGCCTTTGAGGGGTCTAAAAGAGCCCGTCGAAGTAGATGTGTAGTCGAGTCCCGTCATCGCCCTTCAGCACGTGGGCCAGGTCCATACGCAGGAGACCGTCCAGCAGGGAGGCGCCGATGCCCGCGGACGCGGCGAACCCCTTCGTGTCGAACCTCTCCTCTCGTCCGACCCACGCGAAGTCGGCGAATGCCACGACACGGGCAGCCGGGAAATCGTTTGCCACCTCGGTGCGTCCGAACCAGAATGCGCTCCCCGTCAGTTCCCCCGTGTACATCCCACGGAACGTCTCGGGCCCCCCAAGATAGAAGTGACGTTGGACGGGGGTGTCTTCGGCCGCCATGCCCAGGCCGCCCTCGACGGCTCCGACCAGGCGGAACGGCAATGGGTGAGCCAGCGTCCCACTGGCGAGCCAGCGCCAATACTCGAGCTCGCCCGCTCCACCCTCGACGACGACGCGGCCGGAGAGCATGAGTGCGGCGGGGTCGACGCCGCGATGTCCCCGCAGCTCGATCTCGCCCCCGAACACGGAGCCCTCGAGCGCAGAAATGTTCTCGGGCATGTTGTCGTCGGACCCGATCGCGCGCTGCAGGTAGAAGTCGGTTTCCTTCGACACCTCCCGGTGCTCCTCGAAGAACAACCGCATGGTCCTTCGCGACGCCCGGCCTGACGAGACCAGACTGACCTCTCCCCCGAAGGCGTCGAAGAACGCACCGTGGTCGTGACCGCCGAGAAGGTTGTTCACGGACCGAGTGAACTCCAGCGGTCCTGCCCAGTCGGAGCCGTAATCCAGTCGTCTATAGCCGGACAGCGCCCATCCCCTGTCCGCCTCCCCTCGGTAGAGAGTGAGTTCACCCCTCGGCTGCCAGTCTGCCGTGCCGATGCGTCCCTCCGCCCGAAGGCTGAAGCGACGGGGCAAGGGAAGCGTGCCGGTGGTACCTAGGCTCAGTCCTTCGACCCGGTTGTAGCGGGTCATGCCTTCAAGAAGTCCGTAGGCCCAGACGGGGCCGGGCCGGGCCTGTGAAGGCAGGAGATCCTCGAGCTCGCCCTTCAATTCATCGATCTCTCGGTCGCTGAACGCCGTGGGCGCACGATCCACCGTAGCCTCGGACAGCTCAGAAGAGTTGATGATGGAATCGGTCGGAGGCATGACGACGGTCACATAGCGCACCTCCCCGTCCCGCTCCCGTCGATGCTCGGATCGCGTCCATCCGGCAGGGAGTGGCCCTGAGATCGGCATCTCGGACTCTTCTTCGTTCACGGTATACCCGGACACGGTCCACTCGGCCGTAAGGGGGATCTGGAGAAAGCGGCCCACCGTGGCCTCGCCCTCCAGAGCGAACCGCCTCGGTAGCCAGTACCGGAACTCGTGGAGACTGTACTCGACGGTGACGTACTCGATCTCGGCGGTAATCGGCTTGAGCAGGCCGGGCACTTCTTCAGCGTCCTCCGGCTCGATGAGCTCCAGGTCGAACGGTCGGGCCGGTTTGTAGCTGGCCCTCACCAGGCTGCCCGAGTCCTGATCGAACCAGAGTGAACCCGCCACCAGATGAATATCCGGCCTCCTGGGTTCGACCTGGACCTCGATCATGGTAAGGGACCGGTCCGGAAGCGACAGTCGCAGGGTGTCGCCCGAGCTGAAGCGATAGTGCAGGGCCGCTGAATCCGAGAGCGGATGGAGTACCCACTCGTCACCGAAGAGCATGCGGTCGTCCCAGGGGTCGAACTCCAGCGCGGCCGGCAGCTCGTCCATGAGCTCCTCCTCGAGGTCCTCGTTGATCTCCGCCTGTATCTCGCCGCTGTTTCCCACCAGGGGCACTCGATAACGAGCGCCGATCCATTCGATGTAGCGATCGCCGCGGTAGTGTCGCGATATTTGTGTAAATGGGGTATTGCCTTAAGTCCACCGCCCACTACATGTTGTGGTCATGGCGGTTCCGGCTTCTCAGCTCCGTGGCGGCGTGGACTATCCCCGTACGCGGCTGGAGCTGGACGAGTTCTTCCCCGACGATGCGGCATGCCTGGAGTACGTGGAGGGTCTGCGCTGGCCGGAAGGGTTTGTGTGCGTGGGCTGTGGCGGGTTGGGAGAGGTCTGGCGAGCATCGCGGGGGCGTCTCGTCTGCCCACACTGTCGAAGGCAGACCTCGGTGCTGGCGGGAACCGTGTTCCACCGCACGCGCTCGCCCCTGCGTCTGTGGTTTCTCGCTGCCTGGGAGCTCACGAGCCAGAAATACGGAGCCAATGCTCTCGGGCTCCAGCGCGTGCTCGGACTGGGAAGCTACAAGACAGCGTGGGTCTGGCTCCACAAGCTCCGCCGGGCCATGGTCCGACCGGATCGCGACCAGCTGAGCGGCGTTGTGCAAGTGGACGAGAGCTATGTCGGGGGCGTGGAGGCTGGAGTGCGGGGCCGCGAGACGATCAAGAAGGCCATCGTCGCGATCGCCGCCGAGGTCGACGGACGCAAGATCGGGAGAATACGGCTGCGTTGGGTGCCCGACCTCTCCGCTCCGGTTCTGCGAGGCTTCGTCAAGGATAGCATCGCACCGGCAAGCACGGTGCATACCGACGGATGGCCAAGCTATCAGGGACTCGCCAAACTGGGCTTTCGCCACACGGTCACGAACCTCTCGACCTCCGGCGATCCCGCTCACGTGCTCATGTCGGCCGTACATCGGGTGGCGTCTCTCCTCAAGCGCTGGGTCCTCGGAACCCTCCAAGGAGGGATCGCCCGCGAACACCTCCCCTACTATCTGGACGAGTTCACCTTTCGCTTCAACCGACGCACATCCCGGGCTCGCGGCCTGTTGTTCTACCGCTTGCTTGAGCAGGCTGTTCAGTGTGCTCCCACGCCAGCTTCGGCCCTTTACCTCGGCACCGGACGTGGGAAACGGCCCGCAGAGCCCCGGTAACCACTATATCTTGGGGTCGGTGGACTTAAGGGAATACCCCCTTTTGTGTAAAAGGGGGTGAGGGGTCCGGGGGGTACAGCCTACCCTGATCCTTTACACAATGGCCTACACTGATGGTTGACAGGTTCCTATCAACCAGGGTTCTGCAACAAGGAGAGCCCGATGGACTGGAACCGGTCGACCATGTACGAGCAAAGAGTACGCTTCATCCTCGAAGTGCAACAACGGACGTTCAGTTTCGCCGAGTCCTGTAGGCGCTACGGTATCAGCAGGACCGCGGGATACACCTGGTGGAATCGCTTCCGCGCAGAGGGATTCGAGGGACTTCAAGAGCGATCGCGCCGACCCCATCACTGCCCGCACGCCGTGGAGGAGCCGATCGTCGAACACGTCGTCGACCTGCGTCAGCGCTACGGATGGGGATCACGCAAGATCCGTAAACTCACAGCTGAGAAGTTTGGCTCGGCCCCAGCTCGCAGGACGATCGATCGCATCTTCGAGCGTCACGACCTGATCACGAAGAAGCGCAGACGCTCCGGCAAACCGGGCCACCCCGGCAAGCCGCTCACTGCGATGGATGAGCCCAATGCGGTCTGGACCGTCGACTTCAAAGGGCAGTTCAAGATGCGCAACGGTCGCTACTGCTACCCCCTCACGATCCAGGACGGCTTCAGCCGGTTCCTGCTCGAGTGCACAGGGCTGTATTCCACGTCGATCGAGCTCGCCAAGCCTGTGTTCATCAGGACTTTCCGCGAGTTCGGTCTGCCCGCCGTCATCCGCTCCGACAATGGTACGCCCTTCGCTTCCATCGGCCTCGCTCGCCTCACACGCCTGAGTGCCTGGTGGATCCGCCTCGGTATCCGGACAGCCCGGGAAAAAGAGAGGAAGCTCCTTGTGAATGTTCATCATGACACGAACCCGGGGAGTCCGGGCCTGCGCCAGCAGGTCCGGAACCGGAAAGGAGCTTCCTCATGGAAAAGATGGTTGAAGTTGAGCGGGCCACGCAAGAAGAGTTACGGCAGGATTTGAAGTCGTTGTTTCAGGGCGCGATTCGTGTTACGCTCGAGATGGTGCTGGAGGAGGAGTTGAAAGCGATGGTCGGAGCGCGTCGTTTCGAGCGGGTCGGCAGCCGGAAGGACCACAGGAACGGCACGTACCTCAGGCGCCTGCTCACGAGCTTGGGTCAGATCGACGTGATGGTGCCGCGCAGCCGGGAAGGCGGCTCGCCCGCCGACGTGATGGGCCGCTACCGGCGCAGGAGTGAAGAAGTGGACGAGATGATGGTGGAGGCCTACGTGAGCGGTGTGTCGCAGCGCAAGATGGGCGACGTGACTGAAGCACTGCTGGGTGAGCGCGTGGGACGCTCGACGGTAAGGCGGGTCGCGAAGCGGCTCGATGGGGCTGTAGAAGCGCTGCGGAGCGCACCCATCGAGGGGCCTCACCCCTATCTGTATCTGGACGCGACGTTCCTCGATGCGCGCTGGGCCAGGAAGGTCGAGAACGTGAGCGCGCTCGTGGCCTACGCGGTGGATCCGGACGGTCACCGCCGGCTCCTGGCCATCACGCTAGGCCCTGAGGAGTCAGAGGACAGTTGGTCGGAGCTCCTCGAGCAGCTCCTGGAGCGAGGTCTCAGCGGCGTCGAACTGGTGATCGCCGACAAGCACGCGGGCCTGGCAGCTGCGGTGCGCCGCTTCCTGCCTGAGGTGCGCCGTCAGCGCTGCACCGTGCACCTGCAACGCAACGTGCTGGCCAAGGTCCCGCATCGCCTGCGCAAGCGTGTGGCGCGCGAGGTTGCCGCCGTCTTCCGGGCCCCCGGGCTCGCTGAGGCGAAGAAGCGCCTGGCCGAGATCACGACGCGCTGGCAAGAGGAGCTCCCCGAGGCAATGAAGGTGCTCGAGCGGGGCTTCACGGCCGCCACCCAGTTCTACGCGTTCCCCGAGCCCCACTGGGCCAGGCTACGCACCACGAACAGCCTCGAGCGCCTGCACACCGAGATCAAGCGTCGGATCCGGAGCGCCGGCGCCTTCCCCGACCGAGCCAGTGCGCTCCGCCTCATCACCGCGGTTGCTCTGAAGACTACTGCGGTCTGGAGCGAACGCCGCTACCTCGATCTCACGCTTCTCGAACCCAAGGAGGTCGCCAAGGCAGCCTAACCGAAGCATCGAGGAGCTTCCTCTCACTTTTACACACAACTCGGGACTTGACCATCGCCGCCCCTTTCCCAACGGATCCGGGCTACGCGCTCACCGTCGAAGAGACCCCGCTCACGACGGGAACGGGTCACCTTCAGTCCCACGTAGATCCTCTCACGAGCAAGCCCTTCGTAGCTGAGAATACCCTCCATGTCTCGCTCGCGGGCGGCGGCCGCGCTGGCCAGAATCGCCCGGACGCCCTCATCCCGATAGGTGTCTGCCGGTACGGGTGTCGGGGGCGCGACCTGGAGGGAGGCGGCTGCGAGAAAGGGGCCGAGCGCGGCGATCATGGCCTCGAAGACGTCTCCTTCATGAGAGGTTGCCCCCCGTATGGGTCGTAGGTACGATCACCGTGCATTTCCGGCTGTACATCCTTGGAGGAAACCATATGTCCTACCGGTTCCTGGCGGGTCCGGCCCTCTGCTTCGTCACCGTGAGCCTGCTCGCGGCCCAAAACGTTCCTACGCCCCGATCCCACTTCGGTTTCGAGATAGGCGCGGAGCGCCAGATGGCGAATTGGACCCAGCTCACTTCGTACTACGAGAAACTGGCCGAAACGAGTCAGCGCGTACAAATAGACACGCTCGGAGCGACCACGATGGGTCGTCCGTTCGTGATGCTCACGATCACGAGCGAGGAGAATCAGGCCCGCATCGACGAACTTCACGCCATCCAGATGAAGTTGTCCGATCCCCGCCGGGTCTCCGGTGAAGAAGAACTCTCCCGCTTGCTCGACACGGGGCGTGCGGTGGTGCTGATCACCCACGCCATCCACTCGACCGAGGTGGGTGGGGCCCAGACGGCTGCCCGCTTGGCCCACCGCCTGGCTTCGTCCGACGACGCGAAGGTTCGCGAGATTCTGGACAACGTCATCCTTCTGGACATCCCGTCCCTCAATCCCGACGGGACGGAGTGGGTTGTGGATTGGTACAACCAGTGGCTCGACACCGAATACGAGGCCGGGCCCATGCCCTGGCTGTACCACTACTACGTGGGACACGACAACAACCGGGACTGGTACGCGTTCACGCAGAAGGAGACTCAACACACCGTGCTTGGTGCCCACAACGCGTGGCATCCGCAGATCGTGCACGACATCCATCAGATGGGCGGCAATGGTGCTCGCATTTTCTTTCCGCCCTACATCGACCCCATCGAGCACAACGTGGACCCGGGCCTGGTTACGGCCGTCAACATGTTGGGCACGTTCATGGCCGCTGAGCTGACGTCCCAGGGCAAGGACGGAGTGGTGGTAGATGCCATCTACGACGGCTTTACCCCTGCGCGTGCTTACCAACATTATCACGGCGGGGCCCGCATCCTTTCCGAAACGGCCTCGGCACGGATTGCGACGACCGTGACCATCCCCCCGGAGCGCGTCGGCGGCGGTCGGGGCTACGACGCTGCGGTCGCATCGGCCAACTACCCCGATCCCTGGCGGGGTGGGGATTGGGGCCTCCCAGACATCGTGGACTATCAGGATGCCGGTGCGATGGCGCTGCTGAGCAATGCGGCCAAAAACCGCCGCTACTGGCTCGAGAACTTCTATCGGGTCAACGAGCGGGCCGTGAACGGGTGGGACGAGTGGCCCAGTGCCTGGGTACTCCCCGCAGACCAGGCGAACCCGGGTGGCCTGGCATACATACTCCGCATCTTGCGAATGGGTGATGTGGAGGTACACGAAGCGTCGCAGGCGTTTCAGGCGGACGGGAACCGCTACGAGGCCGGCACCTACCTGATTCCCATGAATCAGCCGTACGCGGCGTTCGCTCAGACCATGCTCGAGGTGCAGCACTATCCGGACCTTCGCGAGTACCCGGGCGGTCCTCCCCGGCGGCCGTATGACGTGACCGCGCACACGCTGCCGCTCCTCATGAACGTCGAGGCCATGGCCGTGGAGCGTTTGGAACCCGGTCTGGATGCCGTCGTGGCCGGTGACCCGATTGCGACGCCCGACTTCGCGTTCAGTCTCCCGTCGGGTTTGGAGGGGTCCGACGCGCCGAGGATCGCGATGTACAAATCCTGGCAGGAGCCCATGGAAGCCGGATGGACGCGCTGGGTGTTCGACCAGCACGGTCTGCAGTACGACACCCTGAAGGATGCCCGAGCCAGAGAGGGTTCTCTCAGGAGAGACTACGACGTCATCGTTTTCCAGGACCAGAGCCCCACCTCGATCTCTCGGGGTTACGCTGCCGGTACCTTACCAGAGCCCTACGTGGGGGGCTTGGGTGACGAAGGCCTGCGAGCTCTGGAAGCCTTTGTGAACGAGGGAGGCAGAATCGTGGCCATCGAGGCGGCGACCGAGCTCGTGGCGGACCTCTTCAACCTCGGGGTCTCGAATGCCGTGGAGCGCCTCGAGTCACGAGACTTCTACGTTCCTGGCTCCATTGTGGAGTTGCGACTCGACACGGCACATCCGTTGAACAAGGGCATGGACGAGTCGGTCACCGCCTGGTACTGGGGCAGTAGCCGCGCCTTCGACGTGCAGGATCCCGAGCTCCGGGTCACGGCCCGCTACAGCGAGGGTAACCCCGTGAGGTCGGGCTGGATTCTTGGGCCGGAATACCTTGCCGGTAAGGCGGCTGTGGTGGAGGCGTCGGTAGGAAGCGGGTCCGTGGTCCTGATAGGTTTCCAGCCCAACTACCGTGCACAGACCATGGCCACGTGGCCCTTGCTGTTCAATGCGATGACCCCCGGCGGTGGCGAGCGACCGCGCACGGAGGCCGAGAGCGGTTCATGAAATGTTCCAACTGCGGGTCGGAGACTAGCGGTCGCTTCTGTTCTGATTGCGGGGCCGCGCAGGGCGCCGCGACCTGTCCGAAGTGCGGTCAGGAGTCTGCCGCCGGAGCCCGCTTCTGCAACCAGTGCGGGACAGCCGTCGGCGCCACCAGCGGGGAAGCCGAGGCGGCGGCTGGAGCGAACTCGCCCACCGGCCCGGTGAACCAGGCGGTCTGGTACATGGCCGGAGCGCTCATGGTAGGCCTCATCCTGGTTGTGGCGTATCCCGTGTATGGCCCGGGGCGGGACATCCCGGCACCTGCGCCGACCGCGTCTACCGGAGCCTCAGGGGTCGATCTCTCGAGCATGACGCCTCGGCAGGCGGCCGATCGATTGTTCAATCGCGTCATGAGCGCCGCGTCGGCTGGAGACGCCGCGGAGGTGACGAACTTCCTGCCCATGGCCATTGGCGCCCACGAGCTCGTGGCAGATCTCGACGCCGATGGCAAGTTCCATCTGGTACTTCTGCGTCTCCAGGGTTCGTTGAACGACGAGGCGCTTGATGCGGCAGAAGAGATTCTGGCCGAACAGCCGGAACATCTGCTGGGTCTGGCGGGTGCGGCGGACGCCTCCCTCGCCCTGGGTGACTCGGCTAGTGCGAGGGAGTTCTTCCAGCGGTGGCTCGATGCTTACGACGCGGAGATGGCCAAGAACCTACCGGAGTACTCCGACCACAGCGGGATCTTCCCGACAATGCGGGCAACGGCCCAGGCGCTGATCGGGAACGACTGACGCGCGTGGACGCCCAGGTCCATCCGACCGAACTGCCGGCCCGAGTATTCCTGACGGGAGGTTCGGGCCTGGTGGGATCGCATATCGCGGAGCGGCTACTCGAGGCGGGTCACGAGGTGGTCGCCCTCCAACGGCCGACGTCGAACACTGGACTGCTCAGAGAGATCGGTTGTTCGGTGGCCGCGGGCGACATCCGTGACGACTCCGAGATGCTGGCCACCCACATGAAAGGGTGCCGATGGGTGGTGCACTGCGCGGCGGTCGTATACAGCGGCACGGAATGGCCCAGCGTCCGCGCGGTGAACGTGGATGGGACGCGGAACGTCCTGGAGGGAGCTGCCCGGGCCGGAGTCGAGCATGCCGTCCACATCTCGTCGGTGGCTGTCTACGGGCAGGTCGACGCGGAGGCGGACGAAACGGGGCCCCTCGACGGACACCTTCGCCCCAAAGACCTCTATGCCAGATCGAAGAGGATGGCCGAGGGGGTGGCGATGGATCTGCACGAATCCGGCCGGCTCTCGGTGACCGTGGTTCGACCTTCGGTGGTTTACGGCGAGCGGGATCGGCTGTTTACGCCCCGGTTGGCCCGGCTTCTGCGACTACCGGTAGTGCCGGTGCTCGGGCCAGGCGACAACACCGTGGCGGTCGTATACGCGGGCAACGTGGCCGCCGGTGTGGAGTCGGCGTTGGATGGGAGGGGTGCGGGACAGGCGTTCAACCTGTCGGAGGACCACCCCTTGACCCAAGAGGGGCTGTTGACGGGCCTCGCTAGTGGACTGGGAAAGACGCCTCGCCTCGCCCGTCTTCCCGCCGGCCTGATTCGCGGTGTGGCTCAGCTCGGCGACGCACTGCGCCTTTCGGTTCCGGGTGCGGAGGGCCTCGCCCCCTCGAGGGTGGCTCGACTCGCGTTGCGTGACAATCCATATCGCTCCGCACGGGCCCGCGACATACTGGGGTGGCGGCCCCCGCACCGACATGAAGAGAGCCTCCGCCGAACCGGAGAGTGGCTCTCCGGGCGAACTTGAACGAGGTGACATTGTGAGCGACGAAAGCACAGAGGCGCCGGACCGGACGGTCGTTCCCCCTCCACCCTACTCCAAGGAGACGGAGGACGAGCGATTCCTCCAGTCTACGGTGGACGAGCTCGAAGAGCGTGGACTTCTCCGCGGTGGGCGGGAGTCCTGGCGCGTCTTTCGGATTCTCGGTGAGTTCGTCGACGGATTCGAGGAACTGAGCGACTTGGGCCCGTGTGTCTCCTTCTTCGGATCGACACGGCTGACCGCGGCTGATCCCGTTTACCAGGAGTGCGTCGATACCGCTCGCCTCATGGGCGAGGCGGGCTTTGGCATCATCACGGGAGGGGGGCCGGGCAACATGGAAGCCGCCAACCGCGGGGCCCGGGCGGCCGGCGTACCCTCGGTCGGGTGTAATATCGAGCTTCCGTTCGAGCAGGGGCTGAACGAATTCGTCGACCTGGGCTTGGATTTCCGGTACTTCTTCGTCCGAAAAACCATGTTCATGAAGTATGCCCAGGCGTTCGTGATTTTCCCCGGAGGATTCGGGACCATGGACGAACTCTTCGAGGCACTGACGCTGATACAGACCGGTAAGGTCAGGAACTTCCCCGTCGTCCTGTTCGGGACGGAGTATTGGTCGGGGCTCATGGCATGGATGAGGGAACGTCTCGTAGTGGAGAAGAAGATCTCGGCAGAGGACCTCGATCTGATCTTCATCACCGATTCTCCGGCAGACGCCGTCTCCCATGTGCTCGAATGCCAGCCTCACGGGCCCGGTGCCCACCCGCGGCGTCGTAAGGATGACGCCGGATCTGCAGCGCATGTCGATCAGGACACATCTGAAGGAGAGCGTCCTTGATCGAGTCCCCGCTCCTGCTGACCGCGGTCGTCACTGCCGCCACGGCCCTCGCGTTTCTGCTCGACTACAAGGTGGCTGCCCTCTCCAAACTGGGCGCTTCGCTGCTGGCGATCCTCTTCGGCGCCCTCCTGTCCAACCTGGGAATCGTGGCGGCCGCCTCGCCCATCTACGAGACCATCAGCGGATCGGTCACCTCCCTGGCCATCGCATGGCTGCTTCTGGCGGTCAACCTGGCCGACCTCAAGAAGGCCGGCCGCCGCATGGTGGGTGCTTTTGCCATCGCCGTGACCGGGACGGCCCTCGGAGCATTCGTGGGCGCCCTGATCTTCGCCGGGCGCTTCGAGGCTGAGACGTGGAAGCTTGCTGGAACCCTGACCGGGACGTACTCCGGTGGTGGAGTGAACTTCGTGGCCGTGGGGAGAGGACTGGGTCTGCCCGACGTGCTCTTCGCAGGTGCCACGGCCGCCGACAACGCCATGACGGCTATCTGGCTCGGCGCGAATCTGGTCTTGCCACTGTTGTTGGTCCGGTTCTACCCGACACCGGTTCCCGGCGCTGGAAAGCAGTCAGGGGGCGAGGTCGATCATCCCTTTTTCTCGCGCGTCCCCCTCTCCACGTTGGACCTCGCGTCGCTCATCGCGGTAGGCTTCGTCCTCCTCGTAGCGGCCGACTGGATGGGCACGGTCATCCCCGCCGTTCCGTCGGTTCTGTGGTTGACGACGTTCGCCTTGATCGTGGGCCACGTCGGGCCGTTCAAGAGTGCTCCGGGCGCCATGCAGCTCGGCTCTCTGGCTCTCCACTTCTTCTTCGTCATCATCGGCATCTACTCAAGAATCGACATGATTCTCCTGGTGGGAGTCGCCGTCTTCTTCTATACGGCGGTGGTCGTGGGGGTACACGGTGTGGTCGTGTACGGTATGGGCCGACTTCTGGGAATGGACATCGGGACCGTGAGTGTGGCTTCGCAGGCGCCGGTCGGCGGACCCTCCAGCGCGGTGGCCGTCGCCATCGCGCGGGAGTGGAATGAGTTGGTCCTTCCGGGTATCGCGGTGGGCCTCCTGGGCTACGCCGTCGGGAACTACGTGGGCTTCGGACTGGGCTACCTGGTGCGTAGTCTCGGAATAGGGTTGTGACGCCCTGAGGGAGACGCTTTCTTTATTGGCTCGGTCAGCGCCGGCCTCTCGGGTCGCGCATCGGATTTATCCCAAGCATAGGTCGCAGGTGTCGAGAACTCTTACTGAAGCGCCCGGGGGTTATGCCCCGAATGGCAAGGACACGGGAGTCGTCAAGCCCAAGGGCCACTCCAGGATCAGAGCCCATGAGGGTTTGGATACGATCCCGATTCGGGACCGAAAGCCCCTGTGGCTGAAGGTGCGGTCGCCGGGGGGTTCCGAGTATCTGCGTCTTAAGAGTCTCATGCGGACCCAGTCCCTCCACACGGTCTGCGAAGAGGCCGGCTGCCCGAACATCGGGGAGTGCTGGGAGGCCGGGACCGCCACTTTCATGATTCTGGGAGACGTCTGCACCCGGGCGTGCAAGTACTGTGCTGTGGCGCACGGGCTACCTACGGAGCTCGACCTCGACGAACCAAGACGGGTCGCAGAGTCGGTGCGGACCATGTCGCTCGAACACGTGGTGATCACGAGCGTGAATCGTGACGAGCTGCCCGATGGAGGGGCCGGCATCTACGCCGACACCATCCGGCGGATCCATACTTTGGTCCCTCGCTGTTCGGTGGAAGTGCTCATCCCCGATTTCAAGGGCGACGAGAAGGCCCTGCGGGTCGTGCAAGATGCCAAGCCGGCCATCCTCGGCCACAATCTCGAGACCGTCGAGCGGATCCATCCCGAGGTCCGGCCCGGTGGCCGTTACTGGCGCTCCATTTCCTTTCTCGGAGCCGCCAAGCGCATCGACGCCTCCATGCTGACCAAGACCGGCATCATCCTCGGCATGGGAGAAGAGGCGCCCGAGATTCACGAGGCCATGAAGGATCTGCGTGAGGCCGCCGTGGACATCCTAACGTTGGGCCAATATCTACGACCCTCACTCCAGCATATTCCGGTGGCCCGCTGGGTCACGCCCGATGAATTTGCCGAGTGGAAGCGCGTAGGTGAGGAGACGTACGGCTTCAAGCACGTGGAGGCGGGTCCGCTGGTGCGTTCGAGCTATCACGCCAAGGAGCAGGCCCGTGAAGTCGAGGCCGGAGCGGTCGGCCGCATTCAGAGGGTGCTCGAGGCCGACATCCCCCCGCCCGGAGAAGTGCTGCCGGGACTCGACCTCGTGCAACTCGAGATGGGCCGACCCGGCCGGCCGGCTACGGGCTCGAATGGGACGAACAGATGACAGAGCCTAAGACCGCAGCAAGGAAGGCGACCAACGGGGGTCCCGAGTTGGATGGATTCTCTAAGGATCAGCTTCTCCACATTCTCCGCGAAATGCTGCTCTATCGGCGTTTTGAGGAGAAGGCCGAGGAGGGGTACGCCATCGGGAAGATCGGCGGATTCTGTCACCTGCACATCGGGCAGGAGGCGACCCCTGCGGGGTCCATTCTTCCGCTTCGGAAGGACGACTACGTCATCACTGCTTACCGGGATCATACGCAGGCGCTCGCCAAGGGCCTGTCAGCGGACGCGGTCATGGCGGAGCTCTACGGCAAGGCTAGCGGATCGTCCGGTGGCATGGGCGGCTCCATGCACATCTTCGGCGCCGACGTGGGCTTCATGGGTGGTCACGGCATCGTCGGTGGACAGACCGGTCTTGCTTTGGGCATGGCCTGGGCCATTCACTACCGGGGCGGGGATCAGGTCTGCATGTGTTTCATGGGGGACGCGGCCGTGAACCAGGGCATGTTCCACGAGTCCATGAACATGGCGGCTATCTGGGACCTGCCGGTGATTTACGTGGTGGAAAATAACGCGTACGGAATGGGAACCAAGTTCTCTCGGGTCTCGGACACGGACATGGTGACCAAGGCGGCGTCGCACGGCGTTCCGGCGACCATCGTGGACGGACAGGATGTTATCGCTACGCTCAAGGCGTTCGACGAGATCGTCACGGGCGTGCGAGCCGGGGCCGGCCCCCACTTCGTGGACCTGCAGTGCTACCGCTTCAAGGGCCACTCGATGTCGGATCCGGTGTCGGGCACCTACCGGTCCAAAGAAGAGGTGGACGACCGGACGGAGAACGCCGATCCCATCAAGATTCTGCGGGATCGGCTGTTTGCTGCAAAGCTTCTCGACCAGGGGGGGCTCGAGGCCATTGACGCCGAGGTCGGGAAAGTGGTCGCCGCTGCAGACGAGTTCGCCGAAGCGGCACCCGACCCCGATCCTGCCGGCCTCTACGACCACGTCTACTCAGAGATCAACCCGCACGGCCGTCTATTCTTCGACGGCCGAGACCGGTAACCGAGCGACCGATGGCTGAAACGTCCAATGGCTGAAACGTCCAATGGCTGAAACGTCCGATGGCTGAACTGACCTATAGAGAGGCCCTGAACCAAGCTCTCGCCGAGGAGATGGACCGAGACGACTCCGTCTTCCTTCTGGGCGAAGAGGTGGCCGAGTACGATGGTGCATATAAGGTCTCCAAGGGCCTTCTCGAACGCTTTGGCGACAAGCGTGTCGTGGACACACCCATCAGCGAGCTCGGGTTTACTGGGCTCGGCGTCGGCGCGGCCATGGTCGGCCTCAGGCCGGTCGTGGAGTTCATGACGTTCAACTTCTCGATCCTGGCTCTGGACCAAGTGATCAACAGCGCCGCGAAGATGCTCCACATGAGCAATGGCGAGATCGGCGTTCCGATGGTTTTCCGGGGGCCGACCGGCGCCGCCCTCCAGCTCGGCGCCCAGCACTCCCAGGCCTGCGAGACGTGGTATGTCCATGCGCCCGGGGTCAAGCTCGTCACGCCGGCCACGCCCGCGGATGCAAAAGGTCTGCTCAAGGCCGCCATCCGGGACAACGACCCCGTGGCGGTCATGGAGGGGGAGCTCCTCTACAACCTGAAGGGCGAAGTTCCCGACGACGACGACTTCATCGTGCCCCTGGGTGTTGCGGACCGGAAGCGCGAGGGCGACGACGTGTCCATCATCACCCATGGCAGGATGGTGCACGTCGCTCTTCAGGCCGCGGCGCAATTGGCCAAGGAAGGCATCGAGGCCGACGTGCTGGACCTTCGGTCCCTCCGTCCACTCGACGTGGACGCCATTCTGGAGACCGTGGCGAGAACCAACCGGGCCGTCTACGTGGAGGACGGCTTTCCCTACGTGGGGATCGGCGCCCAGATCGTCTCCATCCTCATGGAAGAGGCCTTCGACGATCTCGACGCGCCGGTGCTGCGCGTCACACAGGCCGACATCCCGATGCCGTACAACAAGAAGCTCGAGGCCTGGACCAAGCCAAGCGCCGGACGCGTCGTGGAGGCGTGCAAGAAGGTGCTTTATGCCGACTAAAGTGCACATGGAGGCCCTCTCCCCCACCATGGAAGAGGGGCAGGTCGTGAAGTGGCTCAAGTCCGAAGGAGACTCGGTCACCAGCGGCGATATCATCGCCGAGATCGAGACGGACAAGGCTACTATGGAGTTGTCGGCTCGCGGGGACGGGGTCCTCCGCGTCATCCTGGTGGCGGAGGGCGCCACGGCTCCGGTCGGAGACGTGATTGCGGTCATCGCGGGTCCCGACGAGGACATTTCCGAGTTCGGTGCGAGTGCAGGGGGGCCGGCCGAGGCGGCTGACACGGCGGCTCCTGCCGAGCCCTCTGACGCCGCGGCAGAGGCTCCCGCTGCTCTGACGACCGAGGCCCCACGGACCCAAGCCCCGCAGACGTCCGAAGCCCCACCGACCTCGGAGGGCGGTAGGATCAAGGCCTCCCCACTCGCCAAGCGACTGGCCGCCGACGCGGGTGTGGACCTGTCGGCCGTTTCCGGATCGGGACCCGCCGGCCGCATCGTCAAGCGCGACATCGAGGTCGCTCTGACCGAGGGAGTGGCTGCACCGACCCCGAGCCCGGTGGCTTCGGCACCCGCTTCGGACGCCGATTACGAAGACCTTTCCCTCAGCCAAATGAGGCAGACGATTGCCCGGCGGCTCGCCGAGTCCATCGGTCCGGTGCCGCACTTTTTCCTGACCATCGATGTGGATATGGGTCGGGCCATCGAGGCGCGACGCAGCATCAACGCCATGCTGGAAAAAGAAGGCCGCAAGATCTCACTGAACGACCTCATCATTCGAGCCACAGCCGCCACCCTGCGCCGGCATCCGGCGTGTAACGCCCACTGGCTCGGCGATTCCATCCGTCGTTTCAACCGCGTGCACATAGGCGTTGCGGTGGCGGTCGAAGATGGCCTCATCACGCCCGTCGTGAGAGACGCGGATGCCAAGGGTGTGGCACAGATCGGGGCGGAAGTCAGGGAGATGGCCGGTCGTGCTCGGGAGCGGAAGCTCAAGCCCGAGGAGTACACCGGGGCCACATTCTCCATCTCGAACCTCGGCATGTTCGGCATTCACGAATTCACGGCTGTGATCAATCCGCCGGAAGCCGGGATTCTGGCCATCGGAGGCGTGGAGGAGACTCCCGTCGTCGAGGACGGTCAGGTCGTCGTCCGCAGTCGCATGCGCATCACCATGAGCTGCGATCACCGGGTGATCGACGGTGCCACGGGTGCGGCGTTCCTGGCTACCCTACGGGAGATGCTGGAAGAGCCGGCAGCCATGCTGGTTTAGTACCGCGGCGCCACATGCCCCCAGTGCGTCTTGCTGGCGTGCGTACTTGGGTGAAGCGGCGTACCATCACGTAGCCACGAGCGTAGGGCTCGAGGCCTGCTGATGGAGGTGACTGCCATGCCGACCCTGCGTGTTTTTCGTCGTATTGGTCTTTGCGAGCTGCTCGGATCAGCCGCTAGAGGCACCAAGCCGCTGCTCGCGGTCATTGTCCTTGCCGGCACCTCTGACCTGATCGCTCAGACGAACCCGAGCGATCCCGGGCCGCATCCCCCGTACGCCGGGAGCCCGCAGAACATGCCCCCGGGAATGCGGGGAAGTCGGAATATCCACGTGTTGTCGCACATTCCTCTCGGCGGGTTTGTGCGAGTCACGGACATCGAAATCGAGCAGGAGATGTCCCGTCCCTTCGCCTATGTGGGAAAGCGTTGGCAGCCCTCCGGCTTCGACGTGATCAGCCTCGAAGATCCTGAAGACGCGGAAGTCATCTACTCGTGGAGGATCGAGAACGCCGAGTTGCACCAGGGTTGGGGCTCCTCGGATGGGCGCTACTTCAAACTCGACGGGCGCTACTACTACGTTCAGGGCACGTCCTACCGTCAGGGAGGTCCCGACTCGGATCTGGGGGCCATCGTGTTCGACGTTACCGGGCTCCCCGACGTCTCGACGGTCGAAGAAGTGGGCAGAATCCGCTCTCCAGACGGGATCCCGAGTGGCTTCCACAACATCTTCATGTACAAGCACTCCGACGGCCGGGCCCTTCTCTTCGCGACGACCCGCTCCCCACGGAACGTCCCCTACGGAGTCGTGATCTACGACATGGCGCGCTTTTTGGCCGGTGATCCAAATTTCGGGCTGGTGGGAAGTGTGCCGCTACCCGAACCGAGGGGCACAGCGGACGGTTATCACGACATCTACGTGGGCTATCATCCGGCTAGCGGCCAAGACCGGTTCTATGGTCCCGGGCCCGAGGTCACGATGGACGGCGGCATGTACGTATACGACGTTACTGACGTGGCCAATCCACGACTCCTCACCCAGATCGTCGGAGCCATGGGGCAGACCGGTGCCCACACATTCGTCCCGACACCCGACGGGCGCTTCGCCTTCAGCATGACTCTCGGGGAGAAGCCGATGCTCGTGTGGGATCTGAAGCCCGGGCTCGACGGGCCGGTCCAGAACATCACGCGGCCGATCGGATCGTGGACATCGACCTGGCCGAACACGCTCCACAACTTCGAGGTCCGTTGGCCTTACGTGTTCATCGCCGGTTACGAAGAATCTCTACAGGTGGTGAATGTCATGGATCCGACCAACCCCTACTCCACCGGCTACTACTACACGTACAGCGGGCCTCATGAGTCACGGGGACCGGGAGGAGTGAGCAATGGTGCGTGGGGGGTCGACGTACGGAACAGCGATGGTTTGATCGTGATCAGCGACGGCACCACGGGCTTCTGGGCGTTCAAGATGGACGGCTTCGAGGGCTGGAACGGAGACGATTGGGGTGTGCCGGACGTGTCGAGTGCCCAGGATTGGGACAACGGGCCCGTGGGGGAGCGGCGGCCGATCAGCTGAGTTAGCTTGTTGCGCCCATGGCCCGATGGACTCCGGGGACTGGGGCTCCTACACCTACAAGTTTCTGGAGAGCGATCTTGACGGACACGGCCGCACGCCTACTGAACATCAAGAAGGAAGAGCTGCCGCTCGCGCTGTTCTCGGCGCTCTTCTTCTTCTGCGTGCTGTGCGGTTACTACTTCCTCCGCCCCGTGCGGGACGCCATGGGTGTCTCGCGGGGCATGAGCGATCTCCGCTGGCTGTTCGTGGGTACATCAGGCGTATCCCTCGTGATCGTGCTCGCGTTCGGCGGGGTCGTGGCCAGGATGGATCGTAGGCGGTTCATCCCGGTCGCCTACCTGTTCGTGATCCTCTGCCTGTTCGCGTTTTCCGCGATGCTCATCGCGGATGCCGCCGCAGGGGGTGGGCTGATCGGGACGGACGCCGAGACCTCGGTCGCCCGGTACGTCGGCTACGTATTCTTCGTTTGGCTCAGCGCCATAAACCTATTCGTTACCAGCGTCTTCTGGGCCTTCATGGTCGACATATTCGACGTGGACCAAGGCAAGAGACTGTTCGCCTTCATCGGCATCGGGGGGACGCTGGGGGCGCTTATCGGTGGATGGGCTACCAATGTCGTCAGCGGAATGACCGAATCGGTCTACCTGCCGGCGGGCCTCATGCTGACCGGATCGGCTCTGTTCGGGGCCGCCATCGTCGTCATGTTGGCGCTGGATCGCCGCGCCGTGGCTTCCGACCATTCGCGACTGTCGGCTGCCGCTACTCCGGGCACGCTGACAGATGACGGCGGAGATTCGAATCGTGAGCAAATCGGGGGGACGTTTTGGGAGGGGGCCAAAGCCGTCGCGACCTCGCCGTACCTGTTGGGAATCAGCGGTTTCATTGTGCTGATGGCCATCTCCAATACCCTGATCTACTTCACCCAGGCCAACATCATTCTCGAAAACACGGATACGTTCAGCGAGCGAGTGGCCGGCTTTGCACAGTTCGACATGTTGGCCCAGATCGCGACTCTGCTCACCCAGATCTTCGTGACCACTCAGGTGATCAAGCGTATCGGTGTGGGGTGGACGCTCGCGATTCTACCGCTTGTGACCATGGCAGGGTTCGCGACGCTGGCCATTTGGCCGGTCTACGGTGTAATGGCGATCTTTCAGGCTGTTCACCGTGCGACTCGGTACGCCGTGTCGAGGCCGGCCCGTGAGACCCTGTTCAGTGTGGTCTCGCCCTCGGAGAAGTACAAGGCGAAGCCGGTTGTGGATGTGTTCGTCTATCGGGGCGGCGATGTGGCCGGGGCTGGGGTATTCGGGTTGTTCGCGGCACTCGGTATGGGCCTCGCGGCCGTCGCGGCGGCGACGGTACCGATGGCCGGGGCGTGGGCGATGCTGTGCGTCGGCTTAGGCCGGGCTCAGCAGAGCCGGGTCGACACGGATGATACGGACGTGAGCGGTTCCTAGAAGCTGCCGTTCCGCTCCCGGAGGCCACCTCCCGGTCTTAGAAGCCGCCTCCGCCTCCGCCTCCGAACCCACCTCCGCTGAAGCCCCCTCCCCCGCTGAAGCCCGAACCTCCGCTACTTCTCGGCTGCGACGTCATGGCGCTCCCCACCCGCCCGGTCATGCTACCGAGGTTGGCTACGAAGAGCGTGGGGTGGAAGCGATGTCCCGCCGGTCCCGAATACCAGTCGGGTGGCTCCTTGTACAGGTCCTCGAAAGCGCGCGCCCACTTCTTCTCGACCTGAAGCGCCATAGCATGAGGGAGATATCGCTCGAACATCTCCGGTGAGTCGATCATGCGGCGAAAGTGGTCCGATTCGACCCGATCGAGGAACTCCTGGAATCCGAGGATGTGCTCGAGCTGTCGGGCGCCCTTGACGGTGCGGGCGGGCATGACGAGGCCGAAGCCCATGACGGGCAGGGCGCTCAGGATGGCTGCGGTCACACCCGCGCCTATCGGCAAGGAAAGGGCATCACCAAAAAACCTCAACCCCATCACCATGAAGACCCCCAGGGCGATACCACTGCGCACATAGGCACCGATCACGCGGTCGGGACGGTGGTGGTAGAAGCCTAGCCCCAGGAGCCGGCTGTAGATCCCGTCCTTGATGTCACTCACATGTTTGTAGAACTCGTTCTCCAGTTCGTCGAGGTCGACGTGCTTCCTGGATCCTCCGTCGAAGAGCCCACTCATGAGTGAGTGCTCGTGCGTTTGCAGCCCGGACCACTGGTCGAGATCCCTGAGCATCACGAACGAATAGGAATTGCCCTTCAGCATGCCCAGGATTCCGGTGCGCTCCTGCTCCTCGATCTTGATGTAGCCGCGCACCGCGAGGTCGACCATCGAGGCCGTGATGTCCCGCATATCGGGGCTGTTGTCGATGAGTGTGCCGATCTCGGCGGGCGTGAGTCCTTCGGGCGGCTTGTACTGGGGTGGGATCGCCCGGCGGGTCGGATCGCGTCCACGAAGGCGCCACAGCTGAAACATGAACAGGAAACTCATGATCGGTGACAGGAAGATCCAATTGGCGCCGAAGAAGCGGTTCACCTTCTGGGCGACCGTGGGGCGTGCGATGACGCCCGGGTCCCAGGCCATGGAAACGGTCATCCCTTCCTGCATGTCCAGCGCGTGCGTCGTCTCAAAATAGAATCCTGATTCTATTTCACGCATCTGAGCGTTGGAAGCTGTGGAACCGAGACCGCCCGTGTACACTCGCGCCCTGAGGCCGGTCACCTCGGGCGGAACGATGATGCGAGCGCTGGCGGCGAAGATGGGGATCTCCCACTCGTCACCGGTCACGTTCCAGTAGAGCTCGTCGTGCCCTGCTTCGAACTCGCTCTCCTCCGCGTCGATGAAGCGCAGGGCATTCGGGGAGGAATACTGAATGTTGATGGTTCGGCTGACATCGACCGCCTCGGGCACCCAAATCTTAATTCTCTTGTAGTGCCGCTCCCGGCTCTCTTCGTATCGCAGGGCCGTGCCGTCCTCAGCCGTGACGGAGTGTACGTTCAGCTCCAGGCGGAGGTTGAAGCCGCTGGGCGTCGTATAGATGACGGGAATGTCCCGGTAGACTCCATTCCAGGAGCCCGTAAAACGAAAAAGGATCGCCTCGGAGACGTGGACCCGGCCGCTTTCCGCCACGGAGATCTCCGCATCGAAGCGCTCGATCTCGAGCTTCTTCGACTGGGCCGACAGTGAGCTACTGCCGGCCGCCAGCACGAGACTGGCGGCCAGCGTAATCCCGAGACGCCGTGTGAGCGTTCGCATGATGATCCCTCCCCGCCTGTCAGGATTTGGCCGGACGAATCAGCCGTTGCTGTCGTCGGTAAACTTTACCTGGGGCACGGCCTTTTCGGCCTCTGGGATCTCGAAGAACTCCCGTTCGGCGAAGTTGAAGCTCTTGGCAACGATGTTCGATGGCACGGAATGGATCTTCGTGTTGTAGTCTCGCACCACCGCGTTGTAATAACGACGGGCGTTCTGGACGGAGCTCTCCAGGTCGGCGAGTGTCCCCTGAAGATCCTGGAAGCCTCCTGCAGCTTTCAGGTCCGGATACGCTTCGGACAGTGCGAACAAGGACTTGAGCGCTCCCGTCAGCATACCTTCGGCCTGCCCCTTCTGCGCCGGCCCCTGTGCGGACATGGCCGAAGATCGGGCCTGCACCACCGCCTCCAATGTCTTCTGCTCGTGAGACGCGTATCCCTTCACCGTCTCGACGATGTTGGGAATCAGGTCATATCTTCGCTTGAGTTGGACATCGATGTCCGCCCAGGCCGCGTCCGCCATTTCTCTGAGCTTCACCAAGGAGTTGTACAGCCCGACGCCACCGAGAACGACGGCGCCCACTACGATCAATTCCCACATCTGGACCCTCCTACCCGAGGAGTGAGGGGACGGGCAGAACCTGAAGCAGAATAGGCCGCGCCGCTCCCGACTGCAAAGGAATACGACTCATGCCCGAGTACTCTTCTCAAGGCCCCGGGGAGGGTTTACCTGCCCACGCGGCCCGTCTAACTTCAAGCGCCGTTCCCGGGGCCGATCCGCAGGGCCGGAACCGGGCCCAAACATGTGGAATCCTGGCGTGCCCGCTCGTGTGTCGGTCGGCGATCGGGTTCGTTCTTCGAAAGAGGGTAGGGCGTGTCAGAGAAGAGTTTTGACGTTCTCGTCATCGGTGCCGGTCCCGGAGGCTACGTGGCGGCCATACGGGCGGGACAGCTGGGCCTGAGCACGGCGTGCATCGAGGAGGATAAACTCGGGGGCGTATGCCTGAATATCGGATGTATACCCACCAAGGCGCTCCTTACGAGTGCCGCCCTGGTCAACGAGTTGAAGACGGCCGGCTCCCACGGCATAACCTTCGATGCGGTCAATGCCAGCCTGGGGCCGGCGCAGGAGCGAAGCAGGGCCATCGCCGGCCAGTTGAGCAAGGGCGTGGCACACCTGTTCAAGAAGTACAAGGTGACCCATATCGAGGGGCGCGGTCGGCTGCTGGGCGGGAGCAGGGTCGAGGTAGAGGCTGGAGACGGCTCCAAGGAGTCGTATGCAGCGTCGCACATTATTCTGGCCACCGGATCCCGACCCCGGGACATCCCGGTGCTGCCCATCGACGAGGACCGCGTATGGTCGTCCACCGGTGCACTTTTCCAGCCAGAGGCTCCCGAGTCGCTCGCCGTGGTCGGCGCGGGCGCGGTGGGCATGGAGTTCGCCGACGTCTTCAACGCCTACGGCACCAAGGTCACGGTCATCGAGGCCCTGGACCGGATTCTCCCGCTGGAAGACAAGGATTGCTCGTCGACCGTGCAGCGTAGCTTCAAGAAGCGGGGCATGGATTTCTTCACCTCCGCGATGGTGGAGGGGGCGGAGATCGGCGAGAAGTCGGTCCTCCTGACCTTCAAGGACAAGAAGGGTGAAGTCCAGACGCTGGCCGTCCAAAACGTCCTCTCTGCGGTGGGTCGCGTACCGAATTCTTCCGACCTGGGTCTCGAGGCGGCGGGCGTTCAGCTCGACGAGCGCGGGTTCTTTGCGGTGGACGACTTCATGCAGACCAAGGTCCCGGGTGTGTACGCACTAGGCGACTGCGCCGGCAAGCAACTTCTGGCGCACAAGGCCATGCACGAGGGCGTGATCTGTGTCGAAAAGATTGCCGGCGTCGGGCACGGGCCTGTCGACTACGGCAACGTCCCGAACTGCACATACTGTCATCCCGAGGTGGCCTCCGTCGGCCTGACCGAGCAGCAAGCTCTCGACGAAGGCTACGAGATCGAGGTGGGCAAGTTTCCCTGGCTCGGCAATGGCCGCGCGCTGGCCGCCGGGCATACAGAGGGCTTCGTGAAGGTGATCCGCGGCAAGAAGTATTCCGAGATCCTGGGCGCCCACATCGTTGGACCCCACGCGACGGAGCTCATCGGAGAATTCGTCGTCGGGCGCCACCTGGAGTCCACCGTCGACGAGATGGATCGGGCCATGCACCCGCATCCCACTCTTTCCGAAGCTATAGCGGAAGGGGCGTTGGCCGCCTTGGGACGGCCCATCCACATCTAGGATTACGAAGGAGGCAAGCGGATGCTGGATACCCAGGACGGCAAGGCTTCCCGCGGGTTCGCGGTCGACGCGCCGGCCTCCAGAGGGTGGGGCCGCGAGGAAGAGCGTGCGCTCAGGGTGTGGATCGCCCTAGCCCGCTGCTACTTCACGTTCGCGCGCTCGGTGACGAGCAAGATAACCGAGTACGGCTTGACCGCTCCCCAGTTCGGGATCCTCGAAGCCCTCTTACACCTCGGGCCGTTGTCCCTGGGGGAGCTAGCGGACAAGCTGCTGGTTACCGGTGGTAACGTGACCTACGTGATGGACCGCCTCGAAGAGCAGGGCCTGGTCTACCGTGATCGGTCCGGAGAGGATCGCCGGGTCGTACAAGCCAAGCTCACGCCCGAAGGACAGCGGGTGATTTCGGATGTCTTCCTGACACATGCGAGCTTCATTCGCGAGCTCGCGTCGGGGTTGGAGCCGGAGGCACAGGAGACGCTTAGGGAACTGCTCAAGAAGCTGGGTAAGGGACTCGCCAGTGATTTTACGCCCGCATCCGAGGCCGCCGGCGCATCTTAGTGTGGGTGCCCCGGGGCCTCTTCTAGGAGCTCCCGCCCTCCGGCAAGGCGGACTCCATCCCGCGGATCTGAATGATCCGCACCAGGGCCTCGCCGATCTTGTTGTTGGGCGTCGACGCTCCAGCCGTGATGCCGAGGTCGAAGGGTCCTTCCGGTAGCCAGTCCCTCTCCAATTGCTCGGCCGTATCACCACCCAAGCCCGGTTTGTGGCGAATCACGCCCTCGTTCACGTCGATACAAGTTGCGTCTCCGATGTGATACGTCACGGTGAAATCCCGACAGAGGTGAGCCAGGTGGTCGGTATTGGAGGAATTGTATCCGCCGATCACGATCATGACCTCGGGTGGCCCTTCGTCCATCATCTTCTGAATGGCGTCCTGCCGTTCCTGGGTTGCCGAGCAGATGGTCCCGAAGGAGCGAAAATTTTCTTCGGCGTTCGCCTCGCCACGGACCTCGACCATCGCGTCCCGGACCTTGGCGCCGATGGCCATCGATTCGTTGGCGAGCATGGTCGTCTGGTTCGCCACGCCGATCTTGAGCAGGTCGATGTCCGGATCGAAGCCCGCGGAGGTCTTCTCGCTGAAGTGCTCGACGAAGTCCTTCCTAGAGAGGCGCTGCGGGCGACCGGCGACGTAGTCACAGAGGATTTCTGCCTCGGCCATGTCTCGCACGATGATGTACGTACCACCCTCGTACCTCCGGACCTGAGAAGCCGTCGCCCTCGACTCTTCGTGGTAGTGCTTGCCGTGAATCAGCGCGGTGAATCCGTCCCGAGCGTAGCTTTCGACCCGCTTCCACACCAACAGCACCGATCCGCAGGTGGTGTCTACGAGCACACAGCCGATGTCTCTCAGAGCGCTGAAGTCACCCATCGTCACACCGAAGGCCGGCATGACCACGACGTCCTCTTCCGTCAGATGCGAGAAATCGAACGTGCCCGTGTCGTCGGGATGGATGAACTTCATCCCCATGTCGCGAATGCGCTGATTCACGTGGGGGTTGTGGATGATCTCGCCGACCAGGTGGATTCGCCGGTCCGGGAACTTGTGACGAGTCTCGTATGCGTAGTCGATGGCGCGGTCGACCCCGTAGCAGAAACCGAACTCCTCGGCCAACCGCACCGTCACGTCGCCCAAGACCTGAATGTTTCCAGAGCTGCGAATGCTCTGCACCAGTGCCGAGTGGTACTCGGCGTCGATGAGGGGTCGTACCTCGGCTTTGAGGCCGAACCCCTTACGAAAATACGTGCCTTCCATGAGCCTCCAGCTCCGGGCGCTGCAACAGCGGTGTCACGATGCGCCGCCGCGGGACCAAAACTAATGGTCCTCTTGGCTCACGCGAAGCAACGGGCCGCCGTGACGGGCGAAGCGGTACCCCTCGGCGGGGCGAAGGTCGCGGCTCTTAGGCGAATCCGAGCACGCTGGCGAACACCTGCGTAGCAAGATCCATCTCGGCTTGCGTACCCATCGTGATGCGGGTGTGGTTCGGGTACAGTGCAGAGCCCTCGCCGATCCGGACCCCCTGCTCTGCGCAGGCCTGCCGGAACTCCTGAGCCGATTGGCGAATGTCGACCAGTATGAAGTTGGCCTGGGAGTCCGTGTCTTCGTAGCCCGCGTCGTGGAAGAACTTGCGGGTGAAGTCCCGCACGGAGGTGTTGCGCCGCTGTTCCTCCATCACGGGGCCGTTCCCGCGCTCGAGAGCTGCCACCACACCCACTCGGCCCGGCACGTTCATGGACCTGTCCGGGCCCCGCAACTCGATGAACTCTCTGATCGTCTCCGCGTGCGCCACGGCAAAGCCGATCCGGAGCCCCGCCATTCCGTATGCCTTTGAGAAGGTCCGGGCCACCATGACCTTCGGATTCTCGACGGCGATCGGAATCGCACTCTCGTAGTCGGGATCGGTCACGTAATGGTGATAGGCCTCGTCCACCAGAATCATGGTGCCCGGGGAGCGGCGGTGCACACGTTCGATAAAATCACGTGTGCTCGAGGCGGAGTGTACGGTCGCGGTCGGATTGTTCGGATTGCAGTGAACCACCAGACCGGCCCCGTCGCACGCGTCGATCATCGCGTCGAGATCGCTCCTGAAGTCGGAGCCGATCCGGACGCGCTTCACTTCGGCGCCGAGGAAAGCAGCGTATGTGGCAGCCGACTCGAAGGTCGGGTCCGGGCTCACCACCGGCCGGTCTACTGATGTGAACAGATCGGCGGCCAGACGCAGGATCTCCGACGAGCCGGTACCGAGCCGGACGTTCTGCACCGTGACGCCGTGTGCCTCGGCGACTGCCGCCCGCGCCTCGTCTGCCTGAGCGAACATGTACCGAGCGGCGCCGGCCCCGTCCGGACCGAGGACCCCCCGCATCGCGGCGAGGACATGCTCGCCCGGCCCGAGCGGATTCTCGTTGCTGCTCAGAATGATGCTGCTGGTCTGCGTTAGCGCGAACGGGTCTGCGGTACGGCCTTCGTTCAGTGCGCTTGCCCACGCCTCGTGGCCCCGCGCGGAGATGTATGCTGCCCCGAGTCCCATGCTTGCGACAAAGCTTCGTCTCGAAACCGGTCCTCCCTGCCTCCGGGCGCTCATTGTGGGGCCTCCGTTGGAGCATCGACGCCGAGCACGTCGGCGAAGACCCGACACGCTCTGCGCATCTCGGCCATGGTCCCGAAGGAGATGCGACAGTGCGTCTTCTCCATCGGTGGAAAGTCCCGTGCCACGAACACGTGTTGCTCGGCGCAAGCCGCTCGAAACTCGGCGGCCGGCCGCCCGAGCTCCACGAACAAGAAGTTGCCCTGCGACTCGGGAACCCGGAAGCCCGACCGCTCGAAGAAGTCCGTGACGAATCCCCGGACCTCGGTGTTGCGGGCCCGCTCCCGCTCGATGTGCCCGCGATCCCCTAGCGAAGCGACGGCCGCAGCCATCACCAGCACATTGGTGTTGGCCGACATCTGATTCTTACGCATCGGCTCCATCGTCTCGACTTGCCCGATACCGTATCCGAGCCTGAGGCCCGCCATGCCGTACGCCTTGGAGAACGTGCGCGCCACCACGACGTTGGGCCGTTGGATGGCGAACGGGATCGCGGTCCGGTGCGCGGGATCGGTCACGTAGTCGTGATAGGCCTCGTCGATGAGGATCACGGTGTCGGGCGAGGTCTCGTGCACGTCGTTTACGAAGCGCTCGATTGCCGCAGCGGGGTGCAGCGTGGCAGTCGGATTGTTCGGGTTGCAGATATAGACCATCCCGGCGCCCCGAGCCGCCTCGGCCATCGCTTCCAGGTCGAGCTTCAGGTCGGCGTCGAGCGGCACGCCGGTCCACGGGTAGCCATACTGCTTGGCGGCCGTGATCGGAGCGGCGAAGGAGAGCCCGCTCGTGATCACGGGACGATCCGGGCCCGCGAACAGTCGTACTGCACTGCTCAGGATCTCACTCGATCCCAACCCAAGCGCGATATGATCGGGCGTCGTGTCGAAGTGGTCGGCCAACGCGGCGAGCAGGTCGATGTGGCTCGGACTGCTGTTGAACGGATATCGGCCCGCTTGATCGAACATCCCGACCAGAGCCTTCATGGCCGTCGGCCCCGGTCCGAGCGGATTCTCGTTTCCGTCGATCTTGACGTCGCCCGGTGCCGGAAGAGACGCCCGGTCTTCTCGAGGGAGCCGAGCACTAAGTAGAGACCGCCTCGATACGAGCATCTTCCCCTCCGGGTGTTACTGCTTCAGGTGTAACGGCTTCAGGTGTAACTGCTTCGGGTACAACGGCTCCAGGTACAACTGTGCTGCGGAGTCTGCGAGTGACGTGAGGTGCAGATTTGACCTGACCAGAGGACAAGTCAAGAGCGGGAGCCGGACCAGCGTGGAAGACACGGTGTAGTCACAAGTCATGAACGTTCTTGCCAAACTCGCGCTCCTGTTCGTCATCGTGCCGCTACTCGAGCTCGCCCTGCTGATCGAGGTAGGGCAGGTGGTGGGATTCCTGCCCACGATGGCCTTGGTCGTGTTTACCGGGCTGACGGGCGCCTGGCTGGCCCGCCTCGAGGGTCTCCGCACCCTCTGGAAGCTCCGAGCGGATCTTGCCAGGGGACACCTGCCAGGCCAGGCGATCATGGACGGCATGAGCATTCTCGTGGGCGGCGCACTTCTCCTCACGCCCGGCATCCTCACAGACTTCGTGGGGTTCAGTCTTCTTCTCCCGTCTACTCGTCGGGCGATTCAGCGCCGGGTGAGGCAACGCATGGAGCAGAGCATCCGGGACGGCGCCATCCAGATGACGGTCCTGGGCGGTCAGGGCTGGGCAGCCGGGCAGCCTGGCTGGGAGACCCGTCCGTCGGAGCCCTCTCCCTGGGACGACTCAAAGAACGAGCTCAACTGAGGGCGCTGAGCGGAGCCTGAGCGCCTCGGGGTTTGCGGAACTTCCCCGCACACCGTATCGACCGCACCCCTTGAGCGCGCTCCTTGGACCGATAGCTTCCGAGCCATGAACCAACCAACCCCTTTTCTTGAGAGCCTCCTCGACGCGCCCGGACCTTCGGGCTTCGAGGTCCTCCCGGCCCGCATATGGCGTGCCGAGGCCGAAACATTTGCCGATTCGGTCACGACGGACGTAACCGGAAATACCCTCGCGCTCGTGAACCCCGACGGCAGGCCGCGTGTCATGATGGCGGGGCACATCGATGAGATCGGGCTTCAGGTTACGCACATCGACGAGAAGGGGATCCTCTACATCGCAGGTATCGGTGGATGGGATCCTCAGGTTCTCGTGGGCCAACGAGTCCGGATCTTGGGACGTTCAGGAGAAGTCCCTGGGGTGGTGGGCAAGAAGGCCATCCATCTCATCAAGCCCCGGGAGCGTTCCAAGGCATCGGAGATCGGGCAGCTGTGGATCGACGTCGGAGTGTCCTCTGACGAAGAGGCAGCCGAATTGGGACTCCGGGTGGGCGATCCTCTGGTGATCGACGCCCAGATGCTGCGACTGGCGGGAGACAGAGTGGCGAGCCGCGCCATCGACAACCGGATCGGTGCTTACGTCGTGCTCGAAGCCCTGCGAATCCTCACGGAGTCGTCGCCCAAAGCGTCAGCGGTGGCTGTGGCCACCGTCCAGGAGGAGATCGGCGGCAAATCCGGGGGTGGAGCCCAGAGCAGTGCCTTTGCGTTGGAACCCGATGTGGCGCTCGTCGTGGACGTGACGTTCAGCACCGACGTGCCGGACGTCGAGAAAAAGGAGTTGGGAGACCACAGTCTCGGTGGCGGGCCCGTGCTCAGCCGGGGCTCCGCCGCCCATCCCGTGGTGTTCGACCGCCTGGTGGAGGTGGCCGAATCCGAGGGCATCCCTTACACGATTCAGGCTCAGCCGAAGAACACGAGTACGGATGCGGATTCCATCTACCTGAGCCGGGGAGGAGTGCCCACCGGGCTGGTGTCCGTTCCGAACCGCTACATGCACTCTCCAAACGAGGTCGTCAGTCTCGCGGATCTGGACAGTACGGCTCGCCTGTTGGCGGCTTTCGTCCAAGGGCTCGAGGTCGACACGGATTTCACTCCGCGCTAAAGCTGAGATGGGCTTCAATCGGGGCTGCGGGACTGCCTCGCGGCGCCTTGACCCTGCGGGGGCTCTCTTCTACCCTTCCGGTCCAGCAAGGCCGCTGGAAACCTGGGGATTTCCCCATTTGTCACAGAACTGGAACTGAACCGAATGTTAGAAGTCAACGAACTGGTAGGCGAGCTTCAGACACTGAGGGACGATGGATTTCTCTCGGATGCTTTGCTTCGCCATGCCGTGAAGGGCATCAGCTCATCCGACAAGGATCGACTCGACTGGGTGGGCGTCTATCTCCTGAACACCGAAGAGAACGTGCTCTGGCTCCACAACTACGTGGGAAAGCCGACGACCCATGCCAAGATCCCGGTGGGGGAGGGTGTGTGTGGCACAGCGATCGCCACCGGTGAAAACGTCAACGTCCCCGACGTGAGCGCCGTGGACCACTACATCGCTTGTGATCCCAGGGTCAAGTCCGAGATGGTCGTGCTGATTCGGGCTGGCGACGCCATCTTCGGACAGATCGACCTCGACAGTAGAACCGCCGCGGCATTCACGGATGACGACGACACCGCCCTACAGATGGTGGCCGACAAGTTGGCCGAGCAGTTGGCTGCGGAGCGCCGCTAACAACAGCCCGTGAGGCCCCGCTGCATCGTAGCTGACAACCCGGGTCCCTTTACCCTGGACGGGACCCGCACATATCTGGTGGGCCACAAGCGAGTGGCCATCATCGATCCCGGCCCTTATGTGGACAGCCACGTTCGGGCCGTCGTGCGTGCGGTGGCGGAGGCGGAGCAGGTTTGGGTGCTGCTCACGCATGGGCATGCGGATCATTCGGGGGCGGCGGAGGCGGTGGCTCGGGAGTGCGGGGCCGAGATTTTGGGTGTGGGAATTCCGGGCGCGAGGGCGGTGGGGGTCTCTGAGATAGTCGAGACCGACCAGGGGCGAATTACGAGCGTGGATACGCCCGGACACAGCCGGGAGCACGTGACTTTTCACTGGATCGAGGCGGAGGCGGGGTTTCCCGGGGATGTCGTGCTGGGGCAGGGTGAGACCACGTGGGTCGGTGAGTATGAAGGGTGTGTGGCCGATTATCTGGAGTCGCTAGATCGGCTACGTGGGATGGGGTTTCGCACGCTGTATCCGGGTCATGGGCCCGCGATCGAAAATCCCGGCGCCACGTTGGATACGTTCGAGGCTCATCGTCGGGTGAGGATTCGCCAGGTGGAGGGCCTGTTGGCCGTCCACCCAGAGGCTACCACGGACGAGTTGGTGGCTGAGATCTATGGGGATACGATTGCGCGTGGGCTGGAATCTGCCGCTTCGATGAGCGTGGCGGCGATTCGGGAGTTTCTGGACTAGCCGTTATCCGCGGGCCGGGAAGCGCAAGCCGAAAGCCCTCCGGGACGTCCATAGTTACCGCCCACGTGCAACCGCATCGATCCTGCTTCACCGAGAGCGCTCAACGAGCAACCCTCTTGCACGAGAAGAGATCAAACCGTGCAATCGAACTCATGATAGGAGATGAATACATGAAGAGAACGAATCCAAGGCCCCCCTGGCTCGCATGGAACTTGCGGCTCGGGGCCTGACGCTCACCCTCGAGCAGACCGAGTGCGAGGTCGCTGGCCTCGTGGAGGGCCGAAACAAGACACCCATCCAAGACGGCAAGGTCGAGGGATGGACGGCATCCTTTACCGCCATGGCCCGCAACCAGGGCGACGGACAAGGCATCGGTGTCGCGTGGGAGGCGACGGTTGAAGGGAACGATGTGAGCGGCACCCTCAGCTCGCCGATGATGGGCACCATCGAGTTCACGGGTGCGAGGATCGAGGGGTGAGGCTGAGTACCGACCTACCGGGCTCGCTCGAGCATCTCGACAATCTCCTCGGCCGAAACGGTCAGAAGCTCGAGGTCCGCCAGGAGCCGTTCCGTGCCGCCTACGACCTGAATGAGCTGGTTGTCGAACGCGAAGTCCTCGAAGAGAGGATCGTGGTCGGGCTTGACTCGTACCGAGCGAAGATCGTCTGCCTCCACCAACACACGCGAGCGCAACCAAGGAGCGTACTGGTTGGTTAGAACCGTTACGAGCAGTTCCTGCGCGGCCTCGTGGTCGTCGAGGAGCCCGTTCCACTGCGCGAGCTTCGCGCGCAACAGCTTGTCCGAAATGAGCGATAGTTGGCCGGAGGCTATGAGGCCACTGAGCGTGGCGAGTGGAGGGTCGATGGTAGTTCTCCAACCCGACCTGCTGACCAAGTATCCGAGTGAGTCCTGGCCGAGTGCTTGGAGATCCGCCTCAGGGGTGCCGAGCAACGTTGATGCCGCGTCGAGCCTACCTCGGTGCAATCCTGCGGTGCGATTCAGTTCCTCAATGGTACCCAAGAAGTCGGCGTGTAACGCTTCGAGCGATTCCGTCTCTTCGCTGCGGTCAACCCGACCGTCCCACCATGCCTGAATCCCGAAAGCAAGCAGAATCGACCCTACGATCACCACGCCTTCCACGAAGACGCGCAGCCAAGGGACCTGACGGTTCAATTTGGCACCAACCGCTTCAGCTCCTGGGCGATGCCCCGTTCGCCCAGCTCGCGCTCGATGGCGTATCGGCCTTCCAAGGCCGCATTGAGGCGGGGGACAGCGTCAGACATAGCCGCAAGATGCGGCTAGCCTGTGCGTAGCCACAAGCGCCACGCCGCGGGCGCGTAGACTGCCAGGGACAGAAGCCCGACGGGGTTGATCGCGGCCCCTGCATCCCTGCAGCTGTGCCTGTCTTAACCAGTGTGGGTGGATTACTCTGGTTTAGCGGGTGCGAACCCGGAGCCGGGCGTCAGCGATAGGGCCGATAATCCACCGAACACATGGGGACGCAGTTGCCTCTAGAGCATTCACTCGAAGCGCAACTCAAAGGCATCGTCGGAGAGGACTGGGTCATCTCCGACCCGGGTCGCCTTTTGGCCTACGAGTCCGACGGCCTCACCGCCTACCGCATGCCGCCGACGGCCGTGGTTCTCCCCAAGGACACGGATGAGGTGAGCCGCGTCCTCCAGCTCCTCTCGAAGGAAGGCGTGCCTGTCGTGCCCCGGGGTGCGGGGACCGGCTTGTCCGGAGGTGCTCTCGCCGGTGAGGGCGGCGTCGTGGTCGGGACGGCGCGCATGAACCGGATTCTCGAGGTGGACGCCGAGAACCGTCTGGCGCTGGTCCAGACCGGTGTGATCAACGCGCATCTTACAGATGCCGCTGCCCCGTTCGGGCTCTACTACGCACCCGACCCGTCCTCGCAAAGCGCCTGCACACTCGGTGGCAACGTGGCGGAGAACTCGGGAGGCCCGCACTGCCTGAAGTACGGAGTAACCTCCCGGTACGTCACCGGCCTCACCATCGTGACGTACGAGGGTCAGGTCTCGCGTATCGGGGGCTTCGGACGGGAGTCCGGGGGCTACGATCTGGTGGGGCTCTTCGTGGGATCCGAGGGATGCTTCGGCATTGCTACGGAGATCGAGGTGCGCCTTCTCCCAAAGCCCGAGTCGGTCCGGACGCTCCTCGGCATCTTCGACAGCCTCGAGGACGCCGGGAGAGCCGTGACCAGGATCATCGCAGACGGCCTCCTGCCGGCGGCGCTCGAGATCATCGACGGTCCGACCATCCGGGCGGTAGAGGCCAGCGTCTATGCAGGAGGCTATCCGGTCGATGCAGAGGCTGCGCTCGTCATCGAGTTCGACGGGGTGGAAGCCGGACTCGGAGCCGATGTCGAGCGGTCCGCGGTCCACTGCCGTGAAGCCGGCGCTAGGGACGTCCGCACGGCGGAGTCGGAGCAGGAGCGGCTGGCGCTGTGGCAGGGACGCAAGAAGGCGTTCGGCGCCATGGGCCGCATCGCCACGGATCTGCTCGTTCAGGACGCTACCGTCCCCAGGAGTCTTCTGCCGGACGTTCTGGCGCGGATTTCGGAGATCGGCGAGCGGTACGAACTGACCGTGGCCAACGTCTTCCACGCGGGAGACGGCAACCTGCATCCCAACATCCTCTTCGACCGTAGCGATGCCGACCAGCTCGCCCGGGTCGAACTCGCCTCTAAGGAAATCATGGCTCTATGCGTCGAGGTGGGAGGAACGATCACGGGAGAGCACGGAGTGGGCTTGGACAAGCGCCAGTACATGTCGTTGGTGCACAGCCCGCAGGAGATCGATGCCATGCGCCGGGTCAAGTCCGTGTTCGATCCCCGGGGCAACATGAACCCGGGCAAGGTACTCCCCGAGCTGTTCGAAGCCGCGCCGTGAACCCGATTGCCGCACTCCTGGCGAGCCAACTGCCCGAGGGCGAAGTGGTGGAGGGCTTTCGCGCAGAGGCTTGGGCCGTGAGCGACCGGGTACCCCAGGCGGTGGTTTTTCCCGAGGGCGAATACGAGGTCGCACAGGTCTTGAGTATGGCCAGTGCCGAGGGGTGGAAATGCGTGCCGAGTGGCAAGGGCACCTGGCTCAGGAGCGGTCACCCCCCGGAGAGCGTGGACGTGGTGATCAGTACCACCCGTATGGACCGGGTGCTCGCCTACGAGCCCGACGACCTGTTCATCACGGCGCAGGCGGGGATCGGACTCGACCTCGTCTCCCGGTGTGTCCTCGACGGGCGCCAGTGGCTCCCCCTCGACCCACCCGGTGCCATGCACGGGAGCCTCGGGGCCACGGTCAGCACAGGGTCGGCGGGGCCGCTTCAAGCCGGCTTCGGCACGCCTCGGGAGCATGTGCTCGGGGTCACACTGGTCACCGGAGACGGCCGTCTCCTCAGGCTGGGGGGAAAGGTCGTGAAGAACGTTGCCGGCTTCGATCTGCTCAAGCTGGCGCTCGGGAGCTGGGGCACGCTGGGGGTGATCACGTCGGTGACGACGCGGTTGCACCCTGTGCCGGATCTCGACCGCACGCTGTTGTTTCAGAGCCCCGATGTCCTGTCGGCGGCGAGCCTGGCCCGTGCCATCGCGGGAGCGCCGGTCTCGCTCGCGGCCGTGGAGGTGCTGGTACCCGGCGATCGCGAGGAGGGAGATCGAAGCACGGCGCCGCTGGTTGCCGTCCGGATCCTGGAGTCGCCTGATGCGGCCGAAGTCGTCGATCGTTGGGTCTGTGAACGGGCGGACGCCGCACCGATCGCCCGCATGGAGGGCCCTGACTCCCACGCCATCTTCGAGAATGTCCGGGCCTTGGAGGACGGTGCGGAGCTGGTGCTCCGGCTGAGCCTCCTTCCGTCCAGGCTGTCGGATCTCGTGGAGATGGCCCTGGGTCTCGGGGAGATTGCCGATCCGGATGTCGGCTGGGGAACGCGCATGGCGGCGCATGCTCAGACCGGAGTGTTGCGTGTGATGATGGCCCGCGTGCACAGACGGGAGGGATGGCTGGAGGCTGCCGTCGCCGCCCTGGCCGGCCTTAGAATCTCACTCGAATCGGAGGGCGGGAGCATGGTCATCTCGCAGGGGCCACTAGAGGTCGTGCAGAGCATGGGAGCCTGGGGAGAGGCCGGCTCCGCGACGGATCTCATGCGAGATCTTCAGAGAGAGTTCGATCCGGCATCGATCCTGACCCCCGGAAGGTTGATCTCGTGACACGGCTGGCCAATGCCCTCAAGGCACAGGAAGAGCGCCTGCTCCCGTGTGTGCACTGCGGCTTCTGCCTCCCTGCTTGTCCCACGTACGTCCGACTCGGAGACGAGAACGACTCGCCGCGCGGTAGGCTGTATCTGATGCGTGCCGTGGTCGAGGGGAGGCTCTCCCCGTCGTCGGACGCATTTCAGACTCACATCGATCGCTGTTTGGGGTGCAGGGCATGCGAGCCGGTGTGCCCCTCAGGCGTGGAATACGGACTCCTGCTCGAGAGTGCGCGCGAAACGGCCTTCCAGGCTCGCAAGCCGAGCGTCCCCGCCCGGGCGCTCTTGTCCGTATTCAAGCGACGTGTTCTGCTGCGCTGGAGCATGAGCTTGGCACGGATGACCCGTGGTTTCGGGCTGGCGTGGCTCGGGGCCAAACTGACCCCAGGGGTGCGGTTACTCCACCCCGTGCGGTTCGGATTCGCCATGCTTGCGGCCAGCCGGGCGTCGCGCCTGCCCGCCCTCGCGCCCACGCCCCCCTCGAATGAGACGGCTCCCGTCGACGAAGCGCCGGCCACTGAGGCGACCCCCGAGCGCTCTCCGCGGGTGGCGCTGCTCACGGGCTGTGTGCAAGCGGGTCTCTTCGCCCGAGTGAACGACGCTACCGAACGGGTCCTCCGGGCGAACGGCTTCGAGATCGTCCATGTGGCGGGCCAGCAGTGTTGTGGAGCCCTGCATTCGCACGCCGGCGACGCCGAGAGCGCTCGACGGTTGGCTCGATCAAACGTCGATGCCCTCCTGAACTCGAAGGTCGATTTCGTGGTAGTGAACGCGGCGGGATGCGGCATGGCGTTGAAAGAGTATGGGCACCTTCTCGGTGACGACTCGAAGTATGCTGAAGCGGCCGTGCAGCTCGCCGGCATCTCACGCGACCTCTCGGAGCTCTTGGCGGAGGCCGGTGTGCGGCGTGGGGCGCCGGTCGCTCGTCGAGTCACCTATGACGCCGCCTGCCACCTCTGCCACGCACAGCGGCTCAAAGAGGCACCTCGGGCCATGCTCGAGGCGATTCCCGACCTGGACCTCGTGCCGTTGCCCGGCGAAGAGGAGTGCTGCGGCGGAGCGGGCATCTACGGCATGACCCACCCCGAACTCGGCGGGCGGATCGGTTCGGACAAGGTGAGCGCGGTGGTCGAGACCGGAGTGGACGTTGTGGTGACCGCCAACCCCGGCTGCATCATGCAGATCGGCGCCGGTCTGATGCTCAGGGGCTCTCCGATCACGGCGCTTCATCCGGTGGAGCTTCTGGACGAGAGCTACGAGCGAGCGGGGTTCTATCGATGAAGAGACCGGACATCCGTAACGGGAGTGGGGCATGACGGATCCGGTGGCTGGACGGATCATCGAGTTCATGTCCGATCGCCGGGGGGCGATCGTGAAGCTGCTGGTCGATATGGCCAACCTGGAGTCCCCGTCGCTCGTCCCGGAGACTCAACTCCCCGTGCAGGATCTCGTGGCACACTCGCTCGAGGAGTCTGGGTTCGAGGCCACTCGCGTCCCGGGCCAGAAGACCGGAGGACACATCCTCCTGTCGCCCGGGGGACACGAGGAGGGTCAGGGACCGATCCAGATTCTGCTCGGGCACACGGACACGGTTTGGCCTCTGGGGACGCTGGAACGGATGCCTGTCGAGGTCGACGAAGCACAGGGCGTGGTCCGTGGGCCCGGAGTCTTCGACATGAAGGGCGGCGTCGTTCAGATGGTGTTCGCTCTCCGCGCACTCGCCGATCTGGGTCTGCAACCTGAAGTAACCCCAGTCGTATTCCTGAACTCCGACGAGGAGATCGGCAGCCCGGAATCACACGATCATGTGGAGCGTCTGGCCAAGAGTGCGAGTCGCGTGCTGGTGATGGAGCCCGCCCTCGGTCCCGACGGCCGGATCAAGACCACCCGGCGGGGCGTGGGGCAGTTCCACATCCGGGTGGTGGGCAAGGCCTCTCACTCCGGCCTAGCCCCGGAGGAAGGGGCCAGCGCCATCCATGAGATGTCCCATGTGATCCAGTTCCTCCACGGACTCACGGACTGGGACAGGGGCATCGCCATGAACGTGGGCACGGTCACAGGCGGTACTCGGGGTAATGTCGTAGCCGCGGAGTGTCGCGCCGAGCTGGACGTGCGCGTGACCACCATCGCGGACGCCCGCGCGGTGGAGGAGGCGATCCGTGGGCTCGAGGCCGAGACCCCCGGCAGCCGCCTGGAGATCGAGGGGGCGGTCGATCGGGCTCCCATGGAGGCCACGCCGCGCAACGTGGCCCTCTGGAACGCGGTCCGGGAGTGTGGACTCGAGATGGGCGTCGAGCTGGTTCAGGGGATGTCCGGGGGTGCCTCGGACGGCAACATCACTAGCCTTCATACCGCTACGGTCGATGGACTGGGGGCCGTGGGCGACGGTGCTCACGCGGAGCACGAGTATGTGAACATCGACAAGCTGGTGGAGAGGACGGCTCTGTTGGCCCTGACCCTCATGGTCCCGCAGCTGGACGGTCCTAGCGCTCTAGGGTCCTGAAGACGACTCCGTTGGGCTGAATCATACCACCCCCTGCCGCGAACACGCCGAGGTGCTTGCCCGTCTTCGCGTCATAGCGGTTTACCGTGTTCTCCTGCCAGTCACAGACGTAGAGTGCTCCGTCCGGTCCCACCGTGACCCCCTCGCTCCGAGTCATTCCGGAGATGAAGACACCGATATACTCGCCGGTGGCCCCGTCGTACCGGAGTACGCTTCCTGCCTCCCAATCCACCACGAACAGGTCCCCGCCCTCTCCGAACCACAGGTTGACGGCACTTGCCAGATGCTCCGAGGTGACAAAGACGTCGATGAGGCGGCCCTCCGGGTCGAACCGCCTGACGTCCTTACTTCCGTAGGAGGCGACGTACAGACGACCCTGTGCGTCCCAGGTGTGGGCCATGCCCTCTTCAAGAGGCACGCTCGTCGCTTCATCCACGAACTGACCTGTGACGGCGTTGAACCTTGCCACAGCCGAGTGCTTCATGCCCCACTGACTCACGTAGAGCATGCCGTCGGGGCCGAACGTCATCTTCGTGGGATTGTCGAGGCTGTAGCCCCAGGTGAAAGCACCGAGGAAGGCCCCGGTCGCGCCGTCGAAGCGCAGGATGTGAGCGTTTCCTCTGCCGCTGACGTAGAGGTCACCGCCTGCTCCAGGCTCGATGAAGTTGTCGATGAACTCACCGGTCACACCGTCGAAGCGTTTTACGGAGCTGTCGTTCCGGCTGCTGACGAAGAGGTAGTGTTGGCCACTCTCCTGGGCCGGGGCATCGGGCGCTACAGCTGTCACACACAACGCCAGGACGATCAGATACCTCAAAGCACTTCGCATCAAATCACCACCTCCCAAGTCGAACTCTATAGCGGCACGCCGGGTTCCTGGATCGAATCCCCCCTCTCCTACCTACGGGCAGCGATGAATACGCCGGATTCGTCGAGAGCTTGCAGATCAGGGCATAGTGAGCACCGCCATGCTTGTGTGTTGACCATACAACTTATAATATTGCTATTGCAACTTTTTCCATGAGCGATTTAGTGAAGATGTATCTACAACTCATTAAGTTGCTAGTGCAACAACGAGGTTGACTTGTCGCATGTTGTCGGGGACGTTGGCGCCCGAAGTCATTTGGATGCACGGGTCGACAAAGGATCGGCGCGGGAGATCCTCCGGTCCTGCGTCTGTAGTCGGACCCGAATGTTGGATCGTCTCCTCACCCGAATCTACGACGACGCGCTCGATCCTGTCGGCCTTCGGGTCAATCAGTTGACCACGCTCGCGTTGATCGCCTCGATGAACGGCCTGAGGGCGGTCGACATCGGCCACTTTCTCGAGATGGACAAGTCGACCGTCAGTCGCGGATTGGCGTTTCTCCGGGAGAAGGGCTGGGTGGAGGGGACGAGATCGCCGGGGCGGAGCCGTACCACGCTGACGCTTACGCCCGAAGGCACGAGCATGCTCAACCGGGCGATGCCCCATTGGCGGGCGGCCGGTGAAGAAGCGGAGAAGCTACTCGGCGAGGCGAGCGTCGAAGCCCTTCGATGTGCGGCTTATGCGTTTCTTTCTCGCCGGGCTCGATCCTGACGTGTCGGCCTCGACGCTAAGCGTGGGGGTTCAGCCTAGGGCACCGGTGTTTATTCAGCGAGGGCGCTCCAGGAAGCCCACCAGCGCATCCAGGAAATAGGCACGGGGTGTCTCCAGGAAGGCCGCATGGTCACCACCCGGAATGGTCACCCATTCGCGATCACCCGTGGCGAGCGCGGCAAAGAACGGCGCCTGAGATTCCGTCGGCGCGATCGGGTCGTGCTCTCCCTGCATGAGCAGGGTCGGGACGGTTACCTTGGCCGGGTCCAACTCGCCCCACTCGTCCAGCCGTCGCTAGTCCACCCGCACCGGGTCCGCCTCCAACGCTACCTCTACGTACCGGTCGATGGCCGCCTGACTGATCGATCCCGGAGTGATGAAGTCGCTGGCCGCTGCTTGGGCGGTGTTGGTAACCCTCGGCGGCTCAGCGGGATCTTCACCTACCGGCAGCTCCCGCGCCCCCGGATGTCCGAACAGAACAAGCGCTGAGACCAGCTCGGGCCACCGCTGCACGGTGAGTTGGGAAACCATCGATCCATACGACCAACCGAACAGGACTGGCCGCTCACCCTGTCCCGTCCTGCGCCAAACCCGCGCGAGCACGGCCTTCAGATCGAGGGCGGCCCGGTCCGGGGTCAGCCATCCGGTCTCGTCGCGCGGGGTCGCACCGTATCCCCTCAGGTCGACCGGGAAGGTGGCGTAGCCGGCCTCGATCAGCCCGTCCATGAGCGAAAGGTCCTCGCCCGGCACCTGAAGGTCGAAGTCGGGGAGCCCGCTCCAGGTACGCCCGTGCACGAGCACGATCACACCCTTCGGGTTCGGCCCGGCCTTCTCCCAGATGGCCACCGGGTGGCCGTCGACTTCGGCCGTGCGGCGGATGGGTTCCTGACCCCGCACCGAGGTCGCGAGCACACAGGATGCCAGCGCGAGGAAGACCGAGGGGCTGAACAGTCGGAGTGACGTGGACACGAGTCTTCCTTTAGGCTGAGAGTGCCGACCTCGAGACGCAGGGTGGCCCTTCGGTCAGGGAGGATCGGCTCTCGGCATGAGAGTCCCGGCCTCATGAAGGGGACCGGACCGGGGGCAAGCTGGTCTCAGGCACGCCGCCGCCGCAAGTTCTCCCCGCGCCGTGTTTCGCACCTGGCACTTCCAGTTTCTCGCTTTAAACCTCTAAAGGAGCCGTACGGGATGGGGTCCGACTTCACGATCCGCCCCTTCGAGAGCATCGAGGACTTCCGGGACTGCGTCCGCTTTCAGGAAGAGGTCTGGGGGACCGGCTTCTCGGAGCGCGTCGCCGTGGCCATTCTCAAGGTCAGCCAACGTCTGGGGGGCATCGCTTCCGGAGCCTACGACGAGAACGGCGACCTGGCCGGATTCGTCTACGGGATGACCGGCGTGGAAAACGGTGAGGTCATCCATTGGTCGGATATGCTTGCGGTCCGCCCCGGACTGCAGAATACCGGCTTGGGCGCGCGCCTGAAGGCTTATCAGCGGGAGATGCTCCTTGAGCAGGGGATCACGCGGATGCATTGGACCTTCGATCCGCTGGAGTCCAAGAATGCGCACCTCAACCTCAACAAGCTCGGCGCGGTGGTGCGGGAGTACGTGCAGGACATGTACGGCCAGACCGACTCACCCCTCCACCAGGGCATCGGCACCGATCGTTTTGTGCCAACCTGGACGATGGATTCAGAACGGGTGCTCCAGCGCCTGGTAGAGGGCCGGTCGGGACCGGAGGTGGGTGGGGATGAGGGTGCCGTTGCCGCTTTCACGACCGTCGAAGAAGGAGGCCTGCTTCTTCCCGGTGAGTCCGACCTCTCGCTCGAGGCGGACCGGATTCTCACTCCGATGCCGTCGTCCATTCAGGAGCTCAAGGCCGAGTCGCTCGAGGCCGCGGTGCGGTGGCGCCACGCCACGCGCGCCGTACTGTCCTGCTACCTGGACCGAGGCTACGAGGTACGGGAGCTGTACCGTCGCCCGCGTCACTCGGAGTACCTGCTGGTGTCGCTCAACTGATGCGTCCCGACACCGGAACGGCATCGCCCGGGTCACCGAACACTCATAACCGCGAACCGCACCCTTCGAGAGGAACCCCGTGAAGATAGACCGCATCGAGTTACGAGAAGTACGTATGCAGCTCACCGAGCCGTTCGAGATATCCAGTGGGGTGGCCTATGACCGCCGCGTCATGGTGCTCGCGCTGACCTGTGACGGTGTAACGGGTTGGGGTGAGTGCGTGGCGGGAGAGTATCCCGACTACTCCTACGAGACGATCCAGACGGCCTGGCCGATGCTCACCGAGCTGATGCTTCCGAAGGTGTTGGGGACGGAGGCGTCGACGGCACGCGACGTGAGCGACCCGATCCGGTGGGTCCGCGGCCATCGCATGGCCAAGGCCGCCATAGAGATGGCGGCGCACGACCTCCAGGCCAAGCTGAACGGCGAGAGCCTAGCGGAGCACCTCGGTGGGGTGGGTGACGCGGTGAAGGTCGGGGTGAGCATCGGTCTTCAGCCCAACGATGAAACGCTGCACCAGAAGGTCGGTGACTTCGTGGAGCAGGGGTACTCGCGCATCAAGATCAAGATCAAGCCCGGTCGCGACATCGAGATGTTAGCTGGCCTACGGGACAAATTCCCAGACATGCCCATGATGGCGGACGCCAACTCGGCATACACGTTGGCCGACGCTCCCAAGCTGAAAGCCCTGGACGACCTCGATCTCATGATGATCGAACAGCCGTTGGCCCATGACGACTACCTGGATCATGCGCGTCTCCAGGAGACTTTGGATACGCCGGTCTGCCTCGACGAATCGATCCGATCCGTGCGCGACGCGGAGTTGGCGATCGAGATCGGTGCCGGCCGCATCATCAACATCAAGCCGGGAAGGGTGGGGGGCTTCGAGTCGTCGAAGGCGATTCACGACCTGTGCGTGGCGAACGATTGGCCCGTCTGGTGCGGTGGCATGCTCGAGTCGGGCGTCGGGAGAGCGCACAACGTGGCACTCGCCACCTTGCCCGGCTTCTCGCTTCCGGGCGACATCTCATCGAGTCGGCGCTACTGGCACGAGGACATCGTCGATCCCGAATTCGTGATGGTCGACGGGGAGCTGCGGGTCCCCTCGGGGCCAGGCATCGGGGTGGAAATCAAGATGGATCTGCTCGAGGAGAGAACGGTCCGAAAGGAAGTGTTCTGAGCGACACCACTCGCGCCCTGTGACGCCGCTCGGTGGAGGACGGGGCCACTACAGCCTCGACATGTCGGCCTTCGCACGCAACTACTCGAACGCGTTCGCGGCCCGTACGTTTCGTTCCGAGTAGCAGACGTCCCAGAGATCGATGGAGGTTCTCGATGGGTGACGGGGAGACGCACACTACCGGCCGGGTCCTCGTGGCCGAAGACGATGAGAATATCTGCTTCGCGATGGTTAGAGCCTTGGAGGGTGCTGGGCACGAGGTCGCCGCGGCTCTGGACGGCGCAGAGTGCCTGGAGAAGGTGCGCACCTTCAACCCGGATTTGATCCTGCTCGACCTCATGATGCCCGAAGTGCACGGAATCGAGGTCCTCAAGCAGCTTCGTGCAGATCCCTCGACTCGGGACGTCGGGGTCATAGTCTGCACCGGAAAGAGCTTCAAAACCGAGCACTCGTCGGCGACCGAGCTCGGAGCGATCGATTTCCTCGTCAAACCCGTTTCACATCGAGGACCTTCTCCGGAGGGTCGGGAGTTTCTTCTCAACGGAATCTGGTGACGACTCCCAAATGGGCGCGGTTCCCAGTATTGCCCGCGTGGGCCAGCCGTATCAGCCCGAGCTTGAAACCGCTGGCGGCCGGCTTTCAATGTGGGGAACGCGTGGCTTGATCCCCACACCGGGACCCGCGTTCATGCGGCACGGTGGAAACACCTCGTGCCTGGAGATCGAGTTCGGTCAGGACAGGTTCATCTTCGACGCGGGATCAGGGATTCGCGAACTCGGGCTCGACTTGATGAAAGGGGAGGCACGCCGCCTCCACGTCTTCATCACCCACACCCATTGGGATCACATCCAGGGTTTCCCCTTCTTCACCCCAGCCTACGTTCCGGGCTTCCAGGTCACGGTGTACGGCGCTGAAGGCTTCGGAAAGAGCCTCGAGTCCCTTTTCCGGGGTCAGCTCGATAGCGACTACTTTCCGGTGCAAATGGAGGACATGAACGCCGACATCGAGTTCCGCCATCTGGGGTCGGAGCCCATTCGCATCGGCGACGTCATCGTCTCCTGGGAGTACGTGCAACATCCGGGAGCCACAGTCGGCTACAAGATCGACGTGGCCGGAACAACGCTCGCCTGGATTCCCGACAACGAGTTCCTACAGGGCTACATCGGCGAGCCCGACGCGATCTCTCTCGATGAGGGCATCTTCGATCCTTACCGCCGCATCATAGATTTCCTCACGGAAGTGGACGTTCTGATCCATGAAGCTCAGTACACGAACGAGGAGTACGTGAGCAAGATCGGATGGGGGCACAGCTCCGTGTCCAACGCCTGCTTGCTCGCGAAGCTCGCAAAGGTGAAGCGGTGGATCGTCACCCACCACGATCCGATGCACGACGACCGCTTTCTGGAGACCAAGCTGAGCCTCACGCGTCAGCAGCTGGCTCGGCTCGACCATGACATCCCTTTGAGGCACGGTCACGATGGGCTCGTGGAGCTCCTCTGACTGATCCTCGCGAATCGCCTGCCCGATAGGCTGGCGCGCAGGAGGACCTCCAGCGCAGTACGCGGCGCGTTCCGCGAGAGCGAAGAGCACGAGCGCCATGATCAGCCCGATCAGTGCAATGGTCAGCGAGGTGTTTTGGGGGGCCTGCGGACCCCGAATCCGCCATTTGCGTATTGGGGAGGGGAGGGCAGGGCGCAGGTTAGGGGCTTCAAGCTCACAGCCGGGAAGGGAGGGACCCATGATCATGCCCACGATTAGGGCCTCCCTGAGCCGTAGTGATGCGAGGCAGCTGGCGGCTCTCATAGGCCGTGACGACTCTGAAATGTCGGAGGCCGCGCGGCTTCGACTCGACGAGCATGGTGTCGACAGTCTTCTGGACGATCCCAGAGTCTTGAACGGTCTCTTGACGGACCCCGACGTCTCCGTGCCTCCTACGATCGTCTTCTACGTGCTGGTTCGGCAGGCCCTCCTGGAGGGCGGCATCGACGACCGGGGCACAGCCGACTACGTCGCTTCGCTCATCGCCGCGTTCGGACGTGCCAAGCGGCCGTATCGGATATCGGCCCGGGACGGCAGTGAGTTCCACTACCTGACCGACATGATCTCCGAGATGCAGACCGCGGGCGGGCGGCGACAATTCCTCCTGAGAGTGCACATGGGGAATTTTGCCCTGTGGATTTCGGGGTTGTTCCCCGACTACCTGGAGGCGCGCACCCGCCGCAGGGGTGCCCCCCCGATTGCCTACTTCGAGGAGCTGGGTGCCGGCGGCTACCGCCAGGCGTCCAACAGCCGGGAGGCACAAGAGCTCGGCATGGATCATGTGTTGCGGGGGGTGGCGGATCACTTCAGCGGGGTGCGAGTGGCGCTCAATCGAATATCGGATCGTCACTTCTGGCCTCAAGGGGGTGATCCGGTCGGTCGCCTGTTACGAGAGGTTTCAGGCCGACTGGGGGGCTGAGGCCGTGCGAAGGCACCCTGGGCAGAAACGCCACCCCTTTCCAAGCTGGAAGCCGCACCGACAGAGGCTCCTCACGCACAGACCGCAGTACGGACATCCCAGGGCCTCTGTAGGGACCTCCCCGCCACAGCTCGAGCAGGGCACCACGGCTCCGGGGTCGGTCTGAATGACCCTCGCGACCTCGTGGGGCGTGGTGAGGCCTTCTGCCACCTTTTGACGTGCGTCCTCGGAGAGGGAAGCCATCCCACTCTCCGCGGCCAAGCGGCGGAGAGTGGCTGTGGAGGCGCCTCGAATGATTTCGTCTCGCATATAGTCGTTGATCGCGAGCACCTGAAACACACCCGTCCGCCCCGCATAGCCGTCCGTACACCGCCCGCACCCATCGGCCCTATGTCCCCGACACGCGGTGCAGAGCGTACGGACCAGGCGTTGGGCCACCACGCCCGTGAGTCCTCCGGCGACCAGATAGGGGGGTACGCCCATGTGGAGTAGCCGAGTTATGGCCCCGGGGGCGTCGGTGGTGTGAATGGTCGACAGGACCAGGTGGCCGGTCACGGCGGCCGCCATGGCGATCTCTGCCGTCTCGCGATCTCGTATCTCTCCGATCATCACGATGTCGGGGTCCTGGCGTAGTATTGCCCGTAATGCGGCGGGAAAGGTCATGCCCGCCAGTGGGCTGACCTGAACCTGATTGATCCCGGGAACGCGGTACTCCACCGGATCCTCCACGGTGACCACGTTCAGTCCCTCTTGGTTGAGTTCGGTCAGGGCTGCGAAGAGGCTGCTGCTTTTGCCGCTTCCCGTGGGTCCGGCAGCGAGGACCACGCCTTGGCCCGCCGCCCCTAGTCGGCGAATCAGCTTCAGGTCCCTGTCGGCGAGGCCCAGCGTTCCGAGATTTCGTGGGACCTGGAGTGGGTCCAGGAGCCGTAGCACCACCTTCTCGCCCTCGACGGTGGGCAGGGTAGACACCCGTACTCGCAGGGAGGCGCCCGCGTGTTCGAATGCCAGCCCTCCGTCTTGTGGCCGACGCCTTACCGAGATATCCAGACCCGAGATCACCTTGATACGCGACGCCACCGGACCGAGGCTGGACCCGGGTAGGGTGACGGAGCGGCGCAGCACTCCATCGACTCGCCAGCGGACCACGAGCTGTCCCTGAGAGGGCTCCAGATGGACGTCACTCGCGCCTAGCGCCGCTGCTTGATGGAGGATGTGGTTCACGAGCCGCACGACCGGGGCCGCTTCCGTGACCGCGTCCGAGACATGGGCCTCAACGGCTTCATCAGCGTCCGGGAGGCCGTCGACGAGGTGCTCGAGTGCCTCGCCGTAGGCCGTTCGAATGGCGTCGACCAGGACGGAGGGGGCTGCTACGACGGCCTCGACGTGACGACCGGTGCTGAATCGGGCCTCGTCCAGGGTCACCTGGTCGAGGGGATCCGAGATCGCCAGTCGCAGGGTACGGTGGCCGGCTGAGAGCGGCAGAACCGTCCGCGTTCGGGCAAATGGGCCCTCGATCAGACGGATCGCGGCGGGATCCGGGGTCAGAGGTCCGTCGGCGAACGGCAGCCTGAGCTGGGTGGCCAGCGTCCGAGCGACGGCCACATCGTCGACGTATCCCCGAGCTACGAGAATGTCTCCCAGGCGGGCAGTCGATCCGTTTTGCTCCGACAGGGCGGCCTCGAGGTCTCGGGCCCTGAGGCGTCCGGAGTCCACGAGGAGTTCTCCCAGGGGCTTCGGTCGCGTCGGCATGACGGAGTGTGGAGCAAGCGACCGGGCGTTCGAATCGTCGAAGCGGCACGGATCGACAGAATGCCGGTTAGCGCGACGTTTCGGAGCTCAGCAGGCCCAAAACGAACGGCGCCACGTCCAGAATCGACGAGGGGAGCCTCTCCGCCTCGGCCGCCGCGCCAGCCAATAGCCCCAGGACGGGATTCCGGGTGTGTCCCCCCGTGACGTCTTCCAGGTTGCCGTGATCGCTGGCCACAACCAGTGAATCCCCCTCGGTGAGCCGGTCCACCACTCCTGACAGGAACTGGTCCACGCGCTCGAGGGCCGTCACGGCTTCCTCCACGCTCTCCTTGTGGCCGGCGTAGTCGGTCGAGTAGTGGGCGTAGCAGGTCAGATCAACACCCGCGGCGATGCGGGCCAGGTTCGCTCCGGCTTCACCCGGTGTGATGTCCGGCACTTCGCTGTGGCCCAGCCTCTTTCTCCATCCGGTGTTCACGATCTCGCTCGATACCGCATCGCCCGAAGCGAGCTCGGCGGCGTGGCGATTCAAGAGTCCGGCGGCGTTGGCGGCCAGCGGCGGTGAGGCCGGAAAGCGCGCACCGTGGTGTTCGAGATACCCTTCGGGGTAGGCGTTGGCGAACGCCGCAGAGTGGCCGGCCTGCTGTGCCCGGCTCAGGACGTTCTTCTCGAGGAGTAGGGGGCGTAAGCGCACCGGAGCCCAGGGTCCGAAGTGACGCCCGAAGGCCAGTGCCGCGTTTTCTCCGGTCATCAATGTGATCTGACCCGTTCCGCTCTGCGGAATCCCGTCGACACCCAAGTTGGCGTCCAACGGGATGGCCCGGCCCAACGGTCCAACTATGGATGGTGCGTCGAGAGTGGGTATCGGTCCGCCCAGGAGCTTTTCCAGTCCGGGGAGGTGCGCCTGCAGGAAGGGGTTTCGGTCGGGGTCGGACGTACCGATCCCGACCCCGTCGAGGAATACGAAGACGACCACGCTAGCGCATCCCGACCATCAAGCGGGACCCTCCCGGACTCCTACCGTGAGCGTCGAAGGGCGTCGATCAGCTCCCGGGGTTGGTTACGCGGGTCCGCCTGCGGGCTGAACAGGGAACGCACGAGGGAGTCGGGTCGGGTGAGATCGAACGTCAAGAATACGCCGAGCAGGATGACCGCGAGGACGACCAAGACCCGTCCGAACTCCTGGTTCCGTCCCGCGGACACGTCATCTACGCCGAGGGAGGCGGGCCGTCGAGCGAGGAAAGCAGGTCGACCACGGAAGTCGCACTCTCGACCGGTCGGACGTCCATCGTGACCTGAACCGCGACGTGGCCCATGTCTGCCCGGTCGCGCAATGCGTCCCGGATCCTCGGCTCGACCTTCTTGTATGCCGCCCCGACCCCGTCGCGGATCTCGACCCGGAGAACCTTGAGCGCGTTGACATCAGGACGGCTCGTCTTGGTCTCCTTCTTCGCCTCCACGAGGCGCGCCGGTACGATCTCGAAGGGGGCCATTCCCACGTCGTCGGGACGGGGAGAGTCGATGTACTGAATGGAGATCGAAACGTCCCCGCGAGCGTGATGCGTGGGGATGTCACCCACCGCCCGGAAGTGGGATGCCAACTTCCCGAGCTCCGCGTTGGCAGCGGCCTTGGTGTAACTGCGCTCCACGATCGCGAATATGCGGCGCATACGCTCGGGCGTGGTAGCGTCGATGTCGGGGATCTCGGTGTCGAGATCTCTCCCGATCGCATGTCGATCCTGGCCCGCGTGACCCTCTTCTTCCCGTGTTCGCTGCCGGTCGATGTTCTCCAGGATGCGATCAGGGTTCGTCCGAAGACTCATCATCTCTCTCCATCATCACGGGAGGCCCCGTGGTCAGTGTCGCTTTGAGTCATCAACGATAACCCGTGCGGTCAGCGGAGGCCAAGAGGACCCGAATGGCTCGGCACGTCCAGTATTGCCGTTTGTGACGTGGGAAGATTCCCTCCGCACCAATCGTAGCGTAGACTGGTCGGCGTGCGGCAACGCCCTCGATCGGATGGTCGAGGACGCGATCCCCAAGAGGAGAAGTCGATGCGACTCAGGATGCTCCTGTCGGCTGGCGCGGCAGTGCTCGCTGGCTGCGGTGGTGGAGCGGCCTTGGGTGGTGGGGCCACCGTCATGGTGTACGCGGTTCCCGACGGGAACCCCCTCACGTATGAGCGGTCCGATTCGATGGCCATCTCGATAGAGGCACCCGGCATGGGATCGCTGACGCTGCGTATCGATCAGGCGATGACGCTGGGCATGGCTTTTACGGCGTCTGCTGCCGGAGTGCAGGTGACGACCGCGGTGGAGAGTCTCTCGGCCCGCATGACCAATCCTCTATCCGCACCGGTCATGCTCACCGAGTCCGACGTCCAGGGTGACCTGGTCATTTCGACCGATGGACGCGGAGACGCGGAGTTGATCGAGCTGCCCGAGGTCTCGAATGTAGGCGGTCCGGCCTTCAACGTGACGGCCCTCGCCAACGAATTGCTCCCCAAACTACCCCCCCGGGGGGTCATGCCGGGTGGCAGTTGGGTGGACACGACCTCGTACATGGGAAGCGATGCCACGGGCTCGATCGACGTCACCTGGGTGGGCACCTCCACCCTCGTGGGCGATACGGTTGTGGACGGCAGGGGAATGATCCTGGTCAGAACCGAAGCCGAGGTAGCCATCGAGGTGGCTGCCACCGTAGCTGGGATGGACGTGACGCAGACCATGTCGGGACCAGAGACAGGATTCTATCTGTGGGATCCGTCGCGCCGCGCTCTCTTTTTACAGGAAATCGACCGTGACCTCGCGGGGTCGGTCAGGGTCCCCGTCGTGCCGGGGCCGATGAACCTGACCGCCAAGCAGCGCAGAACCATGAAGATAGTCGGCGGTTGAGCAGGCCCTGGCCATGAGCTCTGAAGAGCCACAGGAGACCGCCTTTCCAGGACTACTCAGTCGCTTTGTTCAGGTCTTCGTGTCGCCCGGGGCGCTGTTCGACCGGCTGGTCGAGCGCCCGGTATGGGGTGGTGCCATGGTCCTCGGCGCCGGATTGGTCTTGGTGGGTGTGATCCTCCTGCCGCCGGAACTCTATCTCGCCGAGCTCCGCCGGAGTTTTTTGGAGAGGGGACAGCCCGTTCCGTCAGCGATGGAGAGCAACGTGGGGCTCATCCGCTTCGGCGGTGCAGCGGCCGCTTTCTTGTCGTTCTCGGTCATTGTGGCGGCTCTTGCGGGCTTGGTGACGTTCGTGTTCGCCTTCATTTTGGGCGACGAAGGCACCTACCGTCAGTATCTGGCTGTGACCGTACACGCCCAGCTCATTGCCGCTACGTCCGGTATCGTGGTGCTACCCCTGAAGATCATGGCCGGCGATCTCCAGCTCCTGCTCTCCGTGGGTACGTTCGCCTTCTTTCTCGAGGACGGCTACGTAGTCCGTTTTCTCAGCCTGCTGGATCTGTTCAGTTTGTGGGCATGGCTCTTGGTGGGACTCGGCGCGGCCAGGATCGGCGGTAGAGAAGCGTGGGTTCCGGCGGCGGTCGGCATGCTCGTCATACCGGTCGGCATCGCAGCCATCATCGCGATCTTCAACGGGTGACGGAGGATCGTCCGGCAGGGATCACATTTGCCTTCTGTACTGCCACGGCGGGCGTCACCGCGCTGGCCTCTGCAGGAGTCGGTTTCGGCCGCCGATCGTTGACCCCTTTGGAGAGGGCCGTGCTCGCCGCAGCCGCGGTTGCGCTCATGCTGCCGGGGCTCCCTTCGGACGGCTTCGGAATGCTGACTCTGGCCGTTATCCTTTCGAGGAAGTAGCTATTGTCGCGTTGCCAAGGTGTCTCGACGAGCCTTGGAAGCGGCACGCTAGAGGGACGTTTGGACCATAACTCTGGGGGACAGCATCGAGTCGATTAAACGCATCGCCGGCCGTAGAATAGCTCTCGTACTGGTGTTCGGGATTCTTGCCCTGATCGGTTCGGCGTGTACGGGTGAGGGCTCCGGTGCGCCACGCTTTTTGAGCATCGGAACGGCCGGAACGGGCGGGATCTACTATCCGCTCGGGGGGGCCATGGCCAGCCTCATGTCGCTTGCGGACTCCACCCGAACGTACACCGCCGAGGTCACGGGTGGCGCGGTAGAGAACATCAACCGCATCCGCGCCGGCCAGATCGATCTTGCGTTCTCTACGGCCAACTCGATATGGGAGGCGTACTACGGCAGCCCGGACTTCGGTGACCCGATGGAGGACCTCCGAATCGTGGCGCCCCTCTACCCGAACTTCACCCACATTCTCGTCTCAGCCTCTTCCGAGGCGGAGTCCGTGGCCGACTTCAGAGGGCAGCGCGTGTCGGTGGGGGCACCCGGGAGTGGAACGGAGCAGATGTCGCGTAGGATCCTCGAGGTCCACGGCCTGACCTACGATGACGTTGAGGTTCGCTACCTCACGTTCAACGAGTCGGCCGGCGCGCTGAAGGACCGCGCCATCGACGCGGCCATCATCAGTGTGGGCTATCCGGCGGCGGCCGTTCTGGAGGCGACCACCACGGGTGGCGTGCGTCTCCTACCTCTGGCCGTCGACCGCATCCAGGAGCTCATGGACCTCTATCCGTACTTCGACGCTGGCGAGATTCCCGCCGGCGTGTATCCCGGCGTGGATGAGATACTTCCGACGGCGGTATTGCTCAACTGGGTCATCGCGCCCGAGAGATTGTCGAACGACGTCGTATTGAGTGTGCTGAACGTCCTGACGGAACAGCGCGCCAGCATCGAGCGCGTCCACAGCATGGCCCGTCAAATCGATCTCGATTTCCTGCAGGACTCTCCCATCCCCCTCCACCCCGGAACACAGCAGTGGTGGCTCGAGGGACGATGACCGAGGAGGTGGGTACGGCGGCCCTGAGCTGTCAGAGGGACGCGTTCAGTCTTCCCGCTGACGTCCACTACCTGAACTGTGCCTATTTCGGGCCGCTTCCCAAGGCCACCGAAGAGGCCGGAATCACCGGGGTCCTGCAGAAACGGACGCCGATGCTCGTTCGTTCACCGGACTTCTTCAACCAGAGCGATCGCGCTCGCGAGCGGTTTGCGCGGCTCGTCGGAGCGTCGGACCCGAACCGCATCGCGATCATTCCGTCCGTCTCGTACGGAGTCGCGGTGGCAGCTCTCAACAGTCCGGTGGGGCGGGGGCAGAACATCGTGCTGCTCCACGAGCAGTTCCCCGGTAACGTCTACGCGTGGCAGCGTAAGGCAGAGGAGTCGGGTGCACACGTCCGCACGATCGTTCCGCCTGACGACGGTGCCCACCGCGGCTCTGTGTGGAACGAGCGTCTTCTCGAGGCCATCGATGGGGACACGGCCGTGGTCTCAGTACCCCACATCCACTGGACCGACGGCACGGTCTTCGACCTTCCGGCGGTGGGAGCGCGAGCTCGGGAGGTGGGCGCTGTCCTGGTCGTGGACGGCACGCAGTCGGTGGGCGCAATGCCCTTCGACGTGGAGGAGATACAGCCGGATGCTCTCATCGTTGCCGCGTACAAGTGGCTCCTGGGTCCCTATTCGGTCGGTGCGGCCTACTTCGGATCGCGCTTCGACGAGGGAGTGCCTCTAGAAGAGACGTGGATCGGCCGCGAAGGGAGCGACGACTTCCAGCATCTGGTGAACTACCAGGCGGCGTATCAGCCCGGCGCCCTCCGCTATGATGTCGGGGAGAGATCGAACTTCATTCTCATCCCCATGTTGGTCGCCTCGCTGGAGCTCGTTATAGGGTGGACTCCGGCAGGGATTACGGATTACTGCCGGCGACTCAGCGAGCCGCTCATCCGGGAGGCGGTCGCCCTCGGATTCTCCCTCGAGGAGGACGAGTGGCGTGCAGCGCACCTCTTCGGCCTGCGTATGCCCGAGGGCCTCGAGCTGGCCGCCCTCCAGGCAGAGCTGGAAGCCCGCAAGATCTTCTTGTCGTTACGGGGAAACGCCCTCAGGGTCTCTCCTCATCTGTACAACGACGAGGACGACTTGGGGGCGCTGGTCGAGGCGCTGAAGGCTTCCGTCTAAGGCCCCCGGGATCCCGTAGGTGTTTCCTTACGATTTAACGTTCCTCCCCCAAGTTCCCTCTCCTGTGGCACGGGGAAGACGGATGTGGCCGTGTGCGGGAGATGCGAAACTCGGGAGGGAACGATGTGTGCTGGGGGCCTGAGAAGTGCTCGGTGGCTACCTGTTCTTACGCTGGCTCTCACGGTCGGCTCGCTGCCGCTGAAGGCGCGAGCTCAGAGCGTGGACCTGACGGGCACGGTCGTCGACTCCCTCACCAACGAGGTTCTTCCCAACGTCTCGGTGGCTTTGGGTGAGTCGTCCTATAGTGCGCTCACCGATGCGTTCGGCCGGTTCTCGCTGGTGGGCCTCCCCGACGGACCTGTGCAGCTCACGGTCGAACACCTCGGCTACCGTACGCTCCTGCTCCAGTTGGATGCGGTGCCGACGGAGTCGCTGCAGGTGTTGTTGGCGCCCGACGCGATCGAGCTAGAGGGTATTTGGGTGCGAGCGCAAACACAGGTCATGGAGGCCGGCCGGGGGGTCGGCCGCATCTCGATCTCTCCCGAACAGATCCGGGTCCTCCCCTCGTTGGGTGAGGCAGACATCTTCCGCTCGCTCCAGCTCTTACCGGGTGTGAGTGGCACCAACGACGCCACCTCCGGTCTCTTTGTGCGCGGCGGGACGCCCGACGAGAACCTGGTCCTCCTGGACGGCATGACCGTATACCACGTGGACCACTTCTTCGGCGTGTTCAGTGCCTTCAACGCAGACGCCATCAAGGACGTGCAGCTGTTCAAGTCCGCCTATCCGGCGCGCTACGGGGGCCGGACCTCTAGTGTCGTGGACATGATCGGAAGAGCGGGAGATCCGGAAGCCTTCCGGATGAGCGCAGGCGTGAATCTGTTGAGCGGTCGGACCACTCTGGAGATTCCGCTCGGAAACGACGCGGCACTCATGGTCTCTGCCCGGAGGTCGTACACCGACGTCATCCAGAGCGGTCTCTTCAACGACATTTTCGGCACACTGACGGACGCCGACCAGGCGGCGACACCAGAGCAGCCCGCCGGCTTCCGAGGGCGTCGCAGGCAATTCCAGGCTCAAGAAGCCACTCCCTCCTTCTACTTCTACGATGCGAACATCAAGCTGACCTGGACTCCGACCACACGTGACGTGGTCGCCATGAGCTTTTACGGCGGCGCGGATAATCTCGACCAGTCTTCCGCGGGCCAGGCCATCGAGTTCGGCGGGAACGCCTTCAACACACCGAGCCGTCAGGAGATCACCGACTGGGGGAATCGCGGTGTCAGCGGTCGTTGGTTCCGACAGTGGGGGGGCCGATTCAGTTCCGACGCCCAGGTGGCCGCCAGCGAGTACTTCAGCGACGGCGCCCGGGAGATCACGTCCGATCAGTTCGCAGCCGGCTTCCTCGAGGAGAACCGGGTCCAGGATGTCAGCCTGCGGTTGGACAACTCGTGGAAGGCCGGGCGATCCTCCACGGTCGAGTTTGGAGCTCTCCTGACCGCGAGCGACGTCCGCTACGGCTTCGAACAACTGCAGGGGGACTCGGTGCGCGGGAACCTGGCACTCGAGGGGAATGCGCTCCAGACGAGTGGATACCTGCAGCATGTCTGGGCGGGTCCGGCCGGGGTCGAAGTTACGCTGGGGGCCCGGGGCACGCACTACGACGCGACGAGCACTACCTACTTCGAGCCGCGAGCGTCGTTGAAGCTGCCGCTCGGCGCGAATCTCACGGCCAAGGGAGCATGGGGGAGATACAACCAGTTCATCAAACGGGTCGAAAACGAAGACATTCTCGAGGGGAGCCGTGACTTCTGGGTGCTCTCAGACTCTGTGCTTCCTCCCACCTTCGCTGAGCACGTCATGGGAGGCATCAGTTACGAGACGCAGGGGTTTCTGATCGATCTCGAGGGGTACTACAAGGACCTCGACGGTGTGACGCAGTTCTCCACCCGCTCCCGTCGAGGCCCGGGTCAGGCTTTCGGTGAGCTGTTCTTTTCGGGGACGGGTGTCGCAAGAGGGGTGGAGCTACTCGTTCAGAAGAAGGCGGGTCCACTCACTGGATGGGTGAGCTGCTCGCTGAGCCAGGTGGAATATGAGCTGGACAACTTCAACGACGGGCAGGCCTTCGCGGCGAGCCATGACCAGACTCACGAATTCAAAACAGTGGGGGTCTATCAGGCCGGACCCTGGACGTTTTCCAGTTCTTGGGTTTACGGGTCCGGTCGGCCGTACACGGCCCCTGAAAGCGAGTATAGCGTGGAGCTACTCGATGGAAGCTCCTTCAGCTACATCCACGTGGGGGGCAAGAACGCCGAACGCCTCCCCGCCTACCATCGGCTGGATCTGGGGGCAACCCGCAGATTCGAGTCGGATCGGTTCTTCTACGAGCTGAACGTCTCCGCGTACAACGCTTATGGGCACGACAACGTGTGGTACCGGAAGTTCGACCTGAGCTCCGACGCCGTGGTGGTGACTGATGTGACCACGCTCCCATTGACGCCCAGCATCGGTTTTCGGATGGGGATCAAGTAGGAGACATAGATGAGACCGCAGATGCGAACGAGGTTGCTTGTATTCTTGGCCATGGCGGTCGCCGGGGTTGCGGCGTGCACCGACTCTGATCCGCTGGGCCTGGACGGCGATATCCTCGTCGTTCGGGCGTTCCTGTTTGCCGGGGAGCCGGTGGCCGATATCCGCATCACGACCACGGTTCCGCTGGTGTCCGAGGACACCCTCGGCATGCCGGTGAGTGACGCGAGTGTTTGGCTGCAGCGTGAAGAGGCTCGATTCGACCTGATTGCCACTCAGGGGGTGCCCGGGGCCTACCACTATCCGGGTGCCGATCTCGTGGTCCAGTCGGGTGACGTCTTCGAACTGGGGGTTTTGCATGGTTCCGAGAGCCTTTCGGCAACTACCGTCGTGCCGCCTCCACCGGAGGGACTCGCTGTGTCGTCCGATGTCATGGATGTCGTGGATCTTACTGCGGGGTTCGGAGCGTTCGGTCAACGGGGCGGCGGTCGGGGCGGGTTGGCTTTCGGAGGCGTCATCGTCCGCTGGATCAACCCCGAGCGGGACCTGTTCTTCGTGGTGGTGGACAACCTCGAGACCGATCCGCCGCAGATCCCGGCTCCGGAGTTCATCTCACAAGCCAGGCGCTTCGTGTCTGCGCCCACACCGGCGGACAGCACGACCATAAGCCAAGTCTCCCTCACGCACCTCGGCGAACACCGGGTCCGCCTCTACCGGGTGAATCAAGAGTACGCGGATCTCTACGAAGGTCGTGTTCAGGACTCCCGTGACCTCAACGAACCGCCGAGTAATATCCTGGGAGGGTTGGGTGTGTTCTCGGCGTTCGCCTCACAGGAGGGCGGGTTCACGGCTCGATTGCAGGTGGCGGAGACCAACTGAATCAGGGTGCTGCGTGTGCCCTAGTTGATTCTCACCCCGGGCGGGTCGAAAACCACATTCGCCTGGGCTCCCACACCGATGCCATGTTCACTGAACCAGCCCTTCCGCACCTCCAGGGCGAACATGGCCGGAGCGGTGCTGTTGTGGAGCTCTTCCGTCTGGGGCTCCATCTGCTGGATGTCCACGACGCGGAAGTTCACATCGAGGTAGGCGATGTCCAGCGCGATGTAGGTGTCCTTCATCCAGAAAGAGCGAGGCGCCTCGCCCTGGAAGACGAAGAGCATGCCGGTGCCGTCCGGGAGGTTGTCACGGAACTGTAGGCCTACGCTCCGCTCGGCGGGCGAGTCCACCACCTCGGCCAGCACCGTATCGGCTCCGAATGTGATCACCGCGACATCCGGCCGCGCCTCGACCCGCGCTTCAACCGCATCAGCCGACAGCCGGTTCGGTGCCGACGAGGACGGAATCGACATCGGGAGGCCCCTCGAAACAACCGCCCCAAGTATGATCGCGAATACCCTCATGTCGCTCCACGAAATGAACCTGACGACCCCGATCGACGAATTCCATCAGGGTCTGGTCAACGACTCCCCAATCGAGGTCAATGGTGGTAGCTTTTCGGACTGCGTACCACCCGTGAGCTGTCGCATTCAATACCGGTGCTCAACAAAGGCGTTCCAATGGTCGACCCTGCGCTGCTGGAGATTTTGGTCTGCCCTGAGACGCGGCAGCCGGTGCGGCCCGCGGATGAGGGACTTTTGGCCCGACTCAACGAATCCATCAGCGCTGGCGAGGTCACCAACCGTGGGGGAGACGCAGTGGAGGAGTCGGTAGACGAGGGCTTGGTCCGCGAGGACGGGAAGGTGCTTTACCCGGTCCGTGAAGACATTCCGATCATGCTCATCGACGAGGCCATCGAGGTCGATAACCTCGGCTGACGCTCTACCGAATGACGAACAAGTACCAGCTAGGCAAGACTACCGATATGAAGTTCCCGACATCAGCGTGGTCCGTACTGCGGTCCGCGCTTTTCTCTCCCCGGGCTGGGTGCGCCCTCGCCTTGATCGCGGTCGCTCTGGTCGCTGCGTGCCAGGGCGAATATCCCCAGAACAGTCTCGATCCGAAAACGGATTTCGCCGAGACGATCCACGGGCTCTACGTGAGCGTATTCTGGTGGTGTATGGTGATTCTGGTGGTGGTGTGGGCGGTGCTCGCCTACATCGTGGTCAGGTTCCGGGAGAACCCGGACCGGCCGCCTCCCAAGCAGATTCATGGCCATCTCGGAATGGAGATCGCCTGGACTATCGGACCCGCCTTGATCGTCGTGGCTATCGCGATCCCGGCCATTCAGGCCACATTTCGTACTCAGACGCCTCCGGGTCCGGAGGCAAACGCCCTGGTGGTGGAGGTCGTCGGGCATCAGTACTGGTGGGAGTACCGGTATCCCGACCTCGGGGTGTCGACGGCGAACGAGCTACACCTCCCCGTGGGCCGCGCCATCACCCTGAAGCTGTCGTCGGTGGACGTCATCCATTCGTTCTGGGTGCCGCAGTTGGGTGGGAAACGGGATGTAAATCCAATCCGCCGAGTACCCGAGGGTGAACAGGCCCACTACACGTGGCTGTACTTCACGATCAATGAAGAGGGCACGTTCCTGGGACAGTGCGCAGAGTTCTGTGGCGAGGCGCACTCGCTCATGCGTACACGAGTGGTGGCAGAGTCCCAGGCCGAGTTCGACACCTGGGTCGATACGTGGCGAACTCCGGGGCCGACGGCCGCTGCGCCGGCGGTGGACCCGGAGTCGGGGCAGCCTGTGACGGCGGAAGATCCGTTGATAACCGCGGGCAGGACGGCCTTCCTTTTCCAGTCTACCTGCATTGCCTGCCACTCCATTCAGGGAACGCCGGCTCAGGGTATAATCGGGCCGAACCTGACACGCCTCGGCAGTCGGAGCACCATTGGTGCGGGGCTCCTGGAGAATACGCCCGAGAATCTCATCCGATGGATCCGCGCGCCCCATGAGGTGAAGGCCGGGGTTCGGATGCCCGGAGCGCAGGTTGGAGGAGGAGGGTTCCCTGATACGAACCTGTCCGACGAGCAGGTCCGCTCGATCGCGGCCTACTTGGGGAGCCTCCGTTGAACGGCGAGCGCGAGGGGGACGACCTGGTAGCCACGGCGGTTGCCGAGCCGGGTGCGGGCCACGCGCACGGTTTCCACGACACGAGCATCTGGAGTTGGATCACCACCGTCGATCACAAGCGGATCGGCATCATGTACTTCGTTGCCGCCCTGGTCTTCCTGGTCATCGGGGGCATCGAGGTGCTGATCATCCGGATCCAGCTGTGGAGTCCGGAGAACAGCTTCGTCACGGCGGAGACGTTCAACCAGCTGTTCACCATGCATGGCACCACCATGATTTTCCTGGTCGCCATGCCGCTCGCTGTGGCCTTCTTCAACTATGTGGTTCCGTTGCAGATCGGGGCTCGGGATGTCGCGTTTCCTCGCATGAACGCGCTCTCGTTCTGGACCTTACTTTTCGGCGGCCTCTTCCTGAACTCCAGCTGGTTCTTCGGGATGGCCCCGAACACCAGTTGGGTGGGGTATGCCAACCTCACATCGAGCCAGTTCTCCCCCGGGAACAACGTGGATTTCTGGGTTCTGGGTCTGTCGATACTGGGTGTGAGCTCGATCATGGGCGGGGTGAATTTCATCACCACCATCATCAACCTCAGGGCCCCTGGCATGAAGCTGATGCGGATGCCGCTTCTGACGTGGATGACCCTGGTCACCAGCTTCATCATCGTGACGGCCCTTCCCGTCATTGCCGTGGCGCTGATCCTCCTGCTCTTCGACCGCTTCTTCGGGGCCAACTTCTATGTGCCCACTGCGGGGGGTGATCCGGTCCTCTGGCAGCACCTCTTCTGGCTCTTCGGGCATCCCGAGGTCTACCTGCTGATCCTTCCGTCCTTCGGGATCATCTCGGACGTCATCCCCACGTTCTCGCGGAAGCCCCTGTTCGGCTATCCCGTGGTGGTCTACGCCGGAATCCTGATCGGATTCATCGGCTGGGGTGTGTGGAGCCATCACATGTTCACGACGGGTCTCGGTCCTATCGCCGACGCCTTCTTCGTCGCCTCGACGATGATCATCGCCATCCCCACGGGGGTGAAGATCTTCAATTGGATGGCGACCATGTGGGGTGGTCAGCTCCGGTTCACCACACCGATGCTCTACTGCATCGGCCTGATCGCCATCTTCACGGTGGGCGGGCTGAGTGGAGTCATGCACGCGTCGGCACCCGTCGACCTGCAGCAGCATGACACGTACTTCGTGGTGGCGCACTTCCACTACGTGGTCGCAGGCGGAGTGCTGGCGGGGATGTTTGCCGGGATCCACTACTGGTTCCCGAAGGTGACCGGGCGGATGATGAGCGTGCCGTTGGGCAGGCTGAGCTTCTGGACCTACTTCATCGGGTTCAACCTCACGTTCTTCCCCATGCACATGAGCGGGATGTACGGGATGCCCCGGCGCACCTGGACCTACGCCGCTGAACTCAACATCCAGGGTTTCAACCAGCTGTCGACTATCGGCGCATTCGTGTTCGCGTTCAGCGCTCTCGTCATGGTCTGGAACATCGTTTGGAGCGCGCTGAAGGGCGCCGAGGCCGGACCGAATCCGTGGGAGGCCTCGACGCTGGAGTGGGCGATCCCGTCGCCGCCGCACCACTACAACTTTCCTGTGCTCCCCACCATTCGGAGCCGGGAGCCGCTTTGGCACGAAGACGAGAAGAGGGAACTGGAGATGGCCGTGAATCAGATCCCCGACGTCGAGCCGGTCATGCCCAATGGATCCTATTGGCCGATCCTGACGGCTTTGGGTGTGGCGGCGACATGGGGCCTAATGCTTACGGGAATCTGGTGGACACCCCTGGTCGGGTTGGCCTATACGATGTTCTGCGTGTTCAACTGGGCGTTCGAAGATCCGTTCGCCCGCCGGACGCCCACCAGAAGGGCTGATGGGATAGATGGCTGAGGCGGCTACCGTGCAGGAGCACCACTATACCTCTACGGGTCTGAGCAGCTGGAAGATCGGCTTCTGGGCGTTCATGGGGTCGGAGTGCCTGTTCTTCGGGACGCTGATCACCACCTACATGGTGTACAAGGGCGCCAGCGTGAGCGGCCCATACCCTGAAGAGATCCTCAACATCCCGCTCACGAGCATCAGCACGTTCGTACTGCTCATGAGTTCTACCTCCATGGTATTGGCGCTGGACGCCGTGCGGCGGGGCAACAAGCGGGGCACGCTCGCTTGGCTGGCCGGAGTGATCGTGCTGGGCGCCATATTCCTGGGCTTCCAGGTCTACGAGTTCATGCATTTCGTGCACGAAGGTCTTACGATCCAACAGAACGTATTTGGTTCGTCGTTCTTTGTGCTCACAGGCTTTCACGGTGCGCACGTCACTGTGGGTGTCATCTGGTTGACCACCCTCTTCATTCGGTCCCTCCAGAACAAGCTGCCGCCGGCAAAGGCCCTGCAGGTCGAGATCGCCGGCCTCTACTGGCACTTCGTGGATATCGTCTGGATCGTGATCTTCACCCTCATCTACCTCATTCAGTAGAATGAGTTGTATGGGGTATTGCCTTAAGTCCACCGCCCACTACATGTTGTGGTCATGGCGGTTCCGGCTTCTCAGCTCCGTGGCGGCGTGGACTATCCCCGTACGCGGCTGGAGCTGGACGAGTTCTTCCCCGACGATGCGGCATGCCTGGAGTACGTGGAGGGTCTGCGCTGGCCGGAAGGGTTTGTGTGCGTGGGCTGTGGCGGGTTGGGAGAGGTCTGGCGAGCATCGCGGGGGCGTCTCGTCTGCCCACACTGTCGAAGGCAGACCTCGGTGCTGGCGGGAACCGTGTTCCACCGCACGCGCTCGCCCCTGCGTCTGTGGTTTCTCGCTGCCTGGGAGCTCACGAGCCAGAAATACGGAGCCAATGCTCTCGGGCTCCAGCGCGTGCTCGGACTGGGAAGCTACAAGACAGCGTGGGTCTGGCTCCACAAGCTCCGCCGGGCCATGGTCCGACCGGATCGCGACCAGCTGAGCGGCGTTGTGCAAGTGGACGAGAGCTATGTCGGGGGCGTGGAGGCTGGAGTGCGGGGCCGCGAGACGATCAAGAAGGCCATCGTCGCGATCGCCGCCGAGGTCGACGGACGCAAGATCGGGAGAATACGGCTGCGTTGGGTGCCCGACCTCTCCGCTCCGGTTCTGCGAGGCTTCGTCAAGGATAGCATCGCACCGGCAAGCACGGTGCATACCGACGGATGGCCAAGCTATCAGGGACTCGCCAAACTGGGCTTTCGCCACACGGTCACGAACCTCTCGACCTCCGGCGATCCCGCTCACGTGCTCATGTCGGCCGTACATCGGGTGGCGTCTCTCCTCAAGCGCTGGGTCCTCGGAACCCTCCAAGGAGGGATCGCCCGCGAACACCTCCCCTACTATCTGGACGAGTTCACCTTTCGCTTCAACCGACGCACATCCCGGGCTCGCGGCCTGTTGTTCTACCGCTTGCTTGAGCAGGCTGTTCAGTGTGCTCCCACGCCAGCTTCGGCCCTTTACCTCGGCACCGGACGTGGGAAACGGCCCGCAGAGCCCCGGTAACCACTATATCTTGGGGTCGGTGGACTTAAGGGAATACCCCCTTTCCCCATTTCACCCGCAAACCACGCCTCCACGTCATGCTGGAGTGCGGTGACCAAACACTCTCCGTCGTGGCTCACAGGCTTGGGAAGCATATCCGGGCTCACCCTGGCTGCCTTGGTGACCCTGCTCCCTGGCCTGTCTGGTCAAGACATCAAACAGAACGGCGTCGGCGCGATTACCGGTGGCACCCTGGTGCGGCCATCGATGGAGGCGGGAGCGCTGGTCGGGAAGATCTCGGTGGACGGGCGTCTCGACGAAGAGGCCTGGGCACGGGCAGAGGTCGCCTCAGGCTTCATCCAAGGTAGTCCCGTAGAGGGTATTCCCGCCGAAGAGGATACCGAGCTGAGCGTGATCATCGGCGATGACGCCCTCTACATCGCCGCCCGCATGCACGAATCCGATCCCTCGTCGATCGTCCGACAGCTCGTACGCCGCGATCAGGAGGGGCAGTACGATTACATCTCTGTCTCCATCGACCCCAATCTGGACCGTCGGACCGGCTACTACTTCCGCGTCAACGCCTCCAACGTGCAGGTCGACCAGTACTACTACAACGACCAGCGGCTCGACCGAGCCTGGAACGCAGTATGGGAATCGGCCGTTCAGCTCGACGAGCGCGGATGGACGGCGGAGATCCGGATTCCGCTCTCTCAGATCCGATACGAGTCCACGGACGATCCGCAGACCTGGGGCAGCAACTTCGCGAGGAAGAGGATGTCGACGAACGAGACGAGCTATTTCTCGCTCCGGTCGCGGGTGCGGGAAGGCTTTGTGAGCCAGTTCGGTGGTACAGCCTACCCTGATCCTTTACACAATGGCCTACACTGATGGTTGACAGGTTCCTATCAACCAGGGTTCTGCAACAAGGAGAGCCCGATGGACTGGAACCGGTCGACCATGTACGAGCAAAGAGTACGCTTCATCCTCGAAGTGCAACAACGGACGTTCAGTTTCGCCTACGGTATCAGTCCTGGTGGAGGCGAGCGATCGCGCCGACCCCGCCCGGGCATCAGCCGCAGCAGGTTCGTGGACCGCTCACCCGCCGAGGTGGTGGCCACGCTGCTCGACACTACCTGTGCAGCGAACGCACGATGTATCGTGTTCTGGCCTCCGAAGGAACGCCGGGCGCAGCGCACCCATCGCAAGAAGCCCGAGTTGATGGCCACGCGCAGGTGTGGTCCTGGGATATCACGCGGCTGCTCGGGCCGAAGAAGTGGAGCTATTACTACCTCTACGTCATCATGGACATCTACAGCCGCTACGTCGTGGGCTGGAAGCCGGGAGAACTCGCAGAGCCGTTCTCGCTGACCTCGGCGTGACCCGCTCGTTGATTCGGATCACATCCCGCAGGACCGCGGGATCCCTCGTTTCCTGGTCAGGAAGCCAAGACGTTCTGTCGATCGTTCCGCGCAGAGGGATTCGAGGGACTTCAAACGAGCCATCCGCGGCACTCCGTGCTCCCCATCACTGCTCCGCAACCCTCGTGGAGGAGCCGATCGTCGAACACGTCGTCGACCTGCGTCAGCGCTACGGATGGGGATCACGCAAGATCCGTAAACTCACAGCTGAGAAGTTTGGCTCGGCCCCAGCAAAGAATTCGCAGGACGATCGATCGCATCTTCGAGCGTCACGACCTGATCACGAAGAAGCGCAGACGCTCCGGCAAACCGGGCCACCCCGGCAAGCCGCTCACTGCGATGGATGAGCCCAATGCGGTCTGGACCGTCGACTTCAAAGGGCAGTTCAAGATGCGCAACGGTCGCTACTGCTACCCCCTCACGATCCAGGACGGCTTCAGCCGGTTCCTGCTCGAGTGCACAGGGCTGTATTCCACGTCGATCGAGCTCGCCAAGCCTGTGTTCATCAGGACTTTCCGCGAGTTCGGTCTGCCCGCCGTCATCCGCTCCGACAATGGTACGCCCTTCGCTTCCATCGGCCTCGCTCGCCTCACACGCCTGAGTGCCTGGTGGATCCGCCTCGGTATCCGTCCTGAGACCATCGAGCCGGGTAAGCCGCAGCAGAACGGCCGACACGAACGCATGCACAGGACCCTCAAGCGTGAAGCCACTCGCCCGCCCAAGGCCAACCTCAGTGCCCAGCAGCGCCACTTCAACGACTTCCGCCACACATTCAATCACATCCGCCCCCACGAGGCGCTCGACGACGCTACTCCCCATTCCGTCTACCGATCGGCTCTTAGAGCCTACCCCGACGTCCTTCCGCCCATCGAGTACCCTGAGCACTTCGAGGTCCGTAAGGTCTCTACAAACGGAGCCATCCGCTGGCACTCGCGTTGGATCAACATCAGTTCGGCTCTGGGCAACGAGTTCATCGGGCTCGAACCCATCGGCCCCGCTCTGTGGCAGGTCTACTTCGGTCCCACTACCCTCGGGTGGTTTGACGAAGAACTCTTCGTCATTTTCGACACCCACGGTAACACAGGACGTAACCCAATCTGTTAACCATCAGCTGGCACACTTGTGTTAACCATCAGGTGCGCTGTTCAGGCACGCTCGAGAACGTGAAGGTCCCGCGGCCGTCCCGGGGGATCGAGTTGCGGCCTTACGTGCTCAGGAGTGTGCACCGTGGGCCCACCGAACCGGGCAATCCCTTCTTCGACGGCTCGGAGTCGGCCGCCAGGGTCGGAGGTGACCTGCGCTTCGGTCTCGGTCCCGCGTTCACTCTCGACGCCACCATCAACCCTGACTTCGGTCAGGTGGAGGCGGACCCCGCGGTCATCAACCTGTCTGCGTTCGAGACCCGTTTCGAGGAACACCGGCCTTTCTTCGTGGAGGACGCCCAGGTGTTCGGCTTCTCGCTGTCCTCGACCGGCCGGGGAGACGAGCTCTTCTACTCTCGGCGGGTGGGGCGGGCACCTCAGGGGAGTGCACCTTCTGGAGCGGATTTCTCGAACGCTCCGAGCGATGCCACCATCCTCGGGGCAGCCAAACTCACGGGCCGGACGAAGTCGGGCCTCTCCCTCGGGGTTCTCGCCGCTGTCGTGGACCAAGAGTACGGGGAAGCCTACTACGCCGAGGACGAGCGCCTCGAGAGTTTCACGGTGGAGCCCAGAACCCAATTCGGTGTCGTGAAGCTCCAGCAAGACTTCAACGGTGGAGCGTCACAGGTGGGAGGTATCGTGACTGCGTTGTACCGAAATCTCCCGGGCGACGGAACATCGGACTTCCTGTCATCGCAGGCCTTCAGCACCGGAATCCGCTTCGAGCATCAGTGGAACGACCGGGATTGGTCCCTCAACGGCCTCTTCTCCACCGGACACGTTCGAGGCGACTCGGTCGCCATCACGCGCATCCAGCGGTCCAGCAACCATTATTTCCAGCGCCCCGACGCGACACGCTTCAGCGTCGATTCGACGGCCACATCCATCACGGGAGCCCATTGGCGTCTCCAACTGTCACGTCAGAACGGAGAACACTGGACAGGAAGCGTGTGGCTCAGCGAGTCCACCCCCGGCTTCGAGATCAACGATCTGGGCTTCAGCCGATCCACGGAGAAGCTCGACGCCGGAGCCTTCGTCAGCTACCGCGAGATCCAACCCAGCTCCTGGTACAAGAGCTTCAACGTCAACCTGTGGACGTTCGCCAACTGGGCCCATGAGGCCCTGGACGACGCAGGATCGTGGGCCTCATGGGAGAACGCCCGTAAGGCAGCTACGACTAACCTCAACGTCCGGACGACGCTGCTCAATGAATGGGGTGGCGACATCAACGTCTCCTACAGCCCCGACCACTACAACTTCGGCCTCACGCGGGGCGGTCCGGCCATGCGTGACCCGGGCAGCTGGAGCATTCGCGGAAACATCAACTCCGATCGGCGGAAGGCACTCAGCCTGAGGGCAGGCTTCAATGCCCGCAGAGGGTTCGATGGTTCTGGGACGAGCTCAGCCTGAACGGGACTGTGGGCCTCCGGCCCTCGGATCGCCTGGAGATCTCGCTGCAGCCTCGTGTCAGCTGGCAAACCGTAGGGGATCAATATGTGACCTCCACGTCGACGCTTCCCTTCGAGTCGACCTTTGGACGCCGATATCTCTTCGGTGAGTTGGAGCGGCACACCGTCTCCATGGAGGCGAGGGTCAACTGGACCTTCTCTCCCAGCCTGTCGTTCCAGCTGTTCGCTCAGCCACTTCTCTCATCTGGAGACTACGTCTCCTACAAGCAGCTCCTGGCGGCCCGCACCTTCGATTTCGACGTCTTCGAGCCGGGCTCGTTCAGCATGAACGGAGACTTGGAGTCGTGCACGGGCGGCCGGATCTGCTCGGAGATCGAAGCGGACGGGAACGTACGACAGCACATTGACTTCAATGGCGACGGTGTCGCCGACTATGCCCTGGATGACCGAGACTTCAACGTCCGCTCGGTCGTGGGCAACGCCGTGCTTCGTTGGGAGTACCGGCCCGGCTCCACGGTATTCCTGGTCTGGCAGCGACGTCAGGCCAGCCGAGTCGCGACAGGAGACTTCGACTTCGGCCGAGACCTGGACGAGCTACTCCATGCGCCATCCGATGATCGCTGGATGATCAAGGTGAACTACTGGCTGGGAATGTGAGGGGCGAAACGAGAAACCGTGTCCTCAACGCGGCTCGACAATCATAGGTTGCACGCTGAACCGGTCCACATCTTCGGCAGCAACGGTGATCAGCACCCAGTGCATGAAAGGATGACCAAAGGTCTCCACGCGAGTGAGGTTCGTGACCATCTCGCCCGTGCTGCTGTTTCGGAACGGCTTGTCGACCGTGAAGGTGTGCGAATCACCGTGGAGCAGGAGCACGGGCCCGTCGAAGGCTCCGCTCTCCTCTCGCAGAGCCTGGAGGAAGTCCGAATATGCCGGCCGAGGGTCACCCCTCCTGAAGCGGTCCCATCCAGGGTTGGCATGCATGACGATGACAACACCCTGGAGCCCCTCCTCTCGAGCCAACTCGAACGACTGGCGCATCCAGGTGATGACCGCCCCATTTCGCTCGACGAATTCAGCCCTGGGATCGTCCTCGGACCCCATATTATTGCCACCGCCCGGCACGTGGAGCGTGACGTACAGGTCCTCGCCGAACCGCCAGCGGACGTTCTCGCGGAATTTCTCAAAGCCGGGACTCCCGCTCTGCCGCTCCAACGGCAGCTTGCGCCCGCCGAGGGATTGGTCTCCCTGGGTGAACACCTCTCGGAGCGTCTCGAGCTGCTTGATGGGATCCAGGCCCGCATTGTCGCACTCGAGCCACTCGTTGTCGCCGAACGTCAAGAAGACTGGATGTCGGATGGCCTCGAACTCGGCAAAGCGCGCGGTATAGACCGAATCCGCGCACACCAGAGAACTGTTGAGATCGCCTACGTGAACCACGAAATCCACGTCGGCTGCATCGATTTCCTGCAGGACCGCGGCGTATTGGGTGGCCACGAACTCGGGAGGGAGGGGTGCACTGGGCGAGGCGTAGTAGGGCATGTCGCCGACCAGGGCGAACTGGTAGCTGTCCGAGGTTCCAGCGGCAGGATCCTCGGTCGGCTCACAGGAAGCGACCACGAGGAGGACGACGGCACCGATCGCCGACGGCAGACCCGGTCGGGCGAACCGAGAGACTCCGGCTTTGATGTGCCCTGGTGTCATGGTGTCTTCCCTTGCGTCGGGTCAGCCCCAGCAAACAGGCCCACGACTCAATTGGGGTAGACCCCCAGGCTCACGCAATGACACCGCGTCGAAGCTTGCTGAGGATGTTCGACTCCCAGGCGCCAGACCCCTCTTGGCAGCCAGGAGCGGAGCCGGCAGACTAGTGTCCTGCGGAGAATCGGGATTCCTGGGGACTCATGACATGAAACGGCTGACACTGCTCGATACCGCCCAAGTTCCGGGCGACGGTGGGGAGATAGGCCTCTACCAACTGGGCGACGACTTCATCATCAAGGTCGCCGGCGGACAGGACTTGATGAGCACCCGAACGCACGGGTCCGCCGACGCGCTGGCCGAGATCGCGTGCGCCGAGGTCGCGGATCGCGACCGGGCCCGGGTGCTGATCGGCGGGCTGGGCATGGGTTTCACGCTGGCTTCGGCGCTGCACCATCTCGGGCCCGACGCCGAGGTGGTGGTTGCCGAGTTGGTGCCCGCCGTGGTCGAATGGAATCGAGGTCCGCCCGGAGAACACGCGGGTCATCCCCTACGTGATGAACGGGTCACCGTGCGGGAGGTCGACGTCTCCCTCTTGCTGAGGGACGAACCCGCGTCCTGGGATGCCATCATGTTGGATGTCGATAACGGTCCCGAGGGACTCACCAAGGGCGACAATGACTGGCTCTATTCGGGGGCCGGGCTGCACGCGACCTTTGAGGCACTCCGACCCAAGGGTGTGCTCACGGTCTGGTCGGCCGGATCGGACAAAGCCTTCACCAAACGCCTGTGCAAAGTCGGGTTCGAGGCGGAGGAGGTTCCGGTGCGGGCGCACCGCGGGAAGGGCTCCCGGCATGTGATCTGGGTCGCGCGGAAACCGGGTAGATAGAGACCGGTCGGACGACCCAACCACCCCTCACCCCGCCCCATGCATTCGAGTACCTTGGGGCATGGAATCCCCGACCGCCGCCGAATCAACCGCCACACCCCTCGACGTGCTCCGCGACGTGTTCGGGTACGAGGACTTTCGCCCTGGCCAACTGAAGGTCATCGAAGCGGTGATGGCGGGTCGCGACTGCATCGCTCTCATGCCTACAGGCGCCGGCAAATCCCTCACGTTTCAGGTGCCTGCCCGCATGATGGACGGCACTGTACTCGTGGTGTCTCCGCTCATTTCCCTGATGAAGGACCAGGTCGATGCCTTGGTCGATCTGGGGTTTTGCGCGGCGGCGATCAACTCGTCGCTGGAACCGGACGAGCGCGAGCGGAGGCTCGAGGCGCTTCGGGCCGGACAGTACGAGCTCGTCTATCTGGCCCCCGAGGGGCTCGACGGCCGGCTGAGCCGCGAAGCGGGGGATTGGCCGCTCTCGCTTCTCGTGGTGGACGAGGCCCACTGCATCAGCCAGTGGGGACACGACTTCCGGCCGTCATACCGACGATTGCAGCGGCTCCGGACGGCGTTGCCCGATATACCCGTGCTCGCGCTCACCGCCACCGCCACGAACGCCGTAGCCCGCGACATCATCAGACAACTCGAGATGACCAAGCCCGCCGGCTTCAAGGGCTCGTTCTTCCGACCCAACCTGAACATCTACTGCAGAAAGAAGGGTACCGGGCCCACCCGGCAGGAGATCGCGGGGCTGATCAAGGCGCATCAGGGCCAGAGCGGCATCCTGTATTGCGCCTCGCGTAAGGCGGTCGATCAGATGACCGACTTCCTCTGCGATCTGGGCGTGCGGGCGTTGCCGTACCACGCCGGTATGGAGGCGGAGGAGCGAGCAGCCAACCAGGATGCGTTCGCCAAGGACGACGCCGACGTGATCGTCGCGACCATCGCCTTCGGCATGGGGATCGACAAGTCGAACGTGCGCTTCGTCATCCACCGGGACATGCCCAAGGATGTGGAGTCCTGGTATCAAGAGATGGGCCGCGCCGGTCGAGACGGTCTGGAGAGTGACTGCTTCCTCTTCTACTCGTGGGCCGACGTGAAGCAGCAGGAGCGCTTGCTCAGCGACATCGACGACCCCGATCTCTACTGGGCGAAGGCCGAGGCGACCAAGTCGCTGTTCCGCATGGTGGAGAACGGGGGATGCCGTCATCAGAAGATCCTCATGCATCTCAGTGAGGAGATCGGGCCGTGCGACGTGTCCTGTGATTGGTGCACGGGGATCAAGGCCGAGGATCTGGCGGCGGCGGGCATGATGGCGGCCGGTACCCGGATGCATGCCGCCACCAAACGCCCCAGCCGCCGGTCACGGATGTCCCCCGATCGAGTCGCGGAGCCCGGACCGCTCTCCGATGAAGGGGAGGCCCTGTTTCAATCGCTGCGGGACCTGCGCAAGTCGATCGCTGACCGGCAGGGGGTGCCGGCCTACATCGTCTTCAGCGACAAGACGCTTCGCGCCATGGCCGAAACACGGCCGTCGAATCCGGGTGAGTTCCTGGCCCTCTCGGGCGTGGGCCCGTTGAAGCTCGAGCGGTATGGGGAGGCGTTTCTACAGGCGGTGAGCGGAGACGGCGTTCGTGGTTGACCGTTCTTCATCCATCCGGATCGAAGATTCTGTCGTGACCGCGTGGATGGGCGTAAAGCCTATCCTCACCCTTCTTCTCCTGTGCTGCACCGCCTGTGGCGGTGGCGAGGGTGATCCCTTCGAGCCCCCCACCGACACCGATCCCGACACCCCACCCGAAGTGGTGACCGATCCCGCGATCCCCCCCGTCACGAGCGGTACCTGGTACCGACCGTCCGTGACCACGACCTGGCAATGGCAGCTCCAGGGGGACGTGAACACCGGGTACGATGTGGCGTTGTACGAGTTGGATCTCGTCGAAACGCCCGCCTCGGTCATCGCTACGCTGAAGGCTTCGGGACGCCGCCTGCTTTGCTACTTCTCGGCCGGTTCCTGGGAGGACTTTCGGCCCGACGCCAGTCAATTCCCCGCGTCTACTCTCGGCTCAGTGTATTCGGGATTCGAGGACGAACGCTGGTTGGACGTACGATCTCCGGAGGTGATGACGCTCATGAAGGCACGCCTGGACCTGGCGGTCCAGCGCGGATGTGACGGGGTCGAGGCCGACAATGTGGACGGCTTCGAGAACGCTACGGGATTCCCGCTCACCGCCGCAGACCAGTTGGCCTTCAACCGCACGCTGTACAACGAGGCCCACAACCGCGGGCTCGCGGTGGCCATGAAGAACGACGTGGGCCAGGTCGCCGATCTTCTCGAATACGTGGATCTGCACGTGAGCGAGCGGTGCCACGAATTCGACGAGTGCGGCCTCCTCGAACCGTTCATTGCCCAGGGCAAGCCCGTGCTCAACGCGGAGTATCTCCAGCAGTACGTGGCGGACGGGTCGGCCCGGGAGGCGATGTGTGCGTCGGCACTCGGACGTGGCCTGCACACGCTCGTCCTGCCCGAGGACCTGGACGATTCCTTCCGCTTCAGCTGCGATCCCACCTGATCCCACAAGGCCCCGCTTCTTTCACCACGACCCTCCGGTTCCTTACCTGCGGACTCTCCGTCGGCGCTGGTTGCGCGACCGTCCACCGCGACCGGGGCTCTCGCTCCTGCCCTGACTCACAGCGGGTCTAGACGCCCCGTCGGCACCCGCCTCGGGGCTCTTGGCGGCACTCCGCGCCCAGTTCCCGCGCTTCTGTCTCCGGCCGCTTCCATTCGTGCTCCCATTGCCGTTACCAGCCCCGTTGCCGTTCCGGGCCCCGTTGCTGTTCCGGGCACCATTGCCGTTCCGGGCACTGTTGCCGTTCCGCCGGCCGGCCGGCGCGTTGGGAGTGGTCTCGCGGGTAGCCTCGTAGGAGAAGTCCTCCAGTAGGACCCGGTTGATCTTCGATCCGACAGTACGCTCGATGCGTCGGAGAGTCGCTTCGTCCTCGGGCGCTACCAACGTGAAGGCCTCTCCGGTCAACTCGGCCCGGGCGGTACGTCCAACCCGATGGATGTAGTCGTCGGGCAACCCCGGGATGTCGAAGTTCACCACGTGCCCGAGTGCCTCCACGTCGATGCCACGAGCAGCGATGTCTGTCGCCACCAGGACGCGGAACTTGCCGGCCTTGAAGCCCGCCAAGGCCTTGGTGCGCTGCGCCTGCGATCGGTTGCCGTGGATACGTTCTGCCGAGATGCCGTGGCGGTTCAAAACCTTCGCCAACAGGTTCGCGCGATGTTTGGTGCGTGTAAAGACCAAAGCGTCTTGCATGTGGTTCCTGCCAAAGAGCTCGACCAGGAGCGCCTTCTTGAGGCTCGCGGGCACCGGGTACACGGCCTGTGTCACACCTTCGGCCGGCGCGGCCCGCCGCTGAAGAGCGATCTTGGCGGGGCTCCGCAGGATATCGCGGGTCAGGGCCTCGATGGGCGCAGGCATGGTGGCGCTGAAGAAGAGGGTCTGCTTCGGCTTGGGAATGTGCTTGAGCACACGCTTGATGTCCGGCAGGAAGCCCATGTCGAGCATGCGATCGGCTTCGTCCAGAACCAGGTATTCCAACCCTGACAGCCTCGCATAGCCGTACTGGAAGTGATCCAGCAGTCGTCCGGGAGTGGCGACGATAATGTCGACTCCCTGCCGGAAAGCCTTCTCCTGGGCACCCATCTTGACCCCGCCATAGACGGGCGCACCCTTGATCCCGGTGTGCCGGGCCAGAGCGTTCAGGTCGTCCACGATCTGGAGGGCCAGTTCCCGTGTGGGGGCCAGGACCAGCGCTCGGGTCGTGCCCCGAGGCTCGTCCATCAGCTTATGAAGGATGGGCAAGAGGAACGCCGCGGTCTTGCCGCTCCCCGTGGCCGCACAGGCCAGGAGGTCCCGGCCCTCGAGGGCGGGGGGAATGGCTTGGGATTGGATGGGCGTCGGTCGTTCGAACTTCAAATCCTCGACACCTCGCATGAGGGTCGGGTGCAGCTTAAGTGCAGAAAATGCCACGAGATATTATCCGGTAAATAGGCGCACAGCAGGCCGGCCGGAGTATCCGGCTCGATAAGCTGGCGCGGTGTGTTGAGCTAGTGTTGCCCCAGGAACCGAGGGCTCAAGGTGGGGATGTCCATGCAAGAAGGTAGTGGCAACATCTGTTTTCCCGTACCCCCTCTTCATTGAAAGGCCGATTCGCTTCCGCTCGACATCGACGTCGAGAACCCGCACCTGGACCTGCTGACGCACGCGCACGACCTCGTTGGGGTCCTTCACGAAGTGGTCCGTCAACTGGCTCACGTGGACCAGGCCGTCCTGGTGGACACCGATGTCCACGAAGGCGCCGAAAGCGGTCACGTTGGTGACGATGCCGGGCAGGAGCATGCCCGACCTCAAGTCGCCGATCGCGTGGACGTCGGCAAACGCGAAGGCCTCGAATTCAGGGCGGGGGTCCCGCCCCGGACGGGCGAGCTCATCGAGGATGTCGTCCAGGGTGGGACGGCCCACGTGCTCACCGACGTAGCGATCCGGATCGATGCGATCCCGTCGATCGGCATCGGTGAGCAGGTCACGTACCGAGCATCCCTGGTCCTTGGCCATCCGTTCCACCAGGGAGTACCGCTCGGGGTGCACGCCACTCACATCCAAGGCGTGCGACCCGTCGGGAATGCGAAGGAAGCCTGCCGCCTGCTCGAACGCCTTGCCGCCCAGGCGGGGCACCTTCAGCACGTCTCGACGGGTTCGAAAAGCATCGTGCTCCTCACGCCATCCCACGACGTTCTTGGCCAGGACAGGCCCCAGCCCTGCAACGTAGGTGAGTAGCGACGCGCTGGCGGAGTTCAGATCCACGCCCACGGCGTTGACGCAACTCATCACGGTGTCATCCAGCCCCGATTTGAGGGCCGCTTGATCCACGTCGTGCTGGTACTGACCGACCCCGATGGACTTGGGGTCGAGCTTGACCAACTCGGCCAAGGGGTCCTGAAGTCGACGGCCGATGGAGACGGCACCACGGACGGTCAGATCGTGATCAGGGAGCTCTTCACGGGCCACGTCGCTCGCGCTGTAGATGGATGCGCCGGCCTCGTCCACCATGATCACCGGAGCACTCAGGCCCAGATCCCGAATGAACGCCTCGGTCTCGCGTCCTGCCGTGCCGTTGCCGACGGCGACCGCCTCCGGGGCAAACCGTTCGACCAGTTCCCTGACGACCTGTTCGGCTTCCTCGCGCCCGCCCTTCCCCTGGGTCGGGAAGATGGTGGTGTTGTGCAGTAGGGCTCCCTGGGCGTCCAGCGCAACGACCTTACAGCCGGTTCGGAAGCCCGGGTCGATGGCGAGCATCCGTTTGTTCCGAAACGGCGCTGCCATCAACAGCTCTCGGAGGTTCGTGACGAAGATCCGCATAGCCTCCTCGTCGGCGCGGACCTTCGCTTCCTTTAGTGCTTCACGCTCCAGGCTCGGAAGCAGCAGGCGCTTGTACGCGTCGTCGAGTGCGCTGCGCACCTCCTCCGTGGCGAAACCGTGCCCCCGCAGGTATCGCCTCGTCAACCTCAGCAACGCGTCGGCCTGGTCGGGCCTCGCCTGCACCCGCAGAAAGCCCTCGTTGCTTCCACGCAGCACGGCGAGAATTCGGTGGGACGGCGCACGGACAAGCGGCTCGGACCACGCAAAGTAGTCCCGGAACTTCGCCGCCTCGGCTTGCTTCTTCTTGACCACGGTCGAGACGAGGAGTGCCCGCTCGGCGAACAGCCGGCGTAGATCGCGCCGGACGTCCGGGTCCTCGCTGACCTCTTCGGCGATGATGTCCCGGGCTCCGGCGAGAGCGGCGTCCCGGTCCTCGACGTCACGCTCGGGACCCACGAAGGAGCTGACATCGATCGGTGCTCCGCTCTGCGCCAGGAGGGCTTCCGCCAATGGCTCCAGCCCTCGCTCCCTCGCTACCGTGCCCCGGGTGCGCCGCTTCGGACGGTGAGGCAGATAGACGTCTTCCAGCGCCGGCAGGGTCTCGGCAGACACAATCCGGTGTCGGAGCGCGTCGTCGAGAATGTCTCGCTCTGAGAGGGCGGCAATGATCGCGTCGCGGCGCCTGTCGAGCTCCGCCAGCTGGGACATACGGTCCCGAACAGCGGCCACCGCCACCTCATCCAGAGAGCCCGTGGCCTCCTTCCGATAGCGGGCGATGAAGGGGACCGTGGCGCCACCGTCCAGCAGGTCCCAGGTCGCCCGGACCTGCTGGATGCTCGCTCCGAGTTCCGCAGCGACCAGCGACGAGTGATCGGACACTAGGGCACGACCCGGCCTGGAGGTCCCTGTAGAAACACCCTCAACCGCGGGCCACATCGGGTACGGAAGAAAAGCACTACCGGACCCTGGCGAGGGACAGCCCGTCACCGATAGGCACGATGCTGAGTGAGATTCGCTCGTCGCCGATCAGGTTGCGGTTGAAGCGTCGGATCGCCTCCGTGTCCGCATCGGTCACGGAAGCATCGACCACCTTTCCCTCCCACAGGGTGTTGTCGACCGCGATCAGTCCACCCGGCCGAACGAGCCTGAGCGTGCGCTCATAGTAGGCCTCGTAGGCTTCCTTGTCCGCGTCGACGAAGGCGAAATCGAATTGATTCTCGCCTCCGTCGGCCAACAGGGCATCGAGCGTCTCGGTCGCCGGCGCCAACCGCAGGTCGATCTTGTGGTCGACCCCTGCTTCGGCCCAGTAGCGCCGAGCGATCGAGGTCCATTCCACACTCACGTCACACGCCACCAGACGGCCATGCTCCGGTAGTGCGTCGGCGACGGCCAAGGCGCTGTACCCCGTGAACGTGCCCACCTCCAGGGCGTTCTCGGCACCGATCAGCTCGACCAGCAGAGCCATGAATCGCCCCTGCTCGGGTCCGATCTGCATGTCGGAGTGCTCGAGCCGTGCCGTCTCCTCCCGGAGCCGGCGCATGACGTCCGATTCCCGAACCGAGTGCGCGAGCAGATACGAATAGAGATCATCCGGCAGGTGGCTGGTGCGACCGGTCATCTCGTAGTCTCGATGCAGGTACCTACCACGATCGGGCGGCGCCGATCTATTCGCTTGCTGCGGTTCAGTGACCCGGCCCTTCGTCGTCCGCCGACGGACCGTAGATCGCCGGTACCTTGCTGCCCATCGGTCGCAAGTAGGTGCTGAGCTGCCCGCGATGGTGAATGGCATCCAGGAGCATCATCCAAGCCAACTGCATTCTCGGAGCTTCCATGACCATGTGGTCCCCGGCCATGAATTTCGCGGGGCTCATCCAGGTCTCTTCGTCCACCTGGCCGAGCCGATCGATCACCTCACCGAAGGTCTGGTCCAGGGTCGCGACCGCGTCGTCGATGGTACCGAACGCCACCTGGTTACGATGATGGATCACTCCGTCGTCGAGCAGTTCGATCAGGTCCTGGTTGTGGCCGATCATGTGACCGATCAGCTCCTCGGCGCTGCGGGCCTTGGGGTCGGCTCGATGTTGGCGTCCGTCTTCGGGCACCGCGCCTACGACGTTGCAGAAGAGGCCCCGCTCGTGTCCTAGGATTCCCTGCAAGAAAGCAGGAGAGTTCATGAGAATACTCCTTGTCCGTGTTAGGGTTTTTCGCGGGCAGATAATGTACCCTTCCGCCACAATGGCGCCACGTCTCAGAATGGGGACTGCGCCTTCCTTGCGCATCGCACGGCCGACACCGGATGTTGTCCGCCATGTTCACCGATCTTCCCCGCCTGACTGCCGCCCTCGAAGGCAAGTACTCTATCGAGCGAGAACTCGGAGAGGGTGGTATGGCAACGGTCTATCTGGCCGAAGACGTCAAGCACCACCGCAAGGTGGCGCTCAAGGTCCCCCGGTGGCTTTGAGCACCGTCGAGATGTTGTACAGGGTTCCGAGTTCCGCCTCTATGTCGTCGTTGAGCCGGTCCAACTCAACCGCCTCTTCCAGGAACCGGAGGGCCTCCGCCTCGGTGCCCCGGTTTTGATGCCACGACAACAAGCCGAGGCTCCGCAGAGCCTTGCGCTGCATATCCGGGAGTTCAGCGGCACGGCTTCGCTCGAGCGCCCTCGTATGCACCACCTCGGCCTCTTCGTACCGCCGAGCCGCGGCCAGAAAGTCTCCATGGCGCAGGTCCAGCTCGATGTGGTCCGCCTCAGTGCCGGCGGACTCGACGATGGGGCGGAGGCGCTCGATGGTGGCGTGCTGTTCCCGTCTGTGGCCAGTGGCGTCGAGCAGACGTTCCTTCGTGAAGAGCACGTCCATGCGCTTCTGATCGTGCTCGGGCGAGGGGTCGAGACGGTCTGCCCACGCCTCGACCCGAACCAGCGACGACCGCGCGTCCTCTTGCTCGCTGAGGAGCAGAGCTCGCTTGGCGGCCTCGTATCCGTAGTCGACGGCCTTCTCCCACTGTCCCGCCTCACCGAAATGATTCGCGAGAAGGTCGAGCTCCTCCTCGCGGATGGCACCGGTCGCTTCGAGCCGCTCACCCACCTCCCGATGCAGCTCACGACGCCGGTGGGCAAGGAGACTCTCATACGTGACCTGCTGCGTCAGTGCATGCTTGAAGCGGTATTCGGGCTCGGGAATCACGCGCGTTTGTTGGATCAGGCCCGAATCCTTGAGCACCTTGAGAACGCGATCGAGTACCAGAGAGTCGTCGACCAGGCCCGCAAGCAGAGGGCGGCTGAACTCCCGCCCGATCACGGAAGCGACGAAGAGCACACCCTTGGCCTGGGCGTCGACGCGGTCGAGCCGCGCACGTATCACCGCCTGAACGGAGTCTGGGAGCCGAACCTCGGCGTTGTCGGCGAGGCGGGCCTCGTCGTCCACGACAGACACCGCACCTTGTTCCTGTAGATCTGCCCCGATCTCTTCGATGTAGAAAGGGTTTCCGCCCGTCGTGGCCGCAATCACGCGAGCGAGCTCCGGCTGGACGGTGCGCGACCCGAGGACTGCGCTCAGCAGAGCCTCAGTGGTCTCGGTACCAACGGCCCCGAGCCGCAGGCGCGTGGATGCTTCGACTGCCCCGAAATCGGTCCCGTATCCCGGGCGCGTGGTCACGGTGATGAGAATCGGAAAAGACTGCGCCACTCCGGCCAACTGTAAGAGCGCGGCAGTCGACGCCTCGTCGGCCCAGTGCCAATCCTCCAGCAGAATGACGAGAGGCTTCTGGCTGGCGAACACCGACAGGACACCCACGATCGACTCTACGACGGCAACCCGTAGCTGATCCCCCTGCAGATGTTTGGGGAACGGAAAGCGGGGGTCGCTGAGTGAGAGTACTTGCAGGAGTAGCGGAAGCGTGTCACCGAGCCCGGGGTCCAGTTCCAAGACGCCGTCGACCGCGGTCTGAGCGTCCAGATCATCTCCTCGCGCGCCGTCGGGCACGAGCGCTTCGCGGAGCACCTCGAGGATCGGCGCATACGAGGCCCCGCGTGCTCCCTGGAGGCAGCGTCCGTTCAACACCCTGACCTGATCGGTATCGAGGCCCTCGGAAAATTCGTAGAGAAGGCGGCTCTTACCGACCCCGGGCTCACCGACGATGTTGACCAATCCCCCGTCCCCTGCGGTCGCCTTCGCGGCCAGTCGTTTCAGAGCCTCCAGCTCCTCCTCACGCCCGAGGAATTCTGTGAGGCCCCGAGCCCCGATGGTCGCGGAGGCGGGCCCTTCTCCTAGCACGCTATGGGTCGCGACCGGATGCTCCACCCCCGAGATCTCGATCTCGGAGGTCGGGCTCGTCTCGAAGCCTGTGGCCACGAGACGGCGGCACTCACCGGTGATGATGATCTGGTCGTCCTCGGCGCGACGGGCCAACTCCTCCGCAGCGCGCACCGGCCGGCCCGACAGCTGGTAACCGGACCCACCGTCTTCCTTCCTCCTCACGGCCACCGTACCCGTGTCCACCCCTATGCGGCTCGACAGGCTCCTGCCCAGCGGCCACGCCAATTCGCTCCCGAGCCTGAGTATCCTGGCCCTGATCTCGAGCGAAGCCCGGAGGGCACGGTGGGCATCATCCTCGTGCGTGACGGGCACGCCGAACGCCGCCTCGAGGCGTCCCCTCGAGCTCTCCATCATGGTCCCGCCTTCAGCGGAAACGGCCTCGGTGACAGCCGCATCAATCCGCGAGATGATCGACGTCAATTCGTCGGGGCTGAGCTCCTCGAAGAGCTCTTCATACTCGGGAGTGGCAAAGTTCCTGAACTTCCTCAGCGTCTCCAGTTGGAGTGCCTCATTTGATCAATGTGCTTGCAACGTCTACCAAGGTTGGCGCAGAACCGTACCCGATCGGCTCATCGGCCCAGCTCCTGGCCCAGCTCATCGGCCCAGCTCCTGGCCCAGTTCCCGGTTCAGCCATGCACGCGCTGTCTCCCAGTCGCGCTTCACGGTGGCCACCGAGATCTCCAGCGCTTCCGAGATTTCCGGGTAGGTCATCCCGGCGAAGATCTTGCACTCGACCACCCGGCTCTGACGTACGTCGAGCGACTCGAGCTTCCTGACGGCCTGGTCGAGGGCGAGCAGGTCTTCGCTGCGATCCTCGACGCCCAGAGCCTCGGAGTTGAGCGTAACGGGATCCTGCCTCCCGCCCCTCTTCAGGGCAGTCCGACGTCGGGCTTCATCGGCAAGAATGCGGCGCATCGTGCGCGCCGCGATCGAGAGGAAGTGGGATCGACTGCTAATGGACGTGGACTTGACCCCGACCAGCCGTAGGTACGCCTCCTGGACCAACCCGGTCGTATCGAACGGACGCCCGGCACCCTCATTGGCCAGGTGATGACGTGCGATCCCCCGCAGATCCGCATACAGCACCGGAAGTAGCTGATCGAGCGCCGCCCTGTCGCCGCTTCCATACGCGTCGAGAAGGCGAGTGACGTCGATGCTGTCCATATCGGGCGGTCGGGGGTCGGGGGGCACGCATAGTCGGAGTCCGGCGCCGTACACGGCCGACCTGACGACTCCGCCATTCTGCTGCGCGCCTAATGTGCAGCCGTAAAGCTCAGGCGTCTACGCAGGGGCCTCGTGATTGAACGTGGGCGTGATCCACCGTAAGATTCGACGAGTTGGCCACCTGCGACGACGCGTTCGCCTTCCGGATGCCTCGCCGAGCACCTACCGAACGAAGGTGAAGATGAACCTGCCCGAGAAGGTCTATACCGCCAAAGACCTCACACGCGCGCGCAACCGGGGGCAGTGGGTGGGCTGGCTCCAAGGTGGAGCCGTCGTCATAGTCGGGTCCATCGTCCTGAACCTCTTGGGGTGGATTCCGGCGGTCTTGGCGGTCGGAGCCGTCGGGTACGGCGGGTACAGGCTCTTCAAATGGATATCGAAGACTCCGGAGGACAATGGGGCCTCCTGACGCTGCGCCAACCAACCGCCCCGCAACCTTCCGAGCGGGTTCCGCGTCTAATGATGTGCACCCGACTTTAGTCGAACGGCCTGTGGAGGACGGAAGATGATCGAGTTGATCGGCGAGGCGCTAGCCATCTACTTCAACGTTGTCGTTGCTTTCTGGCAGGGGCTGGCCAGCGGTGGAGGTCTACAACTACTCCTCTTCGTACTCGCCCTCTGGTGGCTCTTCGGTGGACGAATCCGCTGCCGGTGCGGGTGTGGCCACTGCGGATGTTGGTGCGGCCGCTGCAAGTGCGACGAGGTGCGGGTCGAGGACGAAGGCTAGGCTCATCCGTGCACTAGTGCACCAAGTGCAATTCCGTTTGCCGCCTCAGCACCCATCGCATCTCACCTTCAGCCGTGATCTCGGCCTCCTCTTCCAGGGCCATACGCACGCGTTGACCGTCCCACTCGGGCACCGGAGTCGTGACCTGTAGCTCGGTGGAAAACCACATGCTCGGGATCACGAACGGATCGCCCCGACCCGGAACACCGTCCTGATAGTCCCACAGACCGATCAAGGGACCGGCGCCGTGGCCGTGGTCTCCGATGGGATGTGTATACATGGTCCCATCCAGATCCTCGATACGCATCACGTTCAGGACCGAGGCGAGGATCTCATTGCCCGACCGACCCACCTTAGTCTCCTCGAGGAGGATGTCCTGGAGACGGTTGGCGTTGGCGAGCGCCTTCTGCAGACCCGCGGGCGCATATGTCTCCCCCTCCAGGAGCACGTACGCCATGTGCTGCGTGTCCGTCGTCATGCCCATGTTGACGATGCCGAAGTCGCAGTGAAGGACATCGCCCCTGAGGATCACAGGCGCGATGGAGTCGCCCATCTCCACGCCCCAGCGCTGGATGCCCACGGAGGGCTGGAACCAGGAACCCAGACCTAGATCGTGGACCCGTTGCCGCATCCACCACACCACGTCTTCCGTGGTGGTCTTGCCCGGTTCGATGATCACGTCCGAGAAGGCCGTGCCGATGATCTCGTGCACGATGGCCTGCATGTGGCGGTAGGTGGGGGTCATGCCGGCAACGCGCATGGCAAGATAGTCCACAGCCAGAAGAGGCTCGCGGACCACGCGCCCGGCCAGGTCGCCCAGTGCCTCTTCCATCTGCTCCCACTCTCCTGCAGTCAGCCCGTCGGAAAAGTTGATATCGTGCGAGATGTTCACGGCGATCCGCTCGGGATCACGCTCGCGCACCATTCGCGCGAACAGGTCCCACTGATCGCTGCCCCACAGTTCGGCCGCGCGACCGTCTGAAGACAGCGCAGTCGCCCGCACCGCCTCGTACACGCCACCCTGCGAGTTCCCGCCCAACGCCAGGCGCTCGACCCCCTGTTCGGGACCGCGGTCGTAGAACATGTAGATCGTGCGACGCCGAGCAGCGAAGGTCGTCGCCGAGACGAGTGCCTTGAATACCGGGTCCTCGTTGTACTCCCGCATGGTCACGACCCACATATCCACGCCGTGTTTCCGCATGAGGAGTGGCAGGTTGGTCTCGAGACGGTCCTCGAGCCAGGTCTGCTGGACCCTGGCCTGCTCCCGGAGCGTGCCGAACGGGCGGGCGGAGTCGTAGTCGCGGGCCTGGGCTCCGAGAGCGCTGGGTCCGAGAAGTAGAATCGATCCCAGAACGGCCGACGACCGGACAAGGCCCATGATCGACATGCGGGAATCGGAGATGCGCGAGATGTCCATTGATGTCGTCTTTGCGTGTGGGATGCATCAGGCGGGACCTGTGCCGAGCAACATGGTCCGGCACCGCGGCATCTCACAAGATCGACGCCGTTCAGTGACGCTGACCGGCTCGTCACTCTGTACGAGTAACTGCCCGGATCGAACCACAGACGGCGATTTTAATCAGCGACCACAGCCTGGGCTAGGGTGGTCGATCCGATGGAGTGTGGTACGCCTTACTCGTACCGCAGAGCCACCATCGGATCGATCCTCGAGGCTCGGTACGCCGGCAGGTAGCCGGCTGCGAACGCCACGACGCTCAGCAGCACCGCGACACCGCCCATCACCACGGGATCGTTACCCTCCAGCCCGAAAAGCAGAGACTCGGCGGCCCGGCCCAGGAAAAAGGCTCCCACCAAGCCGATGATTCCACCGACTACGATCATCTTCGCTACTTGGCGTAGCACCAACGCCCGGACCCGTGCCCCGTCCGCTCCCAGTGCCACGCGCAGGCCGATCTCACGTGTACGTTGCGAGACCGAGTAGGCCAGGACGCCATACAGTCCCACGGCAGCGAGTATGGTGGCCAGCACGGCGAAGGCGGCCGACAACGTGCTTATGAGGCGGTCGAGCATCACGTTCTCTTTCGCGGTTTGCTCGAGTGTCTTCAGGTCCTCGACCGGCAGGTTGGCATCCAAGCCCTTGATGACGCCTCCCACCGCAGCCAGCGTCTGCGACGGCTCGATCTGTGTGCGCATGTAAAAGGTGATCGATCCGACATACTCGTTCTGACGGTAGGGGAGGAAGAAGAGCGGTGGCACGTCGCGCTTCACCCCCGAGTAGCGCGAGTCCTGGACCACCCCGACGATGCGGCGCGTCAACTCGGAACCACCACCACCCGTGCCCATGAACTTTCCGGCGGTCTCGCGGGGATCGAGTCCGAACTTGGTCGCGAACGCCTCGTTCACGACGGCGACCTCTTCCGCTTCCATGTTGTCGGCAACGGTGACTCACGGCCGGCGAGCAGTGGTATCCCCAGCGTCGATAAGTAGCCGGGACCAACCATATTCATGCGCGAGTTGGAGTCGATGTCAGGGCCCGACTCGAACCCCTCCACGGCCACGTCGTTACCCCAGTTGTTGCCGTTCAGGATCGCGACAATCGCAGCTGAGGCTCCCGAGACGCCGGGCAAGGCAGCCAGCTCCTGCTCGACCCGTTCGTAGAGCGCCAGCGACTCTTCACGGTCGTATCCGTTCAGCGTCGGCGAGATGGCGAACGTCGCCACGTCTCCCGGGCTCATGCCCAGGTCCACTCGGCTCACGTTCGTGAGGCTCTTGAGGAACAGACCCGCTCCGACCAATAGCGCCATGGAAAGGGCGATCTGGGCCGTGACCAGCGCACTACGGAAGCGCGCCGCAGCCCGGTGTCCGGAGGGTTGGCCGCTGTTGCTCTTCACCGCAGTCACCAGATCTGGACGCGTGCTGTGCAGGGCCGGATAGAGTCCAAACAGGACTCCGGTTCCGATCGCCAGCGCCCCCGCGAACAGGATCACACCGGGACTCAACGAGGGCGTGAAGGCGGACGCGGGCTCGGGTGGAAGGAGCGTCGCGATGATTCCCAGGGTCCAGTTGGCGACGAGAAGGCTGGCGAACCCTCCGAGAACAGCGAGTACCAGCGACTCGGTCAGCAATTGTCTCAGCATCTGTGACCGACTTGCACCGATCGAAGCGCGGATAGCCATCTCGGACCCGCGGTTGGCTCCACGAGCCAACAGGAGGTTGGCGATGTTCGCACAAGCGATGAGCAGCACCACACCCGTGATCCCGAAGAGGAGGGTCATGGGTGTCTCCACCTCTCCGTGCAGATTGCTCTGTCCGCGGGAGCCCTCCTCGATCACCAGTTCCTTGACCAGGAACCGTTCCATGGTCTGGTCGCTCATGCCGCTCTGAAGCGGAGCCTCCACCTCTGCGAGGATGCCCTGGAAGACCGTGTTCATCTCCGCGCTGGCCTGCTCGATGGTCACTCCGGGCGCCAGCCGGGCGAACAGATACGCCCAGTAGTTCCGGCGATTATCCCACGCGTCCCACCACGGGCTCATCACCGTACGCATGGTGAGCGGGACGTACACGTCGGCGGTAGCGCCGAGGGTAGTTCCTTCGAAGCCCTTCGGGCCCACGCCCACCACCGTCATCGACCGTCCATTGACGATGATCGTGCTGTTCAGCACCGCCGGGTCCAAGCCGAGTTGATTCTCCCAGTAGTCGTAGCCGAGCACGGGGACGTAGTGCTCGCCGATGGCCTCATCATCGCGCGGACCGAGTAGCCGACCCAAGGCCGGACGCAGACCGAGCAGAGGGAAATATGACCCAGACACCAGCATGCCGGTGCCGTTCACGGTCTGGTCGGCCATGGCGAGGTTGGTCCCGAAGATCCGATGTGCCGCCACACCGCTAAAGCCGGTCGACACCTGCGCGAGGTCCTTGAACATCGGGTAGCTGAAGACCGCTGTGCAGGGCCCGGCCTGACTGCAAGACTGCGACCCGGGGTTGGGGCCAGGCGCCGAAAGGTTCACCAGACGGCCGGGCTCCTGGACGGGTAGAGACTGCAGCAGCATCTGATCGAAGAGCGAAAAGATCGCGGCGTTTGCTCCGATGCCCAGCGCGAGAGACAGGATCGCGACCGCCGTGACGAACGGCGTCTTGGTAAGTGTGCGAAAAGCGAGTTCGAGAGCGGACACCTGGATCTCCTGTCTTTCGTCTATCACTGCAACCACGGCGGGCTACCCCCCCACCGTGGTGGCTTCGAGTGCGAACGAAGTATTGGACAAGCGCATAAGGTCGGAGGTTGCTTCACGCCACCCGAGTGTTGACTTGCTCTGCCAAACCCTCCACGTCCATGTTCTCCCCGACCTCCCTCCAGGAGCAGCAGCCGTGAGCACAAGCACTGGTGAGCCGTTTGGCCAACCCCGCTGCTGATCCATGTCGCCTCTCTTCGCCCGCCTGAAGCAGCGCAAGCTGGTCCAATGGACCCTGGCCTATCTGACGGGGGCTTGGCTGGTGTGGCAGGTGATGGACGTACTGGGAGAGCGGTGGGGGCTCACGGCCGGGATGGGGCGGGCGATCGATCTGCTCCTGATCGTCGGATTCTTCGTCGCCCTGATCCTGGCCTGGTATCATGGCGAGCAGGGGCGCCAGAAAATCAGTGGGCCAGAGTTGCTGATGCTGGGTGGACTCCTGACGCTGACCGCCGTATCGCTGACGCTCGTGGGAACCAGCACCGACCAGGTCATCGAAGGTCTGGACGACCTTCCGATTCGGGCTGCGGGCATGGGGGGGGAGGCAAGCCCGCGATCGCGGTGCTCCCCTTCGCGAACATGAGCGCCGACGAGGGAAACGAGTTCTTCACGCAGGGCATCCACGACGACATCCTGACCCAGCTCTCGAAGATCGGCTCGCTAGACGTCATCGCCCGCACGTCGGTCATGCAGTACTTGGGTACTACGAAAACCATCCCGACCATCGGAGAGGAACTGGGCGTCCAGACCCTGGTGGAAGGTGGGGTCCAACGCGCGGGCGGTCGCGTCCGCATTAACGTCCAGTTGATCGAGGCGCAGTCCGGTACCCATCTGTGGGCGGAGACCTATGATCGCGAGTTGACGGCGGAGAACATCTTCGCCATCCAGTCGGAGATCGCCACCCGGATCGCGGAGGGGCTGAGCATGACCCTCTCGTCCGAAGAGGGGGACCGGATATCTCATGCACCCACCGCGAGCCTGACCGCCTACGACTTCTACCTGAAGGGAAGAGAAGCGTACGGGCGGTATACCGCCGAGGACAACGATGAAGCCATCCGCCTCTTCCGCCAGGCTTTGGAGCTGGACCAGGACTATGCCCGGGCGTGGGCGGGCCTAGGAGACGCTTTCGGGTTGCGGGTCGGAAACTACGGTCTCCCGATCAGTTGGGCGGATTCGGCAATGGCGGCCAGCCGGCGGGCAATCGAGATCGATCCGGATCTGCCCGACGGATACAAGGCGCTCGGCCTCGCATACCGGATTCGCGGCGAGAACCGACAGGCGCCGAGGAATTACCTGAAGACCGTGGAGTTGGACCCGAGCCACCTTCCGGCTGTGGCCAGCATGGACGCGATCTACTTCAGCTTCGGTGCGTTCGATGAATACCATTACTGGTCCATGCGAGCTTTCCGCCTATCACCGAATTTCCGCTACCGGCGCACGCAGGTCGCCTGGTCGTATTGGCAGCTCGGGGACTATGACCTCGCTGAACGTTGGGCTCGGGATGCCCTCGCGTTGGAGCCCGATGACTTGGAGGCGATGCAGGTTCTGTCAGCCGTCGCGAGCCTTCGGGGAGAATGCGAGCAAGGCATGGAAATCGCCGAGCGAGCCGTCCTCCAGCACCCGACCTCGGCATATGCCCATCAGGGGGCTGCCGGAGCAGCTCTCTTCAATCGAGACTTCGACCGCCTCAGGTCGGCGGCCGAGGAAGCGATGAGGCTGGATCCCGACGTCACGAGCTTCCACTGGCACTACACGGGTACCACCCTGGGCTTCGCCCTCCTCCGAACAGGAGAGACCGAGCGCGGAATGCGCGTGCTCACCGACATGCTCACGGAGACGGAGGCCCTCCTGGAGCGGAACGACTCCTGGGGACCGGTTTGGGAGATGGCCTCCATCCACGCAGCCATGGGGGAGCGGGACGAGGCCATCCGATGGGCCGAGCAGGCCTACGAGTCGAGGGGCTACCGATTTCCGTACTTCATCGCGATCGATCCGATCTTCGACGGCGTGCGCGACGATCCGCTCTTTCAGGCGATCGTATCCAGAATGGAAGACGACGTGGATGGGATGCGCCGCCGGATCGGGCAGGAGGAGGTGGCTGCAGGGGTTCGGTGATTACCACTCCTACTCAAAGGAGCTCGAACCCCGCCCCCGGGTGCGTGCTCCCATTGATCATGACCTCGAACCGATGGGGGCCCGGGTAGTGCTTGCGGGTCGAGTGCTGAGCCAACGAGATTGTCTTCCGCACGGTGGTGGCTCCACCCGGCTCCAACGTCAGCATCGCTCCCTTGAACACCTTGGGACTCGTCGATCCGTTCGCCTTCACGAAGTGCACGCGGAGATCGATCAGCACCGGGACCTCCTCGTCGGAGAGGTTCTCGACCTCGACCTCGATCCGCACCTTGCCGCCGATCTCGACGGTCTCCGGCGAGCACGCCACCGTGCGAATCGAGGCAGCCGTGTCCGGCGCGTAGCCGAGCACCGTCAGCGCACGCTCGTCGCCGGCCTTCACGAGTGTTCGAAGCGCGTGACGCACGAGTCGCTTCCGGTCGGCACTCCCGTCCTTCCACCAACGCCTCGCCACCTCCACGACGCGGGCAGGGTGGTCCTTGGAGATGTCGTTGAGATTGTTGGCCACCGAGCGGCGCACGTACTCCTCGGGATCATCTTTGAGACGCTCGAGAAGATCGAGCACGGGCGCCGGCTCCTCCTGGAAACGTCGAAGACGAGGCGCCCACGGAAGTCGAGGGCGGGTGCCTTCGGAGACAAGCCTGCGCACGTGGACGTTCGGATCCACCGCCCACTCGCCGAGCCGCCTGAGGGTCCTTTCGGGATACCGATCAAGGTAGGCGCGCACACTGAACTCGGCGGTGAAGCGCTGCGTGAGCTCGTACTGCGCCCGCGTGGAGGTCTCGAAACAGTCGAGCCCGTAGTCCGCTACGAAGAACACGAACGGCAGATACCGGAACGACTCCATACCGGCTAACCCGACACTTCCCGACCCGACTCCTTCGACCTCATGGTCCAAGGAGTCGATCAGGATCTCTATCGCGCGCTCGCGATCCCCGGGAAGGTGCTCGGCGAGCGCCGCCGAGATGTGCCTGGCCCTGGACGTCAACTCGAGGTCCTCGAACCCGTCGAGCGTGACCTCGAGAAACGACGCACGATCGAAGTCGGAGTAGACGATGGCGATCATGTCGGCAATCCAGACCGGTACGTCGGGTCCGAACGAGTTCTTCAGGGGTTCTGCCATCGTCTCCGTCGGTCGGTCGTGGCGTCCACTTCGGGCGGAGTTAGTAGCTAAAGGAAACCCCTGCTCCCGCCGAGCGTATCAGGGTGCGTCCCGACCTCCGTCCTCACAAGGCAAGGGCCCGTTCCGAAAGCCCTTCCATTGGAAACCATGTCGTGAATCTGGCTGGAGAATGGTGCGGCGATACGGCGGAACTCACGAGACGGATGCGCGTTCCGGGGATCGCGGTCGTGTCTGCAGTACTCAGCCTCAGTGGCGCCGCGGTGCCTGTCTCGATTTCAGCCCAGTGGATCGAGCCGCCCGGCAAGGGGTGGACGTCCCTCACGTTCTACCATCAGGACACCGAGCAGGTGTACAATTTCGAGGGCGACCAGGGCCCGTTCCCGGCAGACGGGCATGCTGTCGGTAACTCGACCTTCCTGACCACAGCGCTCGGATTGGTCGACGGGGTCGACGCTTGGGCCCAATTCTCCTTCAACCGCCTGCGTTTCGACGACGTGCTCGGACAGCGGACCTCTACTGGCCCCGGGGACGTTCGCCTCTACGCGCGAGCCAGTCCACTGCGCCTGTTCGGCATGAGCACGCCCGTCGCGATCCGCGCCGGCGTGAAGCTACCGGTGGGCGACTTCGACGTGGGTACCAACCTCATTCCTCTCGGAGATGGCCAGCGAGACTGGGAGTTGATGCTCGAGTTGGGCCACTCGTTCTATCCGAACCCCACCTACGTGGCGGCCTGGATCGGCTATCGTTGGCGAGAGCCATCACCGGATGACGATCAGGCCTTTGGCGACGAGCGGTTTTTCTATGCGGCGGTCGGCGGGGAGCTCGGCCCGATCGGCTACAAGGTGGCCTTCGACGGATGGTACGGGAAAACGCCGATATTCGACGGCCTACCGGCACCGGGAGCCAAACGGGAAATGCTTCGGCTGAGCCCGTCCCTCCTCATTCCGGCCGGTCCCGGTCAGTTCGAGATCGGCACCCGCCTGCCGCTGGCCGGAAAGAACCTCCCGGCCGGCGCCGACTTGGTCGTCGGGTACTTCACGCGCATCGACTTCTGGTCTCGAGGTCCGGCCAACCCGGTCAACTGATGTACGTAAGCAACTCCGGGTCATAGAGGTCCGATACGTAACTCTGGTATCCGTTGAAGAGTTGCGTGTCTATCACGGCCGTGGTGCCCAGGGGCGTCTCCCACTGCTGTGACCAACGCGGATGCGGGACGTCGGGGTTCACGTTCGAGTAGAAGCCATACTCCGTGGGCTGAATGTCACTCCAAAAGGTCGACGGCTCCTGCTCGATGAACTCGATCCGCACGATGGATTTCGGGCTCTTGAAGCCGTACTTCCACGGGAGGGCAAGGCGCCACGGCGCCCCGTGCTGCTTGGGCAATGGCTCGCCGTAGACCCCCGTCACGACGAAAGCGAGCTCATTCCTCGCCTCATCCAATCGAAGCGCCTCATAGAACGGCCAGGGGAGGCCCGGCTGAATGCGTTGACCGACGGCCTCTTCCGGTCGATTGAAAGATACGAATCGGACGTAGTTGGCCGAGGACAGCGGCCTGAACTTGTCGATGAGCTTGGCCAGCGGATAGCCGACCCACGGCACGATCATCGACCAACGCTCGACGCAACGGTGCCGATATACACGCTCTTCGAGCCCGAATTCTCTTTCCAAGTCGGAGACGTCGAACACCCCTGTCACCTCCGCCTCGCCCACGACCTCCACGCTCCAGGGCCACACGTTGAACGGGCCCGTATAGGGCCAGACCAGGTTGACGTTGTCCAACGTGCCTATGAACTCGTAGAAGTTGTTGTGCACCGCCGCCGAAAGGCGTGCGGTCAAGCCGCCTGACGGAGTGTCGAAGGCCGGATTTCGCAGCGCGGGGTAGAGATTCGCATTGGGCGAGGAGCAGATGGGCTGAAGAGGATGGAGAATGGAGGGGCCGTCACATCCGATACCGGCGAGCGGGGCGTCCGGAGTCTGGTCCAGCTCGGCCGGCGTGAACTCAGAACCGCAAGCACCGAGACCGAACGCTGCAATCCCAAGTCCCGACTTCTTCAGAAACGCTCGGCGGTTGAAGAACACCGAGTCCGGTGACGCTTCGCGGTCCGGGATGCGCCACCCCGGCGGGAGAATGACGTTGGCCATGATTCCTCTGATCGTGCGCCAACCGCAGGTCGGCGGAAGCGGGTCGTCTCAATGCTACAGTGGCCGTGGATCGTGACGTACTATTAAGAACTCGCGGCACACCGAAAAGGTTCGTCGGGGGCGCAAAACCTCCGTTTCCTACTCTCCCCCGGCCATCCCCTTCCGCGGAATCCGCTCATCAATCGTCGCCGCATGGTACACAAAAGTGGCCATGATGACGGCGTTCTTCATCAGATCCTCCACAGGGATCGTATCGAAGAAGTCCATGTTCGTATGACCGCCCGTGCCGCCTACACGGGCCTGCAGGAACTGGAAGCCCGGCAGGCCCACCGCGTTGAACGGCACATGGTCGGTGCTGCCCCGGCTCTGCACCGAGATGGTCTTCATCCCCATATCGCTGAGCGGCTCCATCCACGCCGCGAACGTCCGCCGCACGTGCTCGTTTCCCTCCAGGAAGATGCCCCGATAGACGCCGGGTCCGTAGTCCTGGTTGAAATACACGGAGAACTTCTCGTAGTCGGGAGTGACCCCTACGCTGGAGTCGTTGGGATCCCCGAAATGCTCCTTCACATAGGCGCGCGATCCCCACAGCCCCTGCTCCTCACCGGACCATAGTGCGATGCGAATCGTTCGCCGCGGTTGAGCGCCCACCGCCTTGAGAATGCGCATCGCCTCTATCATCACGGCCACACCGGACGTATTGTCGCTGGCGTTGGGGCTGGCGTGCCATGTGTCGAAATGTGCGCCGAGCATCACAACCTCGTCCGCGAGGTCGGTGCCTCGAATCTCTCCCACAACGTTGTTGGCTTCGGTCACCCGCTCGCCGTGGGTGTTGCGGACCTCGACTTCGATTTCGACGGGGATGTCGCGCTTGAGAATGCGGTACATCCGGTTGTAGTGCTCGGGTGTGACCGCAACGACCGGCACCGCAGAGAGCGTCACATCGCGTGCCCAGCGATCGATCTTGGCACCTGGCCTGGCGAACCCTCGCACCGCTCCCGGCCAACCGCTCCGCGACTCCAGCACGACCGATACGCCCTCGGCCACGTAGAAAAGCAGCCGCTCTTCTGCGGTGAGAATGTTCGGGTTTTGGGGGCGGTCGGGATAGAGTCGGGAGAAATGGTCATCTGGGCTCGCCGCCGGGAGCATGACGTCCTCCTCGAGAGCCCGTAGTTCCTGGTCTGTGCGCCGCGGAGTACCGGTGACGAATCGTGTCTGGTCGATCCGCGGCGGTGGAGAGCTGAGCACGGCCAGCCCGCGGAGCCGGCCGCGGTAGCGCTCCAGGTCTTGCCGCGTCTGCACGTCGGCAATCACGACCTCGAGGCGCTGCTTCCCGTCGGTGCTGGGCGTGTGCGCGATCGGGTATCCGACCATGGGAGTGTAGTCGGGCTCCATGAGATGCAGAGACACGTACTCGTTGTCCCAGCTCATCCCGTAGTCCATGAACGGCTCGCGGGCCGCGTTCTCCAGCCCGATCTCCTTCAGCTCCCCGAGAACCCAATCCTGTGCGCGATTCATGTCACGGGAGTTCGTGAGCCGGGCACCCAACACGTCGGTCATGTAGGAGAAGGTGTTCGGGAGTTGGGAGCGCTGGAGCCCCTCCTCGCGGATGCGGGCAACCATGTCCAGATCGACCGACGGCGCCGTCTGGGCTGCGGACTCGATCCATCCGAAGGACAGGGCGGCCAGAGAGAAAACCAGGATGCGGAGCAAAGAACGCATGGGATATCGCCTCGGTTCAGAGTGCGTCGGACTATGCACCCAATGTGGTGTTACAGAAGTGTCTCGGCCCTCTAGGTGGCTCGCGAGTTTCTGTAGCACCACACTAGACGTTGTTCAGGACATCGACCAATCGGTCGACGTCTTCGGTCGTGGTGGGCCCGGCATGGGCGATGACTTGGAGGTGAAAGTCCTCCCGGAACCTGGTCGCAGGGACCGAAGGGAAGCGCAAGGCGTTCGTCGTGAGGCGTACGCTGAACGAAGCGTGAAACGAACCCGTGAGTCGACGAACAGGAACCGGATACGAGGTGCTGCGGACCGGGGCGAGCGGACCACTGACCGCGAAGCTCCTGCGACCAAGGGGAAGCGGCGTAGATCCGGCGATTGTGCGGGGAAGGTCATCGTTCTTACCCGGGGAGGTCTCGCCTGACGCCTGAAAGGGCGACGCCGGCATTGCGCTGTTGGGCCTGCCGGCGGAGCGAGAAGTCAGCAGAGGCCATGCGCCAGTAGGCCGACGAAGTGCATGATGCGCTTGGACCCAGCTTTGTCGGACGAAGGGCCGAACGGAGAGGAGAGTGTGACGACCGTGGATCTCGAGAAGGCCATGCGCCAGGAGTCCAGGCAACTGGAGCTCCCGCTGGAGGATAGGGGTGAAGCCCCGAAGGTAGAGGGGAGTGGCGAAGCCGGAACGGTGGCCCATGGAGACGAGCGCTCAGGAAGCGAGCATCTCCTGATGGAGGAGGTGGTCGGGCGTGCCAACCTCGTAGGAGCGTTGAAACGCGTGCGGCAGAATAAGGGCAGTCCGGGCATCGACGGGATGAGCGTGGAGGAGCTGCCAGAGTACTTGCGCAGGCACTGGGGGGAGATCCGACAGCGGTTGCTGGCGGGGACCTACCAACCGAAGCCGGTACGAAGGCAGGAGATACCGAAGAGTGGGGGAGGGGTCCGGGAGTTGGGGATTCCGACCGTGCTGGACCGGTTCATGCTAACAAGGTCCAAACGCCGATCAGGTCATGCAGGAAATCCGTGCTCGAAGCAACATCCCGAACGCTTCGTCAGAGGTGTGCCAATCCTGCTCCCGGAGGTGGGGACAGGTAGTAGATAGGCCACACAGCTGCAACCGAGGTTCGACCCGACGTTCAGTCGGCACAGCCACGGCTTCCGGCCTGGGCGCCGAGCACACGATGCGGTGCGCGAAGCGCAGCAATACATCCAGGAAGGGAGACGATGGGTGGTGGATGTGGACCTGGAGAAGTTTTTCGACCGGGTGAACCACGACGTGCTGATGGGGCGGCTGGCAAAGCGGATCGAGGATAAGGCGATGCTGCGGATCCTCCGTCGCTACCTGGAAGCCGGAGTCATGGCGAACGGGGTGGTGATGGAGCGGCACATGGGGACGCCTCAGGGCGGACCGTTGTCGCCGTTGCTGGCGAACGTGCTCCTGGACGAAGTGGACAAGGAGTTGGAGCTACGCGGACACGCGTTTGTCCGGTACGCCGATGACTGCAATGTATACGTGCGGTCGAGGCGGGCAGGACAACGTGTGATGCAGGCGCTGAGGCACTTGTACGGGAAACTTCGGCTTCAGGTCAACGAGGAAAAGAGCGCGGTGGCGCGAGTGTGGGATCGACAGTTCCTGGGCTACAGCTTCTGGGTAGCGGCAGGGAAGGTCGTGAAGCGCCGGGTCAGCAAGAAGGCCCTGACGAAGTTCAAGGAGCGAGTCCGGCAGATTACAAGCCGGAGTGGCGGGCGGAGCCTGCAACAGGTGGCGGAAGAGCTACGGCGCTACGTGCTGGGGTGGAAGGCATACTTCGGCTTAGCGGATACACCGGGGGTTTTCCGAGACCTGGACCAATGGATCCACCGCCGGCTGCGTACGTTGCAATTACGCCAGTGGAAACGGGGAAGGACAGCGTACCGGGAGTTGAGGGCTCGCGGTGTGAGCGAGAACCTCGCCTGGCGAGCTGCTCGGTTCGCGCGAAGCTGGTGGCACGTGGCCGCGCACCACGCCCTGCACACGGCCTTGCCAGGGGCGTACTTCGACGAGCTGGGTGTGCCCCGGCTCACGCCGTACTGACCTCAACTCACCGAACCGCCAGGTGCGGACCCGCATGCCTGGTGGTGTGGGAGGGGAAAGACCGGGATCGCCGGTCCTCCCCTATCCCGATCATCCAACCGAGAGAGACAGGGCCAAAGTAGACGGCCCAGACGTCGTGGTCGATCTCTTCGAGGCCGATGTAATCTCCGCCGAGCAGGTGAGAGACGTTGATCCAGCGTGAGTGCCATCGGATTCCTCCGTTCGTTGAGACTTTGCGGACTTCGAAGTGAGCAGGGTAGTCGGGTGTGGTCAGCTTCGAGGGAAAGGACCGGGTCGAAGGTTGATAAGCAGAGACAGGTGGCTTTTGAGCGAGCGCTTCGTGGGGCCGGATCTCGTTGAAGTCGGTAAGGAAGGCGTTGAAGCGTTTCTGCTGGGCGGAGCGGTTTCCGGCCGGCGGGATGGTGGCTTCGGCCTTGAGGTCTTTATGCATGCGTTCGTGACGGCCATTCTGCTGGGGTGAAGCCGGCTCGATGAGGTCGGGCAGGATACCGAGCTTGATCCACCAGACCGAGAGACGAGAGAGTCGGCCGAGGGCGATGGAAGCGAAGGGGGTGCCGTTGTCGGTGCGGATGCGAGCGGGGAGCCCGTACTTGCGGAAAAGGCGAGTAAAGACGCGACGGGAAGCAGAGTAGGTAGTGCCCTCGAGCCCCTGGCAGGCGAGTAGATAACGACTGAAGCCATCCTGGACGGTGAGTGGGTAGCAGTAGCGACCGTCGAGGGTCTTAAACTGACCCTTGAAGTCAGCCGACCAGATGGCGTTGGGTGCGTCGAAGGGAGCTGTGGGCCTGCCGGGATGCGGACGCCTACGACTCCTGCGCGGCTTCTTCACGAGTCCCTCACGGAGGAAGTATTTGTGGAGGATGCGGGCAGAGGGAACGCTCCAGTCAGGGTGTAGAGTCAGCAGGCGAGCACGGATCTTGTCGGCACCCCAACGTCGCCGCTGTCCGCGGAACTCCAATGCCGCTTCGACCACGTGTGGCTCAGTGGTGTGTGGATGCGCCCGGACACGATGCGGGCGATCTCCGAGGCCATCAGGTCCTTCGGATTCGTAGCGCTCGATCCACTTGTAGCCGGTCTTACGGCTGACGCCGTGGCGCAGGCAGAGCTCGGTGTGCGAGAATAGGCCACCCGTGGCCTCGAGAATGAATCGCTTACGTTCGTTCATGGGATCGGTCTCCAACCATGGCATAGCACCTCCTTGTGGAGGGCCATGTTAGGATCTGAGACGGTACAGCCTACCCTGATCCTTTACACAATGGCCTACACTGATGGTTGACAGGTTCCTATCAACCAGGGTTCTGCAACAAGGAGAGCCCGATGGACTGGAACCGGTCGACCATGTACGAGCAAAGAGTACGCTTCATCCTCGAAGTGCAACAACGGACGTTCAGTTTCGCCGAGTCCTGTAGGCGCTACGGTATCAGCAGGACCGCGGGATACACCTGGTGGAATCGCTTCCGCGCAGAGGGATTCGAGGGACTGCAAGAGCGATCGCGCCGACCCCATCACTGCCCACACCCGTGGAGGAGCCGATCGTCGAACACGTCGTCGACCTGCGTCAGCGCTACGGATGGGGATCACGCAAGATCCGTAAACTCACAGCTGAGAAGTTTGGCTCGGCCCCAGCTCGCAGGACGATCGATCGCATCTTCGAGCGTCACGACCTGATCACGAAGAAGCGCAGACGCTCCGGCAAACCGGGCCACCCCGGCAAGCCGCTCACTGCGATGGATGAGCCCAATGCGGTCTGGACCGTCGACTTCAAAGGGCAGTTCAAGATGCGCAACGGTCGCTACTGCTACCCCCTCACGATCCAGGACGGCTTCAGCCGGTTCCTGCTCGAGTGCACAGGGCTGTATTCCACGTCGATCGAGCTCGCCAAGCCTGTGTTCATCAGGACTTTCCGCGAGTTCGGTCTGCCCGCCGTCATCCGCTCCGACAATGGTACGCCCTTCGCTTCCATCGGCCTCGCTCGCCTCACACGCCTGAGTGCCTGGTGGATCCGCCTCGGTATCCGTCCTGAGACCATCGAGCCGGGTAAGCCGCAGCAGAACGGCCGACACGAACGCATGCACAGGACCCTCAAGCGTGAAGCCACTCGCCCGCCCAAGGCCAACCTCAGTGCCCAGCAGCGCCACTTCAACGACTTCCGCCACACATTCAATCACATCCGCCCCCACGAGGCGCTCGACGACGCTACTCCCCATTCCGTCTACCGATCGGCTCTTAGAGCCTACCCCGACGTCCTTCCGCCCATCGAGTACCCTGAGCACTTCGAGGTCCGTAAGGTCTCTACAAACGGAGCCATCCGCTGGCACTCGCGTTGGATCAACATCAGTTCGGCTCTGGGCAACGAGTTCATCGGGCTCGAACCCATCGGCCCCGCTCTGTGGCAGGTCTACTTCGGTCCCACTACCCTCGGGTGGTTTGACGAAGAACTCTTCCCTCTCTGCCAACGTACGTGAGACACGGAGCACGCAAAGAATTAGAGTAGGGCGAAGGCAGAGAAAACGAACATGTTGGGACTGCGAGAGAGAATGGCAGAGAATGGTAGTGCCCCTGGAACCGGGGAGGCCAAGCGAAGCGCGGCAGCTCCTGCGGACCCGGAGGTAGTAGATAGGCCGCTACGGCGGCGGTTCAGTCCGTCGTACAAGCTGCGGATCGTCGAAGAAGCGGACCGGTGCACCGAGCCCGGCGAGGTGGGTCAAGTCCTGCGGCGAGAGGGCCTGTACTCGTCGCACCTGACGACGTGGCGCAAGGCGGCGCATAGCGGGTCGCTGAAGGCCCTGTCGAAGAAACGCGGCCGCAAGCCGGAGCGAAATCCGCTGGATGAGAAGGTACGCAAGCTGGAGCGGCGAAACGCACGGCTCGGGAATGAGCTCAGGAAGGCACACCTGATCATCGACGTGCAGGGAAAAGTTGCGGGGCTGCTGGGGATAAGCCTCGACGACGGGACAAACTCTTGAAGGCGGCCGATGAGCTGGCTAAGCACGTCGGTGTAAAACCGGCGTGCGCGGCCCTCGAGGTCTCCCGATCGACGTTGTACCGTCGTCGAGGCCCATCAACCGGGCAACAGCAGCCCCGCCCGACGCCCGCCCGGGCATTGAGCGAGACGGAACGAGGCGAGGTCTTCGACACGCTGTGTTCGGAGCGGTTCGTGGACCGCTCACCCGCCGAGGTGGTGGCCACGCTGCTCGACGAAGAGGTCTACCTGTGCAGCGAACGCACGATGTATCGTGTTCTGGCCTCCGAGGTGCCGGTTCAGGAACGCCGGGCGCAGCGCACCCATCCCGAGTACAAGAAGCCCGAGTTGATGGCCACGGCGCCGAACCAGGTGTGGTCCTGGGATATCACGCGGCTGCTCGGGCCGAAGAAGTGGAGCTATTACTACCTCTACGTCATCATGGACATCTACAGCCGCTACGTCGTGGGCTGGATGGTGGCGGACCGGGAGAACTCGGCCCTGGCCGGCCGGTTGATCCAGCAGAGCTGCCTGAAGCATGGCGTCCAGCCCCGGGTCCTGACCCTGCACTCGGATCGGGGAGCTCCAATGACGAGCCAATGCACCGCTCAACTTCTCGCTGACCTCGGCGTGACCCGCTCGTTGAGCCGGCCTCAGGTGTCGGATGACAACCCGTTTTCCGAGGCTCAGTTCAAAACCTTGAAGTACCATCCCTCGTTTCCCGGACGGTTCGGGGATCAGGGCCAAGCCAAGACGTTCTGTCGATCGTTCTTCCGCTGGTACAATGCCGAGCACCGCCATGGCGGCATCTCGATGCTAACCCCCGAGCAGGTCCACTTCGGGAACGCCGATCAGGTCATTGCCGGCAGGAAATCCGTGCTCCGCGAAGCATGGGCCGCTCATCCCGAACGCTTCGTCAGAGGTGTGCCGAATCCCAAACCGCTCCCGGAGGCCGTCTTCATCAATCCTCCCATCCCTTCCCTCACCACACAGGACATTGCTCTCTAATTAATCCCGTAGAGTGTCCCATTGTCGTTGACAGGTTCCGCAGGACGATCGATCGCATTTTCGAGCGTCACGACCTGATCACGAAGAAGCGTAGGCGTTCCGGCAAGCCGGGCCATCCCGGCAAGCCACTCACTCCCATGGACGAGTCCAATGCGGTCTGGACGGTCGACTTCAAAGGCCAGTTCAAGATGCTCAACGGCCGCTACTGCTATCCCCTCACCATCCAGGACGGCTTCAGCCGTTTCCTGCTCGAGTGTAGGGGGTTGTATTCCACGTCGATCGAGCTCGCCAAGCCCGTATTCATCAAGGCCTTCCGAGAGTTCGGCCTGCCCGCTGTCATCCGCTCCGACAACGGCACGCCCTTCGCTTCCATCGGCCTCGCTCGGCTCACACGCTTGAGCGCTTGGTGGATCCGGCTCGGCATCCGTCCTAAGACCATCGAGCCTGGAAAGCCGCAGCAAAACGGCCGACACGAGCGAATGCATAGAACCCTCAAGCGGGAAGCCACTCGGCCGCCGAAGGCCAACCTCAGTGCCCAGCAGCGCCACTTCGACGAATTCCGCCATACCTTCAATCACATCCGGTCGCACGAGGCTCTCGACGATGCGACTCCCGACTCAGTCTATCAATCTGCCCCTAGAGCCTACCCCGACGTCCTCCCACCTCTCGCGTACCCTGAGCACTTCGAGGTCCGAAAGGTCTCTACAAACGGAGGGATCCGCTGGCACTCGCGTTGGATCAACATCAGTTCGGCTCTGGGCAACGAGTTCATCGCCCTCGAACCCATCGGTCCCGCTCTGTGGCAAGTCTACTTCGGACCCATTACCCTCGGGTGGTTTGACGAAGAACTCTTCGTCATTTTCGACACCCACGGAAACACAGGACGTAACCCAATCTGTTAACCATCAGCTGGCACCATTGTGTCAACCATCAGGTGCGCTGTTCAGAGTCTCCGCTTCCCCAGCGGCGATGGTCTCCATGGTGTACCGACGGCTCCTGGCCCTTTGTGGGCTCGTCTCTCTCTTCCTGTTCTCCTCCTGCACCGACGGGTCGTCTCCCGTAGACCAGTCCTCCACCGGCCGTGCGGTCGTAGCGTTGAGTACCGTGTTTCCCCAGGGGACAACAGCCGAGCAGACCGCAGACATCACTCGGATCCGGGTGACCGTCAAGCGGGTGTCGGACGATTCCATCATCGCTGTGTGCGTCACGGATGTGGATCCGACCTTGGAAGTCTGGGTCGTCGACTGCGAGGTCGAGATTCCGCCCGACGACCCTCCGGTCTATCTCGTCACGGAACTCATCAGCGTCTCTCAGGGAATCGAGACGGTGGAGTACTCTGGGATCACTGCCGGGTTCAGTCTCACGGGTCAGGCTCCCGTCCAGCAGGTAGAGGTCGTACAGGGGCCAGTCGCCAACAACTATGTGACGTCTGTCACCCTGGTCGATGCCGGTCCTCTGACGGAGGGAGACGGCCTTCAGCTGCAAGCTCAGGTGCAGATAAGCCAGCCCGGCGCTCCGGCGCTGTTCTGGACGACTACGGACGCCTCCATCGCCACGGTGACCGAGGGCGGCTTCCTCCAGGCGCATCTTCCTGGCACGGCACTTATCTCCGTGACCGCGGGAGCCCAGTCAGACGAGATCAGCGTAGTGGTTCTAGCCCGACCCATCGGCCTGGCCTTCGTGAGCCAGCCGAGCACGGTGGAGGTCGGTGAGCCGTTGGATCCTGCCCCCAGCGTTGAAGTGCTGGACGCCCGAGGCGCTCGCGTAGCGAGCTACGCGGGTGTCGTAACGCTCGAGCTTCAGGACCGGGCCGCTGCCGTGGTCGCCGCGGCGGCCGCCGCGGCCGATTCCGGCGTAGTCGGCGCCCCGCAGGCGGCTGAGCTCAGCGGGATCACGACGGTCGACGCCGTGGAGGGTCCCGCCACCTTCGAGGGTCTGGTGATTCCCAACGGTGGAGTGTTCCACCTGTTAGCCACGGCTCAGGACCTCAATCCGGCGGCGAGTGAGGACTTCACGGTGATGCCCATGACAGCCGACATCTCCGTGAGCAAGGCAGTGGACAAGCCGACGGCATTTGAGGGGGACCAGGTGAGCTTCACCGTGACGGTGGCCAACGCCGGTCCGGCGACGGCGACCGGCGTCACCGTTTCCGATCCTTTGCCTGCTGGCCTGGATTTCATGACTGCGACGCCGACTCGGGGGGACCACACCGCGGCGGATGGCGCATGGGTAGTGGGGACCCTGACGGTTGGCGAGTCCGCTACTCTAACGATCGTCGCCACCGTGGGTCAGGGGACCGGAGGTCAGATTCTGGAGAACGTGGCTACGGCCTCGCAGCTGACCGAGCAGAATGACGATCCGGCGAACAACAGGGCCTCCGCGCTCGTGGACGTTGGCCGACGGGTGGCCGACATCGAGGTCACCAAGGTTGCGGACCAGGCTGAGGTGCGCGAGACGGAGGAGGTCGTGTTCACGATCTCCGTCACGAACCACGGGCCCGACCGTGCCGAACAGATCGTAGTCACGGACCATCTTCCCAACGGTCTCGAGTTCGTCTCGGCCGACCTGGGCTACAACCCGAGTACTGGCGAGTGGACGATCCCGAGCCTGGGGCCGGGAAGCCTGAGACGCCTCAGACTGACGGCCAGGGTGGCTGAGGGCTTCGCCGGCGAGACGCTCACAAACACAGCAACGGCTGCGGTGCTGGAGCACCAGGAGGACGATCCGAGCAACAACTCGGGTAGTGCCGCCCTTGTGGCTAGTGCACCTAGCCTGGTCGGGTCATGGAGAGCAATCAGCCTCTTGGTCGATGGGGTGGAGCTCCTGGCTGGAACGAGCACCCAGTTCACAATCAATTTGATGAGCGACGGAACGTTCCTGGAGTCCGTTACCGGCGACACGCAGCAATTGTTTTGCGACGACGACGACGGGACTAGCTGCACCGACGACGGCACGTGGTTTGTCACGGGCACTCGCTTTTTCATCTGTGACCCAGGGTGCGACGACGAGGACTTCCAGTACACTCTCTCCGGCAACACATGGACCGTGGTTTTTGCGGATGAGGATGACCCGGGGGGTCATCGTGACGATCGTATTTGTGAGGCTCCCCGAGGTAGTAGGGTCATCGGAAATTCAGCCCGGCGACCTCTGCAGCGATCACCCCGCCTCTGCGATCGCGACGTTCGAGGATGCCAACCTGGAAGCGGCGATTAGGGCGACGCTCGCGATCGGCACGCTGGACGATCTCACCTGCGGCCGGATATCGGAGCTCACGGGTCTGGATGCCGGCTCCTTTGGGATCACGAGCCTGGTGGGGATCCAGAATCTCACGAGCCTGGCGGAACTCATCCTCCGTTTCAACTCGATCAGTGACTTCAGCGCGCTGGAGGGGCTGACGCGCCTGACGAGCCTCGATCTCCGCGGCAACTCGATCAGCGACATCAGCGCACTTAACGGGCTAACGAGCCTGACGACCCTCAATCTCAGCCGCAACTCGATCAGCGACATCGGTGCGCTGAGTTGGCTCACCAGCCTCACGTATCTGAATCTCTTCCGCAACTCGATCACGGATGTCAGCGCGCTGGGCGGGCTCACCAGCCTGACGACCCTCACTGTCCGCAGGAACTCGATCATCGACATCAGCCCACTGGGCGGGCTCACGAGCCTGACGGGGCTCTTTCTGAACGGCAACTCGATCAGTGACATCAGCGCGCTGAGTGGGCTCACGAGCCTCACGGAACTCTTCCTCTTCGACAACTCCATCAGCGACATCAGCGCCCTGAGCGGGCTCACGAGCCTGACAGACCTCTGGCTTGACGGGAACTCGACCACTGACATCAGCGCACTGAGTGGGCTCACGAGCCTGAGCTACCTCGAGCTTAAGGAGAACTCGATCACTGACATCAGCGCGCTGAGCGGGCTCACAAGCCTGATCGGGCTCGTCCTCTTCGACAACTCGATCAGTGACATCAGCTCCCTGAGCGGGCTCACCAGCCTGACATTCCTCGTCCTCAGCGGCAACTCGATCAGCGACATTAGCGCGCTGAGCGGGCTCACGAGCCTGACAGACCTCTGGCTCAACCACAATACGATCAGCGACATCAGCGCGCTGGTCGGGCTCACGAGCCTGACGAACCTCGTCCTCCAGTCCAACTCGATTAGCGACATCAGCGCTCTGATCGCCAACCCAGGGCTCGGAGCGGGGGACACGGTTGACCTTCTTGCCACGAGCGTGAGTTGCGTGGACGTGGCCGCGCTGCAAGCCAAGGGAGTCTCGGTGTTGTCCGGTTGTTGAGCACGAAGTGGGAGAAGGATCCCGATGCTCTCTTTCTATCGCGAGCCGCTCCGGACTGTCGCTTGCGAGATGTCCGAGCCAACACTTCCTGGACCTATTCCTGACGTAGTACCTGACCGGGTCACGTCCAATCCATACTAGGGTGAGCGGTTGGCCCACGGCGATCCGCTCCCCGCTCGTAGGGGGCAGGGCCCTGTCCCTGACAGACCGCCTGGCTATTAGGCGGGCAACCGGAACACGAAGACCCGAGGCCTACGAGGGTTTGCGATGCGGTGGGGTGGCTACTGGGGTTGTTTTCGGGTGCTGGCCAGCCCCGCAACCGGGTTTACCGGGCGGCATATGGCCACGCCTCAGCGTGTCAGCCCCGTAACGGACTCTATCGCCGGCGTGGCGCCTTCCGGGGTGCCCTTTGCCCGCAAAACCGCGACCCCAGCTGATAATGATGGTGCAACGCGGTGCGGAATCGCGTGTGGTGTGCAGCCACTTTGCGGAGGTGTTTGACCTGGCTGTGGAAACGGGTCGTCGGTTGTCCGCAATCTGCCAACTGACGTACGCTGACCTCCGGTTGGGCAAGGGCCCTTACGGCTCGATTCTTTGGCCGGCAGCTATTGATAAGCAGGGCCGCGAACATACCGTACCACTAAGCCCGCCGGCTCGCGCTGCTGTAGACCGCGTGCTTCGTGAGCGGCCTGGCATCGGAGAGGCACCGTTGTTCCCGTCGCCAGTTGACCCGTCCAAGCCCATCTCGCGCCACCTGTGCGACAGGTGGCTACGTGAAGCCGAAGGGCTCGCGGAGTTGGAGCCCCATGATGGCAGCCTATGGCATGCCTATCGAAGGCGCTGGGCAACCGTACGCAAGCACCTGCCCGCTCAAGATGTGGCCAAGGCGGGCGGATGGGCCTCGGTGGGCGTGGTGCAAGACATCTACACCCAGGCCGACGACGAGACTACCTTGAAGGTCGTGTTGGACGCCGGGCAACTGCGGGAGGCCCGATGAAAACCAACCCCAAAACCAACCCCACGAGGTTGGGGGCGCAGGAGACCACAGTGCTTTCGTGGCTTACCTGCGCGGCGAACGGACTACAATGGGGTGTAGCTCAACCGGCAGAGCGCCTGGCTGTTAACCAGGAGGTTGGTGGTTCGAATCCACCCGCCCCAGTGGGAGGAAGTGTAGGGAGAGAGCGGCTTTCCGGGCTTCGGTCTGGGAGGCCGTTTTGCCATGTGTGCACGTTGGTGTGCACGTTAGGCGCGTTCTGAGCTCAGCGCCCTTGTCCATATCGACACCTCACGACTGGATTTCGGCATAGCCCGAGCCACCCGCCACGATGGCCCCATGTCGTTCAATGTCAAAACTCAAGATCGGCGGGTCCCACATCATGTTGGACGTGCGGTCCAATCCGAAGGCCATTAGAACGTGATTCCGGGCGCCTGAGGTTCTGCTTGCGCCTCCCAGCCCGCTCTCGGATGTTGACTACAGTCTGATCCCGGAGTGTGCCCGTGTCCGATCCAGTCGCTCGCCTGCACGCCGCCCTAGAGGGCTGCTACGCCATCGAGCGTGAGCTGGGTGAAGGCGGGATGGCCATCCTTCGTCGGGGAGTGCACTTCGCGGGCTGGACTCGGCGACAGGGTCACAAGTGCTTTCGCAGCCTGATTTGGTTTCTAGCCCTCCTCACCAGCCTTGGTGTGGCACGTACAACTTTGATGGCGCAGCAGGTCGCCTGGGACGACTCGTGGCGTTGGGCTGAGTACAGTGTTCGAGACGGCCTCCCGTCGGATCATGTGGTGGATCTTGTGGAAGGCGGCGAGGGCGTGGTTTGGGTTGCCACGTCCGCCGGAGTGGCCTGGTACGACGGGTATGGTTGGAACCCCGTCGCCGGGCTTCCGACTGCGGTGGCGACGAGCATTGTGCCCGACGCCGAGGGCGGAGTTTTCGGGCTTGTGGAGGGCCGACTTTATCAGGGCAGCGAGCGAAGTTTTGTGCCTGTCTCGCTGACGGTCGAGGAGCCGGACCTCGAAGTACAGAGCATTACCCCCCTGGACGGTGGCTTCCTCCTGCTCACGACGTCGGCCGAACTCTACCACTGGGACGCGGGTCAGTTACGGCGGGTCGCGGCTCCTGTTCAGACCCCACCCGACGAATGGCGATTCCTGAGGATTGGCAGCACCCGGCACGGGCGCCTGTGGTTCTCCACCAGGCAGGATTTTTTCGAGCTGGAAGGCGAAGAGTGGCGTCATGCCATGCAGGCGTGGCTCTCACGGTTCGAGGACGGCCCGTCCGGCGAGCGGCTGCTTGCAACCAGGGAACGGAATCGGAACCTGGGTACGCTTTGGGAGCAGAGCCCCGGTGAGCCCCTCCGTCCCACCGTGTTGAATGAACCGAACGCGGTGGTTTCGCTCGACCTTGGCCCAACCGGGGACGCGGTAGTGCTCTTCGTCGACCACACGGTGTGGCTCGTCACGACGGGCACTGGGCTCGGCTCGCGTTGCCCAAGGCACGTCCGGGAAACCCGGAGTTTGTTCGCTTCCGCCCAAACGGGGACCTCTGGATTGGCGGCGCCGAGGGCCTCGTCCTCTACCGTCGGTCACTGGACCGATGGACGCGAATCGGCGAGCCACGGCTCGGTGCGGACGTCAATGTAAACGAGATCCTACGGGCGCGTAACGGCCACCTGTGGATCGGCACCGACGAGGGCCTCGTCATCGTCGAGCCCGATGGGCGAACGAGCAGGGTCCGGTCGATCGATGGCGACCGACCCATTTCCGTCACGGCATTGGGCCAGGACATCGAGGGCAATATCTGGGTGGGCAGTGGATCCAGCTTCGAGGGAGCGTTTCGTTGGGATGGACAGGAGTGGCGGCACTTCGGACCAGAACAGGGGCTGCGGGCGGATAGGGTCCATAGAATCGCGGCCGACCGAAGCGGACGTCTTTGGTTCCTCGGGATGGGGGTGACGCTCGATGTCGGATCGAGGTTGTCCGGTCCCGGAGCGTTCCTGTACGAAGACGGCCAGTTCACGCAGTGGGGTGGGGGAGAAGGTCTTCTGAGCGGCAGAGTCTACGCGTTCGCAGAAGGGCCACGAGGGGAACGCTGGTTCGCCACGCGCCTGGGCATCAGCCGATGGGCAGACGGGACCTGGAGGCACTGGACGTTGCAAGAGGGTCTCAAGTACCGGCGCGTCTTCACCTTGGACGTGGGTCGGGACGGTCGGGTGTGGTTCGGACATCAAGACAATGGAGCTGGCCTGGGCTTCATCGACGTGGATGGAGAGGTGGGCTACCTGACCAGGCGCGACGGTTTGATGAGCGACGACGTGTGGGAGGTGAGCGTGGCTCCCGATGAGACCGTGTGGGTCGGGACTACCGGCGGTCTAGCCGCGTATAGTGACGGCTCGTTCATAGCGTTCGGGCCTGTAACGGGACTGGATCATTCGTGGGTCTGGCCGGTCCTGCCGGTCCAGAACAGGGTGTACGTGGGTACCATCGGAGGCGGGACGTACATGTTGAGCTTGGCCGAAGCGGCCAATCCGCCCCCGCAGGTGGAAGTCTACTCCGACGTATCACCGGACGGGGAAGTGCTCTTTCGCTGGGAAACCTTCCCGTTTCAGGCTGAGCAACGGTGGGGCCTCGTCCAAACTCGCTACCGGCTCGGCGACGGTCCGTGGTCGTCCTGGAGCCATTCTAGGGAGGCTAGCTCACGGAGCGGGACGGGGTCGCACGTCGCCGTGGTGCAAGCGAAGAGCCTATTCGGTCGTTTCGAGGCAGGAGGTACGGTCGGCATCGCGCGAGTCCCAATCCCAGTGTATCGGAATCCCCTCTTTCTGGGTCCTTTTGCAGCCTTGCTGGCCCTCGTGACGGGCCTCACGGCGCTCTATGCGGCACGGCTCCATTCTCACCGAGAACAGCTCGGTCAGTTGACTTTCAGCTTGAACGAGCGGATTGCGGACCGGACGGCCGAACTGGTGGCAGCTAACGTCGAGCTGGAGGCGTTCGGCCACTCAGTGTCACACGATCTAAAGGACCCATTGATGACCGTGACGCAGTTCAGCGAGCACCTCGACGAGGCCCTCGGCGATTCGCTCGACGAAAAACAGAGGACCTACCTGGACCGTACTCGGGCAGCTGCCCGGCGGATGACGCATATCATCGACGACCTTCGCGATCTCTCCGACGTGAACAGGGTCGAGATCGGTCGAGAAGAGGTCGTGGTCGACCTTCTCTCGTTGGGTCGCGAGATCATCGACGAACTAAGGGCTCTCGTCCCGGGCCGCGACGTGACCTTTGAGGTGCAACCGGGAATCACGGCGGTGGGTGACGAGTCCCTCTTGCGGATTCTCCTGACCAATTTGCTCCAGAACGCGTGGAAGTACACGGGACTTCGTGACGACGCCCGGATCGAGCTGGGCGTCGATGAGAACGAGGGTGAACTCCCGACTTACTACGTTCGGGACAATGGGATCGGCTTCGACAACGACGACCGTGAGCGAATCTTCCAGGCATTCGAGCGGCTCCATACCGACGCGGAGTTCTCAGGAACCGGACTCGGGCTGGCCACGGTGGAGCGAATCGTGCGTCGGAACGGCGGACGAGTGTGGGCCGAGGGCATCCCAGGAGAGGGGGCGATCTTCCGCTTCACCCTTGGATCCGCATCGACGGACACCGAGTGAACTCGGCCCTCCCCAGGCCCAAGGGCAGAGGTATCGCGTGGTGCTCAGTCATTGGATCGCTCCTGTGTTCTAGGGGGTCGTGGGGGCTGTTGTTGATGCTGCGTCGCTAGGTCGTACTCTAAACTGTTGGGCCACAACAGGTTGGGAGGTGTGCGGTGGCTTAGAGGCCTCCGCCTTCTTGACAATGCAGAGGCCGATCCGTGCGCCCCTGTCCAGTTCGCAATCCCTCGCCTTTTGCCTTCGGGTGTGCATGGAAATGTGCATGTTCCGGTACTCTAATTTCGTGGACGAACCGCACTTCCGTACCCTGGAGTAATGAAGGATCGCCTGAGATTCCTTGGGTATCGGCTGAAATTCCAGCAATGGTGCGGAACCGGATTTGGCGTTCTCCGGCCTGTTAACCAGGAGGTTGGTGGTTCGAATCCACCCGCCCAGTTGGAGGAATAGTGTATTTGCGTTCCGAGCGGCTTCGGGGTTTATTCGCGCCATGGTGGGCTGAGACGTTCTCGTGCCTTAGAACTCTGTTATCGGACTTGCTAAGGAACTAACCCTGTTGCATTCAAAGTTGATCTCGAGCGTTGCGGCCGTTCATGTGGATCTCAGCGGTCGCCCCTCCCGTCGTCACGACGTTCAGCTCCCGCAGCGTTCGATGTAGGTCCTTTCCGCCGTAGACGACTCGCGTCGGATACCCGGGGTCCTGCAACCAAAGCAACCTCACCATCAGCCTTCCAACGACGGCTTGCAGGAAGTTGTCGGCAACGAAGACGGTTGCGCCCAGCTTCTTCGCCTCCCGCAGGCGGGGCAGCATGCGTGGTAGGTCCGTGATCATCGCGAACCGGAAGTTCTCAACGTCATCGAAACGAATGACCTCCGTCGCCGGGTTGGAGATCCTCTCGTCGTCGATGAGGTCCTCTAGGTATTGACGGACATCCGGCACGGAGAGCGTGCCGTATGGACACACGCACAAGACATTGTCGGTCGCGTCGTAAACGTAGTCGATCGGCATTTCTTTATTCCTCCGGGAGGTGTGCTCGAGACTGTCACCGCTCTGTCATGCGATTCCGCTTTGAACCTGATCGGGCACCGCCCAACGGATTGCGATTCTGATCTTATAAGGCGAAGGGCTGACCTCACTCGAGCGGGGCGTTACGCTGAACTTGCTCAAAAGGCCTGCGGCACCCAACCCAAGGAGGCCAGCCATGTTTGTCATCTCCGCCGCCGGCTACCTCGTGTAGCTCACACTCGCACCCAACGTCTGCCCGCAGTCGTCGACCGTGACCGGCCCTGACAGGCCCGCGCCGCCTTCGGTCACCGTGAGCGTGCCCGTCATCGAGCCCGCGCTACATCCGGTGAGCGGATTATCCACGTAGGTCATACGGACGGTGAGGCGGTCATTCATCAGTGTCCCCTCCACGTCGCCACTCATCTGAATGGGTTGTGTGACCGTAAACGTCCCCGTGACGACACCTCCGGGGGTCGTTGTCAGGTCGACGCTACCGCTGAACGCCTGGCCCTCTACAGTCACGGCGCCCGAGTAGGTTCCGTCCACGTTGTAGGCGTAGCCGGAGTCGCCGGGACCGGGTGTGCCTCCGCACGCCGCCAATGTCGTAAGCGTAATGATGCTGATGAGATGGGTGAGCCTCATGTCGATGATCCGTCTTGAGTAGGAAACCGGCCCGGTGCCAAAGGCACCGGACCGGCTCTTTTCGGGGTGGAGATCGGAGTTGGGTTACCTGCCCGGCCAGGGAGCGCCCACGTTCTCGGTCGTGACCGGTCCCATGCCACGGTAGAGGAACTTCTGGACCCGCTTACCCTCGTAGGTCTCGGTGGTGTAGATGTTGCCCTCAGAGTCGGTGGCAATGCTGTGCACCGCGAAGAACAGGCCGGGCTGGCGCCCTCCGTCACCGAAGCTATACAGCACTTCCATCGACTCACGCTCGATGACGTACACCTTCATGTTCTGGCCATCGGCAAGGTAGATGAACTGCTGTCCGGGATCCGGCGAGAACGCGATGTCCCAGGTCGAGCCCTGAGAGAGTGTCGCGGGAGCGATGAACACCTCGCTCACATAGGTGCCGTCGAGCTGGAAGACCTGAATGCGGTCGGCCGCCCGGTCGCACACATAGAGCAGCCCGTCGTTGGACGGCTCGGCGCAGTGCACCGGTCCGCGGAATTGCGGAGCAGGCGGCTCGTCCGGCGAGTAGCGGCCCATGGCGGCGGCCTCCGCGTCGTCGGGAGGGTTGCCGTATGCACCCCAGAACCGCTTGAAGTCACCCGTATTCGCATCGATCACCACGATGCGCTTGTTCAGGTAACCGTCGGCGAGGTAGATCTCGTTGTTCGCTGCGTCGAAGGAGACTTTGGCGACCCGGCCGAAGCTCTCCGGGTCCATACTGTTGCGCTCGTAGATATCTCTGCCCTCTGGTGTCGTGCCGGTTACGCGAGCACCCGCGCGACCGATCTGCATCAGAAACGTGCCGTCCTGAGCGAACTTCAGTACGTGCGAGTCGGAGGGTCCGTTTCCGCCGATCCACACGTTGTCCATGTTGTCCACTTCGATGCCGTGGTTCGACAGCGGCCATTCGAATTCCCCGGAGTCGGTGGGTCCGCCCCACGATCCCACGAGGTTGCCGTCCGGATCGAACTCGAGAACCGGCGGTGCAGGCTGGCAGCACTCACTCAGCGGAGGATTCTGCGCGAGACCGATCTCGGTGCGCGCGGCGAACTGATCGGGCGTGTTGCGGTGCACGATCCACACGTGATCCCGGGAGTCCACCGCGACGCCGATCGTGGCGCCCTGAAGCCAGTGGTTCGGCAACGGCTTGGGCCAGAACGGGTCCACCTCGAACATGGGCGCTTCTCCAGCAGCAGCGGCGGCCGCATCCGGTGCACCCCCACAGGCTCCCATGGCGAGCGTGAGTGAGAGCAGGGTTCCCAGAATGAGGAAACTACGCGTCGGTTTCATGGTCTTCCTCTACGCTGAATTCTAGGTGCGTGCGAAGCGGGACGGTCAGTATACGGTTCAGTCGCCGTAACAACCAGATTTCCTATATTGATCCCCGAGCGCCCCACGTGCGTGACCGAGCCCCGGGCCGTGCCAAACAGAGGACGAGACGTGATTAGCAACCACCGAAGAGCCATGGAGGTGTGCCTGGTGGCCGCCTTGGCGGCGACCCTGGTGCTCGCTCGCCCCACGGGCTCCGCAGCGGTGGCGCCCGCAATTGTGCACGAGATTCCGGGCGACGTGACCGTCCAGGCGATCGTCAAGCCCGAAGGTCGGTTGTTGAGATTGCTGGTTCGGGTGCCTCTCACCGCCATGCAAGACATGGAGTTCCCCCTTCTGGGGCCCGGGTACCTGGATGTGGCACAGGCAGACCGATCACTCCGAGATGCGGCCATGCAGTGGATCGGCGACGAGGTCGAACTCTTCGAGAACGGCGCACTTATGGAGGGGCAGCAGCTCGTAGCCGTTCTGGCCTCGATCCCTTCGGACAAGTCCTTCGCGACCTATGAGGGTGCGTTGGCCCACGTCACTGGACCCCGGCTTCCCGATGAGACTCAGCTGTACTGGCAACAGGCGCTCCTCGACATCCTGTTCGAGTATCCGATCGAGTCGGATCAATCCGACTTCTCGATTCGTCCCGGGCTGGAGCGGCTCGCCCTACGTGTGGTGACGGTGCTCCGGTTCCTGCCCCCCAGCGGGGCAGTCCGCGCGTTTCAGTACAACGGTGACATGGGAGTGGTCAAGCTCGATCCGCGATGGCATCAGGCTGCCCTGCGATTCGTGCAGCTCGGCTTTTTCCACATCCTGGACGGGATCGACCACCTGCTGTTTCTGCTATGCCTGGTGATTCCGTTCCGGCGCCTGAAGCCGTTGGTCGTAATCGTTACGGCGTTCACCGTGGCCCATTCGATCACACTCGTCGCGTCGGCGTTCGGCCTGGCACCCGACACCTTGTGGTTCCCGCTGTTGGTCGAGACGCTCATCGCTGCGTCCATCGTATACATGGCCCTCGAGAACATCGTGGGGAAGATCGGCCTGCATCGCCGATGGGCCATCACGTTGGTCTTCGGCCTCGTCCACGGATTCGGGTTCTCGTTCGCCCTCCGCGAAACACTCCAGTTCGCAGGATCCCACATGCTGATGTCGCTGCTTTCCTTCAACGTGGGAGTGGAGCTCGGTCAGATTCTGGCGCTCATGATGATGATCCCGCTGCTGGAGGCTCTGTTCCGTTACGGGGTCGCCGAGCGGGTGGGGACCATCATCCTCTCGGCGTTGGTAGCTCATACGGGATGGCACTGGATGACCACCCGTGTCGGCGCGCTGATCCAGTATCAATTTCGGTGGCCGGCGCTCGACATGGCGCTGCTCATGAACGCCCTCGGGTGGCTGCTGCTGATCTCGGTGCTGTCGGGCGCGGGATGGCTGGCGTACGGGTTGCTTAAGCGGACGGCCGAGCACGGAGCTGCACCGCAGGCCGTCCCGGTGGCGGAAGCTATCGGGGCCGAGGAGTAACCCGCTACGTTGCGCTGCTACCTGATCGTGCCGATCTCGATGACCGCCCCCATGCCCATCCCATACCGAATCGCCGCTCGCTGGGCATCTAGATAGCGCATCTCCTGGATACCGCGTGTGCCGAGAGTCCTGAGAAAGTTTGCTCCTTCATCGCGCGTGGCTTCCCTACCACCCGCCGCCAGCGCTCCGTCCAGGTAGACCGACATCCCGGCTCGGAGCCAGCGCGGCTGGAGGCTCCGGATGGCATCGTATGCATTGCTCTCTTCAGTCGCGGCGAGGTGTGCCCCAGTAATCAGATCGCGGGAGGAACCGCCCCCGCTGGAGCCTCCACTGGCACACGCACTGAGGCATAAGGCGAGCCCGATAATGGTGCTGGAGTAGCGCATCTTCCGTCCTGCTTTCGTCCTGAGGAGCGATTGACTCACGGAGCGGGCGGGGGCTGAAGCCAACTCAGAGCAAGATATGTGCCGATGATCGAATCTTCGGGATACCGCCTGTTCGTGGACTCGACGGCGTCCGTGTGTGGACAGAAACGGGACATCGGGTGTCACCCTGTGTGGACAGGACCACCCCCCAAACCACACTGTCGGATTACGCTCGATCGGGCTAGGGCTTTCTCGGCCCCCGTGTTGCCCTCGGCGGCAAAGACCAAATAGGTTGTCCCGCCATCCCATGAGCCCACGAGCCGTCTTCATTTGCCAGGAGCCTTGCCATGACGCCTAGAGCACTAGTGCTTCCAACCGCCGCAGCCGTCGCCCTGATGTTCGCAGCGTGCGGAGGAGAACCGGATGCCGGCGAGACGGACACCGCCGAGGCTCCACCTGCCGCGGCCGTCCCCTCGGTCATGATCACCCAGCCGGCGAACGACGCGGTGATAGAGGGTAGCTCCGTAGTGGTGATGCTCGAGGTGTCGGATCTGCTCATCGCCCCTGCCGGGACGATGGAGGATGGCACGGGCCACCATCACCTCATAGTCGACACCGACCTTCCCGAGGCCGGCGTGGCCATTCCGTCGACTCCGGGCGTACACATCCACATGGGCCAAGCCCAGACAGAGATGGAGTTGACCGATCTGGCTCCGGGCGAGCACATCGTCATCGCCGTGGTGGGTGACGGGGCACACGTCCCGTTGACTCCCTGGGTGGCGGACACCGTGAGGTTCGTGGTCCAGTAGGGGGAAGCGGCACTCGGGAAATCTGTCCCCCGAGCGGGAAACAGAGCCGTCGGTTGGATGCGTCGAGACCTTGCCACACCGGTAGCTACGCGGAGCGGTTGTGTCTGAACGACGCGTAGTCATAGCGGGTGGGGGCGTGATCGGGGTCTGTTGCGCCTATTTCCTGGCCAAGCCGGGTGCGGCGGTCACCTTGGTGGACCGGGATGAGATCGGGAAGGCGGCATCGTACGGGAACGCGGGTACGGTGGCGGCGGGCCACCCTCCGCTGAACAAGCCCAGCCGCATCCACCAGTCTCTGAAGCTCCTCCTCGATCCCAAGAGCCCGCTCTACATTCCTGTCCGCTGGGATCCCGGACTGGCCAGGTGGCTTTGGATTTTCCGTCGGTATTCCACCGAGAAGCACCTCAAAGTGAGCATGGGAGCCCTCGCACCCCTCGGCCATACGACCCTCGCACTCTTCGACTCCCTGGTAGCCGACGAGGGCTTGGACTGCACGTACCAGCGACAGGGCTACTACGAGATCTGCCGCACTGAAAAGGGCCTGGAGGGTGGAAAGCGGGACGCAGAAATGATGAGGGATCACGGCTACCACCCCCGTGTGCTCACTGGGGGCGAGCTCCAGGAGCTCGAGCCCGCTCTTCTGGATGGTGTGGTCGGGGGGGTCCACTTTCCCGACGCGGCTACGTGTGATCCGTATCGTTTCGTCACGGAGATGGCTGATCGTGCCGTCGGCTACGGTGCCGATGTTCTGACCGGCCGGGGCGTAGTCGAGGTCCTGAGCAGCGGGGGCCGCGTGAAGGGTGTCCGACTGGCCGACGGTGACGAGTTGGAAGCGGATACGGTGATACTGGCCACCGGAGCCTACAGCCAGGAACTCACGGCCAAGTTCGGGTTGCGCCTCCCTGTGCAGGCAGGAAAGGGCTATCACCGAGATCTCGATTCCGGAGCGGGCGCGCCCTCGATGAGCATCCACTGCGTGCTCGCGGAAACATCCGTCTTCTGTACCCCCCTGGACGACTTCACCCGTCTTGCCGGCACGCTCGAATTTTCAGGATTGAACCATGATCTGGTGCGAAGTCGTTTGGAACAGCTCACCACGGCCGCGAAGCAGTATGTGGCGGACGTAGGTGACGACCCGCCTCGCTCGGAGTGGTGCGGGCTCAGGCCGTGCACACCCGACGGGATGCCCTATGTGGGGCCGGTCCCCGGGCAGGAGGGGCTGTTCGTTGCCACCGGCCACGCCATGCTGGGTCTCACGCTAGGCCCCGTGACGGGGCAGATCATCGCGGAGCAGGTGCTGGAGGGTCGGACGTCCCTGCCGGCGGCTGCACTGGGGCTGGAGCGGCTCTAGCCCACCTCCGAGCTCACCGAGGTATTCCACCCTGGCCTCCTCTACGGGTCTCGGGGCCCCGCACCGAGATATCGATCGAAGTGAGCCACCAGCTTTCCGAGCAGGTACCGAGCGTAGTGGGGTGGCCGCGTCCAACCGTGCGTGGCGCCAGGGGCGAAGGCGAAATCGAAGTCCTTACCGAGGCGCATCAGCTCCTCGGCGAGCGCCACCGTCGTCTTGAAGGGCACGATGTCGTCTTGCATGCCGTGGATGATCAAGAGGTGATCCTCCAGGTTGCCCGCGTACTGTGCCGCGCCCCGCTCGAAAGCCTCCGGGTGGCTTTGCGGACGCCGTGCGATGGCCACGTCATCGGTGCCGAAGAAGTACGGATCTACAGCGGCCGCGCCCGCCACTCCCGCCTTGAACAGCCCCGGCTTCTTGAAGAGCGAGTAGATCGTCAGGGTGCCCCCGTAGCTGCTGCCCCAGATGCCCACTCGATCCGGATCGACATAGGGCAGCGTGGACAGATAATCGACGGCGCTCTCGAGGTCGTCGATGTCCTCTCCGCCGAAGTCCATGAGGAACTCCTCTCTGAAGAGGCGCCCATATCCCGTGCTGCCCCGCACGTCGACCTGAACCACGATGTAGCCGCGCTCCACCAAGAGCTGGTGGAGTGTGCCGTTGGTACCGGCCCAGCGATTGCGTACGGTGTTGGAGTAGGCCGGGCCGAAAACGACGGGATACCGTTTGGTGGGATCGAGGTTCGACGGCTCGAGGATGCGCGCGTGCAGCGTGTAGTCGTCGATTCGGCTCGGGAAGGTCACGTACCGCGCCCGGGCCCAGGACCGGCTCGTGAACTCGGGCGGGGGTGAGTGGGTGATGCGTCGCTCGGCGGTGTCGCCCCCGGCTTCCGCCAGGTACAACTCGGTCGGACTCACGTCATCGGTGTGGAGGAGCGCCACTCTGGTGCCGTCCGGTGACGGGTATGGTTGGTGCTGACCCGGTAAGGTGGTGACTCGTGTCGCCCTGCCTCCCTCGTCCGCGATACGGTACACGTGCCGTTCGTAGGGACTCGGATTGTTGGATTGGAAGAAGATCGCTGACGCGGCCGAGACGACGAGTGGCGCTCCCGTCACGTCGAAGCGCTCGTTCGTCAGCAACGTCGGCGTCCTCTCTCCCGGAGTGAGGAGATAGAGCCCGTAGCGGTCGCCGAGGTCGCTGAGGAACACCACCCGTTCGCCGTCGGAGTGCCAGGCCGACGCGATTGAGGTGTACACGCGCGTTTCCCGACTGTCGTGCCAGATTTCCTCCATGCGGCCGTTGGCAGGGTCGACCGTGTGCATCCAACGCTCCACGGCGGTGTCGGATTCTCGGTCCAGGAGCAGGATCCCATCCGGAGACCAGGAGAAATCAACGATGCGGTTGGCCGTGGGGTCCGGGAGGTCGAGAAGTGTCAACTCACCGCTCTCGACTCCGTAGAATCCGATCGTGCGATGCTCGTTCGGGTCGCCTGGATACCCCCTACGAAGGTTGTTGACCAGCGTCTCTTCGCCGAGGTAGTACGGAAAGGGCACGATGCGCATGTCGCGACGATCGACGTAGTGCACGGCGATGGTCCGGCTGTCCGGCGCCCACGCATACGTGGGACCGCCCCACACGTACGGTCCGATCTCGACGTCGGGGCGGTTATAGCGCCCGAGTGGCACGCTCGAGATCGGGGGGACGCCGACGTCCGTCGCCCGGGTCAGCATTCCCGTTCCGAGGTCGAGGAGCCACAGGTCGCCGTCCTGCAGGAACGAGGCGTATCGACCGTTCGGTGATACGGCGAGGTTTGATTTTCCGCCGCGGGTCTCCGTGAGACGCTCCCCGTCCCCTCCGTTCAGGGGCATGCGCCAAACGTCGCCTGATCGGAAATAGACCACGGCGGCCCCGTCGGGGGTCCAAACGAAGCGGCCCACTCCTCCCGTACCCTCGGTCTCCCGGGTGAGACGACGTAATCCCGAGCCGTTTCCCTCGACTATCCATATCTCACGGCGTGGCATCGCGGAGTCGTTCCAGAGGAACGCGAGGCGCCGGCTGTCGGGCGACCAGGCCGGAGCGGACGGCGCGGTGCCGGTGAGCGCCGGCTGGGAGACGATCCGCTCGATCGTGAGTGCGGGCTCCTGGCCGCTACCGGAGGTCGGGGCGACGAGGAATGCCAGTGCGAAGATTCCGCTCGTGACGGGGCTCGGAAGCCGCCTCGGGACATGCGCCATGCTCATCAATCCTTCGTAGAGGTATCACTCCGCAATTTGCCTCGATCGACCTTGCCCAGGTGCGTCCGGGGCAGGTCGTCCATGAAGTGGATCTGCCGGGGGTATTTGTAGGGGGCGAGCGTCTCCTTCACGTGCACTTGCAGCTCGGTGGCCAGGTCACCATCCGGCCGATGTGCGGAGTCTTCCCCCCGCACGACGAACGCGTGCGGCTTGGTGAGCCCCGCCCCGTCCACCACCCCCACCACGGCACATTCGTCCACGGCCGAGTGCTGCAGAAGGCAGTTCTCGACCTCCTTGGGCGACAGCCACTTACCGGAGACCTTGAGCATGTCGTCGGAGCGACCGACATAGGTGAACACCCCTTTTGCGTCTCGGCTGACCATGTCGCTGGACAGATACCACTGACCTTGGAAGACCTCTCGCGTCTTTTCGGGTTGCTCCCAGTAGCCGATGGCTCGCGAGTCCCCCCGGACGCGTAGCAGCCCGACCTCACCCGGGGCGAGCTCGTTCCCGTCGGGATCACAGACCATCACCTCGAATCCCTCGACAATGGTCCCGAGCGTGCCGGGGCGCACGTCTCCGGGTCTGTTGGAGATGAAGACGTGCCACATCTCGGCGGTCCCGAGCCCGTCCAGCAGGTCGATACCGAACATGTCGTTCCACCGACGGTGGAGCTCCATGGGAAGCGCCTCGCCCGCCGATGACGCCAACCTCAGGCATGATAGGTCGTAGGTGTTCGCGTCCGCGTGACTCACCATGTGGTTCACCATGGTGGGCACGTTGATGAGGATGGTGGGCCGGAAGCGCCGGATCTTCTCGAATAGGACATCGGTCAGGCAACGTTCGGGAAAGAGAACCGCCGACGCGCCCACGGAGAACGGAAAGAGCAGATTGGACCCGGTGGCGTACCCGAAGTAGAGCTTCGGCACAGACAGGGTGATGTCGTCCTCCGTATAGCCGAGATGCCCCTTTGCGTAGCACTCCGTCGTGTTGGCGAAGGAGCGATGGGGTTGCACCACGGCTTTCGGCTGACCCGTGGTGCCGCCGGAGAAGAGCCAGATGGCAGCGTCGTCTCGGCCTGTAGGAAAGTTCTCGATCTCCGTGGACGCTTCGTTCAGTGTCGTCTCGAACTCGTCGCCTCCTACCACCAGCAGCCGCTCGAGGGTCTCGACTCCAGCGGCTGCTTCCTGAAACGGGACCGCCGTATCGGCGTGGATCAGGGCGACAGCCGCGCCCGTGTAGCGGTAGAAATACTCGATGGCGTCCGCCTTCAGGTCCGGGTTGACCATCACAACCACCGCGCCGATCTTGAGCACCCCGAAGAGGGCCGCCACGAATTCCGGGCCGTCGGGCACAGCGACGATGACCCGCTGCCGGGGTTGGACACCAGCGGCTCGCAGCACATTGCCGAAGCGGTTGGCGAGCTGTTGGACCTCGACGTAGGTAAGGTCACCCGCATCCGTGCGGAGGGCGATCCGCTCCCCGCGCCCCTCCTGGATGCGCGCATCGAGGAAGTACTCGGCGATATTGAACTGTTCGGGGTACGTGGTGGTCATGAGCCCGATGATAGGAGCATCTATGCCGATCCGTCCACTAGCCGAGATGACCTGGGAAGAGGCCCGAGACGCGCAGAAGAATGCGTGGATCGGGCTGTTGCCCCTCGGCGCCGTGGAGGCTCACGGACCGCACTTGCCGCTACGTACGGACGGGATCATTGCGGAGGCCTGGGCCCAGGAGGCGGCCCAGAGGCTCGAGATCCGCGGCATGCATCCGGTGATTCTACCCACCATCGACTACACCCCGGCGTCTTTTGCCGAGTCCTTTCCAGGTACCGTGTCCGTGGCACGTGAGACGGTCACGCGCCTGGTGGTAGATGTGGCGCGGGCTTCGGCGGCCCAGGGGGCCCGGGCCCTCGTGCTGTGCAACGCACATCTGGATCCGGCTCATCTCGCTGCTCTTCGCGATGCCGTGCAGCGGGCGTATGCCGTGAACCTGCCCATCATCTTTCCGGACCTGACCAGGAGGGTCTTGGCCGCCCAGCTCACGGAGGAGTTCCAGTCGGGCGCGTGTCATGCCGGTCAGTACGAGACGTCGATCGTCATGGCCGTGGCACCGGAGTTGGTGCGTGAGGACGTGCGGAAAGGGCTGTCTCCCAATCCCGCGTCGTTGTCGGACGCGATCCGGGACGGCCTGTCGACGTTCCACGAGTCGGGTGGGCCGCAGGCCTACTTCGGCTTCCCGGCTGACGCCAGCGCGGACGAGGGGGCGGCCACCTTGAGGACACTGGGGACACTCGTAGAGGAGGCGGTCATGTCCGTTCTGAGCCCAGAAAACACGGAGCAGCCCACATCGTGAGTCTTCAAGGCAAGACCGCGGTCGTAACCGGAGGCGGACGGGGCATCGGTGCTTCAGTCGCGCACATGCTGGCGAATGCCGGAGCGACTGTTTTGGTGAGCGCGCGCACGGAGGATCAAGTCCGTGCGGTGGCGGAATCGATCGGCGCGGCGGGCGGATCCGGCCACTGGGCCCTCTGCGACGTAGCGGACGAAACCTCGGTGGCCGAGCTCGAACATACGGCCGTAGACACTCTGGGGAGCGTAGACATCCTGGTGAACAATGCCGGGGTGGGCCACTCGGCCCTCTTGGTTCGCGAAACCCTGGACGACTGGAACCGCACTATGGCAGTGAACGCCACCGGGTCCTTCCTGTGCGCCCGCGCCTTCCTTCCCGGCATGATCGAGCGGGGTTGGGGGCGGGTGGTCAACGTGGCGTCCGTGGCCGGGCGTGTCGGCAGCCGCTACACGTCGGCGTACGCCGCGTCCAAGCACGCGGTGCTGGGCATGACCCGCTCCGCGGCGGCCGAGATGGCCGGCACCGGGGTCACCGTCAACGCGCTGTGCCCCGGCTACGTCAATACGCCGATGACGGAGGGCACGGTCGGGCAGATCATGGCCCGATCCGGCATGACCCGGGATGACGCCCTGGCAGCCATGTTGGGCACGCTCTCGCAGAAGCGCCTGGTGGAGCCGGGTGAGGTCGGCGATGCGGTGCTCTACCTGTGTGGGGAGGATGCCGGGAGCGTGAACGGACAGGCCCTGGTAATCGACGGAGGAGCACTTCTGGCGTAGGTCCCGACCCCCGTTCGCAGGGGGCCGCCTCCGTTTGACGGAAGGGGGATCCACAGTGAAGTTCGGCTCATGACCTTCGAGATCTTTAATCCCGAATCGCTGGGCGAACCGAGGGGATGGTCCAACGGACTTCTCGCGCCGGTCGGTAGTCGGGTCCTCTTCGTGGCGGGGCAAGCCGGATCAGATCACACCGGAGCCATCGTCTCGGACGACTTCGTCGAGCAGTTCGATGCGGCTCTCGCCCGGTCGATCACGGTAGTCGAAGAGGCGGGCGGGGGTCCGGAGAACGTCGCCCGCCTTACGATCTTCGTGACGGACATGGCCGAGTACAGGGGCAGCCTGAAGCCCCTTGGAGCCAAGTACCGCGAACGGATGGGCCGGCACTATCCGGCCATGGCCCTCGTCGCCGTGTCCGAGATGGTGGATCCCAGGGCCAAGGTCGAGATCGAGGCCACCGCCATATTACCCGGGTGAGTGGAGTGCCGATCCGACCGACATCCTTCCTGTACGAGCACGATACCGACACTTCCGTCGCCACCATCACGCTCAATCGACCGGAGCGCCTGAACGCCCTCACGTTCGAAGTCTACGAGGAGCTGCAGGCTACGTTCCGCGCTCTCGATGTGGAACCGGGCGTGCGCTCCATCGTCATCACCGGGGCGGGCCGGGCATTCTGCACGGGAGGAGACGTAGAGGACATCATCGGCGCCCTCTTCGAGCGGGACGCCGAAGGACTCCTCGACTTCACCCGGATGACGTGCGACCTGATCTTGGCCATCAGGCAGTGCCGCCGTCCGGTCATCGGGGCTCTGAACGGCACGGTCGCCGGTGCCGGTGCGGTCATCGCCACGGCGTGTGACATCCGTATTGCGAGCGACAACGCCAAGATCGCATATCTGTTCACAAAGGTCGGTCTGTCCGGTGCCGACATGGGGGTCGCGTGGCTCTTGCCGCGCATCGTCGGGTTGGCGCACGCCAGCCAGTTGCTCATGACGGGCGACTTTATCGGTGCCGAAGAGGCGCATCGGATCGGCCTTTACAACCAGGTGGTGCCGCAGGACGATTTGCTCGATGTGGCACGGGGGATGGCCGGGAAGTTGGCGCTCGGCCCGTCCTACGCCCTGGAGATGACCAAGCGTGCGCTCAACGAAGAGGCTTCGATGGATCTTGCGACAGCCCTGGAGGCCGAGGCGCAGGTCCAGGCGAAATGTATGGAAAACCCGAACTTCCGGGAGGCATACGAGGCCTTCACCGAGAAGCGGTCCGCCCGGTTCATTTGATGCTCGACGTCCAGGCCGTGAGGGCCTTCTTCGATGACGTCCATGTGGAGTGGGCCGGGGCGGTCGAGGCGTTCGTCGCGAGCACATTGGACCCCCTTCCCGTGCCGGTCGACGATGATGCTGGCCGGGTGCAGGCCCGGGAGATCGTGGCCTTGCTCGGCGCAGGCGGATGGCTACGGCCCGTAGAGGAAGAGGACCTGAGAGGCGCGTGTCTGGCTCGGGAAGCGATCGCGGGCGCGAGTCCCCTGGCCGACGCCGTCTATGCCCTGCAGGCGCTTACGGCTACGCCTTTTCTGCTCGCCGACAACCTCGGCCAGCGTGAGAAGTGGCTCCCGAAGCTTCTCGATGGCACGAGCTTGGGGGCGTTCGCGATGACCGAACCGGAGGCCGGATCCGATGTGGCGTCGATGCGCACGACCGCGGTCCGGGACGGTGCAGGCTACGTGCTCGAGGGGACCAAGACGCTCATCTCCAACGCCGGTATCGCCGATGTCTACGTGGTTTTCGCCTCCACCGATCCGGAGCAGGGGAGTCGGGGCCTGTCGGCGTTCGTCGTTCCCGCGGACACGGACGGTCTGGAGTTCGTGAAGCCTCTGGTGATGAGCGCTCCTCACCCCCTGGGGGAGATAGCCTTCCACGGCTGTCGGCTTCCGGAAGAGGCGCGCCTCGGCGCGGAGGGCGAGGGCTTCAAGCTCGGCATGGCCACGTTCGATCGCTTACGGCCCACGGTGGCCGCGGCGGCGTGTGGAATGGCGGCACGAGCTCTGGATGAGGCCGAGGCTTACGCTCTGTCGCGGAGACAGTTCGGGCAGGTACTGGCCGACTTCCAGCTCGTTCAGCAGAAGCTTGCGCGTATGGCTACCGAACTCACGGCCGCACGTCTTCTGACATATCGGGCGGCGTGGGAGCGGGACGGCGGTGCCGAGCGCATCACCGTCGAGGCGGCCATGGCCAAAGCCTACGCAACCGAGGCGGCCCAGCGTGTCGTAGACGATGCCATCCAGATCCTGGGGGGGCGCGGCGTCCTTGCCGATGCCGTGGTGGATCGGCTCTACCGCTCCGTCCGGGCGCTGCGCATCTACGAAGGAGCCACCGACATCCAGCACTTGATCATTGCGGGCCATCGCCTGAAGTCGAGACGAGAAGGTTCTTGAGCGGATCCGATGGAGGAGTTCCGGCGAGCAAGATCAACGTCGTCGGGGCAGGGCCCGCTGGCCTGTACGCGGCCATTCTTCTGAAGGGTGCCGGGCCGTCTCGCGAGATCACCGTCTACGAGCGGAACCGGCCCGATGACACCTTCGGTTTCGGGGTCGTGTTCTCGGACGCCACCCTGGCTGAGATCGGGGGCGCCGAGCCTCATGTCTACCGTGAGATCACTGATGCGTTCGCACACTGGGACGACATCGACATCCACTACGGGGGCAAGGTTCTCAGGTCCGGCGGTCACGGGTTCGCCGGCCTCTCGAGACCGAGGCTTCTCCAGATCCTGCAGAGGCGCGCCGAGGTGTTGGGCATCGCAGTCCACTTCGAGGCGGAGGTGGATGACGTAGAGGTCTACCGGGATGCCGACTTGGTGCTCGCAGCCGACGGTGTGAACAGCCAGATCCGAGAGCGCTACGAGGAGCATTTCCGGCCCTCTCTGGACTTTCGCCCGAACCGCTTCGTTTGGCTCGGGACGACCAGGCCCTTCGACGCGTTCACGTTCTACTTCCGGGAGAACGAGCACGGATGGTGGCGCGTCCACGCGTACCAATATGAAAACGGCAAGGCCACCTTCATCGTGGAGGCTCGCGAGGAAACGTGGGCGGCTTCGGGCCTCACCGAGGAGGACGAGGACGCCACGGTCCGCTTCTGCGAGGAGCTCTTCGCGGACGAGCTCCAGGGGCATCCACTCCTGAAGAACCGGTCGCACTGGCGGCAGTTTCCGACGGTGAGAAACGAAGTCTGGTCTCATGAGAACGTCGTCCTCATGGGGGATGCGGCACATACGGCGCACTTCTCCGTAGGGTCCGGCACGCGCATCGCCATGTTGGACGGGATCGCGCTCACGGAGGCCATGGCGCGCGAGCCTGACGTGGCTGCCGCGCTCGCGGCCTACGAAGGTGAACGGCGCGCGCCCGTGGAGAGTCTGCAGCGTGCGGCACAGGCGAGCCTTCAGTGGTTCGAGGACGCCGAGCGCTACATGCGGCTGGAGCCGATCCAGTTCGCGTTTACGCTCCTCACCCGTAGCCTCCGCATCACACACGAGAATCTGCGGCTTCGAGACGCCGGTTTCATCCGTGACGTGGACACGTGGTTCGCGGCCGCGGCCGAGCGTCAGAGCGGTGTAGCGGTGCGCACCGTTCCGCCGCCGCCACCCATGTTCACGGGATTCAAACTACGGGACCTCGTCCTCTCCAACCGTGTCGTGGTCTCCCCCATGTGTCAGTACACGGCCGAGGACGGGATGCCGAATGATTGGCACATGGTGCATTTGGGAAGCCGCGCGCTGGGTGGGGCAGGGCTCGTCATGGCCGAGATGACTGATGTCAGTCGGGACGCGCGAATCTCCGTGGGATGTACGGGCCTTTACAAACCCGAGCATGTGGGCGGCTGGAAGCGGATCGTGGATTTCATCCACGGGAGCAGTGTCGCCAAGGTTGGGATCCAGCTCGGTCATGCGGGCAGAAAGGCGTCTACGCAAAAGCTCTGGGATGGCGATAACGAACCCCTGGCCGAGGGAGGTTGGGACGTGATCTCGGCGTCGCCCATTCCCTGGCGGCCTGAGAATCCCGTACCGAAGGAGATGACGCGGCAGGACATGTCAGCCGCCATCGCCGACTACGTTCGCGCAGCCGACATGGCCCACGAGGCCGGCTTCGACATCCTGGAATTGCACCTGGCGCACGGATACCTCCTGGCTTCCTTCGTCTCGCCACTCACCAACGAGAGAGACGACGAGTACGGCGGGAGTCTCGAGAACCGCCTGCGTTTCCCGTTGGAAGTATTCGACGCGGTGCGCGCGGCATGGCCGGCCGAGCGGCCCATGTCGGCCCGCATCAGTGCGGTGGATTGGAAGCCCGGAGGCATGGAGCCGGGCGACGCGGTGGAGGTGGCGCGCCTGCTAAAGGCACACGATTGCGACGTCGTCGACGTGTCGGCAGGGCAGACGGTGCCCGATCAAGCCCCTGAGTACGGGAGGCTCTTCCAGACGCCATTCGCCGACCGTATTCGGCACGAGGTGGGCATCGCCACCATGGCTGTGGGCAACATCTCGTCCTTCATGGACGTGAACACGATTCTGGCGGCCGGCCGTGCCGACCTCTGCCTGCTTGCCCGGGCCCACCTCTTCGATCCCTATTGGACCCGACACGCCGCTTACACGATGGGCCATGATCTGGAGTGGCCCAGCCAATACGAGTCTGTGAGCCGCTATACGGCTCGCTTCGCCTTCGACTTCGGAGCCACGGCATGAGCGAAGCCCTCACGTACGGCCGCTACCTGAAGATCAAGGAGCTGCTGGACCTTCAGAAGCCCCTTTCCGAGGGGCCCGAGCACGATGAGATGCTCTTCATCGTCATCCATCAGGTCTACGAGCTCTGGTTCAAGGAAGTCCTACACGAGGTCGATTATGTCTGCCGACTGTTGGAGGAGGGTGATTCCGTTCGTGCGCTCCACACGCTCAAGAGGGTACTCACCATCCTGAAGGTCCTGGTCGCACAACTCGACATTCTGGAGACGATGACTCCCCTCGAGTTCCTGTCTTTCAGGGCCCGGTTGGAGGCGGCGTCGGGCTTCCAGTCCTATCAGTTCCGGGAGTTGGAGTATGTGCTCGGGGCCAAGAACGAAAAGGCCATCCAACGTTTTCCGGAGGGAAGTGACGGCCGGGTGAACCTGGAGCGGCGGTTCGCAGAGCGCACGCTTTGGGACGCTTTTCTCACGTTCCTTCACGGTGAGGGGTTCCCGGTTCCCGAGGCCCAGCTGAGCCGAGATGTCACGCAGTCGGTCGCTGCTTCAGAGGATCTTCAGGAGGTCCTCGTGACGGTGTACCGGGAAAGCCCCGCCGCGGCTTCGGTGTGCGAGCGACTGGTGGATTTGGACGAGGGCCTACAGGAATGGCGGTACCGGCACGTGAAGATGGTCGAGCGCACCATCGGCATGAAGGCAGGGACCGGAGGCTCCGCCGGATCGGCCTACCTGCGGACGACGCTCAACGCGCCGGTCTTCGAGGACCTGTGGGCGATCCGCAGTCGGCTCTAGAGTGATCGACTCCGCGGCGCTCGCCGGGCACTACACCCGCTTCCGGGTCTCGGAGCGGCTGCTCCTTACGGGACACTCACACCAGGCCTGGCCCGACGTCGCCTTCGAGGCCCAACAGCAGGCGTGGCTCGACGCGGCAGAGCACGTGGACCGGAAGTGGGACCTCGCGGAGGAAAAGGCGGAACGGCTCCGGGGTGGTGTGGCGGCGCTGCTCGATGATCCCGCGGGGCAGGTGGCCTTGGGGCAGAACACACACGAGCTCGTGACCCGTTTCCTCTCGGCCCTTCCCTTTCTGGAACGTCCCCGCCTGGTCACCACCGATGGCGAGTTCCACACCATCCGGCGGCAACTCGATCGGCTGGCGGAAGAGCCCGTGGAGTTGGTGAAGGTGCCGGCGTTCCCCGCGGCCACACTCGCTGAGCGGCTGATCGCGGCTGTCGACGACCGCACGGCGGCTGTCCTGGCGTCGTGCGTACTCTTCCAGAACGCGCACATCGTGCCCGGCCTCGGAGGCGTGCACGAAGTATGCGAGTCGTTGGGAGTCGAGCTTCTGATCGACGTGTACCACTCGACGAACGTGGTGCCTTATTCGATCGGGACAGAGGAGCTCGCATGCGCCTTCGTGGTGGGTGGTGGCTACAAGTACATGCAGATGGGCGAGGGGAACTGCTGGATGCGGTTTCCGGACGGCTGCCGCTTCCGGCCGGTCATCACCGGCTGGTTCAGCGAGTTCGCCACACTGGCCGACGACAAGGATTCGGGTCGAACGGCTTACGGCGAAGGGGCCGCGCTCTTCGCGGGATCCACCTACGACCCCACGAGCCACTATCGGGCGGCGTCCGTGCTCGAGTTCTTCGCGTCGCAGGGGCTCACCCAGGAGCGCCTTCGGGAGCGGAGCCAGCACCAGGTCGGACTCCTCATGGAGGCGTTCGATAGCCTCGATCTCGACCCGGCCGTGGTCGACCGAGATCGCTCGGTGCCGTTGGAGGGAGTGGCGGGATTTCTAGCGTTGCGTGCCCCGGGGGCCGGTGAGCTGTGCCAGGCGTTGGGCACGCGTGGAGTCCTGACAGACTATCGCGGCGAGGTACTTCGCTTCGGTCCCGCTCCGTACCTCACGGACGACCAGCTGCGGGAGGCCGTGGGGGTGCTGGGAGAGGTGGTGCGTTAGGCCGGCCGCACGAACACTTTTGTGTCGCGATCCGTAGCTCACGGGTGGGTGTGGACCCTGCCCACGCCGCTGAGGTATCGTTCACTGAGATTGAAGAACCCGTGATACAGGAGATACCACTCTGTCGATGACCCCTTGGGTTAAGCGGCTGCTCGTCGCGAACGTCCTCGTCTTCCTTTTGATTCAGCCGGGGACGCTTCTGTACGCCATGTTGACGCTCTTTCCGCCGGCCGTGGTTGGCATGGACCGATTCTACCTTCCCGCGATGCCGTTCAGGCCGTGGGGTTTGGTCAGCTACATGTTCCTCCACGCGGGCATGGGGCACCTCTTCTTCAACATGATCGGGCTTTTCTGCTTCGGCCCCAGGTTGGAGGGTCGACTGGGCGCGCGGGATTTCTTATGGCTCTATTTTCTGGGTGGGCTCGGCGGGGCGGCGTTCTCCTTTCTGTTCTCGTTCAGCGCCCCCGTGGTCGGTGCTTCAGCCGCCGTGTACGGAATTCTCATCGGGTTCGCCATGTACTGGCCGAGGGAAAACATCTACATCTGGGGCATCCTACCGATTCAGGCGAGGGTGCTGGCTGTGGGTCTCGTCCTGATCAGCCTCTACAGCGGCATCGCCGGAACGGGTGGCGGCACGGCCCACTTCGCGCACCTGGGTGGACTTGCCGTGGGAGCGGGATATCTGCGTTGGCGCGACTGGCACACGGGCAAGGACAAGCGCGAGTTCAAGCGCCGGACCCAGCATACTCCGTCCATGGACGGCTCCGATCGAGAGGCCCGCGCCCGCTGGTCTTCTATCGACCTCGCTGGCATCCACGAGCTCAATCGAGGTGAGGTGGAAGAGCTCCTGAAAAGGGTCGACCGTGAGGGAGCGAAGGACCTGTCCTTAGAGGATCGGGCCTTCCTCGACCGGATGTCGAGCGGATAGTCGTCGGCTGGGTCTGGCCCGGCGCCATCCTGGTCCTCTCCGGGATCGCGCTCACCACGATGGCGGGAGACGCCCCGTGGCTGGAGCAGGCCGTCGATAGATATCCGCTTGTCATCTTCGCGGGTGGCCTTCTTCTAGCCTGGCGATTCCGGCGCAGCAGGGTAGGGGCCGTGCTGCTGGGTCTCATCCTCCTGGAATGGTTTGTACGTCCCGCCGGGTACGGACCCGCTCTGCCGCGTCCATTCGTCGGAGAGCCGTCGGCCGTGACCTGCACCACGATCGATCCCGGGGTTGTCAGCTCGGTTTTCGGATCGTCGTGGGGTACGGCCGGCATCATCCTGCTACTCGCACTCGGTGCTCTGTCGATTCTGAAGGACCGCGGAGTCTTTTCGGGACTGGGTGGGCTCCAACCGATCTTCGTGGCCGCGACCATGGCCGTCGGGCTGGTCCTCTGGAATGTCCGGCCCGAGACACTCACCTGGACGTGGGACACCGTTCCTCCCCGGGGTTCCTCCCGACTGGCTCGGCCTCTCCAACGGGGCGGTCGTGGTAGGGTCATTGGTAATTCTGACCACACTGGGGATGGCGATCCGCAGAGACCACCCCGTAGAAAAGGGACTGTTCTGGACGACGATCGCGGTGCTCTTCGCACTCGGCCACGGGGCCGACTCCGTGGAGTCCACGGTGCACCTCAAGGCGGGCGCCCTCGTGCTGGCCCTGGCCGTGGTCGAGACGTCCTACGCGATGGCCTTCCGGGACGAACTTACAGGGCTCCCCGCCCGGAGAGCCTTGTGGCAGGAGATCGACTCGGCCGGACGCTCGTATGCGGTGGCCATGGTCGATGTGGACCACTTCAAGAAATTCAACGATCGCCACGGACACGACGTCGGCGATCAGGTGCTTCGGCTCGTGGGCGGGCAACTCGGCAAGGTGAGTGGGGGTGGACGGGCCTTTCGCTACGGTGGGGAGGAATTCACGGTGGTGTTCCCGGGAAAGAGCCGGGAGGACGTGTTGCCTCACCTCGAGGAGTTGCGGGAGAGGATCGAGGCGAGCCGGTTCGCGGTTCGGCGGATCGGGCGGCCCCGGAAGAAACCGCCCGTAAAGAGTGCCTCAGGCAAGAAAGCGAAGAAGAGATCCCCACGGCGCCTCTCGGTGACCGTGAGTATTGGTGTGGCCGAGCGCACGGAGAAGGCGGCAACACCCGAGGCGGTCGTGAAGGCGGCGGATAAGGCCTTGTACCGGGCGAAGAAAGCTGGGCGGAACCGGGTGGCGAAGTAGGGCGGACTACACCAGCCGCTTATAGTCCGCCAGGTGTCGCAGTGCCTCCTTGGACCGCCCCTCCGCCTCGTAGAGACGCGACAGGTTGTAGTGCGCCGAAGCCATGTCCGGCTCCGAGCGGAGCGCCCTCTCGTATGCGTCGATCGCTTCGGACACGCGCCCGAGATCTTCAAGGGCTACTCCCAGGTTGAACGCCGCCGTCGCCGAATCGGGATTGGCCGCTAGCGCTTGCCGATAGTGCGCCTCGGCCGACTCGACCTCTCCCGCCTCATGCTGCAGCCGGCCGAGGTTCAGGTGGGCCCTTATGTGCCCCGGGTTGAGCGCGAGAGCCCGTCGGTACGCGTCCGTGGCACGGTCGGTCGCAACCGGCTCCAGGTCCAACGCCAGGTCGTACCACTCGTCCGCGCCCAGGTCGACCGACGACACGTGGGAGCCCACGGCCCTTGCGATGGGCTCGACCTTTGCGGCCAACTCGCTGACGGAGAAATCGAGATGGACCTGGCCGGACTGTGGATCCCAGACGGTGCTCTCTTCCTTCACGACCACGGTGTCCCCGTCTGACATGATGTGGAGGGCGCTCAGGGGCTCACCTTTCGGAAGTTTTTCCCGGAGCGCATGGAGGACCCCGCCCACCCGCTGCATGGAAACGCCGGCATCCCTGAGGTCTCGGGTGGTGCGGAGCAGGATGATGTCCGAAAAGGAAAACCGGTATTCGTTGCGAGGGCCTCTCGCTGGATCGAAGAACCCGGACCTGGCGATCGAGCGCGCACGGGCGACTGGGATGCCGAGGATCTCGGCCACTTGCCGGGTGGTGTATCCCTTCATCTCCCCGCTTCCGATTCGGGCAGGTTCTCCATCAGACGCCGAGGGGCGGGCGTTGGCTCAGGACCTGGTCGGTCAGCCGGAGGACGCCTTCTTCTTGGCGGAGGTCTTCTTCTTGCTGGATGCTTTCTTGGCCGGCTTCCTCTCCTCACCCTCATCGGAGAGGCTGGCCTTGAGAGCCGCCATCAGGTCGATGATCTGCGTCTGCGGCTCTTCCGTGATCGATGAAACGATCTCCTCGCCGTCGACTTTCTGCTGAATGAGCTCCAGCATTCGATCCCGGACCTCGTCCTTATAGACCTCGGCCTTGAATTCGTCTGAGGAAGCCTGAGCCACCAGCTGCGTTGCGAGCTTGAGCGCAGATTCGCTCACCTCGCCCTCCTCGATGGGCACGTCGGCGAAGTCTCGGACCTCGTCGGCGTAGCGCAGCTGCTCCAGGAGAAGACCTTCTCCGAAGGGTCGCACCATGACCAGATACTGCTTGCCGCGAGTCGCGTACTTGGCGATGGCCACTCGTTCGGTTTCCTGCAGGGCCGCTGAGAGGAGCAGATATGCCCGAGTACCCCCCTTGTCGGGTCCGAGGTAATAGGCCCGATCCAGCAACAGGCGATCCACCTGGTCTGCCGGAACGAACTCGGTGATCTGAATCGAGTCGGTCTTGGGCTGCTCTACCGCCTTGAGTTCCTCCGGGGTAAAGAGCACGTACTGACCCTTGGCGAACTCGTACCCCTTCACCATGTCCTCGCGGGGGACGATCACGTCGTCCTTGGGGCAGATGTACTGCTGCTTTACGCGCGTTCCACAGTCCTTGTGGACCATGTTGAACGAGATCTTGGACTTGGATTCCCCGGTGGCATAAAGCTTTACCGGCACGGAGACCAATCCGAACGAGATGGTCGACGTTGAAATCGGGCGTGCGGCCATTGAAAAAAACTCCCTTTACCAGACTCAAAGGCGGAAGGAAACATATGTTCACGAGGCGACGGAACGCAATAAAAATATGACAGGTGCTGCCGGGTGGACGTTTCCGTCTCGGCTCTATTCTGCCGCCCGTCGGTCCCTACGCTTATCTGCCCTCGGTCGGTCCAAAGTCCCAGTTCTGGGCGCTCGAGACGTTGGGAAGACCGTAGTCCCGGCCGTTCCATCCGGTGAAGCCGTTGAGCCGGAAGGCCCAGAAGCCGGTATTGAGGTCGCTGACCACGATCAGCCCGTCTTCATTCCGAACGTCGACCTCCATGGCACCGTTGAAGACGCTAGTTCCCCTGATGCGGTCGCCTCCCCCGAACCCCGTCTGGTGGGTGCATTGGCACGTATAGTGCCACCCGAGGGTCACAGGCTCCGCCGGGTCGTGCATGTCGAAGATCTGGAGGCCGTCTTCGTAAGCGGCTACGAACACGTAGGGCCAGCGGACCTCCATGTTGTGGGCCAGGTCTCTCCAGTCCGCGATCCATGCCCCCTGGGGCCGTGAGATTCGCTGGGTGATCCCGTCCTGAATGGGTGCCAGGTCGAAAACCATCATGGGCGCGAACTGATATTCCATTTGAGTCACGCCGTAGCGGCCGTCCGGGGTCGCGATGATCGTATGGCCGCGCTGGATTCCGCTCGTGCCCGAAATCGAACCCAAGTACTTGGGCGCCTCGGGAATCGTCAGGTCGTACATGTGATAACCACCCGCTCCGCCGCCATACACTACGTCGCGCTCTCTGGCGACATCATACGCCGCATAGAGATCGTGATAGGCGGAGTTGGTCGGCCCGAGCCCGAGGTCGGGTAGCGGCACGGGTCCTACGTATCCCTGGTCAGCATCCCCAGCCAGGAAGCGGTCCATGTCGTAGATCTTGCCATGCGGTACGGTGCCGGGTGTGGCCGCCCGCACCCCTGCCAGCAGAAGCGTGCGGCCATCGGAGTGTTTGTAGGGAAACACGCTCAAGCATCCGGTAACGATATCCGGCGACCGGATGCGACCGACCTCTCGAACACTGTCCGGGTCGGGGAGGCCGGTCACATCGAACACCACCGCACACAGGTCCGGGTCCGGGCCGGCGGTGCCGAAAACTGTCGTCTTCACGTAGTAGTAACGATCGCCCGTCTTGAAGTACTTGCCCGTCTCACCTCGACCGAACTGGTGTAGCTCTGCGTTTTCGATCTCCCACCTGTAGATGATGCGTGGATCCTCGGGGTCCGCGAGGTCGATCACGACGAAGCCCGCTTTGTCGAGCCAGAGCGGGACATATGCGTACGGACGCGACATCTCCTGTTCGATGTCGATCCCACCGTTGTAGAAGAACCCCTCCAGGGGCAGGTGGCTCAGCAGCTGCACGTTCGGCGAGCCCCCGAGCTTGCCCATCGCGTCGGCGGGTGCGGTTGGCAGGTCCTGGCCGGTGAGGTGGGCGCCCGACAGCCCGAGAACGGCTACGGCGAACACGGCGACAGCCCGTACCAACCGAGTCACGACCACCTCGTGGGGTGCCCATCGAGGAAGGCCTTTGGGATAACGGATCCTGTCACGCATGGGACCTCCATCGAGTTCGGTGCTGTCTCCGGTTCGATATCCGCGGGCCTGGTCGACACAAGCTCGTTCGGTCCAGCTCCGCTAGGACCAGGGTAATCTGGGGTGGCCCTCCGCTCCTTTCCAGTAGATATCAGGTGGGATAGGTGTTGCCCGCCCACGGGCCCCCGCTAACGTTTCCACATGGCATCCACCCCAGACGACCGTCTCAAGCACTATCGAGAGAAGCGCTCCGCAGCTGAAACGCCCGAGCCCTTCGGGGGCATGGCTTCGGGGGGAGTTGCCCGGCTGTTCGTCGTGCAAAAGCACCATGCGAGTTCCCTACATTGGGACCTGCGCCTCGAGATGGACGGTGCTCTGGAGTCATGGGCGGTGCCCAAGGGCCCCTCTCCGGATACCGCCGACAAGCGCCTTGCCATGCACGTGGAGCCGCACCCCATCGAGTATGCAGAATTCGAGGGAGTGATTCCCGCGGGGCAGTACGGCGCCGGCCCGTCCATCTGTTGGGACAAGGGCGTCTGGATCGAGATTCCCGGCGAGAAACACGGGCTGGAGCACGGAAAGCTGCTCTTCGAGCTCCGAGGCTACAAACTGCGGGGCCGCTGGACTCTGGTGCACACCCCCAAGCGGGGGGACAACCACTGGCTGCTCATCAAGGAGCGGGATGGTTACGTGGACGAGCGGGGCATGGAGGCCTATCCCGACGACTCCATCTACTCGGGCCTCCTCGTGGATCAGCTTCTCGACCCGGGGGCGCGTGAGGCAGAGATCCTCGAATTGGCCAGCCAACTCGGAGCCGAGAAGGCGGCACCGTCCGCCCAGAAGATGAAGGTCATGCTCGCCACGAGCCGCGAGGCCCCTTTCGACAAGGAGGGTTGGATCTTCGAGCTCAAGTATGACGGCTACCGGCTCATCGCGTCCCGGGAGACCGATCAGCCCGTGCTGTGGTCGCGAAACGGGAACGACCTCACGGAGACCTTCCCGGACATCGCACGCGCGCTCCAGGGACTGCCGTACGATGGCACTGTCCTGGACGGAGAGGTGGTCGTGCACGACGAGGCGGGCCTGCCGAGTTTCAGCCGGCTCCAGCGGAGGGGCCGCTTGCAGAGACGGTCGGACATTCTTCAGGCGACGCTGGACCTGCCGGCCGTCTTCTACGCGTTCGACCTTCTCGCTTTCGGTGGACTCGATCTGCGAGATCTGCCCCTCGTGTCCCGAAAAGAGCTCCTCCGGGCGGTGCTCCCCAGCGTGGGGCCCGTACGATACTCGGATCACATTCCGGTGCGGGGTGAGGCCATGTACAAGCAGGTGACGGACATGCGCCTGGAGGGGATCGTGGCCAAGAAGGCCGACAGCCCCTACCGCTCCGGCCGCTCGAAGAACTGGTACAAGATTCGCACGGTCGAGGCCGACGACTTCGTGGTGGTTGGCTACACGGACCCCAAGGGTGGACGTGCTGGTTTCGGGGCGCTCCACCTGGCTCAATACGTCGACGGGGAGCTGACGTACTCCGGAAGCGTCGGGACTGGCTTCAGCGATGCCCTTCTCGACGAGATCCTGGCGTCACTCGAGTCGCTGGAAGGTGAGCCCGGCCCTCCCTGTGCCGGTCCTGCGCCCAAGGGGAAGGCTCACCACTGGGTCCAGCCGAGGCTGGTCGCTGAAGTCCAGTACAAGGAGTTCACGTCAGGGGGCGTGATCCGGCACCCCTCCTTCGTCCGCCTCAGGGACGACAAGCAGCCGGAGGAGTGTGTCAGGCAGGACGACGGAGCGGAGGAGGCGTTGTCCGAGCCGGTGACGGTGGTGGACCGCACGGTGGAACGGACGGTTCCGTTCACCAATCTGGACAAGGTCCTTTGGCCCGACACGGGCTACACCAAGGGCGACCTCATCGAGTATTACCGCACTGTGTGGGAATGGATCGCGCCGTACCTGGACGACCGCTGCCTGGTCCTCACGCGGTATCCGGACGGCATCGACGGCAATTCCTTCTATCAGAAGAACGCCCCGGAGTGGGCGCCGGAGTGGCTTCGAAGGGAGCCTGTTGTGAGCGAGGACTCCGAAAAGGTTCTCGACTACTTCGTCGTGGAAGACGTCGAGTCGCTCCTTTGGGTGGCCAACTCCGCGGCCATCCCCCTTCACATTTGGTCGAGTCGCACGTCGAACCTGCCCAAGCCCGACTGGTGCATTCTCGACCTGGATCCGAAGGGAGCGCCGTTCACCGACGTGGTGAAGGTGGCGAAGGCAATCCGCGAAGTATGCCAGGAGATCGAGCTTCCCACCTATGTGAAGACCAGCGGTTCTTCAGGGCTTCACGTTCTGATTCCCCTCGGGCAGCAGATCGACTACGAACAATCACGCATGCTCGGGAACCTGCTCGCCCGTGTGGTCGTGGGAGAACTGCCTGAAATCGCCACCGTCACTCGGGCTCTCAGGAGCCGGGAAGGGAAGGTCTACGTGGACTTTCTGCAGAACGCCTCCGGCCAGCTGCTGGTAGCCCCCTTCTGCGTCCGGCCCGTGCCGGAGGCCGCGGTGTCCACTCCCCTTCGGTGGAGCGAGGTGACCAACAAGCTGGACATCCGGAAACACACCATCAAGACCGTGCCAGCCCGTATGAAGCGCCTCAAAGGTGGGGATCCCCTCCTCGGCGTGCTGGACGACAAGCCCGATCTCATGGGCGCCCTCGGACGTTTGGCCGGCGGGTCTGGGTGACGCGACGGCAGGGTCGAGTGACCGGTTGGCCGTTCGACGCGCGACGGGTGACGAAACCCTTGGCGCCGTTGATGCGTCATAATGAGAGGGGAATCGACGATCGCTGGGGAAGGGTCGATCCCGCACCGTAGTCGTCTTTTTCAGGATTAAAATGTGATTCAGTTTGCCGTGCACCTGCTGGTGACCGCCGGCCTCCTTGCCGTGGTCGGAAAGATGATTTCCGGCATCGAGGTGGAGGATGCGAGCGCAGCCTTCATAGGGGCCCTCGTTCTCGGCTTTGCCAACGCGGTGATTCGGCCCATCCTGGTCGTGCTCACCATGCCCATCACGATCATCACGCTCGGACTGTTCATCTGGGTGGTGAACACCCTCATGCTCATGCTCGCTGCGGCGTTCGTCCCGGGGTTCGAGGTGAAGGGGTTCAAGCCGGCCTTGTTCGGGAGCTTGCTGCTGGGCCTTCTCAACTTCGCGGTGTCGATCTTCTTCGGGGGTTGAGCGCAGATCCGAGTCCGTCGTACAGATAGGCTCGTGGATTCCACCAGCCAGCCCCGGGATAGTGGGGGCCGTCATCTAGAATCGCTGAGGGTCGCCTCATGGCGGACGGTCGCCGTATGTTCTGCACCGTAGAAGACCCGACCGGGGCATCGAACGACTCGCGGCCAAGCCATTGCTCCCGGCGTCGGGCCGAATGGTGCAAGGAGATCCCATGCCCATGTGCGCGGGTCCGTGGGGGCGCGTTGAACACCGGGTTTCTCCCAAGTCGACACAGTAGGGGATCGCCATGAAGAAAGCTGTGCTCATACCGTCCGCTGTCCTGATCCTGGCTGGGACAGGCACCGGCCTCGCCCTCGGTCTGTTGTCGCCCGAGGGCGTCTCCGAGAGGACGTCGAACGACCTTCTCGGGACTCTCTCCCCGTTCAGGAGCTACGGACACGTATACGATTCGGCCAACGTCGAGGCCATGCGCCCGAGGCTCATGGGGAGCCGCGGAGTCATTTTAACGGGGCACTACCTCGCCACCATGGCGGGCATGGACATGCTCAAGCGGGGAGGCAACGCTTTCGATGCCGGGGTCACCGCCGCCATGGCACTCAAGGTCACGAAGATGGACTACGCGGGCTGGACCGGCGTAGCTCCGCTGATCCTCTATAGCGCTGCCGAAAAGCAGGTAGTGACACGGGTCGGAGCAGGGAAGTCGCCCGCGGGAGCGACGCTCGAGTACTTCGTCGAGAACGGGAAGGACCCGGTTAACACGGCGCTCGTGCCCGCCGATGTCGACGTATGGCTGGCGGCTCTGGATCGGTACGGGACCGTCGGTTTTTCCGACGCTGCCGGCCCAGCTTTGGAGATCGCCGAAGAGGGCTACTACCTGTACAAGATGCAGAAGTGGATGATCGACGATCAGACCCGAGGCGCTCTGGAGTTTCCGTACAACCGCGAGTTCTGGTTCCAGCATGGTGTGGGCGAACAACAGGTCGGTGACCTGATGGTGAACCCTGATCTGGGGAGGCTCATTCGATACATGATGGACGCCGAGGAGCGGGCGCTGGCCACGGGGAGCACGCGCTCTGAGGGAATCAGGGCTGCCCGGGACGCCTTCTACAAAGGAGATCCGGCTCGTGCCGTGGACGCTTTCTTCGGTGAGCTGGGAGGGCTCGTCACGTACGACGACCTGGCGAGCTACCAAGGTGAGTGGATGGCCCCGCTGAAGACGACGTTCAGAGGCTATGACGTCTTCACCGGCGACGGCTGGTCCCAGGGTCCGCGTATGATCCTCATCCTGAACATGCTCGAGGACGTCGACCTCGAGACCCTGGGCTACAACACGCCCGGTTACATCCACCTGATCACTCAGGTCATCGACCTGGCGATGTCCGACAGCCACAAGTACGTGGGCGATCCCGATTGCGTGGACGTGCCGGAAGAGCTCTACACGAGGGAGTATGCCCGAATTCGGCGGTCCCTGATCGATGCCGAGAGCGCGTTCCAGGACATGCCACCTTGGGGTGATCCGGCACGGATGCTCGCCGAGGCCGAGGATGCGCCTCGATCGTTCACTGCCGCCGGCACCACGACTTCAGAGGAGAGCCCGATCTTCGACACGTCGTCACTGAACGTCATGGACGCCGACGGGAATCTCTTTTCCATGACGGAGAGTGACGGGCACCTCTCCACGCCACTGGTTCCTGGATGGGGCTTCGGCCTCGGCGGTCGTATGGGTCAGTTCAATCTCGATCCGCGCCTGGCCAACGTGATGGCTCCGGGCAAACGGCCGAGAAATACGAACACGCCGCTCTTGGTCATGAGGGACGGGGAGCCTTTCATGGGACTGTCCACCCCGGGAGCGGACCAACAGCTCCAGTCGCTGTTGCAGGTCTTCCTGAACGTGGTGGTGTGGGGGATGTCGCCCGAGCAGGCTCTCGATCAGCCCCGCTTCGGCAGCTACAACTTTCCCACCACCGGAAACGAGATCAATCGGAACCCGGCAGGGCTCCTTCTGGAGGATCGCATCCCTGTGGAGACGGCTGATGCGCTGAGAGATCTGGGTCACGACGTGGAGTGGTGGGGCCTCTGGAACCTGAGGTCGGGTGCTCCGACCGTAGTGTACCGTGATCCCGTGACTGGGGTGATGATCGCTGCCGGCGATGTGCGCAGAGAGACCCTTTCCCTGGCTTGGTGAACATGATCGAAGCACTCGAACGCGATGTGTTCCTCGTCAAGGAGCTCTGGTAGCATGTACCGAGTCCGTGCGCAGGACCTTCCCTTTGATGGGATCTCGCACGAGTTCGTGGGAGCCGAGCAAGGCGACGTCGCGATCTCGGCGTTTGTCGTCGATGCCCCTCCCGGGAGCGGACCCGGTCCTCATCGCCATCCCTATGACGAGGTGGTGTTCGTTCAAGAGGGATGCGCACGGTGGACGATCGACGGCAAGGAGCATGAGGCGGGGCCGGGCGACATTCTGGTCATCAAGGCAGGTGAGATCCACAACTTCCAGAGCATCGGCGAGGTACCACTCGTGCAGTTGGATATTCACCTTGGACCGCACTTCCAGCAGGAGAATGTGGGGTAGCGAACACGAAGGTATGCTCGCCTAACTGATCGTCCCGCTCAGTGCCTTCACCAACCGGTACAGGAACTCCTGCCCCTCGAAGAACGATCTGATCAGGATGCGCTCATCCTGGCCGTGGGCCCGGCTATCGTCGACGTCTCTGAAGAGGCCGGACACTCCATACACGGGGATTCCCGCACGCCTCAGGTAGAGGCCGTCCGTCGCACCGGTGCTCATGGTCGGCACTACGGGTACACCCGGCCACATCTCCTCGGTGATCCGCACGATGGGGCCCAGCACTTCTCCAGTCAGGGGTGACGGGGGGCTGGGGTTGGGCGTCGCGTCGGGCGTGATCTCTACCCCGGAGCCGGTGATACGCCTGAGTGTGGCGAGCACCTCCGCCGGGTCGTGATTGGGCAGAATCCGACAGTTGACCATCGCTTCGGCAGTCTGAGGGAGCGCGTTGTCGGCATGGCCCCCGTTCAGCCGTGTGGCCACGCATGTGGTGCGCATGCGGGCGTTGTAGTACGGAAAGACCTGGAGGCGCTCCACTGCCGGAGCGTTTCTGGGGTCGGCGAGCATCGTTCGCATCGCGCCCGCGATGGCGCCTCCCTCGACTTGGGCGGTTCCGGTGAAGTACGCTCGCGTCACCTCGTTCAGCATGACCGGGAAGCGGTACTCGCTGACCCTCAGGAGCGCGTTCACGAGGTCGTAGATCGCGTTGTCTTCTCGGGGCAGGGAACTATGGCCGCCTGGATTGTCAGCTCTGAACCAAAAGCTCTGGTAGACCTTTTCGCTGGCCTGAACCGAGTTGAGCTGGTGCGCGCCGTCCTTGATGGCGCCGCCACCGCCCTCGTTCAGCGCGTAGCCTGCCTCGATGAGGTCTCGCCGGTTCTGGATGAGCCACTGCACTCCGTTGAATTGGCCGCCCTCTTCGTCGGCGGTCAGCGCCATGATGATGTCTCGATCCGGTATGAATCCCTCTTGCTTGTACCGAATGAAGTTGGCCGTGTAGATGGCGGCCTCGTCCTTGTCGTCGGTGACGCCGCGGCCGTAGTAGTAGCCATCCATCTCGTTCAACGTCCACGGATCCATGTTCCAGTCCGTGGGAAGCGCCTCGACTACGTCGAGATGGGCCAGAAGCAGGATCGGCTGCCTGCCGGAATCGTTGCCGCGAAGCCGCGCCACCAGGTTCATCTTTCGCTCGTTGGGACCCACCACGTTGACGTCTTCACTCGGAAAACCGGCGTCGAGCAAACGTTTGGCCATGGCCTCGGCGGCGGCAGTGGTGCCAGCCGAGTCGACCGTGTTGATCTCGATGAGTTCCCGGAGTAGCTCTCGGGCCAGCTCCTGGTGCGGCTCCAGTGTGACGGCCTGACCGGCTGCAGGAGCGGCGGCCAAAGCTGTTCCGCTCGCGATGATCGCGGCGGGCAGGAGCATGCGTGTGGTCCAGCTATTCATACCTTACGTCTCCGATTTCATAACGACGTCGATCCACGCGCGCGTCGTGTCCACGAGCTCATCCAGCACTTCATCGTCGGTGCGCCCAGACCGCTTCAGGACATGGAAGCCGTGGTCGGCTCCTTCGACGACGTGCAGCGTAGCCCTCTGTCCCAAACCCTCGCATACCGGGGCCAGGAGGTCCAGGGGGGCCAGCTTGTCGCGGGTGCCCTGCAGGAACAGCATGGGCACCCCGACATCGCCAAGATGGTCGGCCCTTGCCACGCCCGGCTTGCCCGCGGGGTGAAGAGGAAAACCGAAAAAGGTGATGCCTCGCACCCCGTTCAATGCCTCGCTCGCGGCTGCCAGGGAGGTCATTCGTCCGCCCATGGACTTGCCTCCCGCGAAGAGAGGCAGCCCGCCGGCGACGTTGCCGGCAGCCGCCACGGCGGAGCGTACCGTCTTCAGCAAGATCGGTCCGTAGTCCGGCCTCCTGCTCCCCTTCTCCATATAAGGGAACTGGTATCTGAAGGTGGCGACGCCCCGGTCCGCCAACCGCTCCGCGGCGTCCTCCATGAATCGGTGGCGCATCCCGGCCCCCGCTCCGTGACTGAAAACCAGGAGGCAACGGGCCTCGGCCGGCTCGAGAAGCATGGCCGAGACCTCACCTGAACTGCCCGTGGCCTGGAAGCGGTGCTCGCTATATGTGTGCAGCGGGCGCTCCATCTACCGGCCGTATCACGCTAACCGGCCACGGCCTTGTCACGGAACCCGGATGTCCACCGAGAACCGGCTGCGATCCCAATCGAGGTGGAGCATGCCGCCATCGGTCGTCTCTTCCAGCGAGATGGTGAAACGCTCCAGCATTCCGGGGAGAGCCGACTTGGTCATCTCTACCGTTACGAAGTCGTTGTCGGCGTTGTAGGCCGTGCCCCACTGCCCCGTCTCGCCGTTTATGATCAGCTGCTGGGAGTCCGCGGAATAGGTCGACCACAACGTGTAACTGCCGGCCGGCACCGCTGCCCCCCCGATGATCAGGTCGCTACCCGTCGTGAAGACCGTGGCCGCGTTCGCCCCCGTCCGCCACACCCCGTCGTGCGGCACTAATGCGCCCCAGATGTCGCGGCCCCGCTTGGCCGGCTGGGAGTATGCGATCTCGATGGTCGCGCCTTGGAGCGTCCCCTGCGCGGTCGCGGCGGGTGACGGAACGCCGATGCCCTCTCGACGCGCGTCCATGCCGGCCCAGGTGGCCCCCAGGGCATCGGTGTCGAGACCGGCCACCCTCGTGGTGACCGCGTCCATGGTCGTCAGCGTACCGTCGGCGCCGAGGATGTCGCCGTCTGCGTCGGCCCAGGCCCTGAGGGGCGCTCCGAAGTAGGTGATGGCGACCGTGTCACCGCCGCGCCGCGCGATCGTGTTGCTCACCGGCTGAGGGCGCGTCGGGTAGACCAGCTCGACAGGGTACTCCGCGTTCCCGGAAGTCCGTGCCTGCCGCATCGCCTGATCGAAGGCGAACATGGCAATGGAGGCTCTTCCCAGAGTCGGAATCGCGCCGGCTTCCACTTCGAAGGAGTTCGTGCCTGGGTTTTGCCCCCCGGTCCGCTCCACGTTAGCGGTTCTGCCCGCGATCGTGATCGTCCAGGATTGTGGAGCGTCCCCCTCGGGGTTTTCCGCCGGCGTGCTCGTCTCGGCCTCAAGACGGGAGATGGTCCCGTCCGGGTTGAGGTCGGCGACATAGGTGGTCCGCCGGGTGTAGGGCAGGCGGGTGATCAGCTGACCTTCGATCCTGGCGTCCGATCGGGTGAATACCTCGACCGTGATGGTGTCGTCCCCCAGCGTCGAGACGAACGCGGACGGGCCAGACTCGGCAGACTCACAGCCCGCGCTCAATACGGCCAGAGAGATGACTCCCCAGCCCAGCTCTCTACTCATTCGTGACATCGTAGTCTCCTCAATGCTCGGCCGGTCTTGGTAACCAGCAGGGTCCTGTATCGTTGTAGGGCATCGCTCTGTCGGTCACTCGTCGTCCGTCACCGGCTTCGAGGCGACCTTCACCCATTTGTCATACCAGGCCACGTACCTCTCGAGGCGGTCCTTCTGGTAGGACGGCACCCGCAGCCCGTGGGGCTGGCCCGGGTACACCACCAGTTGAGTGGGCACCCCTCTCCTGCGCAGAGCCTGGTAGAGCTGCTCCGAGTTCTGAATCGGGACGTTCCAGTCCTGCTCTCCGCCCATGACCAGGGTGGGCGTTACCACCTTGTCGATGGAGTTGAACGGGGACAACTCCTCCCAGAGCTCACGGGTCTCCCACGGCAGACCCCATTCCCGTTCGTTGGCCAGCTGGTAGTGGTCGTGACCGAAGTTCGCGACCAAGAGCGCCATGCTGGCGCCCGTGATTGCTCCCGCGAAGCGGTCGGTCTTCGTAATCACATAGTTCGTGAGAATGCCTCCGTACGACCATCCCCCGACGCCCAGGCGATTCGGGTCGGAGTATCCCTCGGACACGGCATGGTCGACCCCGGCCATCACGTCTTCGAAGTCCGGGATGCCCCACTTCTGCCAGAGGGCCATGCTGAACTCCTCACCATAGCCGGAGGAGCCGCGAGGGTTCGTGGTCACAACCACGTATCCGTTCGCTGCCAGGAGCTGAGCCTCGAAGTTGAAGCCGACGCTGTACATGCCGTTGGGGCCCCCGTGAATCCTGAGGATCGTCGGGTAGCGCAGCGTCGAGTCGTAGCCGGGGGGCGTGAAGATCCATCCCTCGATCTCTGTTCCGTCTCGGCTCGGGAAGTGGATATTCGTGACCTCGGCCAATCGGATCTCGGCAAGGTGCTCATCGTTGATATGCGTGAGCTGCCACTGCTCGCCCCCCTTGAGAAGAAAGATCTCGGCCGGGAGGTGGGGCTTGCTAAGGACCGCTGCGATCACGCCGGTAGGACTCACCGAGAAGGCGGACATGTTGTGCTCGCCCTCCAGCAAGCGGGTCAGGCGCCCGGCGGCGTCGGTCTTGGCCAGATAGCGCTCCCCGCTGTCCTGTACGCTCGCGATCACGCCGTAACCGTCATACGTGAACTCCGGAGCGGACACATTTCGGTCGAGGTCAGGAGCCATGAGCTCCCGGGGTCCGCCCGCAGCGGACACCTTGGCGAGCCGATTCACCGAGAGGGCGCCGTACCGTGGATCCGTTTCGTCCGTGACATAGGCGATCCACTTTCCGTCTGGGCTCCAGGCGGGCTGGGAGTCTCCTCCCTCGTAGTCGGTAAGGCGGAGGAGCGTCGCTCCCTGGTCCGTGTTGTCGGACGACACGATCCAAAGGTCCGAGTTCGAGTTCGCGTCCGGATCCTCAGTGCGGTTGCTGACAAAGGCGATGTGCTTGCCGTCGGGACTCCAGGCGGGCTGGGCCTCGTCCCAACGGCCCGACGTGATCTGGGTGAGAGTCTTCGACGCCATGTCGAGTGTGAACAGATGTGTGTGCCGGTCACCGGTCAGGTATCCGCGGCCGTCTCGCTTGAACTGTAGGCGGTCGATCACCCAGGGATCCTTGGTCTTGCTTTCCTTCCCCTCTTTTCCGTCTTCGTCGTCCTCTTCCTCGGGATCCCGGATGGTCAGGACGATCCGGGCGCCGTCGGGCGACCACTCGTATCCGCCCACACCCTGTTTCAGGTCGGTGAGCTGTTGCGCCTCGCCGCCACGCCGGTCCAGGGCCCATACCTGGCTCGTGGTGTCGTTCCGGGTCGCGGTGAAGGACAGGTACTTGCCGTCCGGGCTCCACCGGGGATTAGAGGCCGAGTAGCTCTCGGACGTCATCGGCAGCGGCTCACCTCCACCCGTAGACACCATCCAGAGGCGGGTGGTGGATTTCTCGTCTTCCAGACTGGTGGTACCGACCGTATAGGCCACCCACTTGCCGTCGGGACTGACCTGTGGATTCCCGACCCTCTTGATGGCGAACAGGTCGTCTGCCTCGAGCGCTCGCTGCTGGGCCGCCGCCGTCGGGGCGGCCGCTCCGAGCGTGAGGGCTAGGGTCAGCGCTACGACGGTGGTGATAGGTTGTCGAAGGAGCCCGCTGGTCGGGGATGGGGTCATGGCCGAACGCTCCGTGATCGACACGGTCCTCTGGGTTCTGGGCGTTGTCGCGAGTGGTTGCCACGCACGCACGATTTTCTGGTCGGAAGAGACTTCACGACATGGAGGATTGTGCTGTGGGCAAGGAGAGCTTGCAAGGCGATGCCGCCCTCCCATGTGCCGAGGGGGTGCTCGTACGGGTGGCTTGGCTCTGTCGCGCGAACCCTGAAGTGTCTCGCCGCTCTTGCCGGCTCGCGAACTTCTGGGCCTCCACAGTAGGTTGAGGCAACAAACCACATCCCTACAGGAGGATCACCCATGCTTCGAGGAGCGTTCGCTCTTGCTCTGCCTTTGGCCAGCTCGGTTGCCAGCCACCCGTATCCGAGGCTGACGCTGCCGAACCAGCGGCCCAGGAGGCCGCCCCGGAGTATCTCAACCCCGCCGGCTCCAACCCGAGTAGCTCGCTGTCGGCAGGTGTTCGTTGCGTGAAATGAATGAGGCGGCGCGGGAGACCGCTACTCTCGGAGGTGGCTGCTTCTGGTGCCTGGAAGCGGTGTACGAGCTCCTCGAGGGTGTGGAGTCCGTAGTCTCCGGGGCGTCCGGAGGCCACGTCGAGAACCCGACGTATCAGGATCTCTGCTCCGGGCAGTCGGGCCATGCCGAGGTGGTTCGCGTCGAATTCGCCCCCGAAGTCACCAGCTATCGTGAGATACTCGAGGTCTTTTTCACTATCCACGACCCGACCACGGTCGACCGGCAGGGGGCCGACGCGGGACCCCAATACCGCTCCGTGATCTTCTACCACTCACCTGAGCAGAAGGAGACGATCGAGGCCGTCATCGCCGATCTGACCGCAGACGGTGTGTGGAAAGACCCCATTGTTACCGAGGTGGCGCCGGCGGAGTCCTTCTATCGGGCCGAGGACTACCATCAAGGTTACTATCGGCAGAATGGGGAGCAGCCGTATTGCAGGGTCGTCATCGACCCGACGGTCGCGAAGCTAAGGGCCCGGTTTACCCACAAGCTGAAGAAATAATGTGTCGGATTGTGTGTCCATGTACTGTTCAACCGTGAGCCGTCCAACTCCGAACGGTCCACCTGCCAACTGTCGGTTTGCCAACAGCCTGTCTACTAACTGTCCATCTGTCGAAGTGGAGGTCATCGAATGAAGCGGCTCATCCTCGTTGTTTTCGGTCTGGCGACTATCCCAGCCGGTGTGAATGCTCAAACCGTGGCGGAAGCGATCGACCGCGCATTGGCGGCGGCGCCCTCGAGGGCCCGTGAGGATGCCACGGTCATCAAATGGAATGCGGACTACACGTACGAGACTCTCAAGGAGGGCACGAACCGGATGGTCTGCTACGACCGGTCCGGTGAGCCCCGTCGGGCAGTATTCGCGGTGCAGTGCACGAGTGTGGCCAACCTGGACCGGGTCGCGCAGAGTCGCCGGTTCGATGCAGAAAGCGCCGACGGCGGTGAAGTCCGTGCGATGGTGGCGGCTGCCGAGGGGGACGGAACCCGCGTACTGCCGGAGTATGGGTCGGTGTGGTACTCCATGAATGGTCCCGATCGGGAGAGCGCGGGGGTTCACAAGACCATTGCCGTGCCCGGAGCAACCACCGAATCCACCGGCCTGCCCGACGACCGTAGTGCAGGTGGCGCGTGGATCATGAACGCCGGCACCAGCACCACCCACATCATGACGCCGTGAGCCGATTAGTCGTCGCCTCCGGTACACGTGTGTAGGAGGAGGTCGAAACGTCGGCCTCCCGCTGCACAGCTACTAAAGGAGTACCCTATGAGCACTGATAAGACTGTCGACAACGGCGTGAACGTCGAAGCCCTGCTCGAAGCGCGAGAAGCGCTGTCCGAAGCACCGGAAGCCGCCCAGTTTCAGTGGCGGGCCACGTGCGAGTGGGTGAACGGCACCCACAGTCGCTCCACCATCGAAGGTTTCTTCGGACTCGGTGAAGAGCAGCATCACAAGACCCAGTTCACCTTCGACGCCGATCATCCCGAGGTCTTTGCTTCTGAGGACCACGGCGCCACCCCAGTCGAGCTCTTGCTTGCGGGTCTGGCCAGCTGCCTGACGGCCGGAATCGCCTCGGTCGCACAGAGCCGTGAAATCCAGCTGAACTCAGTCACGGCGACGATTGAGGGTGGGATGGACATCCAGGGCATCCTGGGCATGGACGGCGACGTCAGGAATGGATTCGATGGGATCACGGTCAAGTACGACATCGATGCCGACGCGACGCCCGACGAGATCAAGGCTGTCGTGGCCCAGTCTCAGAAGCGCTCGGCGGTCTTCGACGCTATCACGAACTCGACCAACGTCACGGTCGAGGTCAACTGACCCCGCCTAGCGGGATCGGAGATAACCGTGCGTACGACGACCGTAATCATCGGAGCCGGCCACGCGGGTCTGGCCATGAGTCGCTGCCTCGCCGACCGTTCGATCGACCATGTGGTCCTCGAGCGGGGCGAGGTGGCGCACTCGTGGAAGACCGAGCGTTGGGACTCGTTACGACTGCTCACGCCGAATTGGCAGAGCAGGTTGCCCGGCTATGGTTATGAGGGTGACGACCCCGATGGTTTCCGCACGATGCCCGAGACCATCGACTTCATCGAGCGGTATGCAGATGTGATCGCGGCTCCTGTTCAGACGTACACCACGGTCACATCGGTGCGCGCCGTCGACGACGGTTACGAGGTCATTACGGATCAGGGCGACTGGCAATGCCGGACTGTGGTCCTGGCGACAGGAGCGTGCAACATCCCGATCGTACCGGCCCTCTCGGAGGCGCTGCCGTCCTCGATCCAGACCGTCACCCCCATGGAGTACCGCAACCCGGACCAGCTCGAATCAGGTGGTGTGATGGTGGTTGGCGCTTCGGCGACCGGTACGCAGATCGCCGCCGAGCTCCAGCGCTCGGGCCGGCCCGTCACGTTGGCCGTCGGTGAGCACATCCGTGCGCCCCGCGTCTATAGAGGCCGCGACATCAAGTTCTGGATGGATGGTGCCGGCGTGCTCGACGAGTTCTATACCGAAGTGGACAACCTGGCCCGGGTGAGAAGCGTGCCGTCGCTTCAACTCGCCGGGACCGACGAGCGCCGAACCGTCGATCTGAATTCCCTGACGGACATTGGAGTGAAGCTCATCGGTCGTCTGGCCGGCATCAATGACGGCAAGGCACAGTTCTCCGGATCGCTGACCAACCAGTGCGCGATGTCCGATCTCAAGATGAACCGATTGCTGGACCGGATCGACGAGTGGGCGACAGAGAGCGGACTCGACGACCAGCTCGATCCGCCGCACCGCTTCGAGGCCACCCGTGTGGAGGCGTCCCCGCCGCTCGGTCTCGACCTCGCCAGCGGTGAGTTCCGGACCGTCCTTTGGGCTACCGGCTTCCGACCGGACTACTCGTGGCTGGATGTGCCGGTCTTGGATCGCAAGGGCCACATCCTGCACGACGGTGGCGTGGTCGAGGCGCCGGGGATGTATCTGATCGGGATTCCGTTCCTGCGTCGTCGGAAGTCGAGCTTGATCGACGGGGCGGGGGATGATGCGCGCAATCTGAGCGCTCACCTGGCGGCGTATCTGGACAATGGCGGATCCAACGGCACCGCGGTGGCGTTGGAGCAGTCGAGTCCGGCATCCGAAGACCAGGCGGGTCCATCATCCGAGGACCAAGTCAACTCCCCGTCGGCGCGTCCGTCAGGTGCAGAGCGTGTGGTTCCAAGCCCCGTGGTGACCTGAAAGTGGGGCCGACTTCGCGGTCTTCGGTCTCACGGGACCGCTACGACGTTGTGATCGCGGGCGCGCGCTGTTCGGGTGCGTCCACCGCCATGCTCCTCGCCCATCAGGGGCTTCGAGTCCTGGTAGTCGATCCGGCAAAGCGTGGAAGCGACACTCTGTCGACCCACGCGCTCATGAGGCCCGGAGTGCTACAGCTGCATCGCTGGGGGGTGCTCGGCGAGCTGCAGGCCGCAGGGACCCCCCCGATCCGGACGACCACGTTCCACTACGGTGACGAGCCCATCGAGGTCGCGATCAAGGCGAAGGACGGGATCGATGCGCTGTACGCCCCCCGACGGACCGTCGTGGACCGCATACTCGTGGACGCCGCCGAGGCTGCCGGCGCCGAAGTCGTCCATGGCCTGTCCGTGGTGGATCTGCTCCGCGACTCCGACGGTCGGATCCGTGGCGCCAAGATCGCCGGAGCCGACAGGGCCGAGATCGAAGTGGCTGCCGAGGTCGTCATCGGGGCCGACGGAATCCGGTCGCGCGTGGCGCGCCTCATAGAAGCCGACCTGGACTATTCCGTCTCCCATACAACGGCTTCCATTTACGGGTACTTCCAGGATCTGGGGCTCGAGGGCTTCCACTGGTTTTACGCACTAAACGCGAGCGTGGGAGCCATCCCCACCAACGATGGCGACACGTGTGTCTTTGCTTCGCTTCCTCCGGCCCGATTCGCGAGTGAACGAGCCGATGGACTCGAGGCGCTGTACAGGGATGTCCAGCGCACGCCGAAGGGCCGGCGGAATCGTACGAGTCTTGCGCCCGATGTCGAGGATAGAGCCGTCCGGCGCCTCGGAGATTCGCACCACGCTCGCGTCGCATGAGAGCCGCCGAGACGTTTCCGCGGAAACGCGCGTCCCATCCTCCAGTTCGGAACGCCCTGGTTCGCTGTCACGATCCAGGGTGGCCGCCTCGACGTGTAGTACGACCTGGAAGCGCTCGGCTCGACTGCCGCTGCGGGGGGTCGGATCGGCGCCGGTCTCGGTGTCGGTGGCATCATCGCTCTCCCTCTCCGCGCCGCTGCCTTTACGTGTCGTGCCCTCGGCTTCGCCGCCCACGCCTTGCAGATCCTCCCTGTCCGCATGCCCGAACCCCACCGCCAGTGCCATCTCCGCGAGCAACCCCACCGCGTCCGCTCGACGCTGCTTTGGCTCGATCTCTTCCGAAGCGTTCCGGCGGAACAACGCGTCGCCCGCCGCATCGACGGCCCGTATGAGCATCGCGCCCACCTCTGGGTCCAACCGGCCGCGCACCAGGTACATGCCCTCCTCGTCGGGGAAGACCGAGAAGCAGCGCGAGCGATGCCGCATCCGTTCGAGCTCCTGCTCGTCGTGCCGGCTCAACCGACGCCAGGCCCGTACCACCCGCTCCAGTTGGGCGGCCGTGCTGCAGTGTGCGAGTTCGAGCAGTTCGCCTTCGCTTTCGGGAGTGGCAACTCGGGTGAGGGCCCGCAGGAGCCCGTTGCCGGGCCGATTCAGGGGTGCTCCCGGACCCTCATGGCTGCGTCCCCGTCAAAGCTGTCCATAGCTGGATGGGACTGGTTCGTTCACCCGTCCCATCCCATGCTACTCTCCGGCACGTTCCAACCGGCCCAGGAGATCCACATGATGATCCGTGCAGTGACCCTACTGGCTTTGACCTTCGTTGGGAGTTTCGCGACACGATCACCGATGTCCACCGTCGGAGGTGAACGAACGGCCGTCGCCCCCAACGCCTTCGCCCCCAACCCGCCCACCCCCCTCACCGGCGCCTGGGAGGTCATCGAGCGCTCCTACCAAAGGGGCGACTTGTCATGGGTGAACCGCAACCCCGAAGTGGAGCGCTATGTATTTACCGAGCGCTACTATGGCGTGCAGGAGATCCGCGAATCGGGGCCGCGACCCGACTTCACGGACACCACCACTGAACTGGAGCGTCTCGCCGCATTCGACGTCTTCCACGCCCACGGCGGTCCCTACGAGGTGGTGGGCGACCGCCTGGTGATCAGAATCGATATCGCCAAGAGTCCGAACACCATGAGCGGTGAGGCTACGTACGAGTACCGGCTCGAGTTCGCGGAAGACCGAGTGCGGGTGATTCGTGAGGTCTCGGACGAGACTCGGGTGACTACCCTACGTCGTTTGGAGTAAACCGCGCCTCAGATGAGATCCGCACCGGATCTGGCGGGCGGGGTAGACCGCGGCTGCGATCCCCTGTGATGTTCCCTAAATCCTCGCCTGCAGCGTGTATAGCTGGTGATAGCGCCCGTCCACGGCGATCAGCTCCTCGTGGCGTCCTCGCTCCACGATCTGCCCATCCTCGACGACCAGAATCATATCGGCCCGCTGAATGGTCGAGAGGCGGTGGGCGATGACGACGGTGGTCCTGCCCTGGAGCAGTTGAGCCAGGCTCTCCTGGATGAGTGCCTCGCTCTCGGTATCGAGGCTCGACGTGGCCTCGTCCAGTAGGAGGATCCGCGGGTTCGACAGTATCGCCCGGGCGATGGTCACCCTCTGGCGTTGACCCCCGGAGAGCTTCACCCCCCGCTCGCCGATCACGGTATCGAGACCCTCCGGAAAGCGATCGGTGAACTCGGTCACATGTGCTTGCTCCGCAGCCCCTTGCAGGTCGGTGTCCGGGGCGTTCGCGCGTGCGAAGAGGAGGTTCTCTCGGATGGTCCCGTCGAACAGGAAGTCGTCCTGTAGCACCAGACCGAGCTGCTCGCGGTAGCTGGCGAGGTTGACCGTGGCCAGGTCGATCCCGTCGACCAACACCCGGCCGGTGTCGGGCGTGAGGAACGTGGCGGCTAGGCCGGCCAGGGTGGACTTCCCCGAGCCCGAGCTGCCGACCAAGGCGATGACGGTCCCGGGCTCCGCGTCGAAGCTGATGCCCCTGAGGACCGGTTTGTCCTCATCGTATGCGAAGCACACGTCTTCGAAGATCACGTGGCCCTCGATCGGGGGCATGATGTGCGTCCGAGCAGGGTCGTCGTCTTCCCGGGGCCAGGAGAGCAGTTCAGCCGTACGGTCGAGCCCCGCGAACGCCTCCGTCATCTGGGTCCCGATGTTGGACATTTGAACGATGGGGCCCACCAGGAAGCCCATGAAGAGCGTGAAGGAAAAGAGCTCTCCAAGTGTGAGTGAGTCTTGGAGGATCAGTCGGCCGCCGTACCCCAGAAGCATGACACTCGCCAGCCCGATGAAAAATGTCCCCAGGCTGGTGACGGTGCTCGACGTTTTAAGTGTGGTCTTCACATTCTCGAAGATGCGGAGCACACCGGCTTCGAAGATCTCGCCTTCCTTCTCGACGGCGTGGAAGCCCTTGATGACCCTGATCCCGCCTAGGGCTTCGGTAAGGCGCCCGGTGACTTCGGCCCGGATCTCTCCACGTTCGCGGAACGCCGGCCGCAGCGTCTTGAAGGCTTTGGTCGCTACGATCCCGAAGAGCGCCAACGGGACCAGGGCCAGCAGTGTCATGACCATGTCGATGCGCAACAGGAAGGTAAGGGCGACCACCACCGTGACCGTGCCACCTACCAACTGCACGAGTCCGGTACCGACCAGGTTTCGCACGCCCTCGACGTCGTCCATGATCCTCGACACGAGCTCTCCGGTCTTCGAGTTGTCGAACGTCCGGATCGGCAGGTCGAGTACGTGCTTCTGCACCTGAGCACGAAGGTTCGCAATGAGATGCTGGGCTTCGACGCTGAGTAACAGTGTGAGGAGGAACGCCGACCCCGCCTGGACACCTATGGCCACGGCCAGTATGCCCATGAGCTTGAAGAGGAGATCGACCTGCCCTTGCCCGAGTACGTCGTCGATGAGGTACTTGGTGGAGGCCGGCAGGACGAGCCCACTCAGCCGGTTGAGCAGAATGAGAAAGATACCGAAGGCGATGAGCTTCCGGCGGGGCCAGATGATCTCATGAAACGCGTTGCGGAGGCTGGCTCCGGTGACCTTGGGCTTCTTTGACATGTTCGGGGATCAGGGCGAGTTCGAGTTTGATGTCCCGAAGCGAGTGAGCGACTTCTCGGATGCTCAGCGACGCGCTCCGCGACCGTCCAGGCGGCGGCCCTAAGATATCAGGAGGATCAATCCCCATACCACGAGTGCCGTCCCCGCGACCCTACCGATCTGGTCACCTCGGGGTGCGAGAGTCTCCACGGCGATCACGACCGTGAGTACCGCCATCCACACGAGATTCATCACCCCGAGAGCGAAGCCGGTCAGCATGAGTGCCCAGCAGCAGCCCACACAGTAGGCCCCATGGGAAACGCCCATACGGAACGCTCCGACAGGGCCGTTTCTCCAGCGCGAAAGGAAGAAGCTCAGCGGGGTTCGGCAATGCTCGAGGCAAGCGGCCTTCGAAGGTGTCACCTGATAGAGTCCGGCCCCCACGAGCACGATGCCGGCTAACGGCCCGCCCAACGCTGCCGCCGCCGCTGGCGCGCCGAAGGCCGATCCCGCCAGGTCCGACCCCCCCAGGAGCCCCCACGATCGTAGGCCCATCTGGAGCGAAGCCCCGACAACGCTGAAAGCCGACCACGTGGTGAAGTACCCGAGGCCGAACAGTGCCACCCAAGTACGTCGCATGGAGCCGGACGCCCGGTCGCGTGACAATGCGGCGAAGCCGGCGAGCCATGGAAGCACGCCCGGGAGCATCATGACCACCATCATGAGCATCCACATGGCGGTCGTGGCTAAGAAGCCTGCGCGGTGTGGGAAGATGTCCGCCGGGATGAGGTCCATCTCGATCACGCCCCGTCCACGGCCCAGTCGAAGTCGGAGTAGAGGGCGTGGGAGCCCTCGTTCGTGATGACGATTTCACCGTCGTCGTAGGTGGTGTTGCCCGTGGCGATCACCTGGGTGGAATCGTGGATCTGATTGAAGATGTTCTCGAACGTGACCGGCTGATCCAGGTCCCTCCCCCGGATGTTCTCGACCGTGGCCTCCATGAGTCCTTCGATGGCAACTCGCTTTACGGCGCCCTCGTCGGCGATGTCGATCGGGAGCGAGCGGGTAGGGAGCCTTCGCTCCACGAATCGGTCGAGGACCTCCCAGGGCCCCCCCGCTTGGCCGGTCAGGATGGCCACGGCCGCGGCGCGCTGCTCACTGGAAGCGGCGGCGTCCACGATGAGCACCTCGGTCCAACCGCCCGAGATCATGTGTTGAGGACAATCGTAGGCGATAACGGCACACAATCCGGCGAGGTCGACCGCTCCGTATGTGCCTTCGTCCACCCGCAGGGCCCAGTAGCCGATGCAGCGTTCGTGGGTGCAGTTGTTGGAGAAGTGCATGTGCCCCGGGCACACCACCTGGCAGTTGCAATTCTCGAAAAGAAGGCCCTTGGCCCACCAACGAAGCTTGGGCTCGGCGCCCTCTGTCTCGGGACTCTCGGGCTCGGCGACGTCGGCCATCCGTCCCTACCGACCCTCTCCGTGGAGTGGCCTCACCGGATCGAATCGCGCAGCCCGCACTACCGACCCTCTCCCTGGAGTGCCATCACGAGATCGATACGCGCAGCTCGTAGGGCCGGGACGAACGTCGCAACCATGGCGACCGACCCCAGCACGACGGCTACGAGTGCGAACGTCGACGGGTCGATCGCCTCCACACCGTAGAGCTGGCTCGCCATGATGCGACTCAGGGCAGATGCACCGAGAAGCCCCAGGACGATTCCCCCGAACGCCAGCTTCGCGCCGTGGACCATCACCAGCTTTAGAACGTCATCGGGATTGGCCCCCACCGCCATGCGGATTCCCATCTCTGCCGTTCGTTGCGAGATGGAGTACGACGTGACCCCGAAGATCCCGACCGTCGCGAGCACCAGGGCGACCGCGGCGAAGAGCGTAAGTAGCAACATGCTGAACCGCTCGCGCGCCACGGACGCGGAGAGGAGCCCCTCCATCGTCTCGATCCGGGAAACGGGCACCGTCGGGTCGAGCGAAAGGATCTCCCGGCGGATCGGCGCGATCAGAGCCATGGGATCGCCGGCCGTCCGAACGGTGAAGTTCATGCGACGGAACGGAGCTTGTGCCACCGGGAAGTAGAGAGACGGCTGCGCGCTTTCTGCCAAGCCGAAGTACTTCACGTCCTCGGCGATCCCTACGATCTCGAAGCTCTCAACCAGGAAACCGCCGAGTGCAAGGTGGGGTGGAAGCCCGTCGAGCGTCCTCCCTATGGGGTCCTCGTCCGGAAAGTACTGCCGGGCCAGCGTCTCGTTGACGATCGCAACTCCTCGAGATTCCCGGTCATCCTGAATGTCGAACTCCCGACCGGCGGTGATCTCGATGCCCATCGCGTCGAAGTATCCGGGCGTGACCTGACGGTAGTGAGCCGTCGGCTCTTCTCCCTGCTCGGGGGCGACCCGATCCTTCACCGCGAAGTTGCCGAGAAAGGGAATCTCCCGCGCGAAGGGGAGGGCCGCGGTCGCCGCGACCGTCTCGACGCCCCCGATGTCGCTCAGACGCTGGGTGAGCGTCACGTAGTAGTCCGCGACCTTTGGGAACTCCCGATAGCTTCCGGTCGGAAGGTCGACTTGCAGCGTGAGCACGCCTGATGCGTCGAACCCCGGATCGGCGGCGAGTAGCCGCGAGAAGCTGCGAGCCAGGAGGCCCGCTCCTACCACGAGCATCACTGCCAGGGCGATCTCGGTGATGACCAGCAGGCCCCGGGGGCGCTCACGTCCCCAGCCCGACGTGGAACTCTTGCCGCCGTCCTTGAGCGCTGACTGGATGTCCGTTCGGGCGAGTCGGAGCACGGGAGCCAGTCCGAACATAAGCCCCGTGACGACCGTGCTTCCCAGCGTGAAGAGGAAGACACTCCGGTCGAATCGCACCTCGTCGAGTCTAGGGAGGTCCTCTGGGCCGAGAGAGACGAGTACGTCGATGCCCACCGCCGCGAGCAGGAGGCCCACCACGGCGCCGGCTCCAGCCAGAACCAGACTCTCGGTGAGCATCTGCCGGCTGAGTCGCAGTCGCCCGGCCCCCATCGCCGAGCGCACGGCGAGCTCGCGTCCGCGATCGGCCATCCTGGCCAGCAGGAGATTGGTCACGTTGACACACGCGATGAGAAGAAGGAAGCCGGTGGCCCCGAGCAGTATGAAGAGCGGTGTACGCGTGTCCCCGACAATGGCCTCGTGCAAAGGGAGCACCGCCGTGCCGTACGCTCGATTGTATAGGGGGTACTCTTCTTCGAGTCGCGACGCGATCCCTGCGATATCGGCCCGGGCCGCCTCGATGTCGACACCGGGACGCATCCGCCCCACGACGTCCATCCAGCGCGCGTATCGGCCCGGGTAGGACAGGAGGTAACGATTGAGCCAAAAGCTCGAGTTTCCGGGAAAATCGAAGCCGGGCGGCATGACGCCGATGACCGTGTAGGGATTCTCTTCCACGACGATCGATTGGCCGATCACATCAGGATCTCCACCGAAGCGATTCTGCCAGAACGCATGGCCGAGGATCATTACCTTGGGGGCGTCAGCGATCCCGTCCTCGGGGAGGAGGCCGCGTCCCAGCAGCGTCCTGCTCCCCAGTACGGAGAACAGATTGTCACCAGCCCACGTGCCGGTGACCTTGACGGCCGAGCCATCCTGGTCGATCAAGGCCAGCTCCGCTTCGGAGTAGGCGGCGATGTCCGAGAAGGTCTGATTCTGACTCTGGTAGTCGGCAATGTCGGGCGGCGACATGAAGCCCTTCGGCACCCCGCGTTCCATATTTGCGGACCAGATACGAACGAGCTGCCTAGGCTGTTCGTGGGGTAGATCTCGGAGTAGAACTCCGTTCACCACACTGAAGATCGCCGTGTTGGCGCCGATCCCCAGTGCTATCGTGATAACCGCCACGGTCGCGAACGTAGGATGCTGGGCCAGGTTTCGAACGGCGAAGCGCAGATCTCTCAGCAAAAATTCCATCTTCTCAGCTGTCCCCGACCCGCAGCACTTCATCCACCAGGAAGTCCACGTCGCTCACCTGGGTGCGGAAGCTCACAATGCAGGCGCGAAGAGAGTAACGCCCCTCCAAGGTGGTAGGAGACATATAGCAACGACCTTCGCTCACGAGTGTCTCCAGGATCTTCCGGTTGACTTCGTCGACGGCCTCCTCGCTCTCGGCTCGCTCGGGCACATAACGAAAGCACGCGATGCTCAGTTCGGAGCCCAGGGATTCGAGGCGGGGGTGATCCGCGACCCTCCGGTCCAGATGCCGTCGGAGGGCGATGTCGTGGGTGATGGCTCCGCGAAGCCCTTCGACTCCACGGGCCTTCAAGATCGTCCAGACCTTCAGGCCCCGAAACCGGCGCGACATCTCCAAGCCTCGATCGAAGAGGGCATAACGTTCGATGGGATCCGTCTGGGTGATCTCCGTATACTCGCTGAAGAGGGTAAAGGCCCTCTTGGCGTCTTCGTCGTCCCGAATCAGGATGCAGCCGGCATCCGTCGGCGCGAAGAGCCATTTGTGCGGATCCAGCGACATGGAGTCGGCCCTCGAGAAGGCGCGGGCCATCCAGGCGTATTCCTCGGTAATGACCGCGGGAGCCCCGTAGCTTCCGTCTATGTGGAGCCACACCCCATACTCTTCGGCGATATCCGCTGCGTCGTCCAGGGGGTCGATGGCCCCGGTGTTCGCCGTTCCGGCGGACACGCCGACCATGGCCGGGACGAGGCCGTCCGCCAGATCCGCTTCCAAGGCACGTCGGAGATCGTCGGGGCGCACCCGACGCTGAGCATCGATGCCGAGAAGATGGACTTGGCCCGGAGGCAAGCCCAGGAGTTGGGCCGCCTTCCGCATCGATACGTGCCCCTCCTTGGACAGGTAGATGGCAAGTCGATGCCTCGACCCTGCCGGCAGCCCCGCCCGTTTCTCGGCGCGCGTCACCGCACATGCCATCCCCTGAAAATTTGCGGACGAACCACCGCTCACGAGCAGCCCGCTACCCTCACCCCCGAAGCCCACGAGCGCGTCGAGCCACCGCACCGCGAGCCGCTCGATCTCCGTCGCTGCGGGCGCCGAGCGCCAGGCCGTGACGGGTTGGTTCAGAGCTGAAGCCATCGCGTCGGCCAGGACCCCCATGGGGTCAGCCGTGGTGCAGACGTAGCCGAAGAAACGGGGGTGACCGTTGCGGCGGCAGTAGGGGAGCACGTGGTCTTGCCACTGCGACATGATGTCGTCCGGCGTGGAGCCCTGCTGGGGCAGGGGCTCGTCCAACAGGGCTCGAAGCTCGGGGCCCGAGATCGGCTGGAGTACGGGATCGGAGCGTTCGGCCGCGAAGGCCTCGAGCATCAGCTCGGTGAGGCGCTTTCCCAACCGAGCGAAATCATCCGGGGCGAGGTCGAACGTGGCGTGGTCAGTATTGGGCTCCGACATCCCGTGGGTATGCTGTACCGGAGCCCGTATGTCAACTGAACACCCGATCTACAAGCGCGGTCAGTTGGGCCTGAAGGGCTGTCGTCTCCGCTTCAGCCACGCCGTAGGCGGAAATCCACACACCACAACTCCAGGTCTCGCCGCCGCTCGGCTCCATCTCCACGAAGAGGAGTCCGTCGTTCAGTTCCTTCAACGTTCCTGCCAGGTTGCGAGGATGGCGTACGTACTTCACGTCACCCACCAACGTCCGATCGCCGAGCGTGACGGTCAGGCGATCACCGGCGGTCAGTCCCTCGAGTCCTTCTAGGGCAAGGCCGGACGATCCCAGAAGCTCGTTCCATACGTCCTCGAAACCACGGGTCGTGCTCCGGCGTTCGGACACCATGGTCCGGGGCGTGCCGAAGTGCCGCTCGACATAAAAGGCCAGGTTCCACAAGAAATACGTCCAACCGGCCACGGTGGCGTCGTAGTATTCGTCCCAGTCGGCCGAAGCGGAGAAGCCCGAGTGCACGAGACGGACGACCGTGGATCCTCCACGGGTCTCGATGTGGAAGTCGACGGCGGTCTGAATGATGGGGGATGATTCGGCCGACACGTCGGTCTCTTCGGAGGTCGGCTCACCTCCGGCCGCGTCGGTGGTCGCCGCGGAGTTCGTCTCGTCTCCGTCTCCGTCCGCGTCGCCGGCCGAGCCCCACGATTCGATCCAGCGAATGCGTCGTCCGGGCTCCCAGATGTCGATGGCTCCCTCGCCCGCGACTCCCTCTCCCCACGAGAGCCAGATGGAGCCTCCGACCCCGGGGGTCACCCGTGCCTCCGGTGAGAACCAACGACGCACCTCTTCGCCTTCGGAGAGTGCCTTCCACACGGCATCGGGCGTGGCTTCGATCTCGATCTCTAGCTCGATGGAACGGGTGCTTTGCTTCTCCGTCGGGTCGCTCATCGTTCTGGATTCCTCGGTCTTGGAGCGTCAGCGCCGCGTCGACGTGATCTCGATCATCATGAAGGGGGGCCCGCCTCGGGTATGGACGGCGTCCTTGAACCAGATCTCCGTGACGTAGATGTCGTCGTCCACGAGGCGCATACGAAACTCGTATTCCTGGAGATGGCCGAAGATGGGATCGTAGTCCTCACCCGACATGGTGATGATCCGGGCCTCCTCGTCGTACGTGCCCGTAGCGGTCACCCAGTAGGTGCCCTCGGTGTCCATTCCCACTGTGTTGAACTCGTCGGATCTCCGGTCGAAACCCAGCAGTGACAGGCTGCCACCCTCGACTCCGGGAAGGTGCAGGGTCGACTCGGTCTGGAGGAAACGCCCTCCCAAGACCATCACGCTGGTGGCGATTCCCTCCATTGTCATGACCTCGGCTCCGGGTGCGGGGGTCAGTCTCAGCACCTGATCCCACTCGCCGGCGAGGGTCGCCATGAGCGCGTGTTCCTCCCCCGGCTGTGCGGCCACGGCCAGTCGACGCTGAATGTCGGCCATCTCGGCACGGGTCATCCCCTCGGGGAGATCCACCTGGGCCGCTGCCGCAGGCATGGCCAAGAGGAGCAGGGCGGGTAGGATCGCGAGCGCTCGGGGTGCTTGACGGGTGTGGGTCATCATCGTGCTAATCCTCGGAAAGTTGTGCGTCTTGGGGGATGCCGGGCCCGACCGCCGGGTAGCCGGCGAGCAAGAAGCGAAAGCGCCGTCCTCCGTGGGCGTCTCGGTCGTCGTACTTCTGGGCAAGGTGCGCCAGACACGTGGCCAGTTCCTCCGCGAAGGCGTTCTGGGCGACCGCGTCCGCAAAGCGGACTTCCGCGTCCAGGGAAAACGTGGCGAGCTTCTTTCCGGCCTGCGACGCACGTTCACGGAGCGTCGCGACGTCTCGGATCGCCTCGGACACCATGCCGATCAGATAGGCGCTCGAGAGCCGATCTTGTGCGCGGTCCAGGGTGGGGCCCAGATCTCCGAGCGCCTGGGGAGCGATCAGATAGTAGCGCGCCGTGGCCTGGACGAGCTTCTCGACAAGGTTGCCCTTACGACGCTCCCCGACCGGCCGAAGGAGGCCTGATCGTTCCAGCTCCTTCACGTGGTAGTTCACCCGTTGTCGGGGAACATCCAATTCGCGTGCGACGGCGGCGGCGGATGCCGGTTCGCGAAGGAGCTCCAGGATTCGGATCCGAACCGGACTGAGGAGGGCTGCGGCCGAGTCGGTCCGGTCGATGAGGGCGACGGCTTCCTGCATGGACTCTTCTCTCTGAAACCTTAATGGTGCGTGGCGTCAGATAATATTGTCGCGACATAATATTTTGTCAATACCCTCACAAAACACTCCCGCCTCGGTCGAACCGCGGGTTCTACTCCTCGGCGTCCTCCGAATCCGGCTCCCTCTCCACCTCGATCGAGCAGCTCGTGACCAGAGCGGCGACGGCTCCTATCGCCGCCCACATGGGAGCCAGTACGGCACCCACGACGCCGACGGATAGGGGTATCTCGATCAGGGACCTTCCCTCCTCGTTCTTGATGATGATCCGGCGCACGTTCCCTTGGTGGATCAGCTCCTTGATCTTACCGATCACCTTGTCGCCGCTGACCTTGTGCTCCTCTTTCTTGCCTCCGGCGTCTCCACTGATTTGACGCTCGGTTCCCGCGGTCTCGTCGTCCATTCTGGTCCACTCCTGGTGTGTTGCGCCTTAGGCAGCCTCTTCTCGTCTTCAGCAGGCCAACCGCATTGCAGTTGCATCTTTGCGCCGGCCATTCAACCAATATGGGCTGCGGAGTGGCTCGGAGCACCCAGTCGCCAGTCCTGCCGAGAACCACCTGGCGGATGCCCGTGCTTACGCGCTGATCTCGTGCGCCTCGCCTGCGCCTTTGGGCACACGGATCATGTCGACCAGATGTGCGATCTTGGCCGGGGGTGGGGGCGTAAAGCGGGAGACGGTCAATGCCACGGCGAAGTTGACGAGCATACCCACGGTACCGATCCCTTCGGGCGAGATCCCGAGCCACCAGTGCTCGGCCGTGTTGTCGGCGGGGTTCACGAACTTGAAGTAGACGATGTAGCCGGCCGTCAGGGAGATGCCGCAGATCATCCCGAGCACGGCCCCCTCCCTGTTCATGCGTTTGGAGAAGATCCCCAAGATGAACGCCGGGAAGAACGATGCCGCCGCGAGCCCGAAGGCGAACGCCACCACCTCCGCGACGAAGCCGGGCGGGTTGATGCCGAGATAGCCGGCCACGAGAACGGCGGCCGCGGCGCTCACGCGTGCGGCGATGAGCTCGCCCCGTTCAGTGATGTCAGGTTTGAATCCTCGCTTGAGCAGGTCGTGGCTCACGGCAGAAGAGACCACCAGGAGAAGCCCCGCCGCGGTGGAAAGGGCGGCGGCCAATCCACCCGCAGCCACGAGCCCGATCACCCAATTCGGAAGGCCCGAGATCTCCGGATTGGCCAGGACTATGATGTCCTGATCGATGGTGAGCTCGTTTTCGACGGCGGTTCCACCGGCGTCGACTGCGTTTGGTCCCACGAACTGGATGAGCCCGTCGCCGTTCTTGTCGTCGAAGGTGATGAGGCCGGTGTCCTCCCACTTGGAGAACCAGTCCGGCATCGCCTGGTACGGTTGCTCCGAGACGGTGTTCAGCAGATTGGCGCGTGCGAATACGGCCACGGCGGGCGCCGCCGTATAGAGGATGGCGATGAAGACCAGCGCCCACCCCACGCTGAGACGTGCGTCTCGAACCTTGGGTACCGTGTAGAAACGAACCATGACGTGCGGAAGCCCGGCCGTCCCCGCCATGAGGGCGGCCGTGATGGCGAACACGTCGATGGTGGACTTGGCTCCGGACGTATAAGGAGCGAAACCCAGCTCGTCATGGAGGCCGTTCAGTCGATCGAGCAAGAAGGTCCCGCTCGCCTGGTCCACTCCGCCGAAGCCCAACTGCGGGATCGCGTGGCCCGTGATGAGGAGGGACAGGAAGATCGCCGGGACCAGGTACGCGAAGATCAACACACAGTATTGAGCCACCTGCGTGTAGGTGATGCCCTTCATCCCTCCGAGCACGGCGTAGAAGAGCACGATGCCCATGCCGATCATCACGCCGATCTCCACCGGGACCTCGAGGAACCGCCCAAAGACGATCCCGACACCTCTCATCTGGCCGGCCACGTAGGTGAATGACACGAAGATGGCGCACACGACCGCCACGATGCGGGCCGTTTGGGAGTAGTAACGGTCACCCACGAAGTCGGGCACTGTGTAGGCGCCAAACTTTCGGAGGTAGGGAGCCAGCAGAAGGGCCAAGAGCACGTACCCGCCGGTCCATCCCATGAGATAGACCGAGCCGTCGTATCCGCGAAACGAGATGAGGCCGGCCATCGAAATGAACGACGCGGCAGACATCCAGTCGGCGGCGGTGGCCATGCCGTTGGCCAGGGGTGAGACACTGGTGCCGGCTACGTAGAACTCCTTGGTGGAGTGTGCGCGCGACCAGATGGCCACCGCGATATAGAGGGCAAAGGAGAGTCCTACGAGGATGAAGGTCCAGGCTTGGACGTTCATCGATCTCCATCCTCGTCGAGCCCGTATTTCCGATCCAGGCGGTTCATGAGAACCACGTACACGAAGATCAGGACGACGAAGACGTAGATGGAGCCCTGTTGCGCGAACCAGAAGCCCAGCGGAAAGCCGGTGCCTGGAATACGGATGGTGTTGAGCTGCTCGACGAACAGGATCCCAGCCCCGTAGGAGACCAGGAACCAGATGGCCAGGAGTGCCGCGACGTACGTGAGGTTACGGCGCCAATAGGCCGTGGGGGCTGCGCTGGTGTCGGGGGAAGGGTCTGGGGTCATGGTCCGGTAGTCTGCGGCCTCCGGCGGGGAGACGGCAAGCCGTAGGGCTTCGAGCTAGCGTTCTGTCCCCGAAATACAGTGCCGATTGCCAGCGTATATCCGGGACAGGAAGAGCGATGCGCCCATTGCCAGCATTGTCGGGACGGGCGATTAATCCAGGGCAGCACCCGCCGACCGAAGAGGAGCGAGCTATGCCGGAATCCAAAGACCCGACCCCCGGGATCGCCTCGTTCAGGACTGTGGTCCGCACCGTCTTTGTGGCGGGCCTCGCCGGCGCGACCTTGGCGTTGTGCACTACGTCTAGCGAGACTCCCACCACTACCGTGGTCACGACCTCGCCACTGCGAGTCGAGACCCTCGTGTCCGGGCTGGATACGCCTTGGGATTTGGCTTGGGGACCCGACGGATCGATCTGGGTGACCGAACGGCCCGGCCTCGTATCCCGCGTCGACCCGAGCACCGGTACGGTCACGCTCGTGGGTGAGGTCGATGTGCTGGAGCAGGGAGAGAGCGGGCTGATGGGCATGGCCTTCCACCCCGATTTCACCGATCAGCCCTACCTGTACCTCGCCCATTCCTATCGTGACGGGAGCTCCGTCAGGAATCGCCTGATTCGAGTGCGGTACGACGGCACTGGGCTGGGTCCGCCGGAGATCTTGATCGACGATATTCCGGGTCGGGGCAACCACAATGGGTCGCGCCTGGCGGTAGGCCCCGACGGCTACCTCTACATGACCATGGGTGATGCGGGGCGGACGAACCTGTCCCAGGACCTGGAGTCGTTGGCGGGCAAGGTGCTCCGTGTCACGCTCGACGGGAGGCCAGCGCCGGACAATCCGTTCAACTCGCTGGTCTACTCGTTTGGCCACCGGAACCCCCAGGGCATCGTCTTCCACCCGGGTACGGGATATCTCTACGTGGCCGAACACGGTCCCAGCGACAACGACGAGGTCAGCCGGATCGTGAGGGGCGGCAACTTCGGATGGCCTGCCGTTCACGGCTTCTGCGATGGAGACACCTCTGGGGAGGAGGCCTTTTGCTCCGCCAACGACGTGGTGGAGCCTCTCGAAGCGTGGACACCGACCATAGGGATTTCCGGATTGGATTACTACGACGGCGATCTCATTCCCGAATGGAATGGGAGCCTGCTTGCCACCTCGCTTACCGGAGCAACGCTGTACCGCATCGAGCTGTCTGCGGATGGGCGACGGGCGGTGGGCCGTGAGGCCCTATATCGGGGGGAGTTTGGGCGGCTTCGTGACGTTCTGGTCGGTCCGGGCGGCGAGGTGTATCTGGCTACGAGTAATCGCGACGGTCGTGGCCGCCCCGATCAGGCCGACGACCGAATCCTGCTGATCACACGTTAGGCCAACTTGCTGACATGGGTGAACTTCCGCCTGATCACACGTTAGGCCAACTTGCTGACATGGGTGAACTTCCGCTTCGGGGCCTTCTCTTCGTTTTTGGCGCCTTCGCGCTCGTCTCGGCGGGCCTGAAGGGGCGCGCTACGACGCGCCGTGGCGCCGGCGTTGCACTACTCACGCTCGTCGAGGGGCTGGCAGGTATGGCCCTCATGGCGACCACGGTGCCGGGGGTGTTTCCCGTAAGCGTTTCAGCCACGGTAAGGATGGCGACCGTCGCGCTCGTCATCTTCTCTACCACGACACACCTCTTCCAGCTTCGCTCGTTGGGCCAGGCACGGGAAGAGTCGTCGGGTTCGCGACTCTACGCGTCCATCACGTACGGGGTCGGCGGATCGACTCCGAAGGAGAGAGACGCTGGGGGGGAGGAGGGCGCCGGCGATCCGGGGGATGGCGCGGATGAACTCGGCGTAGCCCCTGCTGCACCGGAGACGATCGAACCCGAGACGGAGTTCATCGATCCGATCACAGCTGCCCTCCAGCTGGGGCACTTCGACGCCGAGGCCTTCATGAGGGACGAGCCGACCGGCGATGTGCGCGAAGAGGGCGACGCAGAAGCATCAGACGGCGAGCCCGCCGACACCGACATCCCGAACGGCTCCTGAAGGTGTTTGCCCTGCCCGTGCGCCTTGGGCATGTTCCGGTCTTCGGGCGGCACACGCTGAGCCGCCCCGGAAATTCGGGAGGGCGCCATGGGTGTCGGAGCACGGTCGGTTCGGATCTCGCTGGTCGTCCTCTTGCTTGCCGGGTCAGGGCTCGATGCCGACAAGGCCGAGAGCCAGGAACGTCCCCGTGCCCGTGAGGCCGGACTCGTCGTCGGCATCTTCGAGCCGGGTCAGCACAATGCCATCACCGACGTCGACGGTGTTCTGGTAGGGCATTCGACCGTCATCGAAGGAGAGACGATCCGGACCGGCGTCACCGCCATTATTCCGGCTCCGGGCGATCTCTACCGAGAGCCCGTCCCCGGGTGGATCCATCAGGGCAACGGCTACGGCAAGCTCATCGGCGAGACCCAGGTCAGAGAATTCGGTGAGATCGAGACACCCATCCTCCTGGTGTGCACCCTGTGCGTCTGGAACGCGGCCGAGGCTTTGGCCGACTATCTGCTCCACCGCCCGGGCGAGTCACAGCACACCATCAACCCGATCGTCGGCGAGGTAAACGACAGCCGGGTGAACGACATGTGGGCCGATCCGATCACCTACGAGCACGTGGCTGAGGCTCTGGACAATGCGGCGAGCGGACCGGTCGCGGAGGGGAGTGTGGGGGGTGGCACCGGCTCGCAGGCGTTCGCGTGGAAGGGTGGCATCGGCACGAGCTCGCGGGTGCTTCCGGAAGAGTTGGGTGGATACACTGTGGGGATCCTAGTGCAGACGAACTTCGGTGGCGTGCTCAGCATGAACGGGGCGCCGGTTGGACGGGAGCTTGGTAACTACCCGTACAGCGGGTTGCTGGAAGGTGGAGCGGGGGACTCGGGGGGTGGGGACGAGGCTGCGGAGGGTGGCGCCGACCTGTCCCCACACGACGGCGGCTCCATCATGATGGTGGTGGCCACCGACGCACCGTTGACTCCGATGAACCTGGAGCGCCTGTCGAGACGGGTCATCATGGGACTCGCTCGCACCGGATCGTACGCGTCGAACAGCTCCGGGGATTACGTGATCGCGTTTTCCACCGCAGCCGAAGTGCGGCGAGTCCGGTCCAATCGCAAGCCCTGGCCTGGAGAATCTCTCCTCAATGCCCAGATGTCACCGCTCTTCGCCGCCGCTGCAGAGGCCACTGAAGAGGCCATCTACAACGCCATGTTCAAGGCGACCACCGTCACGAGCTCTCGTGGGACCCTCCAGGCCATCCCCATCGAGGAAACGCTGGAGGTTCTCCGGAAGTACAACGCCCTGAACTGGGACCAGCTCCGGCCGCACGGACGCTGAGCGTGGGCGCATCGTCTCAGCTGTAAGTCCATTGCACACTTGAGCCTACCAACCTTCTCGGACCGAGATCTCGATGACACTCCGATCCAAGAGCCTCTGTGCCGTAGCCGCGACACTCCTGCTCGCCCCGGCGGCGCTTCAGGCACAGGAACAGGACCTCGCCGCGTTCGTCGACTCCATAGCCGCCAACCTCGTCGACTCGGCCCGTGTGGCGGGCATCAGCGTCGGCGTAATGCGGGGAGCCGAGACGCTCCTGTTCGAGACCTACGGGTACGCGGACCTCGAGTTCGACATCCCCATGACCGAGGACGCCGTCCACGAGATCGGATCGATCACCAAGCAATTCACGTCGGTGGCGATGCTCAAGTTGTGGGAGGAGGGGAAGGTCGACCTCGACGCGGACGTCACCGACTACCTTCCGGATCTGGACACGCAGGGCCATGCCATTCCGGTCCGTCGCCTCTTCGACCACACCTCCGGAATCAAGAGCTACACCTCGATGGACAGCTTCGAGGCGATCGTGGCCGAGGAGCACCCCCGCGATACGCTGGTGTCGCTGATCGGCGCGGCCCCATTCGACTTCGCTCCCGGCGAGGCCCTGATCTACAACAACTCGGGATACTTCCTTCTGGGACTCATCATCGAGGAAGTCTCGGGGCAGCCATACGAGGAATATCTCCAGGAGCAGATATTCGGACCGTTCGATATGGGTGACTCCTCGTACTGCAGCTCCACCGCGATCCGCAAGAACCGGGCGCATGGATACGATGCTCGTCCCGACGGTCTACGACGGAAGCAGTACATCGACCATACGTGGCCTTACGCTGCCGGCTCCTTGTGCTCCACCGTCAGAGATCAACTGACCTGGCTTCGAGCCCTGCACACGGAGAAGGTCCTCTCGCCGGAAGCCTACCGAATGCTGATTACCCCGAGGCCGCTTCCCCACGGGATGACACCGCGCTACGCCATGGGGATCGCTCACCTGACGACCCCCTCGGGACGGGTCCTGCAGCACGGCGGCGGGATCCCCGGCTACACATCCCACAGTCGGTACTACCCGGATCAAGACGTGTCCATCGTGGTGCTGTTCAACACCGCCGGCCCTCCAGGGCCCGCCTGGTCCACTGACCGCATCGGGGAGCATCTGCTCGGCAGGCGGGAGCCGGCGGAGAGCGAGTACCGGGACGACCTGTCCGCTTTGGTGGGCTCGTACGAAGGGCCGACGCTCGGGCGCAGGATGACGCAAACCATCGCGGTCAACGAAGACGGGGAACTCACTGCTGCGGGGAACGGAGATCCGAATGTGATCCGGCACATCGAGAGGACCACCTTCGGGCGGGGCACGCTCCGATACATGTTCGTCATGGACGGCAGCCGCGCCGCGGAGCTCCACCTCGATGTGGGCAGCGGCCACCTTGTCTTAAGGCGAGTTATTCAATGAGCTATTCCAAGTGTCCAACGTTGCCGGCATCCACCGGTGGACGGCTTCTGGCCCTTCTGGTCCTGACCCTTGCTTGGGTTTCAACGGCGGTTCCCCTGGCGGCCCAATCGGGCGCGACGGTTGCCGTCGACCCCGGCCTGCCGGCCGGACCCACCTTCAGAGACATGCTGAGCCTTCGGTCGGTCGGCAGCCCCGCCATCAGTCCCGATGGACAGTGGGTGGCCTACACGCTCCGCATCCCGGATTGGGAGCAGAATCGATCCGTATCGGAACTCTGGATCGCCGAGGGTGACGAGACCCCGGTGCGCATCGCGACGGAGGCGGACGGGTGCCGTAGTTCGGTCCAGTGGACTCCCGACGGCCGATGGCTGGCCTGCCGTGCCTCTGGCGACACACCTGCCCTCAAGCTGCTCTCCCCGGATGGCGGGAGCAGCCGCACGGTGGAGCTAGGCGTCCCGGGGGCCGGTACCTACCGCTTTTCTCCAGATGGGAGCGCCGTCGCTGTTCTTGCCCGGGAGCCCCTGTCCGAAAGGGATCGCCGGGAGCAGGAGCTATATGGGCCATTCAACTTCCGCGACGAGGAGTCACGGCGCTCGCAGCTGTGGGTGACGTCCATGACCGGTGACGGTCCGCCGAGGCGACTCACCAGCGGGGACTTCACGGTCACCGAGCTGGCCTGGTCCCCCGACGGGTCGGAGATCGCTTTTGTGCACCTTATGGATCCGGGTCGGAACTCCTGGTGGAAGGCCGACCTGTCGGTGGTGGACGTGGCGAGTGGCCGGACCCGGCCGCTCGTATCCGAGGCCGGACCGGACAGGCGGCCGATGTGGTCACCCGACGGCCGGAGTGTCGCGTTCCTCTCCACCCTCTCGGACAGCATCACCAACCTGCCCATGGAGTTGACGGTGGTGCCCGCCCACGGCGGAACGCTTCGTGTGCTGACCGGCGACCTCCCTACCGAGCCCAACCCGGTGGCCTGGACGGAGGATGGTATCTGGCTGACCGCGCTCCGAGGTGTGCAGAGCCATCTCTTCCGGGTGGACGTGACCGACGCTGAGATCACCCAAATCAGTGAGACACCGCTGCTGGTCGGCCAGGCGAGCGTCTCGGCCGACGGATCTACGGTGGCGTTTTCCGCGCAGACTCCCACCCGCCTAGGTGAGATCTATCGGTCCGACCTTGCCGTGTTCGACCCACGATCGCTCACCGACATGACCGACCAAGTGCAGGGCTGGCAACTGGGCTCCCGCGAGGTGGTCTCCTGGACCGGGCCCGGCGGAGTGCCCATCGAGGGCATCCTGCACAAGCCGGACGGCTACGAGCCCGGCATGCGGTATCCGCTGTTGGTAGTGGTGCACGGTGGTCCTCGCGCGGTGTCCCGCCCGGGACTGACGTTGACCTCGTCGGGCGTGTACCCGGTCACCCACTTCCTCCGGAAGGGCGCCCTGGTACTCCAGCCGAACTATCGGGGCTCCACGGGGTGGGGTGGCGAGTTCCGCCAGTTGCACCACCGCGGTGTGGGCTGGGGTGACGCGGGCGACGTGGAGGCTGGGGTGGCGCATCTGGTGGCCGAGGGATTGGTGGACGGTGACCGCGTGGGTGTGATGGGGTGGAGCTACGGCGGGTTCATCTCCGCCTACCTCACGGCAACAAGCAAAGCGTTCAAGGCTGTGTCGGTGGGAGCCGGCATCACGGATTGGCGGACGCACTATGCTTGGGAGCCAGGCAGCTACACCACTCGTTTCTATTCCTTCGATGCCGCGCCTTGGGAAGATGCCTATGCGTATGCCGTGGCGTCGCCCATCACCTACATCAACAACGCATCGACACCGACGCTGATTCAGCATGTGGATGGTGATCCGGTCGTGACGGTTCTGAACGCCTACGAGCTCCAACACGCTCTCCAGGACTTGGGCGTGGAGAACCGCTTCGTGATCTATCCGGGCCGGACCCACGGTGTGGGTCCTCTCAAGCAGCGCTTGGGAGGGCTATGGCACAACTGGCAGTGGTTCTTGAAGTACATCTGGGACGAAGACATCGAGATCCCGTTGGATATTCCGTCAACGGAGGACGGTCAGCCCCAGGGGCGCTGAGGCGGCGGCGGCTTGGCCGCATGCCTGCGGGACCGACGGCCCCTAGTCGACCTGGGCGCTCTTGGCCGACTCGGTGGCAGCAGTTCGACGGTACCGGCCCGGGACGAGCTTCTCCAACTCCTCGGCGCTGGGCGGCAGGTCGTCGGACAGCACTTCGACGCCCGTCTCGGTGACCAGAACCACGTCTTCGACAAAGACCGAGATCTGATCGTCGTGGTTGTAGTACCAGGGCTCCACGGTGAAGATCATGCCGGGCTGCAACGGCTCGTCCGTCAGGACCGGTGTTCCCGTGGAGAGCCCGATGTGATGCCCGAAGTAGAGGCCAGTCTGCATGTATTTCCTCTGATCGTTCGGGATGCTGGTGTCCGCCACTTCCTGTAGATCGAGCAGTGTGATGCCGGGACGGACCGCCGCGATTATGGCGTCCGACACGGACGTGCTCAGCTCCAAGGCCCGCCGCTGCTCGGCGCTGAAGCGGCCGGACACGGGAAACGTTCGACCCACGTCGCTCACGAAGTGGTCCAGCTCGCAGCCGACGTCGAATATGACCAGGTCCCCGTTCTCCATGCGCCTGTTGCGCCGGTCGTAATGAGCCGTGAGCACCCTCCAGGGTCTCAGGGAGTTGGGACCCGACTTCACGATCGGGTGGAAGGGCACGCGTTGTGAGCCGCCCCGCTTACAGGCGAGCTGGAAGTGACCCTCCAGGGTCCGTTCGTCCACTCCTGATGTGACCCATCCGGCGGCTTCGCGGATGGAACGCATGGTGAGTTCGGCCACCCGGCGCATGGCGTCGATCTCGGCAGGGCCCTTCACGGAGCGAACCCGAGCGATCGCCTCGAACGCGTTCGCGAGGCGGGCCGTCGGCCGGGTCGTGCGTATGTGGAGCAGAAGCAGATCTTGGGCGTCCCAGTCCGGAAGGGCTACGGTCTCGGACGAGGGCAAGCCGCCGCGCCGCCCTCCGTTCACTCGTAGCAGGCGACCCTCACGCGTCCACTCGTCCAGGCGGGACTCGAACGTGGCGGCGTCGACGATCTGCTCGATGCCGGAGACCGTGGCGAGGGTAGGATCATCGCCCAGCGGCCGGCCGGGAAAGTCGTTGGGGCGTCCGGGGTTCTCATACCGTGCGTCCCGACGCGGCGTAAAGAGCCATACTTCCCGACGGTCCGCATCGAGAGCCAGGAGCGAGGCCGGGACCTCGAGCCCCGTCAGGTAGTGAAAGTCGTCGAGCTGCCGAAACGTCACCCCGTGGCTAGTGCCGTGATCTCCGGGCACGATCAGGATGCCCCCGCCTGATGCGGCCAGTCCGTCGAGGAGGCGATTCCTGCGCGCCGCGTACTCCTCGGCCGAGAAGTCGAGGCTGGTCCAGTCCCAAAAACGCATCTCGGCCGAGCCCGTCTTCAACGGTGTCTGGGCGACGAGATGGTCGCTCCCGAGCGTAAAGGCGACGGCGAGTAGGCCGCATGCCAGCGAGGTCCTACGAGCGATAGTCATCATGAGGCTGATACATTGGGTGCCGGCAATACGTACGCAATGGCCCGCCGGGCGCTCCGCCCGCCGCAGGGCCTCTTTCAACCGGGAGAAGACCATGGTGAAATCGACGCCTCTGGCGGCGGCCGCAGTCACGCTGGGACTCTGTGCGTGTCAGCCCCCTACGCCCGACGCCACGGCTGCGACCCAGGCCGGGCCTGATGTCGAGTACCTGTCCACACCGGAGTTCGCGGCCCGGGGCCTCCCATTCTCGGAGGCCGTCCGGGTGGGCTCCATGCTCTACCTGTCGGGGCAGCTCGGGACGGTGCCCGGGACCGGGCAGAGGATATCGGGGGGCATCCAACCGGAGACCCGCCAGACACTGGAGAATATCAAGGCCGTTCTCGAGCGCTACGGGTCGTCGATGGACCGGATCGTGAAGTGCACCATCATGATCGACGACATGGCCGAGTGGCCGGCGATGAATGAGATCTACGTCGAGTTCTTTCCTGGACCCAAGCCCGTTCGCTCCGCGTTCGGTGCCGATGGGCTCGCGCTGGGAGCGGCTGTCGAGATCGAGTGCTGGGCTACGGTGGGGTAGGGTACGTCGGACGGCGTGAGCATCCGGTAGGACCCGGGCGCCTGCGCCGATTCCGCGGAGTTGCCTAGAGCAACGCCATCACGAGCCCGCTCCTGATCTTGGGCTCGAACCAGGTGGACTTAGGCGGCATGTGTCGGTTCTGTCGGCACACCGCGATGAACTGACTCATCGTTACGGCCGGGAGTGTGACGGCGTAGGCCGCGCGTCCTTCGTCCACGGCCGCTTGCAGCCAGGTTGCGTCCTTGTTGCTTCCCACGAAAGTCAGCCGGGGATCGCCGGCATCCTCGATCCCGAAGACCTCGGCGAACAGGTTCCGCTGCACGATGTCGGCGTCGATCGCCTCGACCGCGTTGTCAGGATCGAACGTGCCAGGGAGCGGGCGCAACTGCATCCATCCTTGCTCAGGGGAGTAGAGCCCGACGCTGTGCGTCTCGGTGGGTTGGTATGCCCAGGTCTCGAGGGTGCCGCCGATCTCGAACTTCTTCGCCACAGCAGTCGACAGTCCCGAGGCCGGATCCGCCACGTCGGTGACCAGCCGGTTGTACGGGTATATACCCATGGTGGCGGCGGGGAAGAAGACCGCCAGGAAGGTGTCGTACCCCAACATGGCGGCGGCAGCACTCCGGTGATTTCCATCCGCCACGTAGGCGTGGGGTTCCTCCGCGAGGAGTTGCCGGAAGCGTCCGATGAGACCGTCATCATCCACGATCCAGATCCGGTGCCGGATCCGGTGGTGATCGGTAACCTCGAAGTCAGGTGCTACGGAGGCGGCCTGCGCCACCAGGGCGGCGTGGATCACACCAGAGGCGTCGTCGACGGCGTTGTTCACCGTGCCGATGATGGCGTCCGTAGCCTCGATGAGGTCGGCTCTTCCGCGGGACTTGGGCTCGCGGATGCCCTCATTCCGAATGATGCTCCCTGCGGGGTTGGCTTCGGTTCGAATCTGGGCCGTGCGGGCCATGCCACCCAGTCCGATCTGGGGTGTGTCGGGTCGCCTCGGGTCCTGGATCTCGTAGACCCAAAGCACGTCTCGGACCTCACGTGTCAGGTCACTCTCGATCAGCTCGACCATGTTGGCCCTGGCCCGGGCCAGCGACGTATCCGTGTCACCGGACTCGATATCGGCCGGTGAGGCCGTATCGCAGTGCGCCATGGTGACCCGCAGCACGCTCATCGGGTTCGACTCGAGCACCTCCCAGATCTCGTGGTCGCCCTGGAACTCGTCGTAGTTGGGAGCGCTGATCCGAGCGGCGGCCTCGGAATCCACGGGGACCAGGGCGCGGGGAACGGGGGTGATGGTTATCAAGGTGAGATCAAGCTCAACGCAGCCTGAAGCGTTGGATCTTCCCCGTCGCGGTCTTGGGCAGCTCCTCGAGAAACTCGATCCAGCGAGGCCGCTTGTAGGCCGACATGGAGTCCGTGCAGTGCCGCACCAGGGTCTCGGCCGTCTCCTCCGAAGGTTCGAAGCCGGGAGCAGGCACCACGAAAGCTTTGGGCTTGATGAGACCGGCGTCGTCGGCGATACCAACTACGGCACATTCCAACACGGCGTCGTGGCCGATCAGGGTACTCTCCACCTCTACCGGCGAGACCCAGATGCCTCCGACCTTGAGCATGTCGTCGGACCGCCCCGCGTGCCAGAAGTACCCGTCCTCGTCCTCGTAGTACTTGTCCCCCGTGTTGAGCCAATCTCCCAGAAAGCTCTCACGACTCCGCTCCGCATCGTTCAGGTAGGAGCGAGCGGCCGTCTCGCCTTTCACGTGGAGGTTGCCCACCTCCCCGAGCGGAACCGGTGAGCCGTCCTCGTCCACGATGCGCATCTCGTAGCCCTCGACAGGCTTGCCGGAGCTGCCGGGACGGATATCTCCCGGGCGGTTGGACAGGAAGATGTGGAAGTTCTCCGTCGACCCGATGCCGTCGAGGATGTCGAGGCCCGTCCGGTCCTTCCAGGCCTGCCACAAGGGTGCGGGAAGGGCTTCCGCCGCCGACACGCACAGGCGCAGCGAGGACAGGTCGTAGCGATCGGTGAGATCGTCCACCGCCAGGGCGGAGGCGTAGCCCGTGGGTGCATTGAACAGAATGGTGGGGCGGAAGCGATCGATGACCGCCAGAACGTTGGTCGCTTGGCGCGGGCTCCCCGAGTACAGGACGGCCGACGCGCCCACATGCCAAGGAAAGAGCAGGTTGCCCCCGAGGCCGAAGGTGAAAAACAGCTTGGCCAGTGAGAAGGTCCGGTCGGACTCGGTCAGACCCAGCGTCCTGGCCCCCCAGAGTTCCGCGGTGAGCACCAGGTCCTTGTGAGCGTGTAGTATGCCTTTCGGTTTGCCCGTCGTACCGCTGGAGTAATTGAGGGTGGCGTGGTCGTCGCGTTGCGTGGAAGCGGTTTCGAACGTAGACGACTGCCCGTCGACCCATTCCTCGAACGCCTCATCTCCGTGGGGCGCGTCCCCGCCGACGACGATCACGTGTTCGAGGCACGGACATTCGGGGCGCACCTCCTGAAGTCCGGCCAGGAGCACGGAATGCACCACGATCACCCTTGCCCGGCTGTCGTTGAGGATGAGCCCGATCTCGCCTGGCGTCAGCAGCGTGCTCATGCCCGCCGCGACTCCTCCGCACTTCAGCGTACCGAAAACGTGGCTACCCACTCGGCAGTGTCGAGGCAAAGGATGGCGACACAATCTCCGACCTGGACGTCCATGGCACTCAAGGCGTGCGCGACCCGGTTGGCGCTCTCGGATACGGCCTGGAAGGTGAGCACCCCGTCCTCCGTGTGGAGCGCATCCTTGTGTGGATGACGGGCGACGTTTCGCTCGAGGATGTCGGCGGCGTTGTACGTGATGGGAAGATCGGCCGCAGAGCCGGGGGCCGGCGTGTTCACCGGGGCAGGTTCCGAATGAGTCAATGGCCGTCTCTTCCGTGCGTGGCTTCACTTGAGACAGTCTGCGGGGTGCTCACGGCTTTCACCAGAGCCGCTCCCCCTCTATCCTGTCAGCCCGGCCGCTGGCCGCCGTGTTTGGCGGCCGTTGGCCGCCGTGCTCGGCGGCTGCTAGCCGCGATCCCGGATCTGCTGGTTCTTCAGGAGGATTAGGATCTTCGATGACGACTCTTCGTGCGATGCCGTGCCTTGCGGCCCTCGTGTTGCTCCTCACTCTGGCTTGTCAGCCGGGTGAGCCACCGTCCGGGGATGGAGCATCCGGTGAGGAGTCGTCTGTGACCGGACCTCCTGCGGTTCTGGCGACCAACGTCTTCTATTACTACGACGATGTGGACGCCGCCTGGGCATTCTACTCGGGAACGCTGGGCCTCCATACCGTGGTCGACTACGGCTTCGCCAAGATCTTGCGCGTGGCCGAGTCTTCATACATCACGTTGGTGAACGCGGCCGACGGCATGCACTCCACGGACGAGCCCAAGACGGTGACACTCGCCTTCGTCACGGAGCAGGTAGAGGGCTGGTGCGACTACTTGAGTTCCCGGGGCGTACCCATGCGTTCCGAGTCCGGCCTGCCGAGGGGCGCCCGCATGACGGGTTTGTGGCCATCGACCCCGAGGGCTACCTGCTCGAGTTCGAGCGCTTCAACCCTCACGCCGAGAACGAGCGCTTGATGCCTGTGTTGGCCGAAGTCGAAGTGCTGTATCCTGCCCCCGGCGTCGAGACCAGCCGGCCCGCCGATCTGGGCCTCCAGGCCACGGTTCTCTGGCTCTACTACCGCGACATGGAGCGTATGGAGCGATTCTATCGCGAGACACTCGGCCACGGCATCATCGTGGATCAAGGTTGGGCCAAGGTCTTCGCCGTCTCGTCCGCCGGTTACGTCGGACTCGTCGACGGAGAGCGTGGTCTCCATCAATCCACCGACGAAAAGAGCGTGACGGTTTCGTTCTTCACGGACGACGTGGAAGGGTGGTTCGACTACATGCACCAGGTCGAGGGCCTGGAGTTCCGGACGGAGGAGCTCTCCGAAGAGAGTGGCCGGGTCAGCACGTTCGTCGGGTACGATCCGGAAGGTTACTTCCTGGAGTGGGACACGTTCCTGGACGTGGAGGGGAACGAGGAGCTGCTGGAACTCCGGAACCTGTCAACGACAATGGGACACTCTACGGGATTAATTAGAGAGCAATGTCCTGTGTGGTGAGGGAAGGGATGGGAGGATTGATGAAGACGGCCTCCGGGAGCGGTTTGGGATTCGGCACACCTCTGACGAAGCGTTCGGGATGAGCGGCCCATGCTTCGCGGAGCACGGATTTCCTGCCGGCAATGACCTGATCGGCGTTCCCGAAGTGGACCTGCTCGGGGGTTAGCATCGAGATGCCGCCATGGCGGTGCTCGGCATTGTACCAGCGGAAGAACGATCGACAGAACGTCTTGGCTTGGCCCTGATCCCCGAACCGTCCGGGAAACGAGGGATGGTACTTCAAGGTTTTGAACTGAGCCTCGGAAAACGGGTTGTCATCCGACACCTGAGGCCGGCTCAACGAGCGGGTCACGCCGAGGTCAGCGAGAAGTTGAGCGGTGCATTGGCTCGTCATTGGAGTTCCCCGATCCGAGTGCAGGGTCAGGACCCGGGGCTGGACGCCATGCTTCAGGCAGCTCTGCTGGATCAACCGGCCGGCCAGGGCCGAGTTCTCCCGGTCCGCCACCATCCAGCCCACGACGTAGCGGCTGTAGATGTCCATGATGACGTAGAGGTAGTAATAGCTCCACTTCTTCGGCCCGAGCAGCCGCGTGATATCCCAGGACCACACCTTTCAAGAGCGACTGGTTTATCGTTCAATCGGAGCGCGAACTCGCACACAGCACATCGATAACCGTAGGCCGTCAGCACCGCCGGCCCGAATGAGGGATCGCGGAGCCTACGGCGTGAGTACTCAAAACCTGAATCTATACCGACTGCCCGTAAGACTTCATCTCGAACAGTGGACGGGAAGTGGGCGTCCACCAGCGAAGTAGCAATCTGCACTGCAAGCTCTTCGTTTTCGTGCAGTGCAGTGTGTATCGCTTTTGGAAAACCGCCGTGGGTGTCCAACCGGAGCAACGAACTCTTGTGCGCGTTTCCTCCCGGCCCCACGGTGATGCGATTAGAGTCTCCGATTTCCCACACATCGTCATTCTGTAGACGCCAGAACGGGGACTCCGTATGAACGGATTTTCGATGAGGGCCGAAACTGCGCAGAAGCTTGGTCAGTTCCTTGTCAGCATCCCTGTAGGACGCCATGCGTCCCTCGCCTCTGAGACAACGCCCGATTGACCACAATACGAGGAGGGGTTTGTGCGGGGCACGCTGGCCATTGGCGCTCCAGATCTTGAGTCCGCTGAAGCGAGCCAGCAAATCACCCGATGTCATGAAGACCCTATCACCGCTTGGGGGTAGCTGCCGAATTTTCGCCCGGCGGATCTACCGGGCGCTCGGCGCCGAAGACATCCGCGACCGCCGGTCCGCTTCCGAGGAAGTGCTCCTGCGGTGCCTGCTCTCGCTCGACTACGTGCTCGAGCACCTCGGCCTGCCGTGGCTCCCGACCGAGCCTGAGGAGGTCCGCGCGTTCGAGGCACTCGGCATCGAGCGCCGGCTCCTGCCCGTCAGAGTGCCCTCGCCACACCCTAGTCGCACGTCCTAGTGAGTCGGGTGGGTCACGGCCCGCTGAGTTGATCTATGACCTGGATGCCAAGGGTATTGGCTATCGCGCGCACATTATCCGGAAGGCGCCCACCGAGCGCCAGCACAGCCGCGACGTCCATCCGTACGCCTTCTATTTTCGCCTGCGCATCCAGCACAGCCTGATACTTGACACATTGGAATAGCCCGCGCACGACGTCATCGTTCGCGGATTGTTCCCCCTTGACCTCGATTGCCAGCACGCGACGCCGGCCGCGGAAGAGCACATCGACGAAATCGCCGGAATGGAGCGAGGCCTCGACCTCAGGGGTCATGCCTTCGGCACCGACGCTGTGCGGGCACTCGGAGATCAGTTGCTTCAGCGCCAAGTGCTCCGGTCCTTCGCCACCACCCCTTCGCGCGATCGTATCGACCGGAGGCAATTCAGGTGTCGACAGCGGCTGCAGGCCGAGGGCGCGGAGGACGCGGTCCCAGTCTCGATAGGTGAATACTTCGTGGAGGATTTCTAGCACGATGCGCCTCTTCTCTTGACGAGTGGCGCTCTTGAAGACCTTTGCGTCTGGAGTGAAGTGGGCGACCCCAACACCGGGGAGCCCATCCGCCTTGTTCACCACGAATGGGGTATTGCCTTAAGTCCACCGCCCACTACATGTTGTGGTCATGGCGGTTCCGGCTTCTCAGCTCCGTGGCGGCGTGGACTATCCCCGTACGCGGCTGGAGCTGGACGAGTTCTTCCCCGACGATGCGGCATGCCTGGAGTACGTGGAGGGTCTGCGCTGGCCGGAAGGGTTTGTGTGCGTGGGCTGTGGCGGGTTGGGAGAGGTCTGGCGAGCATCGCGGGGGCGTCTCGTCTGCCCACACTGTCGAAGGCAGACCTCGGTGCTGGCGGGAACCGTGTTCCACCGCACGCGCTCGCCCCTGCGTCTGTGGTTTCTCGCTGCCTGGGAGCTCACGAGCCAGAAATACGGAGCCAATGCTCTCGGGCTCCAGCGCGTGCTCGGACTGGGAAGCTACAAGACAGCGTGGGTCTGGCTCCACAAGCTCCGCCGGGCCATGGTCCGACCGGATCGCGACCAGCTGAGCGGCGTTGTGCAAGTGGACGAGAGCTATGTCGGGGGCGTGGAGGCTGGAGTGCGGGGCCGCGAGACGATCAAGAAGGCCATCGTCGCGATCGCCGCCGAGGTCGACGGACGCAAGATCGGGAGAATACGGCTGCGTTGGGTGCCCGACCTCTCCGCTCCGGTTCTGCGAGGCTTCGTCAAGGATAGCATCGCACCGGCAAGCACGGTGCATACCGACGGATGGCCAAGCTATCAGGGACTCGCCAAACTGGGCTTTCGCCACACGGTCACGAACCTCTCGACCTCCGGCGATCCCGCTCACGTGCTCATGTCGGCCGTACATCGGGTGGCGTCTCTCCTCAAGCGCTGGGTCCTCGGAACCCTCCAAGGAGGGATCGCCCGCGAACACCTCCCCTACTATCTGGACGAGTTCACCTTTCGCTTCAACCGACGCACATCCCGGGCTCGCGGCCTGTTGTTCTACCGCTTGCTTGAGCAGGCTGTTCAGTGTGCTCCCACGCCAGCTTCGGCCCTTTACCTCGGCACCGGACGTGGGAAACGGCCCGCAGAGCCCCGGTAACCACTATATCTTGGGGTCGGTGGACTTAAGGGAATACCCCCTCACCACGATAGCCTGAATCGGAGGGATTGTCTGGCGCCACCGGCGGCCCAATTCGAGAAGGGTCTGCCCGATCGATCCGAGCGGATACCCCATGTTCCGTGGGCCGGAAACGCCCACCTCGGCGGCCACGGCACTGTACTGAATTGTCTCAGAGGCCCTAGCCTGACGCACCAATACAGGCAACGTCAGGCGGGCAGCTGGGTGGTATGGCTTCGGGCTCTCGAAGAGGCTCTTAGCCTTTTCAGCGGTCTCGGAAATTGCGGGCGTCTTGGTTAAAGTTGCTCTCTCCGAACGGGCCTACACACAGGAGATTACACGCATCGCCTCACCCCATCCAGTTTTGAGTCCGGCCCCAGGGCCCCGCCCGCAAGCCTTCGAGGCCGGCTTTGACGTTCTGGATGATCTTCTCGGCGAGTCCGAGCCACTTGAGCTTCGCTCTTGCCTAACCGCTGGACTGGCCCATGACGCTCGTGATATTCACGCCGACGAATCACACCGCACTCATGCGGACCATGGCGGTCGCGTTACTCATCCACCGCGCTTCAACAACGTATTCATAGGGTCGCCTGCAAGGCGCCACTCGCGGGCCTCCAGGTCGATCTCGTCCTACGTCGCTCCCCGTGCCTCCCCGGATCTCGGCGTAGCCCCGTCTGGTACGTGGGAGTCGCAGGGCACGACGCGGTCTAGCGGCAAACACCCGCGCGACGCCGTCCCATCGCTCACGTGCCAGGGGGGTAGGACGGACAGTCCAGGAGAGACTAAACCATGAAACGTATTGTTGCTCCGACGGAAACGGGAGCGGACTGGAAGCGGTTGCTCGCCAAACCTGACCTGCACTGGAAGCCTGGCAAGTCTGCGATGAGTGCTGCGGCATGTTGGGAAGCAGCAGGCGATCGCCTTCCACCGGAGGTGAGTGCGGCACTAACGGCGTCGCGGGATCTGGATCTTGCCAGCCTTGAACTGCTCTTGGCCGTGCCTGACCTGCCCCCAAGAGTAGTACCACATCCTATGTTCACCTGAGGATGCTGATCCTTCGGCAGATGACCCAGCACGTTGCGGAGCTTGTGGTTGCGGCAGCGCTGGATGGGGTGACGTTGGCCGAACACCTTCTCGATCGCCTTCCTGAGCGCTTTCGAGCCATCGATCACGAACAGCCGCCGCCTGCCCGGGTCCAGGCCGCGCTCGACCAGATCCTCTAGGAGCGCGCTGGTCACCTCGGCGTTCTCACTCGCTCCTTCCCTCACGCCCAGCACGTGCTTCTTTCCGTCTGAGTCCACGCCTACCGCAGCAAGCACGTGGTGCGAGCCCATCTGGATCCCGTCCAGGTAGATCACCAGGAGGTCCCACGCATCCAGCCGGCGCTCCATCAGCTCCTTCAGCACGCGCTCCGAGGCCTCGACCGTCTCACGGCTCACCGCCGACTTGCTCACCCCGACCGTGTCGGCCATCTCACCGATCACACGGCCGTACTTCCGCGTGCTCACCCCCGCCATCAGGACCTCGAGCATCCGATCCGCCACGGCGCCCGGTCTCCGCATCGCTGCGTACGCCGGCACCTCGACCTCGCCACCCTCCCCGGCGCCCCGGCGCCTGAGCCGTGGCCGCTCCACACGCACCTTCCGGTCCGACAGGTAAACCACACCACCCTGCCGGCCATACCACACCGTGTCGTCTTCCGCTCGTGACCGACCTGCCTGCTTCACGCCTGCCACACCCTCGGCGCTCATCTCCAGCACCGCTTCGATCGTCGCTCGTCCCATCACCTGGATGACTTCGTCGATCGCGACCTCCGTCTGCTCCACGAGCTCAAGCATCGGAAGCAGAAACTGCCCCTCCCGCTTCAGGAACTCCCTGATCGCGCGCTTGTCCGCCCGATCCCTTACCTCGTATGTTCTCTTCATCGTGGTGGCTCCGTGTTGGGGTTTTTGCCTACCCGAGCCTATCGGCCCGGGACCCCCGGAGCCACCACTTTTCTTTCTCCCCTATCAGGAACCTTCAACTACGGTTGGGACAGCTTCGTATTTTCGCGACTTTGCTGCTTTTGCGAACAACCGGGGTGGTTACATCCTGTTTGGGGTCGAAGATTCCCCACGGCGCCCCACGGGACTGAGTGAGTCGGCCCTGGAACGTTTCAGCAGTATCGATCCCCGGAGAATCACGGAGCCCCTGCTTAGCCTGTTTGCCCCCGTAATCGACTGGGAAGCGGAGGTGGTCGAGGTTGAGGACAAGTCATTCGGCGTTTTTCGCGTTGAGGAGTCTTCACAAAAGCCTGTCGTTGCGAAGAAGAACCAAGGCGACGTCAAGGACGGTGAAATCTACTACCGCTACAGAGGACAGACCCGGAAAATTCGACACGAAGAACTGTCTCGCATCATCGCCGAGAGGATCGAGAGGGCGAACAACGACTGGCGGGATGTGCTCAAGGAGATCGGGCGCATCGGTGCGAGCCATGTCGCGGTCTTGGATACGACGCGGGCGGTGGCACGGCACGGAGATACGCCCGTGTTGGCTGTAGATGATGTCTTGGGAGCGAAGTTGGGCATGCCTCACGGACAGTACGTCGTGCGTGAAGGGTCGGAGGCCCTTGTTGACTCTGGGCAGCGAGGCTCCAGAGGAGCGAACAAGGTTATACTGACAATGGGGTATTGCCTTAAGTCCACCGCCCACTACATGTTGTGGTCATGGCGGTTCCGGCTTCTCAGCTCCGTGGCGGCGTGGACTATCCCCGTACGCGGCTGGAGTTGGACGAGTTCTTCCCCGACGATGCGGCATGCCTGGAGTACGTGGAGGGTCTGCGCTGGCCGGAAGGGTTTGTGTGCGTGGGCTGTGGCGGGTTGGGAGAGGTCTGGCGAGCATCGCGGGGGCGTCTCGTCTGCCCACACTGTCGAAGGCAGACCTCGGTGCTGGCGGGAACCGTGTTCCACCGCACGCGCTCGCCCCTGCGTCTGTGGTTTCTCGCTGCCTGGGAGCTCACGAGCCAGAAATACGGAGCCAATGCTCTCGGGCTCCAGCGCGTGCTCGGACTGGGAAGCTACAAGACAGCGTGGGTCTGGCTCCACAAGCTCCGCCGGGCCATGGTCCGACCGGATCGCGACCAGCTGAGCGGCGTTGTGCAAGTGGACGAGAGCTATGTCGGGGGCGTGGAGGCTGGAGTGCGGGGCCGCGAGACGATCAAGAAGGCCATCGTCGCGATCGCCGCCGAGGTCGACGGACGCAAGATCGGGAGAATACGGCTGCGTTGGGTGCCCGACCTCTCCGCTCCGGTTCTGCGAGGCTTCGTCAAGGATAGCATCGCACCGGCAAGCACGGTGCATACCGACGGATGGCCAAGCTATCAGGGACTCGCCAAACTGGGCTTTCGCCACACGGTCACGAACCTCTCGACCTCCGGCGATCCCGCTCACGTGCTCATGTCGGCCGTACATCGGGTGGCGTCTCTCCTCAAGCGCTGGGTCCTCGGAACCCTCCAAGGAGGGATCGCCCGCGAACACCTCCCCTACTATCTGGACGAGTTCACCTTTCGCTTCAACCGACGCACATCCCGGGCTCGCGGCCTGTTGTTCTACCGCTTGCTTGAGCAGGCTGTTCAGTGTGCTCCCACGCCAGCTTCGGCCCTTTACCTCGGCACCGGACGTGGGAAACGGCCCGCAGAGCCCCGGTAACCACTATATCTTGGGGTCGGTGGACTTAAGGGAATACCCCCTTACTGACAATACCCGAAAAGCTCACCGAGGCGTATCCATATGCAGCGATGGAGATGGCGAGAAGGGTCAAGCAGCGGGTTCCCGGCACCGGATCGAACCGGATTTGGGCAACGATCCGAGAGCAGGAGATAAAGGAAGACCGAAGGTACTCAGCTTACGTGTTCCGAAACAAGGAGCAAGAGCGTCAATACGAACAAAGCGGAGTGCCATCCGCAGGGACCCCTTCGATTTACAACGACGCCGCTGTTGAGTTCATCTCCGACGTGATCGAGCAGGAGGATCGATCGGAGGAAGCGTAGGATGGTCTATCGTTCCCGGGCGATACGCGGGCTACCTTCGGGCATAAAAGTACAGTAAACGGAACACGGGTGGCGAAAGTCACGGCAAGGAATCAGTTCCCGACTGCCGTGCTGCGTCCGAACCCTGTCGAAATAGGTGCAGTGAAGCCACGGGCTCGGGCTCTCGGCATCCTAGTTCCTTTTTACAGACCAGTTTTGTCCTCGGTTAGGCTGGGCCCGGCCTCGCGAAGCGGTATCCGACGCCGTGCTCGTTGAAGACGTAGGTGGGCTTGGCGGCGGCGTCGCCGAGCTTGTGGCGGAGCTTCTTGACGACGGTGCGCACGCGATCGGTGTCGTCCGAGCCCCGGCGCCCCCACACCTGTCGGAGGAGCGCCTCCGTAGTGACCACGCGTCCCCCGTTGAGCGAGAGGATGCGCAGCAAGTCGAACTCGGTGGCCGTGAGCGGGACCTCGCGGCCGGCCACGCTCACGTGTCGGCGGCCGTAGTCGATGGCGAGCTCCCCGTGCACGAACGTCTCGGGCACGGCCCGGGCACGTAGCGCCGCCTGGACCCGCGCGACGAGCTCGGTCGGCGAGAACGGCTTGACGATGTAGTCGGCGGCGCCGCTCTCGAGCGCCTTGGCGATCGTCTCGTCCCGGCCGTAGCCTTCGGGTTGCGGAATCCCCCCAAAACCCCCGAACACCTGGAGCTTGAACTGGCGCCCGAAAACTACCGGCTCAAGCTGAGTTCGCTGCCCAAGGTCTGCCCCGACGAGAACTTCAAGTTCCGGGTGACCGGACACCGGCATCCGCTCGAACCCGCCACGTAGCCCCGGTGGCCGTCGGATCGCCGGGACGATCCCCGGAAACCGGCCCGCCTACCGGCTCAGGGGCTGTATACGTAGACCACCGGCAGCTTGGAAACGTCGGTGACGCTCCTGTCCGTGTGGTGGTAGATGTTCATCCGGCCCGTGCCGCAGTCGCCGAACGAGTCGCAGGATAGCGTCCCGACCAGGCCGCTCATAGCGGTTGCCCCCACCTGCTCGCGCAGTGCCGCCCGCGAGTCCCGAGGTCGCCCTCACCATACGCCGGTTCGGGGGCCGCGCGTTCTCGGCTCAGGACCTGGTGCGCATGGGCTCGCTGCCGGAGACGGTCCTCGGGGCCGCCCGGTCGGCCCTCTTGGCCCGCAGGAACATCCTGGTCTCCGGAGGCACGGGCTCGGGCAAGACGACGCTCCTCAACGCGCTGATCGAGTTGCTGCCCGAAGACGAGCGGATCGTCGCCATCGAGGACACGCTCGAACTCAGGATCGACCGTGCCAACTGCCTCCGCTTCGAGGCCGGGGCTGTCGGCACCGAGACCTCCGTCTCGATCCGCGACCTGGTGCGGCACGCGCTCCGCCACCGGCCCGACCACACCGTCGTCGGCGAGGTCAGGGGCGGCGAGGCCGCCGATCTGCTGCAGGCGCTCAACACCGGCCACGGCGGATCGCTGACCACCATCCACGCGAACAACGCCCGCTCCGCGCTCTCGCGCCTGGCGAGCTGCGCCATGCAGGCCGAAGGCGCGCTTCCCTGGGAGGTCACCTGCCGGGGCGTCGTGGACGGGATCGCACTTGTGCTGCACACGACCCGGCAACGGGGCAGGCGGTTCGTCGAGGAGGCGCTCGAAGTGCGCGGCTACGACGCGGCCAAGGGCCGCTGGATCGCCGAACCGATCTGGAGCGGGGCCGACGAAGCCCCGCAAGAACAGCACCCACACACCAAGGAGGTGAACCCATGAAAGGCGACGAGAACATCGTTCGCGTCGAGACGCTCGATGACTTCGACCGCGAACTCGCGCGCGACGGAGGCGAGACGCTCGAGGTGCCGGCCTCGCTGGCCGAAGAGTACGGCCTCTTCTCCGAGGACGTGGGCAGCGAGGACGAGATCCGCGACGCCGGAGAGGATCCGCACGGCCCCGAGGAGGAAGACCGATGAAACACGACGAATACCACCGCCAGTTCGCCGACGCCATCATCGAGCAGATCCGCCAGGGCACCGCGCCGTGGCAGAAGCCCTGGGGGCCGGGCGAGCGCGTGCTCCCCGCGAACGTCGATACCGGACGCTCCTACAGGGGAGGGAACAGCCTGCATCTCGCCGCCGTGCAGCAGGAGCGCGGCTACGGCGACGTGCGCTGGGGCACCTACCGCCAGATCCAAGCCCGGGACGGACAGGTGCGCAAGGGCGAGCAGGGCACTCGCATCCTCTCGTTCCAGGACCACCGGAAGATCGCCGTCAACGACGAGCGCGGCCGGCCCAAGAGGGACAACGAAGGCAAGCGCGTTTACCGCCACGAGCGCCTCCAGGCGCCCTTCGTCCGCCAGTACACCGTGTTCAACGCCGAGCAGACCGACGGGCTGCCGGCCCCGGCCCGCGCCCGCTGCCGAGCCGCTCTGGAAGGCCCACCAGCAGGCCGAACGCGTCCTCGAGGACAGCGGGGTTCCCGTCCGTCACGTGGCCGGAGACCGGGCGTTCTACTCGCTGAACAACGACGAGATCGTGCTGCCCGAACGCGGACAGTTCCCCTCCGCGAACCACTACTACCAGACGGCGCTGCACGAGCTGGGGCACAGCACCGGCCATCCGGAACGGATGAACCGCCCAACACTGATCGAAGGGATCTCTGAAGGGTTCGGGTCGCCGGCCTACGCGAAGGAGGAGCTACGGGCCGAAATCAGCGCCATGATGACGGGCGAGCGCGTGGGGGTCGGCCACGACCCGAGCCGCGGAGCCGCTTATGTCGAGGGGTGGGTCGCCGCCCTCGAGGAGGACCCCCGCGAGATCCGCCGCGCCGCGGCCGACGCACAGAAGATCTCCGACTTCGTGCTCTCGCGGCACCGCGAGCGCGAGGCCGTGCGCGAACCCGCGGCCGTGGCCGCGACCCGCGCGCCGGCGCCTGAGCGAATCGTCCATCCCGTGCCGCCGCTCCCCGTGCCGGAACGCAGTTTCGGGCCGCGCCGCTGACGGTCGGTGAGGAGCCAGGATATGTTCGACCGCACGGTCGAACCGGACCCGCGGCCCGCCGCGCCACCCAGCCGCAATCGCTACCGCATGCGGGACGGCCACCGCCGAGAATACGCCGCGAGCCGGGACCGCGGGTCCACCTCCTTCCCCGAACGGTGCGCGCGCGGGCTCGCCGACATCGGCGTCTACGGCGCCGTCTCGTACCGCGATCTGGCCGAGGCCCGCTTCGGCGGACACCCCTACACCACCCGGCGGGCCGTGAACGCCTGGATACGCGAAGGGCTCGTCACCGAGACCCGGGCCACCGGACCCAACGGCAACCCGTTCAAGGTGCTGACGCTCACCCGCAGCGGCGTGGCCGAAGCTCGGAAGCGGGCCGCCGAACGGGGGATGGATCCCAGCCAGGAAATCCGGTTCGCACGCACCCGGCCTGCGCAAGCCGCGCACGACACCGCCGTCTACCGCGCCTGCATGAAGGAGAAGCAGCGCCTGCTCGACCGGGGCGCCACCGTGCGGCGCATCCGGCTCGACACCGAACTCAAGAGCGCCGTCGCGCGCGGGAGCGAGGCGGCGCGGCTGAAGGACGGCAAGCGGGCCGCCGATGCCGAACGGCACCGCACCGCCGGCGAACTCGGACTCCCGGTCGACGACGAAGGGCACGTGCTCTACCCGGACGCGCAGATCGAGTACACCGACTCTGAGGGGCGAGCTGGACGCGTCAACATCGAGGTCGCGTCCGGCAACTACCGCGAAGGGGCCATCAAGGCGAAAGCGGCGGCCGGGTTCGCGCTCCACGCCAACGGACCGGCGGCGGCGCGGCTGCTGCGCACGCTCGGCCTGGGCGGCGGCGGCGACCGCTCCTCGCTGCGGGGACCCGCCGACCGCGATCCGGCCGCAGTCGAACTCTGACTACGGGAGAAGCCCGCCATGCAGCCCTGGAAAATCAGCGCCGGCCTCACCGCCGCCATCGCGGGGTCTGCCGTGCTGCTCGCCGGGCCGCGCCTCGAATACCTCGCGCCGTATTGGCCGCTCCTCCTCGCCGAACACGGCGTCTTGCTCGCCCTGCACCTGGCGCTCGCCCTCGCAGCCGTCGCGGCCGCCATCTACGCCGTCGCACGCGCCGCCGGGCTCGCCGACCTGGGGCGGCGCGTCGATCTAGCCGAGCGCTCCGTTCGGCGCGGCGAGGGGGACCCGGCCCTCACCGACGCGCTACGCAGAGACGCCGAAGGTGACTGGGAATGAAAGCGGACGGACGCGCATGACCGGCCGTGCATCCGTCGAGGCCTTGCCCGCGACCTGGCGGAGACAGGCCAAGGCGCTCCGCCGGTACGGGGGCGACACGCCGGCCGTCGCGCTCGAAAGCTGCGCGGCCGAGCTCGAGGCCACGCTCCGGGAGAGGGACGAGACCACCCTCTCGCTGACGGAGGCAGCCAGGGAGAGCGGCTACTCCGCTGACCATCTCGGCCGCCTCGTGCGCGACGGCAAGATCCCCAACGCCGGAAGGCCCGGCGCGCCCAGGATCGCTCGCAGCCACCTGCCACGGAAGACCCAGGCGCCAGCCACACCGCTACTGGTGGAGAAAGCATCGCCGAGGCGAAGTTTCCAACGCGCAGATCGTGCAGTCCATCATCGAGAGAGGAATCGAATGATGGCACGCACGAAACCTATCCGGCGCTCCTACGGCGCCGGCGAATGGGGCCGGAACCGGGTACGGGTCTTTCCCGATCCCAAGACCGGCCTGTTCCAGATCGAGTGGCGCGACAACGGGCGCAGGCTGGAGGAGGCACAAGGTCGCTGAAGCACCGCGACTGGAGACGGGCGAAGCGGCAGGCGGACGAGTTCGCCGCCGGCTACCTCGGGCCGGAGATCGAGGGCAAGGCCGAAGCCGAGTCCGAGCCGCTCACCCTGGAGCGGCTTTTTGACATCTACGGTGAAGAGGTGACGCCGGCCAAGCGTGGGCAGTCGCGGCACGACGAGGCACCGCCGGGCTAGCTCGGAGCACCGTGCTCGGAACCGGGGTATCGCGGCCTTCACAGGCCCAATACTTTCTGGAACCGGTCTATGGTCCCTACTTTTCGCCAAGTGGTCTGGTCGTCCTCCCGTAGAAGGGTGCACATGGAACATTCTTCATGCTGCAAGTGCTTCCCAAGCACCAGAGGACGTCCTGTATCGCCCATGGTCCGTGCTGGGCCGTAGCCGACTTATCTTCTAGCTCGGAGAGTTTCACGATGAGATTTGCCCTAGTCATCACCCCACGATGGGTACTTATTGGTTTGTCCCTAACGATGGTTCTGCCCACCTTGGTGGCTGCGCAGGATGGCACCATCGCGGGCACCGTCCGCGACGATGCCACCAACCAAGGCCTCGCGGGTGCCCAAGTCTTCATCTACGCCCCTCCCGTCGGAACGCTGTCCGACAACGACGGTGCCTTCGAAGTCCGGGGCGTGCCCGCGGGCACCCACATGGTCGAGATTCAGCTCATCGGGTACGCCATTGTGAGGCAGGAGGTTACGGTCACAGCTGGCTCGGAGTCCCGCCTCGATGTGGCCTTGTCCGTGGAGGCGGTCATCCTCGGCGGGATCACGGCCATCGGAACCCGCGCTCGACCGCGCACCGTGACGGAGTCGGCCGTTCCGGTGGACGTCATCCCCGCCAGCGAGATCATCAACCAAGGCGACGTCGACTTCGCAAACGTGCTGCGCAACGTCGTACCCTCCTTCAACGTCAACACCCAGCCCATCAGTGACGCCGCCACCTTCTCGCGGCCAGCTAACCTGCGCGGCCTCTCGCCCGACCAGACGCTGGTGCTCGTGAATGGGAAGCGGCGTCACCGCTCTGCGGTGATCGTGTGGTACGGCAACAGCATCGCCGACGGCGCGCAGGGCCCCGACATCTCACTCTTCTCCGGACTCGCGCTGGAGCAGGCCGAGGTCCTGCGCGACGGCGCGGCCGCCCAGTACGGGTCCGACGCGATCGCGGGGGTCATGAACTTCGTCCTCAAGAACGACCGCTCCGGCGGCTCGATCGAGGTCAAGACGGGCGGGCACCTGCTCGCCGAGACAACCGAGCTTCTGGAGGGTGGCCTGTTCCCGGGCGACGGCGACATGTACACGCTGTCGGGCAACTTCGGCCTGCCGCTGGGAGAGTCCGGCTTCCTGAACCTGACCGGCGAATACGGCAACGCCGATCCGACCGATCGCGGTGTTCAACGCAACGACGCCAAAAGGCTGATCGCCTCCGGGAGCCCCCACGTGCGCACACCCGCGCAGATCTGGGGGTCGCCGACGGTCTCGAACGACTTCAAGCTGTGGGTGAATTCGGCCTACGCCTTCCGCGACAACCTTTTGTTCTACGGGCACGGCAACTACGCGTCCAAGCAGGTCGAGGGCGGCTTCTACTTCCGGAATCCGAACACCCGTGGCGGCGTGTTCGGGACCAGCAGGGACAGTACACTAGTTAACGGGACACCGGTTCCCAACCCGGAAGGTGGGACATTGCAGGTTCCGCTATTGTTGGTCGGCGACATGTTGGATGCCGCCGACGGAGTGGATGACCAATCGGCCGGGTGTCCGGAAGTCCGGGTCGTGGACGGCCTCGTGGCCGACATGGCTGCGTGGGAGGAGGTCCTGGACAATCCCAACTGCTTCACCTTCCAGAGGATGTTCCCCGGTGGGTTTACGCCGCAGTTCGGATCCTATATCTCCGACGCCTCCGCGGTAGTGGGGCTTCGAGGGACCAGCGGTCGGTTGTCGTGGGACGCCAGCGCGGCCTTTGGCAACTCCAGCCTCGACTTCTACATGTACAACACCGTCAACGCCTCGCTCGGGCCCGACCAGCCGTGCAGCGACAAGGGAACCTCACCGGCCGTTCCCGACCAGCCCTGCACTCCGTACTTCAACCCGGGAATCTACGACCAACTGGAAACCAACCTCAACGTCGATCTCTCCTACGCCGTCAACGACCGGGTCAACATCGCGGGTGGCGCGGAGTGGCGTAACGAGCGGTTCGAGATCGTTCAGGGCGACGAGCCATCTTGGACCGAGGGGCCGCTGGCCTCGCAAGGCTTCACCCCCGCCTCCAACGGCTTCAGCGGGTTTGGGCCGCTCACGGCGGGAGCTTGGAACCGCAGCAACTTCGCGGGATACGGGGACCTCGAGTTCCGCGATCCGGACGGCGCCTGGACCCTCGGCGTGGCGGGCCGGGTCGAGCACTTTTCGGACTTCGGGACTACGGTCAAAGGGAAGATTGCCGGACGCGTGAGCCTATCCGACGGATTCGCGCTGCGAGGTGCCGCCAGCACCGGATTCCGAGCACCTACCCCCGGACAGCAGAACGCCTTCAACATCTCGACCATCTACGATCCTGCCCTCAAGGACCTTACCAACAACGGTACAATCCCCTCGACATCGGCGCTCGCCCAAGAGTACGGTGGAGAGCCCTTGGAGCCGGAGAATGCGGTCAACCTGTCTTTCGGTGGCGTGTTCCAACGGGGCAACTTCAGCCTTACCACGGACTACTTCCTGATCGACGTGTCGCAGCGTCTCACCACCAGCAAGAACATCATCCTCACGAACGACGAGATCCAGCGTCTGGTTGCGGACGGCATTATCCGGCCCGGCGGCGTGCTCAAGAAGTTCCAGTTCTTCGTGAACGACTTCTCGACCAGGACGCAGGGGCTCGACGTGGTGGCCGCCTACGATGTCGAGAACGAGCGGGGCGTCACCACCGTGAGCGCAGCTTGGAACGTCACTAACACGAACGTGACCGAGCACAACTCGGAGACGCTGGACGACAGTCGTGTGAACGCGCTGGAGAAGGGGCTGCCCTTCGTGAGAGGGAACGTGACCGTCAATCACGTTTTCCCGGGCGGGACCCGCCTGCTAGTGCGGGGCAGCCATTGGGACGGCGTCTTCGAGAGGTACGCGCCCTACTCCGGCGATGAAGTTGTCACGACTCGTTATCCAGGACGCCAGTTGCTCGACTTCGAGGTGGCCCAGACGTTTGCCGACAACTACACACTTACGGTCGGTGCTCAGAATGCGCTGAACACCTATCCGGGCGAGTTCCCCCTCGCCGCCGCCGGCTCCGGTCAGCGATATGGCGAGTACAGCCCGTTCGGCTTCAACGGGGGGTTCTACTACACCAAGCTGTCCTACAGCTGGTAGTTGGACGCAGCGGTGCGGAACTGGTGGACGCTGACGCCGATTTCGCACCGACAACGCGACGACCCCGGGAGGTGGATCCAGCCGCCTTCCGGGGTCCGTTAGCGTTTGGCGAGCAGCGCGTTTGCGATCAACCTGGTGGCCGAACCTAAACTTAGAGGTGGCGAGTGTGGCACGTTGCCGCGGGGAACGGCGCCCGGAAAGCGTGGCCGGCGGCCGCTCCCAGAGCGGTGCCGATGATGGCGAGCGTAGCCGGCCTCATCGGTCCAACACCCTTCCTGGAAGGATCGATGGCTCGGGAGCGACCCCAGGAGGGCGGGGGCAGGTGCGCAAACACACCTGCCTCCGAACCCGTACCAGGCCCTCGGACTGGGGGGTCGCTCCCGTCCCGGTCAGTGCTGCCCGTGCGGCGCTGACCGACCCGGCCGCGAAGGCGCAAGACGTGGCCGTGTCGTGGCTTACTCCGTAGCACCGGCGCGCATCGCCGGAGGGCCAAAGTGCGCATCGGACCCCCGCGTCGTTTGCACACTCCAGTGCGGCCATGAGACGCGCGCCGGTCGTCACCGGTAGCGCGCTCCCGCGAGGCGCACCGTTTGCCAGGCGACGCCGTGGTGAATCGCCCCGCGGCCTGCCTGCCGGCGGGCCTGCTTCTCCAGCGCCACGCTGCGTTTCAGGGCGGCTTGCAGGCCTCCGAACTCCTCGAGGATCTGGACCGCGCCCTGAAGGATCGCCCGCTCGATCCGGGCAAGTTCCTCACGGATCCCGGCGTCGGGCTCGCCGGGGCCGGACGCCTCAGCCCAGCCGCTCATCACGGCCAGGGCCCGGTCCATCTCCCGCGAAGTGCGGGCGACGGCGACGACCTCGACGGACCGGCCTTGGTTTTCGAGCGCGAGCCAGAGCCCGCGGTGCGCCGCTCCCCAGGAACGGAGCGCGGTCGAGGTGTCGTGGCCGGGATCGACGTATACGAACACTGCACGGCCCGAGTCCAGTGCGACCGGCAGCTTGAGCGGGAAGCAGCGCCGGGTGTCCCCGGCGGCGCCGCGGTAGAGGCGCGAGGGCAGCAACTCGCGCTCGATCCCGAGGGCCTCGAACGCGGCGACCTTCTCGTGCTCGGTCGGGAGCCAGGGCAGAGCCGAGTGCTCGATCACGTAGTCGAGCGAGAGCAGGCGGCGCATGAGCACGTCGGCGGACGCCGTGCGGCGGTGGCGGATGTGCTCGGCTCCGAGCGCGCGATAGAGGCTCCGTGCGTAGATCCGGCACACGCGGCCGATCCCCCGAACGCCCGGCACGGTCTCCTCGGCGGCGAGGCCCTGCGCGATCAGCGCGTGGACGAGGCGGCGCGCCCGCTCGTGATGCGTGTCCAGGAACCGCGTCGCCTGTGTGCGGGTGAACACGCCGCTGTGGAGGCAGTCGAGCGCGCGGTCGTGGATGGCCGAATCGGGCGTCCCGGCGGAGGTCGCGGAAGCCTGCCTCGCCCACGTCCCGAGAAGCCGGGTTGTTCAGGCGTATCAGCGATCCGACCTGCTGGAGCGCCGCGCCGAAGTCCTTCAGGCGTGGTGCGAATACATCAGTAGCGCAGTGCCACCGTGGGTGCCGACCGGAGCGGCCTAATGGAGCCGGCCGGTCGGTCGGAGCAATGACGCGACCGAATTGCCTGCATTGGATGGACCTTGCCACTCCCACACCGCTCTCGGCAAAGGGATCCATCATTGGATCGCCGCGTTGGACCATGCGCTGAAGGTAGTCTCCGTGGCTCGGCTCAGTACGGGGAGCCTGCCCGAGCGCTTCGCGGAGCACGACGAGGCCGTTCTTACTCAGTCTCCCTCCCTCACTATCGCCCAACCAGACGGCCTCCCGACCGATCTCCAAGACCCTTGACGGGAACCTCTGGCGAGCGCTGCGGAGGGTGTGTCTGCCATGCCACTGGCGGAGCCATCCAACAGCTCGCGTACCGTACTGGCTATCTCTAGCCGCTACAGGCATTTAGGAGATTTCCTAAGAGTTGACTTCCTTGCATGCGGGTCTTCACCGTTGTGGCCATGAAGACGCGGGAGCACTACGGTCATGGAGACGCTGGAGCAGCAGTTCGACTCGCGGGTGAGGGTGTTCCTCGGGCGGACGGGCCTGAGTCCGACGACGTTCGGCATGAAGGCGTTGGGCGATCCGAATCTGATGCGCCAGATCGAGGGCGGACGCTCCATGTCGCTGAGGACGGTGGACCGGGTTCTGGCGTTCATCGACGACTACGACGGGGGCTCGGGTGGCCCGCGGGCGCCGCCCCCGTCGCCATCGGCACCGGACGCCTACGTCACGCACGAAGAGAACGAGGAGGATCAGAGCGATGAGTGAACAACCGATGGAACAGAGAACGAACCCGCCGACCCGGTTCCTGCGGCTGCCGGAGGTGCAGGCCCGCACGGGTCTGGCGCGGAGCACGATCTATGTGCGGCTGGACCAGGGGTGCTTCCCCCGCCCGGTCTCGCTGGGATCGCGCGCCGTGGGCTGGATCGAGGGGGAGGTGGACGAATGGATGCGCGAGCGCATCGAGGAGAGCCGGGATGACGGCGCTTAGGCGGAACCGCGCGAGGATGCCGGGGCCGAGAGCCACGGCGCGGGCGGGCGGCGGCGGCGAGTGGGGCGTTCCGCGCCAAACAGCTGCAACGGCTCGCGCTCGACGGTCGGCGTGTTGAGGACCGGGGGGCCGCCCGATTTCCGTCGAGCTTCGGTGCGCCCGCAGCTGCGGCGCACGAGCTTGTCGGCCGCGTCTAAGGCGCGTAAGCAGCTTACCCAATGTGGCCACATTGGGGCTGGCGAGGGGTGGCTCCGCCCCCCTTCGATCCCCCTCGGAACCCGCGCTCCGGCGGAGCGCGCGGGTGGGGGGCTCGCCCCCTTACCGGGTCGATCCATCAGCTGCGTCCCGGTCGCGATCCTCACCAACTCCCGATGGGTTCAGGTCCTGGTTGCGCTATCCACCTGGAAATGCTTCCAGCAACCTGTCGGCGATGCTGCGCATCTGTCGAACCGCATCGTCGATCACGCGGTCTCGATCAGCCCCCGTCGTGAGGCGAATCGGAATGTACAGCCGACCGTCGGCCTCATGCGCATCGTCGAATAGCTCCTCGGCCTGCTGGACTTTGCCCTGGATGCCGGAGAAGGGAAAATTGGTATCGTGTCTCGACCAGATCGGTGTGATGCCGCGTTCCCGCCATGCCAGGTGATCGACGCCGAGCCACATGCCGAACCTGTCATGCAGGCGCAGAAAGCGACCTGCGTAGTTATAGGCAACTCCCATCTTCAAACCCTCGACGGTGGCGACGCCATCCGTCACGAGGCGGCCGACGATCTCGTCGGTCAGCCCGGTGTAGTTGATCAGGCGGCGCGCCATGTTCACGTCGGTGACTTCGTCCTCGTGTAGCGGCAGGAACGCGCCGGCGTTCATCCGGTCGGTGAGTCCTCGAAGCTGAGCGATGTCCTGCCGGAGAGCGGGGTCCGCGGCGGCTTCCTCCAGCCGGTTCAGGACGTGTTTCCAGCTCGTGATCGCCAAGGTGCGCTGGCCGACCCGTGCCCAGGTGATTGCGTCCCCCTTGGACTCGCTGTCGAGCTCGAGCTTGCTTCGGCGGCACTTCTCCCGGAGCTCGCCCCAGAGGCCGTACGCTCGCTGGTGCGGTACGATGAAGACGAGCAAGGACGACGCGTCGTCCGGCAACGCCTCGAGATAGGTGACCGGCTGTGCACTCGTCAGTCCGGCCCAGAACTTGTTCTCGACGAAGATCCGGACCACGCCGTCCCTGTCACGGATCGTCAGGTCCGGGGAGTGGTCCCCGTGCTGTTCCTCGGCCGTGATGCGCCCCGGCGTGAACGTCTCGATGCCGGTCGAGCCCACGACGTCGACGAACGCCTCGGCGATATCCGTCGAGGCGTTGAGGAGGTAGGCGAGTGCCTGCGTCGCGGCCGGCTCCTCGCCACTCGCGGCGATGCGGGGAACGAGGTATCCGAGCAGACTCATGGACGATGCACCCTATTCGACGACGAAGTCCCGACGGTCCCGGTACAGACGTCCGCCGCCCCGCAGCGGCGCTGAACACCCTTCCTGGAAGGGATCGCTGGTCGGGAGCGATCCCCGGCGGAGGATGGCATGGGCGTGCCCATGTCCGCGACCGCCTGACGCGCCAAGGGCACTCCCCCGCCCGGGCTTTGAGCGGGAAGGAACAGGACGAGGTGTACGACGCGCTGTGTTCTCCTCGGTTCGTAGACCGATCGCCAGCCGAGGTGAAGGCCACTCTGCTCGACGAGGGTGTCTACCTGTGCTCCGAACGCACGATGTATCGTGTTCTGGCCTCCCGCGCGGCGGTTCAGGAGCGCCGACCCCAGCTGAAGCACCCCGAATACAAGAAACCGGAGCTGATGGCGACGGGCCCGAACCAGGTCTGGTCCTGGGACATCACCCGGCTGCTGGGACCGGAGAAGTGGACCTACTACTACCTCTACGTCATCCTGGACATCTTCAGCCGCTACACGCCGGGCTGGATGGTGGCGGATCGGGAGAACTCTGCCTTGGCCGGGCGCCTCATCCAACAGGCGTGTCTGAAGTACGGCGTCCAACCCCAGGTCCTGACCCTGCACTCGGATCGCGGGGCTCCGATGACGAGCCAATGCACGGCTCAGCTCCTAGCCGATCTCGGCGTGACCCGCTCGCTGAGCCGACCCCAGGTCTCAGATGACAACCCGTTTTCCGAGGCTCAGTTCAAGACCTTGAAGTACCATCCCTCGTTTCCCGGACGGTTCTCGGATCTGGGTCACGCCAAAACGTTCTGTCGCTCGTTCTTCCCTTGGTACAACACCGAGCACCGGCATGGCGGAATCTCGATGCTCACCCCCGAGCAGGTTCACTTCGGGCACGCCGATGAGATCATCGCCCGCAGGGAGGCCGTGCTCCGCGAGGCCTGGGCCGCTCATCCCGAACGCTTCGTCTCCGGTCAGCCGAAGCCTATATCGCTCCCCGAGGCCGTCTGGATCAATCCTCCCAGCCCAACCACCCTCCCTCACACGAGATTGCTCTCTAATTGATCACCCCAAGTGTCTCACAATCGTTGACAGGTTCCGCCACTCGCCTCCTGCGGAGTCGAGCCCTTCACCCTCGAAGAGAAAGAGAGCAAGAGCTAAGGAGAAAACGACAAACTAGAGGCTCGTCACCTCCGCCAAGTGTGCAATTTTCGATGGCCAGACCTGTGCAGCTTTCAATGGCCGTTGACAAACTACTTGACGCTCCGGGGATGGACTGATAAATAAGCAAATGCTGTCCATGTAGGCCTTTTGTCGTATGTGGATGTAGGCCTTTTGTCGGACCTACGGTCGTAATACAGCAAGCCACGGCCAACAGGATACCCTGCCCGTCTAAGGTTGATACCCGCGTGCGTTGCGTTGTTGTGAAGCGGTGGTGAGGTGCTGGAAGCGTACTCTCGCTGGAGTTGAGGTGCGCACAGGCTTTCTTGTAGGAGGTGTATATGCTGTGGTACATACGTCGGATAGTGGCATTGGCAGCGGTGGTGGCGGTGCACGTCCTCTCGTTCCCCCAGGGAGCGGAGGCTCAGACAGGCATCATCAGCGGTAGCGTCACCGCCTCGGACGGTATGGCGTTGGAGGGTGGCCAGGTATCGATCGCAGACTTGCAGATGGGAGCCCTCACGAACGGGGCCGGTCGGTACGTCATGCAGAGTGTGCCGGCTGGCACCCACACCATCAGAGCGCAGTTGATTGGGTATGCCAGCCGCGCCCAGGAGGTGACGGTTCGAGCCGGCCAAACAACTCAGTTGGACTTCGTCCTCGAGATATCAGTCATCGAGATCGAGGGTGTGGTTGTCACGGCTCTCGGGATCAGCCGGGAGGAGCGGGGCCTCGGTTATGCCGTGGACAACATCCGCGGATCGGACATCGCGGAGGTGCCGACGGATAACATTTCCACGAGCCTGGCGGGAAAGGCGGCGGGACTGCAGGTGAAGAGCCTGGGGCCCGTCGGCGGCTCCTCAAGCGTAGTGCTCCGAGGCTTCAGCTCTATTTCCGGGAGCAACCAGGTCCTCTTTATCGTGGACGGGGTGCCGGTGGACAACAGCTCCAACGCCGAGTGCAACACCGGCTGTTCGGGCAACCTGAGTGCGAACTTCCTCGGCCGTAGTGGAGTCGATTACGGGAATGCGATCCAAGACCTGAATCCCGCGGACATCCGGGAGATCAGCGTTCTAAAGGGCGCCAACGCCGCGGCTCTGTACGGTTCCCGGGCGTCGAACGGCGTGGTTCTCATCACGACCAAGAACGGGGCTAACGCCGGCGACTTCCAGGTCGAGGGAAGTACCGGGTTCAGCTGGACTACCCCGCTCCGGTTGCCGACAAGACAAAACGGGTACGGTGGCGGCCAGACGCCCACCGGCTATAACTGGGTGAACGGCGCCGGGGCGGGCTTCAACGACGCGACCGACGAGAGTTGGGGTCCGGCGATGGACGGCACCCTGTACGGGCAGTGGTGGGATCCGAACCCACAGCCGTTCTTGCCTAGCCCATACAGCCCCAGGAAGCTCTTCCAGACCGGACACATCTCGACGACCAACGTGGCCGTTTCAGCAGCGGCGGACGGCAAGCACGTCCGCTTCTCCACGACCTATATGGATGCGGCGGGACTCGTTCCGAATGCCGGAATCGAGCGGATCACCTTCAACCTGGCCGGCGGCCTGGACTTCTCGGATAGGCTCAACCTCACCGGTGCCGGCAGCTACATCAAGACCGAGGGGGAGAATCGCCCCGTCTTCCGTGGATACCCCGGAGGCATGGGGGTCGTGTTCAGCTACTGGCAGCGTCAGAACGATATAGACCGGCTGAGGGACGCCTACTTCCACTGGAGGGACACGGGTGAAGTGCCCAATCCCGGCCATCCGCTCACCCGCTCCCCAAACTGGAACCACAACTTCTTCGACAGTGCGTTCTACACCCTCTACGAGCGGCAGACGCAGGACACACGGGACCGCTTCATCGGCCACGTCAGGCTGGATCAGCAGATCAACGATTGGCTGAGCGTCATGGGCCGGGTCGGCACCGACTGGTCTGCACATCGTCAGTTCGAGCAGTTTCCAGCTCTGGCTCTGGCGCATCCCGAGGGTGAGTTCATCAACAACAAGATCTACCAGCAGGAAACGAACGCCGAGTTCCTGGTTACGGCGGATTTCAGCCTGACCGACGACCTGCAGATCGCCACTCGCGGCGGAGGCAACGTTCGGCGCAACATCGATGACCGGGAGTTCACGCACGTTCGGCGCTTGAACGTGCCAGGGATCTACAACGTCGGGAACTCGGCGGGGCCGCCAATCTTGAACGCGTTCCTCGGCGAGCAGCGCGTGAACTCCGTTTACGGGCTGGCCACGGCCTCGTACCGAAACCTGGCCTTTCTGGACTTGACCGGCCGCAAGGACTGGTCTTCGACCCTTCCGGCGGACAACAACTCGTACTTTTACCCCTCGGTCTCGAGCAGCGTTATCCTGAGTGACGTGTTCGAGCTTCCAGAGTTGCTCTCGTTTGCGAAGCTCAGGGGAAGTTGGGCGAAGGTGGGTTCCGCCGCCGAGCCGTATCAGCTCCTCTCGGTCTTCGCCCAGGGCCCGTTCTGGGAGAGCACTCCCAGCTTCACCCACCCCAACCAGCTCGCGAACTCAGAACTGAGGCCGGAGGAGACGATCTCCATCGAGGTCGGCACTGAGCTGCGCTTCGTGAACGATCGCGGCTCCATCGACCTGACCTACTACAAGACGAACACCAAGGACCAGATTCTTCCCGTGGACATCTCCCACACCACGGGATTTTCCCAGCGCCTTCTGAATGCGGGCGAGGTGCAGAATCAGGGCGTCGAGGTGGTGCTCGCTCTCGACCTCGTTCGCGATCCGGGTGGGCTGACCTGGACGACCCTGATGCACTGGTCGACGAACGATAGCAAGGTGATCTCTCTCACCGAGGGGTTGGAGACCATCGTGCTCGGCTCGAGCCGCGGATTGACGGTGGAGGCACGGGTCGGCGAGCCCTACGGCGCCATGATGGCCCAGGTGTCCCAGAGGGACGCCCAGGGCCGTGTTATGGTGGGCTTTGACGGACGGGTGATCCCCACCGACACGAAGCAGGTCATCGGAAACTTCCAGCCGGACTGGCTAGCTGGCTGGCGAAACACCTTCAGCTATCAGGGGCTGAACCTCAGCGTTCTGCTGGACATTCGTCACGGCGGGGACATCTTCTGCCAGACCTGCGCGATCCAGCGCCGGACCGGCCAGCTCATCGAGACCCTCGCCGGGCGCGAAAACTTCGAGTTGGTGCACGAAGGAGTCAAGCCAGACGGCACGCCGAATAACGTGCCCCTTCCCCTGACCGTGTACTGGCGCAACCTCTACTCCGACGCCTACGAGCGCTCCATCTACGACGCATCGTTTGTCAAGCTTCGTGAGGTATCCCTGAACTTCGCGGTGTCCGAGAACATCGTCCGGCACCTTCCCATCTCGAGCGCGCGGATCGCGATCGTGGGGCGGAACCTCGTTCTCTTCACCGACGTGCCGCACATCGACCCCGAACTCAACGGGACCAGCGGAAACGCACAGGGGATGGAGCTGTTCCTCAATCCGAGTCCCAGAAGCATCGGGTTCACGGTGAGCCTCCGATGAGCTGCGTCGCGGGGAACGAGACGATGATGACCGGCACCTCCACGGACGAGACGAGATCGCCCGAAAAGCGGAGATCGAGGATGAACAGAACGAGAGAGGTCATAGCGTTGGGGATTATTATCCTGGTCGTTGGGCTTTCGGCAGGATGCGACACGAAGATCCTGACCGAGGTCAACCAGAACCCGAACGCTCCAGAGACGGTGGACGCTCAATACCTGATGCCGGCCCTGATTCAGGAGAGCGTCAACGCGATCCTGGGACAACGATCAGTCAGCATGGACTGGGCCAGCCCCTGGGTGCAGCATTACGCCTCCCTCGACTACGGCTATGACGACCGGTACGAGATGGGGGCCGACTTTGCCGATGGACGCTGGAACACCCTCTGGCTCGGCCCGGTGATTGACATTCAAGAGGTGGTCAATCAGGGCCGGGAGACGGGCCAGCCCAATGTGGAGGCCGTTGGGCTCATCTACAAGTCGTGGCTCTTCCATGTGATGACGGACATCTGGGGAGACCTTCCTTATTCCCAAGCGGCCCAGGGAATCGACGGGCCCCTCGCGCCGCTGTACGATTCTCAGGCCGACATATACGACGGCCTCATTGGCGACCTGAAGGCGGCGCAGGACCTGATCGGGACGTCGGGGGACCTGTTCACCAACCCGAGCTTCGACATCTTGTACGAGGGGGACCTGGAGGGCTGGCGACGCTTCGCCAACTCCGTGCGTCTCCGGGCGGGTATGCGCCTCTCGGACGTAGACCCGGCGAAGGCGGCGTCCGTGGTGGCGTCGGCGGTGTCGGACGGGGTGATCGAGCTCGCGCGTCAGGCGCCCGCGTTGAACTATCCCGGGGCCCCGCCCAACGAGCAGCCCTGGTCAGAGTATTTCCGGGAGCGGCCCAACGACTACCGGGCCAGCATCACTATGTCGGACTCGCTCAAGAACACGAACGATCCGCGAATCGCCGTGGTGTACCAAACAGCCTTCGAGAGCGGCGAATACGTAGGGAAGGACAACGGCACACCGGACACGCACGGGCTCGCGTTCGAGAGCCTCTCCCGGATGGGCTTGTGGTACCAGGAGGCGGATCGGCCGACGTGGCTCGTTACGCTGGAAGAGGTCCTCTTCCTGAAGGCTGAGGCGGCCGCTCGAGGATGGATCGCCGGAGACCCGGCCGAATTCTATACGGATGGAATCCGGGCCGCGATGAGGCGAATCGAGGTGGCGGAGGCGGACATCGACGCCTACTTGGCGCAGCCGCGAATCGAGTACGATCCTGCGTCGTGGAGCGAGCAGATCGCGTTCCAGAAGTGGATTGCCCTCTACGACAACGGGATGGAAGCGTGGGCGAACTATCGTCGGACGGACACTCCCGCTTTCGTGCCGGGACCGGCGGCGGTTGAGCCCAGGGTTCCGCTTCGGGCGCCGTACCCGGCGAACGAAGAGGATCTGAACAAGACGAACTTGGCTGAGGCGATAGCCCGGCAGGGGGGAGACAGCCCCACGTCTCCCCTCTGGTGGGACGTCAACTGAGAGAGGACGGAATGTGGCCCCCCCCTCGACTGAGGTCGGGGCCACCGCCTCCTCGTCCACTCCCTGGATCTCCTGAGAAACGAGAGTAGTGAAATGAACCCTTTGAGCAGAATCAAGACCGGGTTTGCCGTCATTCTGGTGGTGGCGTTGGGTGCTTTCATGTCGCCCCTGGGGGCGCAGGTGGGCCGAGAAGGCGGAATCGCGATAACCGGCTTCGGTGGATTCACCACCGATCCCGGAGGCTTCGATGTCTTTCGGGATACCGAGTTCGACGCAGCATACCATGTTGGCGCGTCGCTCACTTTCCGGTTGACTCCGAACGTGGCGGTCCGTGGCGACGTGTCCAAGGCGTGGAGCAGCGGCCGAGAGACCACCGTGTTGCAGGGTGAGCTCGTCGATTTCAACCGCATCTACTACGGCGGAGCCCTGGAGGTCCGCTTTCCCCTGTCGGCCGTCACACCCTATCTCCTCGCCGGCGGTGGAATGGTGACCGTCGATCGGACCGCTCCCAGCAGGAACTACACATTCACCGAGCTTGCGGGCCGTTTCGGTGCCGGTCTAGCCTATCCGGTTTCCGGCACGTCCCTCGAGGCCTTCGTTGAGGGCTCGCAATGGTTCTACGGACGCACGAGCACCGGGGAGGGGACACAGTTCGACACGAGCTTGAGCGTGGGGCTTACCTTCGTTCCGGGTCTCTGAGCTAGCCTGATCGACCGGCACCCCGGCGGCCAAACGCGGCCATCTCGGTCGGGTCTGGGACCCGGCTGGCGGTGGGGTGATTGCCTTGGCTATCGAGATTTCTCGGGTTGCCCAGTGAACAGAGTGACGGCTGAGCGGTGGGCACGCTCGGATTCCAAACGTTGAGGAGTGACCATGCGCCAGCGCATACTGCCGGTTGTCTACACGCTCACTTTGGCGGCTGCGGCCGTCGGCCTCATGGCGTCCAGCGCGCCGGCGCAGGTGACGTGCTTTGGCGACCCGACCTGCATCCAGCCGGAGACGGGTTATCCCGTGGGCCGGCCGGGCACGCCGAACATCGAGGTCATATCACACCAGCCCTTGCCTGGCGTGATTTTCAGCCACGCCGACATCGAGATCGAGCAGGAGATGGATCGGCCGTTCGCCTACATCGCCCAGCGCTTCGGGGCGTCGGGCTTTTATGCCATCAGCCTCGAAGATGAGGCGAATCCAGAGGTTCTTTACCGCTACATCGTCGACGACCCGGACCTCCACCTCGGCACCGGATGTGTGGACATCAAATATGCTAAGGCCGAGGGCCGCTACTACGTGATCGTCTCTTGCCAGTTCGGACAGGGTGGGCCGGACTTCGATCTGGGTGCGATGATCTTCGACGTGACCGGACTACCCGATGCCTCGACCGTGCGCAAGGTCGCGGAGCTCAGGCTTCCGGACCTGCCGGGGGGCTTCCACAACGTCTACACGTACAGGCATTCCAACGGGCGGTCCCTTTTGTTGGCGACCACGCAGTCGAAAGACGCGTTCATCTATGACATCGCCCAGCTCGCGGCCGGGAACCTGGATCCGGTCTCGGCCATCTCCGTTCCTCAGCCCTCCGAGTCGCGTAGCCGCCAGTGGCACGACATGTACGTGGGGTTCCTTCCCGATGCCGGGCAGGACCGCTTCTACGGGGCAGGTACCGGGGGCTTCCATGTCTTCGACCTGACGGACGTGGAAAATCCCCGGCTTCTGACCTCCGTCACGGGCGTCCCCGGGGTCGAGAACGGACATACCTTCACCCCCACGCCGGACGGGCGGTACGGACTCGGCATGCCCGAGCCCACCTACCAGCACTCTCCGGTCCGGTTCTTCGACCTACGACCGGAGGGCTCCGAGGGGCAGACTCCGAACATCGTGAGAGGGTCCGGCGTGGGGGCCTGGATCGCCAAGTTCGGGGGCTCGACCCACAACCATGAGATACGTTGGCCCTACGTGTTCATCTCGGCACAGGACGACGGACTGCAGATCGTGAACATGGCCGATCCCACGCACCCTTACACGGTCGGTTACTACAACACACGTATCGGTCCCATGCTCTACGGGGACGGTCAGCGCCCGAGCCAGGCCACCACCGGCAACATCTACGACGGTGCCTGGGGCATCGATATTCGGGACGCGGACGGACTCATTGTGGTGAGCGACTTCAACACGGGGTTCTGGGCGTTCAGGCTGGACGGCTTCCAGGGCTGGAACGGCAACGACTGGAACATGCCCAACATTTCGAGCGCGCAGAACTGGGATCAGAGCCCGGATCAGCCGCAAGCGATCAGGTAGGGGGGATCATGCACAAGCCAATTCTGTGGCCCCAGCCAATCTTGTCAGTCCGACCCTTTCTGTCGGTCCGGCCAAACCTGGCGGCTTTATTCGGACTTACCCTGGCCGCTCTGACGGTCGGCCTGACCTCTTCCTCCGCCTCGGCCCAGGTCATGTGCTTCGGCGATCCGACGTGTGTACAGCCCGAGACGGGCTATGCGGTCGGCCAGCCCGGTACACCCAACATCGAGGTCGTCTCACACGTGCCTCTGCCCGGGCAGCGCTTCAGCCACGCCGACATCGAGATCGAGCAGGAGATGGACCGACCCTTTGCGTACATCGCGCAGCGTCACGGCGCCTCGGGCTTCTATGCGATCAGCCTCGAGGACCCGGAGCATCCCAGGGTACTGTACCGGTACATCGTCGACGACCCCGATCTCCACCTCGGTAGCGGATGCGTGGACATCAAGTATGCCAAGGCCGCCGGCCGGTACTACGTGATCGTGTCCTGCGAGTTCAGCCAGGCGGGGCCGGACAGCGACCTGGGTGCGATGGTCTTCGATGTGACGGGGCTGCCCGACGGATCGACCGTGCGCAAGGTTGCGGATCTACGAAATCCTCTCATGCCGGGAGGCTTCCACAACATCTTCACGTACCGGCACTCCAATGGCCGGTCGCTGTTGGTTGCGACCACCAAGGAGGAGGACGCGTGGGTATACGATCTCGAGCAGGTCGCCGCCGGTATCACCGAGCCCGTCTCGGCGATCTCCGTCCCCAATCCGACCGCGACCAACTACCAGACGTGGCACGACATGTACCTCGGTTTCCTGCCCGATGCCGGTCAGGATCGCTTCTACGGGGCCGGAGGCGGGGGTTTCCACGTCTACGACGTCACGGACCTCGAAAATCCGAGGCTCATTACGTCCGTCACGGGCATTCCGGGCGTCTCGGACGGCCACACCTTCACGCCGACGCCCGACGGGCGTTATGCGATCGGCATGCCCGTTCCGACCTACCAGCACTCGCCGATCCGCTTCTTCGACCTGCGACCCGAAGGGTCGGAGGGCCAGACTCCTAACATCGTGAGAGGCTCCGGGGTCGGAGCCTGGATCGCGAAGTTCGGAGGGGCGACTCACAACCACGAGATCCGCTGGCCGTACGTCTTCGTCTCGGCGCAGGATGACGGGCTCCAGATCATCAACATGGCAGATCCCTCGCGGCCCTTCACGGTCGGCTACTACCACACACGGGGGACCCCGGCGCTCTTCGCGGGAGAGGGTGCCTTGAACGCGGGTACCGCAACCACCGGCAACATCTACAATGGCGCCTGGGGCGTGGACATCCGGAATGCGGATGGCCTCATCGTGGTGAGCGACTTCAACACCGGTTTCTGGGCGTTCCGGCTGGAGGGTTTCCAGGGCTGGAATGGCAACGACTGGAACATGCCGAACATCTCGAGCGCGCAAAACTGGGATCAGAGTCCGGATCAGCCGCAGCAGATCCGGTAAGGGGGATCATGCGCGGGGTTGATAGCGGCGGCGGCACTGGCTCCGTCGGTGTAGAAGGCGTTGCGCACCCGTCGCACACCTTCATACCCACGCCCGACGGACGGTACGGTCTCGGCATGTCCGAGCCCATCTACCGAAACTCACCGATCCGCCTTCATCGACCTGCAACTTCCGGGTCCCATGCTCTTCGGAGGAGAGGGTGAACAGCGCAGCTGATGGTTAACACAATGGTGCTAGCTGATGGTTAACAGATTGGGTTACGTCCTGTGTTGCCGTGGGTGTCGAAAATGACGAAGAGTTCTTCGTCAAACCACCCGAGGGTAGTGGGTCCGAAGTAGAGCTGCCACAGCGCGGGACCGATGGGTTCGAGGCCGACGAACTCGTTGCCCAGCGCCGAGCTGATGTTGATCCAACGCGAGTGCCATCGGATGCCTCCATTTGTAGAGACTTTACGGACCTCGAAGTGTTCGGGGTACTCGAGAGGAGGGAGGGTCTCGGGGTAAGCTCTAAGAGCCGATCGGTAGACTGATTGGGGAGTCGCATCGTCGAGAGCCTCGTGCGGGCGGATGTGATTGAAGGTGTGGCGGAAGTCGTTGAAGTGGCGCTGCTGGGCACTGAGGTTGGCCTTGGGCGGGCGAGTGGCTTCGCGCTTGAGAGTTCTGTGCATGCGTTCGTGGCGGCCGTTCTGCTGCGGCTTTCCGGGCTCGATGGTCTCAGGACGGATACCGAGACGGATCCACCAGGCGCTGAGCCGTGTGAGTCGAGCGAGGCCGATGGAAGCGAAGGGCGTGCCGTTGTCGGAGCGGATGACGGCGGGAAGGCCGAACTCACGGAAAGTCTTGATGAATACAGGCTTGGCGAGCTCGATCGATGTGGAATACAGGCCTCTGCACTCGAGCAGGAATCGGCTGAAGCCGTCCTGGATGGTGAGGGGATAGCAGTATCGGCCGTTGCGCATCTTGAACTGACCTTTGAAGTCGACGGTCCAGACCGCATTAGGCTCATCCATGGGGGTGAGCGGCTTGCCGGGATGGCCCGGTTTGCCGGAGCGTCTACGCTTCTTCGTGATCAGATCGTGACGCTCGAAAATACGATCGATCGTTCTGCGAGCTGGTGCCGAGCCGAACTTCACAGCTGTGAGTTTGCGGATCTTGCGTGATCCCCATCCGTAGCGCTGACGCAGATCGACGACGTGTTCTACAATCGGCTCTGCTACGGCGTGGGGGCAGTGATGGGGTCGGTGCGATCGGTCATGGAGCCCCTCGAATCCCTCCGCGAGAAAACGATTCCACCACGTGTATCCCGCGGTCCTGCTGATGCCGTAGCGTCTACAGGACTCGGCGAAACTGAACGTGCGTTGCTGCACTTCGAGGATGAAGCGTACTCTTTGCTCGTACATGGTCGACTGGTTCCAGTCCATCGGGCTCTCCTAGTTGCAGAACCCTTGGTTGATAGGAACCTGTCAACCATCAGTGTAGGCCATTGTGTAAAGGATCAGGGTAGGCTGTACCGGGTGCGCTGATTACTGGTAACAACACCACGGGCAACATCTACGACGGTGCTTGGGGCGTCGACATCCGGAACACGGATGGGCTCATCGTAATGAGCGACTTCAAGTACGGGATTCTCAGCATTCAGGATGGTCGGTTTTCAGGGCTGAACGGAAACGACTGCCCAACGTCTCGAGAGCGCAGATGTGGGATCAGAACCCCGACCTTCCACAGCAGATCAACTAGGCGGAGGCAAGGATTCTCATGTACTACTCGACACAGACGGTCTTGGGTACGCTCACACTCGCTATCCTGTGCATCGGCGTTAGGGCCTCGCATGCGACCGCTCAGGTGACGTGTTTCGGCGACCCGACCTGTATACAGCCCGAGACGGGTTATCCCGTGGGCCACCGCGGCACGCCGAACATCGAGGTCGTCTCGCACATTCCTCTCCCGGGCGAGCGCTTCAGCCACGCCGACATCGAGATCGAACAGGCACTCGATCGCCCGCTCGCCTACATCGCACAGCGTTTCGGCGCGGCCGGCTTCTACGCGATCAGTCTCGAAGACGAGCAACATCCGAAGGTCCTCTACCGTTACATCGTGGACGACCCCGATCTCCACCTCGGCTCCGGATGTCTCGATCCGAGGTACGCCAAGGCTGAGGGCCGCTACTACCTGATCGTTTCGTGCGAGTTCGGGCAGGGCGGGCCCGACGCCGACCTGGGGGCGATGGTCTTCGACGTGACCGGGTTACCCGATGCGTCGACGGTGCGGAAGGTGGCGGACCTGCGAGTTCCGGGACTACCTGGGGGCTTTCACAACATCTTCACCTACAAGCACTCAAATGGCCGCTCACTCCTGGTCGCAACGACCACGTCGGAGGACGCCTTCGTGTACGACATCGCGCAGGTCGCGGCCGGCAACACCGATCCGGTCTCCGCGGTCAGCGTGCCCCAACCCTCAGCCACCCGCGCCCGTGAGTGGCACGATATGTACCTGGGCTTCCTGCCCGACGCCGGGCAGGATCGCTTCTACGGCGCCGGGACCGGGGGCTACCACGTCTTCGACATCACGGACGTGGAGAACCCGCGGCTCCTCACCTCGGTAACCGGCATCCCGGGAGTCGAGAACGGGCACACCTTTACGCCCACGCCAGACGGACGGTATGGGCTCGGCATGTCCGGGCCCACCTATCAGCACTCCCCGATCCGTTTCTTCGATCTGCAGCCTCCCGGCTCCGAGGGACAGACGCCTAACATCGTCAGGGGATCCGGGATCGGAGCTTGGATGGCAAAGTTCGGGGGTGCGACCCACAACCATGAGGTCCGGTGGCCGTACGTCTTCATCTCTGCCCAGGAGGACGGACTCCAGATCGTCAATATGACGGATCCCACACGGCCCCTTCACCGAGGGGTACTGCCACACACGGCAAGGCCCGAGCCTCCACGGTGACGCCATGTTTTCGGGGGATCATTCGCGCACGACGGGCAACATCTACGACGGCGCCTGGGGCGTCGACGTCCGCAACGCGGATGGACTCATTGTGGTGAGCGATTTCAACACCGGCTTTTGGGCATTCAGGCTCGAGGGCTTCCAGGGGTGGAACGGAAACGACTGGAACATGCCCAACATCTCGAGCGCCCAGAGCTGGGACCGGAGCCCGGATCAGCCGCAGGTGATCCGGTAGGTGCCGCAGCTTCAGGCGGAAGTTGGAGGTGCGTCCCTCCGGCGATTTTGGAAGCCGGTGTTCCGAGCCATACGCATGAGGTCCGCCAACGACCCCGCCTCCATCTTTTTCATGACACGCGCACGGTGAATCTTGACGGTCTTATCACTGATCTCGAGCTCTTGCGCGATTTCTCCGTTCGGCATGCCGTCAACCATGCACGTCATGACTTCGAACTGTCGCGGCGTCAGGACCTCGAAATCGAGCCGGGCCTCGACCCGATCACTTCGCTGTTCCCTGTCCTCAGCATCCTGCTTCACGGCGCGTTCCACCGCATCCAACAACTCCCCGTGGTTGAGGGGCTTTTCGAAAAAGTCCACTGCGCCCCATTTCATGGCGCGAACGCTGGCCGGCACGTTGCCATAGCCGGTGATGAAAATGATGGGGGTCGTGAATCCGAGCGTGGACAAGCGCTCCTGGAGGTCGAGCCCCGTCATGCCCGGCATCTTGATGTCCAGCACGAGACATCCCGAATCTTCCGGGGACGCGCGTTCGAGATACGCTTGGGCGGAGTCGAACTGTTGGACCTCGTACCCCACGGATTGGAAGACCCTGCCGAGCGCGGTCCGGACACCGGCGTTGTCGTCCACCAGGAAGACGGTTCCCATACGCTGAAATCCGTCGGTTCTCCGACTCTGCGTCATATTTGCCCTCAATGGGGTATTGCCTTAAGTCCACCGCCCACTACATGTTGTGGTCATGGCGGTTCCGGCTTCTCAGCTCCGTGGCGGCGTGGACTATCCCCGTACGCGGCTGGAGTTGGACGAGTTCTTCCCCGACGATGCGGCATGCCTGGAGTACGTGGAGGGTCTGCGCTGGGCCGGAAGGGTTTGTGTGCGTGGGCTGTGGCGGGTTGGGAGAGGTCTGGCGAGCATCGCGGGGGCGTCTCGTCTGCCCACACTGTCGAAGGCAGACCTCGGTGCTGGCGGGAACCGTGTTCCACCGCACGCGCTCGCCCCTGCGTCTGTGGTTTCTCGCTGCCTGGGAGCTCACGAGCCAGAAATACGGAGCCAATGCTCTCGGGCTCCAGCGCGTGCTCGGACTGGGAAGCTACAAGACAGCGTGGGTCTGGCTCCACAAGCTCCGCCGGGCCATGGTCCGACCGGATCGCGACCAGCTGAGCGGCGTTGTGCAAGTGGACGAGAGCTATGTCGGGGGCGTGGAGGCTGGAGTGCGGGGCCGCGAGACGATCAAGAAGGCCATCGTCGCGATCGCCGCCGAGGTCGACGGACGCAAGATCGGGAGAATACGGCTGCGTTGGGTGCCCGACCTCTCCGCTCCGGTTCTGCGAGGCTTCGTCAAGGATAGCATCGCACCGGCAAGCACGGTGCATACCGACGGATGGCCAAGCTATCAGGGACTCGCCAAACTGGGCTTTCGCCACACGGTCACGAACCTCTCGACCTCCGGCGATCCCGCTCACGTGCTCATGTCGGCCGTACATCGGGTGGCGTCTCTCCTCAAGCGCTGGGTCCTCGGAACCCTCCAAGGAGGGATCGCCCGCGAACACCTCCCCTACTATCTGGACGAGTTCACCTTTCGCTTCAACCGACACACATCCCGGGCTCGCGGCCTGTTGTTCTACCGCTTGCTTGAGCAGGCTGTTCAGTGTGCTCCCACGCCAGCTTCGGCCCTTTACCTCGGCACCGGACGTGGGAAACGGCCCGCAGAGCCCCGGTAACCACTATATCTTGGGGTCGGTGGACTTAAGGGAATACCCCCTTTGCCGTATTCCGCGCCGATGTCGATGACCACGAGCTCGCCCGCCAACGTCTGTCGCCGGTTCGTGTCGTAGTGCAGCGTGGTGCTGTTGGGACCGCTCCCCACGATCGACGGAAACCCGAGCCGGTCCGCTCCGTTGGATCGGAACGTGTGCTCGATCAGGGCCTCGATTTCGTACTCGTACATGCCCGGCTCGATCGCCTGCATCGCCCGGCGTTGTGCCTCGGCCGTAATGTCGATGGCGTGGCGCAGTCGGACCATCTCCGCCCCATCCTTGATCAGGCGCAGGCTGTCGAGGACCGGAATCGCGTTGCGCACATCGATCCCACTCGCCGATCCGACCCAACCTTGGATCCGCTCGTTGTCTCCGGTCCCGGCCGTAGAGTGTGGTGAAGAGCGGCCCCGGCGTGGCCCTGCGCATCCGTTGCAGCTCCGCGTCGAGATCGGCCAGGGCGTGCACGTGCAGCACGCCCGCCAGCTCCTTCGCACGATCCCCCGGCCCGAGCCTCTTTCCGGTCCACTGCTCCGTGGCCGGATCGCGTTCGGGCAGAAAGAGATGGCTCTGCGCCGCGCCCGATGGCTGAACCGGCATGACGAGCCAGGCGTCGGGCGACTCGAGGCCGGTCAGATAGAAAAAGTAGTCGTCCTGCCTGAAGTCGTTGTCCTGTAGCACTTCTGTCTCGAGGTCGCGACTCCGACCCGCCGGAACCGCGATGACACCGGCGCCCAGGGCGTGCGACGAGCGCCTCCCTTCGGGCGCGGGTCTCCACGAGGTCGACGGGACGCCCCATTCCGGGAAGTCTTCGACGAGCACGGAGGCGCCCATGGGCTGCTGGGCACTCAGGAGTGAGGTGAGGAGGACAGCGGCGAGCACGAGGATCAGCGCCGCGCGACCGAGGAGGTGTGAGTGTGTCGGAGTCATCGGTTGCTGGGCTCTCTCAGGGTTGGAAATGGCCGGACGCCCTGTGTTACGCGGTTGCGGCCCCGCGGGTCCCCTCGGCGCGTGCGCGCGCCGGGTTGTTAGACCCGCCGCGGCAGGGCGTAGGTGTGTCCCTCTTCCACCGAAAGCTCGTGGGCCACACCGATCCTCACGAGTTGGTCCAGGGTGGTGGCCACGAGGAGCATGTAGTTGCTCAAGCGATCCGACTCCTTGATCACCCCGGTCGTGCGCACCGTCACGGTTCGGACCCCGTCCCCCTTCTTCCTACGCCTTCCCCAGGACAGGCGCCGAATGTCGAGCCGCAGGGACGGCTGCCCCATGATGAGTTCACGGAGCCGTCGGTCGGTCATGAGGGATCGTCCCCGGGGCTCGTTGGAGCTCTTGACCGTGTACTTCCGCTCGAGCTCTGAGTCGCCCACGAGGAGCCCGTGGAACCCCAGGAGCTCGGCGATCCGAGTAAAGATGTGCCTTCGCGAGACGCGTAGCGTGAAGTCCTCCTTGGCCACGTAGAGGGCCCGAGCCCGGGTATACATGACCGTATTCTGGCCGTTGCTCTGGGTATAGGTGTCGAGGATCAACTGCCAGGGCCCGTGTTTCAGATGGACCTCATCCCCCGAACTCCGCTTGCCGGGTAGGAACGTGGCGTCGAGGGTCTGTGCCGCCTGTTGGAACGCATCTCGCCGGCTCTGTCTACGGTTGGGCTCCAGGTTGGGCTTCTGCACGGGTTCGATCCTCGGCTCCGGGCGACGTCACACCCTAGCTACGACCCTCGCCGGCATTTCCGTCCAGCTCGGTCCGGTCCTTCCAATTCCACCAGAGGAGAAGCTCGGGGTCGTGCCGTTCCTCCGTGGCATAATAGACGGCGCAGCGGAACGTATAGAGCACGCAACGGTCTACGTATCCCCCCTGAATCGTGCACTGCCGCTCGTAGAGCTGCACAGGGTCCTGGCCGACCAGGTCGGAGACACGTTCGATGCCAAGGCCCCGAAGATCGGCGCTGATGCTCGGCCCGACCCCGGGGATCTCCTGAAGGGGGTCTCGTCTTGCCATATCAGGACTCCTCCGTTGGGCGCGCAAGAGTCGAATAATGGAACGGCTACGTTCGCGGGGCAACTCCGAACTCGTTGCAAACGGTGGGCTATCAGTGTATTTAGAACGTACGTACTATTTCTCCTCGGGTCCGTCATGAGTGACACGCACGTTCGCCAGCCCAAGCAGAGCCGGAGCCGCCGGACGCTCCAGCGTATTACCCGGGCCGCCCTCGAGTT
>CBDDCX010000006.1:0-699130 GCA_965226375.1 Longimicrobiales bacterium | reverse complement strand
TCAGACGGGGGTCAACATCCTATCCGCAAGGCGGGAAGCGCAAGCGCAGGCCCATCAGCCCCCCAATCAACGCTAGTTCTCCAGCCCCAGCCGTTGAATGAGGCGCCGGAAGCGCGGCTCGTCCCGCAGGTGGTCGAAGATCGGATCCACGCTCAGGTACGGAATGTTCCCGTCGTGTGCCTCGTAGGCCAGCTCCAGGTAGTCGAGAGCCAACTCTGTATCTCCCGCCCGGGTGTACAGAGTCCCGATCTGCCAGGGTGTGACGAACATCGTGTCCGAACGGGTGACCAACGTCTCGGCCATGCCCCAAAGCGCCCCTGAGTAGCCCCCTTCCCGGTAGCCCCGTTCGAGGGCCTCGAGCTTTTCGAGATCCCGAGCGTTCGAAGCCCTCCAAACGTCGAGGGCCTCCTCGTGCCGGCCCATCATGTGGTAGGTCGTCCGGCGCGTAGAGAGCGCCATTCCGTAGTCTGGCGTTCGAGACAACACCTCGTTCAGCACATCCAGGGCCGCCTGGTACTCGTGGCGGTAGTTGAGGCCCATGGCGTAGAAGGTGGTAATTCGCGGGTTGAACGGGTCCTGCTGCACCGCGAGCTCGATCTGAGCCGCCGCCTCTTCGTCACGACCGAGGTAATGAAGCAGATGGGAAAAGGCCGACCGGCTGAGAGAGTTCATCGGGTCGGCATCCAGCGCGCGACGGAAGGTCGGCTCCGCCGCGTTCCAGTCCCATTCCCTCCAAGTGCGTCGCGAGGCGAGCTCCTGTTGAATCTCCGGGAGTGTACTGTCGATCGCCATCGCACGTGCGAAAGCCTCCCTCCCCTTCGCATCGGCCTCCGCAGACGACACGAACCCGAACTGCGCTCGTGACCCCCACACTCCCGCGATCCCGGCAAGCGCCACGGCGTTGTTCGGGTCCCGTGAGAGGGCCAGTTCGTAGTAGTCGAGAGCAAGTACATGCTCTCCTCGGACAACCGGCTCCGATGGAAACGACCCTTCCAGAGCGCTTCCTGGACCTCGGGGCTGACCTGCGGAGCGGTGGCCAGAGCAGCCTCCGACTCAGAGCTCAGCTCGATTGCGGCTGCACCCACGATCGCGCGTACCACCTCTCCGTAAACCACCAGCACATCCCGCACTTCTGCCCCGAAAGAGTCGAACCAGACGATCTCGTCAGTGATGCCATCCGTCATGCGCAGGTCGAGCGACATGGTGCCGTCGACCAGCGACGCCGACCCCTCGATCACCGCGTCCACATCGAGTTCACGGGCTATCTCGCTCACGGGCTTGTCGCTGTTTCGATACCGCAGCACCGACGTGGGAGTGATGACGCCCAAACCGGCCCGCGAGAGCTCCTTGATCAGGTCCTCCTGCACACCTTCGACGAAGAAGTCCTGGGCCGCGTCGCTCATCAGGTTGGTCAGCGGCAGCACGGCTACCCGCTCCAAGGTCGGCCCGCCGAGCTGCATCGTCATCCACCAGACCATGGCGCCCACGATCGCAACCGCAGGGATTCCGACCGCAAAGCGTATGCGCTTGGCCCGTCGACGGCGGTGAGCCTCCTCCGCAATCGTTTCCGCGGTGGCGGCTCGGGTCAGCGCCTCGGCGAACTGACTCGGCGTGTCGAACCGCTCGCCGGGCTCCGTCGCCAGCGCCGTCGCCACCACGCTTTCGATCGTTGCAGGGATGTCGCTTTGGGCGTCCGAGATGAGGGGCGCCGATCTAGTGAGCTTCTGTACCAGGAGCGCCCGCTGACCGGCTCCAGCGAAGGGCGGTTCACCCGTGAGCATCTCGTACACCACGCAGCCCAGCGAGTAGATGTCGGAGCGGGCGTCGAGCTCGACATCTCCGGCCGCCTGCTCGGGGCTCATGTACTTGAGCGTGCCCACAGACAGTCCGGTGGCGGTCAGGTTACTCGCTCCGGCCTCCGTGACCGCCTTCGCGATCCCGAAGACACTGACCACCGCGTGTCCCGCCTGGAAGAGGATGTTCTCGGGCTTGATGTCGCGATGGATCAATCCGCTGGTATGCGCGAAGTCGAGCGCGTCCGCCACTTCGGCAGTGATCCGGAGCGCCTCCTCCAGGGCCAGACGGCCGCTCCGATCGAGGCGACTTCTGAGCGTGTCACCCTCGACGTAGGGCATCACGAAGTAGAGAAGCCCGTCGGCGGTTCCGGAGTCGTAGAGGGACAGGATGTTGGGGTGCGACAACTGCGCGACGATTTCGATCTCTCGGAGAAAGCGCTCAGGTCCGAGGCCCGCAACCAGGTCGGGCCGGAGGACCTTCAGAGCCACCTCGCGGTGATGCCGCACATCATCGGCCAGGTAGACCGTGGCCATCCCGCCCTCACCGAGCTCACGCTCGATGGCGTAGCGACCTTGGAGGGCTGCATTCAGGCGGGAAACCGGATCAGCCATGGCTGCAAGATGCGCCTAACGTGCACCTCGCCACAAGCGTACTACGGTGTCTAGAACAGTCCGATCAACTTGAGAATGCCCACGATCATCACGATCACTCCACCCGCCTGAAAGCCGAGGTGCGTCTTCTCCTCACCGTACCAGGCGATGGCCCGGCGCGCCTTCCAGTCGTATAGGAAGAAGTCTCTCTTCCAGGTGGCGCACACGAACAGGTAGAGGCCGACGACGAGTCCCAACAGGCCGAACCACTGTTCTTCGCTCACTTGGCGCCTCCGTCTAGGGAGGAAGGCTACCGCGATATCGTGGCCTTCGCCACTCCGGTCGGTAGGGTTGGACACCATGGTTTGCGCGTAACCTGCCGCGCTGGTCTATTCCCATAGTCTCACCCGGCCCCCCCATGCCGGAGGCACGAGATGCCCGCCCCATCATGGTTCGAGAATCCACTACCCCACGATCTCGATCAGGCCACCATCGAGAAGTGGGCCAGCGAGTTCGCTCCCTGGGTGCTTTTCCGTCGTGACGAGCATCACTTTCCCTCCACGCCTGAGAGCTTCAAAGGGAACTCACGGTTCCGGGAGTCCAGGCAAGGCAGTCGCGATCTCGGCTTCAAGAAGGGGTCGGGTTGGGAGGAGTCCAACGACAAGGGAGATGCGCACTACGATATCGGGTGGAACGTCATCGATGGGGAAACCGGCGTACGCACCGGCAATTACGTGGGCCTGAATCCGTCGATCCGACCCACGCTGCGTCCTCATGGCGCTCGGAATCTCTTCCGTTCAGCAGGAAGGGCGAAAGCTGGCCTCTTCCTGGAGCGGGACCGCATCTCCAACCGAACCTGGTCGGGTAATCAGCCCGTAAGCGGAATCATCAAGGCCCCCGTCTTCCTCGATGCCGCGCCGATCCTGACGCAGGCCGGCTCCTTCGTAAAGGTGCTGTATTGGTTCTTCTACGAACTGAACCGCTGGCACGGACTGCTCACCCACGAGGGAGACTGGGAGCACGTCACGTATCTGGCCGACGTCGATTCGATCGAGGATCTCGCCCCGCCCTCGCACGTGTATTTCGCGCAGCACAACACCGGAGAGTTGCGAAGGTGGACGGACCTCGAGGCTGCCGAGACAGGGCACCCGACCCTGTACGTAGACCCGAACGGCCACCCCACCCGACCGAGCGTGCGCAACCCGGAGGACTATGGGCACCAATGGGACATAGCGGACGGGGACCAAGAGTTCAGGTGGATCCGCGATGCCGAGTGGCGGAACTACTCGGGCGCTTGGGGTGAGGTGGGGGAGACGAAACACACGACCGGTCCCTTGGGACCCTGGTTCAAACAGGACCGCGATCTGGTGCGTGTGAAGCGAGACGAAACAGGCGCATTGATCATCTGCATCCCCAAGGATTGAGGTGGATACCATGAATGACACACCATCCGGGCAACCGGCCGGGAGCCACTTCAGTGATGAAGCCGGTGATGCGCTGGATCGCATCCGCTCACTCGACGAGGAACAAGACTGGAGGGCCGCCCTTCCCCGAAACATCTTCCTGACGTGCACGTCCGCCATCGTTTTGGCAATCGTGCTCACTTTGGCGGTACGGCGCGGGGGCATCCTCTTTTCCATCCCACCCGAACAGGGTGCGCCGACGCCGAGCTTTGGCTACCTCATCCCCTTCGGTACGGCCTTCGCAGGCGTCCTGCTGTTTATCATGAGCGTAGCCCGAGCCAAGAGATCACAGTTCGACTTTCGCGCGTACTTCGGAGAATACTCGTACCGAATCGCACAGACGGCCGTGTACCTACTGATCGTTTGGTGGGCGTGGACGGTGTGGGTCCAACGAGGCAACGACTCGACCTCGCTGCCGCCCAACATCCTCGGTCTCCTGGTGGGCATCTTTATCCTGCGCGTGGAACGATCGATCGAGGCGATGGGAGAAAAGTTCGAAGAGGTTCTCAATACCGTCCTTCCCGGAGCCATCTCGCTCTCCGGTCCCCAAAAGCGGGAAACCCAGGCGAAGGCCGCGAGTGACGTGCGCGACCTCGAGGCCCAATGGCACCTGCTACGATCGCGCGTTCCCGATCTCGGCGCCCGCGACAAGATCGACGCGTCTCTGGAGGTGGCGCGCAAGGTCACCGAGGGGAGGGACTCGGGCAAGGCCCGCACGGCCGCAACCGAGCTCAGTCGGCTCTTCGACGACGTCAGGGCGAGCGCAGACGGAGAACGGTGGGTCTCATGGGAGTCGCTCATCTAGTGGCCCCGAATCTGATGTCTGGTAGACCCCGAGAGTCGCGCGGCGCCCCGTCCGGTCAGGCAGGACGACGGGTGATGGCAGCGCCATTGCGAGGGTCGGCTCTCATTCTGGCGGTTTCGGCCATGGCGGCATGCGGCGGCTATGGGGTTACCGGCCGTCAGGTGGTCCTTACGCCTGCCCTGCCCGACTCGGTCGTGCTGACCTACCTGGGGGCGGGAGGATGGCTCATCGAATCTGGCGGGGAGGCACTTCTCACCGGTCCCTTCTTTTCCAATCCGAATCCCGTCCGGGTTCTTGCGGGCGAGATCTCGGTGGACACGGCGATGATCGACCGCCGCCTGGGGGACTATCGCACAACGCTCCGCGAGGTGCGGTCCATCCTGATCGGTCATGGACACTACGATCACCTGATGGATGTGCCTTATGTGGTCGGTAAGTTCACGCCCGACGCGACCGTCTTCGGAAGTAACACCGTTCGTAACCACATGGTCGGGTGGTCGGGGATCGATCCCGGTCGCCTGCAGGTGGTGGACGACTCGGCAGGCGACGACCGCACACCCGGCAAGTGGATCACGGATCAGACCAGTCGTTTCCGGTTTCAACCCGTCCTCTCCGAGCACTCACCACACTTCGCGGGGATTCATCTGTGGATGGGCGATCGGGACCGTCCCCACACCGCGTTTCCAGTACACGCAGCGGACTGGGTAGAGGGAACCACATACGCCTACCTGATCGACGTGCTGGATGGTGGGGGGGCGCCTTTCTTCAGGATCTACTACCAAGACAGCGGGGCGACACCGCCGAAGGGGCACCCAGCGCTCGCCACGAGGCGGGACACAAGAGTTCCGATGGTGGCGGTGATCAGTGCGCCGGGACACAAATGGGTCGATTCGTATCCCGACAGCATTCTCGAGCAACTGGAGCCCGAATACGTACTCGTGACTCACTGGGAGGACTTTCTGCTGCGCAAAGCCGATCAATCGCCCAAGCCCATCCCGTTGACGTTCCTGGGCGAGTTCGAGGAGAAGATGCGCGACTCGGACGTCGGGTCTTGGTGGCTCCCGGCGCCCCGCAGTCGCTGGGTGTTTCGGTCGCCTTGAGCCCGCAGGGCCGGAACCCTAACGCGCGGCCTGGACCAGAGCGTCGATCAGCGCGTTACGCAGGTTCGCGTTCGTCCCCCCGAACAGATTCCAGCTGTTGATCACGGCCACGATGTCGTACTCCGGCAGGACCAGCAGGAACTGCCCACCGAACCCCTGACCCGCCCAGACCTCGACCCCGTTCCGGTCGGGCCGCCACCACTGGTACCCGTACCCGACCCGTCCGCCCTGGATGCCCTCGACGTGACGTGCGGTAGCGGTCTCTGTCCACCCTACGGGGAGGATACGCTGACCATCCCAGACACCACCCCGCAGGTACAGATAACCGACCTTGGCGAGCTGCTCCGCCTCCAGGTACAGCCCTCCCAAGGCGTCGGGCAGTCCGGCGCCGGTCACCTTCCAATAGTAGTCCGTGATGCCGAGCGGCCCGAAGACGTGCTCCTCGGCGTAGCGGTCCATCGTGCGCCCGCTGACCCGGCGCAGGATGGCCGACATGAGTTGGCTGCCACCGGAGTTGTAGACCCATTTGACCCCGGGCGCCCCGTCGGAGGGCTGATTGAGCGTGTATTGCACCCAGTCGTCGCTTCTCTCGAGCTGGATGGTCGTATTGGTGTCGTTCATGGGCCGGTCCGTCTCGTGCCACTCGATGCCCGTCCTCATAGTAAGCAGGTCCTCGAGCGTGGCCCCGCCCACGCGAGCGTCCAGCCGAGTGAGGTCGTAGTCGTCGAGAAACGGCAGGAGAGGAGCGTCCACGCCTGAAATCTCTCCTCGGTGTATGGCCACTCCGATCAGCGTCGACGAGATCGACTTGGTCACCGACTGCAAGGTGTGCACGTCGCGGCCCTGGTAGTAAGGGTGCCAGTCGGGGTGCAGGTAGTTGAACTGATGATCCCACGAGGGATCAGCGCATCCGAAACCGCACCCGATCTGACTCCGCTCGCCGCGGCTGATCTGCTCGTAGTCCTGGTCGTAACGTTCATTCACGACCAGGAAACCGTTTCGGATGACGACCAGGCGGTCGATGTAGCCGAAGGTCCCGTCACGCACGCGCCGGTCGAGGGCCTCGAGGGGGGCGGCAGCCAAGCCTTGCGCCTCCGACGTCGAGGTCGCCCAACCCTCCGTCGGCCACGGTGCCCGCTGGGCCCGCTGCGCTGAGGCGTTTGCCCATATGGCGAGCGAGAGGGCCACACCGACCGCTGGTCCGTACCGTGTCATCCTTCCGTCCTCCTCCCATCCCCGTGGTCTCGATGGTACCGTCGGTGCTCAGTCACCGGGGTCGGCGACGCTAGTTGCTTCCGGACACTTCCGGTGAATCGGCCCGCCACTCCCCGAGTCGAAGGCCATGTTGTCGTGCGGGACCGGCTGGCCGCACTTCGCGCAGATTTCCCCGCCCTCGACGGAGCGTCGGGCAGGATTGTCCTCCCCCAGGCCAAAAAGCTTGCTGAAGAATCCCAACGTCCCCTCCATTAAGAGTGATGGGGTATCGTAGGCCCAAGTAGGCGGTTGTGCACCAACGCCGCGGGAAGCGGGCGGCGAGCGGTCACCGTTGCTGGCCAAAGTCACACCCTAACCGCATTCTTCCCGTACCCCACACACCCACGGCCCACACGTTAGGCAAGGTCATGATCAGACGCATCCACGTCGGAGCAATCCTGGCCGACGGGGATGCGGGTCTCGAACGGACGGGTGCTCAACCTGCTGTTCGAGAAGCTCGGGGGGTAACCAGCGGACCGGCATACGGAGACGGGTCTCTTGCGTTATTACCGTAGCAGTAGTACCGTAACGATGTTACCGCAACCGTAATATTCCACCCATCGGAGACCCGATGACGCCGAGCACCTCAAGCGACAAGGCCCCGCTCACTCCCGTCGTCTTCCACATACTCCTCGCCATGTCCGACGGAGCGAAGCACGGGTACGCGATCATGCAGCACGTAGAGGACACCTCCGGCCTGGCCATGGGCCCCGGTACGGTCTACGGCTCGATCCAGCGGATGGAAGAAGGCGGCCTGGTGCGGGAGGCACCAGAGGCCGCCGAAGGTCGCCGAAAGCTGTACGAGATGACCCCCGAAGGACGAACGGCGCTGCGCATGGAGGCGGCACGCATCAGTCGACTCGCCGACTTCGCGCGAGCCCGCGACCTGGTACCCGAAGCGGATACAGCCTGATGGAGCGATTGAGCTGTTTCCCGCGGCCTGGGCGTCGAAGCAGCTCTACCGCCTGTTTAGCTACCTGTATCCGGAGGCGTTCCGAAAACGATTCTCGGAGCAGATGGTCGAGGATTTCCTCGACCTCTACCACGAGAGATGCAGGTCACGTGGCGCGCTCGGCGCTTGGCTGGCTTGGGGGCGGGTCGTCGGCGACGCAGCGCGCTCAATACCAGCGCTGTACCGCGCGGCCCGCAGGCGGCGAGGCCATACACTGGGCGGGCGAAAAACAGGCCAACGAAGGGGAGGCGTGGAGGTGATGGGGGATATGATCTGGGAGATTCGTCATAGTGCGTGATCGTTGGCGCGTACGCCGGGATTCGCACTGGTGGCCGTCGGAACACTGGCCCTCGCTATCGGGGCCAATACCCTGCTCTTCAGCGTCGTAAACGGCGTGCTGATCCGGCCCCTGCCCTACCCCGACGCCCATCGCTTGGTAGCGATCGGCGAGACTCGTGAAGGAGGGACCGGCGAGAGGGGACAGGTCTCCTACCCCAACTTTCTCGACTGGCAAGAGCGGGCACGGTCCCTGGACGGCGTGGGGGCCATGATGCTCAACTCGGGCAACCTGACGGGCTCTGCAGAGCCGACCCGGCTCCTTCAGGGTCTTGCGACTTCTAGCTTCATGCAGCTGACCGGATTGGTACCCGAGTTGGGGCGGGGCTTCACGGACCAAGAGTCCCTCCCGGGCGCAGCGCCGGTGGCCATTCTGTCCCATGGACTCTGGCAACAGAGCTTCGGGTCGGATCCGAGCGCGATCGGGCGCACGATCGGACTGGACGGCACTCCGGTAGAGGTCGTGGGCGTGCTCGGTGAAGGTGCCGTCTTTGCGGGTGATGAAGCTCGGCTCTGGCTTCCCCTCGCGCCCATGATCGGCGATTGGGTTGGCCGGCGTGAGGCTCACACACTCACCGTGTTGGGCCGCTTGGCGAGCGGCGTGACACTCGATGCGGCCCGCCTGGAGCTCTCCAGCATCGCGGCGCAGATGCGCGAGGACCATCCCCGGGTCAACGCGGGCCGCGGAGTGGGCATCGCTCCCCTCGCCGTAGACTTGGTCGGCGACATGCGACAACGCGTGTGGATCCTGATGGGAACGGTGGTCGTTGTGCTGCTGATCGCATGCGCGAACGTGGCCAACCTGCTCCTGGCGCGACTCAACATACGCCGGCACGAGCTGGCTGTTCGACGGGCGCTCGGCGCCGGGCGCTGGCGAATGACGCGCGGGTTCCTCACCGAGAGCCTGTTGCTGACCCTGACCGGCGGAGCCGCCGGGGTTGGCCTCGCGTATCTGGCCTTCGAAGCGGTCCAGATGCAGCTTCGTGACCGCGTTCCACAGGCGGACGCGATCACACTCAACCTGACGGTGCTCGGATACGCGCTCCTGCTATCGGTGGGCACGGGTGTCGCCTTCGGCCTTCTCCCTTGGTTCACGAGCACACGGAACGACGCGGCCCGAGGCCTGGGTTCCACGCGACGCTCCAGCACAGGCCAACGGGGGTCGGCCGCTCGCTCGGCTCTGTCCGTCTGCCAGATCGCGGGGTCGGTAATGCTGCTCGTGGGAGCCGGTCTCCTGATCCGAAGCTTTACCAGACTCCAGGACCAGGACCTGGGCTTCGAGCCCGTGAACCTGGCTACGGTGGGGATATCGTTGGCCGGCACCGGGCGCTCCACCGCAGAGGTCATCCAGTTCTACAGGGACCTCCCGGAGCGCCTCGAGGCGCTCCCTGGAGTGATCCACGCGAGCGCCGTCAACTCGCTCCCGATCAGCGGGGGGGACTCCAACGGCATGCTCACCATCGAAACCATGGGATTTCTTCCCGGAGAAGAACCCACCGCCAGCTTCCGTCGTATTCTGCCGAACTACTTCGCTGCGACCGCGTTCCCCTCCTTCACGGGCGGGAGTTCCAGAACACCGATCAAGGGAGTCCCATGATCGTGATCATCGCGGAGTCCATGGCGAGGCGGTACTGGCCTTCTCCCGGGATTAATTAGAGAGCGTCCTGTGTGGTGAGGGAAGGGATGGGAGGATTGATGAAGACGGCCTCCGGGACGCTCTGGGTGCTCGCATCAAGATCGGATCCCCCGAGTTCGAGCCCTGGCTCACGGTGGTCGGCGTGGTGGGGGACGTGCGCAACGTGGGCCTCGCCACCGAGCCCGCCCTGGCAACCTACGAGCCTCACACCCAACGGCCGTGGAGCACCATGAGCATGGTGATCCGCACCGAGTACGATCCCGCCTCCGTCATGCCCGCAGTGCGGGACGTGATCCACGAGGCGGGTGGAGAGGTGCCCGTCTTCGGGGCGACTACGATCACCGATCGCATTGCAGAGTCCCTGAACCCCCGACGATTTATCCTCTCACTGATGACCACGTTCGCCGTACTCGCACTGGTGATCAGCTCGGTGGGAGTCTACGGCGTGCTTTCCTACCTCGTGTCGCAACGCACCAACGAGTTCGGGATCCGCATGGCGCTGGGGGCAAGTAGAGGACAAGTGACGGCCTTGGTGGCTCGCCAGGGAGCCGGCCTGGTTGGTATGGGACTCCTGCTCGGCCTGTCAGGAGCGGCCCTGCTCAGCAACACCCTGGCCTCCCTACTCCACGGTGTGGGCCCCAGAGACGCCGTCACGTTCGCGGTGGTTCCGGCCGTGCTCGGTGGGGTCGCCATGTTGGCGTGCTACATCCCGGCCCGCAGGGCCACAGGCATCGATCCGGTGGGGGCGCTCCGAGAAGAGTAGCGGCAACTATGAGCGGCACCCCTCGGAATTCCCACCCCCTCAACCTCGGGCCGATAGAGGGCAGGAAAGAGCCGACCCTCATCGACGCGAATACGAGGAGGTGCGCCCACCCACGAGCCGGATCACCATGGCCCATCCTTCCTTGCTCGCCAGGCGATGCCAACGTACCGTCAGCCCCATATCAGACCCGCTGGACCTCTCTCCAAGGAATGGGCAATGACGCGCATGAATCGGGTTGGATGGACTCTCGGGGCCGTGGCCGTGGCCGTGTTCATGGTGACAGGCGCGGACTTGCTCGCCCAGTCGACTACGACGAACCCGTTCAAGCCCATCTATGGATGGGGAGAGCTGCCGGAAGGCCGTGAGTGGGGCTCCACGAGTTCAGTGGAAATCGCACTCGACGGCAACATTTGGGTGGCCGAACGCTGTGGCGCCAACACTTGCGTTGGATCGGATGTGGACCCGGTCCTCCTGTATGACAAAGAGGGGAAGCTTCTCCGGAGCTTCGGTGCCGGGCTGATCGCCTGGCCTCACGGCATCGACGTGGACCACGAGGGTAACGTTTGGATCGCCGACGCGTGGAACCGAGGAGCCACGGACACGGGTCACACGGTCCTCAAGTTCTCGCCTGAGGGTGAACTCCTGATGACGATCGGCACCCCCGGGGTCAAAGGCGACCCGCCGAACCACCTCACCAGGCCCTCCGACGTTCTCGTGGTCCCCAACGGGCAGATCTATGTGGTGGACTCACATGATCGGGACGTCGCACGCGTCGTTCGCTATGCCGCCGACGGGACCTACATGGAGACCTGGGGCGAGCTCGGGTACGGCCCCAAACAGTTCCGCGATCCGCACGCATTAGCGATGGACTCCCAGGGCCGGATCTTCGTGGGTGATCGCTACAACAACCGGATCCAGATCTTCAGTCAGGAGGGCGAGTTCTTGGCGATCTGGACTCAGTTCGGCCGCCCCAGTGGCATCTACATCGACGAGAACGACATCATCTATGTTGCTGACTCGGAGTCGAGCCCGGCTCCGAACGAGTTCACAGGCCAGCGCAACGCCGGCTGGGAGAAGGGCATCCGCATCGGTGATGCCAAGACCGGCTGGGTCAGCTACTTCCTTCCTGACGATCGGTCCAATGTCATGGGCTTCAGCGGACCCGAGGGTGTGGCGGTCGACAGTGACGGCAACGTGTATGGTGCGGAGGTCTCGCAGCGGCGCATCACGAAGTGGGTACGCTTCCGGCGCTGAACCACCCCTGGACGGGCCGATACAGATGAGGGACCACGAAGATGTGGTCAGAGTCGCTCAAGCGTAGCCGATCACGCCCAGCTCGGGCACCCTCGCGAAATGTCGTTGGTTCCGTGTCACCACCGGTAAATCGAAGGCCAGGGCGGTAGCCGCGATCCAGAGATCGTTGGCGTCGATCAGCAGGCCATTTGCTCGGAGGTAGCGATACAGACGACCATACCGCCACGTCACCTCGGGTGTGCACCCCAGCACCTGGAAGGGCTCTATGAGCCGTTCCCATATGGACGGTTCGTTCATGCGGGGCCCCGCGGCGAGTTCACCGGCGATGGTGAAGGTGATGTGTAGCTTGCTCGTCGGGTGGGATTCGAGGAAGTGGTGTGCCGGCCCGGGCTCTCCGGCGATCAATTCGCGCTCCAGGTCGACCAGAAAGCTGGTCTCCAGAATCAGGGCCTCTATCACGCTTCTACCGCGCCTCTATCACGCTGCTACCACTTGTGCGTCGGCGCTTTGCCTTCTGACTTCATCTGGTCGATCGCGTCGAGCTCGTCGCGGCCGTACAGGGGGCCTCGCTCACGGACCAGCGCGAGAAGGTCCCCGCCCGTCACGGTTTGCTCGTCCCAGCGTGCCCTCATCACTACATCGCTGAAGGACTAGCTGGAGTGCGTCCTGGCCCGCCTGAGCTTCTCGTACGCCTCCACCCGGAGCGATATCGTCTTGGTAGCCATACACAGAATGTGTGTGTACTGTGTATATCGGTCAAGAATTTCAGGCCCCCGGGGACAAGAAGTCTCACTCGCCCAACCAGGTCAGCTCTAGCTCACTCCTCTCTGAGCACCCGCGCGGGGGGCAGCGCCGCCACCCGAGCCGCCGGAGCCGCAGCCGCAATCATCGCTGCGAGCAGCAAGGTCCCGGCCGGGAACAAGAAGGTCCACGCTCCAAGGGCCGAGACGCCGAAAAGAAGGCTCTCCAGCACACCAACGGCGCCGAACGCCACGGCGGTCCCGAGGGCGATGCCGAAAGCAGCCAGTCCGAGTCCGGAACGAACCACCATCCCGACCAACTCCTGTGGCTTGGCGCCTAGAGCCAGACGCACGCCCAACTCCTTTTGCCGCCGCGCGACATGGTTGGCCAGTACGGCATGTATGCCGATGGCCCCGAGGGCCGTGGCGAGCGCCGCAAGGACCGTGAGCAATCCCATCGTGATCCACGCGGTGGCGTACGCGTCCCTCACGATGGCGGGAAGCGGGCGGGTCGATCGGACCGGCACCGAAGCGTCGATCTCCTGAACAACGGCCCGGACCGCCTGGCTCAAACCCGCCACCTCTCCAGCGGAGCGGACCAACAGCGTGGTCTCCCGGACGGGGGACTCGGCGAAGGCGACGTACATGGCCGGGCTAGTGGGTCCGGTCAGCCTTTCACTGCGGAGATCCGAGACAACCCCCACCACCGTGATCCATCGGGTCCAAGCGTGTGGATCGATGGCGATCCTCTGGCCGACGGGGTCGGAATCGTGCCACAGCAGTCGGGCCATCGACTCGTTGACTACGATAGCCGACGCACCCCGCTGTCGATCGCCTTCGTCCAGCAACCGACCGCTCAGGGGACGAATGTCCAACGCCCGGAAGAAACCGGGATCGACGACGTGCTTGGGTACGGTGACCGCCTGGCCAACGTCGACCGGTCGAGCCTCCACGTTGACCGGCCACGCCAGCGGCACATCGCGAAGCGGGACACCCTCTCCCAGCCCCACCTCTTCTACCCCCGGCAGCCCCGCGACTCGCTCGGTAAGGGCCTCGTAGAATGCGAACGTACGTTCACGGGTGGACATCAAATCGGCGGGAGGAGACAGCTCGATCGCCAACACGTTCTCCGCACGGAAACCGAGAGGGACGTCAGCGAGGTTGCGGACCGACTGAATCAGCAAGACGGACGCCACGAGCAGAACCGTGGCGAGCGCGGCCTGCAAGGCCACGAGCGACCGTTGGGCCACTGGCGTACGTGCCCGTTGCAGCTTGAGGTGGCCCTGATGGCTCCTGAGGAAGTGCGCCACCGGCACGCCGAAAAGGACCGTCCAGGACGCCGCCGAGATCGCCCCAATGAACGCGAGAACACGGGGAGAGGACCATTGGCTCTGAGCCACGGCACCATTCGAGGCAAACAGCTCCGCCAGGACTCGCGCCACTCCCGAGCCCAGGACGATGCCGACCGAGGTCCCGAGCACTCCCCATACGAGCGCTTCGATCATTAGTTGTCGCAGAACGCGGCCGCGGCTCGCGCCGAGCGCCCTTCGAATCGAGAGCTCCTGACGGCGATCGATGGCCCGCGCCAGAAGCATGTTTCCTACGTTGAGAGACGCGACCAGAAGTAGCAGCCCCGTAGCCCCGAGAAGAAGGAGTAACGGCGTGCCCAGGAGCTGCCGCTGCTCCGCCGTCGACTGTACCACCGTGGCGTCGGCACCGAATCCCGCGGGGTAGAACCCCGGAAAATTCGACGCAAGCATTTGGCCGAAGCCGACCAGGTCGGTTCGTCCATCGTCTACGGACGCACCCACCCGTAGGATGCCTGCACCGGTAAGGTCGTGTGTGGGCCAGAAGTCGGGGTCTCTGGGATCGAGCACGAGTGGCACCCAAACCTCCGTAGCGATTCCCGGGGCCGTCCCCCCGGGGCCCTGCACGCCGACGACGGTGGTCGGCTGGCCGTTGACCACCACGCGACGGCCCAAGACAGCCGGATCCGCCCCAAACGCACGGTTCCATAGCCCGTAACCGATCACGATGACCGCCTCGCTACCGGGTACGGCATCCTCCGCGCGGAGGCCTCGGCCCAGACCCGGCTGGACGCGAAGATGGGAGAAGAGCGCCGGGGTCATGACCGCCCCCTGAAGGCTCTCGGTAACGCCGTCACCTCCCGTGGAGAGGGCAAACGCTTCTTCGCGGTAGGCGCCCAGGGTCTCGAAAGACGTGGCGGACTGTTCGATTACCGAGAGCTCCCCTCGCGAGAACGGTCGATCGGGCCACAGGATCACGCTGGCCTCTTCGTTCGCCCACCAGCTGGTCGACTGGAAGGTCCCGTCGACGATCGAGAAGACCGCGCTGTTGGCACCAAGCCCCAGGCCGAGCGCGATCACGACGCCCAAGCTGAAACCCGGACGCCGAAGAACCGAACGAACGGCCCATCTCAAGTCCTGGACCACGTCGGATCCGCCGATGGACGAGCGGGGTCTATCGTCTCGGTCCAACCGCCGGTACAGGAGCACGGTAATCGTCTGGCCCAAGTACCAGGCATCGGCAGACAGCCGGGACCCGGAGGCGCGACGGCGGGCATACTGCTCGGCGAGGTCGCCCAGCGTACCGTCTCGTGACAAGCCTTCCGGGAGGACCGCTTCGAGGCGGCGCTCGAGAAGGCGGGGCGGAGAGCTCGGTTTGGAGCTCGGTTTGGAGCTCGGTGGAGAGCTCGGTTTGGGGCCCAGCTTGGAGCTCGGGGGGCGCGCCGGGCTCATCGGGCGTCTAGGGACGTTTCGAGGCCGTCCCAAAGCCGAATGAGTGCTTCCCGAGACCGCTGGAGCGCGGCCATACCCTTGGGGGTCAGTCCCACGTACCGTCTCGGCCGACCTCCGCGTGCGGAGGTGGTCTCACCGGAGCGGGATTCGACGAGGCCCTTTCGCTCCATTCGATCCAGCGTGGTGTAGAGTGCGCCGGAAGAGGGTACGCGACCCCCGACCTTTTCGAGTTCCTCTCGCACCGCAAGCCCATACGCGCCGTCGTCGAGACGCATGATCGAGAGGAGCACCATCTGTTCGAACTCTCCCAAGTAATCCGCAGGCATCGAGCCGTTCTCCATTGAGTTGGTGAAGGCGGCGCCAAACGCAGCGACACGCCCCATACTCACATTGTGATACTCACAATGCCGAAAAGGTTGCACACGGATGTCGGCCGAGGCTACGCTGGTCTGAAATCACCATCTTCGATGTGAGGTCTCCATGTGCCAGGCCAGCCGTGAGTCGTACCGCGTAAGGGCTATGTTCGCCCAACTCCTTCTGGCCGTCGTCCTGATGGTCGGTTGCGCCGGGCCCGACGCCGGAAGCGGCGCAGCCGTGACCGTATTCGAGGGCGCTCGCCTGATCACGGGCGACGGAAGCGCACCGATCGAGGACGCGGTATTCGTGGTCGAGAACGATGGCTTCACGCAGGTCGGGCCGAGAGCGGACGTGGAGATTCCGGTCGGCGCCACGCACGTGGACCTGAGCGGGAAGACCGTCATGCCGGCCATAGTGAACGCGCACATCCACCTGGCCACCACGCGTGACGAGCGCGTCGCTCAGCTCCAGCACATGGCCTACTACGGGACCGGTGTGGTCGTGAGCCTGGGACACGACGATGTCGAACTCGCGTTCCAGATGAGGGACGAATCAGTGCCCGATGCCGCGAGGTCCCTCACGGCGGGGCGCGGGATCACCCGCCCGGAGCCCGGACGGTCCGAGGCCGCCTACTGGATTTCGAGCGACGAGGAGGCACGGACGGCTGTGCAGGAGTTGGCCGCTCGGGAGGTGGACATCGTCAAGATCTGGGTCGACGATCGTAACGGTCGTTACGACAAGCTGACACCTGAACTCTACGGCGCGATCATCGACGAGGCCCACACGCAGGGCCTCCGAGTCACAGCCCACGTCTACACGCTGGAAGACGCGAAGGGGCTTCTCCGCGCAGACCTCGACGTATTCGCCCACGGGGTGCGCGATCTGGATGCGGACGACGAGCTCATGGCGCTCTGGAGCGAGCGCCCCGACGTGGTTCTGGTTCCCAACCTCCCCGATCCGGGGGTGGCGGTGGACTTCGGTTGGCTGAGCGGGACGGTGCCCGCCGCCGATCTGCAGGAGATCCAGGATGCGTCCACGGATCGGCCGGCGGCCCAGGAGGCGTTCGGCATCCAGGCCCGCAACCTGGACCGGTTCAACCGGGCCGGAGTGAAGATTGCGTTCGGCACTGACGGGAGCACGCCTTGGGCCCTGCATCTCGAGATGGAGGACATGGTGAGGTCGGGAATGACCCCTGCGGAAGTCATCGTCGCGGCAACGAGCAGTTCGGCGGAGCTGATGCGGGTCGCAGACGCCGGTACGGTGGCGGTGGGCATGAGCGCGGACTTCATCGTCCTGGACGCGAACCCCCTGGACGACATCACGAACACCAGGCGGATTTCCTCGGTCTATCTCCGCGGAACCGCGGTGGACCGGGACGCCCTGAGTGCCCGCTTCAGCGGCGGTACAACACCGTAAGACGCCCCCCCGTCCACGGGGAAGGCGGGGGGGAGTCCTCCAGGATGGAGCCCCTTACCTCAGCCGCAGCCCCTCCACCAACACACCCGGGATGCGGTGGTTGACCCTCACGCCCCAGATCCCGTTCGCGCTTGAACGCATCCCGGACAACTCCGGCATATTCAGACGCGCCTGAATGATGCTGCCGAGCGTGTAGACGACGGTTCCATTCACGGAGAAGTCGGTCCCCTCCTCACGTACCTGGATCTGTAGCTGGTTGACCGACTTACCACTGGCGTCGGGCTGTACCACCGCGTCGTGCGGCGTGCGCGGGGCGATGTCGTGAGTCACGTCGTCCCCCGCCCGGTGCTTGATGATGAAACTGCCGTCCTGGGCCACCAGGAAGTACAGGTAGTTCTGTCCCGCGCCCTCCAGGTCACGGCCGCCGTACACCAGGCCGTAGTAGTTCACGTGGTCGCTGGGAGCCAGCAGGGTGAACCTTCCGTCGAGGGTGTACTCGCCCGACGCGGTGTTGTCCGCGTACCAGGCCACGGCGGCGGGTCCGGTGTTGATCTGAAACCCGCGCGAGACGCTCTGGAACTCCACCTCGGGTACGTCGTCCGGGTCGGCGGCGTTGGTGCTCCGGTCCACCCGTAGCTGCCACCCCTCGGGCGCTTGAGCTACAAGCGGCCCCGCGATCAGCAGGGCCAGGGCCGCCAAAGAAATTCGACGGATCATGAAAAAGCTCCTAGCGACTGTGGGACCGGCGGCCGGGGCGGATCGCCCCGGCCGCCTCACCCCTGAGGGCCGGCTGAAGAAATACGGCGGGGTCGCGTCAGGAGCGACCCGGATTCTCGAACATGAAGATCAGGTCGGCCGTCTCATCCACCCCGGTGATGTCCAGGTCGCCGTCCCGGTCCCGATCGTGGATGATGGCGCAGGATCCGGCCTGACCCGACAGCAACGTGCGTGGCCGGATCAGGGTACCGTCTCCCGCGTTCTCATAGATCGTGAACGAGTCGCCGGCCTTGTCGCTGCTCACCACGTCCAGATCGCCGTCCCCATCGATGTCCCCCACATCGATCGCCAAGGGATCCTCACCGATCTTGTACTGGACGGGCTCCGCCAGATTGCCCTTGCCGTCACCGAAGAAAATGGCGGCGCTGCTCGTCTGACGGTTCGCCGAGATCAGATCGACGTGCCCGTCGCCGTTCATGTCTCCGGTTACGATCATCCAGGTACGGCCTCTCATCGGCACCTTGCTCGCGAACTCCAGGCCACCCTCCCCGTCTCCGAGATAGACGAGTATCTCGTCGCTGTTGAACGCTCCCACGAAGAGATCGAGGATTCCGTCCTCGTTGGCGTCACCCGTAGCACACGTCTTCTCGCCACGGCCGGGGGATGGGATGGTCGTAATGTCCGAAAAGACCCCGGAGCCGTCGTTCAGCATCAACGAGATGGTGCCCCGGTTGGGCTCCACGCCGCCGGTCATGTTGGCCGTGGCAATGTCGGGCCACCCGTCCAGATTCAGGTCCATGATGCACAAGCCCCGGATATTCGTCCCGGCGTGGTAACTCGTGCCGACACGGAAGCCCCCGTCACCCCTGCCCATGAACACCGCGACCAAGTCGTTGCCCGCGTTGCCCACCGCGAAGTCCGTGATTCCGTCCCCGTTGAAGTCGGCCCCCTCGTTCGGGCTCGGGTAGGCGCCCGAGGGAATATCCAGGACCGTGAAGTCGGAGTAGTTACCCGCGCCGTCGTTGAGCATGACACGCACGTCCCCCGAGACCTCGTTGGGGATGGCGATATCCGGATAGCCGTCGCCGTTGAAGTCTCCGGCGTAGCCGCCGTAGGGCTGCGTATGCTCCTCGCCCTCTAGCAGGGTCGTCACAGCGCCGAGTTCAACCATGTCCAACGATCCTGGCCCGGACTTAATCCAGAACGTCCACGTGTAGCCCGTCGGCAGGGTGGTGCCGGCAGCCGTCCGCATTCCGCGGCGAAGCGTCACGGTAACGGACTCCCCGGCGTGAAACGCCTGCTCGGGCTCGAACCGGACCTGGGTGCCACCCTCCTCAAGGGTCACCCGACCACGGGCGACACCGGACCAGCGTCCGAAGACCGAGAAGGCACTCGGCTCGAAGGCGGAGGCGTCGAGCGCCTCTGATAGCGTCAGGAGTATGGGATCCTCGGCGCCGCCGGACGCGGAGTTGGGCGCCGGAATGACCGAACTCACCAACGCGGCAGTCGTGGCGGGTGCGGTCACCTCGCCGATGGCGAGAGCAATGCCGGGTGAGGCGGCACCTTTAATGAAGACTGCGGCCAGCAAGCCCACGGACAGAACAACACCAAACATCGTCTTCATGGTCCCGACCTCCATCGACGGGAATCACCAATGGCACCCATCGGGGTACCACACCGGCCGTGTTCGTCAGGACGCCCGGAGCGACAATGTAGCGTTGGGGAGAGTGGATTGCGAATAACACCCGAATGGCCCCTGGAACGTCCCGAGCAACCAATGTGAACTATCGCGATTCCGCGGTGTAAAAATTCCGTTGCGCTTGTGTCGTGGGCTGGAGCATCCTCCACTCGGGCACCGGCACCGCCCGAATCATGCCAACACCACAGTCACAGTACCCAAGGAGCTAGTCATTTCCACCAAGATCGCCGAAACTCCGAACCGTTCAGGACACGAGATACCCGACTCCCAGGAAATGGGACAGGTCGCCCGCGATTTGGCCTCGCTGGCCTTTGCCCGTATGCAACAGGAGGGTGAGCTGCTAGTCCGGCAGCAGGAGCAGCTCCGAAGAGCCCTCGCCGCAACGGGCAGATCCCTGGGTTGGGCAGGTAGGGCCGCCCACAACGCGGATTGGGAGGCGGACGTCAATAAGGACGTCCTGAGAATCGCCAGGAACGGCGCCAGGTCCCTGACCCGTGATCTCGCCGCACAGGAGGCTTCGAAGAAAAAGGAGATGGTACGGCTCAAGGATATCGCCGCAGCGACGGAGAAGATGGCTGAGAACCCCGACACCGTGTATCCCACCGAGATCACCTACCTGCACACCGCACGCGACAGCGTTCGCGATCTGGTCACCAAGACGGAGGAGCGCGTAGTGAACGACGCCGACGAGGCAATGGGCGTCGTTCGTACCATCGAGAAGAACCTGGCGAGGTGGGAGGGGCTCAGAGACGAGATGGTCATTGAGCTCAAAGAGAGGCAGCAGGAGGTGGCCGCGATGCAGCGCAACCTGTCCAGCTTTGTGAAGTCGTTGCAGTCGCTACTCGAGGAAGTACTGGTCACTCTGCACTAGTGTCCGCGGTGCTCGCAGGGACGGGATCCGGGAGTGATGCCCGATGTCTCCAACACCACCATCCACCTGCGACATATACCATCGCCAGCCCAGCCCCGAACTCCGTAGTGAAGTACTCGGTGTAGCCTGCTTCCACCGTCAAGCCGTCGAACACCCCCTGAACAAAGAGGTTGTGGCTGGTGTGCAGGATCACACCGGTCCAGACGCTACCTGACCGGAGCCGCAGCCACGTGGCGATGAAGGAAACCCCGACGATGCTCACGGTGAACATGAGGAATGCGTACCACCTGGGAGCTGCACTGCTGTAGTCGGCGAAGATCAACACGGGGTAGTGGTAGATCGACCAGATGGCCGCAGTGATGAGCGACACCTTCGCGTAACTCGTGATTCTGGCGAGCTCCGGCACCAGCAGCCCACGCCATCCGATTTCCTCCCCCGGCGAGGGAATGGCCGTCTGTAGAAAACCGAGCGTGCCTATGAGCCCGATCGCCAACGGGATCGAGTCGGGAAGCCCCTCGCTGATCGCCTCGGTGGAAAAGCCACCGATGCCCACCGACCAGGCGAATCCATAGACGCCCATACCCGCGACCAGCGGGATGAGGTAGCTGGCCACTTGATACCTCGCCTTGCCCCATCCCCAACCCATGCCCCGGACGTTTCGCTGCAGTAAGAGTCTTGTCAGGAGTGCCGATACGCCCGGACTCCACATCAAGCCCAACACGTAGAGTCCACCGCCTGCGGACAGCGTGCCAGCCGAGATGCTCAGATAGCAGAAGGGGGCAGCAAGGATGACCGTGAGTACCAGGTACATCCGAACCTTCTTAGACGCGGCCTCGCTCATGCCGATCCCTCAGACAGAGATCACCACCCTCTACCGCCGATCCTCGAACCGCTCGATCACCTGCGAAACTAGCTCGGAGTCGAAGTTCGACAGCACGGCGGCAAACCGCCGCTCCCCTGGGTTGAACAGAATCACAGCCATCACTCCCGGTCCACCCCCGGCGCGCACCGTCTCTCCCCGTGGCGTCCCGCCGTCCCATCGTATTCACCCAGCACCATGCTGAACCCGCGCTCACCCGCGATCTTCCCATCCGCCAGTCCCAGCCAAAACCGCTGCAGATCCTCCACGGTGGAGTAGCCCCCACCCCCCGCCGTCCCCCGCGGGGCCAGCAGGAACGTGTTCTCCATACTGTACCCTTCCTCAACCGCGTCGGGATGCTGCTTGGTATACCCGACCGCCACCCCCCGCGCCGGCTGATCCCTCATCGGAAACCCACTCCGGGTCATCCCCAGAGGATCGAAGATCCGCTCCTGCACGAAATCGTAGTACGACATCCCTGAGGCCGCCTCGATGACGCCACCCAACACTTCATACCCGACGTTGCTGTACTCTCGGTCCGTTCCAGGCTCGAATCCCAGGGGGATCTCCCGGATGAACGCCAGATAGTCCGACATCTCGCGCATCTCCCCCAGGTTCTCGAGGAACGTCTCGTTATCCCAGTAGTGACCCCATCCCGAGCGGTGTTGGAGCAGATGACGGACCGTGACCTTCTGAGCGATATCCTCGGGAAATCCGTCGACATAGTCTCCGAGGGGCGCGTCGAGGTCCACTCTGCCATCCTCCTCGAGCAGCATGATGGCGGCCCCCGTGAAGGCCTTGATCAGCGACCCGAGGTTGAACGCGGTATCCAGTGTGTTGGGGATGTCGTAGCGCCGGTCCGCCAGCCCATAGGCCTGGGCGAAAAGAGTCTCGCCGTCGCGGGAATCGAAAACAACTCCGGAGAACTCGCCTGCCTCGGTCCACTCCTCGAGTTGCTCAGGCAGCGGTCGTCGAGGGCCGCCGGCACGACCCGGCCCCCCTGAGCCCATATCCACCTCCAACCCCGCAATGCGGCCTCCGTCGTCAACCTGAAACGTGAACGAGACGGCCTGGCCCGACGCCTCTGATCGAGCCCTGAACCTCGCGCCTGTGTCGGTCCGCATCACCCCGGCGGGCCGTAGCTCGGGGAGGTCCTCATGCAACCGCCGAAACTCGGCGAAATGCTCCTCCATCGATTTCAACGCCACGAACGCCTCGGCGAAATGGGTGCCAAGCATCTCCCGCGTAAAGTCGTCGTCACCGCGGTCTACCATCTCCAGAATCACGGCGACCTTCTGTCCGGTGGGCGAACCCGGCACTCCCCACTTCTGGTTAAACTGGGCAGAGAGAGGGCTATGGCACACCAAGATGAACAGCAGCATGGGCAGTATGGCGCGGTGCATTCGGAACTCCCTTGAGATTGATGTACCAACGTAAACGGCCCAACGCCCGAAGGAGAACTGGCCATCGAGTCTCACCGAGGTAAGATGTGAACCTCCCTGTTCCCGTTGCCCAGCCCACGGGCTGCCGATTAACCTGGCTGCCGCGCGCACGCTTCCAGGAGACTTCTGATATGTCATCGACAGTATCCGCCTCGACAACCCGGACGCCGGCCCTCACTCGTCGACAATTCCTCGGAACTGGCACGGCCGCCGGACTGGGGGCACTGACCACGACAGGTTGTGCCACGCAGAGTGGGGAGACCGCTTCCGCGCTGGGCTACGGGGGCCGTGCCAACACGGCCGCGGACCTCGAGGACAACATCTACACGCGGCTGCTCGGGGTGCGTCCACACATCGGCGCTCACGAGCACATCACCACTATGGGAGGGTCCAGGATGCCCCCGGAGGTTCTCGAGGCCATGGTCGAGGCGAACGAGTACTTCGTGGACATGCACGAGCTGATCGAGGCGGCGGGGGCACGGGTGGCCGAGTTGATGGGGGCGGAGGCTGCCATCATCACTTCGGGCGGGTCCGCATCGTTGCTGTTGGGATCCGCCGCTTGCCTCACGGGCACGGACATGGACCGGATCCGGGCCCTTCCCGAGGTCACGTGGGATCGGAGGGTATGCCTGATTCAGGAGCCCCACCGGTTCAGTTACGATCACGCGTACAAGGCGGCGGGCATGACCCGCGTCTATGTGGAATCGCGCGAGGAGTTCGTGAACCGCATCGACAGCACGGTGGCTATGATGCCAGCGATTTCCGCGCTGGAGCGGGGATTCCCCATCGCGCCTCCGCGGTCTCCCCGTCGATCCAACCCAACGCCCGCCTCGGTGATTCAGCCCGAGGAGATGATCCGCATCGGCAAAGAGCACGGGGTACCGGTGATGGTCGATATGGCATCCGACCTACCACCCTGGGAGAACATTCACCGCTTTATCGATCTCGGCGCCGATCTGGTGGTGATCAGCGGAGGCAAGGGCATCTTAGGCCCCCAGTCCACAGGCATTCTGGCTGGCCGGGCCGACCTCATCGAGGCCGCTCGCATGCAGAACTCGCCCAACGATTTTATCGGGCGGGGCTTCAAGGTGGGCAAAGAGGAGATCATCGCCCTAGTCGTGGCGCTCGAGCGCGCCGTGACCATGGACCAGGACGCCGAGGTCGCGCGATGGAACGACCGGGCCCGCTGGATCGCTGAGCAGCTCCAGGACATCCCCGGAGTCGACGCCCACTTCGAGATGAACAACGGCGGCTACGGCGACGTCGATCTCACCTTGGACGCGTCCGTGATCGGCATGGACGCCCGTGAGTTCAAGCGCCGGCTTCGCGAGGGCTCTCCCCGCGTCGTCTACGACGGCTCCACGGTACGGACCAGGCAACTCCGTTCCGGCGAGGAGCAATTGGTGGCGCAGCGGCTGCGTGAAGTGTTGACCGAGGCAGCATCTCCGTAGCCCCGAGTCCGTCCGCGATTCTACAGCGTCGGTCCGGGTCCGGGTAATCCTCATGGGATCGCCCCGTACAAGTGGACACAGGAACCCGATTGCCGAGCTGAGGCATTCGGTTCCACACAGGACGAGGCGTCCTGTTTCTAGAGTTACTCTGAATTGGGAAGAAGAGGATGACGATGAAGATGATCAAACGCATAACCCCTGCCTTGGCGTTATTCGCGGTTGCGGTAGCTACCGCTCCCCTACAGGCCGACCGGATCGCTCCCGAGGCGGTGGCCGCCGATGGCGCCACGATCAGCGTGATGAACAACCACGGCTACCAGGTGGAGGTCTACCTGGTCGACTCCAACGACCAGCGCTACCTGCTGGGCCGGGTCGACAACCTGAAGTTCAAGAACCTCGAGGTTCCGGCCGAGCTGGCACTGGGTACAGAGGCGGTTCGGATCAAAATCTACCCGGTCCTGCCCAAGCCCGGCCTGGACGTCGGTCTGGGCCTGTTCGGCGAGATCAACGCCGAGGCGACCGCGGTCAAGACAGCGGCGTTCTCGCTACGCACCGGTCAGGTGATCGAGCTCTTTCTGGAGCCCACACTGACCCGGTCGAAGATCGTTGTAGCACAAGGCTAGCCTGCTGCTGGGCCTAGGCCCGGCGATCGGGAGTCTGGTGACGTTACCGGTGGCCCCGGTGAGCTACTCGCTCATCGGGGCGCCGCCATTCCGGACGGCTCCAAGACGTAGATGGCCCAGGGTGACACTCGCGTTTCAGACACCCAGTCAAAGGGGTCCGACGACTTCCCGAGCGGGCAATGAGTCTCCAGGACCCGCAGATCGGCCGCCGCGTACACGTCACGGTAGTCGTCATCGGTCCAGTATACGTCCTCGACCGGCCTGCTGTCGGGTACGCCGAGCATGCGGATGCGGACCACGTCCCCGCTCTGTGCAGATGCGTTCTCCATGAAGTCCTTGGTGGAAAACGACGTCCACTCGTTGACGTAGATCTCTGGAGCGGACACGAGGTTGACGATGCGGCCGCCCTCGGCGAGAAGGCCCCTCAGCCCATCGAAGATGATCCGCTTGGTGGCGGTGGGCACGTTGTCGAACGTGAACGCGCACAGCACCAGATCGAAGCTGCGGCCCTGCAGCGTCGTCAGCTCGCCCTCCGGGATGAGCATGTAGCCTCCGTCGGGGTCGCGCTCACGGGCACGAGTCAGCATCGGCTCGGAAACATCGACCCCGAGCACCTCGAATCCCCGTTCCCCGAGGAATCGGGTGGAACGCCCAGTACCGCATCCGAAGTCCAGGGCATGACGGCCCGTGACATGATGTTCGAAGAGGGACGGGAGGTCGCGGAAGGCGAGGTAGTAGGTGGCCGGAAACCCTAGATCGGCGTACGATCTCGCCCGTACCTCATCGGCGTACGTGTTGCGGAACTCGCGACTCATGCGCCGTCGGAAGCATCCAACGTCGTCGTGTCCGCGACCGAGGCCTCAAAAACTGCCCGCACTCGCCTCACATATCGCAAGAAACCCGGCAGCTGCTCCAACGTCAGTGCTTGCGGACCGTCACAAAGCGCGACTTCCCGATGAGGATGGAAGTCGACGAGCACACTCGACGCGCCGACGATCACACCCTGCCCCGCCGCGTGGTAGACGTCGGGAATCCCGTCCACAGCCTGATCGACCGACCCGACGCTATGCGACGGGTCCACACACACGGGTAGACGCGTCTTGCGCCGTGCGACCGGCACGTGGGCGAAGTCGACCAGGTTGCGGTGCGGATCTCCCAGATGGGTTTTGACACCCCGCAGGCAGAAGATGATGCGGGGATTACCCTCGCTGGCGATGTACTCGCACGCGTTGAGGGACTCCTCGAGCGTAATGCCCATCCCCCGCTTGAACAGAACCGGGAAGCGTTCCTGCTGGCCGACCACCTTGAGCAACTCGAAGTTCTGCGCGTTGCGAGTGCCCACTTGCAGGACCACCCCCGTCGGGTTCCCTACGTCGGCAAGCGCCTCGTTGATCTCATCGATCTGCCGTCCGTCGGTCACCTCCATGGCTACGGCTTTCATTCCGTACTGGCCGGCGAGCTCGAAGACGTAGGGCAGACACTCCCGTCCCAAGCCCTGGAAGTCGTACGGGTTGGTCCGCGGCTTGTAGGCACCCATTCGCGTGGTGACGAGCCCCTCTCGCTGGAGTGCGGCCATCATGAGCTCGACGTGCTCCCGGGTATCGACGGCGCACAGTCCCGCGAAAACCGTCAGCTGCTCGTCACCGAAGCGCACCCCGTTGTACTCGAACCCGGCCGCCTCCGTAGCATCGTGACGGCCAATCAAACGGTATCGTGTGGAGACCCGGACCACCCGCAACACGCCGGGGATCTCTTCGAACAGCTTGGTCGGCACACCTCTGGTGGGCCCGATCAGGTGAATCTCGGTGAACGTGTGTCCCGTGCCGCTATGGGCGTAGGGACGAGTCTCGAGGCCCTCGAAACGGGCGGCTACCCGGACCACGGTCTGCACGATGGCGTCGTAGCTCTCTAGGTCGGGTTGGAGGACGATGATCATGGCGGGAAACTAACGAACGACCTCGGCCCCGGGCACCTCGTGGCCCCGGGGCCGATATCGCTGCGAGATCGGCGGTGGTGCGCAGCGCCTGGTTTCTAGCTTCCCGCGATCGCCGAAAGATCCACCCAACTGCGCGACGCCAGCGGGCGCACTCGCGTCATGCCCGAGTTCCGTATGGCCCGGCTCACCGCGCACGTGGAATTGGTGACGACGGATCCTCCCACGAGGGCCTGCGCATTGAAGCTGGCGTTGCTTGCCATGACACCACCGTAGATCCGATTCCCCGAGCCCTGGGTGTCGACGCTCCTCTGGACAATGACGATACCGTGGAATACGAAGTTGCCACGCAGGTCGAGGTCTCCGTCCACGAGCAGGAGCCCCTGGCCTACGCCTCCGGACTGGATCTTGGCGTTGCCGCTGATGTGGATGATCGGGAACCAGTTGGAGCACGCCGCTCCGAGGTTCTCAGGATCACCCCAGTTGTCCGCAAACGCTTGACCCGTGTTGCACCTACCGGCCGCCGTGCTGTCGGGGGCCAAGGTGGAGAGTGTCCCCCCAGTAATACGGATGTCGGCCATCGACGTCAGGTCGTCCCACGTGAGATCGCCAAACTGAGTGAACGTCGAGTCGGCTATGGACGTGTCCTCTAGTACGGCCGGATCTCCGGTGAGGACGGCAGAGCCCTGGGTGCCGACCTGAGTGGCATCGTCCGTCATGATCCCCGGCTTGTTCTCCAGCGTGCCCGTACAGACACCTCCTCAACCCAAGGGGACCTCATCCTCACCGTGCACCTCGGCCGTGCCCTGGAGCGTGGTCGGTCCTCGGGTGGTGAGCGCGGCAGGCGGTGCGATGTCGGCGGTGGTCAGGCGCACGGTGACGCCCACTCGGTGCGAGGCACCGGAGCGCATGGCGCCACCCCTGGTTACTAAGCCATCTGCGTCCACGAAATACAGGAGATCCGTCATCTTCGTGACGCGTGCAGTGACCCGGCCGACCCCAGGGTAACCGCGGGTGACAGTGGTGTCTCCCCAGTTGGAGAGCGCACTGAAGAGTTCGACGTTCCAGTTGCCGATCAGGTCGACCAAACCCTGCTCGGTCAAGTAGAAGGCGAGGCTGGCATTCTCGTCGGCCACCCCGATGCGCCCCTCTTGGCGCACCGTATAGAATCCGCTCGTAATCATGACGCCGACGACCACGAGGGCGAAGACCGCCACAGGAAGCGCGAACCCGTACTGAGCGTGTTGTTTCATTGTCTTACCCTTTTCGACCGATCCACCGGCATCTGAATCACTTATCGGGGGCACAGCAGCGTAATTCGCGAGATTCGTGCCATGTGGATAACTCGACTTCGTGTGTATTTTCCCTGAAATCGCCCCCATTCTCAGGGAAGATTTTTCCCGACATCGGGCAAAGAGTGTCCGCAGCATGAGCGTATGGCCTACCGGCACCGAACCGTCGAGATTACGATTCCGCAGGTGCGGTCGTTTGAGTGCGGCTTGATCTCTCCCGGAAGGACGTGAACGATGACGATGACGCGGCGTGATGTGATCAGAACGATGGGGCTGGCCGGTGCTGCGGCGGCGATCGGACCAGCCGAGCTGTTGGGTGCGATCCCTCAGGCGCGAGCCTCGCTCCGTATTCTGTTCATCGGTGGAACCGGCTTTATCGGTCCCCACATGGTGCGTCGCGCCCTTGAACGCGGGCACACGGTCTCCCTGTTCAACCGGGGGCGGACCAACCCACACCTCTTCCCCGAGGTAGAGAAGCTCGTCGGTGATCGGGACGGTGGTTTGGATGTTCTACGGGGCGGGGAATGGGACGCGGTCATCGACACTTCGGGCTACGTCCCCCGTGTGGTTCGCGAGTCCGCAGAACTCCTTCGGGACAACGTACATCGCTACCTGTTCGTCTCCACTTGCGACGTCTACGCGGATTTCATCGAGGTCGGCATCGACGAGGACTACACGCTCGACACCATCGAGGACCCCACCAGCGAAGACCCGGGTCGGTTCTACGGCCCGCTGAAGGTCCTCTGTGAGAAGGCCGTGCAAGAAACCTATCCGGGCCGCAACACCATCATCCGCCCTGGGTGGATCATCGGCTCAGGGGACTACAACTCCATCTCGCCGTACTGGCCTATGCGCATCCATCACGGTGGTGAGGTGCTGGCCCCGGGCGACCCCGCCGACCCCGTACAGATCATCGATCCCCACGACCTTGCAAGGTTCGTCATCAAGATCCTGGAAGAAGACATCAACGGGATCTACAACACGGTCGGACCCGCGTCTCCACTCACCTGGGGCGAGTTCCTGTACGGCATCCGCGCGGTCACCAGCAGCAACGTGCGGTTCACTTGGGTTCCGGGGGATTTCCTGACAGAGATGAACGTGGGCGCCATGACCGACATGCCCATCTGGTTCCCGCCGGACGACAACTACCCGACACCGGCTCCTTTCGAGCCGGGTGCCAAGGGCTTCCATCAGATGAGCGGCGCCCGGGCGATCGCGGCCGGACTCACGTTCCGTCCCCTGGCCGAGACCGCGAAGAGTATCATCGACGAGTTTCTAGAGCGAGACGTGGACTGGGCAACGACCGAGAGGCGCTTCGGTGTATCGCTGGAACGCGAGGCGGAGGTGCTGTCGGCCTGGCGGGAAAGGATGGGGTAGCGGGCTCCTCCCTTTGGCGGGACTAGACCGCCATCTACGGGCCTTCGAGACCGCGAAGGAAAGCCATCACCACGCTCCACATTCCCTCCTACCGAACCCTCGACTCGAGCCTCGACCAACATCGAAGAGCCGTGCGTACCGGGATCGGACACAAAAGTGCTGTGGCCCTGCTCTCCGAAACGTTCGAACTGCAACCGCGAAGACTCGATCTCCATCTCGCTCTTCGGACGCAAGACCAGCACGGGTACCTCGATCTGTCCAGAGACTTCTCCAGCCCGACACTCGGCCATGGGCCCGCCCGAGGCAGGGGAGAACCCGAGCACACCCACGACCCCTTCCGGATTGGTAGCCGCCAACCTCAGCGCGAGAGCACCAGTGTAACTGCTTCCCCAGAGAACGATCGGAACGTCGGGGCGAGCCTGCCGCGCATACCGAAGCGTGCCGGCAAGATCCGGCGCCACCTCGCAGTACGACGATTCCCCGTGCTCCGCCGCGGTCCGATTCTCACCACCGAACAAATCCCCACCCGAGCGCTGATCGATGGCGAGGAGGTCGTATCCGGCATCGTTCAGCCGAGACGCGATCGGACCATACTCCCCACGGCCATTCGCGCGGCCCTGGTGGAAGGCCAGGATGAGCGCCCGGGTCGAGTCCGGGTCGGTCTGGTACAAATACCCGTGAACCGTAGCGCCGTCAGTTGCAGGAAAAGTCACGGGCTCCTGTCCCCTGGCCTCCTGACCCTGGAAGCCCACGCCCACCATGACCAGCGCGATCAACACCCGCCTCACGTCACCATTCATGGAAGCCCGTCCCTGTTGGCCAGTCGATCGACCGGCCACGGAAGTGTGGTCAGGCTCGATTAACTATAATTCTAATAACTATAGTATCCGCCACCGTCAACAGTGCAAGGCAACAGTGTATGGCGCAGGCTTCGCCCACCAGGCAGCCGAAGCCTGCGGCGCAGGAGGCTACAGATAGCTCAGCCACCAGTCCTTCCGCCTCGATTTCAGATCGGCGAACCATCTGCATGCGATAAAGAGGATCGCGATCGCCAGGGTCCACACACCGTACAGGAGGGGCAGGCTCCAGGCGTACCCGTCGGGCACCGGTGGACTGCCCATCGGGTGGTTCGCGAATAGCCAGGGACTGACCGCGCCCAGCCGGAGCTGGGAAACGACCAGCGCCAGGACGTGAATCAGGGGGATGTGGAGCATGTAGAAGAAGAACGGCACGCGGCCAAAGATCGTCACCCACTCGGCCAGCAAGCCGCGGGCGTGCTCGAGGACCGGAATCAGAGCGATGGTCGGTCCGAGCGTCATGAGCAGGAAGAGAAGCGAGGCCGGGTATTTGCTGGTGTCGAGAAACGCGAGCCACGCCGGCATGCCCGACGCACGACCGAACTCGGACCCCGGTCCGATCCACGGGCGAGGGTCGCCGTAAAGGTTGAAGCCCCGCAGTAGCAAGAATAGCAAGAGGGCTCCGAATCCGATCAGGTAGCAGAGTCGATCACGTCGGGCCGGCTCGAGCCTGAGGATCCCTGCGAAGGCATATCCGGCCATCATGACCCCGATCCAAGGCACGATCGAGTAGAGCACGATCAAGCTCGGCCCGTCGGCTCCAAAACGAATGGGTCCACCGAAGAACCCCATGTAGAAGATCTTCGCCAGCCCGGACAAAGGACCACTGCCCAGCATGGGGATCAGAGTCCCGAGGTGCGCGTCCATCATGTTGTGTCCCGCAATGATGACTACGCCGATAGCTCCGATCCACGCGACGGGCAGCCGAACGAGGGCAGCCATGAGCACCATGCACCATCCGATGGCCCATATGACACCGGCCATCTCGTACCCCGCGAAGTCGAAGTTGAACGTCCAGCCCACCCGGAGAAACGTGAGCTCGAGGAACACGAGCCAGAGTCCCCTTGTCCACAGGAACCGTGAGACATCGTCGTACTTACGGGCATACAGGAACGCGCTGGTTCCCGCGAGAAAAAGAAACGCGGGTGCACAGAAGTGTGTGATCCAGCGAGTGAAAAAGACGCCCGGCGTCGGCCCGCCCGCCGGCACCCCGGCGAATACGCGAACATGGTCGATCGCCATGAAGATCATGACGGCCCCCCGGATCAGATCGACGGACCCGATGCGTGGAGACGTCGTCGGCCCTGAGCGGGCCTCCGTGGTCGCTTCTGCGACGGAGCTCGCGATGTTCATGCCCGCCATTCTCGCACCATCAAACCAGCAGTCAAGCCACGTTTGGCGAACGGCAGATGTAGCGCGGCCGGCGGCGCGAATCGCGCAGCCGACGGTGGGTGGTCGCCACTGATGTGGGTTAGGCAGGGCGGCTCGGGGACCGCAGCAGCGACCTGACCCGAGCGAGACGGCGACGGCTCACAGCCACGCTCGCACCATCCTCCATGACGAGCAAGGCGGCTCTCCCGGAGGCGACGGTCGTCACCTCACGCACACGGTCCAAACGCACGATGGCAGAGCGATGGACCCGACAGAACCACGCGGGATCGAGGCGCCGCTCGAGCGCGCTCAACGACTCACGAACGCGGTATCGCTTTCCCCCCGAATGGACGACGACCTGATCGTCCCGTGCCTCCAGCCAGTCGATCTCATCGGCATCGAGCAGCAGTTCACCGGTTTCGGTCGGGACCGCGAGCCGACCACCCGACGTTCGACGGATCGACGGGCCGGAGTCCAACGCGGCATCCCCTACCGAGTCAGTCCCCGCAGCTCCGCCCACCGGGCCCTCGAGCAATGCCGAGAGCCGTGAGGCGAGTGTAAGGGCGTCGTTCACCCGCAGGCGCTCCCTTACCCGTGACACCGTAGCGCGAAAGCGGCTCTCGGAGATAGGCTTCACCAGATAATCGAGCGCCTGAGCTTCGAACGCCTGCACGGCGAACTCGTCATGCGCGGTGACGAACACGGTCACGGGCATCCGCTCGGCCCCGTGCACCCGGACCACACCCAGTCCGTCGAGCCCCGGCATCTGCACATCGAGGAAAACGAGATCGGGTTCGAGAGTGGTCAGCGCCCTCACGGCCTCTCGCCCGTCTCTGCACTCGCCTACCACGACCAGGTCGGGATACGGCGACAGCAACTGCCGAATCCCCCGTCGGGCCAGCGGCTCGTCGTCCACGATCAGTGTGCGGATCTCAGGCATGAGGGCTCCCGAGCGCTCGGTAGGGCAGCCTAACGGTCGCCGCCGCCCCTCCATCGGCCGTGCGCCCAAGCTCGAGTGCCGCGCGGTCTCCGTAGAGAGTCGTGAGGCGCTCGCGCGTGTTGGAGAGTCCGACACCGTCTCCGGCTCTTGTCGCGGTCTCGTCGGGACCGGGGCCGTCGTCTGTCACCGAAAGGATGAGATCCTCTCCCTCGCGCCAGGCCTTGACCCGGAGCAGGGTCGCCCCAATTCGCTGCGCCAGCCCGTGTCGGATCGCGTTCTCCACCAGGGGCTGAAGCAGAAACTCGGGAACGGCGGCGGAGCGCACTCCCGGATCCACCTCGAACGTCGGTCGTAGCCGATCGGAGAAGCGGATCTCTTCGATGGCCAGATACTGACGCACGAAGTCCAGCTCTTCATCCAGCGTGACCTCGCGCGGGCGGTCCGAGCGCATGACCCGACGCAGAATTTCGCCTAGATGATCGAGCATGCGGGTGGCGGTGGCGGTGTCCTGGTCACGGACCACCACGGCAAGGGCGTTCAGGCTGTTCAAGAGGAAATGCGGTTGGAACTGCATCTGGAGTGCTCCGAGGCGCGCCTCCGCCAACTGGGCGGACAGAAGGGCCGTCTGGGTCTCCCGGTCTCGCGCCTCCAGGAAGTAGAAAACTGCGTGCTCCACCCCCAGGACCGCGAAGTACACGGCCACGCCGAAGGGCAGCGAGGTCAGAAACCAGCCGATGGTCCCCATCCCCTGGGGTGCCGTGGGATCGCCGAACAACCCCCACCAGAGGAGTTGCCCGCCGCCGGCCCACAAGGCACAGAGGAGGACAGCGCCCAGAAGATGCACCCACGCATGCCGCGCAAACGACCCGCGCGTGAGCGGATATCGACGCGCTGCCCAGAACACAACAGGGGTCAGAAGCGCGTAGAGGAGCCAGTCGCCTCCCGCCCAGACCAAAGCGCGCCAAGTCGCGGGAGGCCGGTTCCCCAGCAGCCCCTGCACATAGGCCTGAAACGCGGCGAGGATGGCGGGGCCAAGCCACGCCGCGGAGACGAGGACCCAGACGGGCCGTCGGCGACCCTCGGAGGAGGATTCAGCGGTCAAGACCAGTCGCCCGTTCAGAGCCGTTCGAGGTCGGCCTGAGTCATGGAATCATCCCCTCGATGGCGGGCGTATCTCTTATTTCTCCCGGAAGCCGAGCCTGTGGTATGGGTTCACCACGCTCGTCGCCACATTTTTGAGGTGTGCGCTGACCCGCTTCAAGAAACGCATATACAGAGCGACGGTCACGGCGTGCCCCGAGCGTCCCGAAAGCGCTTCACCGGCGCTCAGGACATGTATGGCCGCGTCGACAGATTCGGCCAAGCCGGTGTGCGCCTTGATGATGGATCGAGCCCGGGCCTCGTCGGACCCTTGCAGGGCGGGTCCGATATCATCGAACATCTGCACCACCACTCCTTCGACCCCCACGACCTCATCGTGAAGCTCGAGCCCGTCCAGCGGGCCTTCTACGGCAGTCGCCAGCTCCACGATGTTCTTGGTGTAGTCCCCGATCCGCTCGATATCGATGACGATGGCCGTAAGAACGAGCCCCAGATTGATGTCAGGCTTGGTCGAAACGGACATGTGGGTGATGATCTTTCGGCGGAGTCTCCGCTCGTACTTGTTGAGCTTCCGATCGCGCTTGTAGATGTCCGTCTCCATAACGCCCTCGCTGTGCAATGCGGCGACGGCGTCATCGAACATGCCGTGGGACGTGCGAAGCATCAGGAGAGCCTCGTCATAGGCCTCCTGAAGCGGACCCGGCGAGCGGAAGAGCGTGATGATTTTCTTCCACATGGCTGATTACCTCTTCCCCGACAGATGACATAAAAGAGCGGGACTATGTGCAGCGCCACATACACCGATAGGACACCCACTGTGCTCGTCCTTGACCGGGCCGCAAAGGCACCCGATCTCCTCGCCAGCCCGATCGGTAGGGCCTTCAGAGGGAAAAAGATTGCGATAGCCAACAGGTTGAAGACTAGATGAGCCAGGGCGACGGTCACCGCCGCGGGACTTCCCGTCGCGAACGAGGCCAGAATTGCGGTGACGGTCGTTCCCACGTTGGCTCCTAATGTGTACGGAAAGATCTGACGGAGGCTCAGGACGCCCGTGCCCGCTAGGGGCACGACCAACGAAGTGGTCGCCGAACTGCTCTGAACGGAGGCCGTGGTCACTACGCCCAGGCCGAAGCTCGCAAAGTCGTTGCGGAAGAGCACTCTGTCGAAGAGTCCTTCGAGGCGATGGAGCACGACGCCCTGCATGAACTTCATCATTCCGCGGACCGCCACGAACAGGAGCGTGAGGGCGAGAATGATCAACGGGATCGTCTGCGGTAGCAGCCCCGTGACCACATCGGCGAAGGGACTCACGATCAGCTTGAGGGGGCTGGCGACACTCATGCCACCCACTCCCGCGAACAAGCCCTGGAGAAAGACGGCGACCCGCTCGACCGGGTGGAACAGAATCTCCAGCGGCAAGATCGTCACCGCCGCGAGCACATTGAAGTAGTCATGCACGATGGAGGCGGCGAAAGCCCGTTCGAACTCAGCCGGACGAGTCACGTGGCCCATGGACACGATCGTGTTGGTGGTCGTGGTCCCGATGTTCGCCCCCATGATGATGGGCACCGCGAGTGCGATGGGGAGCGCGCCCGATGCCACGAGGCCGACGACGATCGTGGTCGCGGTCGACGAGCTCTGGATCAAGCTCGTCGCGAGGAAGCCGATGATTAGTCCGGCCACCGGGTCCGACGCCGTGTTAAGGAGCTGCTCGGCAAGCCCCTGACCGCCCAATTTGAAGGCGGCACTCATCAGCTCGATGCTGGAGAAGAACAGGTACAGCAGGCCGAAGAAGTAGATGACGCGAAGGACGGTGACGAGTGGGTTGATGCTCGGCCGGGGCTCCGGCGCCGTAGGGTGCGTCATTACGTAGTCGTCATCCAGGGATCGTGTTCGAGGCAAGTGGTATCGTCACTCGTGCCCGACTCGATGGGTGACCGGCGACACAACATCGCAGCGTTCGGCCCCTCCGCGCTACTGCCGCAAGACTGGCGCGCCCGCACCTTGCTCTCGATGCCGGGTCGTCGCATGCTGACTTCTGCTCTGTCGGTCGCCTTTCCGTTCGAACGATCGGCCCAGGGCTCGGTTCGACAAACCACCTCTCGGAGATTCTTCATGCGCCGTTCACTCACGTGCTTCATCGCTTTCGGACTGACACTGGCGCCGCAGCTCTCCGCGCAAGATGTCGACCCACGTCTGGAGTCTCTGAAGGAAGAGGTCCTCGAGAAGGTCGAGGGCCAGGCCAAGCTCGTCCAGGAGATCGTGGACCAGCTGTTCTCGTTCGGCGAATTGGGAATGCAGGAGTTCGAGACGCAGAAGTACCTGACGGGCATGCTGGAAGCGAACGGCTTCGAGATCAAGCTGGACGTGGCCGGCATGCCCAGCGCGTGGACGGCCCGGTGGGGCTCGGGCAGTCCGGTAATCGCGCTCGGGTCGGACGTGGACGGGATTCCCCAGTCCAACCAGAAGCCCGGTGTAGGTTACCGAGAGGCCATCCTATCGATGGCACCTGGACACGGAGAGGGCCACAACTCGGGCCAGGCCGTGAATATCGTCGCGGCGTTGGCCGTGAAGGAGATCATGGAGCGGGAAAACATCTCGGGCACGCTCCTGATCTGGCCAGGCATCGCAGAGGAACAGTTGGGGTCCAAGGCCTTTTTCGTGCGTGACGGCGTGTTCGACGGGGTCGACGTGAACCTCTTCACGCACGTGGGCTCAGGCTTCGGCATGAGCTGGGGCCAGAGCGGGGGCAACGCCCTGATCTCCGCACAATTCAGCTTCACCGGTGCGACGGCACACTCGGCCGGATCGCCCTGGCGGGGTCGCTCGGCGCTCGACGCCGTCATGCTCATGGCACAGGCATGGGAGTTCAAGCGCGAACATCTCCGGCCTGCCGCGCGGTCCCACTACATCATCGTCAAGGGTGGAGATCAACCGAACGTGGTGCCTCAGGAGGCGAAGATTTGGTTCTACTTCCGGGAGAAGGACTACGAGCTGACCAAAGAGCAGTACGACGCGGCCATCTTGATGGCCGAGGGCGCCGCCCTCATGACCGGCACCGAGATCGACACGATACAGATCGTCGGCTCGGCCTGGAGCCGCCACTTCAGCAAGCCTGTGGCAGAAGCCACGTACGCCAATATCCAACGCGTCGGTCTGCCCGAGTGGGACGAAGCCGACATCGAATTGGCGAACGCCCTACAGACGGAGTTGGGCGTGGACGTTGACGGACTACCCGACTCGATCCCCGAGCTGAGGGGTCCGGTCGACCTCTCCCGGTCGCTCGGCGGCGGCTCGGACGACATCGGCGACGTGTCTTGGAACATGCCGACAGTCACGCTCCGCTATCCCGCCAACATCCCGGGCGGGCCGGGGCACAACTGGGCCAACGGTATCGCGATGGCCACGCCTATCGCCCACAAGGGAACTCTGGCGGGGGCCAAGGTTCAGGCTCTGACCCTGCTGGACCTGGTGCTGAACCCGGCGATCGTGGCCGACGCATGGACGTACTTCAACGACGTGCAGACCGCAGACGAGGAGTACATTCCGTTTATCTCGGAAACAGACCAGCCGGCCATCTTCCTCAACGAAGAGATCATGGCCAGGTGGCGGCCTCTCATGCGGGAGTACTACTACGACGCCTCCCGATTCGACACGTACCTCGAGCAGTTGGGCATCGATTACCCGACCGTGAAGCCGAAACCGATCACCGAGTGATCCAGTGCCGGCGAGCGCCAACCGATCCACCGGGAGTATTCCAATGAGCGTTTGCGAGAGCAGGCGGCCGATTCGGCGGTTGGCCCTCCTCTCCGTTATTCTCGTCGGCCCGGTGCTTTGGGGCGGCGCAGGGTTTCCTGCCGACGCGGCCGCCCAGGAGATCGGACCGGCCCGCGGCGCCCTAGTGGTCAGCGGTGGTGGCGAGAGCACGAGCCACATCCGAGATCGGTTCATCGAGCTGGCCGGCGGTCCCGACGCCCCGATCGTGGTTGTCCCCACGTCCGGGCGGGACGACGACAAGTACGATGAATACTGTCCGTGCCTGAGGCGCTTCCGAGAAGCCGGGGCGCGGAACCTGACGGTGCTCCACACGCGGGACCGCAACGTCTCCAACACGGACGAGTTCGTCGAGCCCCTGCGCCAGGCGCGAGGAATCTGGTTCATGGGCGGGAGCCACTGGCTTCACACCGACGCTTACCTGGACACCAAGGTGCATGAGGAGATGTTGGCCCTGCTGGACCGCGGTGGTGTGATCGGTGGGGGTTCGGCGGGTGCCCACATACAGGGCGAAATCATGAACGTCAGCCGGACACCGGAACGCGAGTTCTCGGAGCGAACTCGCCCACGTGAGGAGTGGCGCCGCGGGTTCGCGCTGCTCAAGAAGGTGATCATCGACGTTCACGTGCTCGCCCGGAACCGGCAGTTCGACATGCTAGGCGTGATGAAGCTCTGCCCGGACATGCTCGGCATCGCCATCGATGAGAACACGGCGATCGTCGTCGAGGGCGACCACTTCGAGGTCATCGGTACGAGCTACGTCATCATCCATGACAACGAGAAGGAGCTCGCGCCCGACGGGCCGGAGACCATGCGCACCGTGGGGGGGCCGTTCTACTTCCTGCGGCCGGGAGATCGGTACGACCTCAAGACCAGAGAGGCGTCTCGGCCTACCAGGGCGAGCGAACCGATCGGGCGGGTGGTGCCGCGCGGTGGGGGCCGTAGCTGAGGAGGGGGTCAGGTAACCGCCTCTACTTCCGCTCTGACCACTTCGCCTCAGCGCAGACGGTACTCCGCCACGGAACGCACGATCGCCGGATCCGGGATCGCCGACTGCATGCCCCAGAGCTTCACGAAGCCACCGGAGGGTGAGGCCGAGTAGCTCCGAAACCAGGCCGTAGCCCCTCCACGTTCACTGGTCGCGAGCACCTCGCTGACCTGGGAGGGGTCCACACCGCCTTGATCGATCCACCAGTCCCGGAGGCCCCAGTCACGGCCCGACTCCGTTGCCCGAGTGGAGTACTCGTCCACCGTGACGCTGGAGTGGTCCACACCGAGCACGGCGGTGGTCCTCGCCATGTCCGCGCCCACGGCCTGTCCGGTCTCCGCATCGCACTCCACGAAGAAGGGGGGATACCCCAACCAGACGATCCTCCCTCCGGCGTCCAGGTACCTCCGGAAGAGCACCGTGTCCGCCGCGGTCGCTCCGACATTCACGGGCACGTGGTCCTTCGCGAACACTACCACACTGGGCTCCTGATCCTCGATACGATCCACCATGAAGCCACCCAGATCCGTAGCATCCAGGACTGCGTATCCGGCCTTGGACAGATGATCCCTGAGGGCCTCGTGCCCCGGATAGAAGGAGCGCAGATCCTCGTCCCAGAAGACCGTGCGGTGCGGGGACGGTCCCTCGGTTCCGTCCAGCGCGTAGACCGAGCCATCGTCGCTACCGACGAACACGGCCCCCCCGGACACGACGGCCGAGGATTGGATGGCCCGGCCGGTCCGGTAGCTCCAGCGCTCCTCACCGGTCAGCCGATCCATAGCCCGAATGTTGCCGTCGTGATTGCCGGTGACGACCGTCTCGCCCGCCACTGAGGGCGACCCGAATACGCGTGTCCCGATGGTCGTCCTCCACAACTCCTCCCCGGTTGTGGCGTCCAGAGCCTGCACGAAGAGGCCGTCCGACGATCCCGCGAAGACCATCCCGTCCATGAAGCCTGGGGAGGAGATGCACCAGGATACCTCCTGGTCGAACCGCCACCTCAGCTCCCCCGTGGCCGTCTCGACGGCATAGACGTATCCGTCCCTGGACCCGAAGAACACAGCGCCGTCTCCCACCGAGGGGGAGGACTGGATGGACCGGCGGTCGAAGCCGAATTCGGCGGAGTTCAGGGACCGGCCCTCGGTGTCGTACCGCCAAAGGCCCTCGCCCGACATGACATCCACCGCGTGGAGGCTACCGTCCATGCTGCCTACATAAACCACGCCGTCGGAGACCGCGGGGCTGGAGCGGATGCGACCCTCGGTGGCGTACCGCCACAGCTGGGCGCCCGAGGTGGCGTCCACGGCGTAGAGGCTCCCGTCGCCGCTCCCGAATAGCACGATGCCCCCAGGGCAGCGCCATGTCCGGGCCCGTCGGGAACTGCCACGCGAGGGACCCATCCATCCGGTCCAGGGCATGGAGGACGTTGCCGCGATCACCGAAATAGACCAAGTCGGCGGCCACCGCGGGGCTGGAGATTACCGCGCTGCCCGCGTCGAAGCTCCACAGCTCGTTCCCGTCGGCGACACCGAGAGCGTAGAGCCGCCCGTCGGCACTGCCCACGTAGAGCGCGTCGCCCACCACCGCGGGGCTCGAGCGGACCGCACCTCCGGTTTCGAAGCGCCAGCGCAGACCGGCGAGACCGTCCACCACTCCTTCCTCAGCGTACACGCCGGTGTGCTCGGGGCCTCCCCGGAACATTGCCTCGGCGTCCTGCACCACGGGAGTCTCGCCGCACCCCAGCGAGAACCCCGCAAGGAGCGTCACGAACACGCGGACTCCGACCCCACACCCGCTCTCAATCTCAACCATTAGGTACTCGCCTCGATCCGCCACATTCGAGTGTTGTTCGCCAGGCCGCCGGCCGACCGCAAACCCCAAGCTTCACGCGCAATTCCCATACGTTGGACGTGTCTGAGGCCGGAATTCTTCCCCTCGCCGCGCGATCCTTTCACGGACCTCGTGGAGGAAGGTTGCTATCGCGTGTGTCCCCTACGTCGCCGCAAGATCAGGGCGGGTGGATCAGCGGCCGGCGCCCCGCCTCCGGAATTTCATGTTTCGCGAACGACCCTGCGAAATCCGCAGGCCGGTCACGCGACCCAGATCGTCGCGATCGAACTCCACAGACGGGACGAACCACTGGTCGCCCCGGAACTCGTCGCGCATCACCGGGAGTAGTTCGATGTCACCGTGCCTCCGATGGTGTGCCACCAGAGTGCCGTCCAGTACGGAGAGCCAATAGCTCGTGTCCAGCTCCTCGCTGTAGAACTCACCGACGTAGTCGCTCAGATCATCTGAGTCCTGTGAATCGATCTCCACTCGCAAGGCGTGGATGCCTCGGTAGGTCAGGTGATCGACAGTGCCCTCGGCACTCCGACCGAAACTCATGGACGCCCCATAGGCCTCCACGAAGAACTCCTGCTCGGAAATCGCTCGCATGGGGAACCGGGACTCGTTGGTGGCCTGGGCCATGAGAGCCTGTCCCTCGCGGGTAATGGTCACGAGCCAACCCGGGCCGAGCTTGTAGGTACCGGTGTACGATGCGAGTAATCCGACGCTCACAGGGACCGTTGGTGTCTCATCGGCCTCAAGGGCTTCGCCGTCCGGCGTGGGCTCCAGGAAGTCCTCTAGGTAAAGATCGGCAATGGCGAAAGCCGAAGCCGTCGGGTTGTAGCCACCCAGATTGGCTAGAATCACCACCGCGAACCGCTGTTCCGGAAAGCGCATGACTACCGTTCGAAAGCCAGCCCACGAGCCACTGTGGCTCCACAGTTCCAAGCCCCGGTACACCCCCTTGGACTGGCCGAACGCATAGTTGATTTCCTCACCGCTGTTCAGCACACCCTGCTGCTGCATCCGCTCGATGACCGATCGGCCACCGACGCGTCCGTCCTCGAAGTTCATGACCCAATTGGCCAGGTCGTCGATGGTGGTATAGAGGGAGCTCGAACCCAGTGCCGTGAGGCCGTTGGGGATGTTCCGGAATGCCTCCCCGGAGGGTGCGTACCCGCGGGCCCGATCTTCTACGATCTCGGCGTGGTCGTCATGGAAGTGGGTATCCGTCATGCCGAGAGGACGGAAGATGTTGGTGGCCGTCCACTCCCGGAACGACTGGTCGGACACCTCAGCCACGAGAGCGGCCAAAATGTTGTAACCGGTATTCGAGTAGGAATACTCGGCTCCGGGCGGGAAATTCAGGTCCTGCTGGTTCCTGGCCATGGTCAGGATCTGATCGAACGAGATGATGTCGTCCATGCGCCACCCAGCCACCGCCAGGGTCCCGGGCCAATCACGGATACCACTCGTGTGGTGCACCAGATGATCGATGGTGACGGTGGGTCCGAAGTCGGGGAGCTCTGCTCATTGCGTTCTCCACGGAACGGTTCGTTCAGGACTCCGGGCAGGGCGGGAACATAGCCAAACTCTCGATCTCTTCCAGCAGCTGCCCGTAGATGTCTTCCGGGGTCTCCTCGTTCCGGTCCTCGTACCACGCGCCACAGCGCTCTCCGTCCACCAGTTCGCCCTGATACCGTATGCGGCCGCTCGAGAAGTACACCGTCAGCTCCCCGTTCCATAAGCCGTCCCGCAAAAAACCGGTCAGCTGGACGGTGCCAGGGTCCTCGGCGAAGGACTTGAACACCCTCCCGCTGAACGGCTCCATCGTCTCTTCAACGAAGTACGTGCTGTCCTGCAGCACGAGTTGTTCGATGTCCCGCGCCGGCGCGGAACACGCGCTGATCAGCGCAAGAACGAACACTAGGGTCCCCCGTCCACCGACCTTGCCAGAGGTTTTCTTCATGGAGGGATCCTCTTGTGTCCTGTCCCAGAACTGATCGCTTTGCGGCTTGGCTCTCGGGGATGATACAGGTCATGCACCGCCTTGGTTCAGCTCTCCGTTGGGCTGCAACGGAGGGTCGGCGACTCCAGGACGGCTTCATCGTCTCGCTCCGAAGCGCAGAGCCTTGGTTGTCATCGTACTAAGGTCTTAGCTTTAGGATCTGAGGCACTTCCGGCTCGACCACCACCCGCCTGGGCCCCAAAGAGACAAACCGGACCGCGACCAGTGTTGCTATTCCCCATATGGGGTATTGCCTTAAGTCCACCGCCCACTACATGTTGTGGTCATGGCGGTTCCGGCTTCTCAGCTCCGTGGCGGCGTGGACTATCCCCGTACGCGGCTGGAGCTGGACGAGTTCTTCCCCGACGATGCGGCATGCCTGGAGTACGTGGAGGGTCTGCGCTGGCCGGAAGGGTTTGTGTGCGTGGGCTGTGGCGGGTTGGGAGAGGTCTGGCGAGCATCGCGGGGGCGTCTCGTCTGCCCACACTGTCGAAGGCAGACCTCGGTGCTGGCGGGAACCGTGTTCCACCGCACGCGCTCGCCCCTGCGTCTGTGGTTTCTCGCTGCCTGGGAGCTCACGAGCCAGAAATACGGAGCCAATGCTCTCGGGCTCCAGCGCGTGCTCGGACTGGGAAGCTACAAGACAGCGTGGGTCTGGCTCCACAAGCTCCGCCGGGCCATGGTCCGACCGGATCGCGACCAGCTGAGCGGCGTTGTGCAAGTGGACGAGAGCTATGTCGGGGGCGTGGAGGCTGGAGTGCGGGGCCGCGAGACGATCAAGAAGGCCATCGTCGCGATCGCCGCCGAGGTCGACGGACGCAAGATCGGGAGAATACGGCTGCGTTGGGTGCCCGACCTCTCCGCTCCGGTTCTGCGAGGCTTCGTCAAGGATAGCATCGCACCGGCAAGCACGGTGCATACCGACGGATGGCCAAGCTATCAGGGACTCGCCAAACTGGGCTTTCGCCACACGGTCACGAACCTCTCGACCTCCGGCGATCCCGCTCACGTGCTCATGTCGGCCGTACATCGGGTGGCGTCTCTCCTCAAGCGCTGGGTCCTCGGAACCCTCCAAGGAGGGATCGCCCGCGAACACCTCCCCTACTATCTGGACGAGTTCACCTTTCGCTTCAACCGACGCACATCCCGGGCTCGCGGCCTGTTGTTCTACCGCTTGCTTGAGCAGGCTGTTCAGTGTGCTCCCACGCCAGCTTCGGCCCTTTACCTCGGCACCGGACGTGGGAAACGGCCCGCAGAGCCCCGGTAACCACTATATCTTGGGGTCGGTGGACTTAAGGGAATACCCCCTTGAGTTGTTACCTGATTCAGTGGAATCGGTAGTGTACTTGGAGCAGAGAGAGAACCATGAGCAGCGCTGAGGCCACAGCACAAACAGAGCACGACGGCGGCCACACCTCCGTCGGCTTTTACTGGATGATCGCAGGGATTCTGACGGTCATCACGGGAGTCGAGGTGGCCATCTTCTATATCGAGGCCCTGGCTCCGGTCTTGGTCCCCGTTCTGCTCGTACTATCCACGGCCAAGTTCATCATGGTCATCATGTTCTTCATGCACCTTAAGTCGGACAGCAAGGTCTTCTCGGTGCTCTTTCTGGCGGGACTCTCCGTCGCGGTGTTCGTGGTGGTGATGATGATCATCCTTTACCAGTTCCTGCCCCAGTTCGATCTGGTCGGGGCGTAGGGCCCCTCCCGCGCTCGGCCCGTCCCCGGGCATGCTCTTGTTTGATTCCCATTGACGGATCGCCCCCCGGCGTATATGCTCCCGCCATCATCAAGACCGGCTGAGGGGCAGGCCCTATGACGCCGGGGCAACCTTCGGGGAACTACGCAATCCTCGAAACGGTGCCAAGTCCTGCGGGAACCCAGGTTCTCCGACAGATGAACTCGCGTCCGTTTCCGACCTTCCCGGTCGTGCTCTCGGGTCCGTAAGAATCATCCGACGGCGTTCCTCGCTTCCCACGATGAGAACTGGAACAGGAGCGAATGGAATGACCGAGCAGATCGGCGTCTCGGGCTATGTCGTGTCGACGCCCACCCTGGACGCCTACCAGACCACGGGCCCTTCTCCCACGGTACACCTCCTCGGGCCCGGACGTGTGGGGCGCGCCTTCTTGGGCCTTCTTCGCGAGACTGGGCATACGCTGGCCGGCGTGACCGACAGCAGCAGGACGGTGACGGTGTCGGATGGATTGGACCGCGAGCGGGTTATCGCCGCCGAGGACGTCGCCGCCGAGGCCATCGCGGCCAAGGTCATCGCCGCCAAGGAAGCCGGTGAGACCCTCGCTTCGGCTCTGGGTGGACGATCTCTGCCCCTCGCCGAGGCACTCCTGGAGATAGACGCCGATGTGGTCGTGGACACGACAGCCACCGACTTCGGCCGTCGTGAGTGGGGCGAGACCCTCGACGAGACCGTGGTTCGCCGCGGCAGGGGTCTGATCCTGGCGGCCAAGGACGCCGCCGCGTCCCACGTGGACCGCTGGAGCGATCCTGCCCTGGGTGGACGCGTGGGAATCAACGCTGTGCTTGGCGGTGCGGGTCGGCAGCTGCTCGATTCCGTGGGTGAGCTCCGAGCAGATTGGGTCGAAGCGGCTTTCGTCGGTAGTGCGTCTACCACGGCCATCATCGAGGTCCTGGAGGGCGGAGGTTCATTCGAGGATGGGTTGGCCGTGGCCGAGGAGCGGGGGTTTCTGGAGTCGGATCCAGAGCTGGATCTGAAGGGCGTGGATGCCGCCGTGAAGTTGTCGGTGGTCGAGGCCGCGTTGACCGGTCGCCCCGCCGGACTCGTTACGGCCCAGGATCTCCGCGACGTGGATCCGATGGTTGTCAGGGGACGGGTGCGCGAGGGCTTGACCACCCGGCTGGTGGGAGAGGCGCGGAGAGGTGGGGCCAGCAGCTTGAGCTACAAGGCCGTGCCCAAGGGGAGCACGCTCGACGTCGGTTGTGAAGAAGTCGCTTATACGTATCGCCTGAGCAGTGGCGAGGTCTGTGCGCATCTCGGCAAGGGGCTCGGACCGAGACCGACGGCTGAAGCCCTTCTCGTCGATCTCCAAGCCCGCTTTCCAGTGAACTCCGGGAGGGCGTCATGACGGCCGTGGCCGCGCAGCCGTGCGGCACGGTGTCCCTGCGGGACTCCGCCGCGGGAGACACGGTGGCCTACGCCTCGTACGGGGCCGAGGACGCCCCGGCGGTGTTCGTGCTCGGGGGCATCTCGGCACACCGCTTTGTTTGCGGGAAGCCGGACGGCGCCGCCGGATGGTGGCCGGGTGTGGTGGGCTCGGGTGGGGGTCTGGACCCGGAGCGCTACCGCATCGTGAGCATCGACTGGCTCGGCGGTGCCGGCGATTCGACGGGTCCGGTTGCCAGCGGGTCGGGCCCTCCCGTGGTGACCACCGAGGACCAGGCCCATGCGGTAGCCCGCGTGCTCGACCACCTCGAGATCGAGCAGCTACACGGGTTTGTGGGCGCGTCGTACGGCGGAATGGTGGGCCTCGCCCTCGGCGCGCTCTATCCGGAGCGGGTTCGCCGACTTCTGGTGCTATGTGCGGCCCACCGTGCTCACCCCATGGCGGTCGGCCTGAGGGTGATTCAGCGGCGCATCGTGGAGCTTGCGGCAGAATCGGGCCGAGAGGAGGACGGGCTGGCGCTCGCCAGAGCCTTGGCCATGACGACGTATCGGACTCCTGAAGAATTCGAGCAGCGTTTTGCATCTTCGCCGAACTGGGACCAGGGCCCCCCTCGTTTTGCGGTGGAGGATTATCTCGAGTACCACGGGGGCCGCTTCAGTCGTCAGTTCGACGCGACAGCCTTCCGGACACTTACTCAGTCCCTCGACATCCACCGTGTGGAACCCGAGGACGTCCTGGTCCCCACCACCGCGATGTCGGTGGATTCCGACACACTCGTGCCGCCGTGGTTGGTGGCCGAGCTGGTGCGGAGGCTGCCGAGCTCGGGCAGGGCGGTGCGGATCGCATCGATTTTCGGGCACGACGCGTTCCTGAAGGAGGATCAGGCGGTGAGCCGTCTGATCCGTAACGTTCTGGAAGCGGAGGCCCATCATGACTGAGCGCCGCTTCGAGGCCCGAGCCGGGATCCGGCCCGATACGCGGCCCGAGAACCGGGCCGAGACGCGTGCTGTCCGAGCGGGAGTGGCGGTAAACCGTGAGCATGGATCCGTCATCCCGCCCATCCATCTCTCTTCGACGTTCTCATTCAAGGGACTCGGCGAGCAGCGCCAGTACGACTATACCCGATCGGGAAATCCCACGAGGGATATTCTTGGGAAGGCGCTTGCCGAGCTGGAGGGTGGCCACGACGCCGTGATCACCGCCTCGGGCATGGCGGCGGTCACGACGGTGCTTCAGTTGCTCGGACCGGACGATCTGATCGTGGCACCCCACGACTGCTACGGGGGGACTCATCGGCTCCTCACCAGCTTCGCTCGCAAAGGCCATTTCCGACTCGCGCTCGTCGATCAGACGGACGCGAGCCGCCTGGACCAAGTCTTCGCGGACAAGCCCAGCATGGTCTGGGTGGAGACTCCGAGCAATCCGCTGCTCCGGGTGGTCGACATCGCCGCCATCGTCGAGCGGGCGCGCGCCGTGGACGCCTGCGTGGTCGTCGACAACACATTCCTTTCACCGGCCCTTCAGCGACCCATCGAACTGGGCGCTGATCTGGTGGTCCACTCGACGACCAAATACCTCAACGGGCACTCCGACGTCGTAGGTGGTGCCGTGGTCGCACGCACCGCCGGTCTGGCCGAGGAGGTGGCGTGGTGGGCCAACGCGCTGGGAGTGACCGGCTCGCCCTTCGACTCGTTCCTGACCATGAGAGGGATCAGGACCCTGCATGCACGCATGCGGTTGCATGAGACCAATGCCCTAGGGATCGTGGACGCGTTGCGGCGGCACGAGGCGGTGAAGCGGGTGCATCACCCGAGTCTCGAGGACCATCCCGGGCACGGGATCGCAGCCTCGCAGCAGTCTGGCTTCGGAGGCATGGTCAGCTTCGAACTGGAGGGAGGAACAGAGCAGGTGCGGGCGTTCCTGGAGGGCCTCGGACTGTTCACGCTGGCGGAGTCTCTGGGTGGTGTGGAGAGCCTGGTCTGCCATCCGGCGACCATGACCCACGCCGCGATGGACGAGGAGGCGAGGGCGGTTGCCGGTGTCGGAGACAGCCTACTGCGTCTCTCGGTAGGCATCGAGGCCGGGGAGGATCTGGTGGCCGATCTGATCTTCGGCCTCGATCGGGTGACAGCCTCCACGCCGATGCCCGTAGCTGCGTTAGCGGTCACCGCTGAGGCTCACGGCAACGTCACCCGCCACCGAGCTCTTCGAACCGCGCCATCTCCCTCGTGAGGTCCGCCTCGAACGCGGCAATGGCCACGTCGATCCCCGCTGCCGTCCGCTCGTAGACCTCTATCAAAGGATCCCCGACTCCATCATCGGGTATCGAGCCGCGTCCTCTCCTGATGGCCACCCGAGCAGATCCTGCGTGACACTCTCTACGCTACCGAGCCTTGCCTGGGCGAGCACCGGGTTGGACGGCCTCCCGCCAACGAGTCCACCGGTGGATGAGTTCGCCATACTCGGATTCGAGGTCCACGCAAGTGTGCTGGTGGGCTGCGTTTTCCTGGCGGCCCTCTACCTGACGGCCGTGGGACCCGCCCGGAGGCGCTTCGGATGGTCTGACACGGGCGCGGGCCCGTGGCGAGTGGTGGCGTACCTGGGCGCGGTCGGAATTGTCTTTTTTTCGCTGAACGGCCCGCTTCACCACCTTGCGGACGAGTATCTGTTCGCGGCCCACATGGTGCAGCACATGCTGCTCATGCTCATCATGCCGCCGCTGTTGATCTTGGGCATTCCACGCTGGCTGATCAGCAAGGCGCTGGAGCGATCGGCCGTGATGAGGGTGGCTCGCTTGCTGACCCATCCAGTGTTGGCGTTCGCGGCGTACAACGTGGTCTTCATCGGGTGGCACCTGCCTCCGATGTACAACGCGGCCCTGGCCAATCACGACGTTCACATCGTGCAGCACCTGATGTTCATCTCGGTTGCTACGATGATGTGGTGGCCGGTGGTGAACCCGGTCCCCGAGTTGGAGAGGATCCCGACCGGGCCGTTGCTGATGATGTACGTCTTCGCGTTCGGCATTCCGTCCACGGCGGTCTCGGCGTTCATCACCATGTCGGACGAGCTGCTCTATCCGCTGTACGAGTTGGCTCCCCGGGTCACGGCGCTCACGCCCCTCGAGGACCAGCGCCTGGGCGGATTGATTATGTGGATTCCGGGGATGCTCATCTTCTGGGTGGCCATCTCGGTCGTTTTCTTTCGCTGGACCCAGGACGAATACCGGGGCTGGAAGACCGAGGCGGAGAACGCCGCCGGATCCCGCGCATCCGAGTGGAGGCCTTGAACAAGGGGTGTCGGTGATTTTGCGGTCGAGTGGGATACTCGAGGGCGTGCGCCGCCGAGGCCCTCGACGCATCGAGGCCCGGTGCATCGGTCGCCGCGTAGCGAGATCAATGCCAGCGAACTCTGGGACGGGACACTAGATTAGTGCCCCATTGTTCACCGCTCGGAGAAGCACGTGTCCATCATAGCCTTCCATCGAATCCTCATTGCGTTCGCTATCCTCTTCTGCGCCGGCTACGGCGCATACGAACTCGTGGGCTTCTCCAGGGAAGGTGGCACGGGAGCCCTCGTTCTTGGGGGCGTCTTCCTGATTCTGGCGGCCGGCCTCTCCTATTACCTATGGCGACTCAACCGCTTTCTGGGCTACGAGGAGTAGGCGCCGCCTCAGGTCTCCGCTCCCAGTAGAGGGGCCTCCGCTCCCGAGGGCGGTTCCCGACCTCGTTCATCTCCTCGTCGTAGAGCCTGCCGTTCACCATGACCATGCTCACAGATTCCGAGTTCTGGATGGAATCCGCGGGATTCTCGTCCAGCACGACCAGGTCCGCCAGCTTCCCCACTTCCAGTGAGCCCAGGTCTCCGTCCAGGCCCAGGTAACGCGCACCGTTGAGGGTGGCGACCCGGAGTGCCTCGACTTCGGTCATGCCCCCCTGCACGAACATCCACAGCTCCCAGTGCGCTCCGAGGCCCTGCATCTGCCCGTGGGCGCCCAGCGCGACCAGGCCTCCTGCGTCCTGCACGGCCTTGGCGCCGCGCGCAATGGCGAAGTGGTTGAAGTCGTCGTCTCCGGCCGCCATGACGCGCCGTCGCGAGCGTGGGTCCACGACGTCGTGGGGGACGAATCTCAGTAGGCGCTCGTTCTCCCAGACATTGGTCCGCTCGTACCAGTAGTTCTCCCCCGTAAGCCCGCCGTAGCCGACGACCAAGGTGGGCGTGTAGCCGGTCGAGCTCTGTCCGAAGAGCTGGGCCAGGTCGTTGTACACGACCGGCACCGGAAGTGAGTGCTCCACGCCGGTGTGACCGTCGTACACCATGGTCATGTTGTTGTAGACCAGGGAGCCGCCCTCGGGCACGACCATCATCTCGAGATCGCGGGCGGCCTTGATGATCCGCTGCCGGGCGTCGCGACGGCGCTGATTGTAGCTCTTCACGCTGAACGCACCGACGGCCTTCATTCGAGCGACATGGCGTTCGGCGTCTTCGGCACTGGTGACCACGGCCTTTCCGTCACCTTCCGCCCCGTACAGGATGGCGCCCGTGGAGAAGAGGCGTGGCCCGACCTTTTCGCCGGCCCGGATCATCTCGGAGTTGGTGAACACCGTGGCGGTGTTGCTGGACGGATCGTGCGACGTGGTGACCCCGTACGCGAGGTTCGCCATGAATGACCAGGTCGTTTCAGCCAGTATGCCGCCCGAAGCGCCCCTCACGTGGGCGTGCACGTCGACGATGCCCGGAATGATCGTCTTGCCGGTAACGTCTACCCTGAGGGCATCGGTGGGTACGGCCACCCTGTTCGTCGGACCCAAGGCGGTGATGCGATTGCCGGTCACCACGATGGTGCCGCGTTCGATGACGCCACCGTCCTCGCCCGAGTCGGCGCCGAGCGGGATGATGCGCGCGTCCACGAGCGCGACCACACCGGCCGGCACGTCGCTGGCTCGGGAGAATCCGATGTCCAGGCCGTCGCCCTCGGGCTCCACGGCGTCGCGCGTGCCGCCACGCACGAACGAGAAGGTTTCGGTGACATCCCGCGTGAAGTACTCGGGGCCCAGGCTCCAATGGAGGGATCTTCCGTCACCCGACCAGTGCAGGTGATCACCTGTGTTCTCGGACACCCGGGCTACGGGGAAGCCCTCCTGGCTGGGACTGAGCGTGACCGTTCGGCCAGAGCGGGGGAAGGTCGCGATGTACGTGCGGAAGCGCTCGGTGAACGCGACCCACTCACCGTCCGGCGAGGGGACGATCTGGGTGGCGTTATCCGACTGGAAGTGGACCACCTCGTTCGCGTCGTGCAGATCGACGCTGAGGAGCACGTGCTTCCCGTCGGCGGTGTCGCTCACGAAGATCCGCTCGCCCGTGTGATCGAATCTCGGCTGCGTTCCGCTCCGGCGAACCCTACGGGGTTCCTCTGATCCGTCGACCGGAACCACGAAGATCCCGGGGTCCTCGCCATGGGTCGGGCCGCGAACCTGATCTCCTCCCGTGGACCGGTAGACAAGCCAGCGGCCGTCAGGCGAGAACGCGGGCTCGGTATAGTGCCCGGGAGTCGTCACGACGCTGCGGCCCCCGCTCCCGTCGGATCGAACGACCCTGATACGGCCTTTCCCCGCGTCGGTCCAGATGGCGTAGGCGACCCATTGATCGTCGGGCGAGAACGCCGGCGCGAATTCGATGGCGTTATCCCGGGTCAGACGCCGGGGGGCCTCGAGAGGCAGTTCTTTAAGGTACAGTTTGCCCAGCGCCGAGTAGGCGACGAATCGCCCCGCCGGAGATGTTGTGACGTCGCGTAGCATGCGCACGTCGAAGTTTTCGGGAGCCACCTCCTGTTGAAAGCGCAGGCCCCGATGGATCGTCTGATCGACCTGTGCCGTGAACGGTATGATGTTGGCCTCGCCCGTTGCCGTGTCCACACGCCAGATCTTGCCCTGGCCCCAGATCACGATCGAGGCACCGTCGGGTGTCCAGTCGTACTGAGTGTAGACGCCGTGGATGGCCCAGGCCTCTTGCAGGTCGCGGTCGAGTCCGTCGAAGAGCGGCCACTCTTCGCCCGTTGCGAGGTCGTGCAGGAACAGCACCGACTGGAGCCGCACTCTCTTTATGAATGCCAGCTTGGTGCCGTCGGGAGAGGGCCTTGGCGTGACGGACCCTCCGGGCCGGCGTGCTACGGCGCGTTCCTCACCCGTGGTCAGGTCGCGACGGAAGATGGAGTAGATGTTCTGATAGACGTTCTTGTCGTACTGGAATGTTTGGCCCGGGTACACGTTGCGGCTATAGAACAAGTATCGGCCGTCTCCCGAGGCAGCCGGTTCTCCCTGGTCCTTCTGCCAGCCGTCCCTCTCGGTCACCTGCAGGCCCGCTCCTCCGCTCACGTGGTACATCCACACTTCGCCGGCACCGAGGGAACGCGTATCGACGAAGTGCTTGCGAACGTAGATGTACTGGCCGTCCGAGCTCCACGCCGGGCTGTTCACCTCCCGGTCCGCCTCCTCGGACACCTGGCGGGGGTTCGATCCGTCCGGCTCCATGAGCCACACGTTGAAGTTTCCGTCCCGATCGCTGATGAACGCGATGCTCGAGCCGTCCGGGCTGTATCGGGGCTGCATGTCGAAGGCCTGTCCCGACGAGATGCGCGTGGCCAGTCCGCCGCCGATGGGCATGGTGTAGAGGTCGCCCAGCAGGTCGAACACCAGGGACTGGCCGTCCGCGCTGACGTCCACGTTCATCCAGGTCCCCTCGTCCGTCTCGAAGGAGAGCGGAATAGCCGGCCCGAGTGCCTGGTCGACATCCCAAGTGGCTTGCTGCGCGGAGCTCGAGGGTACAGGAGCCGTAGGGTCCTGGGCCGAGATCGGCCTCGACGTTGGGAATGCCACGAGGGCAACGGCGATCAACATCGACATCGACTGGGTCATGATATCCTCGGCAAGCTCTCAGTGAGCGCTGTCGTTGGCGTTCGTTTGGCGGAATTGTAACCCGACCGGAACCGACGGAAAACGCCCCAGGCGAGGGCCCGGGGCGTCTGTCCAAGCGGACTTTGGTCAGTTCCGCAGTGTTTAGTCGGTCTTATCGAGCGGGTTCTCCGCAAGGACGAGCTGCAGCTTCGGGTGCTTGACCCACAGGTACCAGCCCATAGCAACCGAGGCCAACAGATTTCCCACGGCGATCGCCCACCAAGCCAGGGGTCCGAGAAGGAACTCGGCAGCCAGGGCCATAAGTCCCATGAAGAATGCCTCGAAGGCCACGAAGAGCATTACTCCGGCGAGGATCAGCGGAGGTGTGTCCTCTGCGTAACACGCAATTGCCGCCGCGACGAATCCGGTGGCGATGAAGGCGCCGAAGTGAATGATCGTATATCCCAGCACGGTGGCACTCGACACGTTGACGGCGGCCAGATCGGTAGAGCCGAGAAATAGTGCCGAGCCCAGGGCCCCTGGTGTGAAGAACGGTTGTCCGCGGCCCATATCGATGATCAGGAACCAAAGAGCCACGACGCAGGCTCCGATCAGTCCGGAGACAAGTCCCTCCTTGATCATCCGATGTTGTCCCAGCAACGACCACCAGGACACCGGGGGCGTGGCGCCGGTGAGGTGGAGAAACCCCATCAAAACTACGCCGGCGATGAGATTACCGGCCAGCACTGCCGGCCAGCCGAGTTCCGCAATGACATCTACACCTGTGACCGAGACACTCGTGTAGAAAACGATGTCGAAGAGGGCGAATCCGAGCACCAGCCCAAGGAACACGTTCGGCGCCGTGTAGATCTTCGATAGTGCCCACGACACCAGGAGCCCCACGCTTATGAAAGCCGTGTAGTGGATGACCGTGTACAGGAGGACGGGGCCCAGGCCCCCGCTGATATCTCCGGTGCCGAGCAGCGCGCCGGCCAGGAATCCCGGCGTTCTGAACGGTTGTCCCTGTGAGCCGTCGATGATGAGAAACCAAAACGCCAGTGCCGTGGCGCCGAGAACTCCGGCGATGACACCCCGAGGAACCACGCTGCGGAAACGTTGCCTCATCATGCCTCCCTTTGCTGATGGCCTCCCTCATCCCGCATGCGATCCCTCTTGAACTCCTTGAAGAGGAAGACGCCGAACGCAACACCCAACGAAACTGGGACCGACGCCATCAAGAGGCCAGCCAGGAATAGTCCCAGTCGCAGACCCTCGTTATCCAAACTACCGCCCTCCCTCGGGCACGGGTTGGGGCATGACCATGGTAGAGGCGGACACTCTTCTTAGAACTCCGTAATGACCGCGAGGATCAGGATCAGCACAAGTGGAAGCGGTGATGCGGCCAACACCCAAAGTCGTCGGGGCTCATAGCGGAGATGCATGTAGTACATCGCCACCAACAGGGCCTTGTAAAGGGCCATGATGATCAATCCCGTGGCTAGCCAAACCTTCGGGAGATCCAAGAAGGCGTACCCCACCTCGCCCAACGTCAGCACGAGAAGGACGAACCAGATCAGGACATAACGGGGCTGCTCAGCATGCTCTTCCATTACTCCTCCTCGCTCAAATCAGGTAGACGATGGTGAAGAGAATGATCCACACCAGGTCTACGAAGTGCCAATACAGGCCTATGACCTCGACGCCCTGGTGGTCCTCCGTGGTGTATCCTCCACGGAGTGCTTTGACATATACGAAAATCAGGGCGAGCACACCAATGGAGACGTGTGCACCGTGAAAGCCTGTCATGGCGTAGAAGGTCGCCCCGTACAGCGGGCCACCGAGTGCCGGGCCATCGTGGGGATTGCCACGCCCCACGGCGTGGTACGCATCGAGTGCGGGAAGGAATCCCTCGCCGGACAGGGCGATGTACTCGACGACCTGAATACCCACGAAGGACGCTCCGATAAGGATCGTGGCCAGGAGCCAGAGCTTGAGGCCCTTTTGATCTCCGTGTTCGACGGCCGCGAACGCTTTCACCATCGTCACTGAAGAGCAGATCAGAAAGAACGTGTTCATGGCCGTGAGCGGGACGTTCAAGACTACGCCCGGGTTCGTCCAATGGTCCGGGTGTGCGAAGCGGAGTATCACGTACGAGCCGATCAGCGAGGTGAAGAACATCACCTCGCTGAGGAGGAACACCCACATGCCCAGCTTGTTGTTGTAGACCTTCATGCCGGGCATGGGCCTACGGTCCATCGTCGCGGTTGCAGCGTGGCTCATAGATCAGTCTCCTGGCACGGGTTCGGCGGTGGGTGCTTCGACACGCTGTCCACCAGCCTCACTCGTGGGTGGCGGTACGTCTTGTGGATAAAAGTCCTCCTCGCGGTCCGGGTGGCTGTACTCGTAAGGCCCCCGGTAAACGATGGGCATCTCCGGGAAGTTTCCGTGAGGCGGAGGTGAGGGAACGGTCCACTCGAGCGTACTGCACTTCCAGGGGTTGTTGCCGGATTTCCTGCCCTTGAACAGGCTCCAGATGAAGTTGAATGCGAAGATCGCCTGCACGCTCGCAAAGATGAACATGTTGATGGATATGAACGTGTTCGTCGGTTGGAGCGACTGAAGGAACTCGTACTGGTTGGGGTCGTAGATCCGCCGCATCATGCCCTGGACACCCAGGGTGTGCATGGGCCAGAACGTCAGGTTGTAGAAGATGAACGACAGGACCCAGTGCACCTTGCCCCAGCCTTCGTGCATCAAGCGCCCGAACATCTTCGGGAACCAGAACGTGATGCCGGCGAAGATCCCGAACAGAGTTCCGCCCACCAGTACGTAGTGGAGGTGCGCCACGATGAAGTAGGTGTCGTGGATGTAGATGTCTACGGGCGCCACGGCCATGAAGATTCCCGAGAGGCCGCCGATGATGAAAAGCGCCACGAAGGAGACGGCGTGCAGAAGCGGCGTGTCGAGATGGATGTTGCCGCGCCATAACGTCCCCAGCCAGTTGAACGTCTTGATGGCCGACGGCACAGCGATGACCACCGTCGTAACCATGAAGGTCATACCCAGGAGTGGGTTCATGCCGCTCTGGAACATGTGGTGACCCCACACGATCCATCCCAGGAACGCGATCGAGGCGATGGCTATGACCATCGCGTGGTACCCGAAGATCGGCTTCCGTGACCTGCAGGCGATGATGTCCGAGACGAACCCCATGGCCGGAAGGATCAGGACGTAAACCTCCGGGTGGCCGAAGAACCAGAATATGTGCTGCCACAATAGCGGCTCGCCGCTCCCCTCGGGGCGGAAGAAGGCGGTCCCGATAGTCTGGTCGAAGAGCAGCAGGATGAGCCCACCCGTAAGGATCGGCACGGCCAGCAGGAGCAGCCACGCAGTGACGAAGAGGGACCAGGTGGCAAGCGGAATCCGGAACCAGGTCATGCCCGGTGCCCGCATGTTGATGACCGTCGAGACGTAGTTGACCGCACCCAGGATGGACGAGAAGCCCACGATGATGAGGCTGACGAGCCAGAGTATCTGCCCCATATAGACGCCGGTCCACTCACCCGACGTGCTCAGGGGCGCGTAGGACGTCCATCCGGCTCCAGCCGCTCCCCCCTCAACGAAGAAGCTGGCCAGCATGACTGTACCAGCGACCGGCACGACCCAGAAGGAAACCATGTTGAGGCGCGGGAACGCCATGTCGTCCGCGCCGATCTGGAGGGGAATCAGCAGATTGCCGAAGACGCCCGCCAGCATGGGCATGAGTGCGAAGAACACCATGAAGGTGGCGTGCATCGTCACCAACGAGTTGTAGAACTCCGGTAGGATGATCCCGCCCGGGGCCATGGTGTCCGGCAAGAGGTTGCCTAGCGGTATCGGTTGGCCGGGGAACCCGAGTTGCCAGCGGACCATTCCGGCCAGGATACCTCCCAGCAGCAGGAAGAACAACGCGGTGAAGAGGAACTGCCGGGCGATCATTTTGTGATCGGTCGAGAACACATAAGTCCGGATGAAGCCGAGGTCGTGGTGCTCCTCTACCTGGCCGGCGTGCGTCTCGGCTACAGTAGTCGTGCTCATCGGTCGTCCTCCTCGTCGGCTTGCCGGCCGTCGAGCCAGGACTGGAAATCGGCCTGCGAATGGACCGTGACAGAGCCCTTCATTCGGTAGTGCCCCAGTCCACACAGCTCCGCACATGCGAGCGTGAACTCACCCGTCCGGGTCGCCTCGAACCACACCGGGGTCATCATGCCGGGCACCGCGTCCTGCTTTACCCGGAACGCGGGAAGGAAGAAGGAGTGGAGCACGTCTTCGGCGCGGAGGTTGACTCGCACCGGTCGATCCACCGGAATATGCAGTGCGTTTCGAGATACGAAGTCGTCCGCGGTGCCAAGCTGACCATCCGCACCCGGGTACGTCGCGTTCCACTCGTACTGCTTTGCCGTGACGTCGATCGCATACGCGTTGGGCGGAATGTTCGCCGGATCCCGGATTTCGTCCCAGAGTCCTTTGGAATAGATGACTAGCCCCATCACGATGACGAACGGGGTGATGGTCCAAACGACCTCGGCCTTGTTGCTGCCGTGAATGTATGCAGCCTTGCGACCTTCCTTGTAGCGGTACTTCACCAGGAGGACCACCAACACGATCTCCGTGATGAAGAACACGATGCCCGTAATCCACAGGATCACGTAGTAGAGGTCGTCCAGGGCCGGTCCAAAGGTGGACACGGTCTCTGGCATGAGCCAGGAAAAGTTCATCTGATTCCTCTCCCGAGCCGGAAGCTCGATTGGAACAACACTTCGGGTCGGCCCCGCCGGCCGCACTCAACCGACGGGCCCTCCCTGCGTTCTAGTCTCTGTCGGTAGCCGCCGTGTGGTCGTGAAGATCGACGGGCTCACCCAACGGAACTACGGCACCGGCCATGGACGCGCTGAAAGTGAACGTGACCTCGGCGGTCTCGCCGGTGGCCACGGTTACGTTCTGAGTCTGAGCACCGTAGCGCTCGTGCCATGCCTCGATCACATAGTCACCCGGGGGGAGCGTGGACAGGTCGAAGCTTCCGTCGGAGCTGGACACCGAATGGTACGGGTGAGGCAGCACACCGATGTAGGCGGTCATCCAGCCATGCACGTCACAGCGCACCGGAACCATGATCTCGACCGTGCCGAAGCTCCGGGTGCTCTCCATGTTGATCGGCTGACTGGTGTTGAAGCCACGCTGCTCGCTCGGCGAGGCGTTGATGTTGTGCAGCACGCCGTCGCTGTTACGGATGGTGATGTCCTGGTCCGTCATGACGCCGAGGACGTGCGGGAGGTATGTGCAACCGTCCTGGTCGAGAAGCGCTGGGCCAGGGGTCGGAAACTGCAGGCTCTCCAGCCCCTCCTTAACGTAGACGAACACGTTGGCGAGCATGCCGTCGCTCACCGAGACCTCTTCGATCATGGGAGTCGACGAGTGCTTGTCCGCGCACACCTGTTCGTCGCTCATGTCGATGGTGGCCATCGCGGGTGCGTCGCCCTCGAAGACGATGGAACCGGCGATGTTACCCGCCGTCGCCGCGTCGACCGGGTTCTCGACTGCGGCTCCGCCGGAGTCGCCACCGGAGCTGCTTCCGCCACCGTCACCACCACCGCAGCCCATAGCAAAAAGTGCCACCAGCGCGGGCGTGAACACCCTACGCAGTTCAGTTCGATCCGTCATACTGCCCTCCTAATACCTGTGAATGATTCAGTTCAGCGTTATTCCGTTTCTTCGACAATCCCGCCCTCTTCCTCCCGCTTCTGAGCCCTCCCCACCACGAGAATACCGAGACCCGCCGTGAGCATCATAGCCAGGACCGGGGCAATGTACACGGTGTTGGACGTGGCGTCCTGGAGGAACAGAAAATACCACGAACTCACGGCACCTCGCGTGCCCGACTCTCCGTTGTCCCCATCCCAGGCGAAGAACGCCACCGGTATGGCTTGTCCCGTGACGAAGTCCAGATCGGCCTCGTCCGCGGTGACCAGAGAGCGGGTGAACATAACCTGCCATTGGCCGTCCACGTGAGAGGCGTTCAAGCTGAGGTCCTGTCCGTCCGTCGGATAAGTCTCGGTGCCTATCCCTCTGGCCTCGCCCTCCAGGGCCGTGCTGCGATCACCCTGCCACTGCCAGAGATAGACCGGGCGACGGTTGTCGCCCCTCATGAAGTACGGTCGCTCCATCCCCTGAGGCATCTGCATGGGGAACTGGATGAGGAGTTGATCCGGTGTCGGCCCGGCTTCGGGTGGGTCACCTTCTGCGGGGCCCATATACGAGACGACCTCTGACTTCCAGTCGGCCCACTCCGGATCCGGGCTCAGATTGGGGTCGCTCCAGCGCACTCGCACGGCGACGTCCTGGCCGTCGTGGATGGCCTGGACCCACACGCCGTCGACCCGCGGGTCGAACCAACGGGGCTTCACGATGATCTGTCCCGCCAGCGGGATGTACGCCGCCTCGGCGGAGTCCCACAGCGGGTCGTCGACGGTCGTAGGGAGTGCGGCGTCCTCAAGGAGCTCGGCCTTCACCACCTCTTCGATCCCGGGGGATTCCTCGGGGGAAAGGCTCCGCACGTAGTGCGCGAGCGCCCAGAGCTGGTCGTCGGTCATGACCTCGGCGTCGATCAGGTCCGAGAAGTTAGGCATGGGCGTTCCATCGAGACCCGTACGCAGACGGGCATAGATGTCTTCGACCGTGCCTCCGCCGTTGAACAACCAGTTCTCGGTCAGGTCCGCCGCCCGGACCGGGAAGCCGTTGTCGTCACCCAGCGTGGGCGAGGACTGTCCCTCACCGCGCCCCTGGTCGCCATGACACTTCCAGCACTCGATCGCGTCGTATTGGGCCCTTCCCTCCACGAGCACTTCCTCCGACACCCTGGTCGGCCTGCCGAAGTCGAGAGCCTCGGGCACCTCGTCGGGCGAGAAAAACCGCGAAAACGTCTTGAGGTATTGAACCAGCGCCTCGCGCTCATCCCGCGACAACAGGTCTTCCCACCCCGGCATCGTCGTCCCCGGCATTCCCACATCGATAACGTTCAGAATGTCATCGTCCGTCGGAAGCTCCCCACTGGCCGTAGTCCGGATCTGGTACAGCGCCTGACTGAAATCCCGAGGCCGAGGCAACATGATCGAAGCCCCATCCCCCGTCCCCGTCCCGTCCAACCCGTGGCAACCCGCACACCACTGTTCATAAGTGACCTGTCCGAGGTCGCCGCCCTCCTGTCCCTCCAACCCTCCCGCCCCAAGCCAGAAAACCAGGATGAGAGCGAATGCCCCCGCGACCACCTTGGTGATCCGCATGTTCAGCGGATCCGTCATCCGCCGTGCTCCAGGGGCCGCCGCGAGGTTTCCCTCGGAACGAAGTTCAATCGAAGATTGCTTGAGTGGAGAGGGAAACCCGCGAAGGCCCCTACCCACAAAGCAAGAGGATCCGACACAAACGCTCCTTGCCATGTCCTTCGCGAAGCCCCGCATCAGTGCTCCTCCCCCTCTTCAGCTTCCTCCCAAGTCCTAGGCTCATGCCCCGTCTGCTCATACAAAAAGATGATCACCGACCAGATCTCGTCCTCGGTCAGAAAATCTTCCCAGGCCGGCATCGCCGAATTCCAGGGGGCGCCTTCATTCGGGAGGCCGGGGCCGCCCTTGGCGATCCTCCAGAAGACGAAACTTTCCGTCAGCTGGGCGATGGTGCCGATGTCTTCGAAGTTGGCGGGGGCCGGGGTGAACGCGGCCGCGTAGTGGCCCTGCCCGTTCAGCCCGTCGCCGTGGCAAGCGAGGCAGTTCTCATAGTAGATCCTCTTGCCCTCTTCATAGTGGTCCTCCATAGAGCCCGTCGACCTCAAAGGGTTCTCGAGTCCGGCAAGCTCCATGTCCGTGCCCTGAAAGTCGATCCGGCCGGGAGGAGCCGGATGGACCGACCTGAGGCTGATGGGCGCGGCCACGGACGGCCGGACCCGGTTGAACGTGCCGAAAGCCACCAGAAGGGGGATGGCCACCATGAAGAGTCCCCGTACCGTTTTCTTCTGCGGATCCACCATTGTCCGGTGTATCGGGGCCTTGAACTCCGTCCAACGCTCCTCGTTGTCACTCACCCAGAGCAATACGCCGACGGCGGCCGTCAGCATGAACTGGAAGAGGACGGAGTTCGGGATGGGGGCGCTGGCGATCCCGACCAGGGGTGGGAGATATACGATGCCATAGTCCAGCACGATGTACGACAGCGCCAAGACCAGAACCGCTTGGCCGAAGGGATGCTTGAAGTGTTTGCCCATTCGCGTTCCGCCTCCCCTTACTGTTGGCTGGCCAGGAACTGAACCACGGCCTCGAGCTGCGCGGCCGTAAGCTGGCTACCGAAGATCGCCGGCATGACGCCGATGAACGCTTCGAAGCCCGCCGATGCGCCCGCCGACGGGTCCAGGATCGATTGGCGGATGTAGTCCGCGTCTACCCGTCCCCCCATCCCGTCGAAGGGCGGTCCCATGGGCGCGCCTTCACCGTTGAACTGATGACATACCAGGCAGGTATTGGCCCGCATGATTTCGACGGGATCGAGGGATGCAGTCGCCGGAGCAGCGGCCGTGGGCGCAGCAGCAGCGGCCGGCTCCGCCCCTCCGTCCTCTGCGGTGAGGTCAGCTCCGGTGACCGTTACTTCGCCACCCTGATCCTGCAGGAAGGCGACGACCGACCAGATTTGTGCGTCCGAAAGGGAGCGGCGCATGTCGGGCATGATCGGATTATAGCCTTCGACCAGGAAGCCGGCCGGGTCCGTCATGGAGTTGTACAAGTAGGTCTTGCAGTCCTGCCCACTCACGCGGTCGCCACAACGTTGCCCGATGGAGCCCGTGCCGCCTGCGTCCGTCAAGAGGTTGGGGGCGCGAGTCCCCAGCCCGTGGCAGGCCACACAACCGCCCGCCCCGTTGTAAAGGGTCCCTCCCGACGAGACCAATTCGGCCGCCGTGACGTTGGCTCCAAAGGTCAGCTCCTGTGGCACCTCGGACTGGACTTGGGGAATGGAGTTCGCCACCAGGGTGAAGATCCCAAGGGTCCCGAGAACGACCGCCAAGATCCTCAGATTCTCTGCAAGCATCGCGCGTCTCAGTCTCTCGAGTCAGAAGTCGTATTCATGTCTAGACAGCCGGGCCTTTCATTCAATCGCCTGCCGCAGGAGCGAGCTCAGGCGAGGACGAGGCACCGGCGCCCGATATCACAGGCTTCTCCGCGAGTCCGCCGAGCCAGAAGATGAAGGCAACCAACGTGAGGAAGATCAGCACACACACCGAGATCACCACGGACGCGTAGCCCAGGGCCGGCGTCGCCGCCCACTCGCTGGTGTCACGCATGACCTCCCAGACGTGCCAGTGCTGTCGGATTCCACTGCGAGCGAAGCCCATGAGGCCCATGAGCCAGGTGAACGTGACGGCGAGAATGAAGAGGGCGTACTGAGACCTCGGAGGCATCTGTCCCCAGCGGATCTCGCCCCTGGACTCCGCGCCCCGCGCGAGAACAATATCGATCCCGACGACCGCGAAGATCGTGAAGAGCACCGCCAGCACCTGATAGACCGAGAATCCAATCCGGACGATTGCGCTGACGAAGTATCCGTAGATCCCGTAGAAGATCACGATGCCCGCGGCGATGATGAACAGAGCCGCCTGAATCAGGGTTCCGGTCCTCGCCCAACTGACCGTCGGCCGAATGTTTGCGCGACGATAGAGCAGGAAGGACAGGAACGTGGTCAGGATCATGATGTTCACAGCCGTGTTCTTGGCGCTCATGACCCCGAGGACACCCAGGAAGGGGTGGTTGGTGCCTCCCATCGCGGCGATTTCTTCTCTGTTGGCGATCATGGTGTGCGGCGTGGCCCATACCATCACCCCGATCACGAGTACCACCAGCATGTATTTCGTGTAGGGAGTGAAACGTTCGGCCCCGGGAATCCGGCCCATTCCCACCCAGAGGTAGTAGTTGCCGGTCAGGAACAACACACCGATGAGGAAGGCCTGGATAATCCAAAGCCAGCTCATGAACCCGCCCATCATGGTGATGCCCATTTGCTGGTTGAACTCGTAGACCTCGCGGCCCAGGTAGTAACCGGCGAACGGAAGGACGATGAGCGCACCGATGGCGATCAGGTTGCCGACGTAGCCCATCCAGTCGTAGTGGGCGCGTTCCTCATCCGTCTTTGCCATTAGGAAGCGGTAGGCGGCGTAGGCGCCCACGATAGCACCACCGAAGACCACGTTCGCGATAATCCGGTGGATGTTGATCGGCATCCAGGTCGCGTTGGCGAAGGCGCTCCAGAATTGGACCATGGCCGGTGACGTGTCGGGGCCGACATCGGCGGGCGGGCTCATCATGTACGTCAACCAGGAGTTGGCGATGAACATGACGGTGGTGCCCCACACGTTGAGCATGATGCCCAGACCCCAGTGAGCCAGCTTGGCACGCCCCTTCTTCCAGCGATCCCAGCCGTAGTAGTAGAGGTACAGCGTGAACGACTCGAGAAAGAAGAGGCCTACATAGATCCACATGGAGAATTCGAAGATCTCCGCCAGATAGATCCAAAGTCTCGGATACAGGGTGACGAGCAGGAAGGATAGGATCGCTCCCCAGATCGCCGTGGCTGAGTAGGCCACCAGGAGGAGTCGGGTGAATTCCTTGGCGAGCTTATCGTACTTCTCGTGACCCGCGAAGATGCCGATGGCCTCTGCTACGACCGCAAACATCGGTACCCCGAGAACGAACGCTGCGAAGAGGAGGTGCACCTGCGCGGCCACCCACACCGCGACCCGACTCCCCACCATGGGAAAGTCGCCGTACTGCCGTACCGCAACGTCCTGCGCCCACGCGGCGTCTGGGAAGACCTGGAAGACCAGGCCCACCAGGCCCAAGGCCCCCAGGAACTTCAATGCCGCACTGCCACGCCGAGTCGTCGGCTCCCTCGACTCATCACGTTTCCTTTCTTGTCAACAGCCTTCTAGCGCGCCGGTTCATGCCGTACCTCCTCTACCGAGAAAGAACGGAAGCTTTTTCGAGAAATCTACGGGAAGGCTCTTACGCACTTCTTCCGTGACCTCGATATCTACGCTGGAATAGCCCCTTTCAAGGGCGAATTTCTCGACGCGGGCCGTCACGACCCCCCTCACGAAACTCGGAACCTTGTCCAGACGAGCCCGGGCCTCTGGGGACCAAGCCATCTCGGACGCGGCCGCCTGACCGTAGGCTACGGCCTGTACCCGAGCAATCAGGGGTACCTCACCCGTGGGCTCGTAGACGCACGAGTCGTCCGGGCCCAGAAAATCGCCCGTCTCCGCGTAAGCCCGGGCTCTACAGCCACCGCATACCTCGCGGTATTCGCAGCGCCCACAGCGTCCCGAGAGCTGGCCCGACCGAAGATCACTGAAGACCTCCGAGGTCTGCCAGATGGTTCGGAAGCTGTCCTTCATCAGGTCGCCGGCGACAACGGGCATATAGGGGCAGGGCGTGACCTTGCCCTCGGGAGTGATTCGCACGTAGTGCACGCCGCAGGGGCAGCGCGTCTCGTAGTTGAGCAAAGGCGAGTCCGGATCGCCGTCGATGACGTGGCGCATGAGCTGCGGTTGGCACTTGGAGCGAATCATCATTCGCCCCCGGTACGTCTGCTCGAGCGCGACCAATTCCTGGAGGACCTCATCGTTCTCGGCAGGCGTCATACCGCCCATCAGCTCGGCCCGACCCGTCGGGACCACGAAATACACATTAAAGGAAACAGCTCCGGCCGTGGCCGACCAATTCGCCAAATCGGCAATCTCATGCCGATTTCCCGTAGTTACGGTTGTCTGGATGACGAAGTCCAGCTTGCGTTCGGCACATCGTTCGACGGCGGCCATCGTGTCGGTGAGGGCACCGCCGCCATGCCGGAAGCGATCATGGTATTCGGATCGAAGCGAGTCGATGCTTACGGCAACACCCTTGATCCCCGCCGCCATCAACGAGTCGATGCGCTCTCCGGTCAGCCTGGTGCCGTTGGTTCCGACGACTACCGTGGCTCCTCGAGAGGACGCCCTCTCGGCGATGGCCTCCAGATCATCCCGTACCAGCGGCTCTCCGCCCGTCAGGATGAGCATCGGGTGGGGGTTGACCTCGAGGATCTCGTCGAGGACACGGAAGCACTCCTCGGTGGAGAGCTCCTCTGAGGCCAGATGCCACGATCCGGCGGATATGTAGCAGTGTGCGCACTCGAGGTTGCACCGTTTGGTCAGGTTCCACGCGACGACGTGCGGCACGTAGCCGTTGCCGGAGCGCTGACCTGGGGCGTCTCGCCGTTCGGCCGGAGCCGGCGGCGACAGCGTCGCAGCAGAGGAGGAGGTGCGGTCGACGCTGCGGATCACGCCTTGTTGGCCTCTTTGTTCATGAACTGCTCGACGGCCGCCTTGGCGTCTTCGGGCGAAACGGTCTTTATGTCGACCGGGCACTGGTCGGCCGCTTCCGCCACGTCGCGGATGGGGCAGCGAGTGACGCCGCTGGCCTTGGCCTCTTCGATAAACTTCCGCATTTCGGGTGTGAGCCCGTCGACTCCCTCGGCCTCCGCCCTGATCTGTTTGGTCTGGAGCTCACGGAACATGACCAGCATGGTGTCCATATCGAACTCGTCCGCCTCGATCATGGCCTGCTTGTTCTCGTCCATGACCGGTGTCGTCACGCGCCAGATGTCCTGCTCACGGGCAAAGCGCTCCACTGTGTTCCGAGCCAAAGGTCTGGCGATGAGCGGAACGGCCTTGAGTCGCTCGAAGGCCTCTTGGGTCCATTGGACTGGATCCTGGGCCGTTCGTTCGCGGTTCAGTATGTGTCCCGAGTGGGGGCACGTGCCCGAGACCATGGGCACATCCGGAATCGGGTCGGCGTCCAGGCCCTCCACAACGGTGCGTTTCATGGCCTCGTCGGCCTTCACTTCGGCCAGGGCGAGTTCCTCCGCCGTGCCGATTCCCATAATCAACTGCATGTGGGTGGGAAGGAGCTTTTGAATGGCCTCGTCCAGCCGTGGGCTGGTAACCATGGGTAGGCCGCCGGCCCCTAGGGGAGGTACTGCCGTGCACTCCTGCTCCACTGCGTCGGGCGAGGCGGCACCATTCGATGCGGCGATCCCGCTGGTGGCGGAACCGTTTGTCGACGGGAGCGGATCCTCTCGGTACGTGCCGTTGGCCCCACTTCCGTAGTTGTCCAGCACGTATTCCTCTACCGCCTTACGGGCAATCCCGAGAGCAAAGGAAGGCACGCGCAGGATGCGGACCTCGGCGTCGGGCGACCATTCGAGGCCCGTCTCACCGTCCTCCTCGATCCAAGGGATGTCGTCGGGACGGACGTCCAAGGTCCCGACCAGAAGGATGTTGCTGTGGGCGAGTCGACAAAGGTTGTCCGCTTGTGAGCCCATGTCAGTGCCCTCGACCCGGTGTCCGCCGTGACGTGCGATGACCACGAGGCTCGGTTCGAGTTCTTCAATCCACTGAAGAATGCACTGAAATGGCTTGCCGATCAGGATCTGTGTCTCGACCTCTACGTCAGGGAACTGGTCAGCCATCACCTGAGCTCGCTTGAGGTTCGCCTGGGCGAGCTTCAGCAGACCCTTGTCGATGATGTTGTTGTGGAGCTCTTCCTGCTCCTCGAACTTGAACACTTTCGAGGCCTGGACCGAGAGGATGTCCTTGATGTTGCCGAACACGGCGTGGTGGTATTCCACGTCGAAGGCCGAGCATACATGGAGCTTTGCCCCGAAGTCCCTCGCCATCTCGAGAGCCAGCCGCATCGCCTTGTAGGAGTACGAGGAGCCGTCGACACAAATAACCCAATCGCCGTTCGCCAACGCCTTGTCGTCCCGGACGATCAGCGTATCCTTTTCGACCCCCCGGATTACGCGGGAGACCATGCCGCCGAGTTGGGAGTACGGCTGCTTGCCGATGCCGTGGGCTCCGATGACCATCAGGTCGTATTTGCGACCGCTCGAGCCGGCGAGTTTTTCGTCTTGCTCCTCGTCCTCGGCGATGATGCGTCCATCGTCGTCGATGGCCACGTCGCTCCGGACCGTGTCACCCCCGTCGTACTTATCGGCGATGTTCGGGTCGAAGCCGATGAGGCTGGGCAGCCGTCCATGGCCGGCGTTGGCCTCGCGGATGACCTCCTCGTAGTGGATGCCCTCGAGCAGTTGCCTGGTCAAGGTGACCCCAGCCGCGTCACATGCCTTGGACGTCTGGTCGAGGAACGAATCGGAGATGAGCTGAAGACCCTTCTCGATCAGCTTGTCGTGAATCTTCCGTTGCCGTTTGATCTCTGCGGCACTCTGGAATTGAGCGGGAAGACCGGTTTCGAGTTGCCTAAAGCGAACGTCGTGTAGACGTGCCGCATAGACGTGGTTGCCGGTGATCTGTCCGTCCGAACGGGCACAGACTTCAATGGCCCGATCGACGGCCCAGTGCGAATGTGGGGAATTGTCGACCGGTACGAAGACTTCACGGTACATAAACACCTCGGGCATAGTCGATTAGCCTAGCACCTTCGTCTTCCGGCAGCACAGAGCCTCCTCTCTCCGAGTCCTTCGGAGCGGTCCGCTCTTCCCCCAAGAAGGGAAGACGGATCATCGATCGAGCTTGCACTTCTCCAGCTAGACGTCAGGCGCCCGGCAACGATTATCGCTGCAACAATTAATACATATAGGGGGCCGGCTACGCCGAGCCCCGAAGACGAGGATTTCAGTCCTCGTGAACCTCGTATTATGCCCTTGTACCGAGTGTCTCGCGAGCCCTTGTCCTGCCCCTCCGAGGCTGCGAGGGGGTCGTACCCGGGGGCCAGTATACCCGGCCCTTCTGAGACCTGTCAACAAACCCGAACGGACACCTACTCCCTACCGGAATCGCCCATATTAAAGACGGCAATCAGGTCCGAGTATGTACCGTCCACCCTGGCCGGGAACAAGCCTACATATCCTCCAAGCCCAGATCGGTCCGGGCCCGGTCCATGACATCTGGCGTCATCTCGGCCACCCCGTTTTCCTTGGCCCAGTCGACGTAGATACGCTTCACCATGCCTCGCACAAAGCTGGGGACCTTGGCTAAGCGCTCCGTGGCCTCAGGGCTCCATCCGACCGGCTGCCCAGTGGGTGTGGGCTGCTCGGGCGGCTGTCTCGGAATGTCCCCCGAGATGTCGAAGGCCTCTTCTCTGCCCCCCTCGAGAGAGGTGCGGACCATCTCGAGGGGCTGCGAGGGTACCTCGCGACCCCCGATCTTCACTCCCAAGCTCGACACGAGCTGCGTCTCCATGGGGTTCGTGAGCATTGCGACCTCTCGTCCGCAGGAGCCGCATCTGAACACGGCGGTCAGCGTTCCGTCGCCGGGAAGCTGCCGCTCGGCGAAGTCCATCACGTCGTCGCACTCGAGGCAGAGAAACTTCATTCCGTATTCCCCTCGATGGCGGCGGCGACTCGGTCGGCTAGAGCCGAGAGCGCGCGGCTGGAGGCCGCTTCCGGGTCTTCCTGCACCAGCGGCGATCCCAGGTCGGTGGAAGCGCCGAGCCGCGCGTCGAAGGGGATGTCGCCCCAGAGCGGTACGCCCGACTCCTCGGCCAGACGCCGGGCCCCGTCGCCGTGGAACAGCTGGGACGTGTGCCCGCAGGAAGGGCAGACGTGCTCCGTCATGTTCGCCACCAGGGCCACGATCGGGACGCCCGCCTCGCGCGCCATCCTCACCGATTTCGAGACGACGAAGCGGGAGGTCTCCGACGGAGTGGTCACGAGGAGCATCTGATCGAGATCCGGCACCAACTCCATGAGGCGGGCGATCTTGTCCGTTCCGGGGGGAACGTCGACCAGTAGAACGTCGAGGTTGCCCCACGCAACGTCACCCAGAAACTCTCTTAGCACGCCGGTCTCCAATGTGCTCTGCCAAATGAATCCTCCGGTAGACGGCTCTCGCCACCGAAGTGGCGTGTCCTCGTCCTGTTGGAGCAACTCCATGGACATGACTCGTACTCCCGTGGGGCTCACGGCCGGCTCCACTCCCTCCGCTCGATCGACCAGGCGCGCGCCAGACACCCCCAGCATACGGCCCAGAGAAGGCCCGTTGAGATCCGCGTCGGCGGCTCCGACCGACAATCCGCGCTCGGCGAGAGCGACGGCCAGATTCGCTGTAATGGCGCTCTTGCCCACACCGCCTTTTCCGCTGGCCACGGCCACCACCGATCCCACGGGAGCGAGCCGCGCCGCGAGTCGCTCCTGTTGCTCGACTACCTGCTCGAGGAGCTGGGACCCGGTCTCGTGGGTGACCTCTCGGTAGCTTCTGATCTTGCGCATCGGATTCGGCAGTAGTCCTCCGCTACGGGACGAGCTGGGTCCCCTCCTCATCCAGGGCCGTGAGAGCGTCGACCGGACACGACGAACAGGCATCTAGGAGCGCCTCTCGGTCGATGTCGGGGTTGCCCTCCTTGAAGACGGCAATGCTCTCTTCGTCGAACTCGAACACGTCAGGGCCGGCATCGATACAGTCACCGAATCCTACGCACAGGTCTCGATCGATCCGGATCGTGAGACCGGCCAGGGGGCGCTCGGAAATATTGCTCAATGCAGCTTCAGCCAGAGATGAGGTGAGGTCCGCCCGAGTGGGTGCCGGCGGGACGTAAACGTGTTCAGGGCGGACGGAACGGGCAAGGGGCCCCATGCGTGAACCCGCGTGACCTCACGGGGTAGCTTCCGCCCGTCGCAGAATACTTCACTGCGCTCGGCCGATCGCCAGTGAGCGCGCAATGGCCGGTGGTACAGGTCCGCGAGTGGGTGGACTCCGGTCCGTAACGGAAAGTCGTCAATATGAGAGGTATGATCGTGGTCCTCGCAGGCCTGATCCTTGTTGCGGGTCCGGCTTACGGACAGGAGAAGAGGTGGTCCGCGAAGACCGAGGTCGGGGCGAGCATCTTCTTTGGCAACACCAGCCAGTCGGCCGTGACCACCGCCCTCTCCGGAACGTTCGACCAAGGTGTGCTCGACTGGGCCGGCAGGTTGGGCTTCGCGTACGGAGAGTCCAGCAACGAGGACGGGGACAACCGTGTGAACAAGCGGGCCTGGGATGGGGAGCTGGAGGCGAATCTGGCCTCGGGCAGCGCGCTGAACGGCTTCGTGCGAGGAAAGATGGAGTCGGTTTTCGAAAAGAAGATCGATCTTCGCTACAACGCCGGGGCCGGCGGGCGGTATCAGTTCGGGTCCGAGGATGGTGCTCAGGCCGAGATGAGCCTTGCAGTGGTTGCTGAGAAGACCATTCCCCGAGAGGGCGCCGGCGAAGAAGAGGGCGTCGTCGGGAAGGGCTCTGCCCGGCTCAAGATCACCTGGGGGGCGGATGGGGGTCCCATACGCTGGGAGAGTGACACCACGTACGAACCTGAAGTGACGGATCTCTCCACCTACACCCTCACGTCGCGTAACAGCCTCGCTTTCCGGCTCAACCAGACGATCGCGTTGCAGCTCTCTTTCGTTGACGCATACGACAGTGAGGCGGTGGCTCGCGGGGCTCGCTCCAACAACGACGGGCAACTGTTCTTCAGCCTTGTCGGTACGTTCTGACGGGCTCGGAAGCGTCAGGGCCTTAGGGCCTCGCCGGGTGGCAGCAAGAGAGTGCCTCGGCCACAGTCACGGCGTGTCCGATGAGGTGGACCCGATCACCCGCGACGCGGACGCGTAGGTGGCCCCGGCGAGCGCGGCCCTGTCGGGCCGTGAACTCGGATCGTTCGAGCACGCCGGTCCAGTAAGGTCCCAGCGCCGTATGGGCCACGCCGGTCACGGGGTCTTCGTCGATGCCGGCCCACACTGCGAACACGCGTGAAACGACATCCGGGTGGTCAGAGTCCTCGCTAGGCACGTCCGATCCGGTCCCACCCGGTGCCGTGACGGACAGGACCATTACGTCGTCACCAAGGTCGATCGCGCCCAATGCGGTGAAGTTCGGCGTGAGTGCGTCTACGATGTCCGGGCTCTCGACCCGGACGATGTAATTGAAGGTGCCCGACAGGCAGGTCGCCGTCTCCGTGAGACCCAAGGCCGCCAGCACTTTGTCGTGCGGCTCGACCACCGTGCACTCGTCCGCGGGGAAGTCGAGCCGGAGTGCCCCATCTGGTTCGGCATGGACGAAGAGGGAGCCGCTTGCCGAGTTGAAGTGGTACGGAGGGACGTGACCCAGTGACCTGAGCACGTGCGAGTTGGCCAGAGTGGCATGACCACACAGAGGCACTTCGGTCGTGGGTGTGAACCACCGTAGTCTGCGTGCGCCCGACGGGTCGGGCGCCTCCACGAAGGCCGTCTCGGACAGGTTCATCTCGGAGGCTACCGCTTGCATCGCCTGAGCGCTCAACGGTTGCTCGACCACGCAGACCGCGGCGGGGTTACCCTGATAAGGCGTCTCGGTGAATGCGTCGACCTGGTGGTATGTGAGTCTTTGCTCTTCGGTCATTTGGGTGCTTTCTAGTCGAACCGCACAAATTGTCCTGAGCTAACAGGCCGCACAGGTCCGATCGCAAGGCAAGTGGCCGAGCGCGTAGGGGTGCTTGGTGCCGAAAACGAGAGTTCGGCACAACCAGCTACCCGATATTGCGCCGCTTCTTCCGTAGGAAGTCCATCATGATGTACTGCCCGAGCGTCTGGGTTGACGTGAAGTACGCCTTGCCCCGGGCGATCTCCGACACCTTCTGGATGAACTGCACCAGGTAGGGATCCTGAGCTAGCATGAACGTGTTGATCAGGATCCCTGATCGGCGGCACGCGGAGACCTCTCTGAACGTCTCCCTCAGGATGTGCTGGTCCATTCCACCCGAGTTCATGTAGATCTGCCCGTCGGGCATGGTGATGGCGCTAGGCTTTCCGTCGGTGATCATGATGATCTGGCGCATGTCTTTCTTCTGCGCCTTCAAGATGTTGCGAGCCAAGAGTAGCCCACCGGCGGTGTTGGTGTGGAAAGGCCCCACCTGGGCCTTGCCCAACTGACTGAGCGGAATCTCCTCGGCCACGTCCCCGAAGGTGACCACGTTCAAGGAGTCACCCGGGAACTGGGTTCGGATGAGGTGGGAGAGTGCCAAGGCCACCCGCTTTGCAGGGGTGAAGCGATCCTCGCCGTACAGAATCATCGAGTGGGAGATGTCCAGCATGAGCACCGTGGCGCATGACGAGCGATACTCGGTCTGGTGCACCATGAGGTCCTTATAGTCGAGGTTCAGCGGAACCCCGATTCCCTCCCTCTCGATTGCGTTCTTCAACGTGGCCGGTACATCGAGATTGAGCGTATCGCCGAACTCGTAGGGCTTGCTCGTGGCGTCCGCCTCGACGCCGGTGGCTAGGTGGGGAGTCTCGTGAGACCCGAGGCTCGATTGACCCACTGCGGAAAGGAGGTTGCGGAGCGCCCGGTACCCGAGGAAGTCCATCCCCTTTTGAGTGACGTTGAACTGTACCTGCTGGGCGGCCTCCTTCGCTTCGTCGATCTCCCCTAAGCCGGTGACGTCCTGCACCGCCCCCGGCATGGACGGGGTTCCGTTTTCCAGCGTGATGTATCCCTCGTCCACCATGCGTTGGATGAGGTCGTCCAGAAGATCGGCGATCTGCTGTTGGATAGCCTCGTCTCCCTGGCCCTCTCCCCGGAGCTCGTCGATCATCTCGGGAGTGAGCTGGCCACTCTCGATGAGCGCCTTGAGCAGCGCGTTCTTGAGCGAGTCCGTCGAGTCGGTTTCCTCGAGGCCCGACCATCCCCAATACGGGTGGTAATTGGGGCCACCCGCGAATCCTCCGTCCATCAAGAAGTCCGAGAGGAACTCCATCAGGTTCTCGAGGTTCAGGGCGTCGAACCAGCGGCCCCGATACTTGGCGTAGGTCGTGAAACGCATGATCACCAACGGCGAGAGAGACTGTCCACCCACACCAAGAGTAGTGAAGGCGGGTTCAGGCGGCCAATGGACCGGACTGACGGTTTGACCCATCCAATACCGGAGGGTGGGAGCGTCGGTTCCTGGAGGGCTCCTTTCGGCTGAAGTCGTCGTCTGGATGGGCCATCACCGTAGCTGGCCCGCCAAGGCCCGCCTACGTTACCCGTCATGAGCACGATGCCCGACCTGGAATCCATGCGCTGTGAGCTGCTCGAGCACTTCGACGCTCACCGACGCGCCTTGCCGTGGAGGGCCAGTACAGAGCCGTACGGAGTGTGGGTCTCGGAGATCATGCTCCAGCAGACGCGCGTGGAGACCGCCGCCCCTTACTACCTGCGCTGGATGGACCGTTTCCCGTCCGTGACCGAGTTGGCCGAAGCGGACGAGGAGGACGTGCTCAAGACGTGGGAAGGGCTGGGATACTACTCGCGGGCTCGGCACCTCCACCGCTCCGCTCGCATCGTCAGGGAGCGGTTGAATGGAGTGATCCCAGGCGATGCCGAGCGCCTACGGGAGTTGCCGGGCATCGGCGAGTACAGCGCGGGCGCTATCGCCAGCATTTGTTACGGTGAGGCGATTCCTGCCGTAGACGGTCACGCCCGGCGTGTCATCTCCCGCCTCTTCGATCTCGCCGAGCCCTCGCCGGCCGAGCTTCGAAAACGGGCCAACGCGATTCTCGAGACGCGTCGGCCAGGCGACTGGAACCAGGCGATCATGGAGCTGGGCGCGACGATCTGCCTGCCCCGCTCGCCACAATGCGGCGAGTGCCCGGTGGCGGCGCATTGCCGAGCGCGGGCGTCCGGGACGCAAGAGCTGAGGCCCGTGCCGAAACGACGACCTCGAATGAGAGAGGCCTCCTTCGCTGTGCTGGTAGCGGCACGAAGTTCTGGAGAGCTCCTTCTGACGCGGCGGCCGTCGAAGGGCCTTCTCGGCGGGCTCTGGGAATTCCCGTCAGTGGAGGTCACCGCAGGCGAGGACTTGGAGGAGGCTTGTCGCGGGGTGGCCGAGGCTCTGCGCGTGGAGTTGCCGGAGGGAGTACTGGCCTGGAGACCGCTGCAGCCTGTGATGCATGTCTTCAGCCATTTGAGGGCCGAGTACCGACCCTTGCTCGTGACGGCCGGTGGAAAGGGCCCGGCTGGTCGGAAGATGAGAGCCTCAGCCGTCGGGGCCACGGCTTGCCCCTGGCGTTGGGGGGCGCCCGACCGGTTGTCGGCCCTACCGCTACCAGTGGCGCAACAGAAGATTCTCGCGCAGGCGCTCTCCGAACTGGGCGAGCCCGCCCCGGCCGAGCTTGCCTTGTCGGGGTAGCTGCACAGGAAGCGCGCTAGGCGTTGATGCCCCCAAACGGATCGAAGCCCTTGTAGCCCTTTCCGGGAGAGGGATCCTGGCGAGCCCGAGCGTACCCCCCACTGGTCGAGCGGCTGATCCGCTTCTCCGCGACCAGCGCTTCGAGGACGAGTTCACAGGCTCCGACCCGGCATCCGTCAGACGACGACTTGGGCGCCAGCCCTACGTGCTCCACCAGGTGGAGGAGTCCGGGCACCACCTCGAAGCCCTTGACGCACGCCTCGGCCGAGCTGTCGGCACCCACCTGGAGTGCGCCGCCCATCTCGAAGTACTCGACGATCTCGTCGACGTCCGCGCCTCCGGCACGCGTCTGGAAAACTTCGTTGGCCGCAGCGCTGATCAGCTCTCGAGCTATACGGTCCGAGCCGTGCAGCTCACCCTCGTACTCGAGTTCGATTTTCCCCGTGATGGCCGGAAGGGATCCGTAGATGTCGCTGAGACGTGGAACTGCCTTCTCCTCCTTCAGCGTGAGGGCACGCCGCTCCGCGGAAGAGACCACACTCTCCAGGGCCGTAATCGGCATACGCTGGCTGACGCCGGAGCGCTGGTCGATACGCTTGTCTCCCCGTCCGAGGAAGGCGATACGCTCCACGACCTCGGCGAGAAAGTCCGGGACCTCGATATCGACGCAATCACGGTCGACCCAGGCCTCCTGACGGGTGATGTCCATGCCGACCGACACATCGGTGGGATAGTGCGTGCTGATCTCCGCTCCGATGCGGTCCTTCAGGGGTGTGATGATCTTTCCCCGGGCCGTGTAGTCTTCCGGGTTGGCGGTGAAGACCAGGAATACGTCCAGAGGCAGGCGAATCGGGTAGCCCTTCACCTGCACGTCCCCCTCCTGGAGGATGTTGAAGAGCCCCACCTGGATTTTTCCGGCCAGATCAGGCAGTTCGTTCACCGCGAAGATCCCGCGGTTGGCCCTGGGTAGCAGCCCGTAGTGAATGGTCAGTTCGTCGGCCAGGATGTGACCGCCCCGGGCGGCCTTGATGGGATCCACGTCTCCGATGATGTCACCGATGGTCACGTCGGGAGTGGCGAGCTTCTCCACGAAGCGGTGGTCACGGGTGACCCACGAGACCGGCGCGCTGTCGCCCTCGGACTCGAGTAGCATGCGAGCGTACTTGGAGATCGGTTGCAGGGGATCGTCGTTGATCTCACTCCCCTCCAGAATGGGCATCTCGTCGTCGAGGAGCTCCACCAACTGTCTGAGGATTCGGCTCTTGGCCTGACCTCTGAGTCCCAGGAGAATGAAGTCGTGCCGAGCCAGAACAGCGTTGACGATCTGGGGGATCACACTGTCGTCGAATCCGACGATGCCGGGGAAGAGCGTCTCTCCCGACTGGAGCTTCGCGATCAGGTTACGTCTCAGTTCATCCTTCACGCTCCGGGGCTCGTAGCCCGTCGCCTTCAGCTCTCCGACGGTGCGGGGTCTACTTGGTGTCATACCAGATTCCCGTCCTGGATAAGGTTGTGCGACGGAGGACGCGGGTTGAGGCGCCGACGTGAGCGGTTAGCATACACTGGGTCGATTCAACGGATCCCGAGCCAACGACGGTTGTTCGAGCCTGGGCGGCCAGACCGATAGAAGGAGCCACCATGTCCCATCAAGACCAGCTCAAGGGGCCGGTAAGGCCGGCGAAGTACCAGCCGCCGCTGCCCATGGAGGACATGATCCTGCGGGAACAGCCCGATGAAGAGGCAGTGCCCATGGACGTCATCTTCGTCGGTGGAGGGCCGGCGGGGCTCGCGGGGGCCATAGAGTTGGCCCGTCTCGTGGCGAAGGACAACGAAGACGGCGGCGCACTCGGCGATGTCGAGATCGGAGTTCTGGAGAAGGCGGGTCAGCTCGGAGAGCACTCGCTCTCGGGTGCCGTGGTCAACCCGAGCGCCTTCCGGGAGCTCTTCCCCGAGTTGGACGTGGCCGACCTTCCCCTCCGGGGACCGGTCACCGGCGAGGCCGTCTACTTTCTCACGGAGCACAGGTCCGTGCGGGTACCGACCCCCCCGACGATGAAGAACCACGGCAACTACATGGCGTCGATCTGTGAAATCGTACGCTGGCTGGGGGAAAAGGCCGAGGGGTTGGGGATCAACGTCTTTCCCGGCTTCGCCGTGGGCGGGTTACTCGTGGAGGGCGACGGTAATCAGGTCATCGGTGTGCGCACCACCGCCTCTGGTTTGGACCGTGACGGCCAGCCGGGGGGCAGCGATTACATGCCGCCGATGGACCTGACCGCTCAGGTCACGGTGCTCGCGGAGGGCACTCGGGGGCCCCTGACCCAGGCCTTTCTTCAGTGGCAGGGGATCGGGTCCGAGAATCCCCAGATCTACGCTCTTGGGGTAAAGGAGCTGTGGGAGACGAAGAAGCCCCTCGAGCGGGTGATCCACACCATGGGCTGGCCGCTCCCCAGCGACGCTTTCGGGGGCAGCTTCATGTATCCCCTGGAGGACAACCTGATCGCGCTGGGGCTGGTCGTCGGTCTCGACTATCGAGACGCCCGCTTCGACGTGCACCAGGTCCTTCAGCGCATGAAGCTTCATCCGCTCTTCAAACCCTATCTGGAGGGTGGCGAGATGGTGGAGTGGGGCGCGAAGACCATTCCCGAAGGTGGGTACTTCTCAGTGCCGTCGCAGCGACATGGCGCAGGCGTTTGTATCGTTGGCGACTCCGCGGGTTTCGTCGATGTCCCGTCCCTGAAGGGAATCCACTACGCCATGCACTCGGGCATTCTGGCCGCCCGGACCATCTTCAAGGCGCTCAAAGAGGGGGACGTGTCGGAAAGGGGACTCCGCTCTTACACCGACTCGATCGACGCCAGCTATATCATGAAGGACCTGCGCAAGACGAGGAATATCCGCCTCGCCTTCAAGAAGGGTTTTGTGGGTGGCTCGATCCGGGCCGGCCTCATGACTGTCTCGAGAGGAGCGCTTCTGGGTGGTCGGATTCAGGTTGCCGAAGACGTCGGGGAAGCCCGTGTTCTCGGCGACGGAGGTCCGTCGGTCGCACCCGACGGAAAGCTCACGTTCAGCAAGGTGGATGCGGTCTATAAGGCGGGAAACCAGACCCGCGACGACCTGCCCAGCCACTTGATCGTCGGACCGGCGATCGATCCGGAGGTAGCCGAGATGTATGTGCACATGTGCCCGGCGGGCGTCTACGAGCGGGATGGCAAAGAGCTACGTGTGGACGCTCCGAACTGCGTCGACTGCAAGGCTACCGACGTACTCGGTCCCCGGTGGATGCCGCGCGAGGGGGGGAGTGGCCCGGCCTACAGACGGATGTAATCGCTTGGGGTCAGCATCCAGTGCCTTCCGTCCGAGATTCCCTCGCGCCCGCCCATCCCGCGGAGTGGGCACAAGTTGATCGACACGCAGAGACCGGGAACATGGGAATGGCGAAACGCGTCGAGTGGGTTCGCCCCCCGACTCATCGCGAGCTGCGTACTTACGCATTGCGATTCTTCTGCGCGGCCAGCATGGTGACCAGAAGGGCGAGCCGCAAGGCGAGTGCTTCGGGTCTGCTACGTCGGGTGACGACAAGCGTCTAGGTAGAATTATCTGTAGATCGCACGGGCGGATCGATGTGCCGGAGAAGCTAGAGGAGCGAATTCCCCCGATGGTCGCGAATGCCTGAAGCCGAGCTCTACGGTCCGATCAAGTTGTTCTTGGAAGCACAGGGCTATGTGGTGAAGGGAGAGATCGGGGCGTGCGACGTAATGGCGGTACGAGATGATGAAGGGCCGGTCGTAGTCGAGCTGAAAGAACGACTGAGTCTGGCGCTCATACTTCAGGCAGTCGACCGGCTCGCATTTTCTGACACGGTCTACGTGGCATTTCGTGTCGGAAAGGGCCACAGCGCCTCCTGGCGCACCCGCAGGAGGCAGGTGACGGGCCTTCTTCGCCGCCTAGGTCTGGGCCTCCTTACGGTCTCTGCGCGCGGACATGTCTCTGCTGTGCTGGACCCTGCGCCCTATCGGCCCAGAACACAGGTTGGCCGCCGGGAGCGTCTGCTCAGGGAGTTCTCGGAACGGGTCGGCGATCCTGAGCAGGGGGGCTCATCCTCTCGGCGACGACTCACAGCATACCGCCAAGACGCGCTGCGATGCGCAGGCCAGCTCGCGGATGAGGGGGTTCTCAAGGTCAGCATCCTAAGAGAGCGTACCGGGGTGGCCCGGGCCGGACCGATTCTGCGAGACAACCACTACGGGTGGTTTGATCGCGTGAAGAGGGGCCACTATGCGCTTTCACCAAAAGGGGGGCGAGAATTGCTACATTGGTCCGAAGCGCTCGAACATCTAGGGTCTGGCTTGAGAAGCGATGATCTACCCGGATAGTAGTGGCCAGCGCGCGACCCGTGGGAATCTTGTCGGCCGAAGGACCTCCAAGCCGGTTCAGTCCGAAATGATCTCCGGGAGCCTGATGATGATCCCGTCCGCCGTCCGAATCAGCCGTGGGAGCACGCTGGGGATCGGGCGTTCACGGTGGTGCCTCAGGATCTCCGAGGCAGTGTCGAAGTCCACCATGGACTCCAGCGTCTTGATGGTGGGGAACACCATCGGAAGTGATCCTTCTCGGGTCCTCTCCAGCGCCGCCGCAGGGGTAATCCAAATCGCATCCAACATCTCGGCGGTGTGGATGGCGGGCTCCGACTCCGGTGGGACCACCGCGGCAAAGAAGCGCGCATCGTAACGTCGGGGCTCGGCTATCGGTGTAATCCAGTGGCCGACGTACTCCATGGCCGTGTCGTCGATAAGGGCGCCGAGATCTTCGAGCGCCTGAGCGAACGAGCAGGACTCACCCAAGAGCCGGTCTCGGACCTCGAGCACGTTCGAAGCGGCGGCGGCGGTGGGTAAGGGCTCGCCGTCGGCGCCCCGGCCGACGAGGATGCCGGTCTCCTCGAACGCCTCTCGCAGCGCTGCCAGGTAGTAGGCGACCGCCGGGGGGTCCGCGTCGAGGAGCTTCATTCGTTCTGCCGCCACGTCCGCGTCTAGGCTCACCGAGCGGCTCAAGACGTCCGGATCCGCATCGTCCCTGTCGACCCGTCCACCGGGAAAGACATACGCCCCGGGGACGAAACCTGCGCTGTGAACGCGCTTCAAGAGCAAGACCTGGACACCCTCCGCCGCGTCTCGCATGAGAACGACGGTGGCTGCGGGGCGAGGAAGAGCCGGGCTTGAAGGGGGATCGTCGATTCGCTCGGCGATTCCCTTCGGCAGATGATCCTCCGAGACTATGAACTCAGACTCGTCCATGTTGAGGGCTCGCGATCAGCGGCCGACGGCCATTCCGTCCTTTCTCGGATCGGAGGCGGCAGCCCACCCCCGGTCGAGCTTGATGATCGCCTGGGCGCCGCCGAAGCTCCCGGGGCCCTGCACCGTGAGCTCGTGGCCCAGCGCCTCCAGTCCGGCCCTGACATCGTCACGAATCGGGTCCTCGATCGCGACGGAGTACCCGGACAGATGGCGGAAGCGTGGAGCATCGATCGCGTCTTGAAGGTCCATCCCGAACACCAGGATGTTGAGCAACATCTGGGTGTGACCCTGTGGCTGCATGGATCCGCCCATGAGGCCGAAGGTCATCCAGGGAGCGCCATCCTTGGTAACGAAACCAGGAATCAGCGTGTGGAAGGGGCGCTTGCCGGGACCGGCCTGGTTGGGGTGCCCATCTTCCAGCGTGAAGCCGGCGCCCCGGTTTTGAAGAATGAAGCCGGTGCCGGGGATGACGACCCCCGAGCCGAAGTAGTCGAAGATGCTGTTGATGAACGAGATCATGTTTCCGTCGGAGTCGGCGACCGACAGGTAGATGGTCTCGGTGTCGGTGACCGCAGCACCGGGCTGCACCCGCTCCACGGCCCGGTCGGGATCAATGAGTGCGCCGCGGGCGGCGAGATAGTCTTCGTCGAGCAGCCGGTCGACCGAGACCTGCATGAAGTCCCGGTCCGCTACATACCGACTCAGATCGGCAAAGGCGAGCTTCTTGGCCTCGATGAGGTGGTGGAGATAGGCGGCGGAGTTGTGACCCATGCCCTCGAGGTCGAGGGGCTCCAGCATTTTCATCATCTGAAGGGCGGCGACGCCCTGCCCTGCCGGGGGAAGCTCCCAAATCCTGTACCCGCGGAAATCGACCGAGATGGGATCGACCCAGACCGGCTCGTGGTCCCGAAGGTCGTCGATGGTCAGGTAGCCACCGAGGTTCGCCAGACCATCGACGACGGTGCGTCCCAGCTCACCGCCGTAGAAGGCGCCCGGGCCCTGGTCGGCGAGCATGCGAAGGCTGTTCGCAAGGTCGGGATTACGGAACCACTCACCGGCCTCCGGTCCTCGCTCCCCGTCGTAGAGGAATGTGGCTTTCGCCCCTTCGTCGCGTGCGAGTTTCTCGTACTGTGTACGCCATTGAGCCGCGATGATCGGAGTTACCGGAAAGCCCTCTTCGGCCATCCGAATCGCCGGGGCCAGCACCTCGGCCAGGGACATGGTACCGTATCGGTCCAGGAGCGCGGCCCATCCTGAGATGGCTCCCGGCACCGTGACGGCCTCTGCCCCGCTCCCGGGCATGTCCTCGTGCCCCTTGGAGCGGAGGGTCTCGGGTGTGAGCAGCGAGCCGGATCTTCCGCTGGCGTCCAGGCCTACGAGCTCCTGATCCCGCGCGGACCAAAGGATGGCGAACATGTCTCCGCCGATTCCGGTCATGTGGGGCTCGGTCAGGTTGAGGACGGCCGCCGCCGCTACGGCCGCGTCGACGGCGTTCCCACCTTTCTGGAGAATCTCGAGCCCGGCGCCGCTGGCCAGTGGCTGACTCGTGGCGACGGCCGCAGTCGGGGCATAGACAGTGGATCTACCCGCCAAGCTACTCGGGCTCACTTGTGCGCTCGCCGCACTTGCCAGGACCAGGGCCGCGATGAGCTCCCAGCCGAAAACGTATCTGGCATGGGACATATGATTCTCTCCTTGATCATGACATAGGTCAGAAGGGTCTGATCGCTCAGCTCGGCATACCCGGCTCGAGGATTTCAACTTCTCCAGTGAAGAGCTCCTTGAGGCGCTCCGCATCTTCTCGGGTGCCGACTGGCCCCCCCCAGTGAATCGGAATCACGAGTTCCGCCTTGCACGCCTGGGCGGCCCGGGCCGCGTCCTCCGGGCCCATGGTGTAGTGGCCTTCACAGGGCAGGAACGCCACGTCACAGCGGATCTGCTTCATAGCGTCGAGATAGTCCGTGTCTCCGGAGTGGTAATACGTGATTCCGTCCAGCGTGAACACGTATCCGAGCCAGGCGTTCTCGGCGGGGTGAAACTTCTTGCCACGGTTGTAGGCTGGAACCGCCAGGATCTCGATGCCGTCCAGGTGGACCATATCGCCCGGCCGCATGAGGTGGTCCACGTCGGCGAGCTGCTTCCGCATCGACGCGGGCGCAATGACAATGGTTTCGGATCCTCTTACCCGAGCGATGTCGTCTTCGGAGAAGTTGTCGAAGTGGGGATGTGTAAGGAGGATGTAGTCCGCACTGCTATCCTCGGATATCCCCCCAGGGGTCTATGTGCATCTCGATCCCGCCTCGGCGCATCCGAACCGATGATTGCCTGAACCAAGTGATGCCTTCGAGCATTGCCGGGACCCGGAAGAAGAGGATGAGTAGACGGGCCGGAGAAGCTAAGCGCTGTTGTTGTGCCAAAAAAGGCCGACAATATGACAGGGAGACTGCAACTCCGGCATGTTTTTGCACTCAGGGTCTGGCAGGATTCATGCAAGGGCGGTCAATTCTGGAGTCAGTTCGGTTTGGAGTCCTCCCGAGGTCCCTGGGCGAGGCTCGGGGCCGAATTCACTAATGTGCCATCTCACGACCTCGGGTCGGCCATCGAGTCCGAGGGCGTTTCAAGTGAGGAACCATGGGTGAGCGATATACACTTCCGGTCCTGCCGCTACGCGACACGGTGGTCTATCCCGGAGTAGCGGTCCCGATCTCCGCCGGACGCGCGGGCACTGTCGAGGCGGTGCGAGAGGCTCTCGACGGTGACCGACGATTGTTCGCGGTGGCTCAACGCGAGAATGTGGACGACCCCGTGCCCGAGGTGCTCTACACCATCGGCACGGTGGTGCGGATCATCCAGACCCACAGAGTGCGTGGAGGCGTGCAGCTCCTTGTTCAGGGTGAGGGGCGGGCGCAGGCCATCTCCTATCAGCCCGATGGCGAGGAGATGCTACGGGCGGTTCTCCTGGAGATGGATCGACAGGAGGCCACCGACCCTGAGGATCCGGCGTTTCTGGCACTCAACCAAGAATTGCGGGAGCGTGCCGCCGAGCTCGGGACCCGGCGAGGAGTACCGGCGGAGGCGCTCAACCAATTGATCCAAGGGGTCGACGAACCGGGTGCCTTCGCGGATCTGGTGGCCTTCTACCTCGAGCTGCCCACCGCAGACAAGCAGGCCCTCCTCGAGACGCTGGACGACGAAGAGCGCATGCGTTCCGCTCTGGTCGCTGTAGAACGAGAGCTGGCTCGCCTGGACGCCCAGGAAGAGATCCAGGAGAGAGTCCAGGAAGAGCTGGGCGAGCGGCAGCGCGAGATGCTGTTGAGGGAGCAACTCAAGCAAATCCAGAGGGAGCTCGGTGACGAGGACGAACGGGACGAAATAGAGGAGCTCCGAGAGCGGGTCGAAGCTCTCGATCTGAACGAGGAGCAGCTGGCGGAGGTAGAGCGTGAGCTCAGGAGGCTAGAGCGCACGAGCCCCCAATCGGCCGAGTATCAGGTCATCCGGACGTTCCTGGAATGGGTGACCGAGCTGCCGTGGAATATCCGATCGGAAGACAAGATCGATCTGACTCTGTCTCAGGAGATTCTTGAAGAAGACCACTACGGCCTTGAAGACGTCAAGGATCGTGTCCTGGAGTTCCTGGCTGTTCGCAAGCTAGTGCTCGAGCGTTTCGAAGAGGCCAAGGAGGCAGAAGAGGCCAAGGAGGCAGAAGAGGCCGAGGAGGCGGAAGAGGCCGAGGAGGCGGAAGAGGCCGAGGAGGCCGAAGCTGAGGTGGATGCCGAAGTCGAGGGTGCCGAAGGGTCGAACGGTGCAGCGGAGGTCGTGGAGGAAGAAGCGGACCCCGTCGCCGCCAGTGGACCGGAGGGCGGCCGTGGACCCATTCTCCTGTTCGTGGGCCCTCCCGGTGTCGGCAAGACGAGTATTGCCCAGTCGATCGCTCGCTCGCTGGGACGTGAGTACGTGCGCATATCGCTGGGTGGCGCCAGGGACGAGGCGGACATTCGAGGCCACCGACGGACCTACGTGGGGGCCATGCCCGGGCGCATTATTCAAGGCATGCGACAGGCCAAGTCGAAGAACCCTGTCTTCCTGCTCGACGAGGTCGACAAGCTTGGTGTTTCTTTCCAGGGGGATCCGAGTTCCGCTCTTCTCGAGGTTTTGGATCCGGCCCAGAATTCGAGCTTTACCGATCACTACCTCGGAATTCCGTTCGACCTGTCCGAAGTGCTTTTTATCGCTACGGCGAACTACTCCGACCGGATTCCGGCTCCGCTCTATGATCGTATGGAGAAGGTGGACTTCTCCGGGTACACCGAGGCCGAGAAGCTCGAAATTGCCAAGCGTTATCTGCTTCCACGTCAGGAGAAGGAGAACGGCCTCAGAGAAGGCGAGTTTCTCCTGGACGATCAGGCGATTCTGGCGGTCATCCAGGAGTACACGCGAGAGGCGGGTGTGCGGCAGCTCGAGAGGGTGTTGGGCAAGTTGGGACGCAAGGTCGCCCGGAAGATCGCCGCCGGTGAGGTGAACAGCCTGGACGTGACCCGGGACGTGATCCGTGAGCTCATCGGTCGGCCGCGAGTACATCCCGAGCAAATGGCTGCCGAGGACACGGTCGGTGTGGCCACCGGCATGTTCTATACGCCCATGGGTGGCGACATCATGTTCGTCGAGGCCAGCGTGATGGCCGGCGAAGGAGGGTTGGTGCTCACCGGCCAGTTGGGAGACGTGATGAAGGAGTCGGGCCGGGCTGCCTGGAGTTTTGCCAGGAGTAATTTCGAGCATCTTGGCATCCCCGAAGACATGCTTAAGGGTCGCGAAGTGCACATCCACGTTCCGGCAGGAGCGGTTCCCAAGGACGGGCCGTCCGCCGGGATCACGATGGCGTGCGCCTTGGTGTCGGCGCTCTCGGGAAAGAAGATCCGCAGAGACGTGGCTATGACCGGCGAACTCACGTTGACCGGGCGTGTGCTTCCCATCGGTGGGGTCAAGGAAAAACTGTTGGGCGCCATCCGAGCCGGGATCACCGAAATCATTATGCCGTTCGACAACGACGCGGATCTGGAGGATCTCCGGCCCGAGGTGAGGGACAAGCTGACCATCCATTTGGTGGAGGATCTCGACCAGGTGATCGCCGTCGCCCTCACCGATGCTGATCCTTCTCCGATCAGGAAGACTGCCAAGAAGGTTGCCAAGACCAAGCGGCAGCCCGGGGCGGGGGCCGCCAACTAGTCAGAGGATCTTGATGGTCCCGGGGGCCCCCGCTGTGACACGGCCGATGACCGTGGCGGCGGGGGCTTCTTGGCGTAGGTCGTCCAGAATATCCTGAACACGGTCCTGCGGTACCGAGATCAACAAGCCGCCCGACGTTTGGGCGTCTGCAAGGGTGAGGCGTCGGGACTGGTCACAGCCGCCGAAATCGATGCGGTCTCCCAGGTCCTCGAGGTTCCGTCGTGTTCCGCCGGGGACGTGACCTTCCGCGATGAGCCTGCCGATGCCCGGAAGCACGGGCACGGCGTTCCCCTCGACATCGGCGGCGACGCCGGACTGCAACAACATGTTGGCCAGGTGCCCCAGGAGCCCATAGCCGGAGACGTCGGTCGCAGCCATGACCCCCGCCCTGGCCATCGCCTCGGCCGCGTACCGGTTCAGCGTGGTCATGCTCTTGACGGCTGTGCCCACCTCTTCCGGTGTGGCGGCTTCGGCCTTGATGGCGGTCGCGACGATCCCGGTGCCGAGGGCCTTGGTGAGTACCAGAACGTCGCCTGCCCGTGCCCTGGCGTTGGTCACCACGGCTTCTTCCCGGACTTCGCCGACTGCCACCATGCCGTACTTGGGTTCCGGGTCGTCGACCGAGTGGCCTCCCATGATGGGAATCCCGGCCTCTCGGGCGATATCCGATCCTCCGCGGATAATCTCGTCCACGATGCCCTCTCCGAGCAGGTCTCGCGGGAACGCGAGGAGGTTCAGCGCGAACAGGGGGCGCGCGCCCATGGCGTAGATGTCAGAGAGCGCATTGGCTGCGGCGATCCTGCCGAAGTCGTACGGATCGTCGACCAAGGGTGCGAAGAAGTCCAACGTGACCACGAGGGCACGACCGTCGCCGAGCGAATACACGGCGGCGTCGTCGCCGGTGGAGGAGTCCACCAGCGCTTCGGCGCTCTCGATAGGGACCAGGTGACGCAGGACCTGCGCCAACTCGGACATGCCGAGCTTACTGGCTCAGCCCGCTCCGTGAGCGAGCTTAGTAAGCCGGATCCTGGGCCTCTCGTCCCTGGGGTCGTCGGACATCTGCCTCTTCTGGTGGCATCCGCCGCGGCGGATTGGAGGTTTCATAGCGATCCGCGGCTCGAAGATGCGGCCAATGTAGACGGGGGCGCCTGGGCGGGAAACTCGGTAGATTCCTGTATGAGTGTCCCAACCCGATCTGCCAGAGGCCTTCTCGGTGAGGCCGTTCAGAAGTCGGAGCGCGATCTCGAGCTCGGCCGGGCCGTCCTCCTCATCGCCCAGGAGGAGTACCCACAGCTCCCCGTCGAGCGGTACATGATGCGGCTCGATGCCCTTGCCGAGGCCACGAAGGATAGACTCTCCGACGAAACGGCGGGTCCGGTAGTCCTGCGTGAGCTGATCCACACGCTATACGAGCGAGAGGGCTTTCGGGGTAATAAGGACGCCTATCACGATCCACGGAACTCGTTTCTCAACGATGTCCTGGATCGCCGACTCGGCATTCCGATGACTCTCGGGATCGTGCTGTTGGAGGTGGGATGGCGGCTGCAACTACCGCTGGAGGGGGTGAACTTTCCGGGTCGCTTCCTGGTGCGATACCGCGGCACGGCGGAGCACCTCTTGGTCGATCCGTTCGACGAGGGACGGATCCGCTTCGAGGACGAGGCGCAGGAGCTGTTGGATCAAGTGTACGGAGGTATGGTCCGCATGCAGGACAAGTTCCTCAGGTCCGCTACGAAGCGGGATATGATCCACCGCCTTCTGGTCAACCTCAAGGGACTGTATGTGAACGTCCACGACGACGAGCGGGCCCTGGCCGTGATAGAGCGGCTCTTGCTCTTGCGGCCGGACTCTCCCGGTGAGCGGCGTGACCGGGGAATGCTCCTGGTCAAGCTGGGCCGGGCGAACGAGGCGATGGCACAGCTCGAGGAGTATCTGGAGTTCTCTCCTCAGGCCGCTGACGCCACGCGCGTCCGGTCCCTGGTGAGGCGGTTGGAGAGAGAGGGCGAGGCCGACCCGGCGGACCTCGAGGAGTGAGCGATCGATGACTGGCCCTTCCCGAAAGGATCACGAGGGGGCGGGCGCTCTCTTCGCCCGGGTGCGAGGTGTTGACGTGCCCCGTAATTATGGCGATCCCGCCGCGGAGTACCGCGCGGCCGTGAGCGGTGTGGCCGTACGCGATCGTAGCCACAGGACTCGCCTGGTCGTGACGGGAAAAGCGCCTGTAACCACGCTGAACGGGGTACTCACGGGCCGGATGCCCGACCCGCCGGTGTGCTCTGCGGAGGACGGCACAAAGGGGCGCGCGGAGTACTCGGCCGTGCTCACTCCCAAGGGGCGAGTCGTTGCCGATCTACGTGTCATGTGGGGACCGAGTGCTGAGGAAGAGAGCCTGTGGCTGGACGTACCTGCTCCGGCTCGAGATCCGCTGCTGGCCCACCTGCGGCGGTACGTGCCGCCCCGGCTCGCTGCCGTCGAGGACCTGACCGATGGCTGCGGGCTTCTCACGGTGATGGGGACCGACGCGGCATCAGTGCTCAGGGAGACGCTGTTCGCCTCGAATGGCGAAGAGAACGGCCTGGAGGGCCTGGAGGAAGGTGAGTATCTGGTGAGCCAGGAGGCAGGGGAGCGCGTCGTCAGGACCGGGGCCGTGGACACTCCGGCATGGGACGTCTTCACGTCGGGGGAGCGGTCTCGAGAGCTGTGGGGACGACTTCTGGAGCGAGCGGTCACCCCTGTCGGAGCTGGGGTATGGGATACGCTCCGAGTGGAGGCCGGTCGACCGGCCTTCGGCCAGGACCTCGACGAATCCACGCTTCTTTCGGAAGCGGGAATCGTCGACCGGGCAGTGGACCACGCCAAGGGTTGCTACACGGGCCAGGAAATCGTCGTCCGGATTCGCGATCGTGGTCACGTGAACAAGATGCTTCGAGGACTTCAGCTGGGTGATGTACCTGCGCCCGGAGCGGATGCCGAGCTGTTTCACGAAGGCCGCGTGGTGGGGCATGTGACCAGTGCCGTCGACTCACCCCGATACGGCGGAGTGATCGCTCTCGGGTACATAAGGCGAGAGGTGCCCTCAGGTGGGGTGGTCGAGGTGGGCGCCGCCGACGGCCCGAAGGGGACGGTGCGGGAGTTGGCACCGGGCTGGGCCGCCTCTTAAACTTGTGCTTGGACGGCCTCAGGCCGCTCCGAAGCTCTCCAGTAGCTTCTTTACACGCACTTCGATCTCGTCCCGCACCCCGTTGAACTCGTTCGGCGGCATGTCCCTGGGGTCTGCGAGGTCCCAGTCGTCACGCTCGGTCGCGGGCACGAAGGGGCAGTCGTCGCCGCACCCCATCGTGATCACGAAATCGTAGGGGCCCGGTGGAACCTCTGAGACTGACTTGGACCGATGGGTGGAGAGGTCGTAACCCACCTCACTCATCGCCTGCACGGCGCGAGGGTTGACCGTACCCGACGGCCGGGAGCCCGCCGAGTAGGGCTGGAGCACACCGTTCCCGTGGATCCGAGCGAACGCCTCGGCCATCTGGCTTCGGTTCGAGTTCTCCGTGCAGACGAAGAGGACACTCGTCAAGCGTTCATCTCCTGACCTGTATCGGCCCCTCGTATTACCAGGGCGTTGTAGGGCAACTCGCCGAATATTTGGTGTATGACAGTCCGTCGAGCGAGGCGGGGGATACCCTGGAGGCGCCTGGAGTTGCCGTTGGCGTTGCGTTTACGGGTAGATCCGACCTGCCAGCGCCGCTATTGTTTTCTGCTCTAGAGGTCTGCTTGTTGAATGTTTTCCGTATATAAGGAGTTGTCCATGTTGTGCCGTGTGGCTTTTGGAAGAGGACTTCTGGTGGTCGGTGCCACCACCGTGGCTTTGGTGACCGGCAGTGGGTCGCTAGCCGCTCAGGAGCCGGCTGTTAATAAGATGGCCGTCTTCAATGCCGACCGTATCATGGCCGAGTCGCAGGCAGGTATGCAGGCCCTCGCCCTGTTCAATCAGTTGCGCGACCAGCGCGTCGGTGAGTTGTCGACCCAGCAGGAGGAGATCAACGGCCTGCGTCAGCAGGGCCTCGCTGCGGATCCTAACAGTCTGGAGGCTGCTCAGCTCCAGCGGCAGCTCGAGGACCGAATGGTTCAGATGGATCGCCTGCAGCAGGATGTGCAACAGGAGTTGGGTACGCGGCAGAACGAGCTGACGGCAGAGATCACGCAGATGGTAGGACAGATTATCGAGACCATCGGGTCGGACCAGGGTTACACCTTCATCTTCAACTCGATTCAGAGTGGATTGGTGTTCGTGGATCCATCCATGGACATTACCGACGAGATCATCGAGCGGCTCGACACGGCGACGACCGATCCTTCTTAAGGAGCCGACCGCGTCGGGTAATCGAAACGAGGGGGATCGCCGAACCGGCGGTCCCCCTCGTCTTCTGGTTGGTGGTGGACCGATTCCCGGTTCAGCCTCCCTTGTTTAGGCGAGACCCGGACCCCTTGTGACCCCCGGGCCTCTGATCGGAGCTACGGCCGGAGGCTCCTCGACCACCTCTCATGCCTCGCCCCCGAGTGCCCCTTTCCCGACGTGATTCAAGCTGATCTTTCTGGTCGTCGCTCAGAATCGCGTCGATCTGTTCCTGGAAGCCGGCCTGCTGCTGCATCATGGCGTCTCGATGCGTGTCCATCAGGTCTATGAACTGTCCTCGGGTGATGTCTCCGTCTCGAAGCTGATCCTGCAAACCTCGCATCTGGAGCTGGGCACCGTCGTGAATCTCCCGGGCCGCGTCGTTCGTGTTCTTCAGGCCCTCCACCTGTTCCTCCGTGAGGCCTAGCTCCTCCCGGAGCCACAGGACTCGATCACACGAGCCCATGCCCATCTGCATCTGTTGGGATCCACCCATCATGTGCCCCTGTCCCCGCATGCCGTGCTGGTTGTTCCGGCCCGTCTGACCCTGTAGGGACGCGGCTAGGGACAGCATCAGAACCGTTGCTACTCCAGTAAGTGCCCTCATCTCTATACCCTCCGACTCTAATTTGGTCATGGTTGGGTCGGCGTCTGGCCTCTGGTGAGAACCTCGTCCGGCCATTGTCTGTCTTGATGTCGGGGGGTCCGCAGTCGTTAAGCGGTCCTGCGCCGGAAGGTCGGCGGGTGGTGTCCTGCGGGATCGTGGAGGGGTTGGCTAGGAGTCCTTTGAGTCCGGCGGCGGAAGCTGTGGACGGCCCTTGCCGGGTTCGAGCAGGTCTTTGTAGAAGTCCCGCTCCTCTTCCAGGCGCTCGAGGCGTCCGCTCAGGTCGGTCATCGTCTCTCGAATCCGATGGAGTTCCTCGGTACCGAGCTGGAGGGACTCATCGCGTCGTGGGCTGGAGAACCGGCGCTCCACGATCTTGCCGGCAGTGGTGATGATGACGAGAGCGAGAACGAACTCGAAGATGCCCAAATATCCGATCCTTGCGGTGTCGTGGCCGTCAGTCCGAGCGAGTACATTTTGAAGTAGCGGGCGTACGCGCAATCTGACAATACGTGCCCGGTGGGCTGGACCTATCTCTTCACGGGAATTATAATTCATATAATGATAGTTGGCTCGACCCAAGGACCCCGCCTTTTGTGGGGACAGCACGGATGGAGACAGTAGGGTGAGTCCCCAGCGAAGTCGGACTCTTGCGGGGCGGCTTTATGAAGGTCTGCTCCGGGCTTTTCCCGGAGACGTGCGCGAGGGTTTCGGTCTTTCCATGGCTGACACCTTCGAGGAGATGTACCGCTCTATCCGTGTGCAGAGAGGATATCTCGCGGGCGTGCGGTTCGTGCTTCGGGCTATGACCGACGTTGTGGTTGCCGGAGTCGCAGAGCGTCTCGTACGGGCCCTTGGACGAGAGTCGAATGACGATGAACGTGCCGACGGTGTGCGGCTGAGGATGACGGGAGGGGAGGGATCGATGTTCAAGGATCTGCAGTCGGACATACGTTTTTCGCTCAGAACGCTGCGGCGGGCTCCGGGGCTCACCGGTGTGCTCGTGCTCACCTTGGCGCTCGGGATCGGGGCGAACACTGCCATCTTCAGTGTCCTGAACGGGGTGCTGTTCCGACCTCTGCCATACGATAGTCCGAGCGAGCTGGTGATGGTCTGGCATACGGGAGAGTCGGGCCGCAGAGGGGTGTCGGGCCCGGACCTGCAGGACTACATGGACGGGGCCGAGAGTTTTTCGATCTTCGCCAGCGCCAACGCACTGGGAACGAATCTCACCGGCGACGGACCCGCCGAGAAGATCGTTCTGTCTTGGGTGACACCGGGATTCTTCGAGCTCCTTGGCGCGGAGGCATCAGTCGGTCGGGTTCTTACCGTCGAGGACCAGATCATCACCGACCGGGACGTCATCACACGCCCGGGATACGTACCTCCGCCGGTGGCGACGGTGCTGAGCCATGGCCTCTGGCAGCGTCGTTTCGGTGAGGACCCTTCGGTCGTCGGCCGGACCCTGGAGATCAATGGTCAAAGAATGAACGTCATCGGCGTCATGCCGCCGTCGTTCAGACTCCTTCTGGGCCCCGACGCCCCGATGCCGACCGACATCGACGCGTGGACGCTCATGCCTGTGGCGTTGACGGACTTCGACCGGGGCGGAAGCAATCTGACGGTGCTCGGAAGACTGGCACCCGGCGCTGGAATCGAGCAGGCCCAAGAAGAGATGGACCGGTTCGCTCAGCATTTCCGTGATACGTACCCATCTCATGCCCGACTGCAGACCGAGGTCCAGGTTGCGTCCCTCCACGACGAAGTCGTCGGCTCGGTCCGTCCCTTTCTGTGGATCCTCTTCGGTGCGGTCGGACTCGTGTTGGTCATCGCCTGTGCGAATGTGGCGAGCCTGCTCTTAGTGAGGGCTTCGGCTCGCGAGCAGGAGTTCGCGGTTCGCGCGGCTCTGGGTGGCGGTAGGGGCCGGATCGTTCGTCAGTTGCTCACTGAGAGCTTGGTCGTAGCTCTCATCGGTAGCCTGTTGGGTCTCATCGTGGCGGACCTGGGCATCGGAGCTCTCCTCACTTTAACGCCGGGCAATCTACCGAGGGTCGACGACGTGGGAATCGATCGCACCGTGTTGATGTTCACCATGGGCGTCACGGTGCTGGCTTCCATCGTCTTCGGGCTGGTTCCGGCGGTTCGGACCTCGCGCGCCCGCCCTGCGCTCTCCGGCAGGGGAGGGTCGGGTGGTGGCAGGGAGCGCGCCAACCTCCGCTCGGGCCTCATCGTAGCCGAGGTGGCGCTGTCCGTCGTGTTGGTGGTGGCCGCCGGGTTATTGGCGCGGAGCTTTCTGACCCTGCAACGGGTGGATCCGGGCTTCGATGCGGACAACGTGGTTACGGTCAACGTCTCGCTGCCGTTCTTCCAGTACCGTGACGCCGACCGGCGGCTCTCGTTCCACTCCTTGCTGGGGGAAGCTGTTGCGGACATTCCGGGGGTCGAGTCGGCTGGGGCCATCGCAGCGCTGCCCCTTTCCGGACGGGGAGGGGCCTGGATAACTCCCTTTGCGCTTTCGGAGGGGGATGAGGCGGAGTGGGAGGCCAGCCGGGCCGACTACCGGCCCGTGATGCCGGGTTACTTCGAGGCAATGAAGACGACCACACTTCTAGGCCGCACGTTCGATAGGGCCAGCAACGAACCCGACGCTGCCCCCGTCATCATCGTGGATCACGTCTTTGCACAGGCGGCCTGGGGAGGCGCCGACCCCGTAGGAAGGCGTGTCCACATCGTCGTCCCCTCCGACAACCAACTGTCGGAGCGTATCGGGGCCGAGGTGATCGGGGTGGTGGAGCACGTGCGCCACACAGATTTGACCCAAGACGGAATCGGTACGATCTACTTGCCTTATCGTCTGAATGCCTGGTTCGAGTCGTCTCTGGTCTTGCGCACGACTGGCGATCCCGCAGGGGTGGGCGCCGCGGTGCGGGCCGCTTTGGCAGAGATCGACCCCAGCGTGCCGGCCTTCGACGTGCGTCGTATGGACGACTACGTGGCCGACGCGTTGGCCCCCACGAGGTTTGCAATGATCTTGCCCAGCTTCTTTGCGATCGTGGCGCTACTGTTGGCTGCTGTCGGCCTGTACGGCATCATCTCCACGGCGGTGCAACAGAGGAGTCGGGAGATCGGCGTGCGGATTGCCATGGGTGCTGAGAGAAAAGGCATCCTGCGGCTAGTGGTGGGACAGGGCCTGGGCCTGACGCTCATGGGGATCGGCATCGGGCTGGCGGTGGCCGCCCTGGCGTCCCGTGCGGTTTCGGCCCTCCTGTTCGGTGTCGCGCCCACGGACCCGGTGACGTTTGTCGCGGCTGCGATCGGACTGGGGATCGTGGCCGTCCTCGCCTGTTACGTACCGGCCGCTGGAGCCTCTCGGGTGGACCCGGTCGTGGCGTTACGGACCGAGTGAATAGAGGCTACCAAAGTGACATGGGTTGACCGGCCCCCGACGGAGAGGGAGAATGACAGTATGAGTGGGAAAAACGCGAGTGCCGAGGAGCTGCTTCCTCTCAGCCCACCTGTCTACAACATTTTACTGGCCCTGGGAGATCGACCTCTCCATGGGTACGCGATCATTCAGGAGTTCGAGCGCAAGACGGGGCAGGTGGGGGCGCTCCTTCCCGGGTCGCTCTACAACACGATTGCGCGGATGCTCAAGTCTGGTCTCATCGAAGAGACGACTGAGCGTCCGCCGGTGGACGAGGACGACGACCGGCGCCGATATTATCGGGTCACCCGTTTGGGAAAAGCCGTTGCGGCCGCGGAATCCGAGCGACTGAGAAAGTTACTGACGGTAGCGCGGGACGAGGCCTACCTGGCCGATTTCGGCTGATCTCAGTGGCTGGACCGCAACCGAGCGGTGCGGAAGTGGTGGGTCAGGTCTTCCCGAGCGACTGGACGATCTTGGCCCCATGTAGCTTTCCGTTCTCGATGAAGATCTTGTTGGCGTTGTAGCCGGCGGCCAGGACCCCGGCTACGTAGATCCCGGGAACATCGGTCTCCATCGTGTCGAGATCATGCGTGGGAATGCCCGTTTCTTCGTCGATGGTCACACCCAGTTCGGCCAGGAATCCCCGATTCGGACGCCATCCGGTCATGGCGAGTACCCAGTCGTTAGGAATCTCAACGGTCTCATCGGAACCCTCTCGGCTGAGCACCACCGAGGTAGGGCGGACCTCCGCGATCCGGTGCTCCCAGTACACCGTGATCTCACCGTTCGCCAAACGGTTCTGGATGTCGGGCACAACCCATGGCTTGACCCCGCGGTCGATCTTGTCCAGAAAGTGCACCATCGTCACACGGGCGCCGGCCCGATACGTCTCCAGTGCCGATTCGACCGATGAGTTGCCTCCACCCACCACCAGCACGTCCTGGTCGTAGAACGGGTATGGCTCCTTGTAGTAGTGTTTGACCTTAGGGAGGTCCTCACCGGTCACGCCCAGGTAGTTCGGCTCGTGGAATCCCCCTGTGGCGATGACTACGGCCCGGGCGCCGGTCGAGCTTTCCTTACCTGTGCGCGTTCGCGTGTGTACCGTGAAGTCGCCTTGCGTACCCTCGATGGCGGTGACCTCCTCATACTGGTGGAGATCCAGATCGTAGTGCTGCACCACACGGCGGTAGTAGACCAACGCCTCGCGCCGAGTCGGCTTCATCTCCGCGATGGTAAAGGGTACGCCGCCGACTTCGAGCTTCTCTGCCGTGCTGAAAAACGTCATGTAATAGGGGTAATCCACCAATGAATTGGTGATGCACCCCCTGTCGTAAAGCGTAGCGTCGAGGCCGCCCGTGACCGCCGCTGCGCCAACGGCGATGCCACATGGGCCGGCGCCGACTACGACCAGGTCTGTATGCTTGCTCATGTCGTCTCATGCGATGTCGATGGGAGCGTCCAACCTACCGAGGGCGACCTCTGTTCCCAAGGGCGCCCAGCGGGCATTTTTACCGCACGCGATGTGAGTGGACCGCTTCACACTCCGCAGCACGAACGCCAGGCCGGTACTTGAATATGGCTTTCTTCATCCGATGAGCACGGCCGAGAGCGAGGGCCGTAGGGCGCTGAATCGACTGCGGCGTGCGGTGGAGAAGAGTCGGAGGGAGGTCGAGGCCCTTCGAGGGGCGCTTTGTCATGCCGAGGGGGACGACTTTCCGGAGGCCGAGTACGAGGACGCGATGAACCACTTGATGGAAATCGAGAGCTTTTTAGATCGGGAGGCCGCGCGCCTGCAGGAGAAGATCCTCGCGTTCGGCGGCTTGGAGCCCGGCCGGGTCCGTCGCGGATCGTCCATATGAGGCGCCGAGCGTTTCTCCGGGCGGGCGGGGCGCTGGGTGCCGTGGGTGCGCTCGGGGCTGTCGACGCGCTCGGGGCGGTCGACGGCTTGGGACCCGTCGGAGCGCTGTCGACGACCGGCGGAAGCCCCCCTGACCTGGTGCTACGCCGTGCGACGGTCTTTGACGGGACCGGCATGCCCGGCGTCGAGGCGGATGTCGCGGTTACCGGGGACCGCATCACGGCGATCGGACGAATCACCGAAGCGGGGGCCGAGGAGATCGATCTGGCAGGCATGGCGCTCGCGCCTGGCTTCATCGACATACACTCGCACGCCGACCTTTCGCTCCTGGTCAACCCCGCGGCGGAGAGCCGCGTTCGACAGGGGGTTACGCTCGAGGTCGTGGGTCAGGACGGAAGTTCGGTAGGCCCATGGTCCGAGGCCGGATTCCAGGCCACGAGAGAGCGGTATCGGGAGAGTTACGGCGTCGATATCGACTTTCGCGATCTCGGTGGCTTCATGGATCGTCTCGACCGCACCCCGTCCACGATCAACCTGGCTACCATGGTCGGGCACGGAACGGTGCGCGGGCTGGTCGTGGGCTCGGAGGACCGCCCGGCGACCGCCCTCGAGGTGAGCCGTATGCGAGGGCTCGTAGAGGCTGCACTCGAACAGGGAGCGGTGGGTTTCTCGACGGGGCTCGAGTACACGCCGGGCTCGTTCGCCGACACTGCCGAGCTCGTGGAGTTGGCCGGAGCCCTGAGTGGGACGGGATACCCCTATGCGTCGCATATGCGGAACGAGGACGACCGGCTACTCGCAGCCATCGAGGAGACCATCCACGTCGGTCGCATGGCAGGCGTGCCTGTCCAGGTCTCTCACTTGAAGGCTCAGGGTGAGCGGAACTACTGGAAGGCCGAGGCGGCTCTGAGGGCCATCGAAGAGGCTCGGACCGCCGGCGTCGACGTGCACTTCGATCGTTATCCGTACGTTGCATACAGCACCGGACTCTCGAGTCTCTTCCCTACCTGGGCCAGGGCCGGTGGGACTGCGGCGTTCTTGAGGCGTCTGCGTGATCCGGCCGAGCTTCCCGCGATCGAGGAGTTCTCACGTGCGAAGGTCGCGCTCTTGGGATCTTGGGACGCCGTGCAGGTCACGTCGACTCGCACGGAGGCCAACGCCTACGCCCGGGGGCGGCGCTTGGGCGAACTGGCCGAGGAGCGTTCAGAGGAACCGTTCGCGATGGCCGTTCGCCTCATCACGGAGGAGAACAACAGCGTCGGCATGATCGGCTTCGGGATGTCTGAGGACAACACCGCGAAGATCCTGGCCCATCCCCTCGGAATGGTGTGCTCCGACGGAGGCAACTATGCGCCGTATGGGCCCTTATCCGGTAGCTCTCCGCACCCAAGGGCCTACGGGACGTTCCCGCGGCTCATAGGGCACTATGTGCGGGACGTGGGGGCTCTGTCGCTCGAGCTCGCGGTGAAAAAGATCACCTCCATGCCCGCTATCAAGCTCGGTCTGGATGGCCGGGGCGTCATCCGAATCGGTGCCTTTGCGGACCTCGTTGCGTTCGACCCCACAGAGGTCGCGGACGGAGCAACCTTCGATGCACCGCATCAGTACCCCGTCGGTATTCCACTCGTGGTCGTCAACGGGCAGGTCACCCTCAGGGAGGGTGAGCAGACTGGGGCTCGGGCGGGACGCGCGGTTCGTGGACTTCAGTAGCCTTTCGAGTGAACTGAAGGCGGCCTTTCGGGCCGGTGTCCGGGAGCCCTGGCCGGAACAGCGGTTCGGCGAGCTGGCCCTGCGCGTCTTCGAATATCAACTCGAGGCCAACCCGATCTATTCGAGCTACTGTCGCAAGCGGGGCGTCACTCCATCGACCGTGGCCGACTGGCAGTCGATTCCGCCAGTCCCGACGTCGGCGTTCAAGGTCGTTCCGTTGATCTCCGGCGACTGCTCGCGCGTCGAGCGGGTCTTTTGGACCAGCGGCACCACACGGGGCGCCCACGGCCGTGGGGCGCATCACGTGCTGGACTTGGATCTCTATCGGGCTTCGTTGATCCCGAACCTCGAGGCTCGCTTGTACGGTACACGCCTTCGCCTGTTGGCCTTGGTACCGTCGCCCGATGAGGCGCCGGACTCCTCACTGAGTTTCATGCTGGGTGAGGCGTTGGCGGTGCTTTCCGGGGGCGATGGGGGGTTCTTCGTGCGGCCCGAGCGCGGTTTGGATGTCGCCGGCCTCCGCGCTGCGATCGAGGAAGCCGCGGCCGAGGACCAGCCGGTGTTGTTGGCCGGGACGGCCTTCGCTTTCGTGCACTGGCTCGATGCCCTCGCCGAGGCAGATCTTCGCTTACGACTGCCCGTCGGCTCTCGACTGCTCGAGACGGGCGGTTTCAAGGGACGCTCCCGAACCCTGTCTCGACCGGAGCTTTATGGGGCGCTCTCGACCGCTCACGAGGTGCCGGTCGAACGGATCGTGAACGAATACGGAATGACGGAGTTGCTGTCTCAGTTCTATGAGCCCGTACTGTCCGGTGAGGCGGGGTCGCTTGACGATCGTGTGCACGTCCCTCCGCCGTGGATGCGCACGAGGGTGTTGCATCCAGTGACCCTCGAGCCCCTCGCCTGCGGTGAGGAAGGACTGCTGTGTCACTACGATCTGGCCAACGCCGGATCCGTCATGGCGGTTCTGACGGAGGATATGGGTATCATGGATGCGGAGGGCGGACTCCGTGTTCTGGGGAGGGTGGAGGGCGCTGAGCCGCGGGGCTGCTCCCTGGCCATGGACGAGCTTCTCGCGGGGGCACGCTAGCGATGAGGACGCTGGACGCGTTTGCGTTTCCCGCCGGATTCTCCTTCGACGCCAGGTGGGAGAGTTTCGGGGTGGAGCCAGGGATCGAGGTGGGTTATCCGCAGTTGGCACTGGCCGACTGGAGTCGCCTCTTGGAAGGGCTTCGAGCCTCGGGGAGATCACTGAGTGAGCGGCCGGTGAGCGAGGTGGTTCGGAGCCTCGGGCGGAGCGCCGAGCGGTTCCTCGATCTGGAGGACCCGATACGGCTCGAGGCGCTGGAGTGGCTCGTCCCGACTGCGGGTATCTCGGTGGAAATGGCGGGTGTGGTCCTGACCGGCATGGCTCGCGATTGGACCGCCGGCCGTCTGACCGAGCTATTGGAAAGGGAGTTGGGAGTACCCGAGGTTCTCGACGACTTCCAGCGGCTCGATTCGGGCCGCACGGTCCACGCTTCCGGACCCGCCCTGAGCTTTCATGTGGGTGCCGGGACCGTGCCGGGGGTGAGTGTCTCTTCTCTGATTCGTGCACTCCTGGTCAAGTCGGCGGTGCTCTTGAAGCCCGGCAAGGGTGACCTGGCGCTCCCTGTTCTGTTCGCGCGAGCGCTGGCTGAGGAGGACCCGGAGCTGGCCGCAGGACTGGCCGTGGCCTACTGGCCGGGGGGAGATGGCCCGGCGGAGGCGCTAGCGCTGGAGAGTGCCGAGGTGGTCGTGGCCTACGGCAGCAGCGAGTCGGTGGCGGCGCTGAGGGCTCGCACGCCGATCACGTCCCGTTTCGTGGCCTACCACCACAGGGTCAGCGTCGGCCTGGTCGGGCGGGATGCGCTGAGCCTTGAAGAGGCGCGGCGGACGGCCGCGGACGCTGCTATGGCCGTGTCCATGTTCGACCAGAGAGGATGTGTGTCACCTCACGTGCTGTATGTGGAGCGCGGAGGAGTCACCGACCCCATGGTCTGGTCCGGCGTCCTCGCCGAGCTGATGGCCGAGGTGGAGAGTGCACTTCCTGGGGGGCGCCTGACGCCCGACGAGGCATCATCTCTCCACCAACTGCGTGGGGCGGCCGAGCTCGAGGAGGCTTCGGGGAACGGCTCGCGGGTCCACCGAGGAGACAGCGGAGCCTGGACTGTGATCTACCAGGTCAGCCCGGCTTTCACCCTCTCGTGTCAGAATCGGGTGATCCACGTGAAGCCGGTGTCGGACTTGGCCGAGGTTCCCGAGTTGCTCTACGAGCTGCGACGCTACCTGCAGACAGTAGCGCTCACGGGGGCCGGGGATCGGCGAGCAGAGCTGGCGATGGCCTTGGGTCGAGTCGGTGTAACCAGGGTCACGTCGTTCGAGACTGCGCCGTGGCCCCCGCCCTGGTGGCATCATGACGGGGCGTCCGTCTTCGACGGGTTGATTCGGTGGATCGATCTAGAAGACGGTTGAGAACGGGGAGGGGGTGAAACCTACTCTTCGGGCTGCTCTTCCGCGTGCCACATCACCATCTGCCGCCGTCCGTCCGAAGTCTCTTCCACACGAACGGTCAAGGCATCTCCTGCGGTTAGCCTCAGGGTTTCCCGCAGGTCCTGAGGAATTGTGACCCGTCCTCCGACTCCGATGGTCACGTCCGCGTAAAAGAGCGTACGATAGATGGCCATCCGGCCTCCTCTTGATTAGTCAGTAGCAGGCGAAATCTATAGAGTTTGGGGGTGGCGGCAACCGGGGCTTCCCAATCAGCCTCAAGGTGTTGAAGATGTCCGGTCGTCCGCGCGTATGGGGAGAGGAAACGCTCGCATCCGGTAGCGTGCACATGAGTACATAGTCACCAGGAGGAATCCCTGAACACCTCGAACGGCTCTGGTCCCGCGGTCGTGCTGGAGGGCGTCAGCAAACGCTTCGGTAGCCACACTGCCATCTCTCGGCTCAGCCTTGAAATTCCGCGGGGTACGATTTACGGGCTTCTCGGACCGAACGGCTCTGGAAAGACGACCACCATCCGCATGATGATGGGGATTCTGCTCCCGGACGAAGGAGCTGTGACCCTGCTCGGGGGCAAGTCCGACGGGCCGCTGCGCCAGCGAGTGGGCTACTTGCCTGAGGAGCGCGGCGTTTACAAGAAGATGAAGGTCATCGAGCAGCTCGAGTTTCTCGGGGAGATTCGTGGAATGGCTCGTCGCACCGCCAGGGAGCGCTCCAACGTGTGGCTGGAGCGACTGGGTCTGGAAGGGTGGGCAGAGAAGAAGATCGAGGACCTCTCAAAAGGGATGCAACAAAAGGTCCAGTTCATCGGAACGGTGCTTCACGAGCCCGACCTATTGATCCTCGATGAGCCGTTCAGCGGCCTCGACCCGATCAACCAGGACGTACTGGAGGACATCGTGCGGGAGTTCCACGAGATGGGAACCACCATCCTCTTTTCGACCCACCTCATGGGGCAGGCCGAGAGGTTGTGCGAGCGTGTCTGTCTCATCTCCAAGGCAGAAAAAGTCTTAGACGGTGAACTGAAGGAGTTGAAGCGTGCAGAGCGGAGCGGAGCGGTGGCAGTGGATTTCGACGGGGATGACGGGTGGCTGAGAGGGCCGGAGGTGGACATGGTGGAGACTACGGACGCAGGAGTCCGGCTTCTTCTTGTCGAGGGAGGTGACGCACAGGCTGTTCTTCGCCGCGGTGTCGATGCGGGCGTCACCATCAACCGGTTCGAGCTCGTCGAGCCTAGTCTACACGAGATCTTTGTTCGCCATGCGGGCGCCGACGCTGCCGGTGACGCTGGTGTGCCCACGGACTTTCGACAGGTGGGAGGTGTCGCATGAGGACCGTCATCGCCGTGGTGCGACGCGAGTACCTCCAGAGGGTCAGGAACAAGTGGTTCATTCTCAGCACGATCGGTCTGCCCGTGTTCATGATCGCCATCATGGCCATCCCGATTGTCATGCAGGCCCGGAACGAGGCCCGGGAGCGGGTCATCGTCATCGTCGATCGGACCGAAGTTCTCTACGACGATGTCGTGGCCGACCTCGGAACTTCCTTCGAGGTTGAACGGGTCGTCTACACCGGTGATGTGGTCCAGGCTCTGGACCAGCGGATCGCGGCCGGGGAGATCGCTGGTTTCTTGCTGCTGACCGACGAGACGTTGTCTGCGGGCAGCGCCGTATTCCGGGGGAACGCAACTCCCGGCACGGTCCGTAGGATGAGAATTCAGCGGGCGGTGGTCCAGTCTGTTCTTCGGCAACGGCTCGGGCCTACCGTGTCGGACGCCGGGGGCCTCGAGGCGCTCCTCTCGGGTGGCAACATCGATTACGTGAGTCTCGACGAGGGTGGACTCGAGGACGGCCAACGGGAGGCCGGCATGCTGGCAGGCTTTGTGGGCGCCATCATGCTCTACATGGTGATCCTCCTCTATGGCGTCCAGGTCATGAGGGCCGTCCTGGAGGAGAAGACGACCCGGATCGTCGAAATCATCATCTCGACCGTAAAGCCGTGGCAACTCATGCTCGGGAAGATCCTCGGGGTGGGAGCCGTGGGGCTGACACAGTTGGCCATATGGGCTTTGAGCCTCGTTCTGCTCTTGACGTTCGGACTCCCCTACGTCGTGGCTGCCCGACCGGAGCTTCTGGAGGTCAAGACCCTCATCGACCTACTTCCGGTAGGGGGAGGCATCGCTCTTTTCATCGCGTTCTTCGTCCTTGGCTACTTCCTCTTCTCGAGCCTCTACGCCGCGGTGGCGGCCATGTGCTCGAGCGAGGAAGAGGCCCAGCAGTTGCAAATACCGGTGACCATGCTCTTGGTCGTACCCATCATGTTTCTGGTGCCCGTCATGGAAAATCCGAACGGGCCCCTGGCCACTTGGCTTTCGTTCGTACCGTTCTTTACACCGGTCCTCATGTTCCCTCGCTTCATCGGCGGGGCGCCTCTCTGGCAGGTCGGACTATCCCTGGTGCTTGTGGCTCTGACCGTGCCGGCCGTGGCGTGGGTTGCGGGCCGTATCTACCGGGTGGGAATCCTCATGCAGGGGAAAAGGCCGACCCTACCCGAACTCATGCGTTGGGTCCGCGAGTCCTCCTGATAGGCGACAGCGCTGGGTTACGCCCGGGTCACTCCTCCTCGGGGAGCACGGACCGCAGGAGCCCCTGGAGCTGGTGCTCCTCGAACGCCCGGGCCTTTCGGACGGCCTCTTCGTAGGACTCCTCGATGATGATCGCGGTCGTCCGGAGGGCGGGTTCTTCACCTTTGTTGTCGGCCGGGGAGAAGCAGAGAAGGCCACGGTAGCTCGAGGGCCGCCGGGGGTCGTCACTGAACTCCAGGTACACCTCCCAAAAGCGGCCATTATGGCTGATAGTCGCCAGGTGCTGTCTGTTGGATGGGGGTGGCGGCCTCGGGGGGTCGGTCGGGGTCGTCATGAGACGAAATTAGCATCGCCCTTGGCGGATCGCTACGAGAGAGTTGAAGGAGGCGCCGACCCGGACCGACTCCGGAGGGATCGCCGTACTGCCGCCAAGGCGCTTCTCATCTCGTCCCGGGCGGAATCGTCGAGGGTGTGGCCGCCGAATCGTGAGCGCAGGTATTTGGTGACTAGGCTCTGGGCCGGGCGATACGCGGGATGTTTCAGGCGAGCGAGCTCATCGACCAGGGCGAGAGGTGCGATGCCATCGTGCGGCACGAGGCCGGCTCCGCGACAGCTGTCACGCAACCTCACATAGAGTCGCGTCTCCGGTCCGCCCGACGAGCCACGGTTGGTCAAGTAGACGCTCAGCCCGAGCGCCAGGACCATGAGGGTCCCCCAGAACATGGCGGCGGGGTCCCTCGAAGAGGGCTGGTCGACGGCCTGCTCGGTCCGCCCATCGCGACGGAACATCTCCGAGGCACGCCGCATCAGGCCCGACTGGGACTCCTGATCGTAGTCGAGAATCCACTTGTTCCAACGGTGCTGGAGCCCGTCCAAGAGGAACCGGCCGGGCCACAGCCAGGAGGTGAGGGCCTCCGACGTCCCGGCGCCTGCGGGGGTCGGGTCGAAGGGCACCCATCCGTAGCGGGGAAACCACACCTCCACCCACGAGTGGGCCTCGTTCTGGGTCACGGCCAGGTACTGCCCGAACTCGTTCCACTGGCCACCGAGGAAACCATTTACCTCCCTGGCATGGATTCCCATGGTGCGCAACAACACGACCATGGCGGTCGAGAAGTACTCACAGTGACCCTCCTGCCGATCGAACAGGAAGTACTCGAGCGTTGCCTCTCGCGCGGAGCGGGGCAGGTCGAGTGTATAACCGAACTCGCTGTGGAAGAACGCCTCGATGGCGACGGTACGGTCGTAGTTGTTGTCGAGGCCCTGGGTCAGAGACCGGGCGAGATCCCGGGTTCGTTGAGAAAGCCGAGGAAGTTGGGTGAAGTGGTTCCGGGCTGGGGCAAAGCCCGATCTCGCGGCGCGTAAGCCCTCGGGCTGTGGGCGGCCCGCCACCGACACGGCTTCGTAGGACGGGTTGCCGGATCCCCAGTAGACGTGATCTCCGGCGTTGTCGAAGAGGGGCTGGATGCGAGGATTATCGGAGCGCACTCCCACGAGGGGATGGAGTGCGAAGAGGACACGCACGTCCAACGGTGCCGCGTAGATTTTTTGGCGTATCCGGTCCGGATTCCACGCTTCGTACCAGCGCGCCGTGCCGAGGGACGGAGGAAGTGAAGGGGATCGACTCCAGCGGACCCCGTCGAAGCGGTCGTAGGAACGCCCCCTCCAGTGGAGTCCTCCCATGTCTGCAGGCTGCCCGTCTGGGAACTCCACTCGCAACACGATCTCGGGATTCGGGAATATCCGCGAGCCGTGGCTTCCGATGGACACCTCGTCGGCGAAGCCGGCGATGGACGTGGCCAGGACCTCTCCCCGAGACGCCCATCCTCTCGAGAACCGGGGAAAAGCGACGAAGACGATCCCGCTCATCATGAGCGTGATCCCCGACAGACTCGCCATGCTCACGAGGAACTTCCTGTCGAGCGTAATCTCTCGCCCTCCCCTGGTGGGAGCCTTCCGGTGGAGGTGCCCGACCATCAAAGCCACGGTGGCGAGTGTGACGTAGCCGACGAAGGCCAGGGCGAAGAGTATTCCGGGGCGGTACGCGGTTGACGCCAGGAGGAGCGCAAAGGTGAGTGCGTACAAGCGCGCGTCATTCGGAGCATCCAGAGATCTCAGGGCCTCGGCGCTGAGCAGGAGCAGGAGAAGGTCCACGACCGGGATCACTACGTCGTCGCCGATGAGGAAGACGTGGTAGAGGGATCGGAGTACCAAGATCGCCGCCAGCGGCAGCCAGAACTGTTCGAGCCGAAGGGAGAGGTCGTCGTCGGGCTGCCAGACCAAAGCGAGCACAAGAGCAACGCCCGCAAGTATCGCACTGGTGGGTTCGAAGCCGGCGCCACCGGCGAACGCCACGAGGGCCAAGAGGCCCATCCCGACCACCAGCCGTCTGTGAAGTAGCTCCAGTCTCATCCGGCACGCACCCCGCGCCCGGTGGGCTCCGCATTCGGCTCCGGGGCATCGTCTGACCACGTGCCGGAAGGCACGTATGCACCGTATGAGGCGCGTCCCGATCCCGAAATGGACACGAGAACACAACTAGCGGGATCGGTGGGGGGAGACAGTCGGGGGCCGGACTGATGAAAATCCACTCGGGCGAGCACATCGAGTACACGCTCGAGTTGCCCTGAGCCCGTACCGGGTCCCACGTGGCCGGACGGTGTGGCCAGGGCGAATCGCCTTCCGTCCTGGAAGGCACGAGCCGCCAGTGATGCGGCCGTCTCCACCGCCCCTTCTGCACGGTCACCCGGTTCATCGCGGGTGTCGAGGCAAATCCAGACGGTCTCAGCCGAGTCCTGATCGTACTCCTTCACCACCGGCTCGCCCGTCCGCGCTGTGGACCGCCAATGGATATCACGCGGGTCGTCCCCGGCCCGGTACTCCCGCAGGCCCCGAAACTCCCCACGGGCGCCGAGCGTTATGCCGCTCGCGTCTGAATATCGAGGCATGCTTTTCCCTCCCGGGGGTGCGGGTAGGGATACAGGGCGATCCGCCCTGGGCCATATCACCAATTCGCCGGGCAGCGGAACGTCACGTTCCTTCGTGAAGAGTCCGAACGGGAATGCGGTGGAAAGTGTCAGCGCGTGGAGTGGGTAGACCCCTCTCTTGATAAAGTGGTTCTCGGACCGGACGGTGACCGATTCGTGGGCGTTGAGCCGGCCGATGAACGCGGCTCCGGCCAACCCATCTTCGAGAAGAAACACCGCGAGAGTGGGGAACCGGCGTTTGCGATTCGTCACGTGGTACGTGATGCGAATCGTCTTCCCTACCGTGACCCCCTGCGGCGTCCGTCTCGTCAACTCCAGGCCGCGGAGCGTTTGCTCCGAGACCCAGCCCGACAGAGCGATGAAGCCCAGCATGGCTCCGAGGAGAAGGAAGAGCAGGTTGTTACCGGTGTTGACCGCCGCAAAGCCGATGGCAAAGGCTCCAGCCGTGAAGACCGCCCCACCGGTAGTGAAGCGGATTCGACGCCACGAGCGCAGTCGCCGCCAGGTGTCCCGCAAGATCGTGGGAGCGGCGGCCACAGCCTCGAGTAAGTTCATCCGTCGGGGCTCGGCCGGGCTACACCGGGACCGCTACGTCCTCGAGGATCTCGTCCACGATCGCGCCGGCTTCTTCGTGAGCTTCGTGAGTGGCCGCCGCCGCCCCGATGGGAAGGATCCGATGGGCCAGACAAGGCCCCGCGAGGTGTTGGATGTCACTCGGCACCAGGAAATCCCGGCCACTGAGCAGCGCGTAGGCCCTCGCCGCCCTGTAGAGGCCGATTGCCCCTCGTGGGCTGACGCCCATGCGAAGACGCGGTTCAACACGGGTGCGACGAACGATCTCCATCAGGTAGCTCATGAGGGACTCGTCGGTCCGAACATCCGAAACCTGGTTCTGGAGCGTGAGCACCTGTGCGGGTGTGAGGACCGATTTGATGCGGGTTTCCCAACTTCCCTCGTCGGCAGATTCTTCGAGAATGCGACGCTCTGCGGCCTCTCCCGGGTAGCCGATGGTGATGCGCATGAGAAAGCGATCGACCTGGCTCTCGGGGAGCGGATAGGTACCGTGATGCTCGAGGGGGTTCTGCGTGGCCATCACCATGAAGGGCAGCGGAAGCTCGTGAGTCTTGTCGTCCAAGCTCACCTGGCCCTCTTCCATGGCCTGAAGGAGGCCACTCTGGGTACGGGGTGGTGCCCGGTTGATCTCGTCCGCCAGAACCAGATTGATAAAGATGGGTCCAGGTCTCGTCTCGAATTCCGAAGTGCGCGGATTGTAGATCGAGACACCCAACACATCCGAAGGCAGAAGATCGCTCGTGAACTGGATACGGCGAAAGGAGAGACCGAGCGCCGTGGCGAGTGCATGGGCTAGCGTCGTCTTGCCGACCCCCGGGACGTCCTCGAAGAGGATGTGGCCTCGCGCCAGCAGGGCCGACACGGCGAGACGGACGACCTCTTCCTTGCCATGAAAGACCTTCTCGACCTCGCTGATCAGACGCTCGAGCAGCTCTACGGTCGGTAGCACGTCGGTGATGGTTGTCGTATCGGTCAAATCCTACTCCGGTCCGGGTTCTCCGAGGCCTTTTCTAGAAGGAAAAAGTATAACACTCACGCGGAGAAAAAGGTTCTTTTTGGCGGCTGGTACAGCGTTGACACCACCCTGAGGCTCCGGTAGGTTCCTGCCGTTTCAAACAGACAACTCTTGCTCCCACCCACCACCTTCTCCGGGCGGCAGGGCCTATGACGAAGCGATGGATCGCTGCATCGATCGTCGCGCTCGCAACCCTGGGTACTTTGGCGTTCGTCCAGACCCAGGACAGCAGTGCGGCGCCGGAGTCTGACGCGACAAGCGGGGCGACCGCCGACGTCGTTCAGCCGATCGCTTTTCCTCATGACATTCATGCCGGAATAGACCGGATCGACTGCCAGTATTGCCACTTCTCGGCGGAACGATCGGTGGACGCGGGGATTCCGCCCGTCAGAACCTGCATAGGGTGTCATCAGATCATCGGTGGAACCGACGAGCGGCAGCAGGCTGAAATCGCGAAGGTTCGCGAATACTGGACCAACCAGGAGCCCATTCCATGGGTTCGCATATATAAGGTTGCCGATCACGTCCACTTCCCGCACATGAGGCATGTCGCCGCTGAAGTCGATTGCGCCGAATGCCATGGGCCGGTGCAAGAGATGGGTGTCCTAGAGGAGGTCAATCAGCCGCTTGCCATGGGATGGTGCGTGACCTGCCACGTCGAGCGCGGCGTTTCGAGGGACTGCTCCGTTTGCCACTACTGATGCCAGGACCAAGTCGATGAGTGACGGATTGAAGAGACGCGAGTTCCTCAAGGTTCTGAGCGTCAGCGGAGCGGGGGCCGGTATGGTGGGCTGCTCGACGGAGAGTGTCGAGCGCCTGATTCCGTACGTGGTGCCGCCAGAGGAGATCACTCCCGGCGTTGCCACCTGGTACGCTTCGGTGTGTGGCGAATGTGAGGCGGGCTGCGGAATCTGGGTCCGCACCAGAGAGGGCCGAGTCGTGAAGGTCGAGGGGAATCCCGACCACCCCGTCTCGGGCGGAGCCCTTTGCGCGAGAGGACACTCGAGCATACAGGGACTCTACAACCCCGACCGCTTCACCGGGCCCATGGTTCGGCAAAACGGTCAGCTGCAACCCATCTCGTGGGACGAGGCCGAGCAGAGGCTGGCCGATGGTCTTGGGTCGGCCGGGCAGCACCTCACGCTGACGGGCCTCACCGGACCGTCGCTCATGACGCTCTTCGAGGAGTTCGCCGGGTCCACGGGTGGAGGTGTGGTCCGCTTCGACCCCCTGGCCGACGCGCCCCTCCGGGAGGCGGGCCGCATCGCCTTCGGGAGGAACGTGATCCCGTGGTACGACATCGAGGAGGCCCGCCTGCTCGTCTCGTTCGGGGCCGACTTCCTCGAGAGTTGGGTCTCGCCGGTGCGCGATGCCCGAGGGTTCGCACGCATGAGCGGCGTCGACACGCAGGGCGGCAAGGGTCGCTTCGTGTTCGTCGGGTCACGCCTTTCGCTAACGGGGCAGAATGCCGACGAGTGGCTCCCGATCCAACCGGGCAGCGAGGCCTTGGTTGCTCTCGCCATGACCAACGTGATCTCGGGCGCCGGCGCGGGAGCTGGCCCCTACCGGGATATCGTCAACGCCTATACCCCCGAGAACGTGGCGGACGCCACCGGCATCTCTGCCGAGAGCATCCGCGAGTTGGCCATTCGCTTTTCGGAAGAGGGACCCAGCCTGGCCGTCGGTCCCGGCGTTGCCGGACAGCACCGGAATGCCACGGCTGCCAACCTCGCGGTGGCGGTCCTGAACTCGGTGGCGGGGAATGTGGGTCGGACCCTGCACTACCACTCGCCCCAGCTCAACGCTCCCGCATTCGGGTATGGTGGGGTAGAGCGGGTGATTCAGCTGATCGGGCAGGGCTCTGTCGGAGCCCTGATGGTCCATGCCAGCAATCCGATCTACTCGGTACCCGCGTCTTCAGGGCTCCGTGAGGCCTTCGAGAGCGTGCCGTTCAAGGTCTCCTTCGCGTTGGCCCCGGACGAGACTACCGCCCTGGCGGACCTGATTCTCCCGGACCGGCACTTCCTGGAGTCTTGGGGTGACTCCGCCGTCCGGCCGGGCCTGTGGGGCCTACAGCAGCCCGCCATGCAGCCGGTGCCCCACTTCGATACCAAACAGGCCGGCGATGTGCTCTTGTCGGTCGCGTCCCGGATGGGACAGGACCTCGGATCTGAGACCTTCTACGACCGACTCCGTTCGCGCTGGCAAACGGTAGCCGCCTCGACCGGTACGACCGACTTCGAGACGTTTTGGCATGAGGCGCTCAAGACCGGTGTGGTGGACCTCAGCGCGAATGTAACGGGCGTGTCGGAACAACTTCGCCAGCCGGATCGGGCGTTGGTCTTCGACCCACCCGACTTCGATGGCGGTGGCGATCTTCACCTCATGGTGTACCCGTCGTCGCGCTTCGGTGACGGCGCCCTGAATTCCAACAGGCCCTGGCTGCACGAGTTGCCGGATCCTGTCAGCAAGATCGCGTGGCATTCATGGGTGGAGATGCATCCGGACCGGGCGGAATCGATGGGGCTGCGAAACGGAGACTTGGTGGTTCTGTCGACCGACCACGGCGCCGTAGAGGTGCCGGTGTGGACCTACCCGGGCATCCGCGAGAACGTGGTCGCCATGCCCATGGGTGGTGGACACGACGGTGCGGGACGTTTCTCGGACGGAAACGGTGTGAATCCCCTCGATCTGCTGCCGGCCGAATCCGAGGCACTGTCGGGCGGTTTGGTTCATTTCGCCACCAAGGTCACTGTGACGCCCACGGGTGAGCGTCGGAAGCTGGCCTCCATCGCGGGTTCGGACGTCCAGAGCAACCGTCCCATCACCCCCGCCGTGGCTTTGGCCGGGCTGACGGGCGAGGCCGAGGGCGCTGACGAGGAAGACGCGCATGGGCCCCTGAGTGAGCTTCAGGGCGTCGGAGGCTTCGTGCCGGTCGAGACGGAGGGCCGCCCCGAGGACTTCCCGCTCGAAGGCGCCCAGCACGGCGAGTACGGGGATCCCGAGACGCCGCGGTGGGCCATGACCATCGACCTCGACAAGTGCACGGGGTGCAGCGCGTGTGTTGTCGCCTGTCAGTCGGAGAACAATGTGGCCTGGGTCGGAGAGAGCCAGGTGACGATGGGTCGCGACATGGGGTGGATTCGCCTGGAGCGCTACTACGAGGCGGTGGACGCGAGCCATGCCGGCCCGCTCGACGTGCGCTTCATGCCCATGATCTGCCAGCACTGCGGCAACGCGCCCTGCGAGCCCGTCTGCCCGGTTTTCGCCACCTATCACACACCGGACGGGATCAATACGCAGGTCTACAATCGCTGCGTGGGTACGCGGTACTGCCTGAACAACTGTCCCTACAAGGTCCGGGTCTACAACTGGTACACGTTCACGGACGAAGAACCGGTACGTGAGGGCCTGGGGCACGCTCCCGAACCCATGAACTGGGCTTTCAACCCCGATGTGACGGTGCGCGAGAACGGGATCATGGAGAAATGCTCGTTCTGCATCCATCGGATCCGTGGCGCTCAGGACCGCGCCGCCGTCGAGGGAAGCACGATACAGGACGGCGAGATCGTGCCGGCCTGTCAGCAGAGCTGTCCGGCGGAGGCCATCGTCTTCGGCAACATCCGAGACACCCGCTCCCGGGTGGCCCAGTCGGTCCGGAGTGAGAGGGTCTACCGAGTGCTGGACGAGCTCGTCAATACGCAACCAGCGGTGAGTTACTTGAAAAAAGTGACGTTCCACGACGTGGAATCGGGGGAGCATTGATGGCTACCGCGACCAACGAGCCTAGGGGCGCGGTACCCCACCCGGATCTGCAGAAGCTCGATCAGGTCAATCGCGACATCCTCGTATCGCTCGGTAAGCCGGGTCTCGGCTGGTGGCTACTCCTCGGGATAGCGGTGACAGGGATTGGTGTGGCGGCGGTCTCCTGGAGCATTCAGATAGTGCAGGGCATTGGCGTCACCGGCCTCACCAGTCCCGTGGGCTGGGGAGTCTACATCACCACTTTCGTGTTTTGGGTGGGTATCGCCCACTCGGGCACTCTGATCTCGGCCATCCTGTTCCTGTTCCGGGCGCCTTGGCGGCAGTCGATATACCGGGCAGCCGAGGCCATGACGGTGTTCGCGGTCATGACCGCGGGGCTGTTTCCGCTCATCCACGTAGGACGCGTCTGGCATGCCTACTGGCTGATTCCGTATCCGAACAGCCGGTTCCTGTGGCCGAACTTCCGTTCACCCCTGGTATGGGATGTCTTTGCCGTTACCACGTATTTCACGGTGTCGGCGATGTTCTTCTACCTGGGGACGATTCCCGACCTGGCCGCCGCCCGAGACGCGGCAACGGGCTTCAGGAAGAAGCTCTACAAGGTCATTTCTTTGGGATGGCGTGGTACCGACCGCGAATGGCACCATTTCGGCAAGGCGTACATCTTTCTGGCCGCCTTGGCGACACCGCTGGTCCTGTCCGTCCACTCAGTGGTTTCGTGGGACTTTGCAGTGGCGATCGTGCCTGGGTGGCACACCACCATCTTCGCTCCCTACTTCGTGGCCGGCGCTATTTTCTCCGGCGTCGCCATGGTGATCACCCTGACTGTCCCTCTCCGGAAGGTGTTTGGCCTCGAGGCGTACCTCACGACCAAACACTACGACGCCATGGCCAAGCTCTGCTTGCTGACGTCGATGATCGTGTTCTACGCCTACGCGTCCGAGTTCTTCATGGCGTGGTACAGCGGTGAGGAAGTGGAGCGGGCCGCCTTCTGGGCCAGACTCTTCGGTCCCTACTGGTGGGCCAGCTGGACCATGCTGGTTTGTAACGGACTGGTCCCGATCATGCTCTGGTTCAAGCGGGTGAGGTACTCCATACCCGCCCTGTTCACGATCTCGATTTTCGTCAACATCGGAATGTGGTTCGAACGCTACGTGATCATCGTCACCTCGCTACACCACGAGTACGAGCCCTTCGCATGGGGCCTGTACCGGCCTTCGGTGGTAGAGATGGGGATCATGGTGGGGAGCTTTGCCTGGTTCGGCTTCTGGTTCCTGCTCTTTACGCGGTTGCTGCCAGTGGTAGCCATCGCAGAGTTGAAAGAGGTGCTGCCTACGCCAATGCGTTCAGCCGCGCTTGCCCACGCCGGTGGGGAAGGAGGTGAGGGATGAGCGCCACGACGGGGATCCTGGCGTCGTACGAGTACGTGGATTCGGCAGTGAACGCCATCGAGAAACTGCGGGCCACGGGGCTCAAGAAGATCACGGCTTACATGCCTTATCCGGATCACCATATCGAGGCCGCCTTGGGCTATGACCAGAGCCCCGTTAGGGTCTGGACGCTCGCCGGGGGACTCTGCGGAGCGGCTGGAGGCTTCGCCTTCACGTCATTCACCTCCATGGACTGGCCTCTCGTCACCGGCGGCAAGCCGATCCTTTCCATACCGGCATACGTGATCATTGCGTTCGAGATGATGGTCTTGTTTGGAGTACTCTCGACGGTGATCGGTCTCTTCATCAACAGTCGTCTTCCGTACTTGAAACCCATGGTGGTCTACGATCCGGAGTTCAGTGCAGGCCGCTTCGGGGTGTACGTGACGGCCCCTCCAGACCGACTGGATGAGGCGCGCGGCATTCTGCAGGGGCAGGATCCTGTCGAATTGCGGGAAGATCCCGCGGGAGTGGCTCATGCTTCGTAACGCGCGCTTCGGAGCCGTCCTTGCTCTGCTCATTACGTCGAGCGCCTGCACGCCCCTCGACAACGTCATGGCGGGCATCTTCGGTCGCCACATGCGTGACTCGCGGTCGTTCGACCCCTACGAGAACACGCTTGATCCCCCGCCGAACAGCGTGCCGTTCGCTGCGGGCAACATTACTCCCGGACCGGGCCGTTTGAACACGGGACAGCCCGAGAGGGGATTCAACGCACCTCCCTTCACCCAGGCGGATCTTTTCCAGCCCCTGGTGCAGACGCTGCCGAATCCGGTCGCGGCCGACGAGGCTTCGTTGGCGCGCGGTGAGGTGTTATTCAATCGCATGTGCGCCGTGTGCCATGGTCCCGCCGGGGTGGGTGCACAGGCCAATATCATCGAGAAGTACCCGCTTTTGATCGCGTACAACCTGTCGGGCCCGGTGGTTGCAGGGTATAGCGACGGCTACATATACGGGATCATGCGAGTGGGTCGCGGCCTGATGCCGCCGTACGGCCACCAGGTCAGCCACTTCGATCGTTGGAACATCGTGAACTATGTCCGTGTGCTGCAGCGTCAGGCCGGGAATGAGCCGGCGGTGGGGGAGGATCGATGAGCCACATTCACGTTCCCGTCGAGATTCCGATCCGCTATCTGCCTCGTTCCAAGAACGCGAACATGATCTTCGTGGGCATGTTCTTGGTGGGGCTGGCGGGTTTTGTCTTCGCTCTGAGCAACGATGCGGACCGTGCCTGGCAGTCCTATGTCTCGAATTGGCTGTTCTTCACCAACGTGGCCATGGGTGCGATGCTCCTCACCGTGGCGACCTGGATCACGAAGTCGAAGTGGAATTGGTCGGTGCGTAGGGTGAGCCTGTCCTTCGTGGCGTTCCTTCCCATCTCCTTCGTCATGCTTCTGCCCATGTTGGGCCTCGGTGAGTCGTTCTTCCCCTGGGTCGCCGAGATGGCACACGACCCTATCCTCCAGAAGAAGGCGGCATATCTCAACATGCCGTTCCTGGTGACTCGGAACGTTGTGGGCGTGCTGGTCCTGTTCGGTACCTCACTTTACTTCGCATACATGGCGCTCCGTCCCGATATGGGATTGGCGAAGGACGAAGATGACAAGGATGCCGCGCGGGCGGTCTGGCAGGAGCGTCTCACCCAGGGGTGGAGAGGCCAGGAGACCGAGGAAGTCCATGCCTATCGGCGCATGACCCGGCTGGGACCCGTGTTCGTAATTCTATACGCCGTGGTGATGAGTATCCTGGCGTACGATTGGGTCATGTCACTGGAGCCTCATTGGTTCTCCACCATGATGGGCCCCTGGTTTTTCATGGGGGCGTTCTGGAGTGGCATTGCGGCAACCGCCTGTTCAGTGACCCTTCTCAAGAAGCGGGACGATTATTTCGACAAGTCCATGGGGCGTCAGCAGCTCCACGATCTGGGTAAGCTGACCTTCGCCTTCTGCGTGTTCTGGGCCTATCTGTTCTTCGCCCAATATCTGGTGATCTGGTATGGAAAGCTGCCCTGGGAGCAAGCCTGGATCATTCACCGGGCCGAGGAGCCCTGGGGCAAGTTGTCTCTCATGGTGATCGTGATGTGCTTCGTGCTGCCCTTTGCCCTGCTCATGGGGCGGAAGGCCAAGATGAACCCCATGTTCTTGCGCACGGTCACCTTCCTGATCTTCGCTGGTCTCTGGCTCGAGAAGCATCTCATGGTGGCGCCGTCTATCCGGGACCACGACACGCCCACCATCGGGGCGACCGAATTCCTCGTCACCCTCATGTTTCTGGGACTTTTCCTCTATGCGGTGCGGTGGTTCCTGTCCACGTTCCCGGTCATCCAGGTGTGGCAGCCCATGGTGGATCCGGAGACGTTCGAGGTCGAGATCCCGAAACAGAGTGCTTCGGTGGGCTGAAGCTACCGGCGCCTTGGGCGCTCTTTGTGCTCGTACATGTGCCGATCGGCGGACTGAATGAGCTCCTCGACTCCGACCATCTGGTTCGTCTCGAAGTGGGCGATGCCCGAGCTCACCGTCACCCCATGCGGGGCAAGCACGCGGTCCGATTTGATCCGGGCCTCCACCCTGTCGAGATAGCCCTTCGCGCCGTCCTCGTCGCTCTCGGAGAGGACCGAGACGAATTCGTCGCCGCCGTAACGAGCCACGAGGTTCATGGCGCGGTTCTCATCGGCCAGGACGCGTCCGAAGGCTTGGAGGATCTGGTCACCCACAAGGTGACCCAAGGTGTCGTTGTAGTGCTTGAAGTCGTCCAGGTCGAAAAGCACGAGGGCCAGTCTCCGTCCCCTTCGCGCGGCGGCCACCTCTCGCTCCAGATGCAGTTGGAGGTGCCTTCGGTTCGGGAGACCCGTCAACACGTCGGTCAGGGACAGGGCCTGGATGTTGGCGTGCAGTTCCGCGTTGTCCAAGGCAATGGAGGCCTGCCCCGCGAGGCGTGTGAGCAGAGCCGTGTCGTAGTCGGAAAACCCTCTTGTCTCTCTCGACCCGACCGCGAGGGCGCCCGCGACGCGTTCGCCGATCACGAGAGGGATGGCCAATCCGCTCCCACCCTTCAAGAACTCTCTCATATGTTCGGGAATCAACGGGCTGGCCGCCAAGTCATCGATGGCGAAGGGCTGCCCTTCCTTAATCAGAGTCTCGTAGATCGGGCCATCCATATCCCAACTGGAGCCTAAGGGAACCTGGTTGCGGCCCACAGAGCTGGTCACCGTTGCGACGGTCCGATCGAAGGTCCACACCCCGGCGCCGTCTGCATCGAGCAGATCCATGGCAGCGGCCGAGACCCGACTGAGGACTTCTTCGAAGTCGAGAGAGCTGGTGAGCGCCCGTCCGATCTCCTCGAGCTTCTCCGCCTCGTTGGAGCGCCGCTTCATCTCCGCAACGTGCCGCGCGTTCTCGATGGCCACTGCCGCGAGGTATGCGATCCCCTCCAAGAGTTCGAGGTCTTCGGACCCGTATGCGTTCGGGCGATAGCTCTGGGCGCTGAGAGCACCCCTAACCACGCCCTCATAGATGAGGGGAGCCGAGATGGCCGACCGAGTGATATCGGTCTCTTCTTCGCCCAGAAGCATGACGGATTCGGCGTTCAACCGGTCTTCGACGGTGGTCGATTTACCGGCTCGAATCACTCCGCTGTCCGAGCCCTTGTAGGTAATGTCGCACCGGCTCTCCTCGCCTCGGTCGGCGTAGAAGACCACGGTGGCGATATCAGCCTCTTTATCGTACAGAGAGATGTAGAATCCACCCGCCTCGAGGACCCTGGCCGTCTCCCGGTAGATGCTCCGATAGAGCTCCTCGGGACTGAGAGTGCCAGTAAGGGTACGGCCGATATCCAGCAGAACGCGATAGCGCTCAGCTAGAGGCGTACGTGTACCCGTCTCGGCAGATGGCATGCGGCGTCCAGTAGAGCCGCGTATCGGGATACGCGGCGGATTCGATTAGTCCAACATATGAGCTATGGCCGGGACGTACAACAAAAAACTGGCTAGCTGGTTGGCTCTTCAGGCGTCTCGGGCCTATCGAAATAACGTTGCATTTCGTAACCGATGGCCCTCACGAGACGTGCTTCTCGAAGATCTGGCTCCGCGCGTGAGAGGAGCGTGCGAAGGGTGCGTAGGACCCCCTCTGGATGTCGGTCTCCTTTGAAGAACTCAATGCGGTGGAATCCCTTCTCCAAGGCCGCGTACATCTCCTCCAGGTCCTCGTGAGTGGCCGGCCCCACGTCTCGCTTGTATCCCGGAAGCTGAGCATCGTCTGCGATGGCGAGGTGGATTTCGTAGCAGATCACGAGGCACGCCTGCGCGAGGTTCAGACTCGAGTACTCGGCTGTGGGTACGATGGCGATCGCGTCACAGAGGTCCAGACCGTCATTTGTCAGGCCGCGATCCTCTCTGCCGAAGACCACCGCCACGAGGCCCTCGCTGGCCCTCGCCGCCACTCGGGGCGCCACGGCCCGGGGTCGGAGGTAGTTGCGTTGGGCGGTGCGTGGACGGGCGCTGGTACCTACGGTGAAGATCGTGCCCGCCAGCGCCTCGCTGAGGGTTGGAAATATTTCTGCAGACTCCGCCAGCTCATCGCCGCGGTGGGCGATGCCGGTAATCCGATGGATATCGTACTCTTCAGGCTCCACCAGGCGGAGCCGTGACAGACCCATGTTCATCATGACCCGAATGACACCGGCGATGTTGACGACGTCCTTGGGTCGGTCCAGCACGACGACGATGTTGTCGAGGGGTGACACCGCCCTCTATGAGCCGTCGTTATCCCTGGGTTCTTCCAGGGTGCGATCGTCGGGCTTGTCCTCCTTACGGAGCGCCCCCTTGAAGTTCCGGATCCCCTCACCCAGGCCACGCCCTATGACCGGGATGCGCTTGGCTCCGAAGAAGACCATCACGACAAGGAAGATGAGGACCAGCTCCCAGATACCGAGACCCGGGATCACTGGAGCAGAGCCTTGGCGATGGTCTGGAGCTGCATGTTCGTAGTCCCTTCGTAGATCGTGCCGATCTTGGAGTCCCGGAAGAATTTTTCAACCGGATACTCGCGTGTGAAACCGTATCCGCCGTGGAGGTCGATACACAGAGACGTTACGCGCTGGGCCATCCTGGATGAATGCAACTTCGCCATCGCAGCGGGCACCACGAAATCCTCGCCGGAGTCTCTGAGCCGGGCAGCATTGTAGACCAGCAGACGAGAAGCCTCAAGGTCGGTGGCCACTTCGGCCAGCTGGAACTGCACGCCCTGGAACTTGCCGATGGGCCTGCCGAACTGTTCTCGCTCCCGGACGTACCGAAGAGTGTGGTCCAGGGCGCCCTGGGCCGTACCCACCATCTGGGCACCAATGCCGATGCGGCCCTCGTTGAGGGTCTCGATGGCCACCTTGTACCCTTTGCCGATTTCGCCCAGGACCCTGTTGCCAGGAACGCGGACGTTCTCGAGGATGATCTCGGTGGTCGAGGAGGCACGGATGCCGAGCTTGTCCTCCTTCTTGCCTACCGTGAATCCCTCCACGTCACGATCGACCATGAAGGCGGTGATGCCCTTGTAGCCGGCCTCGGGGTCGATGGTGGCGAAGACGATGTAGGTCCCCGCCTCGCTCCCGTTCGTAATCCAGAGCTTCTGCCCGGTGAGAACCCAATCGTCACCGTCCTGGGTTGCCCGGCAGGTGAGGGCGAAGGCGTCGGATCCGCTTCCGGCCTCGGACAGGGCGTAGGCCCCGATCATGTCCGTGGCCAGCAAAGGGAAGTAGTGAGCCCTGATCTCGTCACTACCCCAGCGCTTGAGCGCGTTGACCACCAGCGTGTTCTGAACATCGACCAGCGTCCCGACGGACGGATCGATCCGGGAGAGCTCCTCCACCACCAGAACGGACGTGAAGAAGTTCGCATCTGTGCCACCGAACTCCTCAGGGATCTCTATTCCCATGAGACCCAACTCGAATAGCATGGGGAGGAGTGAAGAATCTATCTCCTGGGCTTCGTCCATCTCGGAGACCAGCGGGGCGATCGCGGACTGTGCGAAGTCCCTGACCGCCTCACGGAACATCCCCTCTTCTTCGGTCAAGGACGTGACGGCGGGGCGAGCTTCACTGGCAAACGTGGTGGGCATATCTTCTATCTTTCCCGCGGGCTGAGTGATCGTTCTTGGTCCGACACCGAGCCTACGAAAGTTATCCGTGTGGGTCGGGCGTGCAAAGACGACACGCCGGTATCTTGCGGTAGACCCTGTCGTGTCGTTTCGACCTTGACGCTTCTCTGAAGCCTTCCCTATTGTGACCGCCGCAGTGTTGTGGATGCACCGTGCCCTCGACTGGCCGGGTCACTTTGGCAACGCAACACGTGACACCTGAACACGTGATACCTGAAGACGTGACACCTGAACACGGAGGAACGATGTCCGAGATCCCCGAGGGACTTCGATATACGGAGGAACACGAGTACCTCAAGGCCACCGGTGAGGACGGAGTCTATCAGATCGGAATCACCGATTACGCGCAGGGGGAGTTGGGGGATGTCGTCTTCATAGAGCTGCCGGAGGCCGGGTCGAGCTTCGAAAAGATGGCTACCTTTGGGACCATCGAGGCCGTAAAGGCCGTCAGTGACCTGTACTGCCCGCTCACGGGTGATGTGGTCGCCATCAACCAGGCACTGGACGACGACCCGTCGCTGGTAAACACCGATCCGTACGGGGCCGGTTGGATGATCCTCCTCCGCGTTGCCGACGAGGGTGCTTTGGGAGCTCTCCTGGATGCGGCCGGATACCAGGCCCTGGTTGGCGAGTAGGGGTCCTACCCTTGTTTCTTACCGCGGCGACGGTGTTCGCGGCCTGACATTTCCGAGGAAGAACATGTCCCTTGATATAGATGTAGAGGGTCGATTCGCCAGCCGGCATATCGGCCCTCGTGATCATGAGATCAAGTCGATGCTGGCTTCGCTGGGGGTGGGTTCCTTCGGCGAGTTGATGGACCAGACGGTTCCCGACTCGATTCGCCTGGAAGGTGATCTGGATCTCCCGGACGCATCCCCCGAACATCTGCTTCTCCGCCGGCTCGAAGAGATCGGCTCCAGGAACCAGGTCTTCCGGTCGTTCATCGGAATGGGATATCACGACACCGTGGTCCCGGGCGTGATCCTCAGAAACGTGCTCGAGAACCCCGGTTGGTACACGCAGTACACACCCTATCAGGCCGAGATCGCGCAGGGGCGCCTCGAGGCGTTGCTGAACTACCAGACCATGGTCATCGACCTTACCGGACTGGAGATCGCAAACGCCTCACTGCTAGATGAAAGCACGGCGGCCGCCGAGGCCATGGCCATGCTCTTCGGAGACACCCGCGACGAGAAACGAGATCACTTCTTCGTCTCCGAGGCCTGCCATCCGCAGACGATCGAAGTGGTGAAAGGGAGGGCGGCGCCGATGGGCGTCACAGTCGTGGTCGGTGCGCACGACAACTACGATCTGGAATCCCACGGAGACCGAATCTTCGGTGGCTTGGTTCAGTATCCGGCGACCGACGGGGCGATACACGATTACCGCTCTTTCTGCGACTCCTTCCATGAGTATGGAGCCGGCGTTGTCATGGCCGCCGATCTCATGGCGCTCACCATGCTCACCCCCCCCGGTGAGCTCGGGGCCGACATTGCCGTCGGGAACACGCAGCGCTTCGGGGTGCCCATGGGCTATGGCGGACCTCACGCGGCCTATCTGGCTGCCCAGGACCGATTCAAGCGGAAGATGCCGGGGCGTATCATCGGCGTCTCGGTGGACGCCGACGGCAACCCGGCTTTGCGGATGGCCCTCCAGACCCGAGAGCAGCACATCCGTCGAGAGAAGGCGACCTCGAACATCTGCACGGCTCAGGTGCTCTTGGCCATCATGGCCGGCATGTACACCGTTTATCACGGTCCCGATGGACTGCGACGGATCGCGGGCCGTATCCACCATCTAGCTTCGACGTTGGCGCATGGCCTTCGCGAGCTCGGCCACAGCGTTGTCCACGAGCATTTCTTCGACACGCTCCAGGTAGTGCCTTCGGGTGTTTCGGGAGAGGACATTCTCGGGCGTGCGCGCGAGCTGAGGATGAACCTCCGTGACTACGGCGACGGCACCGTGGGCGTGGCGGTAGATGAGACGACGCTTCCGGAGGACATAGACGACCTCTTCAAGGTCTTCAGTGACGGAGGTCCTCGAGGAGGAGGAGTCAAGCTGAGCGCCGCTGCTGTGTCCCAGGAGACGTCTTCATCCATCCCCGACGGGCTGTTGAGGACATCGAAGTTCATGGAGCACCCGGTCTTCCACAGCTACCGCTCCGAGACCGAGATGCTCCGGTACATTCACAAGCTGGAGAGTCGCGACCTCTCTTTGAATACGAGCATGATCTCGCTGGGGTCATGCACGATGAAGCTGAACGCCACTACTCAGATGGTACCGGTCACGTGGAGAGCGTTTGGCGGAATCCACCCGTTCGCTCCAACCGATCAGACTCTGGGCTATCAGGAATTGCTTTCGGATCTCGAGAGCTGGCTGGCGGAGATCTCTGGTTTTGCCGCCACCTCGCTCCAGCCTAACTCCGGCGCCTCCGGAGAGTACACGGGCCTCTTGGTCATTCGAGCGCTGCAAGAGAGTCTGGGCGAGGGACATCGCGACGTGTGCCTCATTCCCTCGTCGGCCCACGGGACGAACCCGGCGAGCGCCGTCATGGCGGGTATGCGGGTCGTCGTGGTGCAGTGCGATGACAACGGGAACATCGACCTGGACGACCTCACGGCCAAGGCGGACGAGCATGCGCAGGGTCTGGCCGCCATAATGATCACCTATCCGTCGACGCACGGCGTCTTCGAGTCGGAGATTCGCAGGATTTGCGAGATCCTGCACGAGCGGGGTGGACGGGTCTACCTGGACGGTGCAAACCTGAATGCTCAGGTCGGTCTGTGTCGCCCCGGCGACTACGGCGCAGACGTCTGTCACATCAATCTCCACAAGACCTTCGCGATTCCTCACGGAGGAGGCGGACCCGGAATGGGACCGATCTGTGTGACTGAGGAGCTGTCGCCGTTCCTACCTGGACATCCCGTCACCGAGACTGGTGGCTCACGAGCGATCTTGCCGGTCGCCGGTGCGGCGTGGGGGAGTGGCTCGATCCTGCTGATCTCCTGGGCCTACATCGCGCTCCTCGGAAAAGAGGGCGTCCGGCGAGCCACCGAGGTGGCCATACTGAACGCCAACTACATGGCAAACCGGTTGCAAGATCAGTTCGACGTGTTGTACCGCGGTGAGAACGGCCGCGTCGCTCATGAGTTCATTCTTGATCTCCGTCCGCTCAAGAAGACGACCGGAATTTCCGACGAAGACGTTGCCAAGCGCTTGATGGACTACGGCTTTCACGCGCCGACCATGTCCTTTCCGGTGGCGGGCACCATCATGGTGGAGCCCACCGAGAGTGAGTCGAAGGTGGAGCTCGACCGACTCTGTGATGCCCTTGTCTCCATCCGTTCGGAGATCCAGGAGGTGGAGTCGGGTGCCGCCGATCGGGAGGACAACGTTCTCAAGAACGCCCCCCATACCGCAGCGATGCTCACGGCCTCGGAGTGGGACCATTCGTACTCGCGAGAGAAAGCTGCGTATCCCGCGCCATGGACGCGAGACTACAAGTTCTGGCCCCCCGTCCGGAGGGTGAACAACGTTCACGGTGACCGGAATCTGGTGTGTGCATGTCCACCTATCGAGGCCTATGCTGAAGTAGCCGCTGGAACAGGAGCCACCGGAACTGACTGACGACTCTCAACGACGGTGGAGGCTTGCCCGGAATGGCGAAACTCGATGATCACGGTCATGCGACGTTCACACTCACGACCGATGACGGAACTCGCGTCGTCATCGACCCGTTCTTCGACGACAACCCGTGGACGGAGATCCACGAGCCGGGCAGGGGCTCGTACGAGTTCTGAGTGCCGTCCCGCCTTCTGAGGGGATGGCCATGGCCCCTGTTCCCCAGGTCGTAGGTCCGGGGCGGCGGGCGACCCGGGACCGGCGAGCGCCCGATACCAGTGCGCTGCGTTGGCGAGTCCTGAAGGACGTGCCTGCGTCAGGGGCGCTGAACATGGCCATCGACCATGCGTTGGCAATGTGTCTCCGTCCGGGCGAGGGCGTCCTTCGCCTCTACCGATGGGCGCGGCCGACCGCTTCCTTCGGTAGGAATGAACCCGCCCGGGGGCGCTACGACCTCGAGGCCGCCCGTCGCTCCGGCATCGAGTTCGTGCGTCGGCCGACCGGTGGACGCGCGGTTCTGCACGACCGGGAGTGCACCTACGGTGTCGTGCTACCGATCACCCGGGACATGAGTCTTCGGGCCGTCTACCGCATGGTGAATGAGGGGCTTGTGACGGCCCTGGCGACGCTCGGTGTTCCCGCGTCGATGGCGCCCGCTGAGGCGCGCACACTCTCGCCTGCTGCCGGACCGTGTTTCAAGCACCCGTCGGAGGGTGAGGTCACAGTGGACGGCAGAAAGCTCGTGGGGAGTGCCCAAGCCCGCATAGGGGGCGCGATCCTCCAGCATGGCTCTCTCTTGTTGGGGGTTGGCCAGGAGCAGCTTGCGGTGTTGCGGGGTGAGGTCGACGGGGCCTCAGATCCGATTTGTCTGGAGGAAATCCTGGACGTGGTGCCCCCGTGGGACATTCTTGTAGAGGCGGTTACGGCAGGACTGAGTGCAGTATTGAGCGGAGAGTGGCATCAGGCGGACCTCACCGACGTGGAGCGAGCGGAGACTCGGCGCCTGGAGGTCCACTATGCTTCCGACGGGTGGACTTGGCGCAGATAGCGGACCCGGAGGCTACGGGATCCGCCGGATGGCGCCGGAGCGGAGGGCGTGACATGAGAAAGTCGATGTGGGCGGTATTGGTCGCCGCGATGGCGCTTTCGGTAGCGTGCGGAGGTGGAGACGGTGGCCCCGTCGGCGAGGCTGTGCCTTGGAGCCTGGATCCCGGCGTGGTGGACCTCGGAGACGGCATCCCTTTTTGCGAGGCGGCGATGGTTTGCGTCGCCCAGTACATGGGGCAGTTCGAGGGGCAGATTCCACCTGACGATCGGTACGGTGGAACGGCAGTTGCCGCTGCGAGGGGTCCGCTCAGCGGTGGCATGAACGGCCACGTATCCCAACAGCAGGAGACCACCGAGCATCAGAATTTCATCAACCAGATGACTCTGCTGCAGTACGACTCCGAGCTGAATCCGGTCCCATACCTGGCCGAATCCTGGGATATCTCGGACGACAACACGTCGCTGACGTTCCACATCCGCGACGACGTCTACTGGCACGACGGCGAGCTTACGGACGCGTATGACGTGGCCTATACCTATCACCGTTCCCTCGATCCGGAGTCGGGGTTTCCCAACGCAGGTTGGTTCACGTACTACGAGCAGGGACCGGGAAGCGTCGAGGTAGTCGATTCCTTCACGGTGACGTTCCACATGCAACCGCACGCCGAGTTCATGGGCGCGTGGCGCCAGCTGACCATCATGCCTCAGCACCTGCTGGAAGACGTTCCGTCTACGGAGCTCGCTCAACACCCGTACGGCTCGGTCTGCCCCGTAGGAAACGGCCCATTCATCTTTACACAACATCGTCAGGGTGCGAGCTGGACGTTTCAAGCCAATCCCGCATTCCCCGCAGGATTGGGGGGTCGTCCCTTCCTCGACCGATACATTTTTCGGACGATCGTGGATCCGACGACCCTCCTTACGGAGTTGCTCACCGAGAGCGTCGACTTCTACAGCGTTCCCACTCCGGATCAGCTGCAGGCCATCATGGATGCCGATGCATTGGACGTGAGGGCTTTTCCGAGCCTCCAGGTCAATTTCGTTGGGTGGAACACTCGCCGGCCCAAGCTTGCAGACAAGAGGGTTCGGCAGGCCATTACCAAGGCGACGAACCGCCAAGAGATGGTGGAGTCGATCTACCACGGGTATGCCCGTGTAGCCAACGGGACGCTCCCTCCGTACCACTGGGCGTACGACGAGTCCGTCGGGGCGGAGGCCATGGCCTATGATCAGGAGGCGGCGAAGGCCCTGTTGGACGAGGCCGGATGGATGGACCGTGACGGTGACGGGGTTCGGGAGAACCCCGGGGGCGTCCCGCTCTCGCTCGAGCTCAAGTTCAACCCGGACCCTGCACGCCAGGCTGTGGCGGAGATCATGCAGGCTCAGCTCGCCGACGTCGGCATCGAGGCTAGGCCTGTGTCCGTCGAACTGACCACCCTAATCGGGCAGGTTACCGATCCCTCGTTGAGGGATTTCGACGGGTGGGTCATTGGCTTCAACATGGACTTCGTCCAGAACGACGCTCCCCTGTTCCACAGCGTCAGCGCGAACACGGCGTGGGGCTTCGCAGGAACGCAGCGGTCGGACATGGACGCCTACCTGGACCGGATTCCGCTGATTGTCGATCGAGAAGAGGCCAAGGTTGCCTGGCGGGAGTATCAGGAGCTTCTGGTCGATGAACAGCCTTTCGCGTTCACCTACGCTGCCGATCGACTCGACGGGGTCAACAGGCGACTCCAGAACGTGGTTACCGATGTTCGCGGCGAGTGGCAGAGCACCAAAGATTGGTGGATCCCAGCCGATCAGCGGAGAGGCCGCGGGCGCTAGTGTCCTGTCGACCGAGGTCGTGTTGACCCGGGAGCACGCCGCGTGACCCGGTACATCGGGCGAAGACTCCTCGGGGTGATCCCGCTCGTACTCGGGGTGGCCACAATTCTCTTCTTCGTCGTAAACCTGGCGCCCGGAGATCCGGCGCTCAGATACGTCAGTCCCAGCCTCTCTGCCGAGACCGTCGAACAGATCCGGGTGAACATGGGTCTCGACCGTCCGGTCCACGTCCGCTATGTGAAGTGGATGGGGGCCTTGGCGAAAGGAGACTTGGGATACTCCTTCTCGGAGAACCGACCGGTCCGCGACATCATCAAGGAGATCCTGCCGAATACGTTGCTCCTGTCCGGAACGGCCGTCGTGATCGCCTTCATCCTCGGGATCTGCCTCGGAGTCATCCAGGCCGTCCGGCAGTATTCCATCCTCGACAACGTGTCGTCGGTCTTGGCCCTGTTCTTCTATTCGATGCCGTCGTTCTGGCTCGCGTTGATGATGATCCTCACCTTCAGCCTATTCGCTCGAAACGTATGGGAGTGGCCCATTTGGTTTCCGGCGTCCGGCATCGTGGACTTGGCCCTAAGGGGGTATTCCCTTAAGTCCACCGACCCCAAGATATAGTGGTTACCGGGGCTCTGCGGGCCGTTTCCCACGTCCGGTGCCGAGGTAAAGGGCCGAAGCTGGCGTGGGAGCACACTGAACAGCCTGCTCAAGCAAGCGGTAGAACAACAGGCCGCGAGCCCGGGATGTGCGTCGGTTGAAGCGAAAGGTGAACTCGTCCAGATAGTAGGGGAGGTGTTCGCGGGCGATCCCTCCTTGGAGGGTTCCGAGGACCCAGCGCTTGAGGAGAGACGCCACCCGATGTACGGCCGACATGAGCACGTGAGCGGGATCGCCGGAGGTCGAGAGGTTCGTGACCGTGTGGCGAAAGCCCAGTTTGGCGAGTCCCTGATAGCTTGGCCATCCGTCGGTATGCACCGTGCTTGCCGGTGCGATGCTATCCTTGACGAAGCCTCGCAGAACCGGAGCGGAGAGGTCGGGCACCCAACGCAGCCGTATTCTCCCGATCTTGCGTCCGTCGACCTCGGCGGCGATCGCGACGATGGCCTTCTTGATCGTCTCGCGGCCCCGCACTCCAGCCTCCACGCCCCCGACATAGCTCTCGTCCACTTGCACAACGCCGCTCAGCTGGTCGCGATCCGGTCGGACCATGGCCCGGCGGAGCTTGTGGAGCCAGACCCACGCTGTCTTGTAGCTTCCCAGTCCGAGCACGCGCTGGAGCCCGAGAGCATTGGCTCCGTATTTCTGGCTCGTGAGCTCCCAGGCAGCGAGAAACCACAGACGCAGGGGCGAGCGCGTGCGGTGGAACACGGTTCCCGCCAGCACCGAGGTCTGCCTTCGACAGTGTGGGCAGACGAGACGCCCCCGCGATGCTCGCCAGACCTCTCCCAACCCGCCACAGCCCACGCACACAAACCCTTCCGGCCAGCGCAGACCCTCCACGTACTCCAGGCATGCCGCATCGTCGGGGAAGAACTCGTCCAACTCCAGCCGCGTACGGGGATAGTCCACGCCGCCACGGAGCTGAGAAGCCGGAACCGCCATGACCACAACATGTAGTGGGCGGTGGACTTAAGGCAATACCCCATATGAGCAAAGCGACGATCGAGAGTCTGAGCGAGCAGGTGCGCGGAGAGGTCATCACCGAAAACGACGACCGTTACGAAGAGGCGCGCAGGGTCTACAACGGGATGATCGACAAGCGCCCGAAGGCGATCGTCCGTACTTCGGATCAGGCGGACGTCATATCTGTAGTGCGTTTCGCCGGGGAGACGGGCGCGGACCTGTCGATCCGAGGTGGCTCGCACAGCGTGCCCGGGTTCGGAACGAACGATGGCGGCGTGGTCCTCGATCTGTCGTCGATGCGGGGGACGCGCGTCGATCCGCGCAATAAGTCCGCCCGCGCCCAAGGCGGCTGCCTATGGGGCGACCTCGACCACGCGACCCACGCATTCGGTCTAGCGACCGTGGGCGGCGTCGTGTCAACCACCGGCATCGGCGGCCTCACCCTCGGCGGCGGCATCGGGTACCTCACGCGCGGGCACGGGCTCTCGATCGACAATCTCATCTCCGCGGACGTCGTGACCGGGAACGGCGAGCTCGTGCACGCGAGCGAAGACGACAACGCCGACCTCTTCTGGGCGCTTCGCGGCGGCGGCGGCAACTTCGGTGTCGTGACCGACTTCGAGTTCCGCCTGCACCCGGTCAGCACGATCTACGGTGGCCCGATGACGTGGAACACGCCGTTCCCGCCAGCACCGAGGTCTGCCTTCGACAGTGTGGGCAGACGAGACGCCCCCGCGATGCTCGCCAGACCTCTCCCAACCCGCCACAGCCCACGCACACAAACCCTTCCGGCCAGCGCAGACCCTCCACGTACTCCAGGCATGCCGCATCGTCGGGGAAGAACTCGTCCAGTCTCCAGCCGCGTACGGGGATAGTCCACGCCGCCACGGAGCTGAGAAGCCGGAACCGCCATGACCACAACATGTAGTGGGCGGTGGACTTAAGGCAATACGAACTCGCTCGAACTCGAGCGGCCAAGCCTCATTGTACGGGCACACAACGATCCCGGAGCCCTTCTCCATCCCAACGACATCAGAAGACACCGACCCCAAGATATAGTGGTTACCGGGGCTCTGCGGGCCGTTTCCCACGTCCGGTGCCGAGGTAAAGGGCCGAAGCTGGCGTGGGAGCACACTGAACAGCCTGCTCAAGCAAGCGGTAGAACAACAGGCCGCGAGCCCGGGATGTGCGTCGGTTGAAGCGAAAGGTGAACTCGTCCAGATAGTAGGGGAGGTGTTCGCGGGCGATCCCTCCTTGGAGGGTTCCGAGGACCCAGCGCTTGAGGAGAGACGCCACCCGATGTACGGCCGACATGAGCACGTGAGCGGGATCGCCGGAGGTCGAGAGGTTCGTGACCGTGTGGCGAAAGCCCAGTTTGGCGAGTCCCTGATAGCTTGGCCATCCGTCGGTATGCACCGTGCTTGCCGGTGCGATGCTATCCTTGACGAAGCCTCGCAGAACCGGAGCGGAGAGGTCGGGCACCCAACGCAGCCGTATTCTCCCGATCTTGCGTCCGTCGACCTCGGCGGCGATCGCGACGATGGCCTTCTTGATCGTCTCGCGGCCCCGCACTCCAGCCTCCACGCCCCCGACATAGCTCTCGTCCACTTGCACAACGCCGCTCAGCTGGTCGCGATCCGGTCGGACCATGGCCCGGCGGAGCTTGTGGAGCCAGACCCACGCTGTCTTGTAGCTTCCCAGTCCGAGCACGCGCTGGAGCCCGAGAGCATTGGCTCCGTATTTCTGGCTCGTGAGCTCCCAGGCAGCGAGAAACCACAGACGCAGGGGCGAGCGCGTGCGGTGGAACACGGTTCCCGCCAGCACCGAGGTCTGCCTTCGACAGTGTGGGCAGACGAGACGCCCCCGCGATGCTCGCCAGACCTCTCCCAACCCGCCACAGCCCACGCACACAAACCCTTCCGGCCAGCGCAGACCCTCCACGTACTCCAGGCATGCCGCATCGTCGGGGAAGAACTCGTCCAACTCCAGCCGCGTACGGGGATAGTCCACGCCGCCACGGAGCTGAGAAGCCGGAACCGCCATGACCACAACATGTAGTGGGCGGTGGACTTAAGGCAATACCCCATTGGCCCAATACCCGTTCATGTCTCCACTGCAGAAGGTGCAGGACAGGTTCATGCACCTGGCGCTTCCGGCCACTTCGCTGTCCCTGGTGCTGGCGGCCGGAATTGCGCGATTCACTCGCGGCAGCATGTTGGAGGTGATCCGCCAGGACTTCGTTCGGACGGCTCGCGCCAAGGGGCTCTCCGAGCCGGTGGTCGTCATGAAGCACGCACTGCGCAACGGGCTCATTCCGGTCATCACGCTGCTTGGGCTCTACCTTCCCTTTCTCTTCAGTGGGACTGTGTTCATCGAGTGGGTCTTTGCCTGGCCGGGGATGGGCAAGCTGATCGTCGACGGCATCTCACAGCGGGACTATCCGGTGATCATGGGCGGGAGCCTCATCTTCGGCAATATGGTCGTGATCGGTAACCTGATCGCGGATCTGCTCTATGCCGTGGTGGACCCGAGGATCCGGTATGACTGATCCCGCGGTAAACCGTCCGCCGCGCCCAGGCCGTGGAGGAGCGCCGCTCTCGGCGGTGTTGCCCGGACTTCCCCAACTTCTAGCTGGCCGTTGGGGAGTCGGAACCATGAGCCTCCTGGTGTGGATCGGCTTCATGGGTGTGCTCGCGACACGGGCGGGCCGGTTCCGAGCCGCTTGGGCAGGTCCAGGGGATCATCGCCTCGCGGCGCTGACCGTGGTGGCCGGACTTCTCGTCGCCTGGGCGTGGTCGATGAGCGACGTGACGCGCTCCGAATCCGTGAGTAAGGAAGGGGTCAGCCACTGGAGCATGGCCGTGCGGGCCTTCAGGCGGAACCGGATTGCGGTCGTCGGCTTGATCATCCTTACATGCCTATACCTCACAGCTCTGATTACTCCCCTGATCTCTCCCCACGATCCGACGGTCCAGAACTCGCTGACCACTCAGAGGATGCTGGCCCCCGGTGGTGGTTTTCCCCTCGGCACGGACGGTCTGGCCCGCGATGTGTTCTCACGCATCCTTTACGGGGCGCGGATCTCCCTATCCATCGGGTTCGTAGCCGTGGGGATCAGCGTGACCATCGGGACACTGCTGGGCGCGATCTCGGGCTTTCTGGGAGGAAAGGTCGACGCGGTTGTCATGCGCTTTGTCGACATGGTCATCTCGTTTCCGCCTCTCGTGCTTCTCATCGTGATCATCGCCCTCTTCAATCAATCCTCCATCCTCTTGATCATTGCCGTCCTCGGGTTCACACAGTGGCCCGGGACCACCCGCTTGGTGCGGGGGGAAGTGCTCAGCTTGCGGGAGTGCGAATTCATTCAGGCGGCTCACGCCTTAGGCTTCACGCGGACGCGCATCATCCTTCGTCATGTGATCCCCAACACCATGGCGCCCGTAATCGTGGCCGCGACTCTGGGCATAGGTAACGTGATCATCCTCGAGGCCGGACTTTCCTTTCTGGGTATTGGGATCCAGCCGCCCACCCCCTCGTGGGGCTCGATGGTGGCCGCCGGCCGTGACAACCTGCTCGGCGCTTGGTGGATCTCCACCTTCCCGGGCCTCGCCATCGTTTTCACGGTGGTGGCGTTCAACCTGGTCGGAGATGGCCTGAGAGACGCGTTAGACCCCAGGTTGAGGTCATGACGCCTATAGAAGTGAGGACCGCCTGATGCCGCTCCTCGAGGTCCGCGACTTGTGCACCTACTTCAGTACCGACGCAGGTGTCGCACGGGCGGTAGACCGCATTTCCTTCCATGTGGAGGAGGGGGAGACGGTGGGCATCGTAGGCGAGTCCGGGTGCGGTAAGACGGTCACGTCTCTCTCGATCATGGGCCTGATTCCCGATCCACCGGGCGAGATCCTTCCGGGGAGCTCGATCCGGTTCGGTGGCGAGGAGTTGGTGGGTGCATCGAACCGGCGACTCAGGGAGATCCGCGGCAACGACATCGCCATGATTTTCCAGGAACCCATGACCTCGCTGAATCCGGTCTTCTCGGTGGGGAGCCAGATTGCCGAGGCTCTGCGGGTGCACCGCGGACTGACCAAGCGGGAGGCCCGGACGGAGAGTGTCAGGTTACTAGGTGAGGTACGGATTCCCGAGCCCGAACAGCGTTTCGACGAGTATCCCCATCAGCTTTCCGGAGGGATGCGACAGCGGGTCATGATCGCGATGGCCCTGTCGTGTGAGCCGATGCTGTTGATTGCAGACGAGCCCACCACCGCCTTGGACGTCACAATCCAGGCGCAGATCCTCGACATACTTGCGGCTCTCCGGCGGACCCACGGGATGGCCATGCTTCTCATCACCCACGACCTGGGTGTGGTGGCGGAGGTGTGCGATCGAGTTGTGGTCATGTACGCGGGGCAGGTTGTCGAGACCGGCACGGTCGAGGAAATCTTCGAGCAGCCCCGGCACCCTTACACACAGGGCCTCCTCGCCTCCCTGCCCGAGCTCGGCTCTCGAGGACGTCGGATCGACCCGATTCCGGGTACGGTTCCCAGCCCGGTCAATTGGCCACCTGCCTGCCGCTTTCTTGAGCGTTGTCCGGTTGCATGGGAGCGTTGCCAGAGTGAGATGCCGGGACTGCTGGCGGCAGGAGGGGCGCCGGGGCGGTCGGCACGCTGCTGGCTCATGGAGGAGCCCGAATCCCACTCGGGATCCCGAGACTCGGACGGGCCCGATGATCCCCACGGGGGCCCCTGATGGCGGCGGGCACGATGACGGCGGGTTCTGGGAAAGGTAAATCGGGCGACATCCTCCTCGAGGTCCGGGACCTGGTCAAGCACTTTCCGGTGCATCGCGGTGTCTTGGGACGGACGGTAGGACAGGTGAGGGCCGTGGACGGCGTGAGTTTTCAGATTCGCCGTGGGGAGACGTTGGGCCTCGTCGGTGAGTCGGGCTGTGGAAAGTCGACGGCCGGCCGGGCGATTCTTCGGCTCATCGAGCCGACCTCGGGCCAGGTGGTCTTTGACGGAGAGGACGTCCGTGCTTTGGACAGAGAACGGCTGCGCGCCCTTCGTAGGCGGGCGCAGATCGTCTTCCAGGACCCGTTCAGCTCACTGAACCCTCGTATGACCATCGGCTCTATGCTCGAGGAGGTGCTCAAGGTCCACCGCCTTGCCGAAGCCGGATCTGCCCGCACACGGCGGGTCAGTGAGTTGTTGGAGATCGTCGGATTGCGAGCCGAGCACGCCGACCTCTATCCCCACGAGTTCAGCGGAGGTCAGAGACAGAGGATCGGCATTGCACGTGCTCTGTCGGTCGAGCCCGATTTCATCGTGTGTGATGAACCCGTATCTGCGCTGGACGTGTCGGTTCAGGCACAGGTGATCAATCTTCTGCAAAATCTCCAGAAAGAGTTTGGCCTCACGTACCTCTGTACCGGTTCCGGTTTCCTGGACAAGTCGGCGGCCTAATCATGCCGCCTTCAGGGTGAGCTCCTGACGGACCTGGGCCGGGGTCCGATACCCGTGCCGCTCCAGGAGCCACCCGCGGTTGTAGCGTTCGATGAACGCATCGATCTCCTGCCTGGCCTCCTCGAGGCTCTCGAAGTCGTGGAGGTACAGGCACTCTTCCTTCAGCGTCCGCATGAAGCGTTCCGCGACGCCGTTGCACTCCGGCTCTCCTACGTACGAGGCCGTCGAGCGGATCCCGAGCCAGGCCAGCTCTCCTTGGAACTGATGGGCGGTGTACTGAGGGCCCCAGTCGTGCCGTAGGCCGAGCCCCAGAGCGATCTTGGGCGCGTAGCCGTCCATGTGGGTTCGTACACCCTGGCGGATCGGCTCGAGCGCTGCCCACCGATCGCCCTTCTTCGCCACGTGCCAGCCCACCACGTCTGTGATGCAGTGATCCACCGCCACGAAGAACCAGCACCACCCATCCTCCTTCGTGTAGAACCGCGTCGCGTCCGTACCCCACAGCTCGTTCGGCACATCCGTCGCGTGATCCGGCCGCTGTGGCTCCGGTCCCCACGCGGGTGCTTTCCGCGCCGTACGGGGGCCAGCAGCCCATTCTCCCGCATCAGCCGCAGCACGCGGTTCTTGCCCACACCGATCCCCTTGGCTCTCAGACGGGCCCGGACCTTCCGGTGGCCTTCGCCCAGGAAGTCGCTCTCCTTCAGCACCTGTCGGATCTCCTCCACCAACTCCTCGTCGCTCAGCTTCGTCTTCGGTCCGCGCTTCTTCAGCCCTGCCGGCCCGTCGCTCTCTTCTCGATCTCGGGCCGCGTAGACCGTCGAGCGCCCCACCCGCCAGACCTCGCAGATCATCGTCAGAGGGTAGAGCCGCCCTGTCCCCGGACTCACCCGCGTCCGCGCTTCAAGAGCTTCTCCAGCTCGTCCCCGTACCCCCTTTTTTCCAGGAGTTCTCTCGCAAGCTCCAGTCGCATCGTCAACTCTCCCAGCTTCGCCCGGGTCCGGGTCAGCTCCCGTTCTCCAGGGTCTCGGCCCCGGCGTCTCAGTCCCTGCTGACCGGTCTCCAGGAACACCCGCCGCCATTCCTCCAGCTCCGGCGGTGAGACCTGTACCTCGCGGCTGACCTCCACCAGGTCCTCACCCCGTAGCAGGCGCAGCACCACCTCCGTTTTCTGCTGGGCACTCCACCGCTCGGGTACCTTCTCACGACCTGCGGTCGCCTTGTTCTCCCTCGGCTTCTGGGCCATCACGTCCCTTTCTCTCTGGACCCGCTGTCTTTGCCAATCTACTGTCCAGAGAAATCGGGGGCGCTAAAACCTCTTCATTGCGCATGACCTGGCCGTGGTAGAGTACGTGAGTGATCGGGTCGCGGTCATGTACTTGGGCAAGATCGTCGAGTCGGGTGCGGCTGAAGATGTGTATGCGGATCCTCAACATCCCTACACGAGAGCGCTCCTCTCAGCCGTCCCGCGACCCGATCCGAAAGCCACACGGGCCCGTGAGCGTATAGTGCTTCCGGGAGACGTACCGAGCCCGATGGATCCCCCGTCGGGATGTCCCTTCCACCCCCGTTGTCCCCATCCGGGGAAGGACGAAATGTGTAGTCGGGTGGTTCCCCCGTTGGAGGAAAAGGCGACGGGTCACTATGCGGCTTGTATCAAAGGCGTGATGCCGTAGGAGGTTGTCAGGGAGGTGGGGTTGACAGGGTTGTCGGCCCACTCCACAATTCGGACTCCTTGAAAAAACCAGGATGTCTCAGCCTCCCGCTTTCCGGGCCGAGACGTGAGCTAAAAAACATTTGAAGCTGGAGGTCCTTTTGGCCGGTGTGATGATGCATGTCTACAGTGCCCTGCTGCAGATTCCTGGGACTGACGCCCCAGTCCTGACCCTGTCACAGCAGGCGACGAAGAATTGGGAAGACATGGGCTTCATGCGTGGGCCGCTGGCCCTCTGTGTGGTAATTGGTGCCGTCGTGATTGTCTGGAAGTTCTTCGATCTCTTCATGAAATCCTCCCGTACCAAGAAGGTTCTCGGTGAGGTCGACGAACTCCTCGCTCAGCATCGCATCGAGGAGGCTCTTGAAGCCACTCGGAATTCCGATGCCCCGGCTGCCAATATCCTCTATGCGGGTCTCGATCGGCATGAGGAAGGCACGGAGCGTGTGATGAAGGCCATCGAGAATCAGGGCCTTATCGAGCTCAGCAAGCTCGAGAAGGGACTCGTGGTTCTGGCCACGCTGACCAACGTAGCCCCGCTTCTAGGCTTCCTCGGGACGGTGATCGGGATGATCATCGCGTTCCAATCCATCGAGGCGGCTGGTGAGGTCGAGGCGACGCTGGTGGCCGGAGGAATCAAGGTGGCGTTGCTCACCACGGCGGCGGGCCTGGTGATCGCGATTCCCGTGAGCATCTCGCACAATTACTTCGTGGCGAAGATCGACGGCTTGGTGATCGACATGGAGGAGTCGGCTCAGAAGATGATCGATGCGCTCCACTCCATGGAGGCGGATCGAGCTGGTAGCTAGTCTGGCGCTGGATCAAGAGTGTGAGAGGGGCCGCCCGGCTGGGGTGGCCCCTCTTTTTGTTGCACTCGGGCTGTGCTCGGCCCGACCGGTAGGGCGCTCGCGATCCTCTGCGCCCCGTCTTGGTGTCTCGTCACTATACGGTCTCCGCGAACTTCGGCAGCGGAATATTAGTATCTAGAGTCGGTTGGCTTCTTCAGTACGCTTCGGTGGGGTTTCGAGCACTGTGAGATTCGGCGGTACACTTTTTGTCCTCGCGCTCGTTTGGGCGGGCACATCCGCTTCTCAGGCCTGGAGCGATTCGCCCGCGCCCGGCACGACCAGCATACCCGTCCTCGCCGTAACCGATCCTGCCCTGGATTCAGCGAGAGCCGAGTTCGACGCCGGCCGATATTGGCATGCGAGTCGCCTGTTACGATCGAGAGCCGACGCGGGCGAAAGTAGGGATCCCTCGGAGATACTTCTTCTGGCTCGTGCGGATGCCGGCTGGAAGAACTGGTCGGCGGTGGTGGAAGATCTCGAGGGGGAGGACTGGCTGGATGAGCTGGAGGGTGCCGAGGGTCGACGGTTGTTGGCCAGGGGGCTGGAGGCGGCAGGGCGCTGGGACGCTGCCACCGAGAGCTTCGCTCGTTTCAGGGCCAAGGGCTCGAGCAGCGGTGTCTTAGCGCCTGAAGCGTCCAGAGAGGCTCGCGTTGCAGCACGTGCTGGCCGCTGGGGCTCCGTCGAAGAGGCCCTGGAGATGGCCGGTAGGGCGTCCCCGAAGCTGGTGGCTTGGACCGCCCTTGATGTTGCGGAGTGGCTGTCGGACAACGGTGATGCACCGCACGTCGCGGAATTGCTTCCGTGGGTCCGGAGGGACTCGACGGCGGCCGACGCGGCATGGGACATCGAGGCTCGGACCTTTCTTGTGGCCGGGGACTCCAGCGGAGCCCTGAGAGCGTATCTGCTTACCCTCGACGCCGAGACCCGAGCATCCCGTCGTGGGCGGGCCCTCTCCACGGTGGGGCTCTTGAGGCTCGCCCGCCCGGACTCCGCCGGGGCGCGGGAGGCCCTGGTGGCCTCCCTGTCGGTGTATCCTCGCGGGGTCAGTGGCGCACAGGCCGCGAGCGCATTGATCGACATGAACGAACTGGACGCTGATCTCGTGCTCCTGGCTGCCCAGACTCTCGATCGCGTCCGCGACGATCGACGCGCCTTGGCGGCATACCGGCGATACGAAGATCTACTTCCGGATTCGGTGGCATCGGACCCGGCGGTGCGTTTGATCATGGCCCGTCTCCTCTCGGCGACGAGAGCACATGAAGCGGCGGTCCGGGAGTTTCGACTCCTCGTTGAGACCGATGATCCCGAATTCGAACTCCGAGTCCTCGATCAATGGCTTCGGACACGTAGGCGGCAGGGGCGGCGGGATGCCTCGCGTACCATCCAGGGCTGGATCATCGAGCGCTTTCCCGAGAGCCGCCAGGCCGTGGACATTGTGTTCGCGTGGGCCGCCGCTGCTCAGGATCGGGGTGCGCGAGCTGAGGCTGTTGCCGGGTTCGAGAGAGCCATGACCATGGCGCCAACTCTCAACTCCGCTGGTCACGCGCGGATGCGCCTGGGCCAGATTCACCTGTCGCAAGACGACCACGCAGCGGCGGCAGACGTCTTCCAGACCTATGTGAGCGACTTCCCGCAGGGACAGCGCTGGGAGCAGGCCGCGTACTGGGCCGCCCGAAGCCTCGAAGCGCTGGGCAGGGACTCCGAGGCCCAGGGCTACCTGGAGATGATCCAGGAAGGGAGTCCCATCTCCTACTATGGAGCTCTCGCGTCGGAACGCTTGGAGGAGCCCTTCGACCCAGAAGTGCCCGCCGGGCCGGTCTCCGATCCGTCCGAGTGGCTGAAAGAGGGTCTGACCACGTTGGACCTCCTCACCGCTGCCGACTTGGACGATGCCGCAGAGGCTCAGGTTCAGCAGCTCATCGCACGTGTGGACGGTTCGGTCCCGGCGAGTTTGGACCTGGCCGACGGCTTGATCGAGCGTGGCTTCACCATCTACGGGATCAATGTGGGCTGGAAGCTGTTACGGGAGGGGAATCCTTACACCCGGAGACTCCTTGGCGTGCTCTATCCCTTCCCTTACCGCGAGATCGTGACTCGCGAGGCTGTGGAGGCCGGCATCGAGCCCCTCTTTCTAGCCTCCCTGATCCGGCAGGAATCGGCGTTCGCCCCGGCGATCAAGTCTCCCGCGGGCGCGATCGGTCTGATGCAGGTGATGCCGGCGACCGGCCGGCAGCTGGCGAGGGGGCAAGGCATACCGGGCTTCACCCCCGAAAGCCTGGAGACGGCCGAGATCAACCTCCACCTGGGCACCACGTTCTGGGTGGACATGGAGCGTCGATACGGATCAGGCAACCTCCCCCTCGCGCTCTCGGCGTATAACGCCGGTCCGACGCGAGCCCGACGTTGGCGGCAGCTTCCGGAGGCTCAGGATCCCTTGAGATTTACCGAGCGAATTCCCTTCGACGAGACCCGTGGCTACGTGAAGAACATTACGCGGAACATGCACGTGTACCGCTTCCTCTACGGGCAAGATTGAGGCAGTGTCCGGCGCCTTACCCCGCTCGGTGTCTACCCAACATCAGCTACGGGCTACCTCCTGGAAGGTCGGCTTGACGGTGGGCCTGCCATTCCCCTAACCTAGAGCGTGGGTCGGCAGACCCGATTGCGCCGTCGGCTTGACCGCGAGCCCAAGGCGCCGAGGAGCTAGTGTTTCATGCTGCACAAGGAGTAGTCCGAATGTCCAAAGGGACGGTCAAGTGGTTCAACGATTCGAAGGGGTATGGCTTCATCTCTCAACAGGAGGGTGAGGACGTTTTCGTCCATTTCTCCTCTATCGTGGGGGACGGCTTTCGCACGCTTGCGGAGGGCGAAGAAGTGGAATTCGATCTGAGCACGACTGAGAAGGGGTGCCAAGCCGCGAACGTTGTCAGGGCTTAGCCGCGCTCCGATCCCAAGTATGAACGCCCCGCGGACTCAACGGCCCGCGGGGCGTTTTTTTTACGACCGCTGAAAGTATCAGTTCCCCTCGCGAAGCGAGATCGATCCGTCTCCGGTTCGTAGGTCGATGGTCGGGCCTCCACCGTTCAGTGTGCCCTGCACCGAGTGCTCCCGGATGTGGCCCAGAAGCTGAAGACCCTGCTGGACACTGAGATCCTCACCATCCATCCGCACGTCCGCGGCGATGTTGGCCGGAGCCGTGAGCACGATGTCTCCATCGCCCGTCGAGACGGACGTCTCATACGCCTCTAACAGGTTGATACGAATGTCCCCGTCTCCGGAGGCCACGTCCAAGGGAGCTCGTACGGAGCGGAGGATCACGTCACCGTCGGAGGTCCGAATCTCGGCGTGCCGGCTCTCGAGACGGTCGACCACGATGTCTCCGTCAGAGGTATGGATGTCGAGATCACCGCCCTCGGCGGCGTCTACGACTATGTCTCCATCCGAGCTTTTCAGGACGGTGTTGCCGGAGAGGCCGTTGGCCTCGATGTCACCGTCATCGGTCTGGACTCTGACGTCCATGCCCTCGGGAATGGCCACGACGACGGTCACCGAGAAGTGTCGGTGGTCGCGCCACTCGTTGTTGCTGATGTTATGGTCATCGGCTTCGCCGTAGACCGTGCCGCCTCGCTCGGTTGCACTGAAGTCCATGTCCGCGAAGACTGCTGAGGCCCATTCCATGTCGCCGTCCGCGGCATCCACGTATGCGCGAACGTCCACCGTGGACCCGGAGGTGGTCTCCAGCACTACATCCGCATCGGCGAGATCCACTTCGAGCCGACCGTCTCGGACGTCGAATCGACGGGCGAATACCTCCTCACCGAGAGAGGCGTAATGCGTGCGCAGCTGCTCGGCCTCTTCTGCTACTTGCGTCCCGTCCGGGCTCGCGTGCGCCGATAGGCGAGCCTGGATCCTTGCACCCGCAATGCCCAGGAGAGCCAGGCTGGTGATGCCTGCGATCAGGAGTTTCGGTCGTGTGTTCATCGTCTTCCCCGCGTCGAGATGGAGCTTCCTCATGCTCCGTGTTGGACGGGGCCGGGCGCGCGAGGGTTGGAATCACGCATAGCCTTCCAGGCCGCTGGCAAGGCGTCGTCCGCCTGTCTAGATTGCACCCCCTATGGCGTTTCAGTGGCCCCCTTCCTTCGACCGAATTCCGACGGCCCCGTGGGTTGACCAGCCGTTGGAGGCGTTGGCACTCAACTACGACACCGTGGAGAACCACGGTTGGTACGGCAACCTCGATCACACGGTGGAACAGGTGGGGGAATATGCTCGCCGGGGTGACGTTCTGGTCGACTACTCCGGCGGAACGGGCATCTTCGCGAAGCGCCTTGTGGACCGGCTCGGACCGAAGTCGGTGGGCATCGTCATTGTGGATTCATCCCCCAAGTTCCTCCGCCTGTCTCTCGAGAAATTCCGAGACGATTCTCGGCTTGCCTTCCGCTGTATTCGCTTCGTGAAGGATGAGCGACGCCTCGAGCACGTGGACGAGGTCTTGGGGGAGGCGCTTCTCGTGCGGGGGATCGATGGTCTGGTCACCACGAACGCCATCCATCTCTACTTCGATCTTCCCGAGACCGTGCGGTCCTGGCGAAGGGTGCTGCGTCACTCGGGGAGACTGTTCATCCAGTCCGGCAACATTCGTAATCCGGAGATGCCTGACGACGAGTGGATCATCGACGAAACGGTCGATGTGATCCATCGCGAATCCATGGCAATCGTCAAGGAGGACGACACCTTCGAGGAGTACCGGGATGTCCTGAGCGACGAAAGCCACATGTCCGCCCATGATGAGCTCCGGCGCAGGTACTTTCTACCGGTGCGGCCGCTGGAGCACTACCTGGCTATCCTCCGGGACGAGAGCTTCGATGTGACGTCGGTACGTCGCCGACGCATTCCTGCCCGGGTGGACGAGTGGTACGAGTTCCTGAGTGTCTACCATGAAGGTGTTCTGGGTTGGGTCGGCGGAGCGGAGAAGGTGACGGGATCGGCACCGAGTGAGGCCACGGTCCGAGCCAGGTTGAGCCTCATGTCGAAGGCCCTGGATCGAATGTTTCAAGGTCGGGACGAGTTCGGGGCCAGTTGGACGTACATCACCGCCGAGCCGAACTAGCCGTGGATGTTCCTCCGAAAGAGGCTCCGCGCCTCTTCCTGATCGATGCCTACGCGCTGATCTACAGGGCCTTCTTCGCCTTCATCAACCGGCCGCTGACCAATTCGAAGGGGGAGAACACGTCGGCTCCCTTCGGGTTCGCGAATTTCCTCATCGAGATTCGTGACAAGTACCAGCCGGACTACCTCGCGGTTGTCTTCGATGCCGGTAACAGCCACCGGGAGAAGGTCTACCCAGAATACAAGGCCACCCGGGAGAAGATGCCTGACGAACTCAGGGCGAGCCTCCCGAGGGTCCGTGAGCTCGTGGCGGGCTTCAACGATGCTTTGGTGGAGCTCGATGGATACGAGGCAGACGACGTGATCGGCACGTTGGCCGTGAAGGCGCGTGCGGCCGGCCTAGAGGCGGTGATCGTGTCCGGAGACAAGGATCTGTATCAACTCGTCGGGCCCGGCATCCATCTGTTGAACCCCGGAAGGGGAGGCCCCCATGGTGTGGCGGCCGAGTGGGTGGATGAGACCAACGCTCACGAGAAGTTCGGCATCCCGGCCTCGAAGGTCATCGACTATCTGGCGTTGATCGGGGATTCCTCGGACAACATTCCCGGTGCGAAGGGGGTGGGGCCCAAGACAGCGCTCAAGCTCCTCGAGGAGTTCGGTAGTGTCGACGCGATCTTGGAGCGTGCCGGGGAAATCTCCGGGAAACGAGCCCGGGAGTCGCTCACGGAGAACGCGGATGAGGTGCGCCTCTCCAAAGAGCTCGTGACGATCATGACGGACCTGGATGTAGACCTGGACCTCTCGGCGCTGAAGGTTCGCGATCCGGACAAGGAGAGGCTGCACCGATTCTTCGTGGAGATGGAGTTCCGCCGTCTCATGGAGCGATTTGCGCCACGCGGTGCGTCGGCCGAGACGCTCAGTCCCGTGCCGGCCCCCCCGCAAGGCCACGCTACCGAGGTCGTGTCGGTCCCGGGCGCTGACGGGCCTGCTCAGGCCGGGGAGACCGGCGTCGCTCCCGGATCTCCGGCCGGGCCCGAGTCGGTGAGCTACACTCTGGTCACCGAGCCGGATGAGGTCGTCGCTCTGATGGATCGAGTCCGGGAGGCGGGCCGTGTGGGTCTGGCGGTCCACACCGCGTTTCCCGATCCGCACCGTGCCGGTCTGGTCGGTGTCGCGCTGGCCCTCGAGCCTGGGGAGGCCTTCTACCTTTCATTCGATCACGTTCCCCAGGGTGAACCGACACTGGCTTTCGAGTCCGTGGGTATCACCAATCTCCCCGGCATCGACACCCCCGAGTTCCGCCCGCTGGTCGAGCTTCTCGAGAATCCTGAAATCGCGAAAGTGGGCGCCGACCTGAAGTTGTCGGCAGTGGCCCTCGATCGGTTTGGTGTGGCGTTGTCGGGGATCGGCTTCGATGTGACTTGTGCGTCCTACGTGCTCGATCCGGGCCGCCGGGCTCATGACCTGGGGGCCCTCTGCCAAGATTTCTTGGGCTTTTCTCTGACGCCCTACAACGACATAGTGGGGACCGGCAAGAAGCGGGTCAGCTTCGCTGAGATCGATCAGGAGGTCGCCCGCGACTATGCCGGTCGCCAGATCGACGTCGCGCTACGCTTGGCCGAGCGGCTCGCGGGCGATCTGGAGGATCAGGGCCTGGCCGGGCTCTTCCATGACCTGGAGATGCCGCTCATTCCAGTGCTGACCCGCATGGAGCGCGAGGGCATCCGCATCGATGCCGAATTCTTCCAGGACATGAGCGAACGGCTCGACCGAGACCTGACGCTCATCCGGGAGGAGATCCACAAGGTGGCGGGAGAAGAGTTCAACCTGAACTCGACGCCCCAGCTACGCGAGATCCTCTTCGAGAAGCAGGGTCTCCCGGTCATCAAGCGGACCAAGACGGGACCTTCTACCGATTCGTCGGTCCTCGAAGAGCTCGCGACGCAGGGTCACGAGATCCCCCGTTTGATGATGGAGTATCGTGAGCTGGAGAAGCTCCGCTCGACCTACGTGGACGCCCTGCCCCAACTGGTGATTCCGCGGACGGGACGGATCCACACCCGCTTCAATCAAACTGTGGCCGCGACCGGGCGACTCTCTTCGAGCGATCCGAACCTGCAGAATATTCCGATCCGCACCGAGTTGGGGCGAGAGATCAGGAAGGGCTTCATTCCGGCTGAGGGCTATCTGTTCTACGGGGCCGACTACTCCCAGGTGGAGCTCAGGATCCTCGCCCACTTTTCCGGGGACGAGCCGTTGGTCCAGGCTTTCCGAGACGGAATCGACGTCCACAAGCAGACCGCGTCGGTCATCTTCGAGGTACCCCTGGATGACGTGACATCGGATCAACGGGGCCAGGCGAAGACGATCAACTTTGCCACGTTGTATGGGCAGGGCGCCTTCTCGCTCGCCCGACAGCTCGGTATCGGCCGCGATGAGGCAAAGGCGTTCATCGAGCAGTACTTCGAGCGATTCAGTGGTGTGCGGGCCTATCTGGACGAACAGGTCGCTTCCGCTCACGAGAAGGGCTTCGTGGAGACCCTCATGGGACGCCGCCGCTACGTCCCCGAGCTGAGAGCCAAGAACTGGAACGTGCGACAATTCGGCGAGCGGGTCGCGCAGAATACCCCCATCCAGGGCACGGCGGCGGACATGATCAAGAAGGCGATGATCGATGTGGCCCAGGCGTTGGCCGAGGCGGACACGGGCGCCCGCATGTTACTCCAGGTACATGACGAGCTGTTGCTCGAGGTGCCTGTGGGCGAGGAGGATGCCCTGGCCGAGCTCGTGGTCTCCAGGATGGAAGGGGCCATGGAGCTGAGTGTCCCGTTGGTCGCCGAGGGGGGCACGGGCACGTCCTGGTACGACACAAAGGGGTAGGCCGCCGGCGGTCACCTCACTTCGGATCACTACGTCCCGTCGAGCCATCCCAAGGCCCGGCCGGCCGGGTCATTTTTCTCTTCCACTCCAGGCCGACCGAAGGGGGCGGAATCTCACTGTCCCTTCGTCTGTGGCCGGAAAACCACACGCGGGAGGAGCAGAATGAGCCGCAGCGTCAACAAGATCACGCTCGTGGGCAACGTGGGCCGTGACCCGGACGTCCGTGAGACCAAGAAAGGGACCAAGGTCGTCAACCTGTCCCTGGCGACCAACCGACCTCCGTTCGGGGACGACACCGAGGAAAGGACGGACTGGCACCGTCTCACCTTCTGGGCTCGCCTCGCTCAATTCGCGGAGGACCACATAAGGAAGGGCGATCGGATCTACGTAGAGGGTCGCCTGGAATACGACACGTACGAGCGGGACGGAGTGAGCATCCCCACGGCCGATGTAACCGTTCGGGAGGTGGTACTGCTGTCGTCGAAGGACATCGCGGTCGAGGCTGCAGCCTAGGGAGTCGGCGCGGGGCGTCTGGGGTGGGTCCGAACGGCCTCGCCCCAGAGCCCCAGACCTACAGCCACTCCCAGAAGCGACGTTGTACCGACAGGACGAACTCCCAGTCGCCACCTTCGTCCAGGCCGCGACCCACATCGAGGCGGATGAGGTCCCACCCGAGCCCGAGGCCCATCCCGGCGGAGCTCTTGAATCCGCGGGTGCTCTGGCTGGGCCATCCGTCCGGCAGCTCCCGGCTGCCGAACCCTGTCTTGCCCGTGACTCCGAATGCCCGCACGGATAACCACGGTGCGAACAGGGGCTGTGCGCCTTCGATTCTCATGAGCAGCACCTGGTCGCCGACAAAGGATCTGTACGGATAACCGGGTAGGGTGTGTCTCCCGCCCAGGAGATAGAGCGACTGGGCGGGAGCCGCCTCGGACGAAAGTCCCAACTGTACGCTGCCCTCCACCGTCGTGCGCGACGATCCCAACCGGCGTAGCAGGCTGGACTCCCACCAGAGCGATGCGTACTTCTGGCCGTCGAAATCCCCGGCCCGTACCGTGGCCGCGGTCTTGATGCCGCGAGCGTCGATGCGTCTCGTATACGAAGCCTCGAGGGCCCAACCCTCCCCATCGTCCACCGGAAGCACAGGCCGATATTTTCCTGTTCCGGTGGCATCGTCCGCCACGACGTTGTCTCCCGAGTGGTGGCGCTCCCACAGACCTGCCAGTCGCAGCGTACCGATGCCGCCAACCGACCAGTCGTATCGCAGCTCCGCACTCGCCGAAAAATAGGGATCCGTATAGTCCTCGTCGGCCAGCAGCCCCCCTAACGTATTCAGCACTGTGCTTGCGCCGGGCAGTGTCGGGCTGACGTCGTGCAACTCGTTCCATCCGAAGCGGAAGCCCAGCCCTCGGCTCGAGGGCACCTGGGCAAGGGTCACCGACACCTGACCGTCGTCACGCCCGAAGGCGTATCCGCCGTTGGACTGCAATCTCCACGTGGGACCGAGCAGGAAGGCTGCCCCGCCTCCTGTGAAGGAACCCTCCGCCCGGTTGTACCTGTAGATCGAGGAGACGAACGGTACATAGAGGCGGGAAGGCCTGAGGCCGCTCACGTACCGGCGGCCCACCACCGCCATGGCCTGCTTTCGGATGTTCTCGATCTCGGGAGACGTCTCGCGGCCCTCTTCTTCCAGCTGATCGTACAGCCCGGTTTCGAATGGGAAGTTCTCCCGGACCGATTGAGGGACCGATGATACGGGACCGCCGACGAAGATGAAGTCCTCGAGGGGAGGGTTGAACTGATAGTTCCGTATCTCGAAACGGCCCCGAATTACGCTTCCGGCCAGGAAGTCGATCACGGGGAGCTCCCTCCTCAACTCCACCTCTTGGCGATACGGAAGCCAGTACTTGCCGTCCCAGACGGAGTTGTCCATCGAGATGCGGATGTAGTCCAGGTTGCCGTCGACATATGAGGCCGGCGTAAACGTGAACGTCATCCGCACAATGGCCCCCGACCCTCGCTGCAGGAAGACGCTTCCGATCACACCGGGTGCCTCGGGATCCTTGGGCCTTACCTCGAGCTCGTACACCCGGATGTCCGGGGTGGGACCCGACAGCGAGATGGTTAGGGAGTCCCCGAGGCGGAAGTCGTAGACTCGTTCGGCCCCCGGGGCGACGGGGTGAGGGACCGCCGCCACCTCGTCACCATCCCCCATGCGGATCAGATCTCCGAAGTCGTCCTGAACCACCGTGAGGTGATCGAGGTGGTACTTGATGCTCGTGGGGAGCTGCTTCTCGTCTCGGAGCCCGATTACCCGCTGTTTGGTCTCCGCGGGTGCACGCCAGAAAATCTTGAGAGCGATCTGGTCCGTCTTTACCAGAGTGCGCTCGTCGCTGTCCGGACGATCGAGGAAGAAGTACACGTAGCCTCGGGCATCTGCCTCGTAGGCTTGGAAAGACGAGTCGACGGCAGTGGCCCGCCGCAGATCCCTGGCTTGGGCCACCAGCTCCAACGCCCTCGATCCGTTCCAGCCGTCGTCGGATTGCGCCTCGAGACCCGGCACAAGGCAGGCCAACAGCAGTAATGTGGTGGCGGTGAGCCCCCACATCCGGGTCTGGAGAGATCGGCCTGTCCTATCGGTCATGAGGATCGTACGCTCCCCTCCGATCTCGGTTCCCTGGTGTCCTGCCCCAGCGGTTCGTGGCCAGAGACTCGTCACGGTGGGGCGAAAAAAAGGGCCCCGTCCACTCATGGACGGGGCCCGATCTACAACGGTGTGTTTGCCCGTCAGTTCGCGCTCCAGAATCCGGAAAGGGAATCACCGTGCGGGCTCTCACGGAGCTTCTCGAACGCGCGGTTTCGGATCTGTCGGATCCGCTCTCGCGTCACACCCAGCAACGATCCGATCTCTTCCAGAGTACGCTCCTCACCATCGTCGAGCCCGTAGTAGAGATAGAGGATCTTCCGCTCGCGCTCGGTGAGGTAGCTGTCGAACATCGTCTCGAGAAAGTCACGGCGGGCGATCGTCTCGACGTCCTCCTCGATGTCGGTGGCCTCGGCTCCGGCGAACCGCTCACCGAAGCTGGCGCTGTTTCCGTCACTCCGATCGATGGGGGCGTCGAGGCTGAGCTCGCTCGCCGCCACTCGTCTCAGAGCGCGGATCGTCTCGATGGGCTCCTCCATCTCGCGAGAGATCTCCTGGATCGTCGGCGATCGGCCGAGCTGCTGCGTCAGAGCCGTGTCGATCCGAGCCAGCTTGGCCAGGTTGGAGTTCTGGTTGAGTGGAATGCGCACCGAGCGCGTCTGCTCCGCCAGGGCCTGCAGAACGGTCTGACGAATCCACCAGACGGCGTAGGAGATGAACTTCACGCCCTTGTCCGGATCGAACTTCTTCACCGCCTTGAGCAGCCCCTCGTTACCGATGCATACGAGCTCGGCGAGACCAAGGCCGCGGCCCTGGTATTTCTTCACGTAGGAGATGACAAAACGCAGGTTGGCGGTGACGAGGCGCTCAGCGGCCTCTTTGTCACCAGTGCGAGCACGCCGTGCCAAGGCCCGTTCTTCCGCGGGGTCCTGGATGAGTGGGTATTTCTCGACGTCTTGCAGATACTGGTCGAAGGAGTCCAGGCCTCGGGAAGTCGAAAACATTCGTTCCGGGCGCCTCGTTTTGGAGGTGAGAGGGGTCGTCAACTGTGTAAGAACGGTCCACCTTCAGCGCGATATGACAGGCTAAACGAGGCGGAGAGAACGGCTTAACCACATCAAGCGAAGGGTGTCAAACTTATAAAAGTGTGTTTCCGGAGTCAAAGGTTTTCTTTAGGGGCCGGCACTGGGGCGGAGGAGCGCCGTTCCGTGTCAATATGGCAGGGAAAATCGGTCGAAGGTGAGAGGGCAGATCGGGCCGATCCGCCGCGCCTAACGGCGGCTCCGGAAGAGCTGAAAGTCCTCGAATCCGCGTCCGAGTCCAAGCAATTCGCCTGCTGTGACCCGGAACACGGGCTCCGTGAAGGCATCGGGGCCGTTGATGGGGAAGGCCAGATCGATTCGGATCACCCCTCGTGTACCCCCCGGGAAGCCGATGCGCAGGCCTCCGCCGACGCTGGCACCGAGTCCGGAGTCGATACCAAACGGGGCATCACCACTCCAAACCGAGCCGACATCCACGAACGCCGTGAGGCCGAGGTCGAGGATGCCTCCGCCCGGTGACCATAGATAGACTCGGTCTTCGAGCGATCCCATCACGCGTCGACCGCCCGGGGCGTGATCCTGACCGTGGCCCCGGAGGTTCGATGCCCCGCCCAACGTCAGCTGGAACGGAACGGTCATGGACCATCCGGCTGCACCCGAGACCCGCGCAAAGAAGGTGTGGCGGGCCAGAGGAGTGGGCTGCCAATACGTGTAGAGGTCGAACTCACCGATGATATCTCGCCAGCCCTCTTGGGGGCCATCGAGGACCTGGCGAGCTTCGAAGCCCACGCTTCCTGCAACGACCCAACGGCTCGGTGCCAGTCCTCCGTACACACGGATACGGCCGAAGAAGTCGTCGTCGTCCGTTTGCGATTCGGGCTCGAGGAATCCGATGCTGCGGCTCAACAACAGGGAAACCTCACCACCCACCGGCACGTCCTGGACACCGCGCAGGGCATCGAGACCGGCACGCCGCTCGAACCGCAGGTTCCTCTGCCCGAGTGTGACGTTGATGCGGGTCGCAGCGGTTCCCTGTGTCTGTGGTGCGATGGGAGCGAGCAGCTCCGGAGGTGCTGGTTCGGTGTTGGTGAAATCGCGATCACGGACCGCTTCGGAGCCATCCTCGAATCGCGCGAAGTCGAGCACGTCTCGGGAGATTCCCAGGCCCAGGGTCGTGAGCCGTCCGGCGCGTCCCAATCGTCCGAGTACCGTGAGCCCCCCAAGCTCCCTGAAGAAGGGCGTTGCGACGTGTGTGTATTCCTCACCCTCCGGAAGGCTGTACGCGAAGAGGTCTTCCCGACGAGCGTAAGCTTGGGCGGCAGCGTACCGGCCAACCTCTCCGACAAAAGGGTAGCGGAAGGCCTGCTGGAAAAAGGGACCCACCCGGGTTTCCCCACCCCGGAGCTGGGCGTCCCACCGGGTACCCAGAAGACGTGCGGTCGAGATTTCACCCCCGATCTCACGAGCCTCCCGGCGCTCCCGATAGAAGGCCCCGGCCGAGACGCCCCTACCGAGTAGATTCTTTTCGGTGACGTCGATTACGTTCAACTCGAATCCCTCGTCGAAACCGGCCCGAAGGTCTAGCTGGAGGGTCCACACGTCCTGTGTGTCTACCACCAGGTGGACCGATCCATCGGCCTGGGGGACGGCGAATACGTCCACCCGAGCGATAAAGCCCAGCTGCCGGATGATCCTCTCCGACTCCGCGGCCAGAAACGCACTGTAGCAGTCGCCTACTTCAAGAAGGAGCTCCGCACGGATGAAGTCCTCGTCGGTCTCCATGTGGAGCCAGTTGGCGAAGTCGAAGAACCACCCGAAGGCTCGTCCATCGTCGAGCTTCGCCGTGTCGAATACCGGATGCCCGTTGATGAAAACGAAGGAGATCAGACCCTCCGTACACGCCTGCCCCACTAGCTCAGCCGGCCTCGCCGCGATCAATGCGACGATGAGGATCAGTGCTCGGCTGAGACTCCGGGCCATCTATTCTCCGTTGGTGGTGATTGACACTCGGTCTTGCTCGGCTAACCTAAACATCCCTTTACATAAGGCTTCCGAATGGACGCTCGTAGCAAAGCAGCCTTGGAGTATCATACCAAGGGCCGCCCTGGGAAAATAGAAGTCATTCCCACCAAGTCACTGGGCACACAGAGGGAATTGTCTCTCGCATACAGTCCCGGTGTGGCGGTGCCGTGTCTCGAGATCCACGAGAAGCCGGACGATGTCTTCAAGTACACGGCACGCGGCAACCTGGTTGCTGTTGTTTCCAACGGTACGGCGGTGCTGGGACTCGGCAATATCGGACCGTTAGCGTCCAAGCCGGTCATGGAAGGCAAAGGCGTGCTGTTCAAGAAGTTCGCAGGCATCGACGTGTTCGACCTCGAGGTCGGCTCCGAGGACCCCGAAGATGTCATTCGATTCTGTGAACTCCTCGAGCCCACCGTGGGTGGCATCAACCTGGAAGACATCAAGGCCCCTGACTGCTTTGTCATCGAGAGACGACTCAAGGAGTCCATGGACATTCCGGTCTTTCACGATGACCAGCATGGCACGGCCATTATCGGCGCTGCCGCGCTCGTGAACGCCCTGGAGCTGATCGAAAAGAAGCCGGCAGACGTGCAGGTGGTGTTCAGCGGTGCCGGCGCGTCGGCGATTTCAACGGCCGAGCACTTCACGCGGGTCGGCGTTCTGCGAGAGAACATCCTCATGGTGGACAGTAAAGGGGTGATCTACACGGGACGGGAGGAGGGCATGAACGAGTATAAGGAGCCCTTTGCCATTAAGACGGACCGTAGGACGCTGGAAGAGGCCATGCACGGAGCTGACGTGTTCATCGGCCTTTCGATCCGCGGGCTGGTGACCAAGGAGATGGTGGCCTCCATGGCGGATCGCCCCATCATCTTCGCTCTGGCCAATCCAGATCCGGAAGTCACTCCTGAAGAAGTCGCCGCGGTACGGGACGACGCCCTGGTCGCCACCGGGCGCTCGGACTACCCCAATCAGGTCAACAACGTGCTCGGGTTTCCGTTCCTGTTCCGGGGCGCCCTGGACGTTCGAGCAACAGCCATCAACCAGGAAATGATGCTTGCAGCGACGTACGCCCTCTCGGATCTGGCCAAGGCGACGGTGCCCCAGTCGGTGACTGCCGCCTACGGAGACGAGCCGTTCGAGTTTGGCCCCGAGTACCTGATTCCCAAACCGTTCGACTCCCGCGTGCTCTTCCATGTGGCTCCAGCCGTCGCGAAGGCCGCAATGGATTCTGGGGTCGCGAGGGAGACCATCGACTTACAGGAGTACGAGGATCGGCTCAAAGCGAGCCTGGGGCCCAGTGGACACGTCATGCGGGGCGTCGTCGCCCAGGCGAGGAAGCGGCCGATGCGGGTGGTCCTCACGGACGGTTACAACGAGCGCGTCATCCGTGCATGCCAGCAGATTGTCGAGGAGGGCGTGGCGGTGCCGGTCCTCATCGGGCGCGAGGACAAGATCCAGCAGATCTGTGAGCTCCATGGCATCGACATTGCCGGTACCGAGATCGTCCACCCGATCTTGAGCGACGAGGTTCGTCACGCCTACGCGGAAGAGCTCTACGAGTCTCGATTGCGCAAGGGACTGACCCGGGCGGAAGCCCGCTCGAGGATGTATCAGCCGAACTACTTCGCTGGCATGATGGTCCGTCGGGGCGATGCCGCAGCCATGGTCGCCGGCATCGAGTCGCACTACGGAGCACTTCTCCGGCCGGCCCTGGAGGTCATAGGTCGGGCCGAGGGTGTACGCAGGGTGGCCGCCATGTACATGGTCGCGCTCCGTGACCAGGAGTTGCTGTTCTTCGGTGACACAGCAGTGAACATTGACCCCGATGCCCAGGCCCTCACCGATATTGCACTCCTCACGGCGGGGTTCGTCGAGAAGCTCGGGATCGTACCGCGTATCGCCATGCTCTCCTTCTCCAACTTCGGCTCGGCTCGCCATCCCGCGTCGAGGAAGGTTCGGGAGGCCGTCGCTCAGGTGAAGACGCTGCGCCCGGACCTGGAGGTCGACGGCGAGATGCAGGCCGATACGGCGGTCAACTCCGAGCTCCTCAAAACGCAGTATCCGTTTAGCTCACTCACCCGGTCGGCGAACGTACTCATCTTCCCCAACCTCGCTTCGGCCAACGCTTCCTATAAGTTGTTGGCGGAGATCGGAGGGGCGGATGTGATCGGTCCCATCCTGCTGGGAATGAAGCATGCCGTGCACTTCATTCAACGTGGATCCACGGTCGAAGATGTCGTGAATCTCGTCACTTTGGCAGCGGTGGACGCGCAGGCCCGATCTAAAGACGATTAGCTGTCCTCAGCCCTGGCGGGCCGAGCATGTTCTTAGGGCGATGTCTACTGAAGAGAAGGAATGAGGGACCGATAAATGGCGACACAGACTGAGGGCGATCCGTCGGTGATCGGGGCACGACGCTCCGCGCGAGCCGGTTTGGACACTCACGGGCTCGCGCCCCAGAAGGACGTGCACTGGAACCTCTCCCCTGCACAGCTCTACGAGCAGGCGTTGGCGAGGGGTGAAGGGCGACTGGCTCACGGGGGCGGATTCACCGCAATCACTGCCCCACACACAGGCCGCTCACCCAACGACAAGTTCACCGTCAAGGAATCCGCCACAGGACACAGCGTGGACTGGGGCGCGGTAAACGTACCCATGAGTGAGGAGCATTTTTCTCTGCTCCGCGACGAGGTGATCGCCTTCTTGAACGAACAAGAGTTGTTCGTGAGGGATGCCCGGGCAGGTGCCCATCCGAGCCATGGACTCAACGTGCGTGTGGTGACCCATAACGCATGGCACAACCTGTTCGCGTACAACATGTTCCTGCGGCCCACCGCCGAGGAGCTCGAGGGATTCGCGCCCGACTTCACCGTGCTCCACGCGCCTGGATTCCAGGCCGACCCCGAGAAGCACGGCACGAACAGTCCCACATTCATCGTCGTGAACTTCAAGGAGCGCCAGGTTGTGATCGGGGGCTCCAATTACGCCGGTGAAATCAAGAAGTCGATCTTCTCGGTCCTGAACTACATGTTGCCCGATCAGGGTGTGCTGCCCATGCACTGTTCGGCCAATGTCGGCGATGATGGGGTGACCGCCCTGTTCTTCGGGTTGTCCGGCACGGGCAAGACCACGCTTTCAGCCGATCCGGAGAGGGGACTCATCGGCGACGACGAGCACGGTTGGGGCGAGTCGGGGATCTTCAACTTCGAGGGCGGCTGTTACGCCAAGACCATCAAGCTGTCACCCGAGGGTGAGCCCGAGATCTACCAGGCTACCAAGATGTTCGGGACCATTCTCGAGAACGTCGTCCTGGACGAGGACACTCGCGAGATCGACTTCGATGACGGCAGCATTACCGAGAACACGAGGGCTTCGTACCCCATCCACTACATTCCCAACGCGGTCGAACCGAGTCGGGGCGGGCACCCGAAGACCGTGGTGTTCCTAACTGCCGACGCGTTCGGCGTGCTGCCCCCTATCTCCAAGCTCTCTCCCGAGCAAGCCATGTACCACTTCGTGTCGGGCTACACGGCCAAGGTTGCCGGGACCGAGCGGGGGATCACGGAGCCCAAGGCGACGTTCAGTGCCTGTTTTGGAGCGCCCTTCCTGCCCAGACACCCCGGGGAGTATGCGCAGATGCTCGGTGAAAGACTTCGCGAGCACGGCTCCACCGTTTGGCTCGTGAACACGGGATGGAGCGGGGGAGGATATGGCGTGGGAAGCCGCATGAAGCTGGCGTATACACGAGCCATGGTGAGCGCGGCGTTGGCCGGTGATCTGGACGGAGTGGCTACCGAGGCGGATCCGGTGTTCGGTCTGCACGTTCCGAGCGAGGTTCCGGGTGTGCCGACCGAGGTTCTCAACCCGCGGGGCACGTGGACCGAGGGCGAGGAGTACGATGCCGCCGCGCAGAAACTGGCTTCGATGTTCAAGGAGAACTTCGAGCCGTTCGAGACGTTCGTGCCCGAGGGCGTCAAGGAGGCGGGTCCGAAGTAACGGGGCCCGGGTGCTCTAGACGCGACGCCTCAACCCCTCCTGTCACAGCGGCTACTCCCGCACATGCCAGTAGGGTACATTACCATCGGTTGTCAAGAATCGTGTTCGCGCCGTAATGTCCGAGCCCGTAAAACGGGAGAGCTAGTCCCGTGGCAGTCACCGGGCCAGCTCCCATGACGCCCGGTCCTCCAACGAGTGAAGTGACAACCATGCCAACGTCCTATTGGCTCATGAAGAGCGAGCCACACGTCTACTCGATCGACGATCTGAAGAAGGACAAGACCACCTATTGGGAGGGCGTGCGGAACTATCAGGCCCGCAATCACATGATGGCCATGAAGAAGGGCGATGAGATTCTCTATTACCACAGCCAGCAGACACCACCGGGCGTGGTGGGGGTGGCACGGGTGATCAAAGAGGCCTACCCTGACTTCACCCAGTTCGACAAGAAGGACAAGTACTACGACGCCAAGTCCAGCGAGGAGAAGCCGCGCTGGTGGATGGTGGACGTCCGCTTCGTGAAGAAACTGAAGTCGGAGGTGTCCCTTCACGACATCAAGGCCGACAAGTCGCTTGCGGACATGGTACTGGTGAACAACTCGCGCCTTTCGGTTCAGCCAGTGCGTAAGAAGGAGTTTGAGAGGGTTCTGAAAATGGCTGGAGGTTAAGGCGTACTTGTATAGCGGGATCGCCTGCGTGGCGGGCGATGGCCGTTTCGAATGATTCTGTTATTCGAATGACTCTGTTAAATGGAGGGATGCTGTGATCGTCGATGTCAGATTCCAACTCCGCGCTGGCGCAGTCGCAGGATTGTTGGCACTGGCGCTCACATCAGTGCCCGTTGCAGCCCAGATCCCTGACGAGTTCACCAATCTTCAGGTAATGTCCGAGGACATCAGCCGGCGCGAGTTGGTGGGTACCATGCGGGGCTTCACCCGGGCGCTCGGTGTGCGGTGCACCTATTGCCACACGGTCTCAGATGACCTCGAGGGCCCCGACGACGACTTCGCGTCGGACGACAAGGAGACTAAGGTGGCGGCCCGAATCATGATGACCATGGTCGCGGCCATCAACGACGATCACCTCCACGAGCTCCCCCACGAGCATGCGCCCGCCGCGGCAGAGCATGAGGACGAGCCGGGCGCCGAAGAGCATGAGCACGAAGCACCCGAACCCACACCGGCGGCGGCTCAACACCGCGAGGTCGGATGTATCACGTGCCACTCGGGAACCACAAGACCCGCCACGCTCGTCCAGGAGCTCACATGGGCAGCCCAGGACGGAGGACTCGACGCCCTGCAGGCGCGGTATGCCGAGTTGCGCGAGGAGTACTTCGGTCGTGGCGCCTACAACTTCGGTCCAAGGTCTCTGAGGGACGTGGCACAAGCGTTGGTCAGGGAAGACGCCGAAATGGCCATGGCGGTCGTGGACATGAACCTGGAGTACCACCCCGAATACGTGCAGTCCTGGCTGCTCAAGGGCCAGATAAACGCCTTCGAGGACAATATCGAGGCCGCCATTGAGGCGTACGAAAGGTCCCTCGAGCTGGCGCCGGACAATCCGCCGGCCGTCGAAGCGCTGGAGCGGCTCAGGAGCGGGGGTCTCTAGACCACCCATCTGAGCCTGGGCGCCCCTTCGGTCGGGGGCGCCCTCCCAGCGGCATCGGAGAGTCATTCACAGACGCTCCCTAGCGGGGAATTCGATCCCTGCTCCTCTTCTTCGCCGAGCGTCCCGTGCGGCTCGTGCCGTCGCCACGTATTCTTGGGGACATATCTCTGGTGTCCGGGGTTGCTTGACCGGAGCGCTCCCATGGAAGGTGAATAGCATCATGACTGACACACTGACGGCTACCGAGACGGGAACGGCTACTCCGGTGATCGGCCATTTCATAAACGGAGCGCCGGTAGCAGACTCAGCAAACACCCAGGCCGTCTACGACCCGGCGACCGGAGAAGTCGTCCGCAAAGTGGCGCTCGCGGGGAAGGCGACCGTCGAGCAGGCCATCGCTGCCGCGCACGAGGCCTTCCCCGCGTGGAGAGACACGCCCGCGGCCAAACGGGCCCGCATCATGTTCCGCTACAAGGAGCTACTCGAAGAGAACGCCGACCGCCTGGTGGCGCTGCTGAGCGAAGAGCACGGCAAGGTCCTCGAGGACGCGGCAGGCGAGCTGCAGCGCGGTATCGAGAACGTCGAATACGCGTGCGGCGCTCCCGAGCTACTGAAGGGTGAGTACAGCAAGAACGTCGGGCCGGCCATCGACAGCTGGTCGGAGTTCCAGCCGTTGGGCGTTGTTGCCGGGATCACGCCCTTCAACTTTCCGGCCATGGTGCCCATGTGGATGTATCCCATCGCCCTGGTCTGCGGAAACACCTTCGTCCTGAAGCCCTCAGAGCGAGATCCGAGCGCTCCGATGCTGGCGGCTGAGCTTCTGAAAGAAGCGGGACTGCCGGACGGCGTTTTCAACCTGGTCAACGGCGGCAAGGAAGCCGTGGACACCCTGTTGAGCGACGAGCGGGTGCAAGCGGTCAGCTTCGTGGGATCCACGCCCGTCGCCGAGCACGTCTACCGGACGGCCACAGCCAACGGCAAGCGCGTGCAGGCCCTGGGAGGCGCGAAGAATCACGCCATCGTCATGCCCGATGCCGACATGGAGAACGCGGTCAACGCGTTGATGGGAGCCGCATACGGCTCCTGCGGCGAGCGCTGCATGGCCATCTCCGTTGTCGTGGCGGTAGGGCAGGAGACGGGAGATGCCCTGATCGCCGGCTTGTCGGAGCGCATCGGGCAGATGAAGGTGGGCGCGGGTTGCGAGGCGGGGAACGACATGGGTCCGTTGGTCACCAGTGAGCACTACGAGAAGGTGCGGGGCTACGTCGACCTCGGGGTGGAAGAGGGCGCCGACTTGGTCGTGGACGGCAGGGACCTGGAGGTGCCGGGTCATGAGGAAGGCTTCTTCCTCGGTGCCTGCCTGTTCGACAACGTGACACCCGACATGCGCATCTATTCGGACGAAATCTTCGGACCGGTCTTGTGCGTCGTCCGGGCCGACACCATGCAGGAAGCGATGGACGTCACCGACGGCCATGAGTTCGGCAACGGTACGTGCATCTTTACGCGTGACGGTGAGGCGGCCCGTTACTTCAGCGATCACATCAAGGCGGGCATGGTGGGCATCAACGTCCCGCTACCGGTGCCGGTCGCTTACCACAGCTTCGGGGGCTGGAAGCGCTCGCTCTTCGGAGATCTCTTCGCATACGGGCCGGATGGGGTGCGCTTCTATACACGACGCAAAACCATTACCCAGCGCTGGCCATCGACCGGTGTTCGAGAAGGGGCGAAGTACGCCTTCCCGAGCAACGCCTGACCGACGCCGGCTTGAACGAATGAGCTCGCCCTCGACTATTGAAGTCGAGGGGCGGACAACCTGACAGATCGGGGTTCCGCGGCCCCATACCACAACACGGGAGGAAACATGGAGACCAGCGGACCCGAGATCATGTTGAGGAGCCAAGCCGTAATGGCGGGCCAAGCGGAATTCGTATTTCCGGCCGCCAAGCCCCTGTATGACGATCCGGTTGTCATAGCGGAGGGCGAAGGGGTCAGGGTGCGGGACGTTGACGGGGAGGAGTACCTCGACCTGTTCAGCGGTATCCTCACGACCTCCGTGGGACACTGCAATCCGAAGGTGGTGGCCCGCACTCAGGAGCAGATGGCCCGCTTGGGCCATACGTCCACGCTGTACGTCACCGAGCCCCAGGTCGAGGCCGCGCAGCGGCTTGCCGAAATCGCCCCGGGCCAACTGAGCCAGACGTTCTTCACGAATTCGGGGACCGAGGCCATCGAGACGGCCATCCACATGGCTTGCCTGCACACCGGGCGCACAGAGATCATCGCGCTGCGGCAGGCGTATCATGGTCGCAGCTTCCTCGCCACCAACATCACAGCAGTGAGTGCCTGGCGCCCCATGGCGACCACATACCCGGGCATCAAGCACACTCTGACCCCTTACCCGTACCGTTGCCCGTTCAAGCAGCCGTGCGACGAGAGCTGCACGGACGCGTTTGTGAACGATCTCGAAGACGTCCTCCGGACCACGACCAACGGCCGGCCCGCCGCGTTCATTGCCGAGTCCATCATGGGTGTGGGCGGCTACATCGTGCCGCCTCCGGGATATTTCGAGCGTGTCGCTGAAATCATCCGGTCCCACGGAGGGCTCTTCATAGCGGACGAGGTGCAGTCCGGCTTCGGCCGGTCGGGCGATCGTTGGTTCGCTATCGAGCATGCGGGGGTCGAGCCCGACATCATGGTCATGGCCAAGGGCATCGCCAACGGAATGCCGGTGGGCGCCACCATTACGCGCCCCGAAATCGCCGCGTCGTGGAAGGCCAAGACCATCTCGACCTTCGGGGGGAATCCGGTGTCCATGGCGGCCTGTGCATCCACCCTGGAGATCATGGTGGAGCAAGACGTACCGCAGCGGGCCAAGGAGCGGGGTGCCCAACTCTACCCGGGCCTTATGGAGCTCTATGCGCGCTTCCGGTGGATCGGCGACGTGCGTGGGATGGGCCTGATGCAGGCTATGGAGTTGGTTGAGGATCCCGACACCAAGGAACCCTCGCCGCAGAAGACGAAGGCTCTCCTCGAGGCCGCCAAGGCTGAAGGACTGCTGATCGGGGTCGGGGGCCTACATGGTCACGTGATTCGTATCGGGCCATCGCTCCTCATTACCGAGGTTGAGATGGCCGAGGGACTGGAGCGGCTGGAGCGCGCTTGTCACCGGGTTGAGGGCGCTCCTTGACGCCGTTGCCCAAGTCTCTCCGACCGCCGGGGCGCTGACCCGTGACCGTCATCGTTGGGGTCCTCGTCGTCTACCTGCTCATTCTTCTGGGTCTCGGCCTGTGGGGGAGCCGGTCATCGGGTAGTGTTGCCGGTTACTACGTGGCCGGGAAGCAGCTGCCGTCGTGGGTCATAGCCTTCAGTTCCACCTCTACCGGTGAGAGCGCCTGGTTACTCCTGGGGCTCACGGGGATGGGGTACGCCGTCGGATTCCACGCTCTTTGGGTCGTGCTGGGTGAGTTCCTCGGAGTTCTGATCGCATGGAAGTACGTGGCCCGGCCGTTCAAGGAGTACACGGACCGATACGATTCCATCACGGTTCCCGACTACCTGGAGTCTCGGTTCCACGACGTCGGACACGTCATGCGTGTGATCAGCATGGTCATTATCGTGAGCATGGTTACGGCCTACACTGCGGCCCAGCTCACGGCCTCGGGGAAGGCTTTTGGGGCGTTCCTGGACACGAGCTACTCGACAGGCGTTTGGATCGGTGCGGCGGTGATCCTCTACTACACCTCCGTAGGCGGCTTCAAAGCCGTGGCGTACAGCGATGTCTTCCAGGGCGTGCTGATGCTCCTGTGCCTGGCCGTGCTCCCTGTGGTGGGTATCGCGGCCGTGGGAGGTTGGTCGTCGCTGCTCGAGGGCCTGAGGGTCCAGGACCAGAACCTCCTGGGCGTCATGGGCGCCAACGGTGTCAGCGTCCGGGGGTTCATCGACGTGGCCGGGTTCATCGCGATCGGGTTGGCCTTCATGGGCTCGCCTCAGCTTCTCACTCGCTTCATCGCCGCGCGGGGACAACGCGACATCGTTCAGGGTGGCAGGATCGCCGTCTTCGTCATTCTGGTTTTCGACATCGGTGCGGTCTTCGGAGGAATGGCTGGACGCGTTCTCTTCCCGGGCCTTATCGATCAGGAGACGATCCTTCCCGTGATGAGCAGCGAGCTGTTCCCGGCGCTCTTCACGGGCATCTTCCTGGTAGTGGTCCTGGCGGCGATCATGTCCACGGTGGACTCCCTACTGATCCTCGCGTCGTCGGCCGTGGTGCGGGACATCGTGCAGAAGATTTTCAACCCTGACGTGAGCGAACGGCAGCTCTCTCTGTACGGGAGGGGTGTCACAGTGGTCATTGGCGCGGTTGCTCTGGCGGCGGCCCTGACGGAGGCCCGAGCGATTTTCTGGTTCGTACTCTTCGCTTGGTCGGGTCTGGCGAGCGCGTTCACACCCGTGGTCCTCTGCTCGCTTTTCTGGAAAGGGACTACCCGAGCCGGGGCGATCGCCGGGATGGTGAGCGGATTCCTGACTGCGGTGCTCTGGGTTCTGTTGTTCAAAGAGCAGTTCTTCGATCTGTACGAAATGATCCCCGGTTTCGCCGTGGGCTTCGCGGTGACCATCGGAGTGAGTCTCGCCACGTCCCCCCCGGAGGGTGCCGCCGAGGAGATGGACTCGGTGCGGGTGAGCGTGACGGGGTCGGCGACTATCTAGGGTCCTATTGAGTCAGAATTCCGGCGGACTTCTGACTCAGGACCCTAGGCCACGACCTCGGCATCCAATAGCTCGTCGATCTCGTCGGGTCCATAGCCCAATTCGGCCAGAACCTCGCGAGTGTGCTGCCCGGCGCGGGGGGGCGCAGTACGTGTGCGAGGCCGCTCACCATCCCACCGAACCGGGATGGCTACGTCCTGGTAGTTGGGGATCTGTGGATGGTCGACGAACGGAAGCATGCCCGACGCCGCGACCTGTGGGTCCGTGGTTACGGCCGCCATGTTCTGGATGGGCGCCGCCGGCACCGCGTGCTCGCCGAGGAGCTTCAACAGTTCCCGGGTGGAGTATCTCCCTGTCTCAGCCGCCAGGATCGTGAAGAGCTCGTCGCGATTCGCGACCCGGTCGGGGTTGGTCACGAATCGAGGATCATCCGCGACGTCCGGGAGATCGAGCGCCGTGACCAGCCGGGCGAACAAAGCGTCATTACCGGCGGCGATCATCAGTTGCCCGTCACTCGTGGGAAACGCTCCGTACGGAGCGATCATGGCAAGACGAGATCCCATGGGTCCCGGTACATGGCCGTCAGCGAGATAACCCATGAGGTGATAGGAGACCCAACCGACCGCCGTATCCAAGAGGGACGTCGTCACGTGACAGCCCTGCCCGGTATCGGAGCGTTGGTGCAGGGCCGACAGGATACCCAATGCCGCCCACATGCCCGTGCCGAAGTCCACCACTGAGCCACCCACGCGGGCCGGGCCGGTCTCGGAATGCCCGGTCACCGACATGATGCCGCTGTAGGCCTGCATCAGCGGGTCGTAGCCGGGCCGGTCCTTGAGTGGGCCCGTATGCCCGTACGCGGCTACGGACACGTAGATGATCTCGGGATGCTTGGCGTTCACCGATTGGTAGTCCAGCCCCAGCTCATCGACGACTCCTCCTCGAAGGGCCTGTATGAAGACGTCGGCCTCCTCGATCAGCTTCCAGACGATCTCTTTGCCACGATCGGTCTTCAGGTCGAGGCAGACGCTCCGCTTGTTCCGGTTCGCGGAGAGGTACAGGGGGCTCTCGCCGCCCCAGAAGGGCGGACCCCAGGCCCGAGCCGCATCCCCTCGGGGTGGCTCGATCTTCACGATCTCTGCACCGAGATCACCGAGGATCTGTGTGCAGTATGGTCCGGCGAGGTTCTGTGTCAGATCGACCACTCGAAGACCTTCGAGATGCTGCGTCATGCCAAGACCTCGCGCTTGGTGCGTCGACTGCGACGTATGGACCTGTGCTCGAGCCATTGTTTAGGTGTTACGGTCCGCTTCAGCTCCTTGGGTCGAAGCTCGAACCAGCGGGCCACGAGTAGGATCTCTGCGGCCTCGTGTGGTCGAAGCGCCGCGGGACCCCGGTCGATGTTCCGGTATACGTCCTCTACGGCTGTTGATACCCTGTCCCGGTCCCGCCTCGACTTCGGATACACGTAGTCGCGCTGGATGCGACCCCGGCGGATCAGGTAGACGCGATCGTCGCCGGCGAAGCCCGGCACTCGGTAGAGGAACGTCAGGCTCTCTACACGACCTCTGAACGCGGCGAGGCGGTCCTGGAAGGCCTGAAGCCGCGCGACGCGGTCCCTGAGGACACCCGCGTACTCGAAGTCCAGCCGATCCACAGCTTGCTCCATTCGACGCTCCAGTCCGATCAAGGGCTCACGGGTCCGACCCTCGAGGAACCGGCGGGCCACCTCCACCTGTCTCTGATACGCGTCTCCGGTGCTGCCGCCACAGCACGGGGCGAGGCACGTGCCCAGCTCCGCTCTCATGCACAACGGAGTGCGCCCGCCCTTGAAGATCTCGAGCTGATCGTCGAAGAACACCGGCGTGGCGCCCGGGCAGTCCCTCAAGCCGACCGCGTGTGCGAGCTCTCGCACCGTGGCGCCTACCTGTCCTACGGCTGGAAACGGGCCGAAGTAGAGAGATCCGTCGGCGATGACCCGGGTGACGGGAAGGATGCGTGGAGCGATCTCCCTGGTCAGTTTGACGAACGCGTAGACCCGCTTAGGCTTGTGCTTAACGTTGAAGCGTGGTTGCCAGCGCTGAATGAGCTTCATCTCCCGAACCAGCGCCGAGAATTCGTTCGGGATGTATTCCCAGCGGATCCGACCGGTCTCGCGGATCAGGTTTGCGGCCTTGTCACCCGGCGGTGCACGGAAGTATGAGAGCAGACGCGTCCTCACCTTCACCGACTTACCCACGTACAGGGGATGCCCGTCGACACCGAGCATCTGATAGATGCCGGGGCGGTTCTCAGCGTGGCTACGGACGTGGTCGCGGAGGGCGGAGGTCGGCACGTCCTCTAGGGTCGGGGTGACAGGACTTTCGCTTTTCCTTCGGTAAGTATAAGGGGCGCTGTCCCAAAGAGCCATTGCTCTGCATGGCGCCGAGCCGCTAACGTCCGCCCATGCCTTCGGAGAGCCGGGATCGGGTCGTTCGAGACCCTCTGTGGAATACGATTCGACTGGATGCGACCGCCATGCGCATCGTCGATACTCAGGCCTTCCAGAGGCTACGCTACATTCGACAGCTCGGTTTTGCGCATCTCGTCTATCCGGGTGCGACCCACACCCGTTTCGACCACGCCCTCGGCGTCTATCACCTCACGGTTACGGCCATCCGTAGCATGAAGGAAACGCATCGCATGCCCGAGGATATCGGGGATGAGGCCTTGTTGGTGCCTTATGCGGCGCTCCTGCACGACATCGGCCACTATGCGTTCTCACATGCCCTGGAGGAGTTGGAGTCTGATCTGCTACCAGGCGATCATGAGGCGATCAGCGTGCGGTTCTTCGACTCGCCCGAGTTGAACGAGGCGCTGGCGACCATCGGACCCGATGCCGGGCCCAAGCTCCACGCTTTGATACAGGGACGGAGCGACAACCCCCTCGGAGGCCTGGTGGCGGGCAGCCTGGACCTGGACAAGATGGAATACCTCAGGAGGGACGCCCGCTTCTGCGGGGTCCCCTACGGGGAGGTGGACGTGGACCGGTTGCTCCAGGGAATCGCAGTCCTCACCGACCCGGCGACCGGCCGTGCTGAGATCGGGGTCCACGAGAAGGGAGTGGCGGCACTGGAGTCGCTGCTCTTTGCCAAGTACCAGATGTTCAGGAACGTGTATTGGCACCACGCCGTACGCGCCGCCACAGCTCTCTACAAGAGAATCGTTGATGAGGCCGTGCGGGATCAGATCCTCGACCCTGAGGAGCTCGTCGGTCCTACCGACGAAGAGTTGATCTACGAGATCACGCGCCGGGCTCGCGCGTCCGACAGCCCCATTGCGGAGAGACTTGCGACGCGGTGGCTTCCGGCCCTCAGAACCCGAAAGCTTCCCAAGCGTGCGCTGGAAGTTACGGCTGCTGAATTGGGTGATCGCGCCGTAGAGGACTGGGCGGTCTCCGAGACGGCCATGAAGAGGGCCGTGGAGGATCAGTTGGCAGAAGAAGTCGGTCTCGAGCCCGGCGAGGTCGTCATCGACTTTCCCGCCAAGCGAACCATGTTCCAGTTGGACTTGCTCATCGAAAGGCGGACGGGCCAAGTCCAGCGGCTGGGTCTGGGGGGGCTTCCGGGTGTCATCGACCTGCCGCGCCTGGCGCAGGAGCTCTACACGACCACTCGGGTTCTCAGGGTGTTCACCTTCGAGCGCCGTTCATTGGACCGGGATCTCGTGTTGGAGAGGATCACCCGCCCGGTGACCTGATCCTCAACTCGCTTCGTCGATCGCCAGGAAGCCGATCGTGACGTTATCCGGTGCGCCCCTAGCGTGAGCTTCCGCAACCAGGCCGTCAGTGATCTCGTCTAGACCGTCCGACGTGAGGCCCTCGAGTGCCTCCTGGAGCTCGTCGTCCGTCATCAGACCGGCCAGGCCGTCCGTACACAGAAGGAAGATGTCGCCGGCACGGACGGATCCGGCGAAGATATTGGACTCGACTTCTACCGCGGTCCCGACCGCTCGGTTGATGAGGTGGCGTAGCGGATGCCCCCCCGCTGCCGACAGCGTCAAGGCTCCCGACTCCACGAGCTCCTGCACGACCGTGTGGTCGCGAGTGATGCGCTCGAGCTGTCCATCCCGGAAGAGGTAGGCTCGGCTGTCACCCACGTGGCCGATAACCCATTGCTCAGAGTCGCCTTGCATGGCGAGTGCGGTTACGGTGGTGCCCATACCCGCGTTGTCCGGCTCCTCCAGGGCGGCCTCCCAAATGTTGCGGTTGGCCAGCTTGACCGCCTCAGTCATTCTCTCGCCCCAGCCAAGTGCGGATTCTTCGGACGTCAGGCCTTCCCGGACGGTTCGTGCGGCTTCTGCGGACGCGACATCACCGGAAGGACGGCCACCGATGCCATCGGCCACGATCACGATGCCGCTGGTTTCGTCGAGGAGTAGAGTGTCCTCGTTGCGGCTTCGCTTGAGCCCGGGGTCCGAGGTGCCGGCAACCCGCCACGTGAGTGCCAATGGTGCTCCAGGATGAGAGAAGATTGAGCAGGAAGCTTAACTGCGGCGGGAAGATGCGCAAAGAAAGGGGGGACCTCGCAAGCGGAGTCCGAACCTCAAGGAAAGGGGAACCGGAGGGGGCCGTGGGGTTAGCAAAGGGTGGCCACCAACTTGCCTGATTCGCCGCCTCTGAGGTTAGACGCCGAAGCGATCGAGATCACGTCACGGGTGGCCGGACGCGTGCCTGCGGGTGGGAGTCCCCTTCGTGGTGCACGGTCCAAGTGGCGCCCGGAACATCTAGACATCAAGAAGGTATGCCGATATCTTGAATGGCTGCATACCCCACGGGGACGCAGCTCCGACCTGCGAGGGTCGGATTAACGAGAAGAACCCTGAGTAGTTAGGAGATAGACGTTCGATGGCTACGGCTTCCAAAGCGACTACGCGTAAGAGGCGGAAAGGGCGGGGGAACCCCCTGGCCGGTTTTGACGCTAGCATCGAAGAAAAGACCGCCCTGGATCAGTATCTGAGGGACGTAAGCCGCCACGAGCTCATCAGCCCCGACAAGGAGAAGGAGCTCGGCGCACTCGCTCAGAAGGGTGACCAGGAGGCGATCCAAGAACTCGCCCGAGCGAATCTGCGATTCGTCATCAGCGTGGCCAAGAAGTATCAGAATCGGGGTGTCGCGCTCACGGATTTGATTCAGGAAGGCAACGTCGGCTTGGTCACGGCCGCTAGGAAGTTCGATCCCGAGCAGGGCGTGAAATTCATCAGTTACGCAGTTTGGTGGATTCGTCAGGCGATTTTGGCATCTCTGGCCAACCACGGGCGCGCGGTTCGAGTGCCGCTCAACCGGGCGTCCGATCTGGCGCGCATCTTCCGTGAGAAGGAACGCCTCAAGCAGGAACTCAATCGTGAGCCCACGGCCGACGAGTTGAGTTCGGCGACGGACCTGACACCGGAGTTGATCGAATCTCTCCAGACCCTCAACGCGGCTGAGATCCGGCTCGATGCTCCCATCGGAGACAGCGAGGATTCACAGTTGGTCGAGCGGTTCATCACCGAAGAGGCGGCCGAGCCTGAGCAAGAGGTCGAGAGCCGGCTTCTAACCGAGACGGTCGGGGTTGCGCTGGAAACACTCGAGGCGCGTGACGCCAGGGTGCTCCGCCTGTACTTCGGGCTCGAGGGCGAGCGTGAGCATACGCTCGAGGAGATCGGCAACATGCTGGGTGTGACGCGCGAGCGTATTCGCCAGCTGCGCGACCGGGCCCTGCGGAGGCTTCGCGAGGGCGGCAAGGGAGACGCGCTGGAGTCGTTCGCGGCGTGACACGTAGGCAGGGAAGCCCCGCCCTCCCCGAGATGAGACGATCTCGGTGGAGGGCGGGTTTTTTTTTCATGGGTTGCCGATCTGGCTGAGCACATGACGGGCATGGTCCACCTCGTCGGCGGTGGGGTGTACACTGTGGCCCTCGAGCGCGGAGGTATTGTCGAGGCGTCCCTGAGAGGTCGACTCAAGCTCGAGCGGCGCACGGGAGATCAGGTAGTTATCGGCGACCGAGTCCGTGTTGCCGAGGCGGGTGAAGACACCCACGTCATCGAAGAGGTTCTGCCACGCGAGACGTCCATCACACGTAGCCGCTTCGGAGGCCGCTCCACCAAGGTCCTGGTGGCCAACGCCGATCGACTCCTCGCCGTATTCGCCTCCAGCCGACCCAAGCCACGCCGTGATCTCATCGATCGGCTGTTGGTCGTGGCCGAGTATGGTGGAGTCACCCCGGTCGTGGTTCTGAACAAGATGGATCTGGAGGGCGCCGGTGAGGTGGCGGAGGAGATTCAGAGGGTCTACGAGCCCTTGGAGTACCGCGTCTTGAAGGTGAGCGCCGAGACCGGCGAGGGCATGGACGCACTTGCCGAGCAGCTTTGTCATGGTATCGCGGCGTTGGCCGGACCGTCCGGGGTGGGCAAGTCGAGCCTGGTGAACGCTCTGGAGCCGGAGCACGCGCTCAGAACCGGTGAGCTCAGCCGAAAGCGGGGTACCGGTCGCCACACCACTGTTTCCTCACGGCTGATCCAGCTTCGCTGTGGCGGACTCGTCGCGGACACACCGGGCTTCAGTGACATCGGAGTTTGGGGGGTACGCCGGGTCGACCTCGACACGTGCTTTCCGGAACTCCGCGCCCTCTCGACAGGTTGTCGCTTTCGAGAGTGTAGTCACCTGCATGAGCCGGATTGCGCCGTGCGCGAAGCCGTCGATGCCGAAGAGGTCGACCCGGGCCGATTCGAGAGTTACCGGATACTGTTCGAAGAGGCCGAGTCCTAGTGTCCTGTCCCGGACCGAGTCCAGAGGCGGCCAAGCCCTAGGATTTGTAACTGCCGGACAGGGGAGTCACACGAAGGACACCGGTACCTGGATCGTCAGCGACGGCCACGGGCCACTGGTAGACCTGCTGAAGCGTGCTTTCCCGAAGGACGTCACGGGGCTCCCCCTCGGCCGCAACGCGGCCCTGATCCAGAAGCAGCACCCGGTCTGCGAAGCGGGCTGCCAGGTCGAGATGGTGGGTGATGAGAAAGATCGTCATCCCTCCGTCCGCCGAAGACCTGAGCAGTTCGAGGATTTCCATCTCATGGCGGATGTCCAGACTGGCCGTGGGCTCGTCGAGCATCAACACGTTCGGCTCCTGCGCCAGTGCCCTGGCGACTCGTGCCCGTTGGAGCTCTCCCCCTGACAGGGTCGAGACGAATCGGTGTCCGAGCTCCCAGATGTCGCAACGCTCCATCGCCCGCTGGATCGCTTCCCGGTCCGTCTGAGTCGCGGGCTGAAGCGGTCCCAGGTACGGATAGCGCCCCATGCCTACGAGATCACGGACCGTGAGTGGGAACGCAAGGGACTCCGCTTGGGCTACGACACCCACCTCCCTGGCCAGGGCCCGCCGGTTCCACTCCGAAACGGTTCGACCCGAAACCCTGGTCCCTCCCGTCACCGAGGGGACCATTCCGAGCAAGGCCCTGAGGAGTGTCGACTTTCCTGATCCGTTGGGTCCGAGGACCGCGTAGAAGGCTCCGCGGGGAACGACCATGGACACGCCGTCCAGGGCCGCATGGTCCGCTCCCGGATAGTGGACCGTGAGGTCCACGGCCTCCAACGCGTTGGCTTGGTGGGACATCAACGCCCTCAGCCTCCCAAGCTTCGCCGCAGAAGAACCAGGAACAAAGGGACTCCCACGAAGGCGGTAATAACACCGATCGGTACCTCGGTGGGCGAAAGAACCGTCCGAGCAACGACGTCGGCCAAGGTCAAAAAAACAGCTCCGGCAAGGAAGGACAGGGGAAGCAGAGTCCGATAGTCGGAGCCCGCGACCAGCCTCACGCCGTGGGGCACGATGAGTCCCACGAACCCGATCACGCCCGTCGCGGCAACGCCCGCTGCGGTCAGGAGCGAAGCCACCACGTAAGCGGTCCTCTTGACGCCCTCCACGTTGGTGCCGAGGTACCCGGCCGTCTCCTCGCCGATCGCCATGAGGTTGAGCGGGCGAGCGAGGCCGACCAGCAGCGCTGCAGCCGGCACCGTGTACAGTGTCACGGTCCCCACGGTGGTCCAATCGGCTCCGGCCAGGCTACCCATCATCCACAGGACCGCGCTGCGTACCGTGCGCGCGTCGGAGACCGACAAGACAAAGGCGATACATGCGGCGAAGAACGCCCCCACCACGACCCCGGCGAGAAGCAGTACGCGGACGTCGACACGGTTATCGGCGGCCACCGCCACCCTCAGCACGAGCACCACGGCCAGGATCGCTCCCGCGAACGATGCGGCCGGCAGAGCCCAGGAATGACTGGCCACCAGGCCGAGGGCGAGCGCCAAGACGGCCCCTGTGGCAGCACCGCCGGAGATGCCCAGAATGTATGGCTCCGCGAGCGGGTTGCGGAGTAACGCCTGAAAGACGGCTCCGGCCAGGGCCAGGCCTCCACCTACCAGTATGGCGAGCGCCGCTCGGGGCGCCCGCAGCTCGACAACGATTCGTCGGTTGACCGAATCGCCGTCGCCCGTCAGCGCAGCGACTACTTCCGAGGGTGTGAGCTGGACGGAGCCGAGCCAAATGCTCACCACGAACGCGGCCGCTACCGCTAAGAGGAGCACTCCAGCCCACGCGTACTGCTTCACCGGAAGGCCCCGGGATGAATCAAGCGTGCGATCGTTCTGGCGGCCTCTCCCAATCGGGGTCCGGGCACCTCCACCCAACTGGGCAGCGGCGCATGCTCGACATCGGACACGCGCTGAGCAACACCACCCTCTGAGACGAGGATCAGATCCACCTCACGAGTGATCAACTCCTCGAGGCTGATGGGACCGTACAAGCCCTCGAGGTCACTGAAGACGTTCTCCGCGCCCCCGGCGACCATAAGCTCGTGTATGTACGTCCCGGGACCGGCTACCCATGGTGGCTCGCCACCCATGAGGTATATGACCTTGCGACGGGGTAGGCCTTCGACACGCGACGCCACATCGTCCAGAGCCTCCTGGATCTCCGCCAGGAGCGAGTCGGCGGCAGCGCCAGCGCCGGTAATGGCTCCGAGATGTCTGATGCTCGCCTGCACGTCCGCGATGCCATCCGGTTGGATGGCGAAGTGAGGAATGCCCAGGTCGCTCAGACGGTCGGCCGTGGCTCGATCCGACTCGCCTTCGAACCGGATGACGAGGTCGGGAGCGAGAGAGACCAGCACCTCGAGGTTGGGCTGGAGTCCACCTCCGACCGATGGTAACTCGGCGAGCTCCGGCAGACGGTCATAGTCCGTTCGGCCCACGAGGTGCTCGCGGACGCCCAACGCCAGGAGGGTCTCTGTGGCCGACGGAACGAGGGAGACGATCCTGGTGGGCGCAGTATCGAAGCGGTGCTGAACACCCGAGTCGTCGATGACTGCGACGGGAAAGCGGTTCCCCGTCGGGCCGCCGGATGCGATCGCGGAAGCCGCGCCTCCAGCGGGCTCGCCGTCGCTTGCACAACTCAACTGGGCGGCGATCAGCCCCCAGGTGCCGAACCGGAGGAGACCATTTGACCGAATCCTGACGGTGGACACTAGCGACCGGACACTCGCGTCACGGAGCCCCGGAGCCTGGGGGCGCCGGAAGGCCGCAAGGGTCTCGGTACAGCTCGGTCCAGCCGTCATCGCTTCGCTTCAAGACAGAGATCCAGATCGATCTCTCGCCCAAGACTTCCAGAACGAGCTCTGGTGTGCCGTCGCCGTCCACGTCCATCCGCTCGAAATAACGCGCAGCACCCTTACCGTGCTGGCTCCATACCCGGTGATCGACGTACGTGGTCTGATACCCTCCGCCGTCGGGGTCGGAGGCTACGAGGAATACCGAGTAGGCGCTGGCGGACCCGGGCCCCACCTGAAGAGAGTCGTCGTACACGAAGGTCGCGACGACCGTGGGGTTCGCGTCGGGGCTACTTCGAAAGACCTGAATATCCCGTCGGATCTCGAGGACGGATGCGGGCCATGGAGAGCCGAGAGTGGGTAGGAGCGCCCTCATCATGTTGAGCGAAGTGACCCTGAGGTCGCGGGTTTGCTGCACGGGCGCATAGTCGTCGTACGGCACCGTCGCTGCGATTTGGTCGGGAACGGCGAGGAAGGTGGTGGTGGCAGCGGCGCTCGGCACCAGCTCGATGGGACCGGTGACCTGCGGTCTGGCCCCGCAGTAAGGGGTGTCCGTGCCGTATCCGGTTGCCGTGAGAGTGCCCACGCGCACCCCTTCGGAGAAGAGAGTAAAGGTCGCACCGGGTGCGAAATACCGCTCGGCGAACGCCTGGACCTCTTGTTCCGACCCATCTCCGGGGAGCGGCCGCAGCCCATCGGTATGTAGCTCAGCCACAGGCACCAACCATGCTTCAGGTCCAACCCGGCGGCCGACAAAGAGAACGGATTCTGCGGCCGTGGTGTCCGTGCGTGCGGTAGTGGTGTCGACTGACGGAGCGGAGGTCTCCATGATCGTCGGCTCCGAAGGAGCTCTCAGGGCCACGTCGATCCCTCCCCACTCCACGTTGTCGCATCCCAAAGCGACCATTACAATCCCGAGCAACGGGACCCTCTGAAGGCCTTTGACCATGCGGAAAAACTATCCCGGCCCCTGGGGGAAATCAAAGATGTCGCCTTACCACAGGCCGGCCCCGGACGAGGTCGCTTTACGGAATACGGCCACACGTTGAGGGCCCGCCTGGTTTGGGTGCCTTCTTTCGTGGTGGGAGCGGCTGCGGCCACAGCGGCGGCTGTGGCCGTGGCTCTCCTACTGTATTCGGGCGAAGGAATGCTCAGATCGTTGACGCTGATCGTGGCGGTGGAGCTGGTGTCACTTGGCGTGGGACTTGCCAGCCCCCCGGTGGGGGAGGATTGGCCGAGGGTGGTCAGAGTACTCCGGCAGCGATGGCTGTCCGTTCTCGTTGCCTTCTTGGCCGCGTCGGCCTTTACGGTCGCCTGGACGTTTGGGGAAGGGTTCGGGGCCGTGGCTCGCACGCAAGCGTTCGGTTTGGCCTTGTTGGGAGCCTTGCCACTGTACGCTTGTGGTCGTCTGCTGGCGGCGATATCTACGGTCGCGACGACTGTCGGGCGAAACAGCTCAGGCGCGTTCGCGTTTTTGGGTGCCGCTCTCGGGGTTCTGATGGCCGGGTCGAGCGGGCTGTCGCGCCTCGGTGCCCCCTCTTTGTTGCTCTTCTTTCTCATCGTGCTGTCTGGCACCGCTCTGCTGCAGGGTTCGATTCTGGAGAGGCTGCAGGAGGTGTCGGACGAGGGTATGGCCACGCTGCTGGGAACCGGGCCAGCGTCGGAAGGTGACGTGACAACCGAGGTGGGATCCGTCGCCGAAGTACCGTCGGATCCTGAATTCGAGAGCGGGAGCTCATGATCATCGCCCATCTCTCGGACCTTCATCTGGGATATCGCGCGTACGCCCACGTGGAGCAGGGTCGCAACGTCCGGGAGGCGGATGTTTCCCGCGCGTTCCACCAGGCCATCGACAGGGTCATAGGACTCAAGCCGGCGGCGATCATCCTTGCGGGTGATGTGTTCGACCGGCCGGAACCCCCTCATTCAGCGTTGGTGGCCCTCGCTCAGGGCCTCCGGGCCCTCCGAGAGGCCCTTCCGGAGGCTCCGGTCCTCCTCGTGGCGGGAGCCCGAGACACACCTGCCCCGGTGGCGGATCCGGGTCCGTTGGCCACGTTCGACACGATGGCGGCAGTCGAGGCCGTGACCGGAACGACGCGCTCGGTGTACTACTCTCAACTGGACTTGAACGTGACGCTCGTTCCCCATCGGGCCACACTGCAGGGGCCACCTCCACCGGTGGCTCCCAACCCCGACGCACGGTGGAATGTGCTCGCAGGTTATGGATCCACCGACGGAGGGGACGAGGCAATCATCTCACTGGATTCCTCGGAATGGGACTACGTAGCCCTGGGTTACGAGCACCATCGACGGCAGGTCGGGGGGCCGGTGCACTATGCGGGATCCCTCGAGCGGGTGGGATCCACGCCGTGGGAGGAAGCGGCTGAGGAGAAGGGCTTTCTGACGTGCGAGCTGGAGTCGGGGCGCGTTCGATTCCACGCCGTCCACGGTCGCCCCGTCGTCTCCTTGGCTTCGATACCGTATGAGAACGATCGACCGGATCGGCTCCGTGAGCGTGTCCGGGAAGTACTCGACGAAGTCCCGGGTGGAATCGAGGAGAAGATTGTACGTATTCGCATAGAGGGGCTTCCACCGGGTCGCTTGGACTTGCTGCAGGGGTTGTTGCCGGAATATCGACGCAGGGCCTTGCACCTGGAGGTCCAACTCGATGAGCACACCAGAGGGGCGGAGGCTGCTGAGGAGAGGCCGTCCATGCGCTTGGCGTCCCGGTTGGCAAAGCGCCTGGCGGAGGATGGGGATGGGGACAGCCTCGAGGATCTGGTACGGCTGGTGGAAGGTTGTCTGCCAGCCACGCAATGGTAGAGGTCTATCGAAGAATTGAAGTGGGTGGTCCACAGGCTCCTAGGAGAACTAAGCGTTGAGCAGCCTCGATATCGGTACAACGTTGATCGATCCGGACTGGCCGGGCTTTCGGCTGGGTCCTGGTCTTGCCGCGCTTGTCGGTGGTGATGGGCCACTCCGCAGTGAAGTCCTGGAACGGCTTGCCGGCCCCCTGGTGAAGGGAGAGGAGCGCTTGGCGACGCTGGTTGCCGGGCACGGTCTGAAGGAGCCTGCACAGGCGTGGCGTCGCGCTGTCCGAGTGTTGGCGCAGTGGCTCGGAATGGACGGAGTGGACAGTGAAATTGCGAATCTGGAGGGAGAGAGTTCGGTGAGGTCGAGCCACACCTCGATGGATTCGGGAGTGGACAACCTTCGTGCTCGGGTCCAGGAGCTTCGTCGGCTCCCGGAGGCCGTGGTGAGGAAGGAACGTGAGGTCCGCGAAATGCGGGCCGACGCCGTAGAGGTGAGCGGCGATATGGAGGTGGCCAACATGGAGTGGCTGCGTGAGAGGCAGGATGCCGAGACGCACCTCCTCGCCTATCGGGACCGGGCCCGGGAATTGAAGGTACGGCTCCAGCAGATGGAGGCCGGAGGCCCGGACAGTGAGTGTCCTACCTGCGATCGCTTGTTAGCCGAGCGGTTCAAGTCGGTCCTGGCGGTTCTCGGTGAAGAGTGGGAGTCGGTGGTTCAGGACGGCAGTTGGTGGAAGCGTCGTCGGGAGCAGTTGGACTTCAAGCCCATTCACCTTCAAGACCTGGAGGGGAAGGCGATCCGGCTTCAGGCCACCATCGAAGAATGCGCGGAAGAGGTAGAGCGTCTCCGTGCGCGGCTGCCGGAGCTTGCGGAGGCCGAGGATACGCTGGCTGCCGTTCGGGCGGCCGGCACCTCGAGGGACCGGCGCAAGTCGGCGCGGGTCGAGGACCACGCAACCACCAGCGAGGATGAAGGAGTCGATCGGCGTCGCAGGGCCCTGGAGGCTCTGCGAGCAGAGTTGCTCTCCGACGCCCGGGATAAGCTGGCGACCCGGACCGGCCGTTACCTGAATCGCCTGACTAGCGGTGGCGTTCTGGGCGTGGGACTCACCGGAGACGGAGAGCCGACGGTGATTCGGGACGAGGGAGAGAGACGGCTGCAGTCCGACGAAGAGGTGGCTGCCTATCTGTTCGCTCTCCGCTTGGCGCTGATCCATCTCGGGGGCGCGCAGGGCATTCAGTTTGAAGAAGTGCTCCTCGGGGACACATTCGACCGTCTCGAGCCTGAGGCCAAGGTCCGGGCCGTCGGGCTCCTCAGGGGCATGATGCCTCGCGTCCCGAAGATCCTTCTCTTCTGCCGGGGCGAGATTCTGGATACGATTCCGGAATCGTTCGATTGGATCGTGGATCTGCGTGTGGACCGGGCAGGCGCTCCCCAGACGCGTGTCCGAAGTAGCGGCGTGGGAAAGCTACGCGTCCATTGATTCCCTCGGGTCGGTGTCGGTCCCACCCGATTTCATTCGCTCGGCCGCCTCGCGGATGGCGGCTTCGACCCTCTCACGGTCTCGATACTGTCCGGTGGAGACAGTGGTGCACCCTCGTCGGCTCCGGGTGATACGGATTCTGACGTCGCCACCCAAGTCCCCTGTCCGAAGAAAGTCATCCTTAGGGCCGTCACGGGATTGATAGCGGAGTCCGGCATCTGCCAAGGCCGCCTTGTACCTCACGACGAGCTCTTCGCGCACCAAGTCCGTGCGATAGTGGGCGCCCCTGTAGAAAACGCCGGACGTCGCGTGACTGAACGCGGCCTCGGGGGGAAGTACCATACGGAAGCCCGGCCAACCCTCGTCCTCGAGGTCCGGAAATTCGGCGTACCGAAGACCGTCCTCCTCTGACTCCTGGATCGACTCCCGTCCCGAACCGAGAATGCCGACCGACCGGGCCACGTCCTGCACGCCGACGTACCAGCGGTCGACGGTCTGCACGATCTGCAGAATCATCTCCGCCTCGAAACTGTGGCCCGGAGGCGGATCAGAGGCCGTGGTCCCGCTCGATCGTGAGTGCGCTTCCAACTGAGGACCTGAACGTCTGTGCGTCAGATCCGCTGGTTGTCGGTCCGCCAGTTCTTCACGCGCTTCTTAACCTCGGCCCGGTCGGAGATGCCTTCGGAGACGATCGCGTTGAAGAGGTCAGCGACCTCACCGTCGGAGGCGAACCGGAGGCCGATCAGCAGTTCAGTGTCCATCCCGTAGATGGCGTCGTGCCGCTCGGATCCCAGAAGGCGCTCCAGGCGCACACGTTCCTCCAGACGAATCACCCGATCCTGTACGCCAAGTGGGAACAGCCTGGAGAAGAAGAAGACGAAGACAATGCCGACGCCCAGGAAGAGCGACATGAGCGCCCCGACGGAGAAAGCGGTCACTGCGACGTACAATGACCAAAGCGTGTAGACCGCGATGAGCCCAAAGGACACGAAGTGGTACAGGGGCACGAACTTGGCGTGATTTTCGAGGTTTTGCGGGACACTGCTCACGGGGATTCCTCCTGGCAGGGATTTCGGTTCCAGGAGAGGATAGCGATCGAGGTTGTGCCGCCGCCATCCCCGGCCCCTCACACGGCGGGGACAGGCTAGGGTCGACGGGAGCCGGAACTACTGCGCCAAGGTCTGCCACGCGACCAAACGCTCCTCATACGGAGCCGCGGCACTCGGGTCGTCGCTCTGGATCGCTGCCTGCACCAGCGCCGCGTAGGCCCAGGTGTAGTAATAGGGAATCCCGATGGTCGAGCGATCAGGCCAGTGTAGCCATCCGTCGGGAATTCCACCCCGGTGCATGAACACTTCGTCGACCAACGCTCGGGTTCTTTCCTCGTCGAGCCACGGCCCTGTGACCGGCACCAGGCTGGCGTCCTGCATGAGAACGTTTGTCGGGCTCAAGTCCGGAGGGCCCGGGTTGAGCCGAAAGGCGAGCCCCTGTCTGACCAGATAGGGCGACAGCCCCAGGGACCGCGCCGCGTTGCCACTGGAAGCGAAGTAGATGGGCCGGTCGTCGATACTGTTCTGGATGATCGACAACGCGAACTGCTGCCAGGGGAAAACCACCGCACCCCCCTCCAGCCTGGCCACCACTGGACCAAGGCGGAAGTCGCGGTCCTCTTCCATCGAGAAGTACCCGGCGGCACTCGCTACCTGCTCGATGACGGAGTCTTCCAGGGCGAGTAGGGATTTCAGTGGGGTCGTCACCGACTCGTCCATCAAGATCCCGATCTTGCCCAGCCCCTCTGCCTCGGCACGATCATGGGTATACATCGCCGACGTAGACGCGGCGTGGTAGGGACGCTGGCAGACGATGGTCGTGGGACTCTGTGCGGGGTCCACGCCGGCCGGACAGGGGCGAGTCAGGTCACGGATCTGCTTGGTGTACCAGTCGGTGTTGAGGTAGGACGTGACGATGACCGTGACGTCCTGGCGGATACCCTCGGCTTCCTGGAGATACCAAAGGGGGAACGTGTCATTGTCCCCGTTGGTGAAGAGCACACCATATGGCTCCACGCTCATGAGGAGGTTGTATCCCCAGTCCCTGGCCGAATAGTCGCCCTTGCGGCTGGCCCAGGACCAGTTGAGAAGGAGCGGCACGAGCGCTACCAACAGCACGGGTGACGCCCGTAGCCAATTACCCTTCAGGTGCTCGGCAAACCGCTGCCACAGGGCCGCGATGCCTGTTCCGGCCCAAAGTCCCCAGATCGAGAAGCCGACAACGAAGAAGTAGTCGCGCTCACGCACCTCGTGGAATTGGAGGCCTGGGGTAGGCGACGCGAGGGAGTAGCCGTACTTGAAGTTCAGGTAGAAGACGAGCCCCAGCGACAGCGTGGCGAAAAGGACCAAGGTGTAGAGCCCCGTGGCCGGATCGCGGCGAAGGTGCTGGCTCGCGCCGAAGACCCCGAGCGCCGCGAACAGAAAGGTGAAGGGGAGCCTGAGAAGCGGGAATACGGTGTCGGGTCCGGCCACTCCTCTGGCCCATTGCCAGTCGAAGTACTGCAGATAGTTCGCATATTGAGAACCCAGGGCCGCCAGGCGCGGGAAGAGCGGCGGCTTGTCGTATTGCTGTCTCGAGAGGGATGCCGACAAGTCCGCACACCCTGCCTGCCCCCAAGTAACGATGCTCGTCAGGGCGCTCGATACGCTCGAGCAGGTCGGATCGGCCTGATTGATTACCGGCGCCAGGCCTGCACGAAGCGGCAGAAAAAGGTGAATGGAGAGGCCGAGGAAGACGGCCACCGCCCCCACCGCGTAGAGTCTCCAGTTGAGCAGAGTCCGAGGTGAGACCAGCAGGATGAATACGCCCAGAGCCGGGGCGGCCAGGAACGCCATCAGGTGGTTCCCCACGGAAAGTGCCAGAATGAAGGCCATGAGTACGAGCAGGTTGTCGTCCCTGCCCCTTCCCAGGTTTTCCCGCCAGTGGAACGCGAGCCATGTCAACAAAGCGATGGTGAAGAGCGAGACCGTGTACACCTTCTCGTTCACATTTGACTGATGCCAGACCGTAAAGGCAGTGGCGCTTACGAGCACCGCGGTTACGGCGCCGACCAGCCTGAAGCGTCGATCGGCTGAGAAGAACCCGAGGATATGGTAGACAGCCAGGAACCAGAGGCCGTGGGCCAGGCTCCCCATGAGTGCCGAGAAGAGATTGATGCGGGTAGCCACTGCCAGCCCGAGGGGCGCTAGAAGGATGTCCCATGCCCGGGCGAGCACCACGAAGAGAGGATTTCCCGGTGGATGCGGAATGCCGAGGATGTGCCCGGTGGCGATGTATTCGCTCGTGTCCCAGAACGCGGTCGTGGGAGCCAGCGTCAGCGAGTATAGAAGGCCCACCCCCAAAGCGACAAAGGCCGCCCAGCGGTAGGGCGGCGCCTCGACTTTAGGACCGTCTGTCACCCTCGGCTCGTTATCTGCGACCAGCCTGGGGCCACTTTCAGGTTCAGTGTGGCTCATCTCGTTCCTGGTTCGAGTGCTGTACGGCGGCATCAAGATAGCACAGCGGTCCTCCTACTGTGCCGAGAGGTGCAGGCTTCCCCAGTCGTCCAACATCAGCCGCCACCGCTCCGGAACCCACGTGGTCGAGCTGTACTCCAGGACCACCATCGGCTCCTCCCGGTGTCGACCGCGACAACCCGGGAGATCTTTCCCTTTTTCAGTTCACTCATAAGTTCTCCAGGCCTCGACCCGGGGCCTCTCTCACATGACGAATCAGGTCCATGCAACTCAAGCCCACCTTCGAAGAGTTCCGCGCACAGGCGGGTCGCGCCGGCGTCCTTCCGGTGTGGAGAGAGTTCTTGTTCGATGTAGACACTGCCGTCACCGCCTATGCCAAGATTCGACGTCCTCCCTTCGGCTTTCTTCTCGAGTCCGTAGTCGGAGGCGAGCAATGGGCTCGATACACGTTTTTGGGGAGCGAACCCGCCGCAGCCTGGCGCCTGGTCCAGGGCCGAGCTGAACTGTGGACCCAAGCCGATGGTTGGACCCCCATCGCCACCGACGACCCTCTGACCGATCTCGACGAGCGGCTGCGAGCCAGAGAACCACTCGCGACCGGAGGCCTACCCCGGCTGTGGGGAGGCGCAGTAGGGTACTTCGGGTACGACGTGGTGCGCCAGATCGAGAAGTTACCCGATGGGCCGCCAGACGATCTGCACCTTCCGGACGGACTCTTCGTCTTTATCGATGTCGTGCTTGCCATCGACAACCTTCTGGGGCGTGCAATGGCAATCGCAACGGTCGAGGTCGAGGATGGTCTGAGCGAGGAGGAGCTCCGTAGGCGGTACGATCTGGCGGGTGACAAGACGCAGGCACTGGTGTCTCGGCTATCAGAGGAGGAGGCGCCACCTGCCCTGGAACTCGGTCCGGAACCCGATGAAGATCCGAGCTTCACGAGCACCATGAGCCGCGAGGAGTTCGGGGCCGCTGTCGAGAAGATCCGTGATTACATCATGGCCGGTGACGCGTTCCAGGTCGTGCTCAGCCAACGCCTCGAGATGCAGCTCCCTGGTGGACCCTTCGACCTTTATCGAGCGCTTCGGTCACTGAACCCGTCCCCCTATCTCTACTTTCTGGAGCTCGATGGCCTTTGCCTAGTGGGGAGTTCACCAGAGGTCCTGGTCCGGGTCGAGGACGGGGTCGTGACGGTGCGACCGATCGCCGGGACCCGGCCAAGGGGCACCACCCCGGAACAGGATCGGGTACTCGCGCAGGAACTGGCCGACGATGAGAAAGAGTTGGCGGAGCATCGTATGCTGGTCGATCTGGGGCGCAATGACGTGGGACGGGTGGCCGAGTACGGATCGGTGGGGGTCCCCGACCTGATGGTCGTCGAGCGATACTCGCACGTCATGCACCTTGTCAGCCAGGTCGAGGGCAGACTCCAGCCGGGCCTATCCGCCATGGACGTGTTCCGGGCCTGCTTTCCCGCCGGGACGGTCTCCGGAGCCCCCAAGGTCCGGGCCATGGAGATCATCGACGAGCTGGAGCCGGTGAGGCGAGGCCCGTATGCAGGGGCCGTGGGTCACTTCAGTTGGGGCGGAGCAGCTATGGATACGGCCATCACGATCCGAACGGTCGTGGTGAAGGACGGCACCGCGTATGTCCAGGCCGGTGCCGGGATCGTGGTCGACTCGGATCCGGACCGGGAGTATGAGGAGACGCTCAACAAGGCACGTGCCCTCTTACGGGCCGGCGCAATGCTGCCTCCGGGAAATCCTCCAGGCGAGGCCGACTCCTAGGCGGAACCGACCGTTAGTCACTCGGCAGGCGGCTGCCAGCGGTCTGCGACTAGCCGAGTTCCTCATAGAGATATGCCAATGCCCGGATGCCCTTCTCGATGTTCTCCTGAGGGAACCACTCGTTCGGTGCGTGCAGATTCGCCCCCGGCAGAGAGAAGCCGAGCAGTAACGCCGGCGCGCCCAGAACCCGCTCGAACTCCCCTACAATGGGTATGCTCCCGCCCTCGCCTGCCAACACGGGTGCCGCACCGAATGCCTTCAACAAGGCTGCTGTCGCGGCTTCCTTGAGGTCGTCGCTCAGCTGGGCTCGCCAGGGCATGCCACCGTGGAGTTCCTCGACCCGGGTCGTGACGCCGGTAGGAGTGACCTTGGCAACATGGGCTCGCACCAGTTCGTAGACGCGTTCGGGACTCTGGTCGGCCACCAGTCGGAAGCTCACCTTGGCCATGGCCTTTGCTGGAAGTACGGTCTTCGCGCCTTCTCCGGTGTAGCCCGAGAGCAGTCCGTTCACTTCACACGTCGGCCGGATCCAGAGCCTCTCGGGGACCGAATATCCCTTCTCACCCCCGGCGAGAGTCGCCCCGACCGATGAGGCGAAGTCCGCCTCGTCGAAAGGCAGGCTTCGAATACCGTCCCGAGTTTCGGCGTCCCAATCCAATACATCGTCATAGAAGCCGTCGATAACGATGCGGCCCTGGTCGTCGAACAGGGTGGCCAGAATCTGCGCAAGCGCCATGGCAGGATTGACCACGGGGCCGCCATACGCACCGGAGTGAAGGTCACTGGACGGGCCCTCCACGTGGATCTCGCAGTACGCGATGCCCCGCAGCGAAAAGAGGAGAGACGGCAGCCCAGGGGCGAACATCGCCGTATCGGAGATGACTACCGCGTCACATGCGAGCCGATCGCTGTTCGCTTCGACGAAAGGAACCAGATTCTGCGAGCCCACCTCCTCTTCACCCTCGGCCAGGATGATGAGGTTCACGGGGAGCCCGCCCCCGGCTTTCAGGTGGGCCTCGGCTGCCTTCACATGAAGGTAGAGCTGGCCCTTGTCGTCGGCCGAGCCACGACCATATAGACGACCTTCCCGGAACTCCGGCTCGAAGGGCGGGGAATCCCAGAGCTCCAGCGGTTCGGGAGGCTGCACGTCGTAGTGACCGTATACGAGGACGGTCGGGGCGTCTTCGCCGGCTCCGCGCCACTCCCCCAGTACAATGGGATGTCCCAGTGTTTCGATGACCTCAGCCTCGAGGCCGGCGTCCAGCATCCTCGCCTCGAGCCACTCCGCCGCACGGCGTGTGTCGTCATCGTGATCCGACTTGGCGCTGACCGACGGGATGCGTATGAATTCGAAGATCTCGTCGGTGAAGCGCTGCAGCCCGTCTCCGATGTACTCCTGGACATCACTCATGATCGATTTTCTTCAAGAGGCCGCTGAGGCCCGTTGATGCCTTTGAACGAAGAGGCGCCGGCCTGTGGGCCGCCGCCTCTCGAACATAGAACACGTAATTTGTCGACCCGTCAGATGAGACCGCGAATGCCCCACCGGTAGACGAAACTCATCAACGCGGACAACGCCAGAGCACCGCCCATTCCGCCGGCGCTCAGCGCCAGGGGATCGTCGAACTCGAATATGCCGACTCCCAGCATGCCTCCGATGACGGCACCGAAGGCGCCGAGCACCATGAGGACCGGGACGTGCCCGGAGGTCTCCTCCGGTCGTTTGATAGCCATACGCATGAGAAGGCCGACAAAGGCCCCCATCACGATCCATATGCCGATGCCGATCCAGTTCTCCATTGGTCACCGTTTGGGGTCAAGCGTGGTCTCAACGTCAGAGGCCGAGGCCTCAAGGAGGAGAATCTAAGAAATCCGTCGGTCCGCGCCACCGCTGAGCTCCACCGCTGAGCTCCAGGGTTGGACCCTGAGAGTCTTGAGCCCGAGGGACTCGGTCGACCTCGCTCGGATCGCATTGCGCCCCAGAGCCTGCGGGTCTACGGTTCGATCGTGAACGACGACGTCATCGATCTGACCAAGTATATGGGCCGAACCCCGGCTGACGGGGAGCAGGCAGGCTCACGCAGTAACTTCTCCGTCTGGGGTGGCGAGGGGGAGCGAACACGCTTTGCGCTACCGATATGGCGCTCGATCTACCTAGTCGGAGGCGGGAGGGGCGGGTTGGTCTCGGTCGCCGGACAGGGCGACACCGAGCCCGAGGCTCTCTTCGTCCTGGATCTGGCGGCGGAGCCCGCTCGGACCGCCTTCACGCTTCCAACCATCCAAAGTGATATCGGTGGCGAAGCACCCACAGTTCTCGAGGACGGCGACACGGTGGCGGTATTCCTCGGGAACCGAAGAGGAAAGAATTGGTTTCTGGTTCTTGATGATCTCGGTGATACCCACGAATCCGTGATGTCGGGAACGCGGGAGGATCTGCTGTTTCTCGCAGGGGAGTGCGCGGGCTTGTTGTTTTTCCGTGAGTTGGCCGAGGCGGGCGAAGAGTTGGACCTGGACTAGACTCTAGTCTTCCTTCCCCATGGCGCGCTTTAGCGCGTCCAACCGGGCGTCGACGTCCATGGGAGGCGGCTCGGGAGCCGATCGGAACTCATCCAGTGGATCGTCGTCCAATGCCTCGTTCACTTCTATCTGAGCCTCTCGCTGGGCATCGTCGTCCTCTAAGTCATCCGCGATTCGGTCCAACTCCGCGAACAGATCGTCTGCACCTTCAATGGAATTTCGAGCTGTGGCCCGCCCTGCCGTAGCCGTGAGCGTGTCCCGGTTCTTCTCGGCGTCCTTGATGGCCGCGATCATCTCCTTGAACTCGCTCCGACGCATGTCCAGCTCTTTCTTGAGGGCGAGGGCCTTCTGTTCATGGACGTCACGACGGTGCTCATGCTTCTCGGCGTATTCCCGCGCCACCCGTGCGGTCTCTTCGTCGCCGATCTCGGAGGCCATCTTTTCGCGACGCCTGCACGTCTCTCCCTGGCGCTCTTCCGTGTCGGTGGCGTCGATGGCCTTTTTGATGGCCGCCTCCAGCCGTTGGGTTCGGCCTGGGTGTCGGCGGCTTCGCGCTTCATCGCCCGGAGGAGATCATCTACCGCCTCCGGTACGTCATCGCGGTCCAACTCTTCCTTGAAATTGTCGACGGCTTCTCGGAAGGCTCGGCGTAGGTTGTCGAACATGGTCCTAATTGTGGAGAATCGGCCCTAGTTGAGGAAGGGCTCTATCCGCTGGGCGAATGAGTTCCTGGCGCGATGCAGCCGACTCTTCACGGTTCCGAGGTTGACCCCGGTGATCTCGGCGATCTCCTCGTAGCTCTTTCCCTCGAGCTCACGGAGCCTGAACACCAACCGGTGGTGCTCCGGCAGTTCCTCCACGGTGTCCTCCACCAGGCGTCTCAGGTACCGTTTCCTGTAGAGATCGTCGGGCCTCATCCGGAAGTCCTCAAACTGCAGGGGCCGATGGTCGTCGTCCCAGTTACCGGTGAGCCGCTGGAAGAGGATGAGAGGACTGCGGGATCGATTGCGCAGCTCGTTCTTGGAGAGGTTGCTGGCGATGGTGTACACCCACGTGGAGAACTTCTTCGTCGTGTCGAACCGATGGAGGTGTCGAGTCACCCGAATGAAGGCCTCCTGGACGAGATCCTGTGCCCTGTCGCTGTCACCGGTCTTGCGCGTGACGAAGTGGACCAGGCGGTCGTGATAGCGTTCGTAGAGGCCCGCGAAAGCCCCCATTCGACCCTGAAGGTGCGCAGTCACGAGATCCTCGTCACTGAGCTGCGCGAGGGGTTCCTCTGCCAGGTAGGTCGCGAACTGATCGGTCATATTCGGCTTTACCATGCGCGTTCCGGTTAGGTAGGGCCGTCAGTGAGAATTTCGGAGTCACCGCATTCACGAGGATTACCGATAATGATTCTCACTTTCAGTTTGAAATATGCTGGCTCGGGTACTTACCTACAAGGGTCAGACCGGCCGGCGAGCGAGGGTAAACAAGCGACCCCCCTCCGAGAAGCCTGAGTACAGCGCCTGCTCGGGCTCCGGGAGGTCTTGCCGCGAACTCAGAGAATCCTGTGCGGCCGCGTCCACGAGGGCGACTGCTTCATCCTCGATCGCGGTCAGTCGTGCCTCGGAGATTCCCTTGCTCTTTAGGAACTCCTCGAAGAGCCCCACGGGATCGCGGCGCCCCCAGGCCTCGAACATCTCCGGCGAAAACGTGGCGCGGGCCTCACCCTCATCATGGGTGGCATGGCCGCCCATGCGGAAGGTCTCGGCCAGCACGATGGCCGGTCCTTGACCCTCCCGGCACCGGCGCACGGCCAGGGTCGTAGCCGCATATACGTCCAGCAGGTTGTTACCGTCGGCTGTCCACGACGGGATGCCGTACATATCAGGCCAGTACGCCAGGTCCCCGACGCCATGTTGGTCGAGTCGTGTGCCCAGGGCGACTTGGTTGTTCTGTATCACGAACACCGCTGGAACATCTTGAACCGCAGCGAAATTCATGCCCTCGTGGCACGCTGCGGTGCGGGTCGCCCCGTCGCCCACCCAGGTCATGGCGACGCGATCTTCGTTCCGCTGCTTGAAGGCGAGTGCCACTCCGGCCATGACGGGCACGCTTGTGCCCATGTGGCTGATGGGTTGTATGACCCCCACCGAAGCATCGCCGGCATGGAGGTCCCGCCCCCCACTGGGTGAGTCGGCGGTGGCCAGATAGGCCCTGAACAGCTCGGCCATAGGCATGCCCATCATGTGGCAGGCCCCTGCATTCCGGATCATGGGGCAGACCACGTCTCTCTCGCGGTCGAGCGCCGAGACCGAGCCCACCGTGACCGCTTCTTCCCCGGTGCCAAGCCACGCCTTGGAAAGCACACCCTGTCGCACCCATCGCTTGAGTCCGATATCGTGCAGGCGTGTCAGGAGAAGGTCGCGGTACAGTGCACAAAGCCGCGCCTCGTCGAGCTCTTTGATGATCGGGGCCCGTGCGCCGTCGTCGAGGACGGCGCGCTCGTACCCTTCGATGTCACCCGGATCCGGAGTCCACTCCAGGTATTCCGGCGGATCGTAGGTCGCGTACCGTTTCACAGGTGAAGGTCCGGATCGGTGCGGGTGTCTGTTCGGGCGGGTGCCGGACCAAAACTAAAAAGATCCGGGGGAGGGAACAAACAAGAACGACAAAGGGCGAATGAAGGAACGGTCGTCGCGGCTCGAAACCAGCCCCCCCAGGGTGGCCGCACGATTCCCGTCACACTCCAATAGTGGTTACCGGGGCTCTGCGGGCCGTTTCCCACGTCCGGTGCCGAGGTAAAGGGCCGAAGCTGGCGTGGGAGCACACTGAACAGCCTGCTCAAGCAAGCGGTAGAACAACAGGCCGCGAGCCCGGGATGTGCGTCGGTTGAAGCGAAAGGTGAACTCGTCCAGATAGTAGGGGAGGTGTTCGCGGGCGATCCCTCCTTGGAGGGTTCCGAGGACCCAGCGCTTGAGGAGAGACGCCACCCGATGTACGGCCGACATGAGCACGTGAGCGGGATCGCCGGAGGTCGAGAGGTTCGTGACCGTGTGGCGAAAGCCCAGTTTGGCGAGTCCCTGATAGCTTGGCCATCCGTCGGTATGCACCGTGCTTGCCGGTGCGATGCTATCCTTGACGAAGCCTCGCAGAACCGGAGCGGAGAGGTCGGGCACCCAACGCAGCCGTATTCTCCCGATCTTGCGTCCGTCGACCTCGGCGGCGATCGCGACGATGGCCTTCTTGATCGTCTCGCGGCCCCGCACTCCAGCCTCCACGCCCCCGACATAGCTCTCGTCCACTTGCACAACGCCGCTCAGCTGGTCGCGATCCGGTCGGACCATGGCCCGGCGGAGCTTGTGGAGCCAGACCCACGCTGTCTTGTAGCTTCCCAGTCCGAGCACGCGCTGGAGCCCGAGAGCATTGGCTCCGTATTTCTGGCTCGTGAGCTCCCAGGCAGCGAGAAACCACAGACGCAGGGGCGAGCGCGTGCGGTGGAACACGGTTCCCGCCAGCACCGAGGTCTGCCTTCGACAGTGTGGGCAGACGAGACGCCCCCGCGATGCTCGCCAGACCTCTCCCAACCCGCCACAGCCCACGCACACAAACCCTTCCGGCCAGCGCAGACCCTCCACGTACTCCAGGCATGCCGCATCGTCGGGGAAGAACTCGTCCAACTCCAGCCGCGTACGGGGATAGTCCACGCCGCCACGGAGCTGAGAAGCCGGAACCGCCATGACCACAACATGTAGTGGGCGGTGGACTTAAGGCAATACCCCATATGCCTTATTCGTCGGTGGTGTTGAAGACTATATACGAGCCGCGTGCTGCGATGTCACTCTCATATCGGTACGGACTCGATATCGAGCCGCGACGCGGGTGCGTTGCCGGGTGGCAGATGCTCAGCGAGATTAGCCGCAGCGACCGCCTCCCTGACCGTACGCATCTGAGGCTGTCACCGATTCCCTCGAAGACCGGTAACCACGAAACCACCGCGATGGACCACGGCCAGACTCCCCCTGCTGCTGCCAACGGACGCCGCCGCGTATCGGCTGTGGTCGCCCTCACGCTGCTCGAGGTCATCCAGACGCATGATCGGCCCTCCGAGGTGTTCGAGGAGGAGGACACGTCGATCACAATGCCCCGCAGGCTGGGGTTGAGCGATGTCGTGGAACGTCAGATCCGCAACTATCAGGACGAGGTGAAGCTCGGGCGGAAGATCTCGGATCATGAGTTCAGCAATCTGGTGGGTCTCGTGATCAAGAGACCCGACTCTGAAGAGGTGTTCTTCGAGTGCGGAAAGAGGCTCGCGAACAGATCCACTGATCGACGATCCCGGTTCATGCCCCGCGGGTTGGCGGTGGCTCTGGCTCGTAGGCGCGTACGTCGTCGGCTCAAGGCGCTGTTCGGAAGACGCATAGGGGGCTTCGCCGGCGGTGGGTTTACGATGGAAGGCCGAGCGCTACTGTTCATGCAGGCCGATCCCGGCGGCGATGCGTGTCGCCTGGTATCGGGCCTCTGCTCTGCGGTCTTGGGAGCGACCATTCACGGGGCGCCGGTTGTCGATCATCTGGCGTGTGAGGCACGGGGTGACGCCTTTTGTCGGTGGGGAATCCAGGGAGGAGTCGAGCAAGTTCCTCCTCGATGAGGGACCTGCTGCGTAGGTTCTCAATACATCACACGGGTCCGCTGCACCTGGCGAGCCCGAGTACGGAGGCACATGGACGGGTTGTCGGCGGTATCGGTGATCGCTGCCCTGGTGGCAGCTTTGGTTGGCTTCTTCGTCGGAAGGAGTTCGAGTCGGCCAAAGGGGGGGCCTGCTCGGGGGGCCGGGTCCGCTCCCACTTCCTCGCCCGAGGGTAGCGGCCCCGACGAGGCTTGTCATCTCGCCCTTTCCCGGATCGGCGGATACCTGCGTGAGAACGTGGATGCTCCGCTGGCGGCGGCGTTCAAAGACCGGAGACTGTCGCTCAGAAAAGCTGCGGAGCAAGCGGTCGCTGCGGTCGACGATCTCCACTTCTTTCTCGAGGCTCCTTCGGACGAAATAGGCGAAGAAGATCTGTTGGACATCGCCAAGGAGGCCGTTCGCGACTTCGAGGCCGACTGGGACCTGTCGGTCATGGTGTCCGCCAAGGGGTCGGTTCCCGTCCACGTAAATAGCGAGGCCCTGCTCGATGCGCTCTACCTCATTCTCCACAACTCCACGGTGTTCGGGGAGGGCAAGGGAGTGGTCGTGACGGTTTCCGCCGATGACGAGTGGGGTCGGGTGCTCGTCCAGGATGACGGGCCGGGGTTCACGGCAGAGGCTTTGTCCCGGGCGTACGACCCCTTCTATACGACGAGCAAGGATGGGCTCGGATTGGGCCTCTCGCATGCACGACGGGCCGTGGAGCTACAGGCCGGGCGAATCCATCTGCGCAACCGCACCGAAGGAGGTGCCGAGGTAGAGATCGCCGTCCCGTTGGCCTGAACCTGGAGTCGCGTGCCTCCAGGGGTCCGGTCTTGACCGACCTCTAGTGCCCTGCTGCCACGGACGCGCTTCCAGCTGTGACGTCGGCGGTAGGGGAGTCACCTATCCGGGGAGCCCATGTCATCACCGCCACAGCGACCGTGAGGGTCAGGATGGTCGCCGCAAGCAGCGTGTGGAGCGATACGGGGATAACCGCCAGGCGCGTGTACACCGAGAGGAACCCCAGCATGACCTGAGTGATCACGACGGCTCCCGCCGATACGGCGAGCGTCCTGGCCACAGACGGGCCGAGTTCCCTAATCGCCCGAACCGTAAGGATCATGAGGGACATCAGCAGCAGGATTCCGACCACTCTGTGCCCGAAGTGGACCGCCACGGTCGCGGTCTGCAGAGGCGGAACCCACTGACCTAGGCACAGGGGGACGTCCGGGCACACCAAGCCGGCATCCATGTGCCGTACGGCCGCGCCCAGGACCGACTGCAGGAAGGTGAGAACCGCCCCCGCGAGAGCGATCTTGCGAAGCCCCACCAGGCCCTCCGCCGGACCGTCTCCCGATATCCAACGTGGCGAGGTCACCACCGTCAGGCCCGTCGCGAGTGCCAGGAAGAGGAACGCCAGCGCCAGATGCGTCGTGGAGACGGCGTCCGGGAGTCGCATGAGGACCGTGAGTCCGCCAAAGACGCTCTGGACGATGAGCAAAGCGATGCCCGCGAGGGCCCACTTCCTGATGGCCGGGCGGCGTGCTTCGGGCTTCCATCCCACGTAGGTCGTGGCGGCGAATATGAGCACCAGACCGCCCGCGACCAGTCGATGCAGATGCTCCCAAAAAACCCCGCCGGTCATCTCGGGAACCATGGTCCCGTAACAGGTGGGCCAGTCCGGGCACGCGAGACTCGATTCGGTGGCGTGGACGACGCTTCCCAGGAATAGGAGCCCCAGGGTCCAGACCGTTGTGACGAAGAAGCCTCTATGATGATGCACGGTGTTCATTCCGGATCGTCGTTCATATCATTGGCCGGGGATTGGCCCCAGGAAAACTAATGAATTACCGGCCTATTTCATGGATCCGAGAGAGATGAGGACATCTCCGTGCCGCCACGGGAGCGTCTGAGCCCGAAGAAGACGGTAGGTTTCCTTCGGCGCCTTGCGCCACGGGTCCGCCCCTATCGTATGTCCCTGGCCGCCGCCGCGGTGCTCATGCTCATGAGCACGGGGGTCGGTCTGGCCTTTCCGCTCGTCGTCCGTGAACTGCTCGACGCCGCCTTCCTGGCGAACGACTCCGGCCTCCTCAATCGGGTCGCACTGGGACTGTTGGTGTTATTTGCCGGGCAGGCGGTGGTGAATTTCAGTCAGAGTTATCTGACCGCTTCAGTCTCTGAACGCGTCGTCGCGGATCTCAGGCGGGACCTGTTCACTTCCTTGGTACACCAGCCTCCCGGCTTCTTCGCTGCCAGACGGGTCGGCGAGCTCACCTCGCGCCTCGCGTCGGACTCCGGGCTCGTCCAGAACGTGCTTCGTTTCGGCGTGCCCGAGATCATTCGTCAGGGAATCTTCCTGGTCGGCGCCCTGGTCCTCGTCACTATCACCCATCCGCGGTTGACCCTGGTGACCCTTACGGCGATTCCTTTCGCTGCTTTGGTGGGCTGGTTCTTCGGACGCCGAGTCCGCCACTTGAGCACGCACATCCAGGATCGTCTGGCCGAGGCCGTGTCCCGCGCGGAGCAGGTGTTCACTCAGATCCGGACCGTGCAGAGCTTTACTCGGGAGGGATACGAAGCACGGGCCTACGAGACCGAGGTGAATCGCGCCCGTGACGAAGGTCTCCGGCGTGCCGTGGCCCGGGCGAGCCTTACGGGGGCCATCACCTTTGCCGCGTTCGGGGCCATCGTCGTCGTGCTCTGGGAGGGGGGGCGCCTGGTTCTGGCTGGGGAGCTGACTCCAGGCACGCTTGTCGCGTTTCTTCTTTACGCGGTGACCATCTCTGGGGCGATTACCTCCCTGGCCGGCTTCTGGGGGAATCTCCAGGAGGCCGCGGGAGCGGCTCGCCGTATCTTCGAGCTCCTGGACCACCCGGTGACCATCGAATCACCGGCTAACCCGAAGGCGTTGCCCCGCCCGACCCGAGGGGTGGTGCGGTACGAGGGGGTCACCTTCCGCTACGGCCCGGATCTGCCACGTGTCCTGGACGGGATCGATCTCACCCTGGAAGAGGGCGAGACCGTGGCGCTGGTGGGCAGCTCCGGGGCGGGCAAGACTACGCTCGCTTCGTTGATCCCGCGCTTCTTCGACGTGGAAGAGGGTGGCGTGTCTCTGGACGGCGTCGATGTGCGGGCTGTGTCTCTTCACGACCTCAGGAGTGAGATCGGCATCGTCCCGCAGGAGCCGATGCTGTTCGCCGGGACGCTTCGTGAGAACATGATCTACGGCAACCTCGAGGCCACAGAGACGGAGATCGAAGGGGCGGCGCGCGCCGCGCACGCCAGCGAGTTCATCGCCGGATTGCCCAACGGGCTCGACCAGGTGGTCGGTGAGCGCGGGGTGACGCTCAGTGCAGGTCAGCGTCAACGGGTGGCCATCGCCCGTGTCATCCTCGAGCGCCCTCGGGTGCTGATCCTCGACGAGGCGTCGAGCAGCCTCGATTCCGAGAGCGAGGCGCTGGTCCAGGACGCCCTCGAGCACCTCATGGAGGGACTGACGACCCTGGTTATCGCCCACCGCTTGTCGACCGTCATACGAGCAGACCGGATTCTCGTACTGGACCAAGGCACCATTGTGGACCAGGGCTCGCACCGGGAACTCCTCGAGAGGAGCGAGGTCTACGATCGCCTGTATCGACGACAGTCCAGCGACGCGATGGCGTTCTGACTTAGGACACTAGACCGTTGGCGCAGGTTCGGCCGTGCCGGTTGGTCGGGGCTCCTCGCTAGGCGCAGCCGGGGTTTCCTCGGTGGGGCCAGCCCGCTTTGCGGACGGAATCCAATCTTCCTTCACGAGTCCTTCCTCCACCCAGGAGAACATCCCGTCCATAGCTTGTTGTGCCGCTTTGTACGTGGCGGAATCGTTGTTTGAGAACAGGCGATCGAAGCTGTCCCGGATGCGTGCCCTGGACTGACGACAGAAGAGGTCGGCCAGCGTATACGGTGACCGGTCCGACGGATTGGCGCTTACGAGGCTTTGGGCTCGCACGACGGTCGAGACCATAACGAAGAGCTCGGCACCGATATCCACGATTCTGCCAAGCACGGCCTGTTTTCTCTCGAGGCCCGGACCGAAGCGGACCATGGCATAAAAAATCGACCTCGCCAATCTGGCCGACGTCCTGTGGGCGTAGCGTAGGTGGCCTGCCAACGGACCGAACTCCCCGTATCGCGGCCACCGTCCCCAGGTGAGCCAGCGGCTGGGATACCACCATGCGTAATGGACGCCCGCCCGGAACAATGCCGCGATCCGTTTTCCCATGGGGGCTCTCGGATCGATCATGTCGCCTGCCACGCTCAGGTGACCGTCCACAGCCTCGCGGGCGATGAAGAGGCGCATGATCTCACTGGATCCCTCGAAGATGAGATTGATCCGGCTGTCCCGGAGCGCTCGCTCTATCGGGTACGGGTGCTCACCACGGGCGCGGAGAGAGTCCGCCTTCTCATATCCCCTCCCCCCCCGGATCTGCACAGCGTCATCGATGACCTCGTAGCTGACCTCGCTGTTCCACATCTTGGCGATGGCAGCTTCGAGGCGAATGTCGAAGCTCTTGGCGTCGGCCATCCGGGCCGTGAGGTCGACGACGGCATCGAGGGCAAACGTGTTGGCGGCCATCGTTCCGAGTTTTTGAGCGATGGCGTCGTGCTTGCCCACGGGGGCTCCCCATTGGAACCGTTCGGCCGCCCATGTCCTGCATGAAAGTAGGGCGCCCTTGGCTCCGACCGAACAGAACGCCGGAATGGACAAGCGTCCCGTGTTCAATGTGATGAGCGCGAGTTTGAGCCCCCGGCCCTCACCCCAGAGCAGGTTGTCCTTCGGGACCTTCACGTTGTTGAAGTGCAGTACGCCGTTGGATAGGCCGTTGAGACCCAGGAAACTGCAGATGTGTCCGACCTCCACCCCCTCCCACGCCGTCTCGACGATGAATGCGCTGATGGGCTTCCGCTGGGGCACCCCTTCTCGCGCCGGAGTCCGCGCCATGACCACGATGATGTCTGAGCGGGGTCCGTTGGTGCACCAGAGTTTCTCTCCGTTCAGAATCCAGTGCTGGCCATCCTCCGACAGCTCCGCCGTTGTGGCCAGATTGGCCGGGTCCGATCCCACGTCCAACTCCGTGAGCGCGAAGGCCGACAGTTCTCCCGCCGCGAGACGCGGAAGGTATTTCTTCTTCTGCTCTTCGGTGCCGAAGTAGATGAGCGGCTGGGGGACGCCGATGGATTGATGAGCGGACAGGAACGCACCTGTGGAGCCGCAGCGGCTGGCCACGATCCCGAGGGCTTTGTTGTAGTGGTACTGAGAGAGTCCGAGTCCGCCATACTCTCGCGGAATCTTGATGCCGAAGGCCCCGAGCTCAGCCAGACCGTCCAAAACTTCCTGGGGCACCCAACTCTCCCGATCGATGGCGTCGCCGTCGATGTGGGCAATGGTGAACTCTTCGAGTGCCTCGAGGAACGGCCGCGCCCTAGCCTCGCTTTCCGGAGTCGGCTCAGGCGGCGGATATACGAGGTGCAAGTCGAGAGAACCGTCGAACAGGCCCCGGGCGAAGCTTCGGTTTCCCCACTCCGTCTCCCTTGCGGATTCGGCGACCTGTCGGGCCTCCTCCTTACTGGCCAGGCTCTTGTCAGGCTCCTGCGACATGACCGTTCTCCAATGGTTTGGGCTGGAGCGGGAACTCAACTGATCGGTTCGATGCGCCCCATAAATCTAACCCGTGGCACGCTGATGCGTGCTCCCGGCGTTGCTCCCACCGGGTCGGAAGCTCCCTCCCGATCAGTCTTCGTAGGCCCCCGCCAGGATGAACTCCTCGATCTCGTCGGTTCGGGCCTCAGCATCGGTCTCACCGAGCTCGATGAGGCGATGCACGTAGTCCGGTTGGAAGAGTACGAGGCTGAGGAGATCCGGACTGGTGGTCTGCCGTGTGCCGAGCCCTCTGGTCAGGAAGCGGAACGTCTTCGGCAAGTCGGGCTCGAACTCGTTCGCGAGACGTCCCAGATCGACGGATGGGCGCAAGACCAGAAGTCTCACTGGTCGAAGGCCGTTCCTTCCGCTCCGGGGCACTTGATCGATGAGTGCGTTCAGGCGTTCCAGCCGAAGCGCGTCCTGGTCGAGGAGATCGAGGAATACCGAGTTGAGCAGTACACCGAGCACCTGGGCCGGGGGCGGATAACCGGTGACCTCGGGTATCCGGGCCTCGGCCGCCGAGCGGTCGTATCGGGTAGAGATCGCAAGGATCTTCTGGGCTCCGAGATGCAGTGCGGGAGAGAGCGGAGCTGCGAGGCGTACCCCTCCATCTCCGAAGAATTCCTTGCCGATACGGATGGCCGGAAAGAAGAGCGGAAGGGCAGACGACGCCATGACGTGATCGACCGTGAGCACCGTCTTTCGTGAGCGCCGTTGGGGTCGACTCCAATCCTCTAGATCACGCCCTTGGATCCAGGTTACGGACTGGCCTGTCGTATAGCTCGAGGTGCTGATCGCAACGGCCTTGAGCCGGCCCACCGCGAGGTTGTACTGGATTCCCGTGAGTTCGCCGTCCACCGCATGCATCACCTCTGCCAGATAGGTCCGTAAAGGTGAAGTGTCGACCAGACCCTTGACCCGCACCGCGCCACCCACGCCGCCGGACAGCAACTGAAATATCCAGCGAGCGCCGGTCCAGCCGAGGGAGGGTGTGTCGACCCGAAAGACGTCTTCGACCGTGAGGCGCTCCCAGAGTGAGACCAGCTCCTCCACGGACTGTCGGAACGAGCCATGGTGTGACGCGAGGTGGGCGGCATTGATCGCCCCGGCGGACACGCCTGTGACGATGGGCACTTCCAGGTCCGGGAACCGCCCGGCCAGGTGGCGGAGGAATCCCACCTGGTAGGCGGCTCGAGCCCCGCCGCCCCCCATGACCAGACCCAAGTCGGGGCCGCCCTTGGGGGCGGAGTAGAGCGGGGAGTCGGGCGAATTCTCTGCGGTTGACGTCATTGGCTGTGCGACCCGCTCCTCGTGTCGGGACAGTCCAATGTCTAGCCCACCAACGGTCGCCCGATTGCCATGACACCGGCCACCATCGCAGCCAGGGACACCAGCGCCCAGACACCGTGGGGAAGATAAGTCTTCTCTTCGTCCGGCCGGCGGCGCATGACAGAGACTGGAATCTGACCCGCGGCCGCCGCAAAGAGCATCATGACTATGTGCCCCGCCACGGCGGGCTGGAAGCGTCCGGAAAAGATCAGCGCCATCCCCAGTAGGATCTGAAGGTGTGTGAGCCCGGCGAAGCTGGACGCCAGAATGCGCATCCTGCCGTCATAGGGACGTTTCGTGACCGCTCCATAGATGGAATACAGCACGGTCAGGAGGCCCGCCAGAAGAACCAGGTATCGAAATCCCGAGTGGGACTGCAAGAAGAAAGTGCTCATTTGGCCTTTGGTTATATGGGAGATTCTCTACCCACCGCATCGGTATCGGTGAGCGCTACATGGACTCCAGGACCCTAGCCAGCCGGGCCTCGCGGGCGGCTTTTCGCCCCAGGTGCTCAGCCGTCGGGGGATAGAGGGATCCGGGTTGCACGGCACCACCGTCCAGTGCATCGGAGAGTTAGCGCCCACTACGCTGGATCTCGCACAACTCCCCGTCGGTCCCTTCAGGCCTCTGGCCGCCGCCGAATCCGAATCCAGGGCAACTGAGATCGGGCCGGACCTCACGAATGCTCCGAGCCAGCTCGACGAGATCCAAGAGATACGTCTCACGCTCCTCGTACATGGCCTGTGTCACGGGCATCAGCGGATCGCCTCTCACCTCGACCGTCTGGCTCGAGGTCTCCCCTCGGGCCTGGAGCGTTACCGTATACCGACCCGGCGATACCCAGGGTCCGAGATTGTCGATCGGTCGTGCCAGGCGGGGATCGTCGTGTCGACGCCACGTCTCCTGCTCGCTCGTGGTGGCATTGCGCAGGTCCCAATTCAGGCGATGGATGCCGGGCTCGGAAGGCACCAGGTAATCGCGCACAACGCGACCGGACGGACCCGTCACCCGCAGCCGAGCTTCACCACTTCCGTCACCCAGGCTGTACGTGATGAGGGCGCCGGATACCGGATTCTCTCCCGCGAACTCTGCCTGACCGCGGTACGAGGTGACCTTACGGTAGTGGAATATGGTGGCGCGTTGGATGCTGAATACGTGGGCGCCTGCAGAGGCAACGTCGGTCGTCCACTCGGCCAATGGGCTGGTATCGTCGAGGATCCACACGCTCTGGCCGTGTGTCCCGAGAACGAGGTCTTTCTCCCTCGGGTGAATGACCATGTCATCGACATGAGTCGTGGGCAGATTCGGCATTTTGGCCCAATTCGCGCCCGCATCCGTGCTGACGAACACCGAGTGCTCGGAGCCTACGAAAAGGACGTCCGAGTTGTCCGGATGTTCGACCAAGGAGTTCAGGGAGCCCGATGGCAGTCCATCGACGAGGGCCTCCCAGGTCTGCCCATAGTCCTCGGTGCGGAAGAGGTAGGGGTCGAAGTCCCCATCGCGGTGGGCGTCGGACGCCACGTAGGCGACGCCGGCCCCCTTTTGTGAGCCGACGATCCGGCTCACGTAGGTACCCGCCGGAAGCTCCGTAACGTTGCCGCTCACCTCACTCCAGCTTCGGCCGCCGTCCCGAGAGACCTGAAGGTTGCCGTCATCGACGCCGACCCACAGGATCTGGGGGTCCAGCGGCGACTCGGCGATGACGCTGATCTCGCTGAAGTTCGACGTGCCGTCGTTCGGCGAGATCTCGATGTCGGCCCCGTAGACACCCATGAGCTGAAGCTCACCCCGGTCGATGTTGCGCGTCAGATCGTCTGTGCGGGCGAAGGAGTCGCCTCGGTTGCGGGAGATGAAAAGACGGTTCCCGCCCAGGTAAACCACCGACGGGTCATGCTTGGAGACCAGGCTCGGCGCAGCCCAGTCCCATCGGTACGCGGGTTCGCCCTCGGGCGCTCGAGGGCGAATGTCGAGCATGTCGCCCGTCTCGGCGTCCAGTCGGTAGTAGCTGCCGCCGTTCGAGTTCGCGTACACGAAGCGATGACTCGGCGGATCGACCTGCTGGTACATGCCGTCACCGAAGCCGGTCTGCATCCAGTCATCGTTGATGATGCCGATCCACCGGCGGGTCTCGGAGGGGCCCATCCAGCTGTGGTTGTCCTGCATGCCGCCGTACACCCAGTACGGATCACGATTGTCTACGCCGATCGCGTAGAACTGCCCGATGGCGAAGTTGTTGAGCTTCCTGAAGTTCACCCCCTGGTCGTACGTCTCCCACAACCCTGCGTCACCGACCAGGTAGAGGTGGTTGGGGTCGTTGGGGTCGATCCAGAGGCCGTGCTGGTCGGCGTGGACCCCCACATCGTAGGTGGGCCGCTCCGCGATCTCTGTCCAGGTCGTTCCGCCATTCTCACTCTTGTACGTCGAGGTGCCTAACACATAGACACGGTCCTCGTCGGAGGGATCGATGAAGATCTCCGAGTAGTACATGGGCCTCGGGTCCATGGAGCTGGCCCTACGCCAGGTCGCTCCACCGTCCTCGCTCCGGTACGTGCCCTGTTGGTCGGCGTCCGCATGTTGGATGAGGGCGTTCAGCACCATCGGATTGGACTCGGAGATGGCGAGGCCGATCCGGCCCTTGTCTCCGTCCGGGATGCCCCCCGTGAGTTCAGTCCAGCTGTCTCCGCCGTCGGTGCTCCGGTGGATTCCGCTTCCGGGCCCGCCCCCGTTGAATCCCCAGGTCCTTCTCAGGCGCTGGTACGTCGCGGCATACAGAGTCCCCGGATTTCTACTGTCCATGACCAGGTCCACAGCGCCCGTGTGCTCGTCCACGAACAAGACCCGCTCCCAGTTCGTGCCGCCGTCCCGAGAGCGGTACACCCCCCGCTCTTCGTTGCCCCGCCACAGGTTACCGAGGGCCGCCACGTAGACCACGTCGGGGTCGGTGGGATGAACCAATACCTTCCCGATGTGCCGCGTCTCGACCAGACCCAGATGGCGCCAGGTCTCGCCGGCGTCGTCAGAGCGGTAAACGCCGTTTCCCCAGGACGAACTCTGACGGTTGTTCTGCTCACCCGTGCCCGCATACATGATGTCGGTATTCGACGGGGCGATGGCCACGTCGCCGAAGGTGCTGACCGGCTGGTCGGCAAAGACGTTTCGCCAGGTGTGGCCCCGATTGCTGGTCTTCCACAGGCGGCCCGAGGCAGAGGCGAGGAAGATGGTCGACGGATCCTCAGCGAGGGACTCCACGTCGTGAATCCGCCCACCTGTTACGGCGGGCCCGATGAGCCGCGGTCGGAAGGTGGCAAGCTGGTCCTCGGAGATCGAGGCCGTCTGAGTGACCCCTGGGACCGGAAGTATCAGGACAGCCGCTCGTAGTGTCGGGAGCGACTTCAGGTGGCTGACGCGAAGCATTAGGGACTCCTACCCGGTGAAAGCCTCTCGGGCGGCTTGGTTCGTCGAAGGATCCGATCCATAAGCCACCCACGAGAGGGTAGAATTAGGCGGGTGGCACCTCACCCGCCAGGGCCTCACGGACGACATCGAGTACCTCTCCGTCCATGTCTTCGGCGGTGAGCATCCAGTGCAGGTAATCCGGCTCCGCGAGGGCGACCTCAGCGAGGGCTCGGCCCTTGTGTTTTCCCCGGCGGAAGACGCGCCCCTCGGCTCCGTCCTTGAACCACTGATCGATCGCGGTCCGGATGGGCATGAACTCGTCGCAGTACCGATGCAACGCGTCCATGTCACGTGGCAACTCGGGGTAGCGCTCCATCTGTGCCGCCAGAACGGCTGCGGTGGTGCGGATGTCACCGAGTGCGCTGTGAGCCTCCTGATGCTCGCGTCCCAAGTAAAACCGGGCTGCAGCCGAGAGATCTCGCGGCTCTTCGCGATGGAAGATGTTCTGGACGTCGATGATGCGGCGCGTCTTGTAGTCGAAGTCGACATCGGCGCGCTTGAACTCGGCCAGTAGCATGGGGAGGTCGAAGCGGCGGATGTTGAAGCCGCCCAGGTCACAGGGGTCGAGGAGATCGAAGAGGGCCTTTGCACGCGCGGTGAACGGGGCCTCGCCGGCCACGTCCTCGTTCGTGATGCCATGCACGGCGATGGCCTCGGGATGAATGGGCAAACCCGGGTTGAAGCGGCGAACACGCTCCAACACGTCACCTTGGGGCGAGACACGGAGGATGGCCATCTCGATGATGCGATCATCCGTGGTGCTCAGCCCGGTCGTCTCGAGATCGAAGAAAACGATGGGACGGTCGAGCTCGACGGGTAGGAGCATCAGGCGGCCTGGCGAAGTGTCAGCATCAGCCTATGATAGCGGGCATGGAAGAAACAGGCAGCATGCAAGCGGTCGTAATGCAGGAATCGGGGGGGCCGGAGGTCTTGTCGGTCCAATCCGCAGCGATGCCGACTCCGGAAGCCGGGGAAATCCGTGTGCGGGTCGCAACGTCGGGTGTCAATCGGGCCGATCTCCTGCAGAGGATGGGGCGTTACCCGGTCCCCAAGGGGTGGCCGGAGGACATTCCCGGCCTCGAGTTCTCGGGTGTAGTGGACGCTCTGGGTCCCGACGTGCAGCGTTGGCGGATAGGGGACCGGGTGATGGGTATCCTGGGTGGCGGTGGTTATGCCCAATACGTGAAGACCCATGGCACCTGCGTCGTGCCGGTCCCGGACTCCATCGATCTCGCAGACGCCGGTGCGATTCCCGAGGTGTTCATGACCGCATTCGATGCGGCGGTGATGCAAATGGGACTGCGGTCCGGGGAGACTCTCCTGATCCATGCGGTGGGGAGTGGAGTGGGGACGACAGCGGTACAGATTGCGCAGGCCCTCGGAGCTCGCACGTTCGGCACCTCCCGGACGCCCGCCAAGCTCGAGCGGGCGGCGGCACTCGGGTTGGACCACGGCATTCCGGGAGACGAACGATGGCCGGAACGTGTGCTGGACCTCACTGAAGGTAGGGGTGTGGACGTAATCCTTGATCTCGTGGGTGGACCCTATCTGGAGGGGAATCAGAAGGTCGTGGCGGTCTGCGGCCGTCACGTCGTGGTGGGAGTCCCCGGAGGGGCAGTTTCCACCATCGACCTGAGAGCCATGATGGGCCGACGGGCAACAATCAAGGGTACCGTCCTGCGAGCGCGACCCGTGGAGGAGAAGGCAGCGTTAGCGAGTATGTCATGCCGTTCTTCTCGAGTGGGAAGGCGAGGCCGGTCATCGATCGCACGTTCCCGCCAGAGGAGGCTGGCGAGGCCCATCGGGTCATGGAGGCGAACGCTAACTTCGGGAAGCTCCTAATCCGCTGGGAGTGACCGGAGGTGGGTAGCCGGGTGCGAAGCTACCCAGTCTTGAGCGACTCCCGGATGACGCGGGCCTGCTCCACCACGTGGTCGATGTGCTTTCCTTCGGCCGGACTAGCCCGCTCCGGGCGGGCCACATGGCTGAGTTTCAGGTCCCGGGGAACGGCGGCCCTCAGGCGAGGGCCCACGTAAGAAAGGGCCCCCATGTTTCTCGGCTCCTCCTGAACCCAGACCACCTCGCGCACGGATGGGTAGTGGGTGAGGAGCGCCTCGATCTCGGACCCAGGGAACGGATAGAGCTCCTCCACCCGCACCACCGCCACCGCAGGCTGATCCCCGCGCAGCTCGCTGTCCACCAGGTCGTAGTAGAGCTTTCCGGAGCAGAGCAGCAGTCGTGTGATCGCCTCGGCATCAGCGATCGTCGGATCGTCCAGAACGGGCAGGAAGGTCCCGTCCACCAGATCGGAGACGGGGGATGTGGCCTTGGGATGACGCAGCAGGCTCTTCGGAGTCATGACCACCAGCGGTCGCTCCGGCCGAACGTGTGCCTGTCTCCGAAGCAGGTGGTAGTACTGCGCGGGTGTGGTGGGGGACACCACCCGAATATTGTCCTCCGCGCACAGTTGCAGGAAGCGCTCCAATCGCGCGCTCGAATGCTCCGGCCCTTGGCCCTCGTATCCGTGCGGAAGTAGCAGGGCCAAGGTGGCCACCTGCCCCCACTTCTCCCATCCCGACGACACGAACTGATCGATCGAGACCTGAGCGGCATTGGCAAAGTCGCCGAACTGAGCCTCCCAGAGCACCAGGTCCTTCTCCGAAGCCACGCTGTATCCGTATTCGAAGCCCAGCACGGCCATCTCAGAGAGCGGGGAGTTGATCACCGTAAAGCGCGCGTCTCCGTATTGCTCGAGCGGAGTATGTTGCCGGCCGGTTTCGGAGTCGTGGAGCACGAGATGGCGGTGACTGAAGGTGCCGCGCTGGGAGTCCTGACCTGTGAGCCGCACCGGGATGCCCTCCCAGAGGAGCGAGCCCAACGCGAGCGCCTCGGCGTGACCCCAGTCCATCGAGAAGTCCGGGCCAAAGCCGTCGTCGCGCCTCGCGAGTTGCCGCTCGAGTTTCGGGTGGACGGTGAACCCCTCAGGCGTAGCCACTGCGGCAGCGTTGACCTCCACGAGCACGTCGAGTGGAACGGACGCGACGGATCCGTGTGGTGGCTCCAGGTTCGAGTCCTCGAACACGTCCGAGGTAGAGTGTTCCTCGGCCTGCACCTGGTCCTGGGCGTCCCGCAGGTGGCTCGACACCCGAGCCGTGATGGCCGCCACGTCGTCGCTGCTCAGCACTCCCTCGCTGATGAGTTTCTCCGCGTAGACGGCCCGAGCCGTCGGATGCTCCTTGATCCTCTTCGCCTCGAGAGGTTGGGTATAACCCGCCTCGTCGCCTTCGTTGTGCCCGTAGCGACGATAGCCCACCAGGTCGATGACGACGTCATCGTGATACTCGGCCCGATAGGCCATGGCGAGCCGGACCGCCGTCATACACGCCTCGGCGTCGTCGGCGTTCACGTGGATGATCGGGAAGCTGAATCCCTTGGCGAGATCACTGGCGTACCGCGTGGAGCGATCGTCGATTGGCAGGGTGGTGAAGCCGATCTGGTTGTTGGCGATGAGGTGGATGGTCCCACCCGTGGTGTAGCCCTCGAGCCTTCCGAGGTTGAGCGTCTCGGCCACCACTCCCTCGCCCGCGAACGCCGCATCACCATGGATAAGGATCGGCACCACGGCAGCCGTATTCCGCTCGGAGTCCTGCCGGTCGCTACCATGCTGAAGGGCTCGGGCCATTCCCTGCACCACCGGGTTCACGAATTCGAGGTGACTCGGGTTCGGCGCCAGGGTGATTCGAATCACCGACCCGTCGGCCAGGCTGCGCTCACCCTCGGCCCCGTGGTGGTACTTCACGTCACCGGTCCCCTCCACGGTGAAGGCACCCTTGGCTTGGATGCCTTCGAACTCACGGATGATCTCCTCGTATCCCACACCCACAAAGTGGGCGAGAACATTGAGACGGCCCCGATGGGCCATTCCCAGGACGACCCGCTCCGCCCCGTCGCGGGCGGCCTCCTCGAGGTAGAGGTCCATCATAGGGACCATCATGTCCGTTCCCTCGATGGAGAAGCGCTTCTGGCCCAGGTAGGCTTTGTGGATGAACTGCTCCAGCCCCTCGACCTCGGCCAGTCGTTGCGAGAGGCGAACCTGGTCTTCTGCCGCCATCGGTTGCGCGTGTATGCCCGACTCGACCTGCTCCCAGAGCCACCGGACGACCGACGGGTCTTCGAGGTGCTCGAACTCGTAGCCTATGGTTCCGCAGTAGGCGTTTCGGAGCCTCTGCAGGGCGTTTGCGAGCGACTCGTCTCCAACGTTCTCCATGACCAGCGACGCGGGCAGCTCCTCGAGCTCTTCCATGCTTGTTCCGAAGAACGACGGGTCGAGCTGGGGATGCCCCGGAGGTGCGGATCCCAGTGGGTCGATTTGCGAGAGGTGATGCCCGTGGTCGCGGTAGGCCTGCACGAACGACGTGGCTCGTGCCACCACGGGCAGAAGACGGCGCATGGTGTCGGCTTCACCCTGCACCGCGTGGAGGGTTTCGGTCGGGACCTGTCCGGCTCCGCCGACGGGCGTGTCCGCCACCGACCTGCCCCCGTTCGCCGCCAGGCTTTCGGGCACCATGAGTCCCGCCTCACGGGCAGCGGCTGGGCCCAACGAAAAGAAGTGCCGCCACTCCTCCGGAACCGCTTCGGGGTTCCGGGCGAACTCCTCATAGAGCGCCTGGGCGTACGCGGCGTTCTGGCTGTCGAAGGGCTTCTCTTCCATCACTCACGGCTTCGGGCGGGACCGGTAATCGGTCCTCGGCGACCTCGAAAATAGGAACCAGTAACCTAGTCGAATTTCCCCCTCCGGCGAGCCCTGGCTCAAGCTTGAAGTGGTTGTTGCCGTCAGGGTTGACGGCACATATCTTCCGTGTTGTGATTGAGACTCGTTCTCATATAACACTCGTCGATACGCGCTATGTGTGCGAACGCCGGGTTTATACATAGATACGCACGGTGCCAGGGCATGAGCTTCTCCACTTGCAGGACTCTGCAGTTGATCGTCGCGGCCTCACTGTTCTCATCTTCTCTGAACGCGCAGGATGGTCCCGGCAGGATTTCGGGAATCGTCCAGGCCACCGAGGACGGCTCGGCTCTTTCGGGAAGGTCCGTGGAGGTGATGGGCACCTCTCTTCGCACCCTCTCCGATGATGCTGGGCGCTACTCCCTGCGGGGGATACCCCTAGGCACCATATCCTTGCGCTTTGTCCGCCTTGGGCACTCCACCCTTACCAAGACGGTGACGGTGGTCGACGACCGAGAACTCCGATTGGTTGCCGAGATGGGTGCTGGACCGATCCGCCTCGATCCCATCAGGGTCTTGATGGAACGGACACGGATGATCGGTGATCCCCTCGACATCGACGAGGTCCCGGGGGCGGCTCATGTGTTGGTGGCAGCCGACCTGGAATCTCCTGCCTTCGTGTTTGACAACGTGCATGATTTCCTGCGGCTCGTGCCGGGCGTGAACGTGCAGGACGAGGACGGTTTCGGACTTCGTCCCAACATCGGCCTGAGAGGGACCGGCGTAGACCGGAGCTCGAAGGTCACGCTCATGGAGGACGGCGTGCTCATCGCTCCCGCACCGTACACAGCGCCGTCCGCCTACTACTTTCCGGTGGCGGGACGTATGGAGGCCGTGGAGGTCCGTAAGGGATCGAGCCAGGTCCGGTATGGTCCCCGAACCATCGGCGGCGCGATCAATCTGGTTTCGTCGTCGATCCCGGATCGGCTCACGTGGTTCATGGAGGGGGCGGGGGGTGAGAACGGTACGTTGAGGGGCCACGGGCGCATCGGCGATTCGGGGGCCCGCCTCGGTTGGCTCATCGAGGCGTACTCGCTGGAGACCGATGGTTTCAAGGAGTTGGCCAGCGCTGCCCCGACCGGCTTCGACGTGGCCGATTTCATGGGCAAGGTCCGGATCAACAGCGATCGCAGCAGTCCTTGGTATCAGCAGCTGGAGCCCAAGCTCGGATACACCGACGAAGAGTCGGCATCAACCTATCTCGGCCTCACGGACGCGGACTTCGCCGTGAATCCGCTGCACCGATATCCAGCCTCCGAGTCAGACCTGATGAAGGCGGAGCATTCGCAGATTCAGCTCCGACACTTTTGGGTTCACGGGGCGGTCGACGTGACGACCACGGCCTATCGCAATGACTTCTCACGGAACTGGTACAAGCTGCAGAGCGTGCTCGGCACGGGTATCAGCGAAGTCTTGGATGCTCCGGACGAGCATGGGACGGCGTTGGCTGTCCTGCGCGGCCATGGTAGTGATCCCAACGCACTCCGGGTCAGGGCGAACAACCGTGACTACTTCGCGCAGGGTGTGCAGTCAGCGTTGGGTCTCAGCCGCGGCGATCATGCGGTGGAGGTGGGCGTGCGGTTCCACCGTGACCAGGAGGACCGCTTCCAATGGGAGGACGCCTTCGAGATGCGGGACGAGGGTATGGTCCTCACGACCCCCGGCGAGCCCGGGAGCCAGTCCAATCGCGTCAGCTCGGCCGACGCGCTCGCCTTCTTCGTACAGGATGAGATCGAGCTCGGGCGCCTGAGGGTATCACCCGGCATCCGATTCGAGCATATCGACTTTACTCGTACAGACTACGCCAAGGACGACCCGGCGCGCGCGGAGCCGACCCGCGTCCAGAAGAACCGGGTGGACGCCTGGATCCCGGGTGTCGGGTTCTCCTATCGAGCCGCTCCCGCGCTCAATCTCTTTTGGGGTGTTCACAGGGGGTTCGGACCGCAGGGGCCTGGCGCCGACGAGGTCACACGACCGGAGAGTAGCGTCAACTACGAGCTGGGAGGTAGGTGGCGGGACTCCGGTCTGGCCGCCCAGGCGAGCATGTTCTACAGCGACTACACGAACATCCTCGGACGGGCCACGCTCGCCACCGCAGAGGACGGCACCGGGGAGGCGTACAACGGTGGTGATGCCGTTGTGTTGGGTGTCGAAGCGTCTGTCGATTACGACTTCGCCTGGGGGCGCGACTGGGACACTAGCCTGCCGGTACGTATTACCTACACACGTACCCGTGCCGAATTCCGGTCCGCGTTCGACTCCGATTACGGCCCCTGGGGTGAGGTGGAGATCGGCGACAGGCTTCCCTACCTGCCGGGGCACCAGATGAGCGGGAGCATCGGGTACGATCGTCCGGGGTGGAGCGTGACGCTCTCTACGGTGGCGTCGGGCGCCATGCGCACACGGGCGGGGCAGGAGGACATTCCCGAAGGTGAGGGGACGGATGCGTACGTGGTGTTCAATCTGGCAGGGGACTTGTACCTCGAGGGGGTGGGGACCTTGTTCGCCGGTATCCAGAATCTCACCGACGAGCGGTACAGCGTGGCGCGGCGCCCGGCCGGGCTCCACCCTGGACTCCCCAGGACTGTGGTGGCGGGTTTGCGTGTGACCGGCGTGAGATAGGGTTGCCTTGATAATCGCTTCGGGGATCTGAAGTATCCCCGACATGCTCGCAGACACTGTCGTTCCGTTTCATCCGGTGGGTGAGTGGCTGGATCGTTTCCCCTGGCTGTTGGCCGGCATCACCCATGCCGGTCCCGCGGACGAGCCGTTCGACCTGAGACTCTTCGGTGATACCCCTTCCCCGGCGGCGGATGAGCGCTGGCGGACGCTCCGGGACGCCAGCGGATTCGGGGCGGTAGTCCACGCCAGGCAGGTGCACGGGACCCGGGTGGCCGTGCACGACGAGCTGGCCCCCGGGGTACACATCCAGGGTGATCCCGCGGATGGGCACGCCACGTCCACATCGGGCGTTCTGCTGGCGGTTACCGTGGCGGACTGCGTGCCCGTATACCTGGTTGATCCCCAACGGTGTGTCGTGGCCCTGCTGCATGCCGGATGGAGAGGCATCGCGGGCGGCATCCTTTTGGAGGGGGTCCGGACACTCCGCACCCGTTTTCGCTCGGAGGCCGTCGATCTGGAGGTGCATCTCGGACCAGCCATCTGCAGAAACTGCTATGAGGTCGGCCCCGAGGTGTTCGACGCATTGAAGCTGCCTCCGCCGCCCGGTCCATCACCTGTTGACGTGCGCGCCGTGCTGGTCTCGCAGGCGTTGGGACTCGGTCTCGAACAGGGACACATCTCGGTTTCGGAGCAATGCACTGTTTGCGGAACGGCCCGATTGTTCTCACACCGGGGCGGGCGATCCGAGCGCCAGTCGGCGCTGCTGGGAGTTCGGCCTTGATCGGGCCCGTGGGACTTTGTGAGAAATGCGCCTTCGTCCGGGTGGTCGAGAACAAGCGAGGGTCTATCTTTCATCTCTGCGAGCGATCATTCGAGGACTCGCGTTATCGCAAATACCCGCCGCTACCCGTGCTCGATTGCCCGGGCTTCGAAGTGGCGACAACGGAACCAGAGGGGGAGGTGGCGGAATGAGCGATCCGTTCTACATCGCGCGGTCCGAGGTTGGAAGGCTGTCGGGAGTCCACCGGCGCGCCCTTCTGGAGGATGGCACTCAAGTCGACTTCGGCGTGCACGGTCCGGTGAAAGCCCACTATGGACTCGATTCGGAACCGAACCTGCCTCTTCCCGTGGATTATCTCGTGGCCGCGGCAGCCGGCTGACTACTCGGGACTCTCATAGGCGCACTGGAGGTGCGCGGGGTCAAGTTGCCGAGCGATCACATCCGCTCCAGTGCGGAGGGGATCAACGAGATGCGAGACAGGGTTCCCGTCCTCACCTCGATCAATGTCCACTATGCCATCCAGATTCCCGAAGGGACTCGTGAGACCGTGGACAAGGCGCTCGCACGACATGTGGACAAGTGCCCTACGGCGCAGAGCCTGAAGGGTGCCGTTGAGATCGGCTGGACTGCCGAGATCGAGGAAGCCGGAGGCACGCCGGGCTGACGCGATCCGAGCCGCGTGCCGGCGCGTCCAGTCCGCCTCATTCGTCCGTTCGCAGAATTTCGACTTGATCCGCCGCAGCGGCTCTTCGCGCGGGCACCAGAGCACTGACTCCGGCGTGATGCCGGCGGGCTTTCGCCCGATCCGGGCATCGCGCCGGCGGAGCCCGGACGGCATCGATCTGTGGACTCCGAGTGGCAGGCCCGCGACGTCAAGCGCACGCTTCTGTTCGCGCTTGCCAGCGCGCTCTTGGTCCTGACCATCGCCATCGCCAACGTGGCGGGCCTGATGCTGGGTCGTGGTGACGATCGACGGGGCGAGTTCGGGGTGCGCGTGTCTCTCGGTGCGAGCCGGAGCGACCTGATCACGCAACTTCTCACCGAGAGCATTGTTCTGGCGGGAGTCGGCGGAGTGTTGGGCGTGGGCCTCGCGTTCATGTTGACGAACCGGTTGGGGATCCTGTTCGTAGGGAGCGGATCTTTCGCCGGTGATGTCGTTATGGACGCGAGGGCGTTGGGTTTCTCCTTGGCCGTCTGCGTTGTGAGCGCCCTGCTCATGGGGACCGGTCCCGCCCTCCATGCGACGCGGGACGCGTACCGCCGCGTGTCGGAGCGGGGTCGGAACTCGACGGCGAGCCTACGCCAGACGCGGACGAGGAGCCTTCTCGTCGTGGCCGAGGTGGCCGTGTCGGTCGTATTGCTCACCGCCGCCGCTCATCTGACCCGGAGCCTTTGGCAGCTGACACGGGTCGACCCCGGTATCGATACCGACGTCCTGACCTTTCGGCTTCGGCCCGCGGGATCACCCGAAGGGGCGCAGGCCTTCTACGCGGAGATTTATCGACGTCTCGCGGACCTGCCGGGGGTGGAAGGCGTCGCTTCTGTGAATTACAGCACGCTGACGGGTCGAGCCATCGAGGACCGGTTCGGGAGGCCCGATGATCCCACATCAGATCATAAGGGAGTCGTCTGGCTCGTCAGTCCCGGCTATCTGGAGGTGGTCGGGATGCCCCTGATACGCGGTCGAGCGTTCGACTCCCGGGATGTTGAGGACTCGAGGAACGTCGTACTGGTCAACCGGACGCTCGCCGATGCGCTCTGGCCTGGTGAGGTTGCCGTGGGAAAGGCGTTGACTCGCCCGGGCCGACCCGATCCGCTGGAGTCATAGGGGTGGTGGGCGACGTGAAGCACGAGTCATTGTCCGAAGTCACCCCACCCATGATTTATATGACCTTTGCCCGCAGTCCTCGTTGGAACAGGAACGTCGTTCTGAGAACCGACGTCGAAGCCGCGTCACTCATGCCGGCGGTGAGGCGCGAGGTGTGGTCCGTGGATCCCGATGCTCCGATCATTGAAGCCGCCACGCTCGCAGAGCTCGTGGCGAACACGACGTCGGACGAGCGCACCAGATTCTCGCTGGTCGTGATCTCCGCCCTGGTCGCGCTTCTTCTGGTCAGCGTCGGTCTCTACGGAATCGTCAATTCTTGGGTGTGCCGGCGCCAGAGAGAGATGGCGATCCGGTTGGCGTTGGGCGCCAGAAGTGGTGCCGTTCGGCTCCTCGTGTTACGAGACGGCCTGGGGCTCATGCTCTACGGTTTCTTGCTGGGACTGCCCTTGGCGTACGCCGTTTCGGGATTCTGGGCCCACCTCCTCTTCGGAGTTTCCAGAATCCATCCCTGGTCGTTGGTGATTCTTCCGGTCGTTTTCCTGATGTTGGGGCTGATCTCCAGCTATGGCCCGGCCCGCTCCGCGACAAGGATGGACATCGTCTCTGTTCTGACGGGCGGGTAGGATCGGGCCCGGAACACCATGCCCTGCGGCCGGGTTGGGGATACACTGGGTCTACGAGTACTCCTTCTCATCTGATTTCCTCACCCGGGCGAGCCGAATGCCGGAAGTGCTGGCTTACATCACGCTGTTTGTCACGGCAGGTGTGCTCGCCCTACTGCTGCCCTTCGCCGTGCACAGGACCTACCTGCTATGGCTCTCGCGACGGGAGCGGCTGGCGGTTCGGGATCCATGGCCCGAGCAGGAGCTTCCTCGGGTTACCATCCAGTTGCCTGTCTACAATGAGGTCCATGTCATTGGCCGGCTCGTGGATGCGGCGTGCGGGCAGGACTATCCCCGCGATCGTTTCGACGTGCAGATCCTGGACGATTCCACGGACGGCACGACCGACATCGCGCGGGAACTCGCCGCCCAGTGGCGAACCAAAGGCGTCTCCGTCGAGCACATCAGGCGAGCGACGCGGGAAGGGTACAAGGCGGGCGCCCTGGCCCACGGAACCGCGCGATCACGAGGAGACTTCCTCCTCGTTCTGGATGCGGACTTCGTGGCCCCACCGGACTTGGTCCGGAATATCCTACCCCCGTTTCGCGACCAGGGCGTGGGTATGGTACAAGCTCGTTGGGACCATCTGAATGCGGACGAGAGCTGGCTGACGAAGGGCCAGAGCCTCTTTCTCGATGGCCATTTCTTCTTCGAGCAGGGCGGTCGATACAAGAGCGGGCGCTTCTTCAACTTCAATGGCACGGCGGGCATGTGGCGCCGTACATGCGTCGAAGAGGCCGGCGGCTGGCGGGCCGACACCCTGACTGAGGATCTGGATCTCAGTTACCGGGCACAGATGAAGGGATGGGACTTCGTTTTCCTGGAGGACATCGGTGTGCCTGCCGAGATTCCGTCCACGGTCGGTGCCCTGGAAGTGCAGCAGAGACGGTGGGCGCAGGGAGGGATCCAGACTGCGAAGAAGGTCCTGCCGGAGTTGCTCCGGGGACCGTGGCCCCTCGGCGTAAAGCTGGAGGCGACGGTGCACCTGTGTGGCCACCTCGCTCATCCGCTCACGCTGATGTTGGGCCTTCTGCTGCTGCCCTCTCAGATCGCTCGACGCACGCTCGGCGTCGAGCACTATCTGCTCCCGGACCTTCTGGTGTTCACGGCAGCTACGGTGCCCTTCCTCGTGTTCTACTCTCAGGCCGCCCGCAAGCGGGGGCGGGACTGGGCCTGGAGCCTGCGAGCCGTTCCGCAGGCGTTGGCCCTGGGTGTGGGGCTGACCGTCGCGGTGACCGGATCGGTGATCCGGGGGCTCTTCCACCGGGGCGACGATGCCTTCGTTCGAACTCCCAAGAAAGGTGAGGCCGAGCGCACCTCCTATCGTACCCCCGTCGCCACACGTGATCTGGTCCTGAAGTTGTCCATGGGAGCGGTGATGGTCGGCTACCTGGCCGGTGCGCTCGTGGCCGGATTCCACGGATCGGTGCCGTTCATCGTGCTGTTCGGCTCGGGCTACCTGGGCTTGGGGCTGGGGGGGCTGGGCGACCTAGGCCGCGACGCGGCGTCTCCGATCTTTGACGCCGTCGTACAGGAGGAGCCCGAACACGGGAGCCCAAAGGAGCACACGGGCCCAAACGGGCTGAGGCCAGATCCCCTTGATGTGAGAGGTCTCGAGACCCCAGTAGCCGAGGAATACGAGCCCGCTTAGAAGGATCCAGCCGCGGTTACGTCGCAGGGCCGCGAAGGGAAGCGCCCAGAGAACGTACCAGGGGTGGACGGTGTGGGAGAGTAGAAGGCCGGTCCCCAGGATCCAGAAGAGTGCCTTCTCGGCATCGTACGACCTCCAGGCCGTCCAGCCGATGACCCCGAGGACGATCAATCCCGCCGCCACGCGAGGCGCCCGGGGGCCAGGAATGATCCATTCCAGCACCGCGAACGCCCCCTCCTGGAACCGCCAGTGCTCGGCGAAGGTCGACAGACCTCCCCACAGCATCGTCCCCGCCGACGCGTAGGGCAGATAGAGCGCAGCCACTGTGGCACCAAAGGCCAGCAGAGTCCTCCACCCGTATCGCCTCCACAGTGGAGGTAGTGCGGCGGCCGGAGCGAACTTGGCCAGGGCAGCGAGCGCCAGTGCCAGACCCACCCGCACCGGATGGGCACCGAGATAGAGGAGGAGTGCGATGAACACCAACCCCAAGGTCTCGAGGTGCCCGTTCCAGGCAGTCTCGATGATAAGCAACGGTGACCACAAGTAGAGGATCAACACCCCACGTGGGTCACGGCCCGAGCGACTCGCCACCCTACCCAGGAGCCAGGCGGTCACGAGATCCAGGCACACCCACACCACCTTGAGCCCCAGGATGGTCCCGCCCAGCAAAGCGTTGAGGAGAAAGACCATCTGAGCCAAGGGCGGGTAGATCGTTGACACCGAGGGGTTGTTGATGAGCCCGTGCCAAGGTGTCCGGAGCGCCTCAAGGGCCGGGTCCCCCGGGGCATAGAGGTACGGGTTCACCCCCTGGAGCTGAACGTGTCCGTCCCAGAGGTAGCGGTAGAAGTCGTCCGTGAGTTCCGGGGCCACGGGAAGCAGGAGCAGGCGTAGGACTACGGCCCAACCCCAGATGATCATCAGCTGGGTGCTGTGCGAGCTCGACGAGGGGGATCCGATCTCCCCCGGGGAGGTCGGAGTGCCGCCACTTTTTCCGGTGGCACGGGCGGCAAGCACGTAGGCCAGGAAGGCACCTCCGACCAGCCCCAAACCAGGCCAGGGGAACCCGCGCTCCGGCCACCAGGCGGCGGTAACCAGGAAGACGCATTCGACGGCACCCATGGCCGCGAGGAAACGGCCCGGCCTCATGAAGGGTTCCTTTTCATCAGGCGTTAGGTTCACGATGATCGCCTCTGTCGTCTCCACCGCTCCCGGTCTGACCGTGACCCATTCCGTTGCAGTGCTGATCCCCGCCCTCGATGAGCAAGAGACCCTTCCGGGGCTCCTCGCAGACCTGCGCGATCGGTCCGTGGGGCCCGTCGTGGTGGTCGACAACGGTTCCAGGGACCGGACTCCGGATGTGGCGGTCCAGGGAGGGGCCTACCTCGTCACGGAGCCGGAGCGGGGGTACGGGGCGGCATGTTTGGCGGGCATCGAGTTCCTGCGCTCCATGCCGAACCCGCCCGCGGTTCTGGTATTCCTGGATGCGGATCACGACGAGGGCCCGGGACAGATCGAGATGCTCACGCGTCCGATCCTCGATGATGAGGCGGATCTCACGTTGGGTGTCAGACGGAGAGGCGTCGACAAGGTCGGCACGCTCTTTCCCCATGCACGGGTCGGCAACCGCCTGATCACTTCGATGATTCGCATCCTTTACGGTCGGAGCTTTCGCGACCTGCCTCCGTTCCGGGCCATCGACTTCCGCAAGCTGGCCGAGCTGGAAATGGACGATCGCAACTGGGGCTGGACGCTGCAGATGCAAATCCGGGCCACCACCCAGGCGTTCCGCATCATCGAGATCGAGGTCGCCCATGGGGCCCGGTCCGCAGGGGAGTCCAAGATCTCCGGCTCCGTCAGGGGAACGATCCGCGCCGGGAGCAAGATGCTCCTCACCCTTGCGACGGAACGTCTGAGACGTCGCCGCTGAGGAAGCTCTCGACGATCTGCAGAGATTCCTTCGGGAGCTCTTCAGGGGACAGATGACCACACTCCTCCAGAACCTCGAGGCGCGCGCGGGGCAGGACCTCCAGGAGCCTCTCGCCGACCGAAATCGGCACGACCGCGTCGTGGCGGCCCCACAGGAGTAGCGTCGGGACGTCGATCTCGGCAAAGCGAGCGGTCAGTTCGGAGACATCGGACGGGATGATGCCCAACGCCGTCTTGATCAGGGCCAGACGATGCGGCGCGCTTCTGAGCGGTTCGGCGTAGCCTTCCACCTGCGCTCCGCTGATGGCCGACGGGTCGTAAACGATGGACCGGAGTATCCATCCGATGAGCCGTCGCTTCGGAACCGACGCGAAGAACCAACGGGCCGGTCGGCCCATGCGGGCCAACTTGACGAAGGGTGGCAGCCGCTGCGGGTATGCGGCGCCGGCCACAATTACGAGGCGCTCGAGCCGTCCCTCATCCAGCAGGCGAAGGGCGACGAGTAACGCGAGTCCCCCACCCATGGAGTGGCCGCACAGCGTCAGCTCACGCAGGTCCTTCTGGATGATGAAGCGGTGGATCAGCTCGGCGTGATCGTGAGGGGTGTAGCGATCGTCTTCGGGGGCCGGCGCCGAGCCGTGCCCCTTCAGGTCCACGGCCCACACCGTGTGACGCTCCGCCAGGGCGGGGACCCAGTATCGCCAGGAGAAGGCGCTCCCTCCAAAACCATGGAGAAGCACTACGGAGCTGCTGCCCTCTCCAAAGCACTCCGCGTGGAGAGGAAGCTTATATCCTCCCTGCGGAGACCAGCTCGTCACGGCAGCTCGATTCTTTGAGCACCGTGTGCGACCAACTCGTCGGCCCACGGGCCGTGACAGGTCATGACGAACACCTGACGGGTGGTCGAGATCTCGCGCAGAAGCGCGAAGGCACTGGCGCGCCGCCTTGCGTCCCAGTTAACGAAGGCTTCGTCCACGAATACGGGCAGACTCTCCCTTTCTTCGTCGAGGTGACTCATGACCGCGAGTCGAATCGCCATATACAGCTGCTCCCGGGCTCCTGTGGAGAGGCTCGACGCCTCCACGGGTCCATCGGAGCCGGGCCCGCGCACGTGGAAGCTGCCCGTGTCGCCCACGGTAATGAGCTCGTATCGGCCGCTCGTGATGGTCTTCAGGTAGTCCGAGGCCTTCCGCACCACATCGGGCTGGTGCTCCTCACGAAATCGGCGATCGGCATCCCGGATGAGGTGGGCCAGCACAAGCTTGCGGTCGTGCTCGCCCTCCAGGTAGCCGAGATCGGCTTCCAGCGCCCCGATCTCCCCGTCGATCTGGTCAGCCGTGGTTTGCTCCCCGGCGTGGGCGCAGTCGTGCTCGAGTTCTTTCACTCGTCCCGTAAGCTCCTCTATGTGTTCAGACTGCTCCTCATGGGCGAGCCGCGTAGCCGCCAATTCGTCGTCGCCAATGGGGCGGCCTTCGGCGCTCTCGAGTTGGTCGAGTCCAGAGGTCAACTCTTCCAGATCGGGATGGGAGCGGGTCAGGTCCTCACGGATCTGCTCCGCGCGCGCCCTGGCGCGCTGCCTTCGCCCGGCCGCCTCCAAGCCTGAGGTGACGTCGCCTTCGCCCAGCTTTCGGACCGCGTCCTCGAGAAGGTCGAGTTCTCGAGTTCGCTCGTCGAGCTCATGTCGGATCTCTTGTTGGGCTCGTTCCAGACCTTCCAGCGTGCGACGTGCGAAGGTGGATACCTCCTCTGCTCGTCCCGCATCACGAAGCTCGGTTTGCAGCACATGAACGGCGGCCGTGTCATCCGAGGGAAGATCGATCTCCAGTCCACTACCGACGGTGGCGATGCGTTCGCCCGCGCTCGCAAAGGCCCCTCTCAGCTCTTCGGCTTCCACAGCTCGAGCGTCGAGGTCGTCCAACAGCTCCTGGAGCCGTACAACCGCGGCGCCCATCTCTGGACCGGGCTCCTCGACCACCTCGTCACGGATCGGCAGATCACCAAGAATCCCACGGAGAGCCGTAACGGCCGACACAACGGTCTCCGAATCGCCGGGCCCGCCCTCCGGTGGCGAATCGGACGAATCATCCCCTCCGCTGCGCACGAACACCTCACGCATGGTCCACCACCGTGTGAGCAGCGTGACCGATGCCAGAGCCAGAATTGCCCCGACTACCTTGGGCCAGGGCTCCGCACCGTCTGTGAACCAAAGGGCCGCTGCTGCCAGCCCCGACGTCACGCCGATCAGTAGGGTTAGGGCTGAAGGTCTCGGGGTCTCCCCGCGGAGCGTGGAGCGAATTTCCTGTTGCCGCTGACGATCCCTTGCTCTGACCGCGCTTCTGATGCGCTCGTGGAGCTGCTTCGGCGCGATGCGCCTCAGGGCCCTCTCTTCGTCTGGGGTGAGGATTCGCGTGAACAGATCGTTCAGGGACGCACCGGTGTGACGACGATGGTCCTGGATTTCGCGTTCTAGGGAGCCGAGGCGGGCACGAGCCGGTTTCAGGCCGGCCACCTCCGCCCCGAGATCCTCGATGTCCACGCGGGCCTCGAGAATGCGAGCTCCGGCGGATCCGAAGGTGTCCATGCGCTCGCGGGGAACCTTGGATTCCTCGCAGTTGCGGGCAAGACGTTCGCGGAGCTTGGCCACTTCGGCGACGAGGCGGCCGTGCGCAGCGACGGGATCCGGGGGAATCTCGTCTAACGCCCGGAGTGGGCCGGCCTCCTCGTCGAGCTCGGCCGCGCGATCGAGCAGCTTCCGGGCGGGGAGGAGCGTGGTCGTACGCTCGATGAGGAGCCTTTGCTGCTCACGAACGAGTTTGGCCTCTTTCAGATCGTGCCTGACTTGCTCCAGGGCACCCATCGAGCCTCTGAGCAGTCGATCGGTTTCCAACGCTTGGCGGCGCCTCGCCGAAGCAGTATGGATGCGCTCCCGCAACTGGCGGATCTCCTGTTTGCCCCTGCGGTCGGGTCGCCACAGCCCGCGAGCTTCCAGCTCGAGTACCTCTGCCGCAGAGCGTGCAGTGACCAGGTCGCGTGCACCCATCGCGCCGATGAGCCGGTCCTGTATGTCCGACCAGGCCTCAGACTCGAGGGTGGATATTTCCGTGTGGGTCAGGGCGAACACCTGATGGAAGACTCCGCGCGTGACGTGCGTCGCACAGGGCAGGGTTTCATTGCGGAGGGCTTTTTCATGTTCGCCTCGGGTGAGTTGGCCGGAAGGGGAGGCGAGAAGACGTCTCCGGACGCTCCACAATTCGTCATCATCCAGGCGCAGGTCGGCTTCTACATCGAGGTCGTGTCCGCTCCAGGGCGCGTAGGGGTGCAGATCCCGGGAGGTCGGGTAGAGCCCGTAGATGATCGATGCCAGCAGGTGGAAGAAGGTAGTCTTGCCCGACTCGTTGGGCCCCACGACCACGGCCAGGTCCGAGAGCGGTTCTTCCCCCGAATCGAACGCCTCCAGGCCGCCGAACGCACGTGCGCGAATACGCTCGAGCTTCATCCCTGCTCGACCACGTTTTTGAGCATACGTGACAGGACTTCTTCTTCAGCTGAATGCAGGAGGGTCCGGACGTACTCGTCCAGATGATCCTGTCCGTCCAGACCAAGAAGGAGTTCGGGTCGCAGATCGGCCACGGTGGCATCCCCGGCTCGAACCGAAGCCACCAGTTGCAGTACCTGCCCCAGCACATCCTCTCGGGCTGCGTGTTCCTCGACCGAAATCTCCGGATGTACGCTGCCGATGTGGAGCGTCACGTCGAGCAACTCGAGTCGATGAGCCAGTTCCTCTCGCAAGTGCTCCTGATCCTCTTCACGCGACAGCTCCCTCCAGAGAGGCGTCGCTCCGGAGATGCTTATGCGGGCGATCCACCCGGATATCCCGTTTCCATTCACTGCCTCGTCCCACCGGGAGGCTACCGTGCGCACGAGAGCATCGAGCGAGGCAGCGTCGGTGGGATCCCGAACCTCTACATCCTCCCATCGAATCGGGGCCAACTCCTTGAACTCCACGGTCGGGGCTGCGCCCGGTGAGAGTTCCACGAGTAGGCAGCCCTTGGCTCCACGTTCGCCATGGGTGCGTCCCTGGAGATTGCCGGGGTAGTAGATGCCGGGATGTTCGCAGAGGCAGGCACGCTTGTGCACGTGCCCCAACGCCCAATAGTCGAAGCCGGCGCCCTTCAAGGCGTCGAGGTGGGAAGGGGCGTATCGCGCGTGATCTGTGGCTCCGGGAGAGTCCACGACCTGGGTGTGCAGAACGGCCACCTCCGGGAGGCGTCCCTCTGGGGTCGGGAAGGTCTCCGACAGGTCCTCCGTTTCCGCGGCGGTTTCGTGCCCTGCGGCCGTTACCACGCCCAGAGCTTCGCCTTCGGGGTTCTCGACGGTAATGCGCACAGCTTCTCGTCTCCCGGCCACTGTCACGTTGTCGGGCCACGCGAGATCTGCCGATCGACGTCCCTCACGGCCCGGATCGTGGTTTCCGGTTGCGTACACTACGGGTACGCCAGCCTGCTCGAGGCGGTGGAGTTGTTCCAGGAGAAAGCGCTCGGTCTGGAACGAGAGCCGTTCGTCGTCGAAAAGGTCACCGGCCAGGAGGACCGCGTTTACTTCCTCTGCCAGGGCCAGATCGACGAGCCGCCGGAAGGCGACGCGTGACGCATCGCGCAAACGTGCCCGGACCGTGTCCGAGCGGCTCGAGAATGCGGTGTCGAGGTGTATGTCGGCGGCGTGAATGAAGCGCATTAGTTGCCTGGGATGGTCAACGTGTAGGCCGGCTCACGAAAGCTAGACGCAGCCGGTGGGCGAGGGCCAGGGCTGGACGGGCAACGTTGGCCGCTGACCCGGGATCATACACGTGCTTCTTGAAGGGACCAGTGGCCGTTTCTATCTTTGACGATCAATCGCGAGGACTCTTCTTCTGACCCTCGATCGTCGCGACGCAAACGCGCACAGGCTCCTCCTGACTTACCCATGAGCGACACATCCGAAGCGACGGTCCGCCAACTGCGGCAGGACTCGCCTACCATCGACGCGGTATGCCGGCAACTCGAGCGGCAGGTCTCCCCGGACGAAGCTGCACTAGTCACCTCGTTCGCGGAGATCTTCTTGTCCAAGGCGACAGGGGAGTTTCTGCAAGAGCGCAGCGCGGAGGCACTGGCACGCACGGTGCTCGGGGCCTGGCGTTTTCTCCAGCGTGCCCGGCCCGATCGGGTCGACGTGGAGGTGTTTAATCCGGATGTCGACAACGAAGGATGGTTCGCACCCGTAACGGTTCTGCGCACCAACATCTCCGAGCGTCCGTTCATCGTGGACTCCCTCCGGGAGTTCTTGCACACGCAGGACCTCTCCATAGAGCATCTCGTCTACCCCGTGATCCACGTGGAGCGGGGCGAGGATGGCCAGGTCACAGATGTGCGGGCATCCAGGGAGGGAGAGACCAAGGAGTCGCTTGTGCACTGTGAGGTGGGCCGGGTCACGGACCCTGTGGCCCTGGACTACCTCCGTAACGAGGCGAACAGTCGACTTCAGGATGTGGTCCGGGCCACCGACGACTTCCATCCCATGATCGATGCGGTAAACGACGTCGTGGCCGAGCTTGCGGAGAGCATGGCCGAGCTCGCCGAAATCGGCGAGGAGCTCGGCGAGATTCAGGCGTTTCTGCGCTGGCTCCGTGATGGGGGCTTCGTCTTCCTGGGGTATCGGGGTTACGACCTGGTCGACATCGAGGGTGGAAGGGCCATTGTGGTCGAGCCCGGCTCGGGTCTCGGGGTCCTGAGGAACGAGGCGGAGTCGTCCTACGCGGAGCCGGTGCTGGTGAGCGATCTCCGGCCCGGGATCAGGGACCTGCTCGAGGGTGGGCCGAACCTGATCATCAGTAAGACCAATGCCCTATCTACCGTGCACCGCCTCGCCCGGATGGACTACATCGGGATCAAGCAGCTCTCGTCGGAAGGGCAGGTTCTGGGAGAGCACCGGTTCATCGGCCTGTTTACATCGAAGGCCTATTCGGAGGAAGCGGAGAAAATCCCCATCCTGCGGCGCAAGCTGCAGGTGATCCTCGACGGTGCCAGCGCCTCAGAGGGATCACACGACTACAAGGAGATCAAGACGATCTTCAGCTCCATGCCGAAGGAGGAGCTGTTCGTCTCGACGGTGGAACAGATAGGTGCCGATGTCCAGATCGTTCTGACGTCGTACCACACGGACGACGTCCGCGTTACGGTGCGAGAAGATCCCTTCCGTCGGGGATTTTCGGTCATGGTCATCATCCCCAAGGACAGATTCTCCGGTGACGTGCGGCGGGCAATCGAAGAGGCTCTGGTTCGGTATCTCCAGGCCGATGTCCTGAACTATCACCTGACCCTGGGCGAAGGCGATCAAGCCCGACTGCACTTCTATATGGCCGCGCCCGGTGAGGAGATCGAGGGACTAGACAGCCGCGACCTGGAGAAGTTGATCGGAGAGCTCATCAGGTCCTGGGCGGATCGTGTTCGAGGGGGCCTCGAAAAGGTACGACCGCCCGAAGAGGCCCGTCGTCTCGCGGCTCGATATGGCGAGGGGTTCAGTCCTGAGTACAGAGCTGCCACGGAGCCGTTGGTGGCGGTCAATGACATTCTTGAACTGGAGGCCATGCGGGCGGACGACCGCGTGGTCTCCATCTCGTTCGCTGGCGGTAGTGCCCCTGACGAGGAGGGCGCCACCACGGAGCTGAAGCTCTACCTGATCGGCGAAAAGCTCATCCTCTCGGATTTCATGCCGATTCTGGAGAATGCGGGCCTCAGGGTGATCGCGGTGGTGCCCTACGAAATCAAGGGGCGGGGTACGCCCGACGCCATCATCTACTCGTTCTCGGTGCAGGATTCGGCGGCGAGGCCGCTCGAGGCCGAGGATCAGGGACCCCTCCTCGCTGACGCTATCTTGGCCGTCCGCTTCGGTGACGCGACCAACGATACTCTGAACGCACTCGTAATCCTGGCCAACCTCTCATGGAGAGAGGTCGACGTGCTCAGAGCGTATACGGCCTACGCGTTCCAGTTGGGCGCGGTGCCGAGTCGGCTGTCATTGCCCACGGCGCTCGTGAGCTATCCCAACATCGCCAGGGTCTTCCTCGACATCTTTACGGCCAAGTTCGACCCCGAGGGCCCCGTCAACCACGAGGACAGGATGGCGCTCGTGGAGGACCTGCGTGCCCTTCTGACCCAGCTCATGACCTCGGTTACGCTCCTGGCGGACGATCGGGCTCTCCGTCGGATGGCGGCTCTTCTCGATGCGACGTTGCGCACCAATTACTTCCGCAACGGGGGACGATCACCTACGCGACGTTCGGGGGGCGTGCCCTACATCTCCTTCAAGGTGGCGGCCAGGGCTCTCCGGGACGTGTCTCGAACGAGGCTGCTGTACGAGGTGTGGGTGCGATCCTCGCGTATGGAGGGCGTCCACCTTCGCGGTGCCACCGTCGCTCGCGGTGGGATTCGATACAGCGATCGGCCCGACGACTTCCGCACGGAGATCCTGGGGCTCGTAAACACCCAGATGGTGAAGAATGCGGTCATCGTGCCGGCTGGATCGAAGGGGGGGTATGTCACCCTACGTAAGATCGTCGACCGAGACGAGATGGCGGAGGAGTCACGCGAGCAGTACAAGACGCTCATGCGGGGGCTACTCGACCTTACCGACAATCTCGACCACGAAGGCGCCACCGTTCCGCCTGAGCACGTGGTATGCTGGGACGTGGCCGACCCGTACCTGGTGGTGGCGGCGGACAAGGGCACCGCCAAGTACTCGGACGTGGCCAACGGTGTAGCCGCCGAGTACGACTTCTGGTTGGGCGATGCTTTCGCCTCCGGGGGATCGTACGGTTACGACCACAAGGTAGTGGGCATCACGGCCGGGGGTGCCTGGGAGTGCGTGAAGCGGCATTTCCGCGAGCAGGGCAAGGACATCCAGATGGAGCCCTTCACCGTGGTCGGGATCGGGGACATGAGCGGAGACGTGTTCGGCAACGGAATGCTCCTCTCCACGCAGATCAAGCTCGTCGCGGCCTTCGACCACCGCCATGTCTTCATCGATCCCGATCCTGATCCCGAAGCCTCGTTCAAGGAGCGCCAGCGTGTCTTCGCGCTGGGGCCGTCGAGTTGGGAGGACTACGATCGCGACGTCCTGAGTACGGGTGCCATGATCGTGCCCCGAGGCGCGAAGGAGGTCGATCTCACCCCCGAGGCGCGCAAGGCGCTAGGAGTTTCGGACGACGTGGAGACTCTCGATGGGGAGTCTCTCATCAGAGTGGTACTCCGGTCACCCGTGGAGCTGCTCTGGAACGGCGGCATCGGGACGTACGTAAAGGCACCTTTCGAGTCCGACGCCGATGCGGGGGATCCCTCCAACGACGCTGTCCGGGTGAACTCCGATGAGCTTCGCTGCCGGGTCGTGGGCGAGGGCGGCAACCTGGGCTTCACGCAACGGGCTCGGATCGACTTCGCCCTGCGAGGTGGTATGCTGAACACGGATGCCTTGGACAACTCGGGTGGTGTGGACCTCTCCGATCGGGAGGTCAACCTCAAGATCCTGCTAAGGCATCCCGTTCGCTCGGGGACCATGGGTGAGGACGACCGGAACCAACTGCTCGAGCAACTCACAGATTCCGTTGCTCAACTGGTTCTCGCCGACAACGAGAGCCAGAGTCTTGCCATCTCCCTCGACCAACAGAGGGCCAGCGACGGCCTGGACGATTTCAGGGACCTCATGTCCGCGCTGGAAAAGACCGGTGGGCTGGAGCGAGCCGCAGAGCATCTGCCGACGTGGGAGGTGCTGTGCGACCGACTGGAGGAGCAGGGGGTTTCCCTGACCCGTCCGGAGCTTTGTGTGCTGCTGTCCTACGCCAAGCTGGAGCTCATGGGCCGTCTACTCAAAAGCGAGCTCCCGGACGACGATGGCACGGAGGACTACCTGCTGGACTACTTCCCCGACGCCGCCCTGGAGGCTTCGGGCAAGCAGAGCCTTGGCCTCCATAGGCTGCGGCGCGAGATCGTCGCTTGCCAGTTGACCAACGACCTGGTCGACCTGATGGGTGCCACTTTTGTGAACCGCGTGTCGCGCGATACGGGTCGGGAGGCTGCCGACGTCGCTCGGGCGTGGCTGATTGCAGCACGTCTGGCCGGTCATCAGGAGCTCGTCCGTAGAGTGAGCGGAGCCGAGGCGGGACTCTCGTCGAGGGTGGCGTATCGTTGGCTGCTCGGGCTTGCACGAGTACTCGAAAGGACTACTCGCTGGATTCTTGCGAATGTTGACAGTGAGAGCCAGACGGCCAAGCTCATCGGCGAGAACCGGGGCAAGCTCGAGACGCTGCGCGCCGACTTCGGGGACTTTGTGGCTGGGGAGGACAAGATCGTCTTCGAGCGTCGCGTGACCGAGATCGAACGAAACGGTGCGGAGTCGTCTCTTGCGCGGAGCCTGATCACCCTCCGGTTCCTCGATCAGTTGCTCGAGATCCTCCGAGTTGCGCGGGAGACGGGTACGGAGCCTCTGGTGGCGGCTCGGGCGTACTACCAGGTCTCCGAGCGTTTCCACATTCCATGGCTCAGGCAGGCGATCTTCGGATCTGCCTCGGAGGATCGTTGGGAACAGCGGGCTGCGCAGGCGTTGGCCGCCGATCTGAGTCGGGCGCATTCATCCCTCACACGGCTGGTCGTGGGGTCGGAAGAGGGGGACGGAGCTTTACGCACCAACACAGGCGAGTATGGGCGTTTCCAGGAACTGATGGAGGAGATCCGCGGTGAGGAATCCATGTCGGTATCGGGGCTCTCTGTGGCGGTTCGGGAGATCGCTTTGATGGCGGAGCTCGCCAACGGAGCGACCGGGGGTGGGGTCCTACAGAAATAGCAGGAGGATCGTCACACTGACACCCTCGAGATCGTGGTCCGTCAGGGTAGGCAGATCCTGAACTCCGAAGGTCATCCGATAGCCCGCCCCCAACCCGAGGTGCGCGGGTCCCACCGCACGGAACCGCAGTACGACCTCGGGCTCGAGGACCAAAAAGTTGTCCGCTCCTAGCTCGTTTCCCACCGGTATCGCCCTTATCGACGCGTGGCCGGCCCCCAGAAGCAATCGTCCGGCCACCGAGACCGTATTCGCTGTGCGAGCCTCGTATCCGAGGAGCACGCCCCCGTAACCCATACGCAGGTCCGTGCCGAGGTCGGCCCCGGATTCGGTCACGGACACCGGGCCTAACAAGGCTCCCCCGGCCGCACCGATCGAGAAGTGCCGGGAAAAGTGGAGCGAGGCCTCGCCCCCCAGCATGGCCTCCGTCCCGCCTATGATCTTCGCGCCGCGAAGGAAGCCGCCGATGGAGGCCGTCACTGCCTCCATGGACTCGACGCCGTCGACGTCTTGGGCGCGGAGGTCGTCGGGTTGGAGCCCCGCCAGGGCCAGAAAAAGGCCGACCGCGACCGACGCGTGCTTCAGGCGGAATGCCTTGCGGGGTATGGGAATCTCCTCGTGCAGTGGTCGAATCGAACCTTACTCGAACGGGTCGAAACAAGGTATACTTCCCCTCCTCTCAGGGAACAGGGCAAACCCGTCCGCTCGCTGCCGCACCAAAACTGTTGAGAAGTGGGACATAACTTACCAATCTTTAGGTATCGCATTGGAACGCAGATACTTGGGCTTCACCAGAGGCAACGGCCTTTGGAGAAGTGAGGACCACGGGACGAGACTAGGCGTTACACTGCTCGAACTGACGGTCGTCATGCTTCTCCTATCACTCTCGCTCGCGGCGGCGGCGGGGGTGTTTTCGGCTTACCAGACGCGTACGGCCGCTCAAAGGGCGGCCCAGGTGTTCGCGATGGACATTGGCCTTGCGAGGACGAGCGCGGTCCGAAGACGAGAGAGCGTTGTCATCGACTTCGACGAGGTGCAGATGATGTATCGGAACCTGTCAACGACAATGGGACACTCTACGGGATTAATTAGAGAGCAATGTCCTGTGTGGTGAGGGAAGGGATGGGAGGATTGATGAAGACGGCCTCCGGGAGCGGTTTGGGCTTCGGCACACCTCTGACGAAGCGTTCGGGATGAGCGGCCCATGCTTCGCGGAGCACGGATTTCCTGCCGGCAATGACCTGATCGGCGTTCCCGAAGTGGACCTGCTCGGGGGTTAGCATCGAGATGCCGCCATGGCGGTGCTCGGCATTGTACCAGCGGAAGAACGATCGACAGAACGTCTTGGCTTGGCCCTGATCCCCGAACCGTCCGGGAAACGAGGGATGGTACTTCAAGGTTTTGAACTGAGCCTCGGAAAACGGGTTGTCATCCGACACCTGAGGCCGGCTCAACGAGCGGGTCACGCCGAGGTCAGCGAGAAGTTGAGCGGTGCATTGGCTCGTCATTGGAGTTCCCCGATCCGAGTGCAGGGTCAGGACCCGGGGCTGGACGCCATGCTTCAGGCAGCTCTGCTGGATCAACCGGCCGGCCAGGGCCGAGTTCTCCCGGTCCGCCACCATCCAGCCCACGACGTAGCGGCTGTAGATGTCCATGATGACGTAGAGGTAGTAATAGCTCCACTTCTTCGGCCCGAGCAGCCGCGTGATATCCCAGGACCACACCTGGTTCGGCGCCGTGGCCATCAACTCGGGCTTCTTGTACTCGGGATGGGTGCGCTGCGCCCGGCGTTCCTGAACCGGCACCTCGGAGGCCAGAACACGATACATCGTGCGTTCGCTGCACAGGTAGACCTCTTCGTCGAGCAGCGTGGCCACCACCTCGGCGGGTGAGCGGTCCACGAACCGCTCCGAACACAGCGTGTCGAAGACCTCGCCTCGTTCCGTCTCGCTCAATGCCCGGGCGGGCGTCGGGCGGGGCTGCTGTTGCCCGGTTGATGGGCCTCGACGACGGTACAACGTCGATCGGGAGACCTCGAGGGCCGCGCACGCCGGTTTTACACCGACGTGCTTAGCCAGCTCATCGGCCGCCTTCAAGAGTTTGTCCCGTCGTCGAGGCTTATCCCCAGCAGCCCCGCAACTTTTCCCTGCACGTCGATGATCAGGTGTGCCTTCCTGAGCTCATTCCCGAGCCGTGCGTTTCGCCGCTCCAGCTTGCGTACCTTCTCATCCAGCGGATTTCGCTCCGGCTTGCGGCCGCGTTTCTTCGACAGGGCCTTCAGCGACCCGCTATGCGCCGCCTTGCGCCACGTCGTCAGGTGCGACGAGTACAGGCCCTCTCGCCGCAGGACTTGACCCACCTCGCCGGGCTCGGTGCACCGGTCCGCTTCTTCGACGATCCGCAGCTTGTACGACGGACTGAACCGCCGCCGTAGCGGCCTATCTACTACCTCCGGGTCCGCAGGAGCTGCCGCGCTTCGCTTGGCCTCCCCGGTTCCAGGGGCACTACCATTCTCTGCCATTCTCTCTCGCAGTCCCAACATGTTCGTTTTCTCTGCCTTCGCCCTACTCTAATTCTTTGCGTGCTCCGTGTCTCACGTACGTTGGCAGAGAGGGTATCTGCTCCGGTTCGAGTCCGGTGACACCATCGTGATGCGGGAGTTCGGCGAGTCGGACGAAATCCGACTCGACTCCGTTAACCTCCAGTTGAGTGGAGATAGTTTGGTCTTTGATACGCGTGGAGTGGGTGATCTGAGCGGTGCCGGCGGTTCATTGGGCGTCGCACTGTTCGTTGCCGGCGAAAACGGGTATGAGGTGTCCTTCAACAGTATGGGGGCCTCAAAGGTCGACAGACGGTGAGCACGCGAGGTCGCAGTCGACTGCGCGTCTCCGCTGGGGGCTTTACCCTGATCGAGGTGATCGGGGCGTTGGTGATCTTCTCGGTCGGGGTGCTGATGGTAGTGAATCTCACTGGGACGCTGTCACTTCGAATGGAGTCGGCCGCGATCCGGTCGGAGCTCAGCGTGATGGGGCAGGAGCGCCTGGACAGCCTGGAGGTCATGGACTACGACTCTCTAGCGGTTTCGACGGTTTTTTCGATGACACAGGTTCGGGGATCGACATACTATTGGCTGATCACGGTAACAGACTCGACCGCGTTGGCGCGACACGCCAAGGTATGGCTGCTTCCCGCCAGCGGGTCCGGTCCGTCCTTCACCGGGACGACGTTCGTCAACCGATCCTGGTAAAGGCGCTCGGCGCGGGGGGCTTTACCCTCCTCGAGGCGATGGTGGCGCTCACGCTGTCCACGCTCATCGTGAGCCTTGTGGCGTCTGTATTTCTGACCCAGAACGATTTTTATGCGTTGGTCATGGGAAGGTCGAAAGTGCACGACAACCTCCGGGTGGTGTCGGACCTCATCGCCTCAGAGATCCGTGGTGTCTCGGAGGGTGGTGTCATCTTGGCCCAGTCCAAGCGATTCGTGATTCGACTGCCCTTGGCGGTCGGTGGCGTTTGCCACGCGCAGGCAGGTCACGGAAGAGTGTATATGCCCGGACTCTCTGACATCAGCTCTAATGAGGTTGCGGGATACGCCCGGCAGGACGCGAACGGTGATTGGACGTACGCCCTCGACCCGTGGTCGAACCTCCTGGTTTCTTCGGGGGCCGCCGATGCAGACGAATGTGCTACGCGATCGGGGGCGGATACGGTTGGAGCTAGTCAGGACTATGGGCGGTTGCTGATATCGGGTGGTACGACTCTTGGTGAGGCCATTATGATCTGGCAGGAAGTGGAGTTCAGGGTCGCGACGTCCGATCTCGATCCGACCACGTTGGCGGTGTACCGCGGCGTGACGGGAGACGCGCTCAGGGAGTTCGCAACCGGGATCGATTCCGGTACGGCGTTCTCATACTCGAAGGATGGGACGAACTTCCTCGACGCCATTACCGGGACCGCGCTCGACAGCATCCAGACTCTTCAGGTGACGACTGCTGCCATAGCCCCTAAGTTGGTCGGAACCAGCGAACCGTACGAGTACGCATGGACCGTAAAGATTCCCCTGAAGAACTCCAACTGACCGTGGGTATCTCCGTGAACGCGCCATCGCCGCGTCGGGTTGACGAGCTCTCCCCGCCTGACGATTCCCGGGGCGGGTTCGTGCTCGCACTGGTTGTACTCCTGCTCTTCGCCATCGGGATCGCGGGGGCGGCCGGCTATCAGGTTGTGCTGACGAAGCCCTCCTGGGCGTGAACGCGGTGGAGACACAACGAGCATGATCGGTTGCCCGGGCCGGTCTCCAGCGCTACGTCGCGATGCAGGTAGGTGTGCACGACACTACGGTGACCTATTCCATCGAGGGAGGAGACGCAGTGGTCACCGCCCGATTGGTGGCTGAGGTCGACGACTATGAGACTCTGTACCTGCTGCGCTCCGAAGGTGTGTACACGGACCCGACCGTCTCGGGAGCCGCCGCCCGCCGGGTGATCTACCAATACGCCATGAAACGGGAAGCGGCCCTGGATCACGCGGCGGCGTTGACCCAGGCAACCGGCGACATGCGACTGCACAACGCCACGGAAACATACGGCCTCGATGAGGCCACGGCGCTGGACTGCGAGCAAAGCCAGACCGACATCATGGCGGTCCTGATGGGCTCTGGCAGCCTGACCATCGACGGGTCCGCCGATGTCACCGGTACCGCGGACTCGCTTACCGTGGGCTCCTTGGCGGCGGTGTTGGACACGCTAGGGCTCGACTGGGATCTGCTCACGAGCACGAGTTTCCCCGTGGACTACGAGAACGTCTGGCCACCGTGTTCGCTGCCCGCCGACTCGTTTCCGGTGACGCGCTTTACCGGCAATGTGACGGGCACCTCGTCCGTGTGTGGACGAGGCGTGCTGATCGTGGCCGGTACGCTGACGGTAGAGGTGGACTATAGCTGGGAAGGCGTCATTCTGGCCGGTTACTTCAATCCGCCCAACGATGACTTCCACGTCGACGGGCTCGTGGTATCGGGCCTGAACGGTCTCGGCAACTACACCGACGTGCGTCAGAACGGATTCATCCACTACAACCGGTGCCACGCGTTCGATGCAGGAAGACGCTTGAGTCATTTTCGGCTGGTGGGTTCCACCTGGTGGGAGGGTATGTAGCGCTCGACGTCGATCCCGGGCTTGAACTTGCGAAGCCGGCGTCCCGACGACCAAGTTGGTCCATGGTCGAGATCCAGTCCCTAATGGTGTTGGTCGAGCGCATCCTCGACCACCTTGAGCACGGCACCCTCGCTGTCGGGTTCGAAGAGCCGATCCAGAGAGGTTCTGCTTCGGGTTTCGCCGGGGTGGTACGGCAGTCCGAGGGTCCTGAGGGCCTTGTGCTCGTGGTTCGCCTCTCGATCATGCGGGTTCCCGTCGATCACGGTGAGGCGTTCATGGACCGGCTTCTCGGCCTCAATCACGATTTCCTCGGCCGCGCGGCGTTCTCAGTCGCGCGGGATGGCGTCGTCTTTCTCACGGCGGGACGTCCGGTGGAGGACCTGGATCCGGGAGAGATCATTGATCTCATTCTGTGGACCTCAGAGCAGGCCGATCACCTCGACGACGTGCTCCTCACGGAATTCGGCTACGAGCACTCGCTTTGAGTAATCCCGAGCCCAAGCAGGGACGTCCGGCGACGGATCGCACGACGCGTTCGATCGTTCGCATCGCGGTCTATTACGGGCTCCTGGTCTCTACGATGGCAGTTCTGGTCTGGGCCTTCCCTTGGTTCGAAAGAGCCGTCGCCCGGTCCGATCAAGACGCTATCTCCGACGCCATCACGGATACGTTTGGGGGAGTGCCGCTGACGGACGGTACCATCGGGCGGGGCTGGGAGGCACTGGCCATCGACGGGCTCTCCCTCCTGGCGGCTTTGGCCATCATGGTCCCGGTGGCTTGGACCTACATCATGATCAAGAGGAGGAGTGGCTACGATCAGTCGGTAGTGCACACCCTCATCATTCTGCCGGTCGCGGTGACGGGTATTGTCATCGTCGTCAAGACGAGCGTGGCCCTGGCGTTCAGCCTGGCGGGAATCGTCGCGGCCGTGCGGTTCCGCACCACGCTCGAGGATACGAAGGATGCCGTGTATGTCTTCTTGGCCATCGGTGTGGGCCTGGCCGCCGGTGACCAACGGCTCGGGACCGCCCTGCTGGCCTCGATGGTGTTCAACACCGTCAATCTGATTCTCTGGAAGATGAATTTCGGCAACATCTACGTGGACCAGCTCAAGCGTACGTCGGGGCTGGCGTTGGGGGACGTGCTTGCCGGCCCCGGGTCGGCCGAATCCGCTCTCAGCATCGGTGACTCGGCCCTCCTGACCGCTATGCCGCAGACCGACCTCAAGGAGGTTGCACGCCGAGTGGCCCGAGTCGACCGCTATCTGGACGCGGAGAGCGATGTCCACAAGGAGAAGAAGCAGTTCTCGATTCTGCTCGTCTATACGGATCTAGCCGGCGAGACCCAGCAGTTGGTCGAGCGCCACCTCGCCGCACTGGCCGTCCGGTGGCGCCTGGCCGAGATCATCCCAGGTGAGGATGGGGTGTCGATTCTGGAATATCTGGTGCGGGTCAAGGAACACGTGCCGGCTGGCGCGCTGCTGGACGCCATCCGCAAGGACGGCGGAGACCATGTGCGCGCCGCGGAGCTGAGATCGCTCCAGGGATTGAAGAAAAGGAGCTAGAAAGCCATGTGGAAGCCCGTAGTTCCCATACTCGTCACAACCGTTGCATTCTTGGCCCCCGTTCATGCCGCGGCCATCCCGATTCAGGCTCAGCCAGCCTCGGCGGACTCGGCCACCGGGGAGCCTACTCCACCCCCGCCTCTCTTCCAGTCCAACGACGTCATCGAGTTCACCTTGGCGGCCGACTTTGACAAGATCAAAGGAGACCGCAAGGAGGACAGCGAGTATCGGCCGGGGGTCCTCACCATGACGGCCGACGACGGATCCCAGCAAGAGATCGAGGTCAAGGTGCGGACGCGAGGGAGGTTCAGGCTCAAGACCTGTCGATTCCCTCCGCTGCGGCTGAATCTTCCAAAGGGCTCGTTAGGCGGGACGGTGTTCGACGGGCAGGACAAGATCAAGCTCGTAACTCACTGCCGGGACGGAGAAGGGGACGAGCAGAACCTGCTCGAGGAATATCTGGTCTATCGGACCTACAACGTGATCACGGACCGTAGCTTTCGGGTTCGCCTCGCGCGCATCACTTACGTGGACACCAGTGGCGAAGACGATCCCTTCACGCGCTTCGCGTTCTTGATCGAGGAGGAGGACGCCATCGCGGAGCGCTTGGGTGGCATGATCCTTCATACCAAGCAGGTCCACCCTCGGCACCTGAGTGCACGCGAATCGGCGCGCATGGCCGTATTCCAGTACATGATGGGTAACACCGACTGGTCCATGATCTACTTCCACAACGTGGTCCTGCTGAGAACACCGGAGAGCGTGCACGTACCCACGCCGTACGACTTCGACTGGGCCGGATTCGTGGCACCTTCGTACGCAAAGCCAGACGCCAGCCTCAACATCCGCTCGGTCCGTGACCGGGTCTACCGCGGATTCTGTAGACCCGATTTGGACTTCGAGGACATCTACTCGGAGTTCGAGCGTCTCCGCTCCGACTTCGAGGCGCTCTACACGGGGTTGGAGGGGTTCCAGGAGGACAAAGTCGAAGACGCCCTCAGTTACCTGAAGGGCTTCTACGAAATCATCGGCTCTGAAAACCGGGCGCGACGCCTCATCAAGGATCCCTGTCGCAAGATGTGATCGATGTGAGGGTCGGGCGTAGAATCCCTAACCCGCTCTACCTGTCCAACAGACGCTAGTTCTTCTTGCGCCCTGCGTTGGGATGCGCGAGGTGCTTCCAGGTATCGCCGCGTCGGACGGCCAGGATCGTGCTGCGGGATACGGTCAACAGCTTGGCCCAGTGGCCTGCTGCATGGTTCCAGTATCCCTTCTTGTCGTCCCAGTCGTCGAGCACCTTCAACACGTCTTCCTTCGTGAGGAGGGCGTGGGGAGACCTCTCGCCTTGCAGCCACGGATTGTCGGGCCAGCGTCGGCGACGTTGGAGCGGGCCGGGCGCCTTTGCGCCGGAGTGACCGAGGCAGTAATGCCGGATCTGGCTCGCGGTATAGTCGGGGTGATCTTTGGCGATGTCAGTGTAAAAACGGCCTTCTTGGGCCAGGTCTCTCCACTTGACGATCAACGGTAGGGGGGGTTTTGACATGGTTAGTCCATCCGAAATTTGAGCGTCTATGAAAGCAAGGGTCCCGGGCGGTCGGGGCCCATTCTTGAATTCTTGGGTGTCGACAGGTAGGGCCTCTGGCCCCATGCGATACCTGACCGATCCACGGCAAGCGTACCGACACAATAAGATACGATCCGACCCCCCTCAGGTACACCCGTGGACGTGTCGCTTCTCGATTCCCCTTGCACTCGCCAGCGAGTTGCTTACCTTGTATGCGGGCAAGCTTACAAAGTCGTCAACCATCGTGGGATGAGGCATCCATGTCAGTTAAGCGGTATTTGGGAGAATTCGAGCAGATGGTCCTACTGGCGTCCCTCCATCTGGGGGGTGAGGCCTACGGAGTCAGACTCACGCACGAGATCGCGGAGCGCTCGGGTCGTGAGGTCTCTCGTGGCGCACTATACGTCACCTTCGACCGGCTCGAGGCAAAGGGTCTGATCGCTTCGAACTACGGCGATCCTTCCGATACACGTGGAGGACGCCGGCGCCGGTACGTGAAAGTCACTCCGCAGGGGTTGGACGCGCTTCGGGAGTCCCGGCAGGCCCTGATGGGACTTTGGGAGGGGCTGGAGGCGGAGCTCGATGGCGGGACGTGATGCGGGCGGCGTAAGACCTCCGCGTTTGGCAGAGCGCTTTCTGGAGAGCGTTCTTCCGCCGACGCGGGCCGGGGAGGCGGCGCTGGGGGATCTGGCCGAGGAGTTCGCTCAGAGGGTGGCAGGGGCCGGCGCGAGACGGGCCAACTGGTGGTATTGGCGGCAGGTGGTGAGCGTTGGCGCGCTTGCGCTGATGGCGAGTCACGGAACCGGGGGGGGTGGAATGAGGATGAGCGGGATTGTGAACGATGTGCGCTTCGGGCTGAGATCCTTACGGAAGAATCCCGGCTTCACCGCCGTGGTGGTGCTCACGCTAGGGCTCGGGATCGGTGCCAACAGCGCGATCTTCAGTGTGATCCACGGGGTGCTGCTCAAGCCGCTCCCGTACGCCGAGGGTGACCGGTTGGTCTACTTGCAGCAGCCCCAAGAGGCGGGCGGCCGAGACAACCTGTTCTTCTCGGTGCACGACATCCAGGATCTGCGTGCTCGGACCCGCTCACTCGAAAGTGTGGCGGAGTATCATGGCATGTCGTTCACCCTTCTCGGCCGCGGCGACGCCGAGTTGGTCCGGGTGGGGGTGGTCTCATCACACTTCTTCGACCTCATGGGCATGCGACCCGTCCTGGGCCGCGACTTCACCGAAGAAGACGACGGGCTGGAGGCTGAGCCGGTGCTCCTCATGAGCTACGGTTACTGGCAGAGTCGCTTCGGAGGCGATCCGGCTGTTGTGGGCGAAGCCTTTGAAATGAACGGCAAGATGCATACGGTGATCGGGATTCTACCGCCGGTGCCGCAGCACCCCCGGGAGAACGACTTCTACATGCCGACGTCCGCGTGCCCGATCCGCTCCTCCGAGTCCTTCAGGGAGAACCGGAACCACCGCATGATGTCGGTCTTTGGTCGCATGCGTCCCGGTATGGGCCTCGAGGACTCGCAACGCGACCTGCGAGCCGTGATGCAGCAGATGACGGCCGAATACCCTGGCGCTTATTCTGTGGAGCGAGGACAGAACTTCGGGAGCACGCTGCTCAAGGAGGAGTTGGTCCAGAACGCACGGCCCACGCTGTTGCTCCTTTTGGGTACAGCGGGGCTGGTCCTCTTGATCGCGTGTGCCAACGTGGCGAACCTCGCACTGGCCCGCATGACCAAGCGGAAGCGGGAACTCGCTGTACGCTCGGCACTGGGCGCTCGTCGTGGTAGGCTTGTTCAGCAGCTGATCACTGAGCATACGCTCCTCGCAATGCTCGGCGGTGTCTTTGGTCTTCTGATCGCTTGGTTAGGCACCGACTTGCTTGTCGCCTTTGCCAGTCGCTTCACGCCGCGCGCCAACGAGGCTTCGATGAGCGGCACGGTCCTGCTGTTCACGTTCGGCGTTTCCGTCGTTACAGGGCTCGTATTCGGAGGGGCGCCGGCGCTCACCGCCGGAAGGCGGGTCTCCAGTCATCTGCGAGCAGCGCAGGGAATGACTGGTGGGCGGAAGGGCCAGCGGCTCCAGGGTATGCTGGTCGTGGCCCAGTTGGGTCTCGCCTTTACGCTGCTGGTAGGCTCGGGGCTTCTCATGAGAAGCTTCTGGGAGCTGCAGAAGGTGGACCCGGGTTACGAGTCGGAAAACGTCCTCAGCATGCGGGCGACGGTGAACTCCCGGAACTCGAGCATGAGCCCTGAGGAGCAGCAGGAGTTCTTCCTGACTATCCGCGACCGGATCAGCGGCCTGCCGGGAGTCCTTTCGACGGCGCTGACCGACAATTCACCCATGCAGTTTCAGCAGGCCATGTTCCACGGTGTGCGGCCCGAGGGGGCCGAAGAAACGGACGGCACGCGTCTGCCGCAGGCTCAGCCGCGCACGGTGGATGTCGGGTATTTCCGGACCGTGGGTATTCCTCTCCTAGCGGGACGCACGTTCACTGTGGCCGACGACGATAGTGGTCCACTCGTTGCGGTGGTCAACGAGTCTCTGGCGGAGACGGTCTGGCCGGGTGAGGATCCGGTCGGCAAGCGGTACGCGCCCTGCAGTATGATGGGTGGCTGTGACAATCCGATGTTCACCGTGGTCGGAGTCGTGCGGGACGTGCACGAAGTGGGGCTGGAGACCCGGCCGCCGGCCCAAGTCTACGGAGCCATGCGCCAGGGGAACCGGGTGCAGAACATCGTGGTTCGGACGGCCGGAGATCCGCTGGCCATGGGCCGCCAGTTCCGTGAGATCGTGGCAGAGCTCGATCCGACGATTCCAGTGTCGAACATTACGACGCTCGATCAGCTCCAGAGCGATGCGCTGTCGCCCCGGCGTCTGACCGTGGTGTTGCTGTCGATTTTTGCGGGGGTCGCGTTCCTGGTCAGCCTCGCCGGTATCGCCGGAGTCATCGCCTTCGGCGTGAGCCAGCGTACTCATGAGATCGGCATTCGCATGGCGCTGGGCGCGCAACGAGAGACGGTGATGCGGGTGGTTCTCGGGCGCGGGCTTATGCTCATCACTCTGGGACTGCTGGTGGGTATTCTGGGATCGTTGGGCCTGGCGAAAGTGATGTCGGGGCTGGTTTGGGGCATCCCCGTGGTAGACCCGATCACGTTCGTTGCGACGGCTGCTCTTCTGGGCGCCATGGTCCTGTTGGCGTGTTATGTGCCTGGGCGAAGGGCGACCCGGATCGATCCGGTGGTGGCCTTCAGGGCCTCCTGAGGCCGGCTGCAGTCACGGCAGGGGCGAGCGGAGACCACCCCGGTCGCGTATGAGGGGCACGATTCCACCTGCCTCCAAGAGTTCCTGTGCGATGCCGGAGATTCGCTCGGTCCGGATGGGAACTCCTCGGGTCAGGTTCGTCACGTGGACGTTCTCTCCCGATAGGGTCACCCTGAGGCGGTCGAGGTCTCGAATACCCGATACGTCACACTCCAACGTAATGAGCCCGTTATTCAGGGCATTCCGGTAGTAGGTCCGAGCAAAGCTGGCCGCGAGAACGACGCGAATCCCAGCGGCCATCAGAGTTGTGACCGCGACCTCCATGGCCGATCCGCATCCGAAGTTCAGGCCCGCCACCAGAACGTCACCCTCTTCCACGGTGGCGGCAAACCCGGGCCTGGAGCCCTCGAACAGGAATTCCTTCAGTTCGTGAGGATCGAGCGTCTCCTTCTTGCGGGATGAGGCTATGATGTGGTCGGTGTTGACGTCGTCGCCGAGTCGGTGGGCTCGTCCTTCGGCGTAGAACTCCACTACGCCCCGAGCATTGTACGAGGATCAGTGATACATCCCATGGCCGCGCTTGCAGCGCACGTCTCGGGTGAGGCCAGATAGATGGACGCGGTAGCATCTCCCATGCGGCCCTGGTAATTGCGGTTGGCTGTGGAGATGATCCGCATGCCGGGCTCGGGGATCGGCTCGGACGTGCCGCAGCAGGGACCGCATCCCGGCGTGGTGATCACGGCACTCATGGCGCGCAGGGCGTCGAGGGTGCCGTCGTCGAGCAGCTGGTCGTGGACCTCCCGCGAAGCCGGGGTGACCACCAGCCGAACCCCGTCGGCCGGCCCGCCCCCCGCACGGAGAATCGCCAGGGCACGACGAAAGTCGTCCACCCTGCCTCCGCTACAGGTCCCGAGAAATACCATGTCGATCGGTTCTCCCAAAACTTCTTCGATCCCCGCCACATTCGCGGGGTCGTGCGGCAGTGCCACGAGAGGCGACAGGTCTCCGATGTCGATCACGATCTCTCTCGCGAAGTGGGCGTCCGCGTCGGACTCGACGGCCTCCCACCCGTCGGAGGAGCGTTCGCTCAAGTAGCGTCGGGTGGTGTCGTCCGCTCGAAAGATTCCTGCCTTGGCCCCCATCTCCACGACGAGGTTGCTCACGACGAATCGTTCGTCCATCACCATCTCCGTCACACCTTCGCCGTCGAATTCGAGAGCCATGTGGCCGGAACCACGGCCGTCCGTCTCTCGAAGTATCCCAGGGCGATGTCCTTGGCCCTCACGCCCGGCTGAAGCGCCCCCTCGATACGGATCCGGAGCGTCTCGGGTACGCGGAGCCATACTTGTCCGCATGCGAGCGCCGCCGCCAGATCCGAGGATCCGATGCCCGTGGCGAAAGCGTTGAGCGCTCCCAACGTGACGGTATGACTGTCGGCTCCCGCGACCAGGTCTCCCGGCCGCACCCAACCCAGCTCGGCAGCCAACTGGTGGCTGATTCCGTCCCCGACCTCACAGACTCGAAGTCCGTGGGAGCCAGAAAATCCACGGATCCGATCGTGAAATCCCGTGGTTGCCGCGGACGACGGTGGTGCGTAGTGATCGAGTGCGATCAAAACCCGCTCTGGGTGCAAGACAACCTCGCTGCCCATCTGGTTGAAGTAGTCGATCGCCATCGGCGTCGCCGCGTCCGTTCCGAGGAGACGGTCGGGCTCGCAGATAACGAAGTCACCGGCAGAAACGGACCGACCCGATTTCTCGGAGAGGATCTTCTCGCTGATGGTCTTCCCGGCCACGTGCGTATGCCCTAGCCGGTCGTGCTCGCGTGGGATCGGGAGCTCCATCCCAGTTCGCCGAGCACCTCGGTCAGGGCCACCAGGGTGCGCTCGACGTCGTCGGGCCTGATATCACCCATGTGACCGATACGAACGCTGCGGCCCTCGAACGGGCCCAGACCCACTGCAACGAGAATGTTCTGCTCGCGCAGCCCGTCCCGGATGTCGGATGCCGTCACCGACTCGGGTGCCTGGATCGCTGTCAGCGTTGGAGAGTGGCGAGGGAGATCGGGGCACTGCAGCTCCAGGCCGAGCTCATGCACGCAGGCCACGCACATTGCCGCCATGGATTCGTGACGGGCGAAGACCGCCGCCAGCCCCTCCTCATGGATCATGTCGAGGGCACCGCGAAGCTGGAGAACCAGATGGACAGGCGTGGTGCCGGGCGTCTCAGGACGAGGTTCCGTGAGGGTCTCCCGGATCGCCCTGAAGTTCCAATAGTTCGCGGGGAGGCTCGCGGACTCCACAGCCGCCCATGCTCGCGGTCCCAGGACGGCAAAGGCGAGTCCGGGACTCGACATCAAGCACTTCTGACTCCCGGTGACCGCTAGATCGACGCCCCAGTCGTCGAAGCGGAACGGAACGCCTCCTACGGCGCTGATGGAGTCTACCAAGGTCAGTGCGCCTCTGGATCGAGCCAGGGCGGCGACCGCCTCGACATCGTTGAGTACACCGGTGGACGTGTCGGAGTGGACCACCAAGATGGCCTTCGATGCGGGGAAGTCGACGAAGGCGTCTTCGATCTCCTCTCGGTCCAGACCTTGGCTCCAGTCTTCTGAGACGCGGTGGACGGTGAGGCCGTAGGACTCTGCGAAGCCCGACCACATGTTCCCGAACTTGCCGTTGCAGCAGGCGATGAGCTCATCGCCCGGGGAGAACAGATTGCAGATCGCCGCTTCCATGGCGCCCCGGCCTGTAGTGTGCACCGGCAGGACGTCTCCGGTCGTGCCGAACAGGGGGCGCATCATCTCGATCACCGCTCCCAGCTGCTCCGAGAACTCGGGAGTGCGGTGGTGCATCGCGGGCTGTGCCCCCGCCTCCAAGGCGCGATCCGGTACACGGCTGGGTCCCGGCGTCATGAGCAGCATCGGCGGCGGAGACGTCACTCCATGATCCCCTTCGCGCGAAGACTATCGTCGATCTGGGCCTTGAAGACCTCGCCCCCCGCGATCGCCTCGATGCGTGCGGCCTCTCGGGCCTGGAGCGCCTCGATCAACTCCGCGACCTCCTCGGCGGCCTCCCTGGGCACCACGGTGACGCCGTCTTCGTCACCCAGGACAATATCTCCGGGCATTACGACCGCGCCTCCGCATGCGATGGGCACGTTGATCTCGCCCGGACCGTCCTTGTCGCACCCCCCAGGGTTCACGGCTCGGCTGAACGCGGGGAACGAAAGAGCGGCGAGATCGGAGACATCCCGAATGGCGCCGTCCACTACAATGCCGCCCAGGCGGGCCGCCACGGCCGAGTTGCACATGAGTTCCCCGAAGACGGCGCTCGTGATGTTGCCGTTGGTCGTTACCACGACCACGTCACCGGGTTCGGCGACCTCGAGCGCCTTGTGCACCATGAGGTTGTCTCCCGGCCGACAACTCACGGTGACGGCGACGCCGCAAGCGGGCATACCCGACCGACTGACGATTCCGGGGTCCATGAAGTGGAATCGGCCCATGGCGTCGGCGGCATTGGAGCTCGGCACTCCCCGAAAGCGTGCCACCAGCTCGGGGGCCGGTCGGGGAAGATCCGTCACGATCCGAAAGCCCAGGCGTCCGGTCTGCTTCATGGCGTTCACTCACTTGATCACGTGTCTAGCGCTCGGTCGATTTACCGCGCGTCTGATCCTGGGCGGGTCGGACCATGCTCTCGCGGCGCGGGCCCCGACAGCTACCATGGAGCCGTGTCGGGATGGGTGCAACCGAGGCGTAACCGAGGCGTAACCGAGGTGCAACCGAGGTGCAACTGAAAGGTGCTACGACTTGGCCAGGTCGTAGCCGGACGCCCGCAGCACCTCCAGTGAGCTCCGCATCAGGTAGAGTACTCCGGCCAGTCGGCCTCCCAGGAAGGCGATGAACGCTGCGGTTACGCCTACGAAGTCCAGTCCCCATCCAAAGGTCACGAAAAGGACGGCCACTCCCGTGACTTCGATGGACGTGGCCAAGGTGATGGGATGGGTGCGCCGCCCCTGCATGAGCACCGCTCTCTGGAGTGACAGCAGAACCGACAACGCCGGGAGCGGCACCAGGACCCGGGCCGGCGCAAGGGCAAACGCCACCAACTCGGGGCTCAGGCCTGAGACCGTCCCAAACCACACCGAAGCGAGAGGCGTGAAGGTGACGAGCCCAAGCGCGGCCGAACTCGCGAGCCCGAGCCAGAGGGCGAACCGGGCCAACTCGGGGAAGTGCTCGTGCCGCCTTCCCATGAGAGCCAACGCGGCTTCCTGAAAGCTCAGTCCCAGGGAGCGAAAGAGAAACGACAGTGCGTGCACGACCGGGAAGACCGCCAGTGACTCGAGGGGCGAGAGGGCTCGGCCCATGAAGAACGTCAGAAGCGGTTGCACCGTGAGTCCGATGAGCGAAGTCAGGGCCAGCGGGTAGTAGAATCGGGCGATCGCTCCGTATCCCAGCGGCTCACCCGACTCGGGACCCCCAGTCTCGGTTGCGAGAAGCTCCCGGATGGTGGTGATGGCCATGAGCCGGGCGGCTATGGCCTCCATACAAACGCCCACGGTCAACGCGGCGGCCCCCACCCAGGCACCCGGCAGTGAAAAGCCCCGGTACAGAACCAGAGCGGTGGCCGCCATCGTCGTGAGTCGTACCACGGTTCCCAGGGCCACCAGGCGCGTCCGTCCCGATCGGATCAGGAGGCCCTGTACGCACCGTCGATATCCGATGGCTCCCGCCCAGGGCAAGAAGATCCAGAGGGCTCCATAGGTCAGGCTGGCCACTTCCTCCGGCAGGCCGAGGACCGTGTCCATCAGCCAGTGGTACACGGGAGGTATCAGCACGAAGAGCAGCAGGCCTGTGGCCAGAGCGTTCAGCCCGTGCATGAAGTGCTTGAGCTTGCGGTAGGTCGCCGAATCTTCTGCAAGGGCGGTCGACGCGCTCATGAGCATGATGACCGGCGACTCGATGAGGATGGCGAACGCGAAGGCCACTCCGTAGGCAGCCAGATTGAACTTCGGGTCGACCAGGCGGGCGATCACCGCCGCTAAGAACGGACCCTCCGAAGCCATCATCACCCAGGTGGCTGCGAGGGGTGTCCAGAAGAGAAGGATGGAGGAGGGGGAACGTCTCAAGGGTCGACCGTCTATGTAGAGCGGCTCCGCCGCTGTTGTAGAGCGGCTTCGCCGCCGTTGGAAGCGCGGCTCCGCCGGCGAAGAAAGCACCGTTCGATGTCGTTGCGGGCAGCGGGAAGCCAGGAAGATAACGGAGATAACTCAGCGCCCGGCCGCCGACTGGTCTCTCACGTCCTGGCCTGTGCGGGCCAGCCCGACGCGGTCGGGGTACGCCTCCAGAACACGATGGAAGGCATCGATCTGCTGCAACGCGCGTCGCGCCGCGTGGTGGGGCACGTAGATGGTGTCCACCCAGACCGCGAAGATCTGTGCGTCTATGCCGCCCTCGGCGTAGCGGGGCAGGTCGGCCCGCTCCACCAGGGGATCACCCGAAGAGCGGACACCGAGATCCACCTCGTCCATGACCAGACGCTGGAGGGTGTCGGTATGGGCGTCCAGAACCAATGCGCTCGCGTGTACGTCGTCTCCGACGCTCATGCGCGTCTCCCGCTATGCGAAGTTAGACCGGTCGGGGATCCGCATCTTCCGGACAGGCCGTGCGTCCTGCAAGGTGTGTAACCGCAAGTTGTTCGCTAGCGTAGCGAAGGATGTCGATTACGAACGGTTCCATCAGGCCGCCCACGCGGGAGCGAATGCGGTGCCGCGATTCTCAGTCATGAAGGTTCCGGTGGTCGGCCTGACGGCGGTGGTTCTCTTTGTGTTCGGCTGCGCGGATTCCGATGACGGGATCGGCCCGGATGTCCCGCTCCAGATTCTGTCACGCACCCCCAGCGCGAATGCGACCTCGGCCGGGGCGTCCGACGATTTGATCGTCGTCTTCGACCGACCCCTCGACTCCAGCACCGTGTCTGATGGGGACGTGCGGGTTCTCGGTAGGTGGTCCGGAGTCCTGACGGGCTCGGTGACGCTCAGCGACGGGGACCGGGAGCTTCGGTTCTCCCCGGCCCGGCCCCTGTCAGCGGGAGAGTCGGTGACCGTGACCATTCCCAGGGGGTCGGTGCGTGGCGCGGACAGCGCCGAGATGCTGCACGGGTTCACATGGACCTTCTGGGTCGCCGTCGCGCCCACCTCCATGACGTTCGAGGAAGTGAGCACCGTGGAAGTGCGGCATCCCGGTGAGGAGCACATCCAGACATACGGCGCCTACGCGGGGGACCTCGATGGGGACGGATGGTCGGACATGGTCACGCCGAACGAGGAATCGAACGATCTGCGGGTTTTCATGAACGACGGTACAGGTGGATATGGTCCCTTCACAGTGGTTCCTGTCCCCCAGGGAGACCGGCCGAGCACGAACGAGGGTGCGGACTTCGACGGTGATGGGGACCCCGACCTTGCGGTGGGGAGTGCAATGGGTACCTACGTGGCAATCTTTCACGGGGACGGATCAGGCGGCCTCGTGCATCGGCAGAACTTGGACGCTGGTGCACGCATAAGGGGGCTTTGCCTTCTCGACTTCGAGAATGACGGGGATCCCGATCTGGTCGCCGCCTCGCGCGAAGGCAACCACGTGGCGTTGTTCGAGAACGATGGAGCCGGACTCTTCAGCTCGCGGGGTACCTTCGACGCTGGAGATGGAGAGTGGAGCTGCGCCGTCGGAGATCTCAACGAGGATGGTCTCGTCGATCTCGTCATCGGTGCGCGCTTGAGCGGCGACATGACCGCCTTCCTGTCGAACGGAGACGGGACGTTCACCGAGACCGATCGGGTCCCCACGAGCGGGGATCCGTGGATGCTGGCGAGCGGCGATCTCAACGGAGACGGGCATGTGGACTTTGCGGGTGTGAATCCGGTCGAAGGTACCCTGGCGGTCTTCCTGGGAGATGGTGAGGGGGGTTTGAGGTTGGACCAGAACCACGACCTGGGCGATTTCCCCTTGGCCATCGACCTGGGTGACCTGGACGGGGATGGCGACCTGGATGCCGTCTCGTCGCACTTCAGTTCTGGGCGTTTCGAGATCCACGAGAACGTCGGGGGGGGGCTCGCTGGTCCGGTTCCCCGTAGCGCTCGAGGCTTCGGAGGCGGCCTCCTGTGTAATCCTCCACGACCGCGACAACGACGGAGATCTGGACATCAGTGGTATCGACGAGATCGACGACCTCCTGATCCTCTTCGAGAATCGGTGACGAGCCGCCGAATCCGTCGGGAAGACGGGCCGGTGGGCACGTCTTGTGTCGCGTGGTGCCTCGGATCAGCGGGTGGCGGGTTGTGGGGCCGGGTGTGTAATGCGCAGGCTCGTCGCCACGGCTATCGATGTGATGACGGCCGCCAACACGAAGACACTTGCTCCCAGCACTCCGTATAACAGACCGCCCACGAGTAGCCCAGCGATGCTGGCCACCGCTCCGCTGCTGCTCGCCAAGCCCTGGACTGCACCCTGTGCCTCCGAACCCGTCGACATCGAGATGATGGCCATGAGCGAGGGCCACATGACGCCGTTGCCCAGCGCGAGCAGAGCTGCCCCGGCGTAGGCAGGCGGTTTTCCCTCCATGGTAAACAGCAGGAAGCTGACCGCCAGCACCAATCCTCCGGCGATAACCAGCGTTCTTTCCGGCCAGATCCGAGAGACCCGGGTCAGGACGGGACCCTGCACTACGACCATCATGAGGCCCATGATCGAGAAGAAGATGCCGATGTCCGTGAGGGACCACTGGAGCCGGGTCGCGGCATGCACGGGAAAGGCGATGTAGAAGAAGTTGAAGGCGAGAAAGACGAGAAAGTAGAGGCTCAGCAGGAGAGGGACGCCAGGCAGGGCCAGGATCTCCGTCATCGACAACTCGGATCCGCCCTCGAGCCGGAAGCAGGGCTTCTGCTCCTGGCCGAGGACCTTACGGACGCTCGTGTGCTCGGGGTCGGATGTGAGGCGGCAGGGTGTGGACTCGGGCAGCTTGAAGCCGATGATGAGGCTCGCGACCACCGAGATGAGCAAAGCGGCGACGACGGGAGGGACCTCCCCCAGGGCCGTGGCACCCAAGGCACCCGCGATGGCCGGACCGAGAACGAAGCCGAGATTACCCGAGACGGCCATCTTACCGAAGTTTGCGCTTCGATCGCTCTCCGCGGTGATATCTGCCAGATAGGCGTTCGCCACGGACACGTTCCCACCCGTGATCCCGTCCAAGGCACGGGCGAGAAAGAGGACCACCAGTGGGATGGTCACGGTGAACGCTCCGGTCATCCCGGAGTCGACCTCGATCAAGGGTGTCACCGGCAAGGCGAGTGCGAAGAGGAAGATGGCCCACGAGCTGAGGGTGCCAAGCTGGCTCACCAGCAGGATCCGCTTGCGCCCGTACCGGTCGGACATGCGGCCCAGCATGGGTGCTCCGATAAGCTGAAAGAACGAGTAGGTGGCACCCATGATCCCGTAGATCAGGGCGTTGCCCCCCAGCCTCGTCACCAGGAACACGAGGAATGGCAGGACGATGCTGAACCCGAGCGTTCCCACGAAATTGACCGAAAGGATAGGGTAGATCGAAATCGGTCTGGACTGCATGTCAGTCGTCATCTGCTCAGTATAGGCCTCGGGATCTGCCCCGGCCCCGCCGTGTCCGTGGGCCCCAACACATGTATGTTGTCGCACGAGCCCGGACCGTCGATGTTCGGGGCGGATGCCGGCCACCGATTACGAGGAGGAAAACTCGCCGTGTCCAACAACTCCATGACTCGGCGCGGCTTCGTCGAGGGCGCTTCGAAGCTCGCCTTGGGCGGTATGATCGTGCCGCGACATGTGCTGGGAGGTGTCGGCTACCAGGCTCCCAGCGATACCCTGAATGTCGCGATCGTGGGGGCCGGGGGGATGGGCGGCGAGAACGCCCAGGAACTCGGCACGGAGAATATCGTCGCCGTATGTGACATCGATTTCGACTATGTGACCCGCAAGGTCACCGAGCGGACCAAAGACAGCGACGGGAACGCTCGACCCCAGGGCGTTCGATGGCAGGAGCAGTACCAAAGGGCGACGCACTACAGCGACTTCCGTGAGATGCTCGAAAAGCAGAGGGACATCGACGCGGTTCTGATCGCCACGCCCGACCACGCCCATGCCGTCATCGCGAAGGCTGCCATGGAGATGGGCAAGCATGTCTACGTTCAGAAGCCTCTGACGTCCACCGTGGCCGAAGCGCGACTTCTGTCCAGGATCGCCCGCGAGACAGGAGTCGTCACCCAGATGGGCAACCAGGGCCACTCCGAAGATGGTGCGCGCCTGGTCAACGAGTGGATCGAGGCCGAGGTGATCGGTGCCGTGCGCCAAGTGCACATCTGGACCAATCGTCCCATCTGGCCCCAGGGACTTCCTTTGCCGGTCACACCCGAAGAGATGCCCGACCAGAGCGACTGGTGGCCAGGATCGACGAACCGCCGCATCGCTGCAGCGTTGGACGGGGGCTACGCACAGCCGTTGACCCTGGACTGGAAGAACTTCGTCGGCGCTATCGCCGAGGACGTGGCGTACCACCCGATTTATCACCCATTCCATTGGCGGGGTTGGACGGCGTTCGGTGTGGGGGCTCTCGGCGATATGGGAGCACACCTGGTGGATCACCCGTTCTGGGCGCTCGACCTCGGCTACCCGACTGCGGTCGAGACTACGTCGACTCCCTGGGGAGGACCCAGTGAGGCTCCGGTCAGCTACCCGGTGGCCATGACCGTCCATTACGAATTCCCGAGCCGAGGGGAGCGTCCCCCGGTCGACATGTACTGGTACGACGGCGGCCTCATGCCGCCTCGGCCTGAACAGCTCCCCCCGGAAATCGCCCTGAAGCGGGAGGGGGGCGTGATCTACGTGGGGGACCGCGGCATCCTCATGCACGAGACCTACGGTCGGAATCCGGTCCTCTTCCCCGAGGCTCTCCAGGAAGAGGCCGCGGGGGTGGCCGAGACCTATGCGCGCGTCGAAGAGAGTCACGAGATGAACTGGGCGATGGCGTGCAAAGGCGAGACCACGGCCACGTCACCCTTCGATTATGCGGCCCGGCTCACGGAGGTGATGCTCCTCGGCATCGTGGCGCTACGCACGGGCCAGGGACGCAAGATCGAGTACGACGGAGCGAACATGAGGGTGACCAATATCGAAGAGGCCAATCAGTACCTGTCCCGTGAATACCGACCCGGGTGGTCGATGTGACCGGGGTCTGGGTAGGGGGCGTGGTGAAGTGGCGACCCCGCGTGGTTCGGTACCGGCTCTCGGCCGTCCTGGTCGGCGTTCTCTCCGCCGGCCCACTGCTATCGGCGGGGTCGGCTGCGGCGCAGGAGATGGAGCCTCAGGGACCACCCATCAACACGCTCACGGACGCCGAGCGCGAAGCCGGCTGGGAACTCCTCTTCGACGGCCGGACCACCGCCGGCTGGCGGGGCTACATGATGGAGGAGGTGCCCGACGGCTGGCGGGTAGTGGACGGCGAGCTCACTCGAGTCGGACCGGGTCGGGACATCATCACCACCGAGCAGTTCGAGAACTTCGACCTGACCTTGGAGTGGAAGGTGGAGCTGGGAGGGAACAGCGGCATCTTCTACCGTGCGGTGGAGGGTCTCGAACAGATCTACATGGGGGCTCCGGAGATGCAGGCCCTCGACGATGAGAATCACGGGGACGGCGGGTCCGCCCTCACCTCAGCAGGTGCGAACTACGGACTGCACCCGGCTCCTCGAGGGCTCGCGCGGTTCGCCGGCGAATGGAACTTCGTCCGTATCATCGTGAACGGCGACCACGTGGAGCATTGGATGAACGGTGTGCACATCGTGTCCTACGAGTTCGGCAGCCCCGACTGGTTGGAGCGCGTCGCCGCCAGCAAGTTCAACGACTGGCCCGAGTACGGGCGGGCTTCGAAGGGCCATATCGGACTTCAGGATCACGGGGACCGGGCGGCTTTCCGCAACATCAAGATTCGACGACTGCCGTGAGCCAAGCTCGGCAACAGTACGACGTGATCATAGTCGGGTCCGGTGCCGCCGGTGGTATGTGTGCGTACCTGCTGGCCGTGGCGGGTGTGAAGGTACTCTTGCTCGAGGCGGGGCGGGACTACGATCCCACCACCGAGACTCCGATGTTCAACCTTCCCAAGGACGCACCGCTCCGGGGAGGGGGCACGCCCGAGAAGCCGTTCGGCTTCTACGACGCCACGGTGGATGGGGGATGGGAGGTCCCGGGCGAGCCGTACACCAGTGCTGAAGGCACCGAGTTCCGTTGGTGGCGGGCGCGCATGCTCGGTGGCCGCACCAACCACTGGGGCCGGATCTCCCTTCGCATGGGCGCGTACGACTTCAAGCCCAGGTCTCGCGATGGGTTGGGCTTCGATTGGCCCATGACCTACGAGGACCTGGCTCCGTACTACGACAAGACCGAGAGGCTCATCGGGGTCTACGGGTCCAACGAAGGGCTCGAAAACACGCCCGACTCCTCCCCCGGCGTTCTTCAACCAGCTCCCGCTCCGCGTGCGCACGAGCTCTATACACAGCGAGCGTGTGCCGATCTCGACATTCCGGTGATTCCAGCCCACCTGGCCATCCTCTCCGAAGTGCAGGATCACGAGAGCCTTCCGGGGCTCATCCACCCGAACAACCCGTTGGCCCAGCGCGTCCTCGGCGAGTCCATGCGCTCCCGGGCGGCGTGTTTCTGGGCGACTCCGTGTGGTCGGGGATGCTCCATCAAGGCTAACTTTCAGTCTACCACGGTCGTGATTCCACCCGCCGTGGCCACGGGCAATGTGGATGTCGTCACCGGCGCCATGGTCCGAGAGGTGACCGTGGATGCACAGGGTAGGGCTACCGGTGTCCATTACATCGACAAGCACACGCGACTCGACGAGCACGTCAGTGCGCGGGTCGTGGTCCTGGCTGCCAGTGCCTGTTCGTCGGCTCGCATTCTGCTGAACTCGAAGAGCAGCCAATTCCCGGACGGTCTCGCCAACGGCAGCGGACTGGTGGGGAAATACCTCATGGACACGGTGGGTGCGGGGGTGTCGGGCCAGATTCCCGCCATGGAAAGCATGCCGCCGCACAACAGCGACGGTGCCTCGGCGATGCACCTGTACATGCCCTGGTGGCTGTATGGGGAACAGGCGCGCGGGCGCTTGGACTTCGCGCGGGGCTACCACATCGAGTTCGGCGGGGGTCGGCGCATGCCGAGCGGCGGATCGTTCAGCCGCCTGGAGCGCTTTACCGAGGGCTCGTACGGGCAGGCTTTCAAGGAGGACTGCCGCCGTTATTACGGTTCGTTCCTGGGTTTCGACGGGCGCGGGGAGATGATCCCCAACGAGGACAGCTACTGCGAGATCGATACGGATACGGTGGATCAGTGGGGCATTCCGGTCCTCCGCTTCAACTGGAAGTGGTCGGACCACGAGTTGAACCAGAGCAGGCACATGCAGCGCACCTTCGCGGAAATCATCGAGTCGATGGGGGGGCGGGTCCTGAGCACCATCCATGACGACGGGGCCGATTCCATCCAGAATCCCGGCCAGATCATCCACGAGGTGGGGGGTGTGATCATGGGGGACGATCCCTCCCGGTCGGTGCTGAACTCCTTCTGCCAGTCGTGGGAGGTGGACAACCTGTTCGTCACCGACGGTGGCTGCTTCGTGTCCAACGCAGACAAGAATCCGACATTGAGCATCATGGCCATCGCGTGGCGGGCGGTCGACTACCTGGTGGACGAGCTCCAACGCGGGAGCATCGGATGAGCGAGGATAGGAATCACCCGGTCCGCACCGACTCGGCGCCAGGAGCTGACGCGCGGAAGGCTCGCGGGACGAACCTGCCCGTGGTCTCGCCCACCGGTAGCCCTGCGCAGGGATCCATGGACCGGCGTATGGCCTTGAAAGTGATGGCGGTGGCCGCGGCCACTCCCGGCCTGGCGTCATGCGCCAGTACCCAGCGGCCGGCCGGGGGAGCCGCAGTGCCGGCTCGTAATGTTCTGGCCGCCGGGACGGCTGCGGACCCGGATCTGCTGGCTCCGGTGATCCCCTGGGAGCGAGTCCTTACACAGGACGAGTTGGATACGCTGGCCGTTCTCTGCGACGTGATCATCCCGGCCGACGGCCGCTCGCCTGCGGCGAGTGCCGTGGGTGCCCACCACTACATCGACGAGTGGGTGAGCGCCCCATATGAAGGGATGGGCCGGGATCGGGTGCTCGTCAGGGGAGGCCTGGTGTGGCTGGACTCCGAGTCGGGGCGCCGTTTCGGACAGGGCACGCGCTTCCGCGACCTGAGGCCCGCTCGTCGAGACGAGATCTGCGCCGACATCGCCCATGTGCCTGATGCGGCGCCGGGATTCGAGGCCGGTGCTCGTTTCTTTGCCCGGATTCGTGATCTCACGGCCGGCGCCTTCTGGACCACCGAAGAGGGGATGCAGGATCTCCAATACATCGGCAACGTACCGCTGGCGCGGTGGGATCCCCCGCCCCGCGAGGTGCTCGAGCACCTTGGACTAGCTTGACCATGACCGACTCTCTCTCGGCCGATTCCCCGGGCGGCGCCACCTTCCACGACAAGCGACTCTTTCTCGGAAGTTGCGTCGCGCTCATCGCTACCTCGGTGGCCTTTGCCGAGGCCCGGTCGGTGCTCGGGCCGGCGGATAACTACGGGGGCCGGATCTCTTTCCGTTACCTGGTCCCGCTGTGCGGACTGTTGACGGTGATCTTTGGAACGCTCTATGCGCGGGATCGAAGGGCCGGCGGCTACGTCGTCGAGAGCCTCGGGGCATGATCTTCAACGCTGCCTCTAGGGCTCCTCGCGCGTGAAGGTTGTCCGTTACGGCATGGTGGGCGGTGGCCCCGGGGCCTTCATCGGACCCGTGCACCGAATGGCGGCGGCGCTCGACGGCCAGTTCGGGCTCGTTGCGGGTGCGTTCTCCTCGGACCCGGAGCTCTCCAGGCAGACCGGCGCGGAGCTGGGCCTCAATCCCGAGAGGGCCTACGCATCCTACGAAGAGATGGTCCGGGCCGAGGCGGCACTGCCCGCCGATCAGCGCATCGAGGTCGTCTCCATCGTTACGCCGAACCACCTCCACTTTCCGGTGGCCCGCGCGTTTCTCGAGGCGGGGTTTCACGTCGTGTGCGACAAGCCGCTCACGACCTCTCTGGAAGACGCAGAGGTCCTCTGTCGCCTGGCCTCAGAGAAAGATCGTGTCTTTGCGGTGACCCACAACTACACCGGTTACCCCATGGTGAAGGAGGCGCGAGAGCGAGTCCGTTCGGGAGCCCTGGGAACGGTGCGGAAGGTGGTGGTCGAGTATTCGCAGGGATGGCTCGCCACGTTGCTGGAGGCCGAGGGCCACAAGCAGGCGGAATGGAGAGCCGATCCGACCCGCGCTGGAATCTCGTCGGCGCTTGGGGACATCGGGTCGCACGCCCACAACCTGGCCCGTTATGTGACCGGTCTCGAAATCGAGAGTCTTTTCGCGGACCTCGGCACCGTGGTTTCCGGTCGGGCCCTCGAAGACGACGCCACGCTCCTCCTCCACTTCGAAGGTAGCGCGAGGGGTCTTCTTTTCGCCTCCCAGATCGCTGTGGGGGAGCGCAACCATCTTCGGCTCCGGATCTATGGCACCGAAGGAGGATTGGATTGGGATCAGGAATCCCCGGATCGCCTCAGGCTCATGTCGCCGGATGGCACCGAGACGGTGCTTCATGTGGGTGGCTCGGATCTGTCCGATCGTGCCCAGGCCCACACGAGGCTGCCGGGCGGGCATCCGGAGGGGTTCATCGAGGCGTTCGCGAACCTCTACCGCAACGTCGCGCACACGCTACAGGCCCGGGAGGGCAGCTCAGAGCCGAACCCGTTCGCCGGCGATTTTCCCACGGTCCAGGACGGGGCGCGGGGCGTCCACTTCATCGAGGCGGCGGTGGAGAGCGGGCGCCGGGGAGCCTGGGTGTCGGGGGCTTACGAGCCTCCCGGACAGGAGGAGTAACGACCATGCGACCGGTAACCCTCTTCACTGGCCAATGGGCCGACCTACCCCTTGAAGAACTCTGTCGTAAGGCGGCCGAGTGGGGATACGACGGCCTGGAGTTGGCCTGCTGGGGCGATCACTTCGACGTGACACGCGGGGCGCAGGACCCGGGGTACTGCCAGGAACGTCGTGCACTTTTGGAGAAGCACGGACTCGGCGTGTGGGCCATCAGCAACCATCTGGTTGGCCAAGCCGTCGCGGACGTTGTTGATGAGCGTCACCGGGACATCCTGCCCCCGCACGTCTGGGGAGACGGCGATCCGCACGGCGTCCGCTCCCGTGCCGCCGAGGAGATGAAGCAGACCGCGCGAGCCGCGGCCAACATGGGGCTCGACGTGGTGAACGGCTTTACCGGGAGCCCGATCTGGCCGTTCCTCTACTCGTTTCCTCCCGTGAGTACCGAAACGATCGAGCGGGGCTTCGCGGAGTTCGCGGAGCTCTGGAATCCGATTCTGGACGTGTTCGATGAGGTGGGGGTGCGGTTCGCTTTGGAGGTGCATCCGACAGAGATCGCCTTCGATATCGTTACCGCCGAGCGGGCGCTGGAAGCTGTAGGGTATCGAGAGAGCTTCGGGTTCAACTACGATCCGTCGCACCTCGCGTACCAAGGGGTGGACTGCGTCGCGTTCATTCTCCAATTCGAGTCACGCATTTTCCATGCTCACATGAAGGACGTATGGTGGTCCGAGACTCCGATGCCGTCGGGCGTTTTCGGGGGGCACCTGCCGTTCGGGCATGCGGATCGGTCCTGGGATTTCCGATCGCTGGGGCGTGGACGAGTACCCTTCGAAGAGGTGATCCGGGCTCTCAACCGCGTCGGGTATCAGGGCCCCCTGTCTGTCGAGTGGGAGGACGCGGGCATGGACCGGGAGCACGGTGCGCTGGAGGCGTGCCGCTTCGTTCGGGAGATCGACTTTCCGCCGGCGGAGACGGCCTTCGACGCTGGTTTCCAACAGGACGAATAAGCGTTCGTGAGAACGGTTCGTCCACCTGCCCTACCGGCTCCCCTTCGCTCAGGAGGTGTACACCTCTCGTGTTACCCGTCCTCTATCCTGGAGAATCTCCTGGTATGACCACTGTCCGCGGTTGTTTGTTCGCCCTGGCCCTTGTGGCCTTGCTCGTGCCCAACACGCTTGCCGCTCAGCCGAGAGGCAGCGAGCGGGGCACCGTCAATCAGATAGTCAACGGCACGAGCATTACGTTCGATTTCGGCCGCCCGGTCGCTCGCGGCCGCGACAACCTGTTCGGGGGTGTCGTCCATTGGGGTGAGATGTGGACCTCTGGGGCCAATTGGGCCACCACCATGGAGGTGGACAAGGATATCGAGCTCAACGGACATCTCGTTCCCGCGGGGAAGTACTCGGTGTGGATGCAGCCTCAAGCTGATACGTGGACGGTCTTCTTGAACCGTGCATGGCGTCTCTATCACGACACGCCCGTGCCCGAGGATCAACAACTACTCAGCTTTACGGTCGAACCACAGGAAGGCTCCCACATGGAGGCTCTCGCGTGGTACTTCCCGGTTGTGGGCCCGTCGATGGTGGAGGTCCGCGTGCACTGGGGCACCACCTATGTGCCGCTCACGATCGAAGCGCCCGAGTTCGTCGCCGAGACGCTGTCGGCGACCGAACGGGCGTCGTTCGTGGGCCGATACCGATTGGACGGCAATGACCCCACTACCGGAGGCCCCCTCACGGTGCCTCTCGAGATCAGCGAGGAGGGTGACCAACTCGTAGGACGGTGGGGACGTGGCGTAGTAGAGCTGATTCCGGCCGGCAACGGGGAGCTCATGATCGGGTTCATGCGAAACGGCCAACTCTTCGATGTCGCACCCGAGATGACGCTCCGTATGATCGAGGAGGGAGCGCGGCAGGGGGGCATCGAGCTTCTCTGGGAGGGCGAACGGACCGCGGCGGGCGACCGCATTCCCTAGAGGGGCACGCCTTGGTCCCCGCTATGGGGTTGTCGGCCCACCCTGAGTGGGCTACCCGAATTCTGACGCTAGAGCCCCAGGGTCAGGGTCTGAGAGTACTTGAGTAGAAGTGTACGGCTGTCGCTCAGTGGGCGGACCGGGTCGAATCTGAACCGATCCGTCACCAGGCCTTCGTTCCAGACCAGGTACAGATCGGTTCCTTCTCTCGGGTTATAGCGCACCCGCAGGTTGACCGTCACCGAGCTGGCAGTGCTGTTGTATTGGATCAAGGCTCCGCTGCTGAACCGGGTATCCAGTCGGGCCGCGGTCCGTAGCCTGAGAATGTGCGCAGTAAACCCCTGATCTCGATCGTCGAAGCGGACGTCTTCTATCCGATACGTCGTGTCGAGCTCGAAGTGTTTGGACGGGGTCCACGTGCCCGTCAGGGACGCCGATGCGATGCTGCCGTCGAAGAACCCTCCGGCCTCCGCTGAGACGTTCACCCTCAGCTGCGTCCCAGAAGGTGTTCCAGTTGAAGTTGGCGCCCGCCTCCGTGTCGTTGGCGAAGACGATGTCCGTTCGTAGGCCCGCTGGGGTCGTGCCGAACAGCAACGACGTCTCCTTGTCGTTGAAGGTGTCGAGAATGAGAATGCACCAATCGCTCGCGTACCCACCCAGGTCACGCTTGAGGGATGAAGCACGGACTCCCGACGGCTCGGAGTCGTAGGCGCGACACGATACGTAGAGGTGCCTTTCGTCATGTGCCACTCGGAATTCGGTGGCTTCGCTCGGCGCCAGTCCGAAGTGCGGGGTGTGCATGGTGGCGGGGAATACGGGCACCGCCGCCCATGCGGGTTCGTCCACCCGTCCATCGAAATCGATTTCCCCGATCAGGCGAGGGATGACGATGTGCTCGAGTGATCCGGTCGACCCCTGTCCAACGATGGGGTGCGGCAGGCCGATCTGTGCCACTGCGTTGAGGAGGACGGCGATCCGGGCTGCGTGAGCGAGAGATGCCCGCATCCGGGCGCTACCCGCTCGCACGGGGCGTTTCAGATCGGGAGGGAGTCGGGCGGAGACCAGGCACGAGGATCCGGCTACATCCGGAACAGATAGCTCAGCTTCATGAAGAACCCGTCACTCGTGCGTTCCAGGCTGTCGAAATGGAATGAGTCACCTTCGGTCATACTGCTGCCGTATCCGGCGAAGATGACCGTCCCGGGACTGGGTTCGTACGAGAACAGTGCGTCGAGGCGGACGTCGTTCTGGGTCCAGGCCAGCGCGCGTTCCAGGACCCCCTCGTCGTTGCGAATGTAGATGGGAGCCTCGGTTCTCGATTGGTCGTGAAGGTCGTCGATGTTGGTCGCCTGATACTGGCCCACAAAGCGGAAGAAGATCGAGCGCGTAAGCTGGTACTCCAACTTGAGGCGGGGGATGTCGACCTTACGTTCCGCGCTCCAGTCGTCCGGGCGGTAGCCCCTCTGGTTCACCAACCTGCCCTCGATCCGAAGTTGATCCGTAGGTCGCCATGTCGCTTGGATTGTCAGGAAGCTGATGTATGCCGAGGCCCACTCGTTGAAGTTTTCGTCCTGGCCCCCGATCCACGAGATGCTGCCCGTGAAGCGCTGGGAGCTTGGAGTACTCAACCGCAAGGACAGCAGGTAGTTCTGAAGCGCCGGCGTGCCCACGTAGGGGGCGTACTCCGTTCCGGTGGGTGACTGAAGCTCGACAAAGTAGTCGGCGTACAAGGTGGGCGGGTAATAGAATTCCTCGATCAGAACCGACGCACCCAGCACCCATCCTCCACGGAAGATGAAGTTGTTCCCGAATGTGAAGCGGATCGCGTCGTCGACGCTCCCCCCGTTCAAGAAGGTGTCGTACAGCCATGTATAAGAGAGGTTGAGGCTGACTCGATACTGCTCCAGCCGGTCGCCCTCTTCGCCGTAGAAGGTGAGGCTGGGTGAGCCACCGATGCGCACCGTTCCCGAGCGTCGTACGAACCCGCTGCCCAAGGCGAGATCGTCATCGTACGCGGTGAAATTGGTGTTGAAGCCGAATCTGCGCCCGGTACGTCGCAAGCTCACATCCCACATGTATGCGTCGTCGGTTTGCTCGTCCTTTCGGTCGAGGGTCACGGTACCCTGAGCCTGAAAGTCGTAGTTCCCGCCGACGATGATTCGGCTGTCGGCCCCGATCACGCGGTTGTAGTCCGACCCCTCCATGCGGTCCGTGTACACGACGCCGACCGTGGATTCCTCGCCGATGTTTCTCTTGATGCGAAGGATGTTGAAGATGGGGTTGTCGAGGCCGGACTCAGACAGCGCCTTGTCGTCCACGGCCGTCAGGAATCCCACCTCTGTTCCCGAGATCTTACCCGTCAGCTTCGCCGCGCCTACCGGGTTCGCGATCCTTCGTGTGTGGATGAGATTGTTCGGGGTCTGAAAGCTCTCACTACCCTCTAGAAAGAACGGGCGCTTTTCCGGAAAGATGATGGAGCGTTGCGGGTTGAAGTCGGTCTGCCCGACGTCTGCCTCCACCTGTGAGAAGTCGGGGTTCACGGTGCCGGTAAACGTGAGGTTGTTCGTCAGCCCCCATCTGAGCGTGCCGCCCAACTCCGGAGTGTTCCCGTCGTAGTTCCACCCCGCCTCCGAGGGGGAACCCCCGGCGTCAGCCGGGGAGCCCGCAATGGAGGTCGTGACCACTGGGTTGACGTCGAGCACGAGCCCCCGATTCATGCCTTGTAGTGACAACAAGGTGCCGCTTTGGGCCAAGAACGAGGCTCGGCTTTGAAGCGCGGGTGTCCAGGTCTGATCCCTTCCCGAGTGCTGCACCCGCCGGATGATATTGATGCCCCAGTCCTGGATCTCGCTCGGCTGGAACGTGAGGCTCTTGAACGGAATCCGTACTTCTACCGCGTAACCGTAGTCCGTGATGAGACCCCTCGAGTCGTAGAGAAAGTCCGGTGACAGATCCACGGGGCTGGTGGCGCCCCTCGTGGAGTTGGTGCGTTGGAACCCTCGTTCCACCCTCATTCCGTCGGCCTGCACACCCAGGGGATTCACACCGAAGACAAGGGCGCGGCGACCGTCGTTGAACGGATCGATCAAGAGCTGCAGGTGATCGTCGTTGTTGATGTTGTCGCGATCGGCCAGCGTCGCGTTAACAACGCCGTGAGGCTCGAAGGCACGGATCCCGAAGTGGATCGCGCTCGATGAGTACCAGACGAGCACCTCTGTTCGGTCGTCGGCCGGCACGCCGTCCATGGGCTGGTATTGCGAGAAGCCTGTGAGGACTGCGGCTCTCCTCCAAGCCCCTTCATCGAGAAGTCCATCAACCTGGATCTCTTCTTCGATTCTGGGTGGTGTCACTTCGAGCTGAGTGAGCACACCCCGGTAGGTAGTTTGCGAGGCGGCGCCGTTCAAGGGGCCGGCGGCGACCTGGAGTACCGCGAGTATGGGGAGAAGCACGTGGAAGGGCTCTACATCCTCAGCAGGTAGCTCAGCTTGACGAAGAACCCGTCGCTTGTCCGCTCCAGGCTATCGAAGCGAAACGAGTCGATCTCGGTGAGGCTGCTGCCGTAACCGGCGAAGATCACCGTTCCGGGGCTCGGCTCGAACGAGAAGAGCCCGTCGACGCGGAAGTCGTTGCGGGTCCATGCCAGCTCCGGCTCGTAGATGCCGTCGCTGTTGCGGACCAAGATCGGATTCTCGGTTCGGGTGTCGTCACGTAGGTCGTCCACGTTGGTGGCGTCGTACTGACCCACGAAGCGGAAGAAGATCGCACGCGTAAGCTGATACTCGACCTTGAGACGTGGAAGGTCGCGGATGCGCAGCGTGCTATTGTCGACTTTGCGCAAGTATTGCTGGCGCACCCAACTCCCCTCGATGCGGAGCTGGTCCGTCGGTCGCCAAACCAGGGTGTTCCGCCAAAGGAACAGATACCCGGGGGCCCACTCGTCGTAGTTCACGTCCTCGCCGATGAGGAGAGACGTGCTGCCGCTGAAGTGCTGCGATCGCGGTAACGTCAGGCCGAGGCTCAGGTTGTAGGTGGCGATCTTCGGCACGCCGACGTAGGGGATGGTGTCGGTTCCCGTAGCGGTCGGACTCTCGATGGCATAGTCGGCGTACAGCTCGTGCGGATAGAAGACTTCCTCCGTGATGAACGATGCCCGCAGCGCCCAGCCACCCCGTATCGTGAGGTCGCCACCGATACTGCCCCTCCAGAACTCGTCGAGACTTCCACCGGCGAGGAACGTCTTGTGTCGCCAATTCGTGTCCAGGCTGATACGACCCGAGAATCGCTCGACCTTGGCTCCGGGCTCACCGTAGCCTGTCAGGCTCGTGCTCCCCCTGAGTTGTACGATCCCCACTCGGCTTAGGAATCCGCTCCCGGCCATGAGCTCGTCGTCCAGGCCCTTGAACACGACATCCCACCCGAACTGGCGGCCACGCCGTGCGAGGCTCAGGTCCCAGAGGTGCCCGTCGGTCTCGGTCCCGTCCGTCCGATCGAAGCTCATCGCCCCCTGCATGCGCAGGTCGTAGATGCCGCCGAACACGAACCGGGTGTCCGCGCTCGCGACCCGGTTGTAGTCGGAGCCCTCTATACGGTCGGTGTAGGCGATGCCCACAGTGGATTGGTCGCCCACGTCCCGTTTGACGCGCACCAGGTTGTAGATGGGGTAGTCCTCCCCAGTGGCGGACAACGCCTTGTCATCCGCTGCCGAGAGGACGGCCATCTCCGTGCCCCCGATCTTACCGGTGAACTTGGTCGCTGCGACCGGGCTCGAAATCCGGCGAGTGTAGATCAGGCGATTCGGAGTCTGGAAGTACTCGCTACCCTCCAGAAAGAACGGGCGCTTCTCGGAGAAGAAGACCGCACGTCGAGGGTCGTATTGGGTCCGCCCCTCGTCGGCCTCCACCTGGGAGAAATCCGGATTGACGGTGCCGTTCATGGTCAGGTTGCTGGTCAGCCCCCAGCGAATGTTGCCACCGAATTCGGGCTGCTGAGCATCGTACTCCCAACCGCTCGTTTGCGACTCGCCGTTGATGGAGCTGGTGACGACCGGATTGATGTCGAGTACAAGGCCCCGCTCGAAGCCGCCGAGGTCGAGCAACGTTCCACCTTGAGCGAGGAACGAAGCTCGGCCTACGAGCGCCGGGGTCCAAGTCTGTTCATGGCCGGAGTGCTGGACTCTCCGAATGACGTTGATTCCCCAACTCTGCGTGTCCTCCGATTGGTAAGAGAGGCTCTTGAAGGGGATGCGCATTTCGACCTCGTAGCCCCACTCGGTCAGCCGGCCTTGAGACTCGTAAAGGAAGTCCTGGCTCAAGTCGACCGGGTCCCGACCTCGGGTCGCGCTCGTGACTCGGGTCGACGTACGCTGTTCGACCCGTGATCCGTCCGACTGAACACCGAACGGATTCACCCCGAAGACGACCGCGCTGCGGCCGTCATTGAAGGTGTCGAGGAGGATCTGAACGTGATCATCGGCCTCGATCTTGTCACGGTCGGCCAGACTGGCGTTCGGTGGGCCGTGGGGCTCGAAGGCCCGGATACCGAAGTGGATGGCGTCGGGTGAATACCAAACCAGGACTTCCGTCTTGTCGTCCGCTGGCAGTCCGTCCACGGGCTTGTACTCTGAGAACCCGGTGAGCATCGCCGCGTCGGACCACGGAGCCTCGTCGAGGACTCCGTCCACCTCTATCGCAATCTCCAGCCTGGGTACGACAACATCCAACTGGCCCAACGTGCCGCTGTAAACCTCGGGTTCGGAGATGGAACGAGAGGGATGGGTGGGTGAAGTCGAGCCGGATGCTACGGCGGCTCCGCCCGCCACCTGCAGGAGGGCCAACATCGGTACGAGCATCAACGAACTCCCGTGGGCCTACGGAAGGGAGCGGGATGCCCTCCGACAGCTTGCGCGTGTCCTGAACAATGGGTGTGGGTCCCAGACAAGGAATGTGGCACGAGATCGCGGAACTGTCAGGTGAAAACTTCATCCCTACCTATCCGCATTCGCCAGCCGAACCCTGATACAGGGTGCTCCGTGCGCTACATTCTGAACAGATAGCTCAGCTTCATGAAGAAGCCGTCGTTGGTTCGCTCCAGGCTGTTGAACTTGAACGAGTTGTTCTCGGTCAGGCTGCTTCCGTAACCTGCGAAGATCACCGTCCCCGGGTTGGGCTCGAAGGAGAAGAGCACGTCGAAGCGGAAGTCGTTGCGGGTCCACGCCGTGACTCTCTCAAAGCCGCCGTCCCCGTCGGGAACCACGATCGGATCGTTGGTTCGGGTGTCGTCACGCAGATCGTCCACGTTGGTGGCGTCATACTGGCCCACGAAGCGGAAGAAGATGGCGCGCGTAAGCTGGTACTCCAGCTTGAGACGGGGTATGTCGCGAACGCGGACCGTGCTCCGGTCGGTCTTCCGGATGTATTGCTGTCGGGTATAGCTGGCTTCCGCCCGGAGCTGCTCCGTGGGCCGAAGGGTCACGTTCGTGGTCCACAGGAAGATGTATCCGCTCGCCCACTCGTCGAAGTTCTCGTCCTGGCCATAGATCACAAAAGTGTTGGCGCTGAAGCGACTCGAATTCGGGGTGCGTAGCGTGAGCACCAGGTCATAGTTGTCGAGGGCGGGCTCGCCCACAAAAGGCACGATCTGCGGTCCCGTCGGGGTCTGCGTCTCGATGTAGTAGTCGCTGTAGAGCTCGGCCGGATAATAGAACCGTTCGATGAGGAGCGACGCCCCCACACTCCATCCACCCCGCAGCGTGAAGTCATTTCCGAACGTGTACTTCAACCAGTTGTCGGGCCCGCCCCCGTTCATGAACGTCTGATGGAGCCAACTGAACTCCATGGTCATGCGTGCGTTGTACCTCTCCAAGAACGCGCCCGCGTCTCCGAAACGCGTGAGGCTGGGGCCACCCCTGGCCGTGACGGTCCCCACCCTTCCGAGGAACCCACTCCCCGCGATGAGGTCGTCGGAGAAGCCCTTGAACGAGAGGTTGAACCCGAACTCACGGCCCTGGCGTCGCAGGCTCGTGTCCCACAGATGCCCGTTCTGGTTTACGGATGCGGTCTGGTCGAAGCTCAGTGCCCCCTGCATTTGTACGTCGTAGATGCCCCCGAAGACGAGTCGGGTATCGGCGCTGGCGAGCCGATTGTAGTCGGACCCCTCAACCCGATCGGTATACGCGACTCCCAGGGTCGACTCCTCGCCGATGTCTCGCTTGACTCTGAGAATGTTGAAGAGCGGGCGGTGTCCGCTGCCCGCGAGATCTTCGTCCACGGCTGACAAGAAGGCCAACTCAGTGCCCGATACCTTACCCGTGAACTTTGCGGCGCCGTGCGGGCTCACGATTCGTCGGGTGTAGATGAGCCGGTTCGGAGTCCGAAAATTCTCGCTGCCTTCCAAGAAGAAGGGCCTTTTCTCTGCGAAAAAGACAGCACTGCGCGGGTCGAACTGGGTCTGGCCGGCGTCGGCTTCCACCTGGGAGAAGTCCGGGTTGACCGTGCCATTCATGGTCAGGTTGCTGGTGATCCCCCACCGCACGTTTCCCCCGAGCTGGGGGGTGGAGGTGTCGTAATCCCAACCCGCGGTGTTGGGCGTCCCGTCGATGGCCGAGGTGAGCACAGGATTAATGTCCAGCACCAGCCCACGGTCTAAGCCTCTCAAATCGAGCAGCGTGCCACCCTGAGCCAGGAAAGAAGCCCGTCCCTGTTGGACTGCTGTCCAGGTCTGCTCCCGTCCCGAGTGTTGGACTCTACGGATGACGTTGATCCCCCAGCTCTGCACGTCGTCGGACTGAAAAGAGAGGCTCTTGAAGGGGATACGCATCTCGACCTCGTACCCGTAGTCCGTTATCCGCCCCTTTGTCTCGTAAAGGAAGTCCGGGCTCAAATCGACGGGATCACCGCCGTCCCGCCGGATGATGCCGCCCCCCCTGCGCCCCCCGATCCACGCGTGACCCATCCGACTGCACTCCCAGGGGGTTCACGCCGAACACGGTAGCGGTGCGACCGTCGTCGAACGTGTCGAGGAGAATCTGGACATGATCGTCGTTCTGGATCTTGTCACGGTCGGCGAGCGTTGAGTTCACCGCTCCGTGGGGCTCGAACGCCCGGATGCCGAAGTGGATGGCGGTCGGTGAGTACCAGACCAGGATTTCGGTGTTGTCCTCGGCTGCAAGACCATCCACGGGACGATACTGAGAAAAGCCCGTCAGAACGGACGCGTCGGCCCAAGCGGATTCGTCCAGGACGCCGTCGACCTCGATGTCGAGCTCGAGCCGCGGCACGGCGACATCCACATCGCCGTCTACACCGCTATAGATCACGGTGGCTGCGGTGGGGCGCTGGACGACTACAGCGGCCGACTGCTGCGCGGTGGCGGGTGCCAACTGTAACAACGCCAGAAGGGGAACGAGCATGTACCAGGACTCCCGTATGTTTCTCGACCCGGGCGGGAGACGGGGGACCCTGCTCACTGGATCGGGCCGTCCCTCAAACCCCTCACCCCTCGAGCATGCCATCCCATCGGCCGCACCAGCCAGGACTTACTGAAGTCTTATGCAATTATTAGCACCAAGTATTGCTAATGTTCAGACACCTGTCAGGGGGAGGGTGTTGTCCTACTCCTCTCTCAGCACCACCGCGGGATCGATTCGCGTGGCACGACGGGCCGGAACGTAGGCCGCGAGAAGGGACACACCCATGAGAATGCCCGAGACGGCGAGCAGCGTGGCGGGTTCCGTGCCTCCGATCCCGTACAGAAGGCTCTGAAGCGCACGGGTTACCGCCAGCGTACCGACCGTCCCCAGCCCGAGTCCGAATAGAGCGCGCCTCAGACCCTGTCGGGACATGAGCCACCGTACCTGGCGAGCCTCTGCACCCAGGGCCATACGAATGCCGACTTCGCGCCTGCGCTGGGCTACGGAGTAGGACATGACTCCGTAGATGCCGATGGCAGCCAGAACGAGGGCGATAGCCCCGAAAATGACCAGTAGGCCTCGCATCGCGGCGAAGGTGGCCAGCTGTGAGTCGATCACCGCTGACATCGTTCGCACGAACTGAACCGGCTGGTCCGTATCCATGGACGTGATCTCGCCCCGGATGCTCTGCACCAAGGGCGCCGGGTCTGCTGTACTCTTCACGATCAGGGTCGGAGAGAAGCCCCAACTGCGCCCCGACTGCTTCAGAGGCCGGTAGAGCTCGATGCGCGACGGTTCTTGCAGGTCGTAGAATCGCACGTGCGCCGCCACTCCGATGACGGTGCGATAAATCGGCACGCTGTTGGCAGCGGTGGGCCGTTGGTTCATCGCCGGCGTGGCCCCCGTCGTCGCCGGTGCGAATTCCGTTGTGATCCGCTTGCCGATGGGGTCCTCCCCCGGCCAGAACTTCTCCGCCATCGTCTCGTCGATCACGGCCACCAGAGGGGCCCCCGCATCGTCTGCACTGATGAAGCCGCGACCGCGAACGATCTCAATGCCCATGGCCTCGAAGTAGCCGACCGAGGCGATGGTATTCAGAACGGAGTGGCGGTTTTCCTGGTCGAACACGGCTACCCCCTCGGGCGAGATGGATCTCTCCGAGTTGCTCCCGCCCAATGGGATACTGTTCGCGACGGCAGCGTGTTGTACGCCAGGGAGCGCACGCGTTCGCTGCAGCAGTTCCTGATTGAAGGCTCGCCACATCTCCTCCTCGGGGTACTTCGCGTCGGAGAGGGGAACCCTCATGGTGAGTACGTTCGTTTCGTCGAAGCCCTTGTCCACCCGCTGGAGTTGATCGAGGCTCTTGATAAGGAGCCCGGCGCCGGCGAGGAGAACGAGCGACAGCCCCCACTTCTGCGATGACGAGTGCCCCCCGCATTCCGTGGCGGCCACCGACCGAACGGCCACGCCCGCCCTCTTTGAGTGTGGACAGCAGATCGGGTCTCGACGACCGAAGAGCGGGGACGAAGCCGAAGATCAGCCCCGTCGCCACCGCGAGCGTCAGGGTAAAGAGCAGCACCGTAAGGTCGATCGAGACACGCCCGACCATCAGAGCCGGAAGGCTGGTGGGCAGTGCACCCTCCATGGCCGCCACCGCGACGTAGGCCAGGCCGATTCCCATGAGACCTCCAGAAAGCCCCAGCACCAGGCTCTCGGTCAGAAGTTGGCGCACGACCCGATGGCGATTTGCGCCAAGGGCCGCACGGAGAGCCAGCTCTTTCTGCCTACCCTCGCCTCGGGCCAATAAGAGGTTGGCAACATTCGCACACGCGATCAGTAGCACGAAAGCTACGGCGCCCATCAACATCCAAAGGGGAGCCCTGATGTCTCCGACGTAGCGCTCGGTCACCGACACCAGGATCGGCGCGGCTGCGTTCTCGTCTTCCGTCTCGCGAATGGCGGTTGTTATTCGATCGAGATCTACCTGCGCCAGATCGATGCTTACCCCAGGCAGGAGTCTGGCGACAGCTCGTGTGCCCGACGAGCTGCCCCGCGCGTTCCAGGAGAGGTCGTCGGAGAAGTGTCCCATGGGAAGGTAGACGTCATCGCTGGGTGACGGGAAAGCGAAGCCTTCAGGCATCACGCCGATGACCTGGAATGGCTCGCCGTCGATGGACAGCGAGCGCCCGAGGACTCCTGGGTCTCCCCCCAGTTGCTCCTGCCAGAAGTTGTGGCTGAGCACAGCGAGGGCAGCGGCCCCGGGTTCCGCCTCCTGAGCGGTTATGGTACGGCCCCTTGCAGCATCGACTCCGAGCACGGTAAAGAAGTCGCCCAACACCTGCCGAACGCGGATCACCTCCGGCCGGTCTAGGCCCGTCAAGACGGCACTCGTGCCCCGGTAGGCACCGAATGACTCGAAGGAGCGCGACCGGTCCTTCCAGTCGTAGTAGTTGGGAATCGACGTCGAGATGTAGAAGCCCTTCGTCGACATCACGTCCGGGGTGACAAGGCGCTCCGGCGACTCGAACGGGAGGGGCTGGAGGAGCACACCGTTGACCACGCTGAAGATAGCCGTGTTGGCGGCGATGCCGAGGCCAAGCGTGAGGAGGACTGCGGCGGTGAAGCCCGGACGCCTCGCGAGCGAGCGGAATACATACTTCAAGTCCTGGGCGAGCGAATCCATAGGAGTCCCTTCACGAGTCGTTGCGGCAGAGGGGGCGCCTCACGGCTCTCTCCGCGTTCCACCCCTGCGTCTAGGAAACTTAGACGGCCCCTGGACTCCGAAGGTTGGCGGGCCGGATTAACTCTGGGCGCCGGCCTCGCTTCGCCCGACATAGGCCACACACACCAGATCGCCGAGCACATTTACTGTGGTGCGCAGCATGTCGAGAATACGATCGACGCCCACCACCAGGGCGATCCCGGCCGCCGCTTGTGGTCCGAGGCCAATCGCGTTCAAGACGATCAGTGTCGTGACCAGCGAGCTTCCGGGCACGCCGGCCCCGGCCACCGCGGCGAGCGTTGCCGTGAAGACGATCGTCACAATTTCGCCGACGCCCAACGAGAGTCCGTAGACCTGCGCGATGAAGACGGCCGTGAGCGCCTTGTATAGCGCCGAACCGTTCATGTTCAGGGTCGCCCCGAGGGGAAGCACGAATCCCGTCACCTCCGTCGAGATGCCGAGCTTCTCACGGGCGACGTCGATGCTGACGGGCAGAGTAGCGTTGGACGACGAGGTCGAGAACGCCAGAAGGGGCGCTTCGGCTACGGCTCGCAGGAACGCCAGCGGACTGCGATGGGCCAGAGTGCGCAGTGCCGTGCCGAGTACGACACTCGCATGCAGCACAAGACCGATCGCTGTGAGCGCCGAGTAGAGGAGCAGGCTCTGGAGGAGCTCCCAGCCGAACCGAGCCACCACAGAAGCAATCAGAGCGAACACGGCATACGGCGCGAGCTTCATGACCCAATGGATCACAACAACGCACATTCCGTTGATCCCGTCGAAGCACCCCACTACCGCAGCCCGCCTGGCAGGCTCCAGCACCGTGGCTGCCGCGCCGAACAGGAGCGTGGCGATGATCAACGGCAGCAGGTCCATCTCCGCGGCGGCGGCGAAGGGATTGCGCGGGATCATTTCCACCAGGATCTGTGTCAGGCCGGGGGCGGTCTGTGCGTTCGCAACGGCGGCTGTGGTCCGGTCCCCCTGAAAGTCCGCCGCCAGGGCGTCACGTACCGCGGGGTCCATCCCCTCTCCGGGGGTAAAAGCGAGGCCTAGGCCGAGGCCGATCAGGGTCGCGATGACGGTAGTGACCAGAAAGAACACGAGGGTCCTACGTCCGATGTGGCCCAACTTGCGCACGTCGCCGAGCGAGGCGGCACCTACGAAGAGGCTGGCGACGACCAAAGGCACAACCACCATGGTGATAAGCCGGATGAACGCATCGCCGAGAGGCTGGATCGAGATGAGTGCCACCCGGAGCCACTCGATCTCCAGGAGCTGAGCCGCCACCCCCGCCAAGGCGCCGGCAACGAGCCCTAAGAGGATCTGCGTGCGGAGGAGCATGTGCGTTCAGTTCTACCTGTGGCGATTAGGCGCTGCTCGGTCGTCCCCAAAGGCTCGGTATGTGCCCGGAGGCGCGGAAACCGGACCGCGGGCAATATACGGGCGACACCTGGCTCGGGAGAGGGGCGGCGGGGGCGCGAAGAGGGCATTGCACAAGAGCCACCCCAAGCCCACGATACGCATCGAGTTCGATTCCACCACCCGGGCCGAGGGGTAGAGTACGATGAGGACGACGATCAGATGGATTGCCAGCATCATGTATGCGCTGACTGTGGTACCGTGCACGGCTCAGGCGCAGAGCTTCAGAACGGACGACCCCGTACTGGAGCGTATCTGGCAGTTGGGGATGGAGCGGTCCCTTGCCACGGAGCTGGCACAGGTCCTCATGGACTCCGTCGGCCCTCGCCTCACCGGCTCTCCGGGGCAGCTCGCTGCGCACGACTGGGCGGCGAAGACCTATGCCTCTTGGGGAATCGAAGCCGAGAACGAGGAATACGGCACTTGGACCGGGTGGCGGCGCGGTATTCACCACGTTGACTTGATCGCTCCACGCGTAAAGACGCTCATTGCCGAAGTGCCCGCATGGAGCGCCGGGACCGACGGGCCCGTGGAGGGGGGGGTGGTGCTCCTTCCCAGAGTGTCCAGGGTCTCGGAGTTCGAGGCCTGGTTGCCCCAAGCCCGGGGGAAGTTCGTCCTGATCGTGCCCGCGCTGTTGTCCTGCCGGCCGGACCGAAATTTCGTAGAGTTCGGAACGCCCGGAGCGCTGGAGCGGTCGGCCGCCGCTCAGGACGCTGCGGATGCCGACTTCAACCGGACCCGTGTAGAGCCCACCGGGCTGAGTCTCGATGACATTCGGGCTCGGCTGGGCGATGTGGGGTCCCTCGGACTGCTGCAGTCGAGCTGGAGATACGACGGTACCCTGGGCGTCAGCCGAGCGCGGGTGCGGACCGTTCCCACCCTGGATCTGGCCTGCGAGGACTACGGCTTGGTCTATCGGCTCGCAGAGCACGGGCAGGGACCCGTCTTACGCGCCGACGTCGACGTCGAGTTCACGGGGGTGGCTCCTACGTACAACACGATCGCCACGGTGCCCGGCACGACGAATCCGGACGAGTACGTCATGCTCTCGGCTCACTTCGACTCCTGGGACACCGGGTCCGGTGCCACCGACAACGGGACCGGCACGATCGTGATGATGGAGGCCATGCGGATCCTCGCCGAGGCTTATCCCAACCCGATGCGCACGATCATCGCCGGGCACTGGAGCGGCGAGGAGCAGGGCCTGAACGGTTCGGAAGCGTGGCGGGAGGACCATCCGGAGGTGGTCGAGGGCATGCAGGCGCTCTTCAACCAGGACAACGGCACGGGGCGCGTTGTGAGGATCTCCACCCAGGGGCTCACGAGGGCGGCGGAGTACTTCGCCCGCTGGCTGACTCAGGTACCCGAGTCGATCACACAGCACATCACCCTCAACTCGCCCTCCGTGCCGGGAACGGGCGGCACCGACAGCAGCTCGTTCATCTGCGCGGGAGCGCCGGCGTTCGGCATCAGCTCCCTGAGCTGGGATTACGGCACGTATACGCACCATACCAACCTCGACACGTACGACAAGATCGTACCCGAGGAGGTGCGGAATAACGCGACGCTCACCGCCATGCTCGTCTACTTGGCCTCGGAAGATCCCGAGATGATGCCGCGGGACCGGCGGTCACTTCCCGCCATGGCCCCGAGTCGCGGTCGTCGGCCTGCACGTGAGGTCGCCGAGTGGCCGCAGTGCCGGGATCCACAGCGCAGTGATCCTCAGGCGGGACTGATTCCCTAGGGGGGGCTAACGAGCCATAGGCCAGCCGAACAGCGGGTCTCCCTCATTCAGCGCGAAGTCGATCTCCGAGTCGGCCATCCGATGCACGGTGGCTCGCACGATATCCACGAACGTGGCGGCGACGTCGTAGTCGAGGGGCATGGACAGGTCGTCCGAGGGCGTGTGAGGCCGATACCTGGCCATGATCTCGTCAGCGTCGATCTCAGGATCCGTCGACACCAGGGCGGGGATGAACCGGGTACCGGGTATGCCGGACTGTAGAAAGCTGAAGTGATCGCTTGCGCCTGATTCGAACCAGATGCTGTCATCCACGGTGTAGTTCAGGCCCTCGGCCGTCTCACGGAGCGACGTCAGCAATGTGGTAGAGTGCTCGGCGCCGAACGCGATGAGCTCGTCGAACGGAAAAAACATCCTGGGTGCATCCAGGTTGATGTTCGCCACCATGCTCTCGTGCGGCACTGTGGAGTTCAGCACGAAGTAGCTCGATCCGACGAGCCCGTGCTCCTCCGCCGTGGTGGCGAAGAACAGAATCGAGCGTTTCGGGCGGGCGGGGGCCAATGCCAGGAGCCGTGCCACCTCCAACATCATGGCGGTGCCCGTGGCGTTGTCCATCGCACCATTGTAGATGCTGTCGCCGTCGATCGCTTCACCGATGCCTACGTGGTCCAGATGAGCTGTGATGACGATGTATTCGTTTGAGAGCTCGGGGTCCGACCCTCTGAGGATGGAGAGAACGTTACGGCTCGATGCGTCCGTATGGATCGACGCCTGGCCGATCGTGGCTTCGATTGGGAGTTCGAACCCGGCGACGGGGCCCTCACCGGACCCGGCCTCGTCGAGCACCTCGGAGTAGGATCGTAGCGCGCCCCGGAACAGGCGTGAACTGGCGCTTCCACTGAGCGTAGCCTGGATCTCCGTCCCCACCGTAGCCCGCGCCTGCGTATGCGGGCGCCCTTCAGCATCGACCCAACTCGTCCGCGAGCGGAGCCTGGGCTTTGCCCGGTCCGCGAACACGTCTTCACTCTGTTCCGCCGGCGACAGCGAAATACTAGCGACCGCGCCCAGCAAGTCGGCTACTTGGGATGGCGGGAGTCGCAGATGCGGATCCAACAGAAAGAAGGCCGGCGGTCGATCCCCCAGAAACGCGACGATCTTCCCGCTTACGTCCAGGCCCGCGTAGTCGTCGATGTCCTGATCCGGAGCGTAAAGGCCGTGACCCACGAAGACGACAGGGGCCGTAACGGAGCTTTCGGCGTTCACCATTGCCGGCGAGACGAAGAAGTCGGCCCCGGCCGTAAGCTCAGCACCACTCCCGTCACGTTGGAGGCGGAATCGACTCCCCGAGGGGTCTCGAACGCTCTGACGCAGCGGAACGGTCTGGAAGTACGTACCTGCGTCACCACCCGGTTCTAGGCCGTACGATCTGAACTGTGCCGCTACGTAATTCTCGCTGACCCGTAGACCCCGGCTAGCGGTTTCGCGACCCTCGAGATCGTCATCCGCTAGGAAGCGCAGATGGGCTTCGATCGCTCCTGGTTCAGCTTGGACGCTCTGGTCCAAGCTCCGTGATTCACAGGCGCTGAGCCCGATCAGGAGGGATGAGAGCGCTACGGTCTTCAGATTCGCGACGCGCATGGTGCGGAATACCTCCAGGTGAGGTGTTAGTCATGTCGTCTGACGGGCTGACTCACGACACAGAGGTGGCGGAGCCACCAGAGATTCCGCGAAGCGGCCGAGCCGTTGGTCATCGTAAGACCCGGGCCGCCGAAGCGCGACACCGCTCACCGAGGGCCGCTCGGCCGGTACATCTCCGGTGGGCGGTCGAAGTCGACCCGCTCGATGTCGGTCCAGGGCACGTACTCGGGGCGCTGACGGCCGTCGAAGAAGATCAGCATGCCGGCATTCTGCTCGCCTAGGTCGCCGGCACGCTCGAGCTGTAGCTCCTCGCCGCTATGGAGGGTCACCCTGGCGCGCTGGGCGCCGCGCGCTTCGAGGCCCGGGCGCGCGATCGAGGCGATGAGGCCGAAGGGGATGGTGTAGTCTACGCCCTGGGATGGCGCATCGAGCGTCTCGGTGGTCTCGCTCTCGTCGAGGTCGCAGACCAGTCGGCCGGCGAGGCGGCGGCCGGACCGCGTGATGACCTTTCCCGTGAGGGGGTGGCCCGGCGGGAAATCGCCGTAGGCGGGGCCGGTGCCGCCTGGGCTGAAGTCGATGCGCTCAAAGGCGTCCCAGGAGATCAGCACCCGTCCGTAGCGCTGATCGTCGACGTAGATCCCTCGGTTGCCCTGGCCGACCTCGCGGGTGCCGGAGAGCACGATCTCGCGGCCGTCGAGCAGCGTCACCAAGGAGCTGTTGCGCGAGCGGTGCGCGATGGAGCGGATGGCGTCGAAACGCAGGCTGAGCTCACCGTCGGCGGTGTGGCCGTTGAGTTCGTCGGGGCCGACGGCCGCCTCCCGGTCCCACTGTACCAGGCCGGTGAAGTCGCCCTGACGCGTGTGCACCGTACCGTGCAGGGGGTAGGGGGCGGCGCCAAGCCGGGCGGTGGGGAGGAACTCGATGGAGCGGATCCGCCACTCCCCGAGGTCCACGACGCCGCGCTTGGCGTCCCATACTCGCACGCCGTCGGCTACGTCGTCGGCGGAGAAGCGGTCGAGGTCGAACACGGTACCGCTCTTGAGGGTCACCCGAATGTCGCGGCCGCGCGGCTCGATGCGCGCGATGTCGCCGAAGCGTACCATGAACGGCCGGCCGAGGTCGAACTGGTGGTCCCAGCCGACGATCTCGATCCCGAAGATCTCGATCGAGAAACGCTCCTTCGGCAGCCGCTCGACCGGTGCGTGGGCGACCCAGGGGTTCACGTCCTTGAAGCCGTTGAAGTAGTTGCTCCACAACGCCTCCTCGTCACCTCCCCAGCGCAGCCGCCCCTCGTAGATTGCGCCGTCATCGGTGGTGATGCGGCCGTAGAGGAGCCCTTCGTGCGTCGCCGCGGTCGAGGGGGTCATTGCGGGCGACCTGGCCGCCGCGGGGTCGAGGTCCTGTTCGAGGGCCCGGTGGACGGCGCCGAGGGCGAGAAGGATTAGCATGGCGGCGAACGCCCCGCCGGCGATTATGCCTCTAGTCATGACCGGCTCCCCCGGAGAAGACACGAGTGTCATGCTTCGTTAGGCCTGACAATCTGGTTGATAGGGTTATGTGCAATGTACTTTGCAGCGCAAAGTATTGCAAGCACTGCAACTGGGCGGCCAGAGCGTCCACCTGCCCAATCATTCGACCTCGCGATTCGCGCATGGTCGAGGCATTGTTGTCATTGCCAAAACACAACAGGATCGGAACACGGAGGCCGCACACGGGGGGATCATGACTTCTATCCCTCTCTGCCAACGTACGTGAGACACGGAGCACGCAAGGAATTAGAGTAGGGCGAAGGCAGAGAAAACGAACATGTTGGGACTGCGAGAGAGAATGGCAGAGAATGGTAGTGCCCCTGGAACCGGGGAGGCCAAGCGAAGCGCGGCAGCTCCTGCGGACCCGGAGGTAGTAGATAGGCCGCTACGGCGGCGGTTCAGTCCGTCGTACAAGCTGCGGATCGTCGAAGAAGCGGACCGGTGCACCGAGCCCGGCGAGGTGGGTCAAGTCCTGCGGCGAGAGGGCCTGTACTCGTCGCACCTGACGACGTGGCGCAAGGCGGCGCATAGCGGGTCGCTGAAGGCCCTGTCGAAGAAACGCGGCCGCAAGCCGGAGCGAAATCCGCTGGATGAGAAGGTACGCAAGCTGGAGCGGCGAAACGCACGGCTCGAGAATGAGCTCAGGAAGGCACACCTGATCATCGACGTGCAGGGAAAAGTTGCGGGGCTGCTGGGGATAAGCCTCGACGACGGGACAAACTCTTGAAGGCGGCCGATGAGCTGGCTAAGCACGTCGGTGTAAAACCGGCGTGCGCGGCCCTCGAGGTCTCCCGATCGACGTTGTACCGTCGTCGAGGCCCATCAACCGGGCAACAGCAGCCCCGCCCGACGCCCGCCCGGGCATTGAGCGAGACGGAACGAGGCGAGGTCTTCGACACGCTGTGTTCGGAGCGGTTCGTGGACCGCTCACCCGCCGAGGTGGTGGCCACGCTGCTCGACGAAGAGGTCTACCTGTGCAGCGAACGCACGATGTATCGTGTTCTGGCCTCCGAGGTGCCGGTTCAGGAACGCCGGGCGCAGCGCACCCATCCCGAGTACAAGAAGCCCGAGTTGATGGCCACGGCGCCGAACCAGGTGTGGTCCTGGGATATCACGCGGCTGCTCGGGCCGAAGAAGTGGAGCTATTACTACCTCTACGTCATCATGGACATCTACAGCCGCTACGTCGTGGGCTGGATGGTGGCGGACCGGGAGAACTCGGCCCTGGCCGGCCGGTTGATCCAGCAGAGCTGCCTGAAGCATGGCGTCCAGCCCCGGGTCCTGACCCTGCACTCGGATCGGGGAACTCCAATGACGAGCCAATGCACCGCTCAACTTCTCGCTGACCTCGGCGTGACCCGCTCGTTGAGCCGGCCTCAGGTGTCGGATGACAACCCGTTTTCCGAGGCTCAGTTCAAAACCTTGAAGTACCATCCCTCGTTTCCCGGACGGTTCGGGGATCAGGGCCAAGCCAAGACGTTCTGTCGATCGTTCTTCCGCTGGTACAATGCCGAGCACCGCCATGGCGGCATCTCGATGCTAACCCCCGAGCAGGTCCACTTCGGGAACGCCGATCAGGTCATTGCCGGCAGGAAATCCGTGCTCCGCGAAGCATGGGCCGCTCATCCCGAACGCTTCGTCAGAGGTGTGCCGAAGCCCAAACCGCTCCCGGAGGCCGTCTTCATCAATCCTCCCATCCCTTCCCTCACCACACAGGACATTGCTCTCTAATTAATCCCGTAGAGTGTCCCATTGTCGTTGAAATCAAACAAAGGGACTGGGTATCGATCGGGGCGAACGTGGCCGTCTTCGCTGGATTGATTCTTGTCGCTGTCCAGATCAACCAAAACAACGCCACGATCCGCAGCTCTTCCTACCAGATGTGGGTGGCCTCCAACATGGAACTCAATGCGGCTGCGACCCAGCTGGAGCTCTCTGCGACCCTGGAGTCAGGCTGGCTCGACTCTCGGGGGCTTAGCAAAGAGACCTGACCCCCTGAAACGAGACCAGGTGCAATGTTAGGATCGACCTGGTCTGAAGCTTTTCAGCGAGGAGGTCAGGATGGGAAGGAAGCGACACACTCCGGAGCAGATCATCACTGCACTGCGGGAGGCAGGGGTCGGTCTGGCCCGCGGCAAATCCGTGAAGCTGATCAGCCGGGAGCTCGGCATCACCGAGCAGACGTACTACCGGTGGAGGCGGCAATTGTGTAAAAGGGGGTGAGGGCGTCCGAGGAGGGTCCGTGAATTGTTCATCATCACATGAACCCGGGACGGCCTGCGTGAGCAGGTCGGAACCGGAACAAGGAGCTTCCTCATGGATCGAAGTTGAGCCGGTCAGGATTTGAAGCGCTGTTTCAGGGCGCGATCACGGAACGCTCGAGATGGTGTTGGAGGAGGAGTTGAAGGCGATGGTACCGGAGCGCGACGATGGCGGGTCGGCAGCCGGAAGGGCCACAGGAACGGGACGTACTGAGGCGCCTGCTTACGAGCCTGGGTCAGATCGACGTGACGGTCCCGCGCAGCCGGGAAGGCGGCTCGCCCGCCGACGTGATGGGTCACCAGCGCAGGAGTGAAGAAGTCGATGCGATGATGGTGGAGGCCTACGTGAGGGCGTCGCAGCGCAAGAACGGGCGACGTGACCGAGGCACTCAAGGGTGAGCGCGTGGGACGCTCGACGGTGAGCCGGGTCGCGAAGCGGCTCGACGAGGGCGTGCAAACGCTGCGGACTGCACCCATCGAGGGGGCCCACCCCTACCTGTACCTGGACGCGACGTTCCTCGATGCCCGCTGGGCCCGAAAGGTCGAGAACGTGAGCGCGCTCGTGGCCTACGCCGTGGGCCCGGACGGCCACCGCCGGCTCCTGGGCATCACGCTGGGCCCTGAGGAATCGGAGAACAGCTGGTCGGAGCTCCTGAGCAACTCCTGGAGCGTGGTCTCAGCGGCGTCCAGCTCGTGATCGCGGATGAGCACGCGGGCCTGGCAGCCGCGGTGCGCCGCTTCCTGCCCGAGGTGCGCTGCCAGCGCTGTACTGTCCACCTGCAACGCAACGTGCTGGCCAAGGTCCCGCATCGCCTGCGCAAGCGTGTGGCGCGCGAGGTTGCCGCCGTCTTCCGGGCCCCCGGGCTCGCTGAGTCGAAGAAGCGCCTGGCCGAGATCACGGCGCGCTGGCTCAAGGAGCTCCCCGAGGCAGTCAACGTGCTTGAGCGGGGCTTCACGGCCGCCACCCAGTTCTACGCGTTCCCCGAGCCGCCACTGGGCCCCACTGCGCACCACGAACAGCCTCGAGCGCCTGCACACCGAGATCAAGCGTCGGATCCGGAGCGCCGGCGCCTTCCCCGACCGAGCCAGCGCGCTCCGCCTCATCACTGCGGTTGCTCTAAGGACTACTGCGGCCTGGAGCGAACGTCGCTACCTGGATCTCACGCTTCTCGAACCGAAGGAGGTCGCCAAGGCAGCCTAACAGAAGCATCGAGGAGCTTCCTCTCACTTTTACACACAACTCGGGACTTGACCGGCGAGGCGGGAGTACGGCGGGATGAAGGTGAGCCAGGCACGGCGCCTGAAGGAGCTCGAGGGCGAGAACGGGCGCCTGAAGCGAGCAGTGGCGGACTTGACACTGGACAAGCTGATCCTGGAGGAAGCGGCCAAGGGAAACTTCTGAGCCCCGAGCGCCGACGACGTTGTGTGGTGCGTGTACGTCAGCAGCTCGGGGCGTCGGAGAGGAGAGCGTGCCGGGTGCTCGGGCAGCCACGCACGACCCAATCGCGGGCTTCCAGGATGTGATAGTCATAGTCCAGCTTCCCCAGCTCGTATCCCACCGTGAGTCCTGAGATGCCGGCGCCCAGTACGATCACCCGGGTACCAGGCGGCCTGCCCTGCAACACGGGGCGGGTGGCCGAGGTGCCCATCAGGCCACAGGCGCTCATGGCTCCCATCATCAGGGATGAACCGCCTATCGCTCCGAACGCACGGAGGACGTCGCGTCTGGTCATCAAAGAAGGACTCGGCCTGACCCCCAAGGGGACTCTCGTACTCATACTGACCTCTCATCGGAGTCGTGTGGGTGCGCCGCGGTGTGGTCAGGGTAGAGCGAGACGTAGGTAACGGCAATCGGAGAAACCCAATCATGTGGGTTCAACGTAGTGCTTGGGTGGGCGGTGCCGCGGGGCTGGCTTCCTGAGCGAAGGCGGATCGATCACAGGATTCTACGGTCCTCGGGATTGCTGAACGCCGCCGCATCGTCCGGCATCCGATCTTAGCCAAGAACTGACTCCTAGCTCCAGAATTGATCTTGGCTCGCAGATGAGCACCGCATAACGCCCCTCTAAGCCACGAGGGCGCTCCAGCCTACCCCCCGGATACCGAATAAACCCCGAAGACGCTTAGAACGCGATGCTGGACGCTTGCTTGCGCCTACCGCCCCACTTTCGGATGTTGACTGCAACCTGATCCTGGAGTGCGTCCTTGTCCGATCCCATCGCTCGCCTGAACGCAGCCCTAGAAGGTCGCTAGGCGATTGAGCGCCAGAAGAATCGTTAGGTCGTTAGATGGCTCTTTGGTGACACGACCTATGGGACGGTTACCCGACCTAACGGTCGCCATCCAGATTCCACCACGCGCATCATGCGCCTTGCGCAAGAGACCGCAGCCATGAGAACCGACACAGCCCTCGTGATTTTGCTCGCAGCGAGCCTCGCCGCCTGCTCGCCGGCGACAGAAGAAGCCGCTCCCGCTGAAACTGCCGAAACCGCGGCGCCAGCCATCGCCGTATTTGGCGCGGGCGAGAACGTGTCGCCCTTCGCCATCGGCGCGCTCCAGGCCGCGTCAATGAAAGACGCCGCCTTCTCGCCAGTCAACGACAACATGACGCTCGCCATCAACCAGTCGAAGGCCGACGTGGATGCCCTGCTGACGGCGGCGGGCCTCGCGACCGATGTCCTTCAACTCAGTGTCCAGCCACTGATCGTCCGCACAGCCGACCGCGTGCTGCTGTTCGACACCGGCAACGGCCCGTCCGGAATGCTGTCCGCATCGATGGCGACCGCCGGCGTAGAGCCAGGCGCAGTGACAGACATCTTCATCAGCCACAGCCACGGCGATCATGTCGGCGGGCTTGTGGGCGCGGACGGCGCGCTGGCATTCCCCAACGCCGCCATACACATCTCGGTCAATGAGTGGACAGCGATGCAGGCGAACGCACAACTCGCCTCGCTGGTGACAACGGTCACTCCAAGAGTGGCGACGTTTGAGCCCGGCGCGGATCGTGTGCCCGGCACCGTCAAGGCGGTGGACATCCAGGGGCACACGCCCGGCCACTCTGGCTACCTCATCACCTCGGGTGAGGCCTCACTGCTCTATATCGGCGACACGATGCACCATTCGGTGATTTCGGTGCAGCGACCGGACTGGACCATCGCCTTCGATGGCGACGCTCCGTTGGCGCAGGAAAGCCGGAAGGCCGTGCTCGCCTCCGCCGCCGATTCCGGCCAGCGCGTCTACGCGGTGCACTTCCCTTTCCCGGGTCTTGGCACGTTCGAGAACCGTGACGGCACGTTCGTGTGGGTGGCTGAATGACCGCCCGGCGTCCGCGGTGGCTGGACATGACCTGCCAGCGCACCGGCCGCTGGCTGGACATGACCTGCCAGCGCACCGGCCGGACGCAGCGTCGTCGGCGCTGCTGGAGCTGCTGACGTAGGGGAGCGTCGGCGACGAGGGTAGAATTGACGGATCTTCGGCCGGAGCCTACCTGGATGACGGCGGCACGATTCCATTGATCCGCATGTAGGTCACCAGGTTGCCGTAGTGCTCGTAGTTGTGAACGGAGTTGAACGCGAGCATACCGCCGACGGTGTTTGGAGCCCCGAAGAAGTCGGCAGCATCAGCCGCCCCCGCATCGCTGGTCCGCGCGAAGATGCGTTCGCAGTATGCAAAGCCCTGCTTGAGTGCTGCAATGATCTCCGCTTTGTGGGTTCGCGTCTCTTCGAAGTTTTCGGGACCGGCGTTGGCTTCACCCACTGCGATCCCGCAGAACGAGAACTGCCCGTCGGCGATGTGGGCCAGAATCTCGCCGGCGCTGCGCACTTCGTCGGTCGGCCGGAACGTGTACATCTCGTCGTCTAGGATTTCGGCGGTCGCCATGATGTTGGTCTTCGTGATATCGAAGACGCTCTTCAACGACTGCACGAGGGGGTTCTGGGCGGACAGCGAGAGGGGTACGGCGAGTACCACCGCGATGCCGGCAATGAGAGTGAGCTTGGTCATGGTCGGGATCCTTTGGATGGTGAGTTCTTAAGATCGGGCTTGTCACTGCGCGAGGCTAGAGCCTCACCACGTAATCCTCGCCTCTTCGAGGAACGCCTGGTATCAGGGGTCGTCCTGCCGTCGGGGTCTTAGTCGAGCGACCGAATCTGGACGTTGCGGAATCGGACCGTGCCTGCCCCGTATTGGAGCGCGAACGGGCCGCTGACAAACTGATCGTCGGTCGTGTCGACGGTCTGGGTGCCGTTCAGGATGACGACCAGCCGTGAGCCCTGGGCCGTGATTTCGTAACTGTTCCATTGGCCCCCGGTATTGATGACGCTAGCCGGCGCTGCCACGTTCACGATTCCTCCGGTTCTGTATGTCTGGTCGGCCCGCGTATCGAAGATATTGATTTCATAGGAGTTGGCAGCTCCAACGTTTTCGGGATCCGAACAGCGAATGAACACTCCGCTGTTGGCGGGCTCATCGACCCAGAATTCCAGCGTCAGTTCGAAATCACCGTAGGACTCCTCCGAGACGAGGAACCCGCTGCCCTCATTTGCTGAAACGGCACCGTCTGCCAACTCCCAGTTGGCGTCTCCGAGAAGGTCAACAGTGGGCGGTCGTGGCTCGATACTCGAGGTTTCCACTTCGCGTTGCTGCGTTCCGCCGCAGTTCTCGCGAGATCGTCGACGATGAGCGGCGCAACTGCCGGGCGATCTCACGTACGCCACAACCGCGGGCTTGAAGAACCGCAATCTCTTCTCGCTCGACGAACGATAGGTAGCGCCCCGACAGAGGACGAAGACTGAAAGGTGGCATGCCACCACATTGGCGAAACCAGCGCGCTCCAACAGCGGGAGACACGCCGGCTGCCACCGCCGACTCCTCGCTCGACAGCCCTCGAGCAACTTCTTCCCAAAACCTCTGCCGATGCTCCCGGCGCCCCAACGGGGGACGACCGGGTGAACCCATCGGCGGACGCAAAGCTCGATCCGACCGTCGGCGCTTGCTTGCCGCCATCGCAACTCCTCCTCTTTCCTGAGGTGTTGCGACGACCTCTTGAATTCACCCTCTACTCAAGGCCTGCAATTTTCCGAAGGTGGCCACATTCCCTTCATCAGGTCTCGCGGATTGCGGCTCAAATGAAGGATCAAGAGGAAGATCCTCTGCAGGTAGCGGAAAAAGCAGAGGCAAGTCTCTCAGGAGACTCTGCTCTATCGGCGGCGTGCATCGCCTGAGCGGTAGTAGCCGAGACGTGTGGGATTTGAATAGGGGACGTTGATCCCATGCTCCTAAGGCGGCAGCCACGTAGGCGTAAATGGCTGGGAGCGTCACCGAGCCAATAATATCCGCCGCTCCTCCTTCAAGGGCATCTAGCACAAGCGACGTAAACACACCTCCTCCCCCAGTCTCGACCGAGGGCTGATCACCCCTGCTCGCAGTCAGGATCGAGACGCCTTCTCGCAGCAAGACTCTTGCATTGCCGATTGCAGGCGGATTGCCGAACCTCCCCGAGTAGCAGCAATCGACGAAGACGACCACTTCATCCGCCGGCGAATCATTGGCGAGCGTGAGCACTTCCCCCATCGCGATACCTTCGTCGAACTTAGCAGCATCCTGCGTGACCAGGTACCCGTCCAGATTGTTGACCGTGCCGTGGCCAGAATAGTGAAGGAGCGCTAGCTCTGCCGGATCTTTGAACAGCCGTCCTAGCTGCTTGCGGAGAACGCGGCGAGTAACGACGTCATCTGGTCCTGGGTCAGGAGCGACTAGCAATCGTGGCTCGAAGTTTGGCGAGCCATCCTGGTTACACCTTAGAGCAGAGCACAATCGTTCGGCGTCGCTGACGCAGCCGCGAAGGGGGCCAGCCGTATAGTTGTCGATGCCGACGCAAAGAGCACGTCTCATAGACCTACCCGCAGCGCGTCACCGGCTGCCGCCGATGAGCGCCTTTAGGTTGTCCCACGTCCATTTGTAGATCTTGTCAGATGTCTTCGCAGCTTTGGGTTTGACGCAGGTCTTCCCACTGCGGCCAGAGAGAAGAAAATAGGCCTTCCCCAGCTCCTGCGTAATTTCGAGTTCTGCGCTGACGCCGCTGGCTGAGTCCGTATGTTCGCCGCAAATGACGATGACGACACCAACGAGCTTGAGCTTCTCTTTGACCTTCTTCCTCCAGTCGCCCGTTAATGTCTCCTTGACCGAGTAATCGGCGATTTCGAATGGGGTATCCGAGTTCTTCGCCTGCCCCACCAACAACGTCTTCAGGTCCATGTCATGATCGTAGTCGAAACTGATAAAGGCTTTCATCGCCACGTGGTCACCCCCCCCTAACACTGGTGTGGTTGGCCAAAGCTATTTCGACTGCATCTGGCCAGGTGTATTTCCTCCACCTCTCTCAACTGACAGCAATCCATGGGCCCAATGAACTTGTGCAGTTGCTAGCCAATGCCTCGTACGGCTGTCCAAATAGCTGCCCAAGGAATACGAGACGCGACCAGGATTGCGTAGAGGGACATGAACAACCATGGCACGACAGCTTCGACATGGGTGAAGGGCAGGTACAGCTTCGAGTTCTTGCCGCGCCCGACGCTTTCCCATTCCGCATCGTACGGACGTAACGGCAGTTCGAGTTCGATTGCGTGAATCACCTTGAACTTTGCCGAATTGAGATCTCGGTACGACCGGATGATGCGATACCAGAGATAGCAGAGGATGCCGGCGGATATTGGGACAAGCAGCTCAAGGGTGCGAGGCGTGACGTCGCTCCCCACGAGCCGGCCATTGGCTAGAAGCGCGATCAACGCAGCGTTTACGGCGAGGAAGAATGAGTTCGCTTTCTCCCGACGGCTGCTAATGCGGTCTGCCATCTCGAGATAGCTTTTATAGATTTCGAGAACATGATCCGCATAGGCAGGCCCGTATTGGTCCGGGGGTATGCCCTTGAGTGCTCCGGAGAGCTTCTGCTCGGGCGAATGCAGCGCCTCCGTCACGGATCCAACTCCCGGATTGCTGAAACGATCGAACTGGTGTTCCAGGCGACAAGTTTGTCAGCCGCATTTGAGACGACCGATGATACCTGCTCATTCGCCCAAGGACGGATACCGACTATCGGTTTGCTGTAATCCTGATTGGCGATCTGAATCTCCCTCTGAATCCACTTGCTGTAGGTTGCATACTTCCCGGCCATTATTAGCACCACGTCGCAGAAGACCATCTTCTGCTTGATGGCTTTGTACAGGGCGTCGGCGTTCGGCGCGTTGTGGACCGGATCGTCCTTTGGGACGGAGTAGTTCTTGTAGAGGAAACTAGGCGCCGCATCGAGCAAGGCCACGAGCCTTTTGTAGGCGTCGCCATAGGTCCAGGAATGGCTGATGAAGAGGCTTCTGGATTTCAAGATGGGCATGTGTACCTCCTTATCGGCCCTGGCGTCCGAAGGGACCGTATCGTGTAGTGGTTGCTTCTTCCGCCTCAAGAGACCGAGTCGCGCAGCAAGCTCGAGCAGCCGCAGGAGCCTGCAATAAAGGAGTACCCCCACCGGGCGGCACCACCCTCAGCCAGAGGGAACGTTACCGACATCTACCGACGGCATGGTGTTTTCCGGAGAGCATCTTCGAGGAGCTCACCAAAGATCACACAACGTCAGTAGCTCCACACCTCTCGCCTAACCGGCAGGCGATTGAGCACCTGGCGATGGAACTCCCCCCTGTCAACTACCGTTGGAGAGCTTCCCAGATGAAGTCAGCACCTTCTATGCTCCCATTGTCAAGAATTCGCCTGACGAATTCCTCAACCTCCGACTGGGGCATGTTTGGATCAACGCTGCTCTCACAGTGACCTGCCCCCAAGAGCGGTACCACATCCTATGTTAGTTCCAGCACCTGTGGAGAGCCGTGAAGGACGGGCATCCTCAGGAACCAGGGCGACGGCTTAATCGCCTCAGGGGCCGGGGGAAAGCCGCCGCAGGCGCTGTGGGGTCGGACGGTATTGTACTCGCGCCTCCATTGCTCGTCCAGCACGGCCGCCTGCGCCAACGAGCAGAAGATCTCCCCGTTCAACAGCTCGTCCCTGAGCTTGCCGTTGAAGCTCTCGTTGTAGCCGTTCTCCCACGGGCTGCCCGGCTCGATAAAGAGCATCTCGACGCCCACGCGCCCCAACCATCGCCGCACGAGCTTCGCGGTGAACTCCGCGGTCCGTTGTCCGACCTCAGATACTCGGGAGGCCCGTGTCGGACGAACAGATCGGCCAGCACCTCGAGCACGTCGTGCGAGCGGATCTTGCGAGCCACCACGATCGCCAGGCACTCCCTCGTGTGCTCGTCCAGCACTGTCAGCAGCTTCAGCGCACGCCCGTCGTGCGTCCTCGAGGCCACGAAGTCGTACGACCAGACGTGGCCCCGATACAGCGGCCTCAGCCGGATGCACGATCCGTCGTTGAGCCACAGCCGACCTCGCTTCGGCTGCCGCTGCGGCACCTTCAGCCCCTCCTGCCTCCAGATCCGCTCCACCCGCTTGTGCTTCACCCCCCAGCCCTCGATGCGGAGCATGTCCGTGACGCGTCGGTAGCCGTAGCGGCCGAATCGACTCGCGAGTCGCACGATATCACCTCGGAGCGCCCCCTCGTCACTCGCCACTTTCCTCGCCCGGCGCTGGGTCGGCTGTGTCTTATTTTTTATAAGTCATTGTTGTTACAATATATACGAGTCATACCCGTACTACCGTCCCCTCATTACACCCCTCTTTCTGAACGGGAATCTAGTGGACCGTAGCGGAGGTTCCCGGAGGAGGCGAAGGAGCGAACCTTGCGGGAGGGCAGTTTGTCGATGGCCCCTGTTCTCTCTCATTGCGGACTATTATAGATGGTTAGTGTTTCAGATCACTTCGCGTTGCCGCGGCTCGCGGCGATCTGTTCTCGGATCCACGCATCCACTTCGGACTCGATCCAGCCGACGGCGCGGGCGCCTAGCCGGATCGGTTGGGGAAAGCTCCCGTCGGCCACCCGCACATAGATCGTGCTCCGCGCAAGCCCCGTGCGGGCCTGCACTCGAGGTAACCGCAGGACGCGCGCGGGCGCGTCCATGCCCTGTTCCATTGCTCTCGTCATCGGTCTGCCTCCGTTCTGTTCGGTGAAGAATTCCGGGGCGCGTTGCCCCGGGGGAGGGAACAGGGGCCACATGGCCCGGCTGCAGGCCTCGATGAACACCGCGACCTGGTAGGCCACCGCCAGCCTCGGGGAGCGGCCAGGACAGAGCTGACGCACCGAGAGTGTCGGACCGCGCGAGTGGAGGATGCCACCTTCCAGATGCCGGACGGCCATCGCGGCAGCAGGCGAACCGATGCGGGATTCTGTTCCGGACGCGACCGCGAGCGTCACCTCGGTGGCCCTAGGTGACGTCGTCGTCCGCGAAGCTGATGGCGGTGTTGCGCCGGTGGTTACCGAATGCTGCGACTGCAGCCCGGGATGATGTCGCTGTCTAGGGATTCTCCCGGGCATCAGTGTGACATTCGGGATCTTGAGCTCGGCGTGGTCGAGGGCCGACTCGGCGAAGGCGAGCCCGCCGCCGGCCACGAGCGCCGGGGCGCGGGCCACGCGCACGAACCCCGCCATGCGGCAGACGCTGGCACGGACGCATCCCTCGAGAGCGGTGTTCCCGGAGTCGCCGTCCCGGAAGGCTGCGAGCGCGGCCGCCCGGGTCTCGAGCGCGTTCACTTCGGAGAGCGCCGGCCGCTAGAACCTGAGCTCCCCCCGGAGGAGCATCGCGTCCTCCGGCCCAAGGTCCACACTCTCCCTTCGCCCGAACTCGAGGCCGACGCCGATCGTCCGGCCCGAGTTGAGCTTCAGGCCGAGCCTCGTTTGGCCGGAATCGTCGGCGACGAAGTAGGGATACCAGAGCGTTCCGCTCCCGAGCCCGTAGCCGACCTCTGCGTCGAAGCGTTGCGCGAAGGGCACGGCGCCCCCGCGCACGAGGCCGCTCGCGTTCTCCAGCGCCCACAGGTTCCGGATGCCGCTCGCCGCCGCCCCGGCGCTCGATCCGACCCGCATCTGGAGACCCAGGCCATCGGCGCCCGGCTCGTAGACGAGCGAGCCGCTGTAGCCCCACTCCTCGTAGGACTCGTCAGCGTGGGCGACGAGCATCCGCCCGTTGACTTGGAGCGTCAGCGATCCCCGAGCCCAGTCGAGTCCGCCGCCCACCTCGAATCCCCGTCCGGTCTCCGCGTCCCCCCGGTCGTAGCGCACGCCGCCCTCGACCTTGGGACGCACGACGCCTCCGAGCCCTTGGATCTGGCCCGCGCCCTCGAGCATCAGCCGCCCGCGGCTCGCCGTGCCCACCGCCTCCGCCAGCGCGGCGGTCCCGTCCGAGGACGTCTCCGTCCATAGGAAGTCGGAACGCAGCGCGATCTCGAGCCCACCGGCACCCATGAGCACCGCCCGGGCACCCGCCGCCGCCATCGAGTTCCTCAGGTCCGCCTCGAGCGCGGCCCCGCTCTGCGGCGTGATCTCGAGTCCGCCACGGCCCCAGCCCGCCGCGCCCCACACCTGCGCGCGCTCCCCAAACACAACTTGAAAGCACGCCCCCTGTGGGTACCGTGGAGTTGCGAAACGACCATGGACCACAGCAGAGGGCGGCTCTCATGAAGCGGAACACCAAGTATGTGGGACTCGACGTGCACCAGGCAATGACGGTGGCGACGGTTCGGGGCCAAGGGGGACGAGTGATCGCGCGCAGCGTGATCGAGACGGGGGACGCATCGATCACGGAGTTCTTCAGCGCGATGCGCGGGTCGGTGCACGTAGTGTTCGAAGAGGGAACCCAGGCGCAGTGGCTCTACGACCTACTGAGTCCTCGTGTGGATCGGGTGATCGTATGCGATCGCAGAGGCGAAAAGCGTTCGGGCAACAAGGGGGACCAGGTCGATGCCGACGAGCTGTCGGAGCGGTTGCGGTGTGGCGGGCTGCGCGCGGTATACCACGGCGCACACGGCCGATCTGATCTCAAGGAGCTGACTCGAGCCTATCGCAACCTCGTCGAAGACGGCACGCGCGTGATGCTGCGGCTCAAGGCACTCTTCCGTGCGCGGGCGATCCGAACCACGGGCGGCGGAGTCTACCAGCCGAAGCAGCGCGGCGCCTGGCTCGCGCAGCTACCGGAGGGAGGAGCTCGTCTACGAGCCGAGACCCTGTACGCTCAGCTCGATGTGCTTCGGGCTCAGCGCAAGAAGACCAAGGCGGCCATGGTCGCCGAGGCGAAGCGTGATCCGGCCTTCGGGGTGCTCGAGACGATCCCCTACTTTGGGCCCGTGCGTATCGCACTGTTGCTAGCAACCATGGGTACGCCGTGGCGCTTCCGCACGAAGCGCAACCTGTGGGCCTATGCCGGACTCGCCGTGGTCACGCGCTCGAGCTCCGACTACGAGTTGTTCGATGGGCGTCCTCGCCGGCGGCGGCGCCCTCCGCTCACTCGAGGGTTGAACCGCAACCACAATCGAGTCCTCAAGAATGTCTTCAAGGGCGCCGCCAACGTAGCCATTGGACGTCCGGGCCCATTCCTGGACTTCTATAACCGAATGCTCGAGCGCGGGATGCGCGAGGAGCTCGCCCGTGTGACGCTGGCTCGCAAGCTCGCAGCGCTCACCCTTCGTCTACTCAAAACCGGAGAAGTCTTTGATCCGACGCAGCTGAGTCGACCCCAAACATTGAGGGGGGTTCATCGTCCTAGGGTGTAGGGGTGCAGCGCATGACCTTCGATCCCTTGGAACGTCGAATCCCTGGACGACGGTGCGGGAGGCAGTCTCAAGCAAATCCGTACGCCCGGCTCGCAGTCATGCCGAGGCACGATCCTAACTCCAGGCCCTTCCGCAGAACCCGAAGAAGTGTCAGGCCGGCCCCGAGGCTGAGTCTCAGATAGAACCATGGTTCGCGTCGTACGACCTAGGTCCACTCAATCAAGTCCAGACGGATCGACCATCCAAGTGAGGATCATCGTGGCCGACACGAAGACTGACTCATCCAGCACACCACTCCCTGACGATCCGGTCATTCCAGCCAAGCGGAGGCTGAGTGCCAAGCCCAACACGGCTTCGCAGACAGCCGGGGCGGAGCCCGGCCTTGACACTCTCTTTCATAGAACCGGACTTGCATGTACGGATGCACACTCGTGAGCGTGCTCGCGATCGTCCCCGCGCCCGTGCCATACCCTCCCTCACCGCTGCTTCTCGAGAGCGCGAGCCCGACGAGCAACGCCCTCCACTTCCGGTCCAGCCCCGCCGTGCCCGTCACCACGTCGCCGTTGAGCGCGAGTCCTCCCGCGTCCCCCTCGAAGCGCGTCGCCGCCACGTCGCCCCACGCCGCCCACGTGCCGCCGCCCACGTCCTGCTGCGCTCCGCGCTCGACGTAGAACGAGGTGCCCATGAGCGCTTCCTCCGCGCCCGGCAGCCGGAACCCGAAGTCGGGTAGAACGGCACGGCGCAGCGTCTGCCCGGCATCTGCGAAAGGCTCCCGGTCCAACGCGCCCGGAGCCCCACCCCACGTGCCGGCACGCACCTGCCAGGTGACGTGCTGGCCAAGGTCACGCATCGCCTGCGCAAGCGTGTGGCGCGCGAGGTAGCCGCCGTACTTCCGTAGCCCCCGGGCTCACAGAGTCGAAGAAGCGCCTGGCCGAGATCACGTCGCGCGGGCTCAAGGAGCTCCCCGAGGCAGTCCACGTGCTTGAGCGGGGCTTCACGGCTCGCCACCCAGTTCTACGCGTTCCCCGAGCCCCACTGGCCAGGGGTGCCGGGATCCGCGTCCACGCCGCCGAACGGCGCGCGGCGAAGCCGCCAGAGCGGGCGCCGCCAGCCTGGTCGCCATGTCCTCAACAGCCGAAGCCGGCCTCCATCCGCCCGACGGCAGCACCCCCGACAGCAGGCCGTCCACCGACAGGCCGTCCACACGCCGGCCCGCCACCGTCACCTGTGTCTCCCGCTGCCCGGCCTCGAGGCGCCTCGCGATCGCCTGCGCCGCGTGGTCCGACGCCGTCCGCCCGAACCGCGCCAGCCACGCCTTGGGCAGCTCCGATTCGCGAACGATCGTGCCCGTCGCCACCCCGTCGTCGATCACCGCGCTCACGGCATTCGACAGCCTCAGGGTGAGCGTCCGTTCGCCCGTCACGTGCAGCGCCGGCAGCACCGGCACCTCCACCGTGCGCTCCCGCCCGCCGGCCTCGATCGTCAACGTGCCCGAGACCGGTGTGTAGTCCTCTCCCGCCCGCGCCGCGCCGTCCTCCGTGGCGTAGTCCACCCGCACCGCAACGTCCCGCGTGCGGTCCATGCTCACCGTGAACGCCAGCACCGAGCTCTTGCCCTGCACCCGGGCATCGGCCACCGACAGCCCGGCGTCCCCCTCCGTCACCGGAACAACCAGTGTCGGCGTGACGAGTTCATAGGGCCGCCTTACGCCGTCGACCTCCAGTTCCGCGGAATCGAGCGTCGCCGTGAGCACCCGGTCCTGCCGACGCTCGCCGTCGAAGGCCACCGTGACCGTCACGGTCGCCTCGGCTGCGCCAGCCGCGAACTCCAGACGCTGGCGGCCGAGCCCGTCGTCGCGCCCCTCGTCCGTTGCCGTCACGCCAGGCAACGCGCTGTCCGTCACGCCGATGTAGGCGTGGGCCGGAAACGCGAGCCTCCCGCTCCGGCGCACCCCAACCACGAGCGCCTCGCCTTCCGTCGCGAGCACAGCCGTGCTGAACAGCTCCGCCCGCAACCGAAGCGGCAGGGCCGTCGTCCCCGATGTCTCCCCGGGGCCCACACGGTTCCGCGCCCGCACCTCGAACGTGTAGCGCGTCTCGTTCTCCAGCCCCGAGACCGTCGCCGTGAGCTCGGTGCCCGCGTCCCGCCAGTGTGACGTCTTCCGGCACAGCCTGGCCTGCGGCGTAGCGGTACCCGTAGCCCGTCACAGGCGAGCCGCCATCGTCCGCGGGCGCACTCCAGACGAGCGCCACCTCTTCGTCGCCCGCCGTCGCCGTCAGCGACGCGAGCGCGCCCGGCCGCGCCACCGGCGTGGCCAGGGCTCCCCGCGCTTCGCCTTCGCCCACGCGGTTGCGCGCCCGCACCTCGAAGGCGTACTGCTGGCCATTGGTCAGTCCGGTGACCGTCCACTCGAGGTCCAGCCCGGCGGATTGCCACGGCGTGTCCCCAGGTACCGCGGTGCCCGCCGCAAAGCGGTACTCGTAGCCGGTGACGGGCGCGCCGCCATCGTCCGCGGGCTCGGTCCACTCCAGGACGACCTCGCCGTCGCCCCCAGTGGCCGTGAGCGACTCGGGCACACTCGGCATGCCGAGCGGCGTGGCCGCCGTCCTCGCCGGCGCACCGGGGCCGGCGCTGTTCACCGCCCGCACCTCGAACGCGTACTGCTGGCCGTTCGTCAGGCCCGGCACCGTTTCCTCCAGATCGAGGCCCGCGTCGATCCAAGTCCCGCTGTCGTCGATCGCATACTCGTACCGGAGGATCGCGGAACCGCCGTCGCTCGACGGGGCATCCCAGGTCAGCATCACCTGCTCGTCGCCCGGCACCCCACTCAGGTGCTGCGGCGCGCCGGGCGTGGTGAAGGGCGTCCCCGTCACCTCCGCCGACGGCGGGCCGTCGGTGGCGCCCGTCCGGGTCGCGATCACCCGCACCGTGTATTCCGTGCCGTTGGTGAGGCTGGGAATCGTGTAGCGCGTGGTCGACCCCGAGGGCGTGACCGTGGCCTGCCGGTCGCCGGTGTTGTAGCCCTGTCCGCCCGACATCCACTGCACCGTGTAGCCCGTGGCGTTGTCCACCGCCGTCCAGGTCACCACCAGCTGCGCGCTGCCCGGGACGACCCCCACCCCCAGCACCTGCTCAAGGTCCGGCGGCGGCGGTGGAGGTGGCGGCGGCGGCGGCGGCGGTGGCGGCACTCTCGCTGCCTCCCCGTCACCTCCGCCGAGGCGCGGGCCGTCGTCGGCGCGTCGGCCGTTCGGGTCGCGATCACCGTATACGCGCCCGTCGCCGGCATCGAGGCCGGATCGAGCGGCTCGTCGTAGACCAGCACCAGCGACAGCCCATGCACCGACGCCGAGACCTGCATCGGCGGGGCGGCGTCCACCCGGTGCCCCTCCAGCGGCGCCTGCTCGGCGTGGGTCAGGCTCGCGGCCGTCGTCGCGCCCGTCTGCGTGATGGTCCCGCCGTCGAGGGCGAGCGCGAATTCCACGAGATGCCGTTGCGATCGACCTCGCCTGCCTGCACCGTCCGGGCGAACACCAACGCCGCGCCCGAGCCGCTCGCGTAAGCGGCCTGCCGCGTCGCCGCGCCCAGCCTGAACGCGAACTTCGGTGTGGCGGTCACCGTCACCGGGGCGCTGAACGTCACGGTGAATTCGATGACCTCGCCCGCGAGGTAGTAGGTGGTGCCCGAGGCCGGCGTTGACGTGACCTCCACATCGTTCACCGTCGGGGGGCCGGTCGCTACCGCGCCCACCGTCGCCGTCGCCGCGCTGGTGAGCGTCTCGGTATGGCCGAGGTCGTCGTCGAAGGTCACCCGCACCTTGAGGGTCGTGCCCAGGTCGGCGTCGACCAGGATGTAGGTGCTCGAATTCGCGGCCGCAATGTCCGCCTCGTCCGTGCCGTCCACCCGGATCCACTGGTACGTGTAATTGGGGCTGGTCAGCCCGTCGGCATCCATGATGCCCGTGGTCGACCGCCGTCAGCGTCTGGCCCACCTGCGCCGTGCCCGTGATGGTCGGCGCGCCCGTCGCAGCGGTGTTCGGCACTCCCGGTAGCGTCGCCGTCGGCGCGCTGGTGCGTGTCTCCTCGCCGCCCAGGATGTCGGTGAAGCGCACCTCGACCTTGACCTTCTTGCCCCGCTCGTCGGCGGTCAGGGTGTAGGTGGCGTCGGTCGCGTCGGTGATGTCCTCCTCGTTCGACGTGCCGTCGGCGTCCACCCGCACCCACTGGTAGGTGAACACGTCGTCCAGGACGTCGTCATCCATGATGCCGTCCGTCAATGCCGTCAGCTCTTCACCCACCTGGACCGTGCCGGAAATGACCGGGTCACCCGTCGCCGGATGGTTCGGCGGCAAGCTCAGCCGCAGCGTGCGCTCGATGCCGGGCGGCCAGATGGAGCCAACGTTCCACTTATAGCCACTAGCTTCTGAAAACACGTCTTGCTCTAGTGCACTGCTGAAGTCGTAGGGCGTGTTGCAGACATGCAACCTCAATGCGTCGACCACCTCTTCTCGTGGGGACCAGAGATCAAAGTCTGGGTCGACGTAGGGCAATGGTGAGAAGATCGTCGGTTGTCCACGTGGCGATGGAATACGTGGTTGAACGGAAGGTGAACGCAGCAAGTGTCAGGGTTCCAGTCTCTTCCCCTCCAGTCCCATACCCTGTCTCTATAGTTCCATCGGTAGAAATGGCGCGTACCCCTGCTGTCAGTTGGCCCTGCCAGAGCAGGCGCCGGTCGCCTAACTCGTCGATGGTGCAGGACGGCTGTGATAGTGGTGTCGCGGTCACGGTCACCGGCGCGCTTCCGCCTTGAGCGTTTTCCGCACGAACCTGGAACGTATGGGTCGTGCCGCTCGTCAGACCCTTCACCACCTGGTAATACGCCTGATTTGGCGTACCGGGGCTGCCGGTCTGGATTTGTTGCCACATCGCGTCCGGCGAAATCATGTCCCCGCCGAAAAGCGGTATTCGTAGTGGGAATGAGTTATCCCCCCCCCCTGCGAGTGCTGCCACACCAACACGACCTGCCCGACCCCTACCGTTACGGACAAGTTTGTCGGCGAAGCAGGGGCCCCGGCCGCAGTGGTCACCGTCGCCGTCGCCGCGCTGGTCAGCGTCTCGGTATTGCCGGCGTCGTCGTCGAAGGTCACCCGCACCTTGAGGGTCTTGCCTAGGTCGGCGTCGACCAGGGTGTAGGTCGCGTCGGTCGCGTCGGCGATGTCCGCCGGGTTCGACAGGCCGTCCGCATCCACCCGCACCCACTGGTAGCTGTAGCTGACATTAGTCAGGCCGTCCGCGTCCGCGATGCCCGTGAGGTCAACGGCCAGCGGCTGCCCGACCGCCGCCGTGCCGGTAATCGTGGGCGCGCCCGTCGCCGCGGTGCCGGCCAGCGTGCTGAATGCCGTCGCCGACTGGGTCCACTGGCTGTTTCCAATCGCATTGGTGGAATGGACCCGTACGTCGTACGCCGTCGCCGCCGCAAGATTCCTGATGACCGTGCGCGTCACCGGCGTTGGCGTTTCGCCCCGGTACCAGTTCGTCCAGTCGGTCGTGCCCTCCACCCGGTACTCTATGAAGTTGCGAGTGAGCGGCGAGCCGCCGTCACCCGGGTGCGTCCACTCGATGGTGAGCGTCGTGGCGGTGGCCGACACCAGGGTCGGCGCCGTGGGATCCGGCGGTACGGTCGGCGCCCCCAGGGATCCGTCCACCTTGTGGCCGGCCAGCGTGCCCTTCTCGGGATGGCTGCGGTCGATGTCGATCTGCTGCGAGGCCGTGCGGATGCGGTCGTTCACGTCCAGCATGAAGGTTCGGCTGTGGTCGCCGATCCAGATGCCGTCGCTGTCCTCGTCGCCCGCCTGCACCGTGTAGGCGAATGCCATCGCCATCGCGGTGCTGCGCGTGCGATCGTAGGTGGCCAGCTTGGGATTGGAGGACTCGCCCGGGTTGTTCATCGAGAACTCGAACTCCGGATCGCCCTCCACCTCCACCGCCTCGCTGGCGGTGACCGTGATCACGATCGTCTCGCCGAAACCGTAGGTGTCCGCCAGCGACGTCGGCGTCGAGGTCACCGCCACGGTGACCGTGGCGGCCGTAACGGCCGTCGTCCGGCCGTCGACCTTGTGCGCCGGCAAGTTCGGCTGGGCGACGTTCCGTAATCTACGCGATTATTAGTGACTGAATTGTGAACATTCTGGGGATTTACATGTCATAAGCGTGACATGCGGTCCGAACGGCGCTATCCTTCCACTTTCCCGGCGGTCCGGTCGAGCCCGGCCGGGACGCCTCACCCTTCGGCGGGGAGTGGAGCCCAAAATGAACGATCCGGATCGAAGCGGGCCCGCGAACGGTCACGGCGACGACCGCGCCTCGCGGCTGAGCGCGGCGATCCTGAGGATCAGCCTAAGCCTCGACCTCGCCACCCATGGCAGGATCGGTAACTCCGATGGCCCCTTCAGAAATCCAATGACTCGTCACCGAACCCTCATCCGCCTGTCCGCAGCGCTGTCGGGTGTAGCCTTGGTGTGGGTGTGTGGCGGCGACAGCCCAACCGTGCCTCCGGCGCCAGAGCCCGCCCGTCCGACGACGGTCACGGTCAGCCCGGCCACGGCCGAGCTGACCGCGTTGGGCGCGACCGTTCAGCTGACTGCGGAGGTGCGCGACCAGAACGCAAGGGTGATGGCTGGCGCGACCGTGACGTGGACGAGTAGCGCCAACTCGGTGGCGACGGTGGACGCGTCGGGTCTGGTGACAGCGGCGGGCAACGGGACAGCGACGATCACAGCGAGTTCGGGCGACGCGTCAGGTTCCGCCGCGGTGACGATTACGGTAATCAACACGGACCGTGCGGCGCTCATGGCCTTATACGAGGCCACAGGCGGACCCGACTGGAATTTCAGCCGTAACTGGTTGACCGACGCTCCACTCCGTGAGTGGTACGGTGTGGGGATTAACAGCTACGGGCGTGTCCGATCGATTCAGCTTACAGACAACAACCTGACAGGCTCCCTCCCACCCGAGCTTAGCCGCCTCACCGAGATGTTTTTCCTATCGCTATACAGCAACGAAATAACCGGCCCGATCCCGCCCGAACTCGGCAACCTCTCCGATTTGGGGTACTTCGTGTTGTCTTCCAACAACCTGACCGGCCCGATCCCGCCTGAATTCGGAGGTCTCGCCAACCTGCAGACCCTGGAGCTGGCCGTCAACGACCTGACGGGCCCGATCCCGCCCACGCTGGGCCGCCTCACCAAGCTTACATACCTGGACGTGGCCTACAACGATTTGACGGGCACGGTGCCGCCGGAGTTGGCGGGGATGACAAGTCTCGAGTCCATGCTCCTGACGAATAACGCCGGGCTGCGGGGAGCCCTTCCGGCCAGCCTGACATCTCTCCGCCAACTCAGACAGTTGCGGGCGGAGGGTACCGAACTTTGTGCGACCTTCGACGCCAGCTTCCTGGGCTGGCTGAACGGCCTCGACGAAGCGCTCGTGGCCACCTGCGCCAGCCCGGGTTGGTCCGATGCGTACCTGACCCAGGCAGTGCAGTCGGCGGTTTTCCCGGTGCCGCTCGTCGCGGGCGAGGAAGCCCTGCTGCGCGTGTTCGTGAGGGCGACGCACGCTACCTCCGAGGGCATTCCCCCCGTCCGGGCCAGATTCTACCTGAGCGGAGCCGAGAGGCTTGTCGTGGACATCGCGAACCAGTCAACCGCCATCCCCACAGAGGTTGACGAGGGCGACCTCGCGAAGTCGGCCAACGCCGAGATTTCCGGGGACATCGTGCAGCCGGGCCTGGAGATGGTGGTCGAAATCGACCCGGACAATACGCTCGACCCCGGGCTGCTCGCAGTGAAGCGGATCCCCGAGACGGGCCGCATGGCGGTCGATGTTCAGGCCATGCCGCCCCTTGATCTCACCCTGATTCCGTTTCTGTGGGCTTCCGCACCGGACTGGTCCGTCCTGGACACGACCACGGGCATGGCCGAAGACCCCGAGAACCATGAGTTGGTCTGGGGCATACGCACATTGACGCCGGTCGCGGGTCTGGAGGTGGATGCCCACGAGCACGTGGTGAGCACAAGCAACGAGACATCCGCGTTGTTGGAGCAGGTCGAGATGATTCGAGTCATGGAAGGGGGGACCGGTCACTACATGGGCACCATGGCAGGATATATTACAGGCGCCAGCGGAGTGGCGTATACTCCCGGCCGGTCGAGCTTCGCGGTCCCGAGGTGGTGGGACATGGCTCACGAACTCGGGCACAACATGAAGCTCTACCACGCGCCGTGCGGAGTGTACGAGTCTGTCTTCTCGTTTCCCTACCCCGACGGTTCGATCGGCAGATGGGGATACGATTTCCGCGATGGCGGTGTGCTGGTGGAGCCCTCCACGCCGGACATGATGAGCTACTGTTCGCCTCAGTGGATCAGCGACTACAACTTCACCAATGCGCTACGCTACCGGCTGCAGGACGAAGGGGGTGCCAACACGACAAACGTCGCCGCTCGGGCGACGTCCCTCCTCCTGTGGGGCGGTGAAGACGCCGACGGCGAACTCTATCTGAACCCCGCCTTCGTGGTCGACGCCCCGCCCATGCTCCCCGATGCCGCTGGTGAGCACCGGATCGTCGGCCGGACGGCCGACGGTGACGAACTCTTCTCCCTCGGCTTCGCCATGCCCGAGACGGCCGACGGTGATGGCCGTTCGTCCTTCGTCTTCGCTCTCCCGGTCGAGCCCGGCTGGGCCGGCAACGTGGCAAGCATCACGCTCTCCGGGCCGGGCGGTTCGGCCGCGCTGGACAGTGACACCGACCTTTCAATGGCCATCCTGCTCGATCCGGGCACAGGACAGGTGAGGGGCATCCTGCGCGACCTGCCTCAGGCGGACGCGGGGGCGGCTCTCGCCCCTCAGGCGGGTCCCGACAGCCTCGACGTGCTCTTCAGCCGTGGGATTCCCGATGCCGCGGCCTGGAGCCGGTAAAGACGCGGCAGGAAGAAGGCATTGTGGATCGTCTCACCGTCGGTCAGCGTCACCACGCGTAGGATGCGGGGCGCGGTCTCGCCGGGGCGTGTAACCTCGCCCCAGAAGCGAACACGCCCATCAGGCTGCTCCTCACGGCGTAGCGGTCCGGCGATGATCTCAGCACTCTCCCCGGCCTAACAACTCCGTGACTTCCTCCTCCATGATCTGTTGGATGAACTCCTGCGCCTTCTCCCTAACCATCCCCTCGAGCGTCTCCCACATCGGCCTGCTGGACGCACCCCGGGGTCCCGCGATATCCTCTCTCATGAGGCGACGTTCCTTTCCCTGGGCTGTCACCCGGGCTCGCTGGTTTAAATCTCAGCGCAAAGGTACGTCGCCTCTCTTTTTACACACCCTTTGATCCTAGCTCGTGATTGTTATTCATTGTGTTAAGAACATGAACTCACAGCTCATGCCGCTCACTATTTTCGCTAAGCACACTCGTAGGTTAATCACGTGGTTATAAATCTCGATGCTTACAGTTTTCGGGCACGGACCCTCCCTGTCTATCTATCGATTAGCCCCGCAGTCCTACTGCTTGCCGCGCTTGTTCCCGACGGCCTCAAGTTTCCGCTCGGAGGAGCGGCAGCTCTCGTCTTCGTGCCTATCTCGTTCTTACTGAGCCAGGTTGGAGCGGACTTCGGAAAGCATCTCGAGAAACGCCTCTGGCGCGACTGGGGCGGGCCACCGACAACACGGTTTCTCCGCCACGGGAACCGTGAGTTCAACGAGGTGACGCGTGGTCGTGTGCACGACAAGCTGCATTCCCTCGGCCTACTGGTCCCGACGCGCGAGGAGCAAGAGCAAGATGCGCGCGCTGCCGACAAACACTACGAATCGTGCACCGAGGAACTCATCAGAAGGACTAGGGACCAGAAGAAGTACCCTCTCGTCTTCAAGGGACTCGTCGAGTACGGCTTCCGCAGGAATCTCCTCGGCCTGAAAACCTTCGGCGTCCTCATTGCGCTCGCGAGTCTTGCTGGCACTGGCTGGTCCACCTACACCAGTTGGTCGGCCGCTACACCTCCTGCGGTCTCCATCGTCGCTGGGATCATCACTGCGGGGCTCTTACTCGCGTGGATGACGTGGGTCACAGAGCGCACAGTGAAACTCGCCGCCAACCGATATGCGCGCTTTATCCTCGAGGCCGCCTTGGACCAGGAGTAGGCAATGCCCACGATTCACTTCCTGAACGTGAACCAGGGGGACTGCTCCATTATAGAGCACTACTCCGGGCACAAAACCGTCATCGATGTCTGCAACGCCAAGCCTGTCGAACCGCTGCAGGAAGCGTTGATGGCGAAGATGTCCGAGGCAGAGCGTGGCATCACCGGAAACTTCCAGCAGAAGGAGTACCCGGTGAACCCCATTAGCTACATGCGGGACCACGGCATAAACAACATCTTCCGGTACGTTCAGACGCACCCGGACATGGATCACATGGACGGCATCGATGCCCTCTTCGATGAATTCAGCCCGACCAACTTCTATGACACCGACAACACAAAGGAGATGCCGAGCTCAGAGTGGGAAGGATCTTCGTATCGAGAGTCGGACTGGAAGTTCTACAAGTGGCTTCGAGACACCAATCCACAGACCAAGCCCAAGCGCCTGACCCTGTATTCAGGGAACCGCGGCCCCTACCGCACGGAGAACTGGGAGGGTAAAGGGGGTGGGGATGGGATTAGAATCCTCGCCCCGACACCGGAACTCGTCGCCGCAGCGAACAAAGCCGGCCAGAATTACAATCGGTGCTCGTACGTGATTCTCTATCGCACCGGCGACAACCGCATCGTATTTGGTGGCGACTCGCACGACGAGACCTGGGATCACATCCTCGATCACCATAAGGTCGACGTCACAGACATCGACTTGCTCATCGCGCCGCATCATGGCCGGAAGTCCGGTCGCTCGTACAAGTTCCTTGACACGCTGACACCGACGTTGACGTTCTTCGGCAACGCTCGTTCCGAGCACCTGGCCTACGACGCATGGCACAATCGTGGGCTGTCTATCGTCACTAACAACCAAGCCAACTGCATGGTCGTCGATGCGAACACCAACCCGATGACGCTCTACGTGACACACGAAAACTTCGCCAAAAGGGTCAACCCAGGCACTTGGCACAGCGACGCGCTCAAGGCTTGGCACGTCGGACCCATTACGGAGGGCCTTATCCCGTGAGATTGGAAATCCTGAACGTCGACCACGGGTTCTGCGCCTACGCCGTAGGCAGCAATGGGGGAGTCCTCCTCTTCGACTGCGGACACAGCTCGGCGAACCGCCCGTCGACGTGCCTTCCCGCCCGTAGCATCACGAGCATTCGCCGGTTCTTCGTCACGAACTACGACGAAGACCACATCAGCGATCTGCTTGCCGTTCGCCAGAACCTCGATATCAAAGTCCTGACGCGGAACAGCAGTATGACAAGCGCTCAGATTCGCTCGCTGAAGACACAGCCTATCAGCCCAGCGATGACCGAGTTGCTCGGCATGATCGACTCGTTCACCGGGTGTGTGACCGCAGAGCAGCTGGAGCCAGCTGGCCTGCGGGTCTGGTTCTTTCACAACGATTACCCGACGTTCACTGACACAAACAACCTGAGTTTGCTCACTTTCCTCGATGTCGGTGGCGTCTCGTTCGTTCTCGGAGGCGACCTTGAGCGCGCCGGCTGGCTCACCCTGCTTGAGAACCCACACGTGCAAGGACTCCTCAAGCGTGTGGACGTGTTCGTCGTATCGCACCATGGTCGAGAGAGCGGCTATTGCCCGGAAGTCTTCAGCTACTGCAAGCCTCGATCGGTCGTGATGTCTGACGGACCGATTCAGCACGACACCCAGCTTATGGCCAGCACCTACGCTCAGCACGCTTCCGGCGAGTCGTTCTCGACGCCTTCGGGCCGAGAAATGCGCAAGGTCGTGACCACGAGGAAGGACGGGAACATCTCTTGGAATCTGTAGCAGGACTCTCGGCGCTCGGCCAGCTCACGCAGGAGTCGGGCCACGCCGGCCCGTGTGCATGGGCGCGGCCCGAGCCAACCGCTGGCAGAGAGTCCACACCTGGACATATTGCATAAGGGAACGGTTCTGCAACCCCTCAGCCCCGGTTCATTGCCTGCCAGTCGATGCCCTGCCGAGGATCGAGATTGAGGGGCATCTTGATCATGCCCTCATGGACCAGTGCCCGGCCTGTTACCTTGACCAGTAGGTTGGCATAGCCCCTCCCTCGGATTCGGTCCACCACGCGGCTGTACATCCTTTGGCGTTGCGGTCGACTCCAGCACGAATACCCGGATAGGCGGCTAGATTCGGCGTTCGCTCCAACGCTTCCGTGTGCGCCTGCTGGTCGCCTTCGGGCGGGAAGAAGCCATGCACATCGCCCCGGTCCTGGGTCCCCAACATGATGTCGTGCAGCACATGCGGACCTTGCCGCATCGCGACGTGGCATAGGCCATCCGGACGGCGCGGCCACCCACGACGGCACCGGCCGTCCGGCTGGCGTTCGAGTTCCTGGTGCTGACGGCGGCGCGGTGGGGTGAGGTGCGGTGGGCCGATCACGGCTGTGCCGCACGGTTTCAGGTCCGGTTTCCGCGACTGGGCGGCCGAGGACACGGATCATCCGCGCGAGGTGGCGGAGGCAGCGCTGGCAGACAAGGTCCGCAACCAGATCGAGGCGGCGTACCGGCGCACGGACCTGACCTGCCCCGAAGAGCGGTACCACATCCTATGTTAGTCCCAGCACCTGTGGAGGGCCGTGAAGGACGGGCATCCTCAGGAACCAGGGCGACGGCTTAATCGCCTCAGGGGCCGGGGGAAAGCCGCCGCAGGCGCTGTAGGGTCGAACGGTATTGTACAGCCGCCTCCACTGCTCGACCAGCACGGCCGCCTCCGCCAACGAGTAGAAGATCTCCCCGTTCAACAGCTCGTCCCTGAGCTTGCCGTTGAAGCTCTCGTTGTAGCCGTTCTCCCACGGGCTGCCCGGCTCGATAAAGAGCGTCTCGACGCCCACGCGCCCCAACCACCGCCGCACGAGCTTCGCGGTGAACTCCGGTCCGTTGTCCGACCTCAGATACTCGGGAAGCCTGTGTCGGACGAACAGATCGGCCAGCACTGTCAGCAGCTTCAGCGCACGCCCGTCGTGCGTCCTCGAGGCCACGAAGTCGTACGACCAGACGTGGCCCCGATACAGCGGCCTCAGCCGGATGCACGATCCGTCGTTGAGCCACAGCCGACCTCGCTTCGGCTGCCGCTGCGGGACCTTCAGCCCCTCCTGCCTCCAGATCCGCTCCACCCGCTTGTGGTTCACCCCCCAGCCCTCGATGCGGAGCATGTCCGTGACGCGTCGGTAGCCGTAGCGGCCGAATCGACTCGAGGAGGATCTGACCCTGCTCGTCCCTCGACTTCGCGGCCCAGTTGAGGACCGCGAGCAGGAACCTCAAGTCCCGTTCGATCGTTCGATCGTTCGATCGGACACCGGCTTACCGCTCGGCCCCACCCTGCCGGATCGCCGGTCTCGGATGAATCGATCCCAGGCCCTCTGGGACAGCGTGGCGGGATCTCGATCCTTGCCGAGGAACTTGAGGAACATCTTTATCACGGCCCCGTCGTACCTCCCGGACCGCTCACGCTTGGTGGGGGTTACCTCTTCACCGTAGATGTCAAAAAGCGTCTTCAGGGTGAGTGGCTTGGGCTCGGCCTCTGCCGTGTCCTGGGGCTCCGGCATCTCGCGAGGAACGGTGCGACTGTGGAGGGGCTCGCGAAGCGCACGGGGCGCACGCCCGACTTCATCGAGCGGGCGCTCTCGTGGGACGCTGGAAGTGTGAGCCGCTGGCCGGTGGGAAGCTTCGGCGACCTCGCGCCTAGGGGCGCTCAGATGTCCCCAAGGCTTGACCTTCGCCGGTGAAGGTCAAGCCCGATGAGCAAGATCCATCGCCGCAGACCCCTCGGATACAGATTCTCGCTCGGTGCCCTCGATGCGGCTGAGCGTCTCCGTCAAATCGGCTCCCGTGAAGCGGTCCAGCAAATGGTGTACGACCAGCTCCGAATCCTCGGGGCGACCCAGAGGACCACGAGCTAATTGACCAATGCGAATGGCCAGGTTGAACGGCAAATGTCCCGGAGCCATCACCCGGTCGAGAAGGCGATGGGCCTGATCCCGGTTCGAGATGCCCGCCAGTCATACCCGCCATTTGATGCCGTTTTCTCGCCCTTTAAGCACGGCAGCATCAGGCATGGTAGGACGGCAAGAACGGCAGATCGTGCAGTCCTAGTTGAACTTAGACGATTTCTTGCCGGGGTTCATGCTCACTGGGATGTGCCTGATGTGCACTCGCCGATCAGCACCCACCCGAGCCGATCCGCGTTCATGACCAGCCTCCGGGGAGCCGGTTCGAGCGCCATGTCGCGAACCCGTGGATCACCCGCCTGACGGATGGCCTGCCCGATCCGGGCGGTCTCGCGGCGGGCCGCTTGGTTGGATGAGTTGGATGAGCCGGACGGGTCGGATGCTCGGGCTCCAGGGCCCACTAGAGGGTGCCGACCCAGGATCGGGGCGGGGTGTGGTCAGTCGAAGACGTGGACCCCTAGAGAGAAGAACACAACGCCGCCCGCCGCGTACCTGTAGTCGAGCCGCGCCCCCTCATCAACGACTATCCAGTCGGTGAGCGAGCGCGAGTAGCGGACCCGGAAGTCCAGCGGCCACTTCAGGTGCAACGTCGTACCCGCGCCGATCGCCCACGGCCATCTTGCGAGGCGCTCGCGGTCTTCACCGGCCGTTCCGGTCTCGGGATTCGTCGCTCCGGAAGCGAACTCGGTCCACATTCGACGAATTCCACCGAAGACGTAGACCCGCGAGCGACCGTCCCCTAGCCCGCGCCCGAAGAGGATGTTGCCACCCGCCCCGTACAGGTCGCTGAAGTCCCACTGGCCGGGCCAGACATCGTGAACGTTCCCGTTCGGGGTCGGAGAAATCGTGCCCTCAAGCTTGCGTCGGCTGGAGACGGCACTTTCGACCTCGCCGCCCACAAGCCAGCTCCCCGGGAACTCCAAGAGTAGCCCGACCGAGAGGTTGCCCGCGAGGGCGAGGCCCGAAGAGGACGATGTGCTTGAACTCGATCCCCCCTGGATGGTTACTTCCTTGGTGTGTTCGACCGTAATCCGGCCTACCTCGGGAGCCAGGCGCACAAAGAAGACGGACTGCGCGTGGGCTTCGCCTGCCCCAATGCACAGGCTGGCAGCCGCCAGCAAGCCAATCAACGCCCCTAGTCCACGCTCGTGAGTTTCCAAGATGCTTCGACTCTATTTCCAGTGAACCATGATTGATCGAGAAACCGAGTGGCCATCCTAACGTACTGTCGGTGCCAGGAGCCATTGGGAAGACAATCCTCAGTTCGATGAACCTGTCCGTCAAGCTGGATTCCTGCCGTTTCGAGTTCACCCAGCGCTCGATGCTGACATCTAGGGTCGACGCGGCCGGGACGACGCTTGCCGCCCTTCCGCAGCGAACGCTAGATGGACCATGCGGTTCGTCCACGCGGCGTTACCGCGGCGGACGGGATCGTGGGAGAGAAGGGCGTATCGGACGGTGAGTTTGGACATAGCCTGCTCCGCATGATGACCGGGTGCTACGGGTTCCACCTAGAACAGCTCGGCCTCCGGGTCTAGAGTCTCGCCGGCCAGGTAGGCCGCCCAGTCCGCTATAGCATAGATCATAACGCTATGTTACATCACATCTTATGACTTCAGATGATCTTCGTCTATCACCCCTGCAATCACCCTTTCCGCTCAACAGGTGCGCGTGTGCGACAGCGGCTCCCGCTCGTGGGTCCAGCGACTCATGGTACACGGCCGGCGCGTCGACATCGGCCTCGGCAACGCGGAGCTGGTGAGTCTGGCGGACGCGCGCCGCGGGCGCGGGCGGAGAAGGCGGAGACCTGGCGAGCCGGCGCCGACTCGAAGTCGCTACGCGACTGGCGCTCGACCATGGCGGCCTACGTGCTGCCCGCAGCAGTCGGGGCAACGGATTCGGTGAGACCCGGATCCGGGCCCGACCCGTTTCTACAACGATGCAGGATTCATCCATCCACAACTCACCACGAATCAACTCAGGAGAACCCGCATGAAACTCGTTTCCACAGCCGCAGCCGTCCTGTTGCTCGTCCTCGCCGCGTCCGCTCCAGCCCATGCGCAGTTAACGGGCTCCCTCAACGGCCTCCACGACATCACCGTGACCAACCTGAAGGCGACGGCGGATAAGGTGCCGGCCGACCTCTACGACTTCCGGCCCACGGACGAAGTGCGCACCCTGGGGCAGATTCTGGCTCACGTGGCCAACTCCCAGTACGCCTTCTGTTCGGCCGCTTCCGGCCAGGACAACCCGATGTCGGAGAACCTGGAAGAGACCGCCACCACCAAGGCCCAAATCACCGCCGCTCTCGCCGACGCGTTCGCCTACTGCGACGCCGTGTACGCCTCCATGACCGATGAGCAGGCGGCGATGACAGTCAGCTTCTTCGGCGGCGACATGGCTGTCGGTGGCGTGCTCGCGTTCAATTCGATGCACAACTACGAGCACTACGGGAACCTGGTCACCTACATGCGCATCAACGGGATCGTGCCGCCCTCGTCGGCGGGGAACTGAGGGTCTACGGCCCAAACGCCCCCAGGGGGATCACGCTCACCCCGTCCGGACGAATGTGACACGGGCTAGCACAAAGGCTAAACGGTGTCAACGGCTTGACGTTGCCCCAGGATGCTGGTGGCCTCTCGCCGCTTGAAGGCTGTATCAGAGAATCATCATCGTGGGACCGCCTCCTCGGAAGATACGACGTTGAGACGCAAGATCGCCGTAAGTAGCTGCCAATCCTGCCCGTCCCCCTGGGCATCTGGAATCCTCCCTTCTGCGGGACCTCGGAGTCGCCCGGTACTCCGTTCAGGTTCCCGCTAGAACACAGCTACCCCGGCCAACCGACCGGCGCACCAGATCCGACAGCGTCAACCCTGCGGAGCGTGCCTTGGCGTGCCACGCGGCGCGCTCCACCTCGCTGGCGCGGATCTGCACCCACACGTCGCGTCCAGCGCCCATGATGTGCCGTTGCCGTTGGGGGGGTCAGAGGGGGCACAGCCCCCCGCCAGCCTTGGCCCGCCCAACGGATCGGGCCTCGACAGCTCGCAATTAGCGGCTGGGACCGGAGTCCGGGCGCAACGCTCACCGGCCAAGTCGGCCGCCCCGTCGTTCATCAGCCGGCGGCTCTGAGGACAGAGGGTGAGGGCGGTGACGATGAGGGTGATGATTACGATGGTCGGCGGGGAGCCCACCCCGGTCTTCTGGCGCGTGCAGGATCTCCGGGAGGCCCTGGAGGCCGCGTACGACATCCGGCTGCCGCTCACGAGCCCCCGATCCGTCGCGGACAAGCTCCTTGGCCTACTGTTCACCAGCGTCACGGAGGACGAGGGCGACGGGTGACCAGGCGCTCCTTGGTGACGGCGGTGCTCTCTGCCGTGGCCGCATTCCGCCCTACCCGTACCCCTCGGCGACCCGCGATCGCGCGTCAGCGGCGATCCGACGGCCCGTAGCTTTCCCGAAATGCCCGTGGAACGCCCGGAAACGGCCTCTGAGCCCGTCGCGGAAGCGGCGGCACAACGAGGATTAGGTTATGCCTCGGTGCTTGCTCTCCGGCCCGCCAGATAGGCCGCCCAATCGTCCATCAGCTGGCGTCGGCGCTCGAACAGGTCCGAGCGCCGATAGGCCGCCTCAACCTTGTTGCGGACCACATGCGCCAGCGCCGCCTCGACGACCTCGCGCGGATGGTCCGTCTCCTCGGCCGCCCAGTCGCGGAACGACGACCGGAAACCATGCGGCACGGCCGCGATCTCGAGCTTCCGGAGCAGGCGGCGCAGCCGCTTATCGAAGATCGGCTGCCCCTCCCCAAGGGTAAACACGAGGGGGTTGCTGCCTCCGAGCTTCCGAGCCTCCTCGATGATCTGCATCGCGCGGCCACATAGCGGCACCCGGTGCTCCCGCCTCGCCTTCATGCGCGCCGGGGGAACCGTCCACACCGCCTCCGTCCGATTGATCTCGGCCCACTGGGCCCACCGCACCTCGCTCCACCTCGCCGCCGTCAGCACCAGGAACTCGAACGCCAGACGGACGGCTGGCTCCGCCTCCGATGTTCGCGCCGCCTCGACTGCCGATCCCACCTCGCGATGCGGCAACGCCCGCAGGTGCTGCACCACGTCATGCTGTGGCCCCAGCACCGAGCCGAGCCGGTCGCAGGGGTTGTCGGTCCTGAGCTCCATCGCCACCGCCCACTCCAGCACCGCCCGGATCCTCCACCGGACGTTGCGCGCTAAGGCCGCCTTCACGTACCAGATCGGAGTGAGGATCTCCAGTACATCGGCGCCCGTCACATCCGAGACCGCCATCTCGCCAATGCGCGGGAAGGCGTAGCGCTCCAGGCTCGACATCCAGTCGTGGACCTGCTTCGGACTGCGCCAACCGGTCCGCTTCTGCTCCACCACCTTCGCGGCCGCTTCCGCAAAGCTCGGCATGCCCCGGGCTCGGCGTTTCTCCGCGAGCGGGTCGCCGCCCTCGCGCGCCAGCTTGCGGTTCGCTCGCGCCTTCTCACGTGCCTCGGCGAGCGAGACCAGCGCGACGCTGCCGAGTCCGAAGTCGCGACGCCGCCCGCGGATGACTAGGCGTTGAACCCAGCTCCGGGCTCCGCTCGGCTGAACGAAGAGGTAGAGCCCGTTACCGTCGCAATGCCTGCCCGGCGGGGCCGTACGCACGAAGGCGGCTGACAGGGCCTTGTCGGGGTGGCGGCCCTTGGGTTTGGTCTTCCGGGGCGGATCGCAGGGGTTCGTTACGGCATCCATTACCTCATAATATCAGGGATGGTAGTGGATATCAAGAGACGTTGTGAGGAATACGAGGGACTGCGTCACAATCACAAAGTGTTGTAATACAGTATGTTATGGACTCTACTGGACGATATGAAGCGTCATGGGATTCTACTTGGACGTGTAGGCCTCAACCGCGGCCGCCCGGACCTGTGGGCTCGGGGCGTTGAGGAGCTGGATGGCCTGACGATAGAAGCTCGGGATGGCCGCGTCACAAAGCACGTGGGCGGCGAATATGCGGTTGAGGGCGGAGTGTGAGTTGAGGTCTTTCAGGAGTTCCGCTCCGGCGTACACTACTCCCTCGATGGAGCCCGACATCAGGAGGCCGACCAGGGCACCTCGCTTCTCGTCGGGAGCGCCATCGCGGAGCGCTTCCATGACGGTGGGGTCGATCTCCTCGCTCATGCTTCCCAGAACGCGAATGGCCTCCCCTCGGAGCGTGCCCGACGTACTCGAGTCCGCCAGGATCGCCTTCACTCCGCCGAGCGCCTCTCCACGCCGTGGCGCTGGACCCGCCTCAGGATCTCCACCTGGACATCCTCCGACTCGTGCTGCACCAGATCGGTGAGCACCTGGGCAAGATCCGGGTGCTCTGCCTTCTCCAGAAGATCGACGGCGTAGAGTACGTTCTCCGGATGGGAGCTTCTGACCTCTTCCTGGACCAGTGCAAGAACGTTGTCATCGACGATCTGGAGGCTCTCGCCCTTGATGCGACGGCGATGGAGGACCGTGCCGAGAATCGTGACGTACTCCCGGCGCAGGCCCAGGGCGACGACGATCCAGATGGCACAGAACACCACAAGGAAGATGGCCAGCTGCGGCGCTCCGATGTCGAAGAAACGGTGCAGGACCAGGAGCGCTACGCCGGAGACCCCGATGGCGGCCGAGTCGATGATGCCGTCCATGGTGGTCTGGATGGCCGGTCCTCGGTCCATGAGAGGCTGGTAGAGGGTCGCGATGGACGATGCCTGCACTCCCCGGAAGACCTTGTCGAAGAGCCGCGTCATGATGGTCAGCCAGAACACGAGGCCCACGGCGGGAAGGAAGTAACCTGCGCCCACCACGACGCTGGAACCGAACAGCACCACTGCCGGGAGCCCCATCAGGCCGGCGATAAGGCCGAACTTCTGGATCATCCGTCCGGCACCGAAGGTGCGGAACACGAAGTTGACTAACGCCGCTACGGCGGAGTAGGTGCCGAAGAAGCGGGCCAACTGGGCTGCGTCGCTGTACCGCTGCTGGGCCACGTCGTTGAAGGCGTTGTCCACGAACACGAAGACGATGGCGCTGAGGACGAAGTACCCCATCATCATCACGAGATACGGACTCGACCAGCCCACCCGCTCAGGCGCTCGAGCGCCCTCGGACGGAGTGCCGCCACCGCGGAAGCGCTCGGGCCGGATGCGCGACAAGCCCACGAACGAGAAGGCTGCCAGCCCGATTCCGGCCGCCCCGATCAGGAGCAGGTTGGGGGCACCCATGATTCCCACCATCCGAAGGATGAAGAAGCCGCCCACCGAAAAAGCGAGCACGTCGCCCGTGGTCACCAGGGGGAAGAGGCGCTTGCCCTGACGGATGTCCACGACTTGGGTCGCGACGCTCCAGAACGCGACGCTGGTCAGCGCGAAGATCACGTGGAACCAGACGGCCAGAGCCATGGCGGGCCAGCGAAGACCCGGGAATCCCAGCAGGACACGCAGCCCCAGTGTCACGGCCAGCAGGAAGAATAGATTCGTGAGGATCTGGGGTCTGGGCGAGAGGCGGCGACCCAGGAAGAGGTAACCTGCGCTGGTGGCCATGGTCGCCACGGCCGCCAACATGTAGACGTACGCGAGGTCGGAGGCGGGGTAGTTCTCCAGAAAAATTGCCTGGGACGCCGTAAGGACGAAGACCCGGGAGATGCCGAGGACAAAGGAATAGAAGAACAGCGCGCCGGCGATTCCGGTTTCTTCGGCCTGGAGGTTGAGGATCCTGAGGAATCGGTCCACTCGTGAGACCTGGGTTGTCTAGGGTGGGCCTACCGGAAGAAACCGAAGCGAATATGCCATGCGCCCTCGTGCTCCACCACCTCGAAACCCCAGCGTCCACTCCGCATCATCTCCCGGTAGCCATCCATATCCAGGAGAGGCAACTCCTCAATTCCCTTCTCCTCCGCTGGGGACGGCCCACGGCGCATGTCCTTGTGCAGGATAAAGCAGGGTAGACCGAACTTGTCTATGCGGAAACCGGCCAGGAAGTACCCCTCGGCCAGGTGGTTTGCGATGCTCACCGTATTGCCGGGCAGCACCTCTCCGCAAAGGTGGGGGCGTCCGGTCTGGTGAGCGTACAGGCCCCTCAGTTCCACCAGAATGCGCTGGAGCTGGCTTCCTCGGTAATACGGGTGGACAGCCGACCCCGCGAGATGTCCTACGCGGCGTAGGTCCTGTTCGTCCAGATCCAGGAAAACGCCATAGTTCTCTTCGTCGGGACCCGGCGTGAATAGGGTCGCATAGCCGATCATCGTCCCGTCGCGAAACGCGCCTACCACGCAACCCGCCTCCATGATGCACCGATGGTAGAAGTCGTAGTCCCGCTCGTAGAGAAGCAGCGGTTCGGGCATCGAGTCGAGCACCTCATGATGCAGGACCAACAGAGCGTCGATGTCGTCAGGACCCAGAAGCCGCACCACATAAGGGAACGCCTCACCCGTCTCTCGGATCGTTCCCGTTCCCGAGAACCTGGCGCGCCGGAGTTCGTCAGGCGCTAGATCCGGCGGAAAGCGGGGGTCGTCCTTGGCGATCTGCGGCACGTGGCCTTCCGTTCTCGGTGGCTTGTTGCCGTGAACGGTGGCTCGTGCGGGCCGAGAAGCGCAAGGAGGACGGACGGGCGCCGGTGCGGTAGTTGCGTTTACCGTGAACCTTTCTTCGTCTGGATGTATTCCATGTGAGAGCAGAGCACCGGGCTTTGCCGCCCGATCAGGGAAAAGAGTCGATGCACCGAACCTTCGAGGAACTCGCCAGTCAGGAGATCGACCGTCTCTACCAAGGGGCGCTCTTTCTCGAAGCGGGTGAGGGACAAGATGCCGAGGACCTTCTGCTGAGCACGTTGACGGCCGCGTTTCATGCGTTCCGCAAGGTGGAGCAGGGGACCGACGCGGCCCGTTGGTTGGAGGGCCGGATGGTTCGGGCCTATCTGTCCGCGCTTCCCGAAGCCGGCTCGAACGATGGTGCGCCCGAGGTGGTCGGGACTCACGCTCCACCACTTATGGGAACGGTGGAGGTGGATCCTTTCGCGCTCTACAAGGCTGCTCGGAGTGTGCCTCCGCGGGCACGTGCGGCGCTGTGGTTGGTGTTACTCCGTAGATGGAAGTACGTGGAGGCCTCGCGGGTTCTCGAGACCGATTTGGATGACTTGAAATCTCTCCTTGCATATCGGCACCTGCTCATGACTGCGGTTCTTCGAGGACCGGAGGCGCGGGACGGTACCAATCGCGAGTTGATGTAGGCGATGGAAAGCATGAACTGCACGGAATCTAGATACGCCCTTTGGCCGCCGGAGCGGCCTCGCCTGGCGGGCTCGGCTGTGTTGGAAGCCCGCCAGCACGTCGAGGAGTGCCAGGCCTGTCAGAGTTACTTCGATCAGGACCGGCGCCTGCTCGATTTGTATGACCGGGTGGGCCGGGAAAGGACGCCCCGGGCGGTGCGCGAGCGCGTGTTCGACTCATTGGCCCGTGAGCGGGCGAGAGGCCTCGGCGTTCCAGAGGCTGCCGAGGTGACTGCCCCCGTCGGCGCAAGCGCCGATCGTGCCGGAATTCTTGATGTGTCCGGTTGGTCGATGACCCGTCGGCGCTGGGCGCTGGCGACGGCCTCGTCGGTGGCCGCGTTCTTTGTCGTCGCGGCGGGAAGCGTCTGGTTGGAGCGCGCGGCACCCCAGGAAGATGCCGGGCTGTTTGTCGAGGACTACCTGAGGCGGGCAGTGGGGGAGGATCGCATCGTCACTTCCGACGTCAGCGAGGTCAGCAGGTTCCTGACCCGTGAGCTGGGACTCCCGATCACTCCTATGCAAGTGATCGGACTGAAGTTGGCCGGGGCCGAGATCTGCCTGCTGGACGGTCGCCGGGGAGCCATGATCAGCTACGTCGAGAATGGGCGGGAGATCTCACACTACGTGGTGCCCAAGTCGGGCGTGGCGCCGCGGGATCCCGCTTTTTCCTCTCAGGTGGCGGTGGCCGGCACGGTCGGACCCTCGGTGATCACCTGGGCGACCCCTCAGGTTGAGCAGGCTCTGGTCGGTGAGGTGCCGCCGGATCGCCTCATGGAGATCGCGAGGCAGTCCTCGCTCGAGGACTAGGTCCCCGGTCTGTTACGAGCCCGGGCCCGAGACTCCCCCCGCGGCCAATTCCTTCTCCACGGTCTCCTTGATGGGATCGATGCTCGATCCGAACCCGTAGAATCCGCGGATGACCCTCAGGTCACGATCCAACACGACGGTGTACGGCAGGCCGCGGTAGTTGTACCGGTTTCTCAAACGCCCACCGCCTTGGCCGTGATCGTAGCTGACGCCGCCGATTTCTTCGATAAACACTCGGGCGTCCTCGGGATCGAGGTCTTCGTTCAAGCCCAACACGATGGCTTGGTCGGCGTCCAACTCCTTAGCGAACGAATCGAGGAGTGGCATCTCACGCCGACAGGGGCCACACCAGCTGGCCCAGAAGTTCAGGACCACGACTTTGCCGCGGTGTGACTCCAGGCTGGTCTCGCCACTCTGGCCCAGGAGAGGCAGGTCGAACATCGGAAAGTAGGCCCGCTCGGGCTGTCCCGTCCGGGACAGCGCGTCTTCCATGGGAATCGTGTAGATGCGCCCCCGGGAGTCGGCGAACACGGCATCGTCCTTGGTGATGAGTCCGGATCGGACGAAGCGCCCGTCCCAGTCGAAGGCCAACAGGTTGTCGTGCTGGCCGCCCGGCGTGCTGCCGGCCAGCACGTAGATCAACCCGTCGGCCCCGGGGGCCATGCCGAACTGGATTACCGAGAAAACAGGGGTCACGGATCCGTCCACCACGTCCAGGGACGGTGGGGTGGCCACGTTATCGGGTTGCCAATGGCTCACCCAGGCTGTGTCGCCGCGGGCGTCGAACGCCACCAGCTCACGCCGCAGGGCCGAGGCGTAGATTACGGTCCGGTCGTCGCTAGCCACGGTCCAGCCCGTGTTGACCAACTGGCCGAGGAAGGGATCCGGAGGCTGGGTGGGAGAGCCGAGCGGCGTCATCTCTCGCGTTTCCTCATCCCTGATCCAAAGCAGGGCATCCCTCGAGCGGACAGGTGCCATGTGGAATTCGAAGATGCTGCGTGCGGCCACCATGGGGCCGGCGCTTCCCCCGAACGCCGGGGCTTCGATACCGTAGGAGACCCACTCACGAGGTCCCTCGGCACCGAAACGAAGTCCCTGTCCGTCTGCTTCGACCGCAACCAGGGACCCGTCGTCCACGGCCACGCTGACGGGACGTGTGAGGTTACGAGTGTCGGGCAGAGCGCCCTGGGCCACTCGCGCAACGACTCCCCGTTCGTCGAAGACGAGGACCCGTGCGCCTTGCGCGTCCGGCCAGGCTGCGCCACCGCCCCGGAGTGGAGTGGCCGCACGCCCTCCCATGAACAGCAGTTGAAGGTCGTGATCGGGAGGATGATCGTAGATCAGAAGGCGCTCGGCGGGGTCCGGACTCTCGATGAGGGTCCAATCGCCATGTGTGGTCAGAGACGGCTCTCGGTAATGCTGAAGCGGCTCTCCCGGAGGCGGCCCGGAGTCACAGCCTGCGAGCGCTCCCAGTAGGAGAACGAGACCGGAGCCTGAGCCCCGGCCTCGTCGCATAGATGCCATCGAATGCTCCAACCAGATTCCCACTACATCGAGATGCTCTCGATGAGGATCGTGTTCAGGCCACCGCGCGCGATGACCTTGCCGGTCACGTTGACCGTGTGCTCGGCATGGCCGCGCAGATCCTTGTCACCGCGCTCCTGGCCCATGGCCATGGTGACCGGCACGTACAGGGTGCCGTCGTCGCTCATGAGCGCGAGCGGGATGCCGTTGTCGCAGCACACCTGCGCGCACATGCGATGGTCTTCTCCGGAAGCGTTGTAGACCGTCTTACAGGACAGGTCGACAACGCTGGCCGTGAACGAGATTTCCGTCCCCTCCGCCGCCTGCATCTGTGCGGATACGGGCTGAGCAGCCAGCATCAGGATTCCCAGCGACAGTGCGGTCAGTGCAAACTTGAGCATCGAGACTACCCTCCTGCTATGTAAGTGAACGCATACCTCCCGTGCCGCATTCGGGCGCGGGCCCCTCACCACTCTAGTGACCGTCATGGGTGTGTTGTTCGCCCCCATCCTTTGTCGGCTCGTGGCCTCCCATCGTGCCCGGCTCGACGTCGAATTCAAAGGCGGCCGCATCGGTTCCGTCACCCAGGTTCACGTAGACCTCCCAGGCACCATCCATGGCGATCTCGACTTTGGCCATGTAGTCCATGGGGCCCATCGCTTCGGCGGGATACCGGAGGATACCCATGGCGGGCATCTCGGGAGACACGATATCGATGGATACGGCGGTGCCCTCGGGCACGGCGCGATCCAGCGTGATGTGGAACTCGGTCGCGCCTACCTCGACCGGGAAGCGATCGGGGCGCACAGTGACCTCGGTCCCACCGGGCGCGGTGCTCACCCACTTTGCCGCTCCGGTGTCTTCGGCTCCGATAGGGCCATCGTCGCCGCGTCTCGCTTCGGCGTCTCCGGCGGTGCATCCCCAGGCGGATACGGCGACCATCGCAGCGACCATTGAATTCTTCATGGACCTTCCCTATTCAGGCACACATGCACAACGCATGAAGCGCCTAGCCGGTTCCGTGATGGAGCCGGCGACAGGAAGATCTCTGTGGTCGGGGGTACTGCGGGGTACTACAGCGGTGCTCGCGTCAGGCCAAGGCGGCCCTGCGGACCTCTGCGAGCAGCGACCGCGCCAGGGCCACGACCTCTTCAGCCGTGACACCGAATCGTTGATACAGAACCTCGGCCGGAGCCGAGGCGCCGAAGTGGTCGATACCCACCGCGCCACCGCCTTCGCCCACCCAGCGAGCCCACCCGAACGTCGATCCGGCCTCTACGCCGATGCGAAGAGGTTGGGTAGTCGGAAGCACCCGGTCTCGGTACTCCTGGTCCTGCTGTTCGAAGAGCCGCCAGCTCGGCATGCTCACCACTCGCGTCGGGGTGCCGTCGGCCTCGAGTGCACTCCGGGCCTCCAGGGCGGTTCCCACCTCCGAGCCACTCGCGATCAGGGTTACCTCGGCCTCGCCGTCGGTCGCTTCCGCAAGAACGTATGCGCCCCGGCGGGCTCCTTCGGAAGAAGCGAGCTCGGTCCGGTCCAACACCGGCACCTTCTGCCTGGTCAGAGCCAGGAAGGTGGGACCGTCGGTTCGCTCCATGGCCATGCGCCACCCGACCACCGTCTCGGCCGCGTCGGCGGGTCGGAAGTCCACCAGGTTGGGGATGGCCCTGAGGGTCATGGTTTGCTCGATGGGCTGATGCGTGGGCCCGTCCTCACCCAGTCCGATGGAGTCGTGGGTGAACACATAAGTGACGGGAAGACCCATGAGGCTGGCGAGCCGGATCGAGGGCCGCATATAGTCGGAGAAGATCAGGAACGTCCCCGCGAAGGGCCGGATGCCTCCATGTAAGGCGAGACCGGCCAGAATGCCGCCCATGCCGTGTTCTCGGACGCCGAAGTGGATGACACGTCCTTCCGGTGTGCCGGCCAGGAGATCGCCCCCCTCGACGATGTCCGTCTTGTTGGACGAACCCAGATCGGCTGACCCACCGACCAGGTTGGGCAGTCCGGCTGCCAGCCCCTGGAGGACCTTGCCGGACCAGTTTCGCGTCGCGTCGGCATTGTCCACGTGTTCTAAGTCGGGTACCTGGGCGTCCCAACCGGACGGCAGGTCTCCGCGCATCATGCCCAGGTACTCGTCCGCCAGTTCCGGGTGAGCGCCGCGATAGGCCTCGAAACGCTCCTTCCACGCCTGCTCGAGCCCGTTGCCCCGCTCGGTCGTCTCCCGCCACGCCGCCAGGGCGTCGGGATCCACGTGGAACGGCTCCTGCGAGGGGTATCCGAGGTTCTCTTTGGTGGCCGTGATCTCGTCCGCGCCGAGAGGCGCCCCATGGGCCGCGGCCTTGTCGACCTTGTTGGGACTGCCTTCGCCGATCCGCGTGCGCGTGACGATGAGCGTGGGGCGTCCCGTCTCGGCTCGGGCGGCCTCCAGGGCCTGGTCCAGGCTCGAGAGGTCGGTGCCGTCTTCAACGTGCAGAACGTGCCACTGGTACCCGCTGAACCGGTCGGCCTGGTTCGTGGATGTACTCAGGTCCGTGCCACCCTCGATGGTGATGCGGTTGTCATCGAAGATCCAAATGAGCTTGCCGAGCTTCTGATGCCCCGCCAGCTCAGCCACCTCGTGGGAGATGCCCTCCATGAGGTCACCGTCCGAGCACAGGGCATACGTGTAGTGATCGACCACCTCGTGGCCGGGGCGGTTGAAGCGTGCGGCCAGCCAACGCTCGGCCAGTGCCATGCCCACCGAGTTGGCCACGCCCTGTCCGAGCGGGCCGGTCGTGGTCTCGACTCCGGGCGTGTGCCCGACCTCGGGATGTCCCGGTGTCTGTGATCCCCACTGGCGGAAGTTGACGATCTCTTCCTTCGGAAGGTCGTAGCCGGTCAGGTGGAGGAGCGAGTAGATGAGCATCGAGGCGTGGCCGACGGAGAGAACGAACCGGTCCCGGTCCAGCCACCCGGGGTTCGCCGGGTTGTGCCTCATGTGCTGCGTCCACAACAGGTATCCGAGAGGAGCCAGTGCCATGGGGGTGCCGGGATGGCCCGAGTTGGCTTTCTGGACCGCGTCCATGGAAAGGACCCTGACGGCATCGATGCAAAGGCGATCCAGCTCGGGCGAACGACCGGTCGGTGAAGCTCCAGTGGTTGAAGCTCCAGCGGTTGAGTCGGCCATCAAGTAGTCTCCACGACGAAGTTTAGGAGACGGTCGGGTACGTAGATGACCCGTCTCACGGTGGCGCCTTCCAGGTAACGCGCGACGTTCTGGTCCGAACGGGCCAACTCTTCCGCGGTCTCTTGATTGATGCCTGCGGGGCCCTGGACCGTGGCCCTCAGCTTTCCGTTCACCTGCACCGCCAAATCCACGGACGCAGAGAGGGTCTTGGCCTCGTCGTACGAGGGCCAGTTGGCGCCGACGAAGACGCCTCCCTCGTGCCCCAGACGCTCCCAGAGTTCTTCGGCCAGGTGCGGCGCGAACGGAGCCATCAGAACCACCAGAGGTTCGACCTCGCCTTTGGAAGCCTTGCGTCCGCCGGCCCGCACGGTGTTCAGATACTCCATCATGGCCGCGATGCACGTGTTGTAGCTCAACTCGGGAAGCTGTTGAGTGACCTGGCGGATGGTCTGGTGGAGCTTCCGCTCCACGTCGGGATCGACCTCGACATCGTTGTCGGCCGCCGTCATCACCGTCTCGTAGAGACGATGCAGGAATCCGTGGGGGCCCTGAATGCCCTCGTCCTGGTAGTCTCCGCCCTCTTCATACGGCCCCAGGAACATGAGGTAGGTGCGGAACGTGTCGGCGCCGTAGCGCTCGATGATCTCGTCCGGCACGATTACGTTGCCCTTGCTCTTGGACATCTTCGCGCCCTCACGGATGATCATCCCGTGGGCGCGGAAGCGCTTGTAGGGCTCCTCGAAATCGAGGTGGCCCAGATCGTGGAGCGCCATGGTGATGAAGCGCGAGTACAGCAGGTGCAGGACCGCGTGCTCGTTGCCGCCGATGTAGGAGTCCACCGGCAGCCACCGTGCAGTGATGTCCGCGTCGAAGGGCACGTCGTCGGAGTCCGTGGACGGGTAGCGAATGAAGTACCATGAACTGTCCAGAAACGTGTCCGACACGTCCGTCTCACGACGGGCCTGGCCTCCGCATTCAGGACAGTCACAGCGGTACCACTCCTCCACGCGGGCCAGCGGGCTCACGCCTGAGTCGTCAGGCTTGAAGTCGTCGATCCTGGGGAGCACAACCGGAAGATCCGACTCGGGAACCGGCACCGTGCCGCACGTCTCACAGTGGATGATCGGGATGGGAGGACCCCAGTACCGCTGCCTGGAAATGCACCAGTCGTGCAGGCGGTAGTTCACCTTGGTCTCGCCCAGGTCGCGTTCGGAAAGCCAGCCGGTGACGACTCTCTTGCTCTCGGCCACGGGCAGCCCGTCGAAATGTCCTGAGTTGACCAACGTCCCATCGCCCACGTAGGCCTCGTCCAGGGGTGTCTCGGCTTCATCACCGGGTCCCGCCACCACACGCCGAATAGGCAGATCCATGGCCTTGGCAAAATCGAAATCCCGCTGGTCGTGGCCGGGCACGGCCATGATTGCGCCAGTCCCGTACTCCATGAGCACATAGTCTGCGACCCAGACGGGGATGGGCAGTCCTGTGGCGGGATTCAGGCAGTACCCTCCCGTGAAGACGCCCGTCTTGTCTTTGTCGACTTTCTGGCGAGTGACCAAGTCTTTCGCCGAGGCCTGCTCACGGTAGGCCGCAACCGTCTCGGCTTGATCGGCGGTCGTGACCGCGTCCACCAGGGAGTGCTCGGGGGACAACACCATGTACGTGGCCCCGCAAACGGTGTCCGGCCGGGTCGTGAAGACGTCGATGGGCTGCCCCTCCGCGGGAAGAGCAGACGCGCCCACGGTCGGCTGATCGGAGTCGAACCCGACGACGCCGTCGGGCGGTAAGATGGTAAAGCGCAGGAGGGCTCCTTCGCTCCGGCCGATCCAGTTGTGCTGGGCCTTCTTGGTCGTCTCGGACCAGTCCATGCCCTCGAGGTTACCCAGCAGCCGCTCCACATAATCGGTGATCTTGAAGAACCACTGAGCGATCCGTCGCTGCTCGACCGGCGTGTCACAACGCTCGCACCGTCCCGAGATCACCTGCTCGTTGGCCAGCACGGTCATGCATGAAGGGCACCAGTTGACCGGCGCCTCTTTGCGCACGGCCAGACCCGCCTTGAAGAGCTGAATGAAGATCCACTGCGTCCAGCGGTAATAGGCCGGATCGGTCGTGTCGACGGTGTGGTCCCAGTCGAACATTCCGCCCACGCGGCGGAGCTGCCGTGTGAAGTTGGCGACGTTCTTGGGTATGAGATCCATCGGATTGACGCCCTGCTTGAGGGCGAAGTTCTCCGAGTGAATGCCGAACGCATCGAATCCGATCGGCTCGAAGACGCGTTTACCCGTCAGACGCTGGAAGCGCCCGTGGACGTCCGCACCGGTGAACGCGTAGATGTTGCCCACATGGAGTCCCTCGGCGGAGGGGTAGGGAAACATCATCAACTGGTAGTAGGGGTCCTCGGTGGTCTGCAGGGCCTCGCGGGTAAAGCTGTTCGTGCCGAGCTTCTCCCATCGCTCCTGCCACTTGACCTCTACTTCAGACGGCGCGTAGCCGCCGTTTTCCTCGCTACTCATCTATGCGTTTTGGAGCGTTGTGCCGGGTGGGGGTGCTGAAATTGAGCCCCTAAACTACACCGGGTCGAGGGGCATTACAACGCGTCGTCCCGCGGGGGGGCATGCGCTTTGGCGAACCCCATGATCTCCATGAGCCGCAGCGCGTTCGTGGATGTGGCCGTTCCCGGTCGGAGCTTCGAACGTGATCGGCGGGCCCCCTTCACGCTCCTCCAGGGACTCTCTGAAGTGACTAGAACGGCTCGCTCTCTCAGGTCGGGCGCATCGGCCAAGGTGAGATCGTGAGTGGTTACGGCCCCGATCGCCTCTTCATCCAGCAGATGGCGGAGGATGCGGCGGGCGGCGATCTGCCGTTCGGCCGTGTTCGTTCCTTGGAGGATTTCGTCCAGGAGATAGAGAACCGGAACGTCCCCGGCCGCACCCGCCGCCTCGGCCACCGACTTGAGCCTGCGAAGCTCCGCCATGAAGTAGGAGATCCCCCCCTCGAGGGAGTCTCGGATGCGCATGCTCGTACGAAGGTCGACGGTGGGGAGCCGCATGGATTCGGCGCACACGGGCCCGCCGGCGCCGGCAAGGACCACGTTGGCGCCTATGGCCCTCAGAAGAGTGCTCTTTCCTGACATGTTGGAGCCTGTGACCAGCAGCAGGCTCCCCGGTGGGCCTACCTCCACGTCGTTCCGTACGGCCGTTTCAGGCTCGAGGAGCGGGTGGCCAAGCCCTTCCGCGCTCAGGGTCCTCGAATGGGTTATTCCCACTTCGGGGAACGCCCAGTCCGGATGACAGTGGGCGAGGCCGGCCAGGGCCGAGAGTGCGTCGACCCGACCCAGGGCCTCCATCCAACCGCGCAGGCTTCCGCCGTGCCTCTCCTTCCAGCGCTCCATTCTGACCAGCACGTGGACATCCCAGAGCGAGACCATGTTCACCGGGATGTGCATCTGTGCATTGAAGCGCAGGTCCGACATCTCCATGAGGCGGAAGAGCCGAACCAACGCGTCGGCGGCCGCTTCACCGTCGAGCGTGAGGCTCTCGCGATGCTCGGTGAGAAGGGTGGCTTCGAATGGCTGTTCCGCAATTCGGGCGATGAGTTCGTGGTACCGCCGGAGGCCCGTCCCTCCGTCGGAGGCGCGGGCGAAGTCGTCGTTGATCCGGCCGAAGTGCTGCCTGATGAGCAGCAGCGTGAGGCCGCCGGGAACGATCCAGAGGGGGGCCGTCATTCCGGCGATGTGGGGGCCGGCCGTGATGATCGTGGCCAAAGGCAGGACTATGGCCGCCCACATGAGGGTGTGTGCTTGAAGCAGCCACGTGGGGGCTTAGGCCCACTCCAGGAGCTTGGCAATCTCCTCCATCTCCACGGGTCCGGCGATCCGTCCGGCGGCGTGGAGCTCGTCCCTGAACTCGATGGCCGGGGTCAGCTCGCGAACGGCGACCTGACGCTCCCGCACGGTGTCCACCGAGGCGGGGGCGAGAAGCCAATCGACGAGTGTGTCCGCCCCCGGACGGGTGGCGGTCGTTCCGAGCAATGTGTAGAGGGAGGCGTGGCCGAACACGTCCAGGTCGTCGGCGTAGGGATGGTCCTCCGGGGCTGCGGGGCTGGGCTGCTCCAGGCCGTCCCAGTAGCGGAGCCGGCGACAGCGGGCCTCATGGGCCACCCGCGCGAGCTCCGAATACCAACGTTCCCGGCGGCCGGCCCGGCGATGACGGACCACCAGAACGCTGAAGAGTGCCGCGAGGAGTACCCCGACACCAGTTAGGACAGGCCTGGCCTCGGTGGCGAAGGCGTAGGCGACAAAGGCTGCGGTCGCCATGAGGAAGACCCACATTCGCTGTTGTGCCAGGACGTTCGACCGGGCCTGCCAGCGACTCGCGGCGGCGCCGGCCTCGGCCTCTCGGCGACCGTAGACGACGAGTGGGTCCCCGGACGCCGGCGTATCGTGAGCCGGCGGATCGGAGGACCGAGGAGCGTCGGGCCGCTCCGTGACCGTCTGTGCGTCAGGATCCATTCGGTCCCGCCGACCCGGGCGTCGGGAGCACGTCGTAGGGATCGTCCACCCCGGACACATAAGCGACCAGGTGCTCCACGGCCGCCCGCAGCCCGCCGGTCTCCTCCAGCAGCGCCTGGAAGTCCGGAAGTCGGTGGTAGTATCGCATGCGAGCCATGAGGGTGGCGTTGTTGAGCGGCGTGACCAGGAAGCTCTGGAAGGTCATGGCCTCGAACGAGGGTTGCACCCGGTTCTCGAACTCCTCGAGACGGTCCTGGAACAGGGTCCCGCGGCGGTCCAGCTTCTCATCGTAGGAGAGAGTCGTGTCGCGGTAGATCTCCTCGAGGCCGTCTACCAGGCGATCGATGAACGTGGAGAAGATCAGATAGTCCCTCCACCGTTCCTGGGCTCTGAGGCATTTCACCGTGTCGGGGCCGCCGCCCTGGCGGTTACAAAAGAACTCGATAGCGCCGACTCGGCCCACGAAGGTGGCGAAGCTCTCGTTGAACCCCACCGCACCCCGGACGAACAGGTGGTTGTGGGACAGCTCGTGGATCACCGTCTCCACCAGGTCGACCTCGTCGCGACGCAGGAGCGTCGAGAGCAACGGGTCGGAGAACCACCCCAAGGTGCTGAACGCGGCCGTCGGTCGGAGGTAGGTGTCGAAGCCCTCGTCCTCCAGTTTCTCCTGATCTCGCAGGGCGTCGTCTTCGTCGAAATACCCCTTGTAGGGGACCCGACCCACCACCGGGAACCACCACGTCTTCGAGGCGAAGCGGTCGCGGGTCGCCGCCGACAGGACCAGAGCCAGCGTGTCCTTGTCGAGCTGGGTGAACGACGTGTACGAGTCGCCTACATCGAGTCCGAGGACATCGATGGCGTAGGTACGCGCCTCCACCACGAACGTGAGCTTGGCCTTGGTCCTCTCGTCCGTCTCAGGATCCAGGATCACCTCGTGCAGAGGCTGCCGGGCTCGGAGAATCCTCGCCTCGGCGATGCCCGCCTTGATCACGTACATGGGAGAGCACGCCGAGGCGATCAGGGCCACGACCCCCAGGCCTACGAAGAAGCGGGCCCAGGTGTAACGGGTCCAGGTGTAACGGTTCCAGGTGTAACGGGGCATCGCGCTAAGGCCGCTTCATCATCGGCCGCCGCCCACGTTGCGCATCAGCGGGATGCTTCCCTCTGTGGGTACATAGACGACCGACCCCGCCGGAAGCTCACTGAGCCGCTCGATGTAGTGGAACATCAGGTACTCGGGCGTGAGGCCCGCGGTGATGATCTTTTGCGCCTCGGCGATCCCTTTGGCTTCTTCGATCTGCTGCTGCGCCCGCTCCTGGATGATCTCCGTCTGGAACCTCTCGGCGGCCACGTTCTGCTCACGTTGGAGCTTCTCGTCGATGGCCTGGCGCACGGCAGCCGGCGCCTGCACATCCCTCAGGAAGACCTCCACGACCTCGATGCGGTCACCGGCCTTTGCCTGGATGGCCTCCTTCATAGCGATCGCGACCTCGCGACGGTCCGGCGAGAAGATCTCGTTGATGGACTTGGTGGCCACCGCGTCACGGACGCCGTTGCGGATGGCGTTCAGGACGATACTCCTCTTGATCTGAAGCTCCGAGCCGATCCGATCAAAGAGGTCGGGGGTCTTGGCCGGATCGAGCCGGAAGAGGAGCGATACCTCCAGGGCCACATTCATCTGCTCGCTCGTCTGGGCCTCGATCTGCTCGATGCCCCCGCTCTCGGGATAACTCTGCTCCCGGACCGACATTCTCTCCACGCTGGCCAGCGGGTTGATGACGTGGACTCCCTGCTCGAGCGGCACGCGATCGACCCGCCCCAGGAAGTGCTTGACGCCCACCTCGCCGACTCCGACTACGATGACGGCGTTCATGCCGGCCGCGGCGACGCCGCCCAACATCAGGCCGTATCCGAGGAGCTTCGCTCTGCCGCGGTTTGCCACGGTAGGCCCTACTACGACCACGGCAGCACCGGCGACGATAATGATTATGGCTAGCATCATGGATGCCATGAGAACCTCCTATAGACGAGAACTGGCGCTCTCGGTGACGTGCGGGCTGTCTTGTCGCCCTCTCCAGAGGTACGAACGCCGAAGGCCACCTCTTTAATGCGCGCTTGAAGCTCCACTGGTGACTGAATGTACGCCTGCCACTCCCTGTGAGTAGCCTTGTTCAGAGATCCCGTCTGACCCATCGTCCGCGCATGCCACTGGCTCAGGTACTTTATCGCACCCTGCTTCGGGGTTTCAGGGTCGTTTCCCCGGCGATGGCGTCGGGGTCGTCCAAGCTTGCCCGTGGGCTCCGCGGGCGGCGCGACGCACACCGCGTCCTCATCGCGTGGGGTGAAGGGGCCCGAGACCCGAACCGGCCCGTGATCTGGCTCCACGCCGCTTCCGTAGGTGAGGCGCTCCAGGCCGAAGCGGTGTTGGGGGCGCTCAGGGAGCGGGCCTCCGACCTCCAGGCCGTTTTCACCTTCTTCTCGCCTTCAGCCGAGGCTCTAGCCGAGCGCTTTCCGGCGGACGTGTCGGCCTATCTTCCCTGGGATCTCCCCGAGGTCATGGACAAGGTTTTGGACGCGGTGCAGCCCTCTTTGGTCCTGTTCACCCAGAAGGAGGTGTGGCCGACGCTAACGGCGGGAGCGACCAAGCGCGGGGCGTCCGTGGGCTTGGTCGCGGCGACCCTGCCCGTTGGAGCCGGACGGCTCAGCCCGGTGGGGAGGGTGTTGCTGGGCCCGTCGTTCCGTGGTCTCGAGCGGGTGGCGGCCATCTCCGGAGATGACGGCGAACGCTTCCGACTCCTCGGAGTGCCCCATGAACGCATCGTGGTGACCGGCGATCCGGGCGTGGACTACGCTTCTGGCCGGGCGGCTTCGGCGGACCCGGACGCACCGTATCTCAGGCTCTTCAGTGAGGGGAAGGGGCCGGTGCTCGTGGCGGGATCCACCTGGGGCTCCGATGAGGACGTTCTGATCCCTGCGCTGGCCAGGCTCCGCCGTGAGCGACCCGGCCTCTGCGTGGTCCTGGCGCCTCACGAGCCCCGCGGGTGGGACTTCGAGGCGCTTCGGTCGCGACTGTCCGAGGACGGGTGGTCACCCACGCTTCTGAAGGAGGCCGAGGAGCGAGGTCGCCTGGACGGAGCGGATGCGGTGCTGGTAGAGCGGGTGGGTGTGTTGGCCGAGCTCTACACCGTGGCCTCCATCGCCTACGTGGGCGGAGGGTTCCACGGCCAGGGCCTCCACTCCGTCATCGAGCCGGCGGCGGCCGGTACGCCCGTGCTCTTCGGGCCACGGCACCACAACTCCCTCGCCGCGTCTCACCTCCTGGCCTGCGGAGGTGCCCGGATGGTGTCCGACGTCGACGCCCTTGTCGGGGCCTTTCAGGAGTGGCTGGACGACTCCGGAAAACTCGAGCGGGACGGCAGGCGGGCCCTGAACTATATTGGGGAGCATCGGGGTGCTGCCGGCCGAACGGCCGATCTGCTCGTCGCATGCCTCTCGGAGCACGCGTGACGAGCAACCCCCAGTCTTCAACCGCCTTCTCTCAGAGGACAGGCCGCATCTTGCCAACGAGTCACCCGCTGCCGTTCATCACGGTGCTTGTCACCCTCCTGGCCGCCTGTGTCGGCGAGTCCCCACCCGCTGCCGCCGGTGGTTCACCCGCCGGTGGTTCACCCGCCGGTGGTTCACCCGCCGGTGGTTCACCCGCCGGTGCTTCACCCGCGAACGACTTTCCCGTGGCCGCGGCGGCCGAAGCGTCCGGCCTCTCAGGTCCCGATTCGGCGTGGATGGATGTAGAGCCCGGTGTGGCGGCGTCGCAGGACGCCTCGGACGGCTCGAACGCCGCGGTCGATCTCGCGGTGGCGGCCGGCCAAGACATGGGGGACGCGACCAACGGGGTGGAGTCGCCCACCCCCTCGGATGCCTCGGGTGAGTCCGCGGTGGTCGAGTCCGCCGCGGTCGGGGGTCCTCCCGATGATGCGGGTGTGCTCGAAGAGCCCCAGGAAGTTCAGACGTTCCCGGCTCCCAGCGCGACCACCGGTGAGGGTAGCTCCGTCGCCCGGTTGGTCCTCCCGGAAGAGCCGCTGGTCTTTGTCAGGCCGGAGGCCGTACGCGGCATCTACCTGAACGGTTGGGCCGCCGGATCCCGGCTTCGCTCCGAGAATGCCATCGCCCTCGCGAAACGGACGGAGATCAACAGCTTTGTCATCGACCTCAAAGATGCTACGGGTTACGTGAGCCACCCGACCGAGGTGATGTTTGCCCGAGAGGTCGGTGCCGATCAGGAGATCCGAATCCGGGACCTGGTCGGTCTTCTCGAGCGTCTCCACCAGGCCGAAATCTACCCCATCGCCCGGATCGTCATCGTAAAGGACCCCCTTCTGGTTCGGACCCGTCCCGATCTGGCGGTTCAGGACACGGCGGGTGGGGTCTGGGTGGACGACAAAGGCCTGGTGTGGTCCAACATGTATGACCCGGCGATCTGGGACTATCACGTGGCCTTGGCCAAGGAGGCCGTGGCCGCCGGCTTCCCGGAGATCCAATGGGACTACCTTCGCTTTCCGGACGCACCCGAAGAGGAATTGAACCGGGCCTGGTATCCGGGACAGGGAGCCCGGAGGCGAACCGATGCGATCCGGGAGTTTCTGGAGTACGCCCGTCGGGAGTTGGGCGATGTGGCCATGACCGCCGACGTGTTCGGCGTGACCACCTCCGCCCGCACGGACATTGGCATCGGCCAGCTCTGGGAGGAGTTCATCGGTGCCATGGATGTCGCTCTGCCTATGGTCTACCCGTCACACTACTGGGTCGGAAGCTTCGGCATTCAAGATCCGAACGGCCATCCGTACGAGATCGTGAAGAGAGCGCTCAGCGACGCCCGCAAGCGTTCCGCCGAGGTCGAGGGTGCGGGCACGACGCGCCCATGGCTTCAGGACTTCACACTGGGTGCACCGGCCTACGGGGCCCCCGAGGTACGGGCTCAGATCCAGGCTACCTACGATGCGGGATTCGACGAGTGGATCCTGTGGAATCCCTCGAGTCGCTACAGCGAGGCGGCACTCGCTCCGGCGGGTGGAGACCCCGAGGGCACTGAGCCTACCATCAGGGTCGGGGGCAGGATCGTTCCCGTCTCGGAGCGGGCGGCCGCCGTGGAGGCGGAGCGTATCGAGGTGGCTGCGGTGGCCGACAGTTTGGCGAACGCCATGGCCGACACGGCAGAGGTTCGGCGCTAACCGCGGCTTTGCCGCTACGAAGCCGCGGTATTCGGCCCCGTCTCGCTCAGGCCGCAGGAGTCCTGGTAAACTGGAGCTCGTGGAGCCGGGCATAGAGACCCTCGGCCTCGAGAAGTTCCTCGTGGCTGCCTTCCTCGACGAGCTTTCCGTGGTGGAGCACGATGATGCGATCGGCTCCTTTTACCGTGGACAGCCGGTGGGCGATCACCATCGATGTCCGTCCCGCCATGAGCTCGTCCGTGGCCGTTTCGATCTGGGCCTCGATCTCCGAGTCCACGGAGCTGGTCGCCTCATCCAGGATCAGGACCTGAGGATCGAACGCCAGAGCACGCGCGAAGGACACGAGCTGACGCTCGCCCACCGAGAGCGTCGAGCCCCTCTCTCCCAGCGCTTGGCCATACCCCTGGGGTAAGCGTTCGATGAAGGGCGCCGCGCCGACGCGTTGGGCAGCCTCCCGGACGGACAAGTCGGAGATCTCGCTCGCTCCGAGACGGATGTTGTAGGACACGTCCTGGCTGAAGAGGAACACGTCCTGGAGGACGAGGCCGATGTGGGATCGGAGCTCATCGAGGCCGACTCGCTCGATGGGCACTCCATCCAAGCGGATCTGACCTTTTTGCGGCTCGTAGAAGCGCATGAGCAGGTTGACGAGCGTGGTCTTGCCGGCGCCCGTGTGGCCTACGATGGCCAACCGCTCACCCGGTCGGGCCTGGAAGCTCACTCCTTCCAGGACCCAATCCCACTCGTCGCCCGCGTCCTTCCCGTAGGCGAACCACACGTCGTCGAACTCGATGCGACCCCCGACCGGCGTAGCCAGGACAGCCGGCGCCTCGGGGTCCGTGATCTCGATCTCGCGGTCTAGCAACTTGAAGACTCGTTCCGACGAGGCCATCGCTCCCTGCAGAAGATTGTACTTCTCCGACAGATCCTGGATGGGCCGGAAGAAGCGGCGAGCGTACTGGAGGAAGGCGGCGAGCACACCCACGGTCAGAGTTGCCTCCAGAATGGAGGCTCCACCCCGCCAGATGATCAGCGCCAGAGCGATGGCCGTGAAGAGTTCGATAACGGGAAAGAACAGCGCGTAGTAGGTGATGGAGCGCAGGTGGGCTTCCAGGTAGTCCTGGTTGATCGCTGCGTGCCTGTTCGCGTCGGCCTCTTCGCGATTGAACAGACGTATCACCGCGATTCCGGTAAAGCGCTCGTGCAGATAGGAGTTCAGGCGGGCCAACCGTACCCTGATGTCGCGGTAGGCACCCCGGATTTTGGCCCTGAACAGGAACGCGGTCAGGGCCACGAACGGCAGGACGCTGAACGCGACCAGAGCGAGCCGCCAATCCATGTAGAGCATGGCGGCCACGATGAACCCCAGCGTGAAGACGTCCCCGAACACCGCGACGACTCCCGAGCTGAAGAGCTCGTTCAGGGTCTCGACGTCGCTCGTGATACGCGTCATGAGCCGGCCCACAGGATTCCGGTCGTAGAAGCGCAGATCCATACGCTGGAGCTTTCCGAAGATCTCCGTGCGGAGGTCGTACATGACCCGTTGACCGAGCCATGTGGTGAGGACCGTCTGTCCATACATGAGAAAGAAGCCGCCCATAATGGCCGCCATGTACGCTCCGGCCAGCTTGGACAACAGTGGGCCGTCGCCGTTGGGGATGGCTTCGTCCAGCGCGATCCGTGTGAGCCACGGACCGATCACCTGCAGGAACGAGGCGACCATCAGCAGTGCGACAGCGAGGAGCACGTACCACCGGTAGGGCCGCAGGTACTCCAGAAGCCGCTCCATCAGGCGGACGTCGTACGCCTTGCCCAGCGCCTCCTCTTCCTGGAAGGAGCCCTGTGATCCCTGCACGCGTCATCCCTTTGGCCGAGGTGGGTGAGGGGTGCGGTATACCAGTTGTCGGGGGTCGAGTTCCACGGCCCGCCCGAGTCCGCTAGAATGCTCTATGGACGATTGGATTCGCATCCGAGGGGCGCGTCAGCACAACCTCAAGAATCTGGACATCGATCTTCCGAGGCGTGCGCTCACCGTAATCACAGGACCTTCGGGCTCGGGCAAGTCTTCCTTGGCCCTCGATACGCTCTTCGCCGAGGGACAGCGGCGCTACGTAGAGTCGTTGTCGACCTACGCCAAGCAGTTTCTGGACCGGATGGAGAAGCCCGATGTCGACTCCATTGAGGGTATCTCGCCCGCCGTGGCCATTGAGCAGAAGAATCCCACCAAGTCGAGCCGGTCCACGGTGGGTACGGCCACGGAGGTCTATGACTACCTGAGACTCCTGTGGGCTCGCGTGGGCCGAACGTTCTGTCCGGAGTGCGGGGACGAGGTTCGTCCGGACACGGTGACGAGTGCGGTGGACCAGGTCCTCGAGTTACCGGGGGGCTCGAAGATCCAGGTGACGTTCCCTCTCAAGTTCAGCGGACGTGTCAGTCACACGCTGGTGGTGGAAAACCTCCTGGCCATCGGCTTCGTGCGGCTTCTCGCGGACGGTCAGTTGGTCGACCTGAGCATGCCCGACGCGGTAGATCCCGAGGTGGTTGGTCTCGACGTCACCCAGGTCGCCGACCCGTTGGTGTTGGTCGATCGGCTCACCACAGGGCAAGAGGAGAGAGATCGCTTGGCGGACTCGCTCGCGACCTGCTTTGCAGAAGGTGAGGGTGAGGCCGTCGTTCTGATCCACGATCCATCGGACGGGGAAGTAGTGGGCCGCATGATGTTCACCGAACACTTCCGTTGCGCCAATCATCCGGACATCGAGTTCTTCGATCCGTCGCCGAAGCTTTTCTCCTTCAACAACCCGTACGGATCCTGTCCCACTTGCACGGGCTTCGGCAGCACGTTGGACTACGATGTAGAGCTCATCGTGCCCAACCTCCAGCGCTCCATCGAAGACGGGGCCGTGGATCCCTGGACCAAACCCCGCTACCGGAAGGAGCGGGAGCAGTTGCGCGCGTACACGCTGGAGAGAGGGGTGTCGCTGTATAGCCCGTGGACCGAGCTGCCCGAGGACTTTCGGGAAGAGGTCCTCTACGGGGCAGAGGACTTCAAGGGCGTAATCCCGTTCCTCGTTTCTCGCGAGCGAAAGCGCTACAAGCAGTACATCCGGGTGTTTCTCCGCCAGTATCAGAGCCCGCAGACGTGCCGCTCATGCCAAGGTGCCCGGATCCAGCCCAAGGCGCTCTACATCAGGATCATGGAGCGCTCCATCGCCGACGTCAGTGGGCTCCCGATGGAGGATCTACAGGAATGGGTACTCGGCTTGGAGCTCACGGAGATGGAGGCCCAGATCGCCGAAACGATCCTTCGGGAGCTCAACGCCCGCCTGGCGTTTCTGGTCGACGTGGGCCTCGGCTACGTGGCCATGGATCGCCAGATGAGGACGCTTTCCGGAGGTGAGGCTCAGCGCATCAACCTGGCCAACTCACTGGGTTCACAGCTCGTCGACACCCTCTACGTCCTGGACGAGCCCACGGTGGGTCTACACCCGAAGGACACGACGGCGCTTCTTCATCTGCTCGGCCAGCTGCGCGACGCCGGCAACACGGTGCTCGTGGTCGAGCACGATCCCATGGCCATACGGGAGGCGGACCACGTTCTGGAGCTGGGCCCCGCGTCCGGGGACAAGGGAGGGAGCGTCGTATTCGAGGGCACGCCCGAGGAGCTGACGCGGAGTGACAGCGCCACGGGCCTCTACATCTCCGGTCGGTCCGAGATACCGGTGCCCGAGTCCCGGCGTCAGGTGGATGGGCCGCGCCTTACCCTGCGTGGTGCGCGTATGCACAACCTGCAAGGTGTCGACGTGGAGATTCCTCTGGAGGCGATGACCGTGGTCACCGGGGTGTCGGGCTCGGGCAAGTCCACGCTCGTGCACGACGTGCTGTACCGGGCCCTGGAGCGGGAGCTCAAGGGGGGTGAGACGAGCGCCAAGGAGCATCTCGGTCAGGCTGTCGGGGAGTTCGATTCGCTAGAGGGCGTGACCTCGCTCGACGACGTGGTGCTCGTGGACCAGTCGCCCATCGGCCGCACCCCCCGCTCGAATCCCGTGACCTACATCAAGGCGTGGGACGAGATTCGCAAGATATTCGCCGCGCAACCCCTCGCGGTCGATCGGCGGTACAGTGCCGGGCACTTCTCGTTCAACGTACCGGGCGGCCGCTGCGAGGACTGCAAGGGTGCCGGGCAGGTCGAGATCGAGATGATCTTCATGGCCGACGTCTACGTGCCGTGCGACGTGTGCCACGGGAGCCGATACAAGAGAGAGATGCTCGACGTCAGGTTCAAGGGGCGCAACGTTGCCGAGGTCCTCGAGCTGACGGTCGATGAGGCTATCCGGTTCTTCATCCGACAGGACAAGCTGGGCAAGATCCTGTGGCAGCTCCAGCAGGTTGGGTTGGGGTACCTGCGGCTCGGGCAGCCGGCGCCGACGCTTTCGGGCGGCGAGGCGCAGCGTCTCAAGATCGCCCGGGAGCTTGCCAGTGTGGCCGGGCGAAAAGGGCGCAAGCTCTACATTCTGGACGAGCCGACGACGGGGCTGTCCGGAGATGACGTCCGCAAGTTGCTCCGGGTCCTGGACCGCCTGGTGGATGCCGGTAACGCGGTCCTGGTCATCGAACACAACCTCGAAGTCGTGAAGACGGCCGACTGGATCATCGATATGGGGCCGGGGGCCGGGATCAGGGGTGGGGAGATCGTGGCCATCGGGCGGCCCGAGAGTGTGGCATCGGTTCCGGAGAGCGCGACCGGGCAGTACCTGGTGGGGGTGCTCCCGGGTGTCGGGGTCGGGTAGCGTCGCAATGCGAGTCTGCGTCACGGCCGTGTTGTCGCTGCTGTTATGTACGCCGGGGCTTCGAGGCACCGATCTCACCGCCCAGGGATCGGCGGCCGGAGCCGTGTCTCAACCGGTGGCCGCCGTGCTCCCGGTGGAGACCTTCCAGTTGGGCAACGGCCTCACCGTGGTCCTGAGCGAAGACCATTCGGCCCCGGTAACGGCGGTCAGTGTCTGGTATCACGTGGGCGCTGCCCACGAGTTCGAGGGCTATACGGGACTCGCCCACCTGTTGGAGCACCTGCTCGGCAGCCGAGTGTGGGGTCTGAGCGAGGCCGAGGTGGACCGTCTGGTGGGTGATGCCGGAGGTGTGGCCTCCGTTTCCACGGATGTCGACCGAACGGCCTTCGACATGGTCGTTCCGTCCGGGGCGCTGGAGTTGGCCTTCTGGATTCAGGCCGGGCGTATGGGCGATGCCCCGTTCAACGACTCGCTCGTGACCATGGCGACGGCTGCTGTGGCCGTGGAGGCCCGGGCGCGGATCGACGCGCAACCCTACGCCCGGTCCCAGATCGTGGTCGATACGCTGGTCTCCGCCTACGCGCCGTACCGGAACCCTCTCGTGGGACGTGCCGATCTGGAGGAGATCGACGCGGCGATCGTTCGGCGCTTCCACGAGCTCTATTACGTGCCCGCCAACGCGGTGCTGACCATCGTGGGAGATGCGTCTCGAGCTCGGGTCGAGACCTTGGCAGAGCGCTACTTCGCATCGCTCGACCGTCGCCCTGCCCCCCCGCGGTTGCCCGCCTTTCCAATGGTGCCGTCGGGCGCGGCAGGGGCCCGAGTCACGATAACAGATCCGGTTGCGGCCGCTCCTCTGCTTTGGGTGGCCTATGCCGTTCCGGAGTCCGTCGACGAGGATCTGTACGCCCTGTCCCTCCTCTCTTCGGTCATCAGCGCAGGACAGAGCAGCCGTCTCGACTCGGTTCTTGTAGAACGGACCCGGGTGGCCTTGGACGTGGTCTCGGTCCTCAATCGCAGGAAGGGCCCCGGCTCGCTCCTCCTGGGTGCGCTGCCCACCGAAGGCACGGAGCCGGAGCGGTTGGAGAGGGTCCTTCTCTCGGTGATCGACGACATTCGCGAGAGTGGTATTACGGGGGAGGAGTTGGATAGGGCCAAGAATCAGCGTAGGGCCGCGGAGATCGTTGCGCGCCTGACCTTGGTGGGGCGTGCTTCCGAGCTGCAACGCCATCATCTCTTTGGAGGGAGGGCCGTCCGGGCCAACTCGGAGCTGGAGCGCTACGACGCCGTGACCGTGGAGGACATTCTCCGGGTGGCTCGGCAGTATCTGATTCCCGAGAATCGGGCCGTGGTTCTGGCTTTGCCCGCGGGGTTCGATGGGTAGGCCGGGGGTGGCCGCCGTGATTGGGTTGATGGCCGCCGCGGCCGCAGGATCCGCCCAGCAGGTGCCGCCCGATGTCACGCCTCCAGCGCCACCGTCCTTTCCGAGCCTCGAGGAGCGCACGCTCACGAACGGGGCCGGGGTTCTGGTCATGCGAGACTCGCTTCTGCCGTGGGTGGACATCAGCCTGGTCATTCCGGGGGGCCGATCGGCCGACACGCCTGGTTCGGCCGGCACGGCCGAATTGGTCTCGCAGTTGATCACTCGGGGGACGGATCGTCGTTCGCCCGCCGATCTGGCCGGTGCCGTCGATCGGTCGGGCGTCGCACTCTCGGCGGTGGTGGGCACGGACTGGACCACCGTGTCGCTGGGATCCCTGACCGCCCACCTGGATTCGGCCTTGACCCTCATGGCCGACGTGGTCCTGCGTCCCTCCTTTCCTCAGGCCGAGGTTCAGCGCGTGCGTCGGCGGCGGGTTATCTCCCTCGAGACCGGACTCACCGAGCCTCGCGCGTTGGCCGTACGTATGTTTCGATACGAAGTATACGTATCCCACGCGTACGGCCTGTATGAGCATCCAGAGGAGGTCCGCGACATCAACGTGGCCGACCTGAGGGCGTACCACCGCAGGGCCTTTAGACCGGAAGGGGCCGTGTTCCTGGTCTCGGGTGACATAGATCCGGACGACGTCACGAGCCGCCTTGAGGCGCACTTTGCCGACTGGGTCACCGGGACCGACACGCTTGTATCTGCGCCGTCAGGTGGGCGCGACCCGCTCGAGGCGAGTCCGGTTGGGGGTGACCGACGGGTCCGGAGCCTCATCGTGCACACCCCGGGGTCCACCCGAGCCGTCATCCGCATGGGGCATGCCCTCGTGGCAGGAGATCATCCGGATTGGGCCGGACTGTCGTTGCTCGGTCAGGTTCTGAGTGGAGGCCCGGACGCCCGGCTGGGAGCGCTCGTGCGAACGCGGGGATGGTCGGGATCGGCTACTGCCGCACTGAACCGCCGCCGGGGTCCTGGTCTGCTCGGGGTGGATCTCGATGTTCGGGTCGAGGTGGCGGACTCGGCCGTGGCCGAGGTCATGGCGGTCCTGGAGAAGTTGAGGAGCGAGCCTCCCGGCGTCGAAGAGACGGCCTCGCTGAAGGACTTCATCGCGGCGGCGCTGCCGATCCAGTTGGCCACCGCCCGGCAGGTTGTGGGACAGGTCGGCCGTTTTCGGATGCTGGAGGATTCCCCCCAACCCGGCGCGCACCCGTTGGAGGTTTATGCGGAGAAGGTGCGTGCCCTGACGCCGAATGAGCTACAGAGGGTCGCCCGGGAGCACCTGAGACCCGAAGACGTAACGGTCGTGGTGGTCGGAGACGCAAGGCTCCTGCGCTCCCGGTTCGCCACCTTGGGGTCGGTCCGAGTGGTAGACCTCGACGGGTCTGAGCTCGACCTCGCCGACCTGACGCCTCCGGTCACTCCGCTCGTGATCGACGCGTCGTCACTTGGACCGGGCACCTGGCGGTATCGCATCAGCGTGGACGGTAACGTGGCGGGTGAGATGGTCCGAACCCTCACGCCGACCACTGAGGGCGGTGCCACCGGGCGATTCTCACTGCGGTCATCGACGACCGTAGGCCCGCAGGTCTTGGTTCAAGATGTGACGTTCGATGGTCGCGAGTTTCGTCCCCTCGGTGGGAGCTTCGAATTCACCCAAGGAGGCCAACGGGCCGCTGCCCGCCTCGACATCGTGGACGGTCGGGTCGTAGGGAGCCGAACCCTTCCCGACGGACGTACCGAGCCGTTCGAGGCGCCGCTGGTCCCCGGCTCCTTGGTGGGAGAGATGCTCGAGGTGGTGATCTGGCTTGCTGACCTCGAAGAGGGCCTCGAGCTGGTTTTGCCGATCCTGCAGGTGGAGTCGGGAGTTGTCGCTCATGTGCGCGTGCGGGTACTGGACCGGACCAGGGTGACGGTCCCGGCGGGCCGTTTCGACGCGTATCGCATCGAGATCGTGGGTGCTCAGGCTCCGCAGTTCGTCTATGCGCGGGTGAGAGCTCCACACGTCATCCTCAAGCTGGAGACGCCTGGGCAGCCCTTCGTGATAGAGCTCGAGGCCGAGCAGGTGGTCGGGGGTGGCTGAGCCCGACGTCTCGGTCCTGCTTCCGGTCCGTGACGCAGCAGCCTACCTACCCGAGTGCATCGACTCGTTGCGCTCGCAGACGTTCGGGGACTTCGAGGTCCTGGCGGTGGATGACGGTTCCACGGACGAGAGCGTCGAAATCCTCTCTCAGTGGGCGCGGGAGGACTCTCGCGTCGAGGTGACCTGTCAGCCCTCTCTCGGCATCACGGCGGCCCTGGAGGCGGGGCGCAGCAGGGCGCGGGGTCGATACCTGGCTCGCATGGACGCCGACGACGTAGCGGAAGCCAGCCGATTCGAGCACCAACGGGCTCTCCTGGACAGCGACCCGACCTTGGCGGCCTGTGGGGCGGGAGTCCGCTACTTTCCCAGAGAGGCGTTGAAGGACGGCGGCCTACGCTACGAGGCGTGGCTCAACGACATGCGCACTCCCGCCGATGTGGAGCGCAACCTGTTCGTCGAGTGCCCGTTGGCCCACCCCACGTTCTTTCTCAGATCATCCGCCGTGTCGGAGGTGGGCGGATATGCGGACCGTGGGTGGCCCGAGGACTACGATCTTCTCATGAGACTCTGGGAGTCAGGGGCAGCCCTCGGTGTGGTAGACCGGGTTCTACTCCACTGGCGCGAACGGCAGGACCGGGCCTCACGCCGGCATGAAGCCTACGCTCCGGAGGCTTTTCGACGCTGCAAGGTCCATTACCTGCTGCGTACTCTGGCCCGGGACCGAGAGGGACTGGTGGTGTGGGGAGCGGGCCCCCTCGGAAAGTCGTTCGCGCGGGAAGTACAGCGACAGGGGGGGCGGGTAAGGACGTTTGTCGATCTCGATGAACGTAAGATCGGACAACACATCCATGGGGCAACGGTCGTCCACCCTTCACGCGTCAACGAATATAGATCAGGGTACTGTGTGGCCGCCGTTGGGCAGGTCGGCGCCCGGGACCAGATCCGGAGTGCCCTGAGACAGGCGGGTTGGAGCGAGGTCGTGGACTTCATCGCTGTTGCCTGAGAAACTCCGGAGCCGGTGAGCCGATGTTCCGATCATTAAACGACGGGACCCGATGCGGCATCTCAGGTGTTAGCACGGCAGGCCAAATCAGCTTGTTCGATGAACCCGTCCGGAGCATGTTGATGGGCGCGACTCCTTATGATCGGCACCGTCGATTCGGTGCGATCGGCAACGTGAACCATGGGTGATCAACCTTCGAAGCTAGAGTGCTTTCTGGCGGACCTGAGACGCCGGCACGTAGTGCGCGTGGCCATCGGGTATGCCGCCGTGGCCTTCGTGGTGCTCCAACTCGGCGAGATTATCCTGCCCGCCTTCTCCGCGGAATGGGCTCTACAGTACGTCGTGGTCTTCTCGGTCCTGGGCTTCCCGCTCGTCATGGTGCTGGCGTGGGTCTTCGACATCACGCCCGAGGGCATCCGTAAGACCGACGACATCGATGCCGCTGCCGAGCAGCTCCGTGGGATGCCCGGTGCGGGAGTGCTTCCCCGCGCGGCCCTCCTCACGGTCACCGTGCTCGCGGTGGGGGTGCTGGGTTCGTGGTGGATCGGAAAGAGCCTCCAGCCTCCGGCGTCCGGTGCAGGCTTTGTCGGGAGGCCGACCGTAACTCCGGCGGCCTACAACCCGGATGAGCCGATCGGCTCTATAGCCGTGCTTCCGCTGGACAACTTTTCAGACACTGACGAGCAGGATTACTTCGTTGCCGGAATGCACGAGGCGCTCATCGCCCGCCTGAGCCAATTGCCGGCGATCAGGGTGGTGTCGAGGACGTCGGTGGCGCGCTACGCCGGTACGGCCAAGACGATTCCCGAGATCGCTCAGGAACTGGGTGTGGAAGGCATCGTGGAGGGCTCTGTGACACGCGCCGGAGACGAGGTGAGGATCACGGTACAGCTGATCCACGGTCCCAGCGACACCCACGTCTGGACCCAGAGTTATACGCGCGACTTCTCCGGAGTCCTGAGTCTCCAGACGGAGGTGGCTGAGGCCATCGCGTGGGAGATTCAGGGCGAGCTTACGCCTGAGGACGCGGTGACCATGTCCTCCTCCGTTCCGTTCAGTTCGGTGTGAACAGCGCACCTGATGGTTAACACAAGTGTGCCAGCTGATGGTTAACAGATTGGGTTACGTCCTGTGTTACCGTGGGTGTCGAAAATGACGAAGAGTTCTTCGTCAAACCACCCGAGGGTAGTGGGACCGAAGTAGACCTGCCACAGAGCGGGGCCGATGGGTTCGAGCCCGATGAACTCGTTGCCCAGAGCCGAACTGATGTTGATCCAACGCGAGTGCCAGCGGATGGCTCCGTTTGTAGAGACCTTACGGACCTCGAAGTGCTCAGGGTACTCGATGGGCGGAAGGACGTCGGGGTAGGCTCTAAGAGCCGATCGGTAGACGGAATGGGGAGTAGCGTCGTCGAGCGCCTCGTGGGGGCGGATGTGATTGAATGTGTGGCGGAAGTCGTTGAAGTGGCGCTGCTGGGCACTGAGGTTGGCCTTGGGCGGGCGAGTGGCTTCACGCTTGAGGGTCCTGTGCATGCGTTCGTGTCGGCCGTTCTGCTGCGGCTTACCCGGCTCGATGGTCTCAGGACGGATACCGAGGCGGATCCACCAGGCACTCAGGCGTGTGAGGCGAGCGAGGCCGATGGAAGCGAAGGGCGTACCATTGTCGGAGCGGATGACGGCGGGCAGACCGAACTCGCGGAAAGTCCTGATGAACACAGGCTTGGCGAGCTCGATCGACGTGGAATACAGCCCTGTGCACTCGAGCAGGAACCGGCTGAAGCCGTCCTGGATCGTGAGGGGGTAGCAGTAGCGACCGTTGCGCATCTTGAACTGCCCTTTGAGAGGGGTAGCGGTGGACCGGCCAGCCCGCATGATCCATGCGGCACTGCAGCTCAAGACCGCGGGACGGGTGGAGGAGGCCAAGGCGCTTCTGGAGAGAGTGTGCGAGATCGATCCCGACCACCAGGAGGCATGGGAAGCTCTGGAGCTCATCTACGCCTCGCAGGGTGAGTACGACGATCTCCTGGACATGCGACATGTGTGGGTGGACCACGCAGATGGAGACGAGGAGGCGGTGGCCCGGCTCGAGGAGCGCATGGGAGAGGACGGCGCCTTCGGGTATTGGGAGTGGCGGCTCGAAGAGCTTCGCGGGCGTGAGGCCGAGGGGCAGGCGGTGTCACCGGTCTACATGGCGGCGGCGTATGCGGGAACGGGCGCCCGGGACGAGGCTCTCGCCCGGCTCCAGGACGCCGTTCGGAGTCGGGACCGGCGGCTGATGTCCGTTCGAAGCGACGCGGTGTGGGATCCTCTGCGCTCCGATCCGCGCTTCGTTTCGCTCATGAATCGCCTGCGCGGACCGAGCGCTCGAACGGGCCGGCGCCCCGGCGCCTAGAGGACCCCGAAAGAGAGGCCTTCCGGGCCCTTCCGCAGGCCGGTTTTCTGGGTTGTTGGAGGGCCTCTTTTTCGTTAGTTTTCAACGACTTAGGCCACATCGACCTGTCCCGTTGCGGAGCCTCTTTGAGACGCACTCTCGAGGTCATCTCTCTAGGCCTTTTCTTGCTCGGCCTGGAGCTCGCTACCGGGACACCCAGCCTCACCATTACCCGACTCCGGGAGACCTTCGCCGATCCGTTTGGATCGGTGGGAGAAGATGGTGTGCAGTGGACTTCCCTGGCCGGGATCGGACTGATGGTGTTGGCGGTGTTGGTGGCCGGTGTGACGCTCGCCGTTCGTTATCGACAGGGAGCGATACAGGATCACGTCAGGTGCCCCGAGTGTGGGGCGCGAACCAAGAGAGTGCGGCGTACGGCGCGGCACAGGATCCTGGGTTGGGTGATGGGTCAGGCGCTCTCCGCCAGGCATTGCGGAGATTGTGGCTGGAAGGGCCTCAGCTACCTGCACTGACGACGTGATCGGGCTGCGTCGACTAATTTGCAAATGAAGGCAAACTGAATGGCCAACGACGAACTCCCTCCTCTGGGCGGAGAGAAGGTTCTAGAGCGGCTCCTCGAAGACGAGATGCGAGAGTCGTTCATCGATTACTCGATGAGCGTCATCGTGCAGCGCGCTCTTCCCGATGTAAGGGACGGACTGAAGCCCGTACACCGACGCATCCTATTCGCCATGAGCGGGTTGGGGCTCAATCCGGGGCGGGGCTACAAGAAGTCCGCTACGGTGGTTGGAGAGGTTCTGGGCAAATACCATCCGCACGGCGATTCGGCCGTGTACGATTCCATGGTCCGCATGGTCCAGGACTTCTCGCTGCGCTATCCCCTCGTGGACGGCCAGGGCAACTTCGGATCCATCGACGGAGACTCGGCCGCGGCCTACCGGTATACCGAGGCACGTCTGATGGCTCTGGCCACGGAGCTGCTCGAGGACATCGACAAGGAGACCGTCGCCTTCACGCCCAACTTCGACGGGCGACTCGAAGAGCCCACGGTCCTTCCGGCCAAGGTCCCCAACCTGCTCATCAATGGCAGTTCGGGAATCGCGGTGGGGATGGCGACGAACATCCCGCCGCACAACCTGAGTGAGATCGTCGCGGCCACGAAGGCGCTCATCGTCGACCCGAAGCTCCCCCAGGAGGAGCTCGAACGACTGGTGACCGGGCCGGATTTCCCCACCGGCGCGTTCATCTGCGGTCGACAGGGAATCGAAGACGCCTATCGGACCGGTCGGGGTCGGGTGGTGATGCGTGCCCGGGCGACCATCGAAGAGATGGATGCCAACTCAGAGCGGATCGTGGTCACCGAGATCCCGTTCATGGTGAACAAGTCGCGGCTCATCGAGCAGATCGCTCAGTTGGTCCGCGACAAGAAGATCACCGACATCCGCGACATGCGAGACGAGTCCGATCGGGACGGACTCCGGATCGTCATCGAGCTGAAGCGGGACGCCATTCCGCAGATCGTCCTCAACAAGCTCTACAAGCACACGCAGATGCAGTCCACGTTCGGGACCATCCTGCTCGCTCTCGTAAACGGCGTCCCACGCGTACTGCCACTTCGGGACATGCTTCTCCACTTCATCGAACACCGTCACACCGTGGTGGTGAAGCGGACGGCCTTCGATCTCGCCAAGGCGCAGGAGCGCGAGCACATCCTGGAGGGTCTCAAGATCGCCGTCGACAACATCGACGAGGTCATCAAGATCATCCGAGGGTCCCGCGACGCGGAGACGGCCTCCCTGAGCCTGCAGGAGTCCTTCGAGCTCTCGGAGCGACAAGCCAAGGCCATCCTCGACATGAGGCTCGCCAGGCTGACTGGCCTGGAGATGGAGAAGCTCGAGGCCGAGCTCGCGGAGATTCGTACCACCATCGATGAGCTACAGGCGATTCTCGGCAGCAAGGAACGCCGCATGGAGATCATCTCGGAAGAGCTGACCGCCATAAGCAAGAAGTACGGCGACGAGCGTCGCAGCGAGATCGTCGGCGACGCGTCGTCCCTGGATGTCGAGGACCTGATCGCCGATGACGAGATGGTCATCACGGTCTCACGTCAGGGATACGTGAAGCGGGCGGAGATCGACACCTACCGCGCTCAGCGACGTGGGGGCAGGGGACTACAGGGTATGGGCACGAAGGACGAGGACTGGGTGGAGCACCTCTTCGTCGCTTCCGCCCATGAGTACCTCATGATCTTCACCCGTTCGGGTCAGTGTCACTGGCTCAAGGTATGGCAGGTCCCGCCGGCGGGACGCCATTCCAAGGGCAAGCCCATCGTCAACCTCCTGAACATCGATCCTACCGACGAAATCGCATCGATCGTGCCGGTTCGGGAGTTTGCGGACGACCAGTTCCTCCTGTTCTGCACCAAGGAGGGCAAGGTCAAGAAGACGCCTCTGTCGGCGTACGGGAACGTGCGCTCGGTGGGCCTGATCGGCATCAAGATCCGAGAGGGCGACGAGCTCATCGACGTGCAGATCACCGACGGTGACAACGAGGTGATTCTCGCAACACGAAAGGGCAAGGCGATCCGGTTCAACGAGCAGGATGCGCGGAGCTTGGGCCGAGTGTCCGAGGGGGTTCGCGGTATCCGACTCGGTGAGGGCGACCACGTGGTGGGTATGGTCGTGGTACGCCGGGAGGACACTACGCTGCTCGTGGTTTCCGAAGGTGGCATGGGCAAGCGCACCGAGATCGGCGCATACCGGCTGCAGACCCGGGGTGGAAAGGGCGTGATCAACCTCAAGACCACCGAGAAGACCGGAGAGGTCGTGGCCATCAAGGCCGTCGTGCCTCACGATGAGCTCATGGTCATCACGCGGAACGGGGTCATCAACCGCCAGCGCATCGACGAGATTCGGGTGATTGGGCGGGCTACACAGGGTGTTCGTCTCGTGAACCTGGATGATGGTGACGTCGTGATGGACGTGGCTCGCGTCATCCCGGACAACGGCAACGGCAACGGCAACGGCGATGACGACGGTGACGGTACGGCCGAGGCCGATGGTACTGAGATTCGCGTGGTCGACGAGGGCACGGAGATCCACGTGGTTGCTGAGGGCATGAGTGACTCCCCGGAGGTCCCGGACAATGACCAGGGTGCCGAAGCGGTGGACGAGACCGAGGAAGGGGAAGGCGCGCCGGATTCCGGAGGTGAGTGAGGCCCTCGTCGGCCTCGACGCCATACAGCAAGCCCATGAGCGGGTCCGTTCCGTCGTGGTTCGCACACCGCTCCATCCTGCCGAAGCCCTGGCCGAGGAGGTCAGAGGTGAGGTGCGCTTGAAGCTCGAGTCGCTGCAGCGGACCGGCTCGTTCAAGGCCCGTGGAGCGTACAACTTTGTCGCTCAGATTCCTGCAGAAGAGCGTGCGAGGGGTATCATCACCTACTCGTCGGGCAACCATGCCCAGGCCGTCGCGTTGGCCGCGCAGCTCCATGGCATCCGTGCCGTGGTGGTAATGCCGGTCACGGTTCCGGAGGTGAAGCGGAAGGGTGCCGAACGGTTGGGAGCCGAAGTGGTGCTGGAGGGGACCACCTCGCTTCATCGCAAGGTGCGGGCCGAGGCGATCGCCGACGCGGACGGGCTCGTCATCGTGCCGCCCTTCGACCATCCTTGGATCATCGCCGGTGCCGGAACGGTCGGCATCGAGATCGCTGAGGACTGGGACGCCTTCGACACCGTTCTGATTCCGATCGGCGGCGGTGGCTTGTGCAGCGGCTCTGCGGCGGCGCTCCGGCGCCTCCGACCCGACGTCACGATCCTCGGTGTGGAGCCTCTGAACGCAGCGTCCATGCGGGCCGCGTTGGACGCTGGGCAGCCCGTGACCATCGAGAGCGCTGAGTCCGTTGCGGACGGCTTGCTTCCAGTGCGGACAGGTGACCTCACCTTCCAGCACGTGCGCAAGTTCGTGGACGACGTGGTCCTGGTGAGTGACCAAGCGATCCGCGATGCGGCCGCGTTGCTCTTCAGCCGACAGAGGTTGGTGATCGAGTTTTCGGGTGCCGCGAGTGTTGCGGCACTGCGGAGCGGTGTAGTGGAAACCGAAGGTCGCAAGACGGTGGCCGTAATAAGCGGTGGCAACATCGATCCGTCGATTCTCGCCACGCTGTAGAAAGCGGGCATCTCACCGTGCAGCGTCTGATCCTCTTCGACATCGACGGGACTCTGGCTGAAGGAGGTCCCGCCAAAGAGGCGTTCTGTGTTGCAATGGAGGCGACTTTCGGGACCGCCGGCACCATCGAGAAATACAGCTTTGCCGGGAAGACCGATCCACAGATTGCCCGGGAACTGCTGGCCAACAGCGGCTTCGTCGACGCCGACATCGACGCTCGTTTCCCGGCGCTTTGGGACGGATACGTGGAGGAGTTGGAGAGTCGCATCGCGACCAATCCCATGCGCCTGCTGCCGGGCGTCGGACAGCTCGTCGAGGCCCTGGAGGCCGAAGCGGGGGTGGCCCTCGGGCTGGTGACGGGCAACATCGTACGAGGCGCTCGGCTCAAGCTCGGCTCCGTCGGGCTGGACCAGCGGTTCCACGTCGGTGGCTACGGGTCGGATCACGAAGAGAGACAACACCTGCCCGGCGTCGCGCTGAGCAGAGCGCTGGACACGTGGGGCGTGGATTTTCCCCGCGACCGTGTATTCGTGGTCGGCGACACCCCCCGCGACGTACAGTGTGGTAAGCATCACGGGACCAGAACGATAGCCGTTGCCACGGGGCACTTCGACGTGGAGGAGCTCGAGGGGATGGGAGCGGACGTGGTTCTGAGCGATTTCTCCGAGGTTGCTGCGGTGGTGGAGATCCTTCTGGCCTGAGGGCTGGAGAGGATTCATCTCGCGGCGGGGTGACCCGCCCCGCGATTGCCGAGGGCCCAGAGGAGGAACATCTTGTTCGGGCCCGCGTAGCGAGTAGGGCCGTATACACCAAGACGTGGAGTCAGCACGTGTCTGAAAAGAAGAGTGGAGACTTGAAGGGATTCTACCTGGTTCTCGGCGCCGTCGGGGTCATCGCCGCCGGCGCCATCGGGTGGACGTTCCTGCAGAATACGCTTAGCTCGGCAGCGACCGAGCCGATCATGGAGATCGTGGCCGGTGAGCTCACCGACGTGCAGGCCCTGGTGGATATGGCCACCGGGATCGAGCGAGGTGATCCCAACGCGCCCATCACCATGATGGAGTTCGCGGATTATCAGTGTCCTGCGTGCCAACAGTTCGCCACTCTCGTAAAGCCCGAGGTGGATCTGGCCTATGTTGAGACCGGCATGGTCCGCTTCGTCTTCCACGACTTCCCGTTGGGTGGACACCCGCATGCCTTCCTGGCGGCGAGAGCCTCCCGTTGTGCACTGGACCAGGGCGACCAGTTCTACTGGCCGTTCCATGACCAACTCTTCGCGCACCAGTCCACCTGGTCCCTGAGCCAGTCCCCTCCGTTAAGCGCATACGAGGATTACGCCGCCACCATCGGGTTGAACGAAGGCGACTTCGCCGCGTGCCTCAACAGCGACCGTCACGCGGACGTGGTCAGCGCCAATATGAGGCTCGGAATGGAGCTGGGCGTCACCGGCACACCGACGATCTTTGCCAGCAAGGGTGGTGGCAGGGCCACTCGGATCACCCGCTGGGGCGAGTTTGCCGGCGTTCAGGAGGTTGTCGAAGCGCTGATGAGCGAAGACGAGGGGAATTGAGCGCCCAAGTCGCCAAGGTACGCCTTCTCTTCGTGGATGATGGCTCCTACCATCACGAGGAGATCGAGATTCCGACGGCTACACTCGGGCGTCATGAGCGCCTGATCGACTGTCTTCAGGAGGAGCCCGAGGTCCTCAAGCAGGTGTATGTGGACATGACGCGCCTATGCTCGGCGCATCTGGTGGACTAGAACCGCTCCCGGGCCCGGGCGAGGGACCACTCGTTGACGACAGGCGGAGGCCAGACCCCGGCTTCCGCCTGTTGCTTTAGAGCCCGGGCTTCGGCTCTCGCTCGCGAGGCGACCTCCTCGGTCACCCATCCCTGCTCCTCCGCCTCTTCGAGTTCGTCTTCGTCTAGGATCTGAACACGGCCCGCCGGGTCCCTCCAGACGTCCAGGAACAAGTCCGTCGTACGCCACGTGCGGTCCTCCTCGAACGAGCAGGGTGTCAGAATGTTGGCGTACGTACCCGTGAAGGTCCCATCGGCCCTGTGGCACAGCCCTACATCATGCCAGGCGTCGGGAAAGGTGAACCAGATCACCTGGGAGCCGGTCTCCAGCACGATCTCGTCATCGATTCGGAGGGGCGGGTCGAAGGTCAGATCTGTGGAAAACGTGATCTTCACCTGTGCGTCTTCCCAAATCAGGTGCTGTGTAAAGATCTGCTCTCTGTCGGGGGGCCTTAGGTAGTAGATGTGGACCAGTGGCGGCTCGTTCACGTGGTCAAACGCCGACGGCCTCGACGAAAATTTCCATGATGCCTCCGCATACCGCGGGGCTCAGGGATAACAGGTCCTCGGTCAGATCGACACGGACCATGCGAGGCACGCCGGTGCGGATGACCTCGAGAGCGGCCTCGATGACCTCTCCCTCGCCGCATCCTCCCCCGACGGTCCCCACCAGATCTCGTTCGGGGTCGACTAGCATCTTTGCCCCGACCTTTCGGGGCGCCGAACCCTTGGTGGCTACGATGGTCGCGAGGGCGCAGGGGCGGCCCTCGCGCACCTTGTCGGTCATGGCCCGGAAAAGGTTGTAGTCCTCTTGTCGATTCATGACCAGACAGTCGGAGGGTTAGAAGAATCGGTCAAGGACGCGCTCCTTATCCGCGAGCGGAGATCCGAGTCCGCCCCTCCAGAGTAGAATGATCTCCGCCGCTACGCTCACGGCGATCTCGGCCGGGGTCTCTGCCCCTATGTCGAGCCCCAGTGGGGCTCGTACCTTCGCGAGGCGATCCCTGGGAAGGCCCTCGTTGACGAGCTGCGCGAACGCCGCCCGGACGCGCCTCCGGCTCCCGATCATCCCGACGTACGGGGGCTCCACGTCCATCCGGAGGAGGTGGCGCAGGCACTCGTAATCGTACTTGTGTCCACGCGTCACCAGCACGACATGGCTCGCCGCGTGGATCGGGATGCCGGCGAAGGGGTCCGCGAAGTCCACACGCACCACCCGGTCCGCCTCCGGGAACCTCTCTTGGGTGGCGAATTCGGGGCGGTCGTCGACAACGATGACCCGAAAGCCGATCAGAGCACCCATGGCACAGAGCGGTCGCGCGATGTGACCGGCACCGACGATCACCAGGTCGGGGTGGGGATGATGGCCCTCCAGGTAGACGGTGATCGGCTCGCCGCCGGTGGAGGTCAACTCGTGGACGCCGTCGACCCTCGAGGCGGAGTCCCCCAGGGCGGTTTCTGCCAGGCCGACCGCCGCCTGGTCCAGGGCAGCATCGCCGAAGGACCCGATGCGTCGGAGCGTTCCGTCTGCGGCACGCCGGACCACGACGCGCCCGCCGACCAGGTCTGAGGGGCCATCCACGGACACGATGACGGCAGCGGGCTCACGGGCCTCCTGGGCGTCGAGGATCTCTTGAGCGGCCGTGAAGGCCGGGAGGAGGCTGTGTTCGAGAGGTGTCATCGCGAATGAAAGCGTTTGCGGTAGGCATCGGGGAAGTGCCGACGGTAGTCGGTGAGATCGTCGATGTCGATGACCGAGCCTTCGTCTTCGACCGGTACCAGGGTCGCGACGTCCAGGTGTCGATAGACCACCGTCTTGGCCCCTCGCGGCAAGTCGTCGTCGAGCAACGCCTGGAAGATGGTCCGCCGGAACACCACCGGATGCCCCCTTTTGTCCCGAAAAGTAGGGAGCGCGAGTGGTGTCTGAGACGAACGGAACTCCGTGAGGAGTGAGCGCACGGTGTCGGCCTGGAGCAGGGGATAATCCACGGGACAGTAGGCGACGCCCTCGACGGCAGGGTCCAGGGTGTGCAGGGCCGCGCGCAAAGATCCGATGGGGCCGTCTTCCGGCGAGGGGTTCGTGACCACCAGGGCTCCGGCCTCTCCGGCATTCGCGGCGACCGGACCCTTCGGCGTCGGGAGCGCTACCAGGACCCGGGCGCACCCCCCGTCACGAAGGGCCTGAATCACACGCTCGAGAAAGGTGCGTCCGCCGGCGTCCAGCATGGCCTTGGGCGTTCCCATCCGGCTCGAGACTCCGGAGCATGGGACGACGCCCCAGATGTCAGCCTGCAAAGGACTCGTAGAAGCCGCGGTCTTCACGCGCCATGCGCCGGATCAGTTCCGCGGGTGCGAATCGGGCCCCGTGCCGCTCCTCGAGATCCTGCAGCCGGGCCAGGACGGTACGGGCGTGGATGGTGTCCGCGAACCGAAGGAGGCCACCGCGAAAAGGCGGAAAGCCGGTGCCCATGATCATCGCGAGGTCCACGTCGCTGGCCCTTGTTACGATGCCGGCCTCGAGCGCTCGGGCGGCCTCGTTGAGCATAGCCAATACCAGGCGACTCCGAATCTCTCGGGTCTCCATGGCGACGCGTTCAACCGGTACACTTGGCGCCAGCGCGGCATAGATGTCCGGATCGACCCCCGTCTCCTTGCCGCCTTCGTACCTGTAGAACCCGAGCCCACCCTTCTTGCCCAGCCGCCCGCTGTCGGCCAGGGCGACCAGAGGTGCAGAGGGAGTGAGGCGATCGCCTAGAGCCTCATACAGGGACTGACCGGCATGCCTACTGATATCGATCCCCACTTCGTCCACGAGCCGCAGGGGTCCCATGGGCATGCCGAAGTCCTTCGCCGCACCGTCTACGGACTCGACGCTGGCTCCGTCCGCCAAAAGGAAGCCCGCCTCGTTCATGTAAGGCCCCAGGATGCGGTTCACCAGGAAGCCGGGTCCGTCGCCGGTCACCACCGGTACCTTGCCCAACGCCAGCGCGAGCGCGTACACGGTCGCCACCGCCTCGTCGCTCGTCTGGGTCCCTCGCACCACCTCGACGAGAGGCATGCGGTGGACGGGGTTGAAGAAGTGCATGCCGGCAAAGCTCTCGGGACGGGAGAGTGCCTTGCTCATCTCGTCCACGGACAACGAAGACGTGTTGGTCGCGAGGATGCACTCCCTACGGACCGATTCTTCCGTCTCGCGCAGGACAATGCGCTTGATGTCCATCTTCTCGACCACCGCCTCGACCACCAGATCGAGCCGTCCGAACCCCTCGTAATCAAGCCCGCCTGATACGAGGGACATGCTCTGATCGGCCTCCCGGCGGCGTAGCTTCTTACGTTTCACCAGCTTGTCGAAGAGGCTTCGGGCGTGCTGTAGGCCGCTGGAGATGGCCTCGTGATTGATGTCCTTCATGCGAACATGAATGCCACGGTGGGCCGCCAACTGTGCGATGCCACCACCCATGACGCCCGCCCCCAGGACCCCGAGGTAGTCGACGCGCCCGGGTACGACGGCTGCGTTCCGGACACCCGTGCCCTTGCGAGCGTCTTCCCGGAGATTGAAGACGTGGATCAGGTTTTTGCTCACAGAGGAGACGATGAGCTCTCCGGCCGCCTCGGCTTCGATCTCCAGGGCCCTCGAGATCGGACGGCCAAGACTGCGGCGTAGGACATCGAGAATCTTGAGGGGAGCCGGATAGTGGCCGCCGGTCTGGGCCAGCACGCGCTTCTTGGCCATGGTGAGGACCAGTCTGCGCCCGGGTACCGTGTCGTCCAACAGACGCTTGAACAGCGGCCGGCGAGCTCGGCCCTCCGATCGACCGTCGGCCTGAGCTACGGCGAAGGCGGCCGCCGTCTCGTCGAACAGGTCCGCCGGAAGGATGGCGTCCACCAGACCGATACGCTTTGCCTTCGACGCCGAGATCTGCCGGCCGGTGAGTATCATGTCCAGGGCGGCTTGAAGGCCCACCAGGCGGGGTAGCCGCGTAGTGCCGCCCCAGGCGGGCAGAATACCGAGCATCACTTCGGGCAGCCCCATGACGGTCTTCGGTGAATCCGACGCTACCCGATGGCTGCAAGCCAGCGACAGCTCGGTCCCACCTCCCAGACAGACGCCTTGAATGGCCGCGATCGTCGGGACGGTCAGGTCTTCGATCCTTCTGAAGACGGCCTGCCCCATTCGAGATGCGTCCGCGCCCTCAGCCGGATCTTCCACCGCCCCGATCGCGGCGACGTCGGCGCCCGCAATGAAGCCGCTCTTTCCGCTTCGGAAGAGCAGGGCACGGAGACGCCCCTGTGTCGCGAGATCATCGGCCTCGCTCACGAGATCGGCAAGGCGTGTCATGACCGCCTCGGTGAGGACGTTCACCTTCCTGTCGGTATCGTCGAAGGTGATCCACCCGACCCCATCCTCGCCGACCGCGAGAGACGGATTCGACCCGATTGGTTGGCTCGAACTCATGTGCGCGAAGCACCCCACTGCGTCCGGAGGATTCGAGTGTGGCTCCCACACAAGCTATCCAAAACCGACTCCTCCGGATACGCGAAGGCCCCGGGATCGCGAGCGATTTTCGGGGCCTTCGGTCCGAGGGATTCTACCGTCTACAGCTTGGGGCGCGCCGTCGCGTTTTCCCGGGTCAGCCGTACCGGAAGCGGGTCGCCTCCCTCCACGGAAACGGGGAGGTTCCAGTACAACTCCGTGTAGGGGAGCTCGTAGCGCGCCGACACCCACCACTCACCTGCTCTGGCCATGAGTCCGTTCGCTACGCCGCTGGCGTCGGTGGTGTCATACAGTACTTCACGTCCGCTGGCCTGGAGACGAGCGGTCATGATGGCACCGACCTCGGCGAACGCCTCGTCGCCCCACTGCTCACGGAGCAGTTTGATCTCCTCGGCCGCCGCGAGAGACGCCTCTTGGAGCGACGTGAAGTTCCCGAAAGCCCGGTCCCGGGCGCGCTCCACACTGTTGTACTGGGACTCGAGGTCCTGGAAGTCACGGAAAAGGAGCCTGTAGGTGCCGCTGCCGCGACTCATTCCGTCGAGCGATGCACTGAGCGTCTGCAGCGTGTCGCGCAGAACGTTCCAGCGTGCCTCGGTGTCGCGCCACTCCTGCTGCGCCGCGGCCACTGCGCTTTGGGCATTGAGCACGGAGTCGGGAATGGAAGGCTCGGGGGTCGTCGCGACTGCCGTGAGCGAATCGAAGATGACATCCCGATTATACGGGAACATGCGAATTTCGAGATCGCCAAGGGCTCTCGCCACCTGATCATCAGAACTGAGCTCGGCGGTCACAACCACCTGAGTAGGGCCGCAGGCGGCGAGAAGTGTGGTGCCTAGCACACCCGCCAAAAGCTTGCTTCGAGTCATGTCCAACTCCGTTACACGTTTCAAAAAAGTGGCCCAAGGTACAACTCGTCGGGGACCCTATCAAGGGAACGTAACCGATTACTACAAGAGGTTACACCGGGGGATCCGCATCCGTACATGGAAGGTCGCGGAAGGAGGACCGCCACGGCCCGTTCTAGTACCGGCGTATCAGCGGAGAAGGCGCCCGCAGGCGCCTTTGGCTGAGTGCCCGCAGGCTCCCTGGCTGAGCGTGCGGAAGTGCCTTGGCGCGGTGCTCCGTATTTCTAGGGAATAACGCCGCTTAGGACCCAGTCGAGCGGGTTCTCAGCCTTGCCACCCACCCAGACCTCGTAGTGCAGATGGTCCGCCGTGGCCGTACCGGTCCGGCCGACCTGACCGAGTACATCACCCCGCAGGATCTTCTGTCCCTTCTGGACCAGGATCTCCGACGCGTGGGCGTACCGAGTCATGAAGCCGAACCCGTGGCTGACCTCGATCGTGTACCCGTACCCAACTTTCCAGCCGGCGTACGAAACTACTCCCTTGGCGGCCGCGAGGATGGGCGTGCCCTCTGGGGCGTGGAGGTCGATGCCCGGATGCGGGAGTTCCTTGTGGTAGATCGGATGCAGGCGGGAATAGCTGAATCCGCTGCTCAGGAGACCCTCGGTCGGGACGATGGAAGGCGTCGACTCGAGGAGATCGTGGTGTGCCGTCAGGCTATCGGTGGCCTCAGACAGGCTCTCCGACAGCAGCCTGGCGCGGCGCTCGAGAGCCAGCAGATCGTAGGATGTGGCGAAGGTCGCCTTCGCAGTTCCGGGATCCGAGTCCCAAAGGGGGCTCGACTCGGGGGTCAGCATGCCGGGCCCGCCGACGCCTACCTGGAAGATTTCCTCGTCGATCGCTCCGAGACCCGCGAGAAGACGGAAACGCTCGTCCTGATCGATGAGCCCGTCGATGGAGCCCTCCATCTGAGCGACCCTGGTCCTAATCGTCTGGAGCTCCTGGGTAAGGAGCACCTTCTCCTGCTCGAGCTTGTGTGCTTCGTAGCGTGCGGAGCCGTCGACCGCCACCAATGTGGCCAATCCCGTCACCAGGACGGTGAAACCGCCTAACACGGAGCCGAGATAATGGAGGGCCCGGGAGGACGCACTGTACTGGCGAATCGGGCTTCCCTCGTCAGACATGCACAGGAAAGTCCAGCGTTTGTCACCCATACGTGCGTGTGCTCACCTTTGTCGAGAGAATTCCCAATTGTCCACGAGAGGTGGAGTGTCGGGGGGATCGTACCTGATCCACCAGGGTGGAGCAAAAAACATACCGGGCGCTGGTCGAGAGTGTCAAGCGTCCAGATCGGGTTTCGGAAATAGGGGCGCTCCCTTGGTAACCGCACGTCCTGTAAGGTTTATTGACACTGCCTCCTCGATCGGGGGCACCCCTTCCAGACCCAACATTCTTGCCAGGTCGGTCATTTTTTCCGGGGTCACCGGCAAGAACAGTGCTGTGAGCACCGTGAGCGCACGAGCGAGGGTCGCCAGTGTCTCATCGAGTTCGTCGGATCGATCGGGGTCCTTCGCCTGGGCCCACGGTTCGCGGCCGTCCACGTATCCGTTCGCGGTCCGTGCCAGATCCATGGCCGATGCCAGTGCGTCATGGATGCGGAGATCGTCCATGTGGTTGGTCACCGCGTCGAGCGTCGCCCGAATCTCCTCGTCCAATCCGGATCCCGCCGCGTCCGGAACGACCCCGTCGCGGTACTTGACGATCATGGACGTGGCGCGGCTCGCCAGATTGCCAAGGACGTTGGCCAACTCCTCGTACCGCGCCAGGAACCTCTCGGGTGTATATGACGCGTCGGCACCCGTCGGCATGTCCCTCATCAGGTACCAGCGGACCCCATCGGTCCCGAAGTCCTCTCGCAGTGCCAGCGGATCGACCACGTTGCCCAGTGACTTGGACATCTTGGTCTCCCCCGCGACCCACCAGCCGTGGGCGAGAATTTGGCTTGGGAGGTCGAGGTCCGCGGCCATCAGAAGCGTTGGCCAATACACGGCGTGGGTCGTGAGGATGTCCTTACCCATCAAGTGCATGTCGGCAGGCCACCAGGAGTCACCCGGATCGGTGAATCCCGGCTGGTCCGCTCCGCCCTCGGGGTCGAGAACACCCGATGCGGTTACGTAGTTGATGAGAGCGTCGACCCACACGTAACAGACGTGCTCATCGTCGAAGGGCAGGGTGATGCCCCATTGGAGGCGTGACTTGGGCCGGGAGATCGAGAGATCCTGGAGCGGCTGGGCCAGAAAGCCCAGAACCTCGTTCCTCCGGGTCTCGGGAACGATCCACCGCGGGTGGTCCTCGATGTGTTGGATGAGCCGTTGCTGATAGTCGCCCATGCGGAAGAAGTAGTTTTTCTCTTCCACGTGGTCCACTGGCCGCTCGCAGTCGGGGCAGAGACGGTCGGGGCCCACGTCCTTTTCTGTCCAGTAGCGCTCGTCCTGCACGCAGTACCAGCCGCTGTAGACATCCTCGTAGATCTGCCCCTTCTCCCAAAGGCGTTCCAGAATGGTCGTGACCACACCCACGTGCTCAGCTTCGGTGGTACGGATGAAGCGATCGTGGGAGATGTTCAGATCTTTCCAGGCCGCCTCGAACCGCTCCACCATCTGGTCGGCCAACTCGAGGGGGGTCAAGCCCTGCTCGGCTGCGGCCTCTTGCATCTTCTGGCCGTGTTCGTCCGTGCCCGTCACAAAGAGCACGTCTGCCCCCGTCTGCCGGTAGTAACGGGCCAGGAAGTCGGTGAGCACCGTCGTGTAGGCGTGGCCCAGGTGGGGCTCGCCGGAGGCATAGTAGATCGGTGTGGTGAGGTAGCGCCGGTTCAAGGATGTACCGAGGTCGGGGTCAACGATATGGAGGGTGATTCAATTGGGCTTGTGCGTTACTTCGCTCTTGAGGTCCGCCAGGGGCACGGTGCGGCGGTCGCCTTGTTCTGAGCGAAGCGTGACCGTTTCTCGCCAGATGTCGACGGCAACAACGCGCTCCTCACCGTGCTCGGTCTTGAGGGTCTTGCCTTCTCGCGGGAATCGGCGTCGCGCCTCGACATAGGTCTTGTGCTCGTACATGAGGCAACACATGAGGCGCCCGCAGCACCCGGAGATCTGCGCGGGGTTGAGCGAGAGGTTCTGGTCCTTCGCGAGCTGCAGACTGACAGGCTTGAGGTCCGGCAGCCAGGTTGAGCAACAGAGCTCACGGCCACACCGCCCCACGCCCCCGAGTAGTGCCGCCTCATCGCGTACGCCGATTTGCTTGAGCTCGATGCGGGTTCTGAATGTGCGAGCCAAATCGCGTACCAGCTCACGGAAGTCGACCCGGCGTTCCGCCGTGAAATAGATGATGAGCTTGTTCTTGTCGAACTGCCACTCGGCCTCGGTGACTTTCATCTTGAGCTGATGTCGTTGCACGAACTTGCGCGTCTCGGTGCGCACGCGGTGCTCGTCATCCCTCAGGTCCGCCACCTTTTCGGTTTCGCCGTCTCTCGCGAACCGGAGGACCTGCTTCTCCGGGAGCGGAGTGGCACAGCCACCCGACGAGCTGCACTTGCGCTCAGCGATCGTGCCCAGCGCAGTCACCTCACCGAGATCCTCGCCGCGGTCGGCTTCGACGATGACCCTCGATCCGGGACGGAGCTCGAGGTCTTGGTACGAGAAGTAGTCCCGGCGCGTGCCCTTGAAGCGAACCTCGGCGAAGCTAGCCATGGATCGCTATGCCCCGCCCGCCGACTCGGAGCTGGGCTCGATCCACTCGCCCATGGTCTCGTACTTCTGCCAGCGCTGCTCCAGGAGGTTTTTGACGTCGATCTTGGCCAGATCGTCGAGGTTGCGACCGATGGCCTCCTTCACGGCCATGGCGGTGGCTTCCCAATCGGACTGGGCTCCACCCGGAGGCTCGGGGACGATCTCGTCTGCTATCCCGAGCTCGACCAGATCCTTCGAGGTGAGCTTGAGGGCGGTGGCCGCATCGGCTTTGAAGTCTCTCGAACGCCAGAGAATGGCCGCACAGCCTTCGGGCGAGATCACGGAATAGACGGAATGCTCCAACATGAGAATACGGTCCGTCACTCCCAAGCCCAGGGCCCCGCCGGAGCCACCCTCACCGATGACGATCGAGACGAGGGGGACGCGCAACCGAGCCATCTCACGCAGGTTGAGGGCGATGGCCTCGGAAATCCCCCTCTCCTCGGAGCCCAGCCCGGGGTAGGCTCCGGGCGTGTCGATGAAGGTCACCCCCGGCCTACCGAACTTCTCCGCCTGGCGCATCAACCGCAGGGCCTTCCGGTATCCCTCAGGATGAGCCATGCCGAAGTTCCGACGGAGATTCTCCTTCATGTCTCGGCCCTTCTGGTGACCGATGACCATGATCGAAGTTCCGTCGAGGCTAGCCCAGCCACCCACGATCGCCTCATCGTCCCGGTAGTTTCGGTCCCCATGTAACTCTACCCAGTTGGTGAAGATGCGTTCGACGTAGTCGAGCGTGTAGGGCCGGTCCTGGTGTCGGGCCACCTGGACCTGCTCCATGGGGGTCAGGTTCTGGTACGTGGACTCTTTGAGGGTGTCCAACTTGGTCCGGAGCTCCCTTAGTTCGGTGGACACGTCGAAGCCGCTTCGCTCGGCTGACGCCACCAACCCGTCAATCTGCTCTTGCACTTCGACGATGTCACGTTCAAAATCCAGCCTCGGCGATTGGGCCAAGGGTCGCCTCCGGCACTTGGGAAAAGGTGCCGCCCATCGAGGCGGCGTGACAAACTAGCGTATTCTAATCGTTCCAGCCCGGCGGCGGCTAGATTTCGGCGGGCAGGACTACGCGCCGCCGCGCCGGATCACTTCGAGTGGCTCTACGTGTTCCGGATCCTTGAACCGTCCCCAGTAGCGGGCGGTCGCGGCCGCCAGTTCGGGGCTCACATTGGTGAGCCCAAGCTCCCTGTAACACGCGAGCATCTCCCCCTTCTGGACAACGAAAGATCCCACGTCGACGAAAAACTGGGGATGGAAGTCGGGTGTCGCGCTGGGACCCTCGTACGCGAGCACGTTGGGCACCGCTTCAGCGGAGGCCAGCGCGATGCGATGGCTTTCGACGGAGGCGCTCGTTTGGGTGGAGGCGGTGGGCAGATAGATCATGCCGGGACTGGTCTCGGCCATCACGGACTCGAGCAGGGTCTTGGCCGCCTCCAGGTCGAGCGTGTCCTCGTCTTCGTCCCCGACGCTCATCAGCTGAGCACCAAGGATCGCAGCGGCCCGCACAGCGGCGGCTGCCAGGTCGGAGTGCGAGTCGCCGCCACCGCCCAGGTTCACGATTACAACGTGATGACCCTCGGCCCGATGCTTGAAGAGGACGCCCCCACAGCCCATCTCGACGTCGCCCGGCCGGGCTCCGACAGCTACCACGGTCGGGACATGCTCGGGGACGGCTGCCTCCGCTTCCACGGGCTCGGAAGCTCCCGCTCCGGAGGGTGCCCCCGATGCGGCCTGGCCTCCGCCCTCGACTTTCACGAACTCGCGGACCTTTCTGAGTAGCTCATCCTTATCGACGGGCTTGTTCAGCACGTAATCGGCCCCCGCGCGGACGGCCCCGTCGATCATCAGGCTACTGGTTGATCCGGTCACGGCGATGATCGGAAGATCGGGGTATTGCTCCCTTGCCTTTTGGATCAGATCGATTCCGTCGAGGCCCGGCAGATTCAAGTCGACCAGGGCGAGGTCCCAGCCACCCCCGAGTATCAGCTCTAGCCCCTTGTGACCGTCCTGAGCAGAGGTCACCTGGTAGGGACCGGCCTGCTCGATGAGTGTCCTCATGAGGAGGATCTGGTCGACGGCGTCCTCGACGAGGAGGATCGCGGCTTCGTTGTTAGCAGGTGTGCTCACCAGGGGACCCGCTCCTATGGAGAATGTGTCGCTATGTCCGGTCTCCGGTGGCGCGCCTGGAGACCTCTCAAACTATTTTACCGCATCTCGGACTCCGGAGCACGTACCAATGCAACCTCTCGGTCGATGACCCTGTCTCAACCTTTGTGGGGTGCCACCGTGCGCCCATGTACTCGAGGAGGACTGTGATGACGATGGCGAGATGGACGGGGCGTACGGGATTGGGCGTCGGTGTGGCGGCGACGGCGATGGCGTGGATGCCCCAGGCGGGTGCTTCCCAGTCGTGGTGTGAGCGGGATTCGCGCGGCGGGGACGACGATCGTTTCTGCGAAGTACGGGAGATGACTCTTTCTGCGGATGACGTTCTGCGCGTCGACGGCGGCCAGAATGGTGGTGTGGAGGTCATCGGTTGGAACGAGACCGAGGTGTTGGTGCGCGCTCGTGTGTGGGCTAAGGCACGCAGTGACGGTGATGCCGAAGCGTTGGCGGATGCGGTGGAGGTGATCTACACCGGAGGTCGAATTCGGGCCGAGGGACCGCGATCGGGCCGACGTGAGAGCTGGAGCGTGAGCTTCGAGATCTACACGCCTTACGACTCTGACCTCGACCTGGAGGCGAACAACGGTGGCATTTCCATCTCCGACGTCCGGGGTGAAATCACGTTTCGTACCCAGAACGGGGGTGTACACCTTGAGGGAGTGGGTGGCGACGTGCGGGGGCGGACCCAGAACGGCGGCCTCAAGGTGGAGTTGGAAGGAGACCGTTGGGACGGCACCGGGCTGGACGTGGAGACGCAGAACGGTGGCGTGACCATCGACGTGCCCCAGGGATACTCCGCGGAATTCGAGACGGGCACGGTCAACGGCGGTATCGATCTGGGCTTCCCGATCACGGTGAGTGGTCGCCTGCGCAGCAACATTCGCACTACGCTGGGTGACGGCGGCCCGCTGGTTCGGGTCAAGACGACGAACGGTGGGGTGACGGTGCGTCAGCGAGGCTCGGCGGTACGGTAGGAGCGACTTCTCCGGCTACGTAGTGAGGGTCGCCCCGGCCTACCTCAGTCGGCTGCGGTGACGACGGCCGGTGTCTCCGGTTCCATCTCGGGTTCCGGCACCAGGTATGCCACCACGGCGGCCATGGCCACGACCGCTATGGCTCCGAGTACTGTGTCGCTCAGGCTCGGCGGTACGGTAGGAGCGACTTCTCCGGCTACGTAGTGAGGGTCGCCCCGGCCTACCTCAGTCGGGGGAGGCCAAGCGAAGCGCGGCAGCTCCTGCGGACTGTCGGTGACCTGACGACGGCCGGCCGGAGCGAAATCCGCTGGATGAGAAGGTACGCAAGCTGGAGCGGCGAAACGCACGGCTGTCTCCGGTTCCATCTCGGGTTCCGGCACCAGGTATGCCACCACGGCGGCCATGGCCACGACCGCTATGGCTCCGAGTACTGTGTCGCTCATGTATCCAAAGCGCGTGTACAGTGGACCGGCGACCGCCGCACCCATCGCGAAACCCACTTGCCCGATGGCTACTGCAAGGCTCATGAGCGAGCCTCTTCGCTCGTCGCTCACCAGGGCCGTCAGAAGAGCCGAAAACGGGCTGAGACGCATCGCCACGAGGACCATGGTGATGAAGAAAAGGAGATAAGCGGTCCAAAGGTCTCGGATGACCATGGTCGTAAGCGTCATCACTACCGCGAGTCCCAAGCTGGAAATAATGACGATGCGTTTGCGGCCGATCCTGTCGGAGAGCTTTCCGGCCTGCGGTCCCGTCAGCACGTTGGCGATTCCGCCCACCACGAACATGATGGCGATGGCGCTGGGAGTCGCCCCAAGGTCCTGCTCGAGCCAGTAGGGTAGGTAGACAACGAACAGCGAGATGCCCATGAACATCAGGAAGTAGGCCGCCGCCGCAGAGGCGATCTCCTTCCGCTTGAGCAACGCCTTGTAGTCGCGGATGGCTCGCCCCACGCTGAGCCGACCCTCGGTGCGCTTCACGTCAGGCTGTGGTACCCGGAGCCAGATCAAGACGCAGGTCATTCCCATCGCCGCGGCGAACAGATAGAAGGGAGCCCGAAAGCCGAATGCACCGGCCAGCACGATTCCGAGTGGGATGCCGGCGATCTGGCCCGCGGCCATGCCGCTCATCACCCATCCGGTAGCCCAGCCGCGCCTGTTGTACGGGAAGTAGTCCCCCACGTAGGCCACCGCAGACCCACTCAAGATGCCGCCCGCGAGCCCGGCCGCGACGCGAACCGCCAGGAACGAGTAGTACCCCACGACAAAGTGGTGCAGCAGCAGGGCCAAGGTCATAAAGCCCGATCCGAGGAGCAGGATGCGGCGGCGCCCGATCTTGTCCGATATCGGCCCTGAGATGATGGCGAAGATGCCGACCATGAGGGAGTACGCAGAGACGAGCGTACCGAGGACCGATTCGGCGATTCCGAGCTCTTCGCCGATTGGGGGGAGGATCGGCGAGATGATCATGATCTGGCTGCTGGCCGCGAAGACCAGAAGCCATAGAGAGAAGACGATGAGGGTGGGAGACGACCTACTTGGGCTCAAGAGCCACCATCCTCACGAGGTCTCCTTATGGAACACGGTTGCGGAGCGCTGGGCGGTGCACATCATGACCAGCTGAAGGACGTTGACGTGGGCCGGCGCATTGGCCACGTAACAGACGGCGTCGGCGACGTCATCTGGAGTGAGGGGTGTGTACCCTTCATAGATCTTCCCCGCCCTTGCTTCATCCCCATGGAATCTCACGAGGGAGAACTCGGTCTCGACGGCCCCAGGGTCGATGCTCGACACCCGGACGCTCGTTCCCACGAGATCGACGTTCATGGCCTCGTTCAGCGCATGCACCGCGAACTTCGTAGCGTTGTATACGTTGCCTGCCGGGTACACCCACCGCCCCGCGATGCTCCCGATGTTGATGACGTGGCCCCGGTCCTGTTCCACCATGAGAGGGAGGATGGCTCGGGTCATGTAGAGGAGTCCCTTGACGTTGGTGTCGATCATCTCCTCCCAATCCTCGATGTCGCCTTCGAATACGGTGCCGAGGCCCCGGCCGAGACCGGCGTTGTTCAAGAGGATGTCGGGGATGACTCCGCGCTCTCGCAGATCCGCCGCCAAATCCTCGGCCAGGGATCGATCCCTCACGTCATGGACCCGGACTTCAACGTCGATGCCGGTCGCGGACAGCTCGTCTCGAAGGGCGTTGAGGCGCTCCTCCCGGCGGGCGAGGAGAATGAGGTTCGCCCCGCGCTGGGCGAAGAGGCGCGCACACGACTCGCCGATTCCGGATGTCGCGCCGGTGACCACGGCGGTCTTGCCTTCGATGCGATTCATGAAACGCTTCCCATCCGAGCCCCGTCCGGCCGGTCGGTCGTGCCCTAGAGCCGCCGGCTCGATTATCAGCCCGGCGGACTCACCGACGTCCAGTCTCGGGGGCCAGGGTTACCCCGCTACTTTACGGCTCCGAAGGTGCGCCCGCGGACTAGGGCGGGCAATGGGGTCTACGGAGAGCAGGAAGGGGGTCGGGGAACACCCCGTGGTGTGGCCCGGTTACAGGGAGTCCGCGCGGGGCTCAGGGTCGGCGCCTTCGTGCAGGCCCGTCGGGTTCTGGAATGGGGTGTAGCTCAACTGGCAGAGCGCCTGGCTGTTAACCCCGCCTGGCACCCCTCCGTATTCCGCGAACTTAGTGTCAATACTGGGCATTCGCCCGTTACCCTAACGGGACGCGGACCCCCCGAAACGGGGGTCTACCCGGGTCACACCAACCCCAAAACCAACCCCAAAACCAACCCCATGGTAGAAGCATGGTCTGGACGCGGCCGTGCACCTTCCTGGGCACGGCCGGTGCTCCCTATGGAGGCCTGCTGGCTAATGGAGGCACCATGGCAATAAGGGCCCCCAGCAGGATACCACGGGGTGGTTGGTCGCCCAAGCACGACCAGCAGGCGCGGGACGCGGGGTACGCCTGCTGGGCCGGGTGGATAGCCGCCATCCAGAAGGACGAAGACCGGAAGATTTGCGGAGCCAGGGCGCACAGCACGCAGGCGCCTTGCCGGCGCCAGCCATTGCGGGACCGGGCGCGATGTTCGAGGCATGGGGGGAAGGCACCACGCGGGCTGGCCCACCCGGCCTATGTGCATGGACAGCAAGCGCGGTACATACCTGAGGCTTTACTGGATGACTTCCGTGAGGCGTATAGCGACCCGGACTACGCGATGCTACGCCGGCAGATTGCGCTCAACACTGCCTACGAGGACGAGCTTCTCCGGCAGGTGGAGACCGGGGAGGGCTTTGCGGCCTGGGCACGGCTGCAGGACGTGATGGCCGACCTGAGGGACACAGTGGATGACGACACGCCCGAGGACGTGAGGGGGCTAGTGGCAAGGGCAAGCGACTTGGTCGGCCAGGGTGTGACCCTGCGGCAGAAGATGACCGAGCTGAGGCACTGCCAAGAACACGGCCGCAAGCTGAAGGCCACCGAAGCTCAGATCAAGAAGGACTTGGGCCTCATGCTGTCCAAGGACCGAGCCATCGCCTTGATAATGTGGCTGGTTGGCATGGTGCGCGAGAAGGTAGACGACCCCGCTGTACTGGCCGAGATAGCCTCAGCCGTACGGAGCAGGATAACGAGCAGCGAGGTGTGATGCGTGATCAGGGCAAGGAAGCACCGAGTGCAATGGCAGCGATGTTCCCCGACGGCATGAAGCGGATGATGGCTGCGTTGACGGCGCTGGCACCCTGAACGTCGTCGGCGTCACTCATACGGCACCAGCGCGCGGTCCGCACTAGGCAGCAGAGCTCGGTATGCACGCCAACCGCTTGGTCCGCAGCCTGACCTTGTCCCCAAGCTCATGGGGCTTAGCCGGTAAAAGTCCCCCGGAGGCCCCACACGCCTGACCGCTTCAGACCCGCCATAGCCCTTGTCACGCGCACGGCGGACCCGCAAACGCGTAAGGGGCAGCCGACGACAAAGGGTCTTGAAAACAGCTCCTCGTGCCTTCCCACTGTAGGGTGGCGGTAGGGGGGGAGACACCTGTAGCCCTACCCGATGTGCCGACCGCGACGGGCGACACAGAGTCGCAGGAACCGTTTGCCAAATGGCCCTCCCGGACGCAAGATCCCAGTGAGCGGCTACCTGTTATCGGAAGCGAGGGTACAGCCTACCCTGATCCTTTACACAATGGCCTACACTGATGGTTGACAGGTTCCTATCAACCAGGGTTCTGCAACAAGGAGAGCCCGATGGACTGGAACCAGTCGACCATGTACGAGCAAAGAGTACTTTTCATCCTCGAAGTTCAGCAACGCAGCTTCAGTTTCTCCGAGTCCTGTAGGCGTTACGGCATCAGCAGGACCGCCGGATACACGTGGTGGAATCGTTTCCTGGCTGAGGGATTCGAGGGCCTCCATGGAGGGAAGCACCCCTCTCTGCCAACGTACGTGAGACACGGAGCACGCAAAGAATTAGAGTAGGGCGAAGGCAGAGAAAACGAACATGTTGGGACTGCGAGAGAGAATGGCAGAGAATGGTAGTGCCCCTGGAACCGGGGAGGCCAAGCGAAGCGCGGCAGCTCCTGCGGACCCGGAGGTAGTAGATAGGCCGCTACGGCGGCGGTTCAGTCCGTCGTACAAGCTGCGGATCGTCGAAGAAGCGGACCGGTGCACCGAGCCCGGCGAGGTGGGTCAAGTCCTGCGGCGAGAGGGCCTGTACTCGTCGCACCTGACGACGTGGCGCAAGGCGGCGCATAGCGGGTCGCTGAAGGCCCTGTCGAAGAAACGCGGCCGCAAGCCGGAGCGAAATCCGCTGGATGAGAAGGTACGCAAGCTGGAGCGGCGAAACGCACGGCTCGGGAATGAGCTCAGGAAGGCACACCTGATCATCGACGTGCAGGGAAAAGTTGCGGGGCTGCTGGGGATAAGCCTCGACGACGGGACAAACTCTTGAAGGCGGCCGATGAGCTGGCTAAGCACGTCGGTGTAAAACCGGCGTGCGCGGCCCTCGAGGTCTCCCGATCGACGTTGTACCGTCGTCGAGGCCCATCAACCGGGCAACAGCAGCCCCGCCCGACGCCCGCCCGGGCATTGAGCGAGACGGAACGAGGCGAGGTCTTCGCACACGCTGTGTTCGGACACCGCTCACCCGCCGAGCCACGCTGCTCGACGAAGAGGTCTACCTGTGCAGAACGCACGATGTATCGTGTTCTGGCCTCCGAGGTGCCGGTTCAGGAACCCACCCATCCCGAGTACAAGAAGCCCGAGTTGATGGCACGGCGCCGAACCAGGTGTGGTCCTGGGATATCACGCGGCTGCTCGGGCCGAAGAAGTGGAGCTATTACTACCTCTACGTCATCATGGACATCTACAGCCGCTACGTCGTGGGCTGGATGGTGGCGGACCGGGAGAACTCGGCCCTGGCCGGCCGGTTGACCAGCAGAGCTGCCTGAAGTTCATGGAGCCCCGGGTCCTGACCCTCACTCGGATCGCCGAGCCAATGCAGCAACTTCTCGCTGACCTCGGCGTGACCCGCTCGTTGAGCCGGCCTCAGGTGTCGCTTTTCCGAGGCTCAGAAAACCTTGAAGTACCATCCCTCGTTTCCCGGACGGTCCGGGACAGGGCCAAGCCAAGACGTTCTGTCGATCGTTCTTCCGCTGGTACAATGCCGAGCACCGCCATGGCGGCATCTCGATGCTAACCCCCGAGGCAGGTCCAGGGAACGCCGATCAGGTCATTGCCGGCAGGAAATCCGTGCTCCGCGAAGCATGGGCCGCTCATCGGATCGTCAGACCCCAAGCCCGCACCCCTCTCTGCCAACGTACGTGAGACACGGAGCACGCAAAGAATTAGAGTAGGGCGAAGGCAGAGAAAACGAACATGTTGGGACTGCGAGAGAGAATGGCAGAGAATGGTAGTGCCCCTGGAACCGGGGAGGCCAAGCGAAGCGCGGCAGCTCCTGCGGACCCGGAGGTAGTAGATAGGCCGCTACGGCGGCGGTTCAGTCCGTCGTACAAGCTGCGGATCGTCGAAGAAGCGGACCGGTGCACCGAGCCCGGCGAGGTGGGTCAAGTCCTGCGGCGAGAGGGCCTGTACTCGTCGCACCTGACGACGTGGCGCAAGGCGGCGCATAGCGGGTCGCTGAAGGCCCTGTCGAAGAAACGCGGCCGCAAGCCGGAGCGAAATCCGCTGGATGAGAAGGTACGCAAGCTGGAGCGGCGAAACGCACGGCTCGGGAATGAGCTCAGGAAGGCACACCTGATCATCGACGTGCAGGGAAAAGTTGCGGGGCTGCTGGGGATAAGCCTCGACGACGGGACAAACTCTTGAAGGCGGCCGATGAGCTGGCTAAGCACGTCGGTGTAAAACCGGCGTGCGCGGCCCTCGAGGTCTCCCGATCGACGTTGTACCGTCGTCGAGGCCCATCAACCGGGCAACAGCAGCCCCGCCCGACGCCCGCCCGGGCATTGAGCGAGACGGAACGAGGCGAGGTCTTCGACACGCTGTGTTCGGAGCGGTTCGTGGACCGCTCACCCGCCGAGGTGGTGGCCACGCTGCTCGACGAAGAGGTCTACCTGTGCAGCGAACGCACGATGTATCGTGTTCTGGCCTCCGAGGTGCCGGTTCAGGAACGCCGGGCGCAGCGCACCCATCCCGAGTACAAGAAGCCCGAGTTGATGGCCACGGCGCCGAACCAGGTGTGGTCCTGGGATATCACGCGGCTGCTCGGGCCGAAGAAGTGGAGCTATTACTACCTCTACGTCATCATGGACATCTACAGCCGCTACGTCGTGGGCTGGATGGTGGCGGACCGGGAGAACTCGGCCCTGGCCGGCCGGTTGATCCAGCAGAGCTGCCTGAAGCATGGCGTCCAGCCCCGGGTCCTGACCCTGCACTCGGATCGGGGAGCTCCAATGACGAGCCAATGCACCGCTCAACTTCTCGCTGACCTCGGCGTGACCCGCTCGTTGAGCCGGCCTCAGGTGTCGGATGACAACCCGTTTTCCGAGGCTCAGTTCAAAACCTTGAAGTACCATCCCTCGTTTCCCGGACGGTTCGGGGATCAGGGCCAAGCCAAGACGTTCTGTCGATCGTTCTTCCGCTGGTACAATGCCGAGCACCGCCATGGCGGCATCTCGATGCTAACCCCCGAGCAGGTCCACTTCGGGAACGCCGATCAGGTCATTGCCGGCAGGAAATCCGTGCTCCGCGAAGCATGGGCCGCTCATCCCGAACGCTTCGTCAGAGGTGTGCCGAATCCCAAACCGCTCCCGGAGGCCGTCTTCATCAATCCTCCCATCCCTTCCCTCACCACACAGGACATTGCTCTCTAATTAATCCCGTAGAGTGTCCCATTGTCGTTGACAGGTTCCGCATGGAGGAGAATGCAGCCGGTGGCAAGATCGTCGTGCTGACCTGACCTCAAGATGGGTTGGCAAGAAAGGGAACTGACACCGATTGAGGTCTACAGTCTGACACTTAAGGCGAGGGACCCGTGGCCGTTTCCTGTCGGTTGTCCTGTCGATTGAACCCGGCAGATCACGACATATCTTCGACTTCCAACAGTGGGCCTGGGTAGACTCGAACTACCGACCTCACGCTTATCAGGCGTGCGCTCTAACCACCTGAGCTACAGGCCCTGCACCACCACTACCTGGAACGACAGATAAGATAGTAACAGCACGGACCTGCTGGTAGGCGCGCTCGAGGCTCGCGACTAGGCTATGGAATGCGGCCGATCGGCATCGCTAGCGCGCCCCTTCCGAGATGACATCCCCCTCCCCACCCGCTCCCTTCACATGTTCGTCGAACCAACCGATGAAGCGCGCCCACATGTCGAGCTTGTTCTCGATAGCACGGGGCGTATGTGACTCGTACGGATAGACATAGAGGACGGCGGGCTTGCCGAGCGTGGTGAGGGCCTGGATAAAGCGCTCCGACTGAATCGGGAACGTCCCCGTGTTGTTGTCATCGCCTCCGTGGTACATGAGGAGCGGCGTGTTCATCTGATCGGCCTTGAAGAAGGGGGACATCTCGATGTAGGTCTGCGGTGCCTCCCAGATGCTCCGGCGCTCGGCCTGGAAGCCGGCCGGCGTCAGCGACCGGTTGTAGGCTCCGTCCCCGGCGATCCCCGCCTTGAAGTAGGGGCTGTTGGCCAGGATGTTCGCGGTCGCGAAGGCCCCGTAGCTGTGACCACCATGCCCGATGCGATCGATATCGATCATCCCCAGGCCATCCACCGCCCGAATAGCACCGTACATCGCGTCTACCAGACTCGATATGTACGTGTCGTTGTAGTTCTCACCGATGATGGGAATGTCGGGATAGATCAGCGCGTAGCCCTGCGTGAGCCAGATATCGGACCAACGCAGCCAGCTCATGTGAGTGAAGGCGTTCCGATTCCGTGCCCGCACCGTGGCGCTCTGGTATTCCTCCGGCTGTTCGTATTCCCGTGGGTAGGTCCAGAAGATGGCAGGCACCTTCTGGCCTTCTTCGTAGTCCACGGGGAGTGACACCCGGCCCTGAACCTCTGTTCCGTCCTGCCGCTCGAAATCGAAGTCGATGCGGCGGGCGGCGGTCACGGCCGGGAACGGGTCCACGTTGTCGGTGAGGAGCTCCATGGAGCCGCCCTCGGTCCACCGATAGCTCTGGGGAAAGTCCGTCATGGACTCGCGGCTCACGATCATGCTGGTGAGGTCGCCGTCGAGGGCGATCAGCGGCCGATCGAACGAGTCGCTTGCACCCTCGAACACTCGCGATGTCGAGCCATCGGATACACCAACCCGGTCCACAAAAGGCTGGGGCCGGAAATCCGCCCTATGCCCGTCGCCCTTGAGGTATGCCGATCGGGAGTCCGAGGACACGAGCGCGAACGAGATGCCGTTCCCGCTACGAGATGTCCACAGGTCACCGGGCTGCTCGGTGGGATCATCGGTTTCGTGAAAATCGACCAACATGCGCCTCGCCGGGGTGCTCCCACTCAGGTCCCAGTACGCCAGGCCCGACTCGTCGTCCTTGGAGACGCCTGCAAACGCACCGGCCCCATCGAGTGCATACGTAACCGAGCTGATCGGGTCTTGGCTCTCGGCCACGACCCGACCCTGCTCCAAATCGAACGGCGGTGTGAGCAACATGACACGATCGGGCTGCGTGCTTCCGGCCTGACCGGGCCCGCTGTCATCGGAGTCGGCGTCCGCCCGCTTCAGGTAGGAGATCCCAACCCCGTCGGGCCGCCACGCGAACCCCCGCGGCTCCGTTCCCGCGTCCTCGCCGGGGCGACTCCTCCCCTCCTGCAGGGGCCGTTCGTCCAGCGTCACCACCACGGTGCCCTGTCTGTCCATGACGGAGATCCGACGAGGGAACCCTCGATAGGCTGTGCGGAACGAGAATGGCCGCTCGATGGCGGTAGTCAGCAGATGCCGGCCGTCGGGACTCAGCGAGATCGACTCGAACATGGCCGGCTCACCCATCAGTCTGGGTGCTCTGCCCTCTTCCAATTCCGCGACCTGGCTCGTGGTGTAGCGCTCGAAGAGCGTCTCGTCGTGGTCGTCCCTGAGCAGGTTCGGGTAGGTGGGCGTGGGCGTGGGTTCGGCCCGTGTGCGGCGCACCACCGGACCCGTGGGCACGGGGTTGCGCGGCGGCTCCGGCCCTCGGTCCTCCGGCACGATCAGCGTAATCACCGTCCCCTCCGGGGTCCACTGCAGCATATGGGAGGGCTGGGTTCCTTGCCCCCGGGCGCTCGTGCCGACGGTGGCCAGAACACGCGCGGTGCTGAGGCTCTCGGCTCGGCCGCTCGCCGGGTCCGCGGTCCAGACCTCGGTACCGCCGGTCAGATGAGCCAGAAACGCCATCCGTGACCCATCCGGCGACCAGGTCAGGTCGCTCACGAAGCTGCCTTCGGGAAGATCGACATCAACGAAGTTCTTCCCGCTGAGCGAGTAAAAGCGCAGCCCGTCGATCCCGTAGGTGTCCAGGTGCCAGAGCCGATCCGTCTGGGGCCGAAGCTCCAGCTCGGCCAAGCGGTAGGTCTTCCTCGACATGAGGTCGAGGGTGGAGAGCTCCGTCACATGCGGCACCACAAAATGCTCACCGTTCGGGCTCATGTAGTTCAGCGTCGCGTAGTTCTTGTCCGTCTCGAACAGCTGTCGGATCGAAGCCGACGGAAGGACGTAGCGGTCCGCGTCGGGGTTGACCGCCGGAGCATCCTGAGCCGCGGCGACATGGGGTGTGACGGGCCCGATGGCGAGCGTTCCGCCGAGAAGAAGAGCGCACAGCAGCGACTGGGGCCGAAGACCTTTGAACATGAACACCGGTACCTCCCGCGATGGACCTTTTGCGATGGCTGTCACCTTAGGGCGGGCACACGCGGGGCGCCATGGCGCGACAGTTGCAGTCGGCCCGGACGTTTCGGCCAGGGGAAAAACCCTACACGGTCTTCTCCACTTTCCCACACGGCGAACTCCCTTTCTCCCGACTCCCACACCCACACGGATAAACGATCATATAGACATGCGTGAATCGATAATCCGCCCGAGGCCGCGACACCCGGCATCGGCAGCAGAGTACCCGAAGCAACAACTACTCGAGAGAGAGAGCTACAAAATGACCACGAATAGCCATACGGGCAGAATCCAGAAGACGCTGGCTGCTCTTGGACTGATCGTCGTACTGGCCGCCAGCATCCTTATTCCGAAAACCACCACGTATGACGAGGCCATCCCGGTCCGCACCGCACCGGAAATTCGGGGCGAAGAGACGGCCGTTCTGGTGGCGGCCCCCAACGTGCCCCCGGCAATCACCCGGGACTACCGCCACCAAGGTGATCGTAGACCTCGAAGTCCTGGAGACTACCAAGCGTATCGCCGACGGCGTCGACTACACGTTCTGGACCTTTGGCGGGGACGTGCCGGGTAACTTCATCCGCGTACGTGAGGGCGACCTGGTCGAGTTCCATCTGAAGAACCATGAGTCCAGCATGGTCCCCCACAACATCGACCTGCACGCCGTGACAGGCCCCGGCGGCGGAGCCAAGGCCACCTTCACCGGTCCCGGCCAGGAGACCGTCTTCACGTTCACCGCCCTGAACCCCGGCCTCTACGTATACCACTGCGCCACGGCCCCCGTGGGCATGCACATCGCCAACGGGATGTACGGCATGATTCTGGTGGAGCCCGAAGAGGGGCTGCCCCCGGTCGACAACGAGTACTACGTCATGCAGGGTGAGTTCTACACGCAGGGCAACTTCGGCGCCAAGGGCCACCAGCCCTTCAGCTACGAGAAGGCCCTTTCCGAGAACCCGACCTACGTGGTGTTCAACGGAGCCGTGGGATCACTCACGGACGACTTGGCCCTCACGGCCAACGTGGGTGAGACGGTCCGTCTCTTCGTCGGCAACGGTGGCCCGAACCTCGTGTCCAGCTTCCACGTCATCGGCGAGATCTTCGACAACGTCTACCCCGAGGGCGGCTCGACCGTCAACAAGAACGTGCAGACCACCTTGGTTCCCGCGGGCGGCGCCACCATCGCTGAATTCCGCGTGGACGTGCCCGGAACCTTCATCCTGGTCGACCACTCGATCTTCCGGGCCTTCGACAAGGGCGCCCTGGGCATGCTGAACGTGTACGGCGAGGATCAGCCGGACCTGTTCAACGCCAACCCCAAGACCACAGCCATCATCCAGTAGCGATCATTCAGAGAACGTGATCATGCTTCGGCTCATTCTCGTCGGGCTCCTCATCCCGCTCCCCTCCGCCGTTCAGGCGGGGGGGGAGCTCTCTTTGACCGGGAGCGCCGCTGTCCAAGATCACTAGGGCCGTGCTGCGCTGACCACCCGGCTCGACACCTCGTGGACCCGGTCGACGAGGAAGGCGACAGCGTCTGGATCGGTGGTCCTCTCGATACCGTGACCGAGGTTGAACACGTGTCCGGGCGCGGAACCCGCCTCAGCGAGCACCCGATCGACCTGCCGGCCAAGCTCATCGCGTGACGCGAAGAGCGCCGCTGGATCGAGATTGCCCTGCACCGCGACATCGGGACCCAGAATCTCCCGTGCTCGTGAGAGAGGGAGTCGCCAGTCGACCCCGACCACGTCGGAGCCACAGTCCCGCGCCGTCTCCAACAGCGTCGCTCCCTGGTTCGGAAAGTAGATCAGTGGCACACCGAGGGGCCGGAGCGCCTCCATCACGCGTCGAACCGCCGGGAACGCGAACCTCTCATATGCCTCGGGTCCCAGTAGGCCCGCCCAGGAATCGAAGAGCATGAGCGCCTGAGCACCCGCATCGGCCTGTGCCCGCATGTAGGCGATCGTTGTGTCGGCAAGCTTCTCGAGAAGCTTGTGGGAGGCCTCCGGCTCGGCGAACAGAAAGCCCTTGGCTTCAGCGAAGGTCTTGGAGCCATGCCCCTGGACCAAGTAACAGAAGACCGTGAAGGGGGCTCCGGCAAACCCGATCAGTGGCGCCGACACGGGGAGTTCCCCGCTCAGAATGCGCACGGTCTCGAGAACGAAGGGCACGCTCTCCTCAGGATCAGGCACCCGGAGCGCATCCACCTGAGCCAAGGTCCGAATCGGGTTCTCGATCACCGGCCCGGGTGCGAAGTCGAGAGACACGCCCATACCCTCGATGGGCGTCATGATGTCGCTGAAGAGAATGGCGGCGTCCATCCCGAAGCGACGGATCGGTTGAATCGTCACCTCGGCTGCCAGGTCGGGCGTCTTGGTGAGCGTCAGAAAGTCGACCTCCGCCCTGATCTTCCGGTACTCGGGCAGGTAACGTCCGGCCTGCCGCATGATCCACACCGGGGTGTACTCCACCGGCTCACAACGGCACGCCGCGATGAAAGGAGAAACGGCCACCTCGGCATCTGGAGCCGCCGGCCCCGCCCCAGCCTCGGGGGTCGCGGCCCCCGCGGCGTCACTCACGCCTGTCCCTTCAACGCCCGGGCGGCGTCTTTGGCAAAGTACGTGAGGATCAGGTCGGCCCCGGCCCGCTTGAGTCCCACCAAGCTCTCCATGACCATACGATCCTCGTCGATCCAACCCTTTTCGGCCGCGGCCTTGATGATGGAGTACTCGCCCGACACCTGATACGCCGCCGTGGGCATGCCGAACGCTTCCTTCACCCGAAAGACGACGTCCATATACGGTCCGGCCGGTTTGACCATGACGATGTCTGCGCCCTCCTCGATGTCCAACTCCACCTCGCGCAGTGCTTCGTCGCCATTGGGTGGATCCATCTGATAGGCGCGCCGGTCCCCGTGGGCGGGGGCCGAGTGAGCCGCATCGCGGAAGGGTCCGTAGTATGCCGAAGCGTACTTGGCCGAATAAGCGACAATCACCACATCGGGAAGCTCGGCTATGTCGAGGGCCGTGCGGATTGCACCCACGCGGCCATCCATCATGTCGCTGGGAGCTACCGCGTCGGCGCCGGCTTCAGCGTAGGTGACGGCCGCGCGGGTCAGGAGTGGGAGCGACGCGTCATTGTCCACCTCTCCTGCCTCGTTCAGCAAACCGCAATGGCCGTGATCGGTGTACTCGCACAGACAGACGTCCGCCCACACCAGCAGGTCGGGGACCGCGGCCTTGATGGCCCGAATCGCTCGGGGGACGATGCCCTCGGGATCGTCACCGGCAGAGCCCTGGGCATCCTTCTGCTCGTCGTCGAGAACGCCGAAGAGGATGATCGCAGTAATACCCAGCTCGTGGGCCTCCCTCGCCTCCTCCACCGCGAGGTCCACCGAAAGCTGGAAGACCCCGGGCATGCTCGACACGGGGTTTCTCACTCCCTCTCCCTCTACGACGAAGAGGGGATAAACGAGGTCGTTCACGGAGAGCGCCGTTGCCCTCACCGCCCGCCGCCAAGTCTCGTTCTGGCGAAGCCGTCGTAGTCGGCGCCTCGGAAAACTCATGCGTGGTCTCTTATCGTGACTCTATCTCGACCGTGATCTCGGCCGCGAAGAGCATGGTTCGGTCATGGTCTCGCGCCGCCCACTTGCGGAGAGTGGCCACGCTGGGCTCGACGAGCCCCTCGAAAGATACCTCTCCATTGGTCACGATGCGGACAGGCTGGTCGAGATCGAAATCGGCGGGCGAGATGAGCAGTGTAAATCGCGGCGCGTGGTACGCGTGAATCGTGACCGTGTTACCGTCCCGGACCGCGTCGATGAGGGCGCTCGCCCCATCGTAGGTCTTGCTCGCCAACTCGCCCCTGTCCTCGTCGCCTTTGATGTCCCCGATCTTGTCGATGACCACCCAGTGCGCCCGGTTGTACCGGTCGGTCCACTCCGTCACCCAGATGACCCGGTCGGGAAGTGGATCTCTCGGGTGGGATTCCATGAAGTCCGCGATGTTGTCGACCTCGTCCGGCCACCAACTCGTGCTGTGTCCCCCCGGCTTGGGCGTGAACACGAAATCGACACCCAGCTTCTCGAAGTCCTCGAGGAACGGCGCCATGTTACGGACGGGGTAGAGTCGATCGGTCTCACCGTTCACGATGAAGAGCGGCTTGTTGACCAGGTTCGCGAGGTGCATCATCCCGTCGGCCCCCACCCGGGGGTTCAACAGCACACCCGGATATCCGATAAACGGCAGGAAGCCGGCCCACGGTGTGGTGTCCCGAAAGCCCAGGAAGTACACACCGGTACCTCCGTCCGACACGCCTGTCACGAACACACGATTCTCGTCCACGTTGTACGTCTGTTTCAGGTCGGTCAGGATCGCGTTGAGGTTCTCTACCTGACTCGCCTGCCACCACAGCGACTCACGCGTCGAGAGGGGCATGACGGCGATGTGGTCTTCGCTCGTGACACGCTCGGTGTTGCGCCACCATCCGCCCCCGGGGCCCGGATCAGGCCGGCCCACACCGCCGTGCAGGTACACACTGACCGGGTAACGCCGTGCGGGATCGTAGCTTTCCGGGATGAGCAGCAGGTAGCGGTGAAGCAGCCCGTCGCGATTCTTGCGGGTGAGCTCGATGCGCCCGGTGGGGACGTCGCTCTCGTACTGAAGTCCCTGGCGCAACTCGTCGTAGACTCGATCGAACTCCTCCAACGACTGAGCCATCAGCGTGCGGACGCTCGCAAGTGGCGATATCAGCGCCGCCACCAACGCCAGGACAGGCATCGCACGGTGTCCCCGCATGTCCCACTCCTCCGATCAGCTCGCGATGGTCAATCGGGATAGGGGAGGACCGGCGATCCCGGTCCTTCCCCTCCCACACCACCAGGCATGCGGGTCCGCACCTGGCGGTTCGGTGAGTTGAGGTCAGTACGGCGTGAGCCGGGGCACACCCAGCTCGTCGAAGTACGCCCCTGGCAAGGCCGTGTGCAGGGCGTGGTGCGCGGCCACGTGCCACCAGCTTCGCGCGAACCGAGCAGCTCGCCAGGCGAGGTTCTCGCTCACACCGCGAGCCCTCAACTCCCGGTACGCTGTCCTTCCCCGTTTCCACTGGCGTAATTGCAACGTACGCAGCCGGCGGTGGATCCATTGGTCCAGGTCTCGGAAAACCCCCGGTGTATCCGCTAAGCCGAAGTATGCCTTCCACCCCAGCACGTAGCGCCGTAGCTCTTCCGCCACCTGTTGCAGGCTCCGCCCGCCACTCCGGCTTGTAATCTGCCGGACTCGCTCCTTGAACTTCGTCAGGGCCTTCTTGCTGACCCGGCGCTTCACGACCTTCCCTGCCGCTACCCAGAAGCTGTAGCCCAGGAACTGTCGATCCCACACTCGCGCCACCGCGCTCTTTTCCTCGTTGACCTGAAGCCGAAGTTTCCCGTACAAGTGCCTCAGCGCCTGCATCACACGTTGTCCTGCCCGCCTCGACCGCACGTATACATTGCAGTCATCGGCGTACCGGACAAACGCGTGTCCGCGTAGCTCCAACTCCTTGTCCACTTCGTCCAGGAGCACGTTCGCCAGCAACGGCGACAACGGTCCGCCCTGAGGCGTCCCCATGTGCCGCTCCATCACCACCCCGTTCGCCATGACTCCGGCTTCCAGGTAGCGACGGAGGATCCGCAGCATCGCCTTATCCTCGATCCGCTTTGCCAGCCGCCCCATCAGCACGTCGTGGTTCACCCGGTCGAAAAACTTCTCCAGGTCCACATCCACCACCCATCGTCTCCCTTCCTGGATGTATTGCTGCGCTTCGCGCACCGCATCGTGTGCTCGGCGCCCAGGCCGGAAGCCGTGGCTGTGCCGACTGAACGTCGGGTCGAACCTCGGTTGCAGCACCTGCAGGATGGCTTGTTGGATGAACCGGTCCAGCACGGTCGGAATCCCCAACTCCCGGACCCCTCCCCCACTCTTCGGTATCTCCTGCCTTCGTACCGGCTTCGGTTGGTAGGTCCCCGCCAGCAACCGCTGTCGGATCTCCCCCCAGTGCCTGCGCAAGTACTCTGGCAGCTCCTCCACGCTCATCCCGTCGATGCCCGGACTGCCCTTATTCTGCCGCACGCGTTTCAACGCTCCTACGAGGTTGGCACGCCCGACCACCTCCTCCATCAGGAGATGCTCGCTTCCTGAGCGCTCGTCTCCATGGGCCACCGTTCCGGCTTCGCCACTCCCCTCTACCTTCGGGGCTTCACCCCTATCCTCCAGCGGGAGCTCCAGTTGCCTGGACTCCTGGCGCATGGCCTTCTCGAGATCCACGGTCGTCACACTCTCCTCTCCGTTCGGCCCTTCGTCCGACAAAGCTGGGTCCAAGCGCATCATGCACTTCGTCGGCCTACTATGGCCTCTGCTGACTTCTCGCTCCGCCGGCAGGCCCAACAGCGCAATGCCGGCGTCGCCCTTTCAGGCGTCAGGCGAGACCTCCCCGGGTAAGAACGATGACCTTCCCCGCACAATCGCCGGATCTACGCCGCTTCCCCTTGGTCGCAGGAGCTTCGCGGTCAGTGGTCCGCTCGCCCCGGTCCGCAGCACCTCGTATCCGGTTCCTGTTCGTCGACTCACGGGTTCGTTTCACGCTTCGTTCAGCGTACGCCTCACGACGAACGCCTTGCGCTTCCCTTCGGTCCCTGCGACCAGGTTCCGGGAGGACTTTCACCTCCAAGTCATCGCCCATGCCGGGCCCACCACACAAAAGAGGGCCGGGCCGACGTGGCCCGGCCCTCTTGAAGTTCCCTGCAGCGAGACCGGGGCTCTAGTGACCCCCGTGCATCTCCAGCTCCAGGTTCTTGATCCTCATGTCCAGATTGTGATTCAGCCGGACGCCCCACACCCCGTCGGTGTAGATGTCGGCCGTCTTCTCGCGGTGGACCTCCTGCCCATTCATCTTGAAGACGACGTCCTCGGCACCCACCTCGACGGACATGTCGTTGACCGCACGGCCCGAGTCGTCACTCTGTTGGATGGATCCGTGCGGCGTCCAGGGAGCCAACTCGAAGGTCTCGCCCCCGGTCCGGGTCTTGATGATGAAGTTGCCGTCACCGCGAACCAGGAAGTACGTGTACACCTGGTCCGCACCCTGTAGATCGGCACCACCGACAATCAGCCCGATGCCGTGGGCGTGTCCCTTGGAAGTGAGCTGCTCGAAAGTACCGGACGCGGTGTACTCTCCGTGCGCCATGTCCTCGGGCTGGTACAGCACGATGGCAGGGCCGACACTGATGTCGAGCATACCACCTTCTTCGGTGCACCGAACGTTCTCGAACGTCGCACCACCGTCGGTCCGTCCCATCCACCCCTCGGCCAACTCACCCCCACCCTCGATCGCCCGGTCGGCGTCCATCGGCTCCTGCGCTGCCAGAGGCACCGCCAGCATGAGCGCTACAAGCGCAACAAGACTCGATCGCATCTTTCTTCCCTCCCTCGGTACATGGACTTCACGTAAAGAAGCGTCTTCTACTATCGGGATAGTTCAATTGATCCCGTGAAGGCGCAAAGGTGTCAAAACAGGGACCGCGACGCCAGTCCTGCGGGGTGGGCGACCCTCAGTGGTTCCAGCCGTCCTTCGGTATCTCGACTCGATCTCCACCCTGAGCCCAGGCCTCGACAAGCGCTCCCTTGAGAGCTTGGAGCATATCCTCTTTGGTCCCGTCGTCATCACCGCGATAACTCGCGATGGCCGCACTCACGGTAGTCCCGGTCCGGCTCGTATAGTCGGAAATCGCATCACGGATGCGATCGGCGAAGATCAACCCGCCCTGGACGTTACAGAGGGGCAGAAGACAGATGAACAGGTCCTCTCCATAGCGTGCCACGAGATCGGTGTCTCGGGTCACGGATCCGATCGCCGCTCCCAGTTCGGTCACCTGCTGCTTCGGGTCGGGCTGTCCCTCGGCCCAGGAGCTTTCGTCGATTCCGAACAGAACCAACGTCATGTGGACGCCGCGATGTGCAATCGGAAAGATAAAGTCGAACAGGATCTCGAAGTGCCACTCGCTGGCAAGGCCCGTAGCCGGGTCTTTCAGTCGATCGGCATCGCGCACGCATCTCTCCCGTTGCAGGTGGTCCGCCCAATCCTAGCGTAACAACTTCACCTTCGGCCCCGGCGCCGGAAAGAGCCACGTTGCTAGGACGTCAGTAAGACCGCCTGTATCTTGGACGTAGGAGCCTCACCCCCCCGGCGGTCCGTCGGGATGCGTGCTGCAGTCCGGCGGCATCTGCACCGTGTAACTGGCCGCCGTGATCTTCCAGCCGTCGGGCGTCTTGGCCAATTGGATCGCGTCCGTGCCGCAGTGGCTGAACTCCAGGCCGCGGTAGAAGTCGTATGCCGTCCAGAGAGTGGCTACGGGCCCGTCGATCCGGACCTCTGGATCCCACATGCGTTCGTACAGAGGCTGAGGGGCATCGGCAAGACGGCTGGCGAACTCATCGCGGGTGGTGCGCCGCGTAGTCTCGAATCCGACGGCCATGAAAAAGCCTTCGGGCGTCATGGAGGCCCGCAACGCGTCGGGATCGCGGGCCTCCATGGCGTCGAACGCGGCCTGGGCTGCATCGATCACCGCCTGTTCCTCGGCTGTCTGGGCCGCGACCCCCGTCGCAAGGACCGATCCCGAGAGGGCGGCGAGGACCAGGGGCGGGCAAAGCAACCGCGCAATCTGCCGCCGCCCGATCACCCGCCGCACCGCACCAGCCATCAGCGGATCCCTACCTGTCCCTTCACTTCGTCGAGGAGCGTGCGGGAGTCATAACCCACACCGTCCTTGAACACGGTGACGGTGTTCCGGATGATCGACGGGTCACCCGTAAGGTCCCCGCGCAGGAGCACCATGTCCGCAACCTTGCCGACCTCGATGCTGCCGAGGTCGTCGTCCACGCCCAGAATCTTGGCCCCGTTCAGGCTTGCGATCTGGATGGCCTGTGCGAACGTGAACTCGGCCTCGACCAGAAGCTCGACGCCGCGCTGGTCCCCGTACCCGGCCAAGGCACCACCCCTGCCGGTCGGATCGACCCCGTTGGCCAAGACTCCGCCCATCTCCACGAATCGGACCTCGTACGCCATGGCGTTCTTGAAGAGATCGACGCTCAGGGCATTGGGATCGTTGTCGATGCGGTCACGATCGGCGAGGTAGAGCTCACGGATCTCGGGCGTCATGGCCTCGAGTGCCCGAGGGTCCCTCACATCACGGTTCGGGTAGGACATCTCGTAGACCGGCAGGGTCGACGTCATGGCCACGCCGGCGTCGATCATCTTCCTGAACGTGGCCTCGACCTCGGGACCCCTCACGTCGACGTTGAGGGCGACCACGCGGTTGTTCGGCGGGCACTTGTCGGGCTCCTTGTCTGGGTTGTAGTCCGACGCCGTGTGAAGCCCGTGCTCGATGTTGTCGAAGCCCATGTCCACCGCCTCGGCGAAGCTGATGGAGCAGATGTGCCCGGTCACCTTCATGCCGCGCTTGTGTGCCTCGTCGACGACAGCCGCCATCTCGGCCCGACGAATCCCCGTGTAGGCCTTGATCCAGGTGGCTCCCTCCTCGCCCCAATAGGCCACGAAGCGCCGGGCCTGCTCAGGGGAGTTGAGAAGGGTCATGCCTGTGGCTCCTTCACCCCCTGTGATGTACGGCGCCGTGATATGAATCCGGGGGCCCGGTAACCGCCCCTTGTCGATCTCGGCCTTGAGGTTGATCTCGGCGTACGGCTGCCGGCTTCCTGTGGTCCGGACCGTGGTCACTCCGGCGCCGAGGTAGAGGCGCGGCCCGGTGAACGACATCTGAGCGCCTCGTCCCTGGCCCGAGTAATACATGTGATCGTGCAGGCCGAAGAGGCCCGGAATGAGCGTGTGACCCGAGTAGGTCAGCACATCGGCATCTTGGGGGATGTCCACGTTGGTACCGATCTGCGTGATACGTCCTTCTTCGACGACCACGGAGACGCCACGCTGGGGCGGTCCACCCGTGCCATCGACCAGCGTCACGTTCCTGAGAACGAACGCGGGCGCGGAGACCGTGACGTAACGGTTCCGCATCTGGCTGGTGAGCTCGGTGGCGAGCTGGGCTCCCAACAACGTGGGAAGAGCCAGGGCGAGACCGGCAAAGAGGAAAAGCATGCGTCTCATGGTACCGCTCCTTCGTAGCGTCCCCGTGCCGGGGGCTTCAGTGATCCGTGAGGACCCTCATGATATGGGGCTGGGGGTGCTCCGCAACACGGTGGGGCGTCAGCTCCGGGTCAATCGACTCAGTCGACATCGTACCGGACCTCGATCACTCACCGCTTACTCATATGTTACTCATGCATCCCTCAACGCGTTCTCCGATCCTCCCCATCCTCCGGTCCTCTCCGGTCCTCCCAAACGTCCTCCGCAACCTCACTCACCGGCCCCCTCCTCCCGCTCCACGGGCGTGATCTGGTGAAGACGCACCGGCTCCAGCTGGAAGGTCACGTGCTCGATGCCACGCTCTGCCATACGCTCGCCGATCTCGTCCAGAACGCTCTGGTGGCGGGTGGGGTCATCGAGCACACCGTGCCCGCTGAGCGCCACGAACCCACTCGTCAGCGTCCAGACATGCAGATCATGTACGTCCTCGAGGTGAGGGATCGCCCTCAGGTCCTTGAGGACCTCCGTCATGTCCACGTGCCGGGGCACCATCTCCAGGAGAACCTCGGCAGCCTCTCGCACCAGGCGCCAGGCCCCCAACAGGATGAGCCCCGCGATGATCACCGACGCCAGCGGATCGGCGGGCGTCCATCCGGTGAGCAGGATGATGGCGCCGGCTCCGATGGCTCCCACGGATCCGAGAAGGTCACCGAGAACGTGAAGGTATGCTCCTCGGACATTCAGGTTGTCCCCGGCATGCTCCTTGAGAAGGGCCGCGCCGGCCAGGTTCACCAGGAGCCCGAGAACGGCCACCGTCATCATCAGGGGACCGTCCACCTTTTCGGGCGTCGTCAGTCGCCCCCACGCCTCCCAGGCGATCCACACGCTGATCCCCAGCAAGACGGCTCCGTTGACCAGAGCCGCCAGAATCTCCAGGCGAACATAGCCGAACGTCCGCTCCTGGCTCGGGGGGCGCATCGCCAGGCGCATAGCAATCAGGGACAAGCCCAACGCCAGTACATCCGTGAGCATGTGACCGGCATCGGCCAGAAGGGCCAGGGAGTTGGACAACACTCCGCCGACCAACTCTGCCACCATGAAGGCGCCGGTGATGACGAGCACGATCCACAGTCGCCCCGCTTGAGAGCGGCGATCCACAACGCTGCTTTCTACGTCCCGGCCTCGAGCTCCGAAGGCGTGACGATACGCGGATCCATGGACGTGACGCATCGCTCAGTGTCCGGCCACAGTAGCGGCCGCGGCCTGCGGCTCAGCATCTGGAGTGGAGGGTGACTCCACACTCGAGAGGGCCCGTTTCAGCAGAATGGGGCCACCCATGATGTTGCCGATGATGACCGCCATCCCGAGTGCTACGATGCCCGAGGCCACGGAAGGGAAGCTGTCCTGGATCAGGAGTATCAGGCCTAACGTCACTCCACCCTGTGACAGGAGGCCCTGCCAGGTCTTCTGCTCGATCTCGGGCGGAGCCCCCGCCCGGGCGAGCCCCACCCGGGCACCCCAATACGTAAGAGCGGCACGGCCGGTGAAGATGATGAGGGCAGCGAGCCAAAACTGACGCACGGCCCCGAGATCGAGACGAGCGCCGGCAACCGCGAAGAAGAAGGCGAAGACCACCACAGCAACGGACTGGATGCCGCGGATCATGCGATCTCCCGCCGGCGAAAGGTTCTCGATAACGAATCCAGCCGCGACACCGGTGAGCAGCAGCTCCACCTGGAGCCGCGCGGCCACCACGACCACAACGTAGGCGAACAGAAAGGTCGCCACGGGCGGGCGGTGGCGGACCTTGTCGTCTCCCAGGTAAACCGAAAAGACCCAGCCCATGCCGGCGCCAACCACCAACGCGCCGCCCACGTCGCGCGCCAGGTGGAGCAGGATAAGGCTGTCGAAATGTTCTCCGGGATTCAGCAGTGGGGCTACGAGGGCCATGGTCAATGTGAAGAACACGATGACCACTACGTCCTTGACGATGGTGACCCCGAGGATCACGTCCACCAGTGGACCGCTGGTGTGCATCTCCTCGATGACCCCCACCGTGAGATCCGGTGACGAGTTGGCGCACCAGATCCCCAGGAGCAGACCCACCGCCACGACCCCCGATATCGGGAGCTCGACCAGGAACGGGACCAAAGGCCGCATGAGCACGACCAGCGCTGTAATGCCGATCCAGACGATGACCGTCACCGAAAGGGTGGCGTAGAGAATGTTGCGTGCCTGAGGCCTGAGCTGGGACAGCTTCAGCTCCCCCCCGGCCATCAGCGCGATGAGGACCAGGGCAAAGCGGTCGATGAGCGCCAACTCCTCCACCGCTTCCGGCGACATGAGCCCCAGGATCGAGGGACCGGCCAGAATGCCCACGATGAGGTAGCCGGTCAGCCTCGGCAGCCCCGACGATGCGGCCAAGCTCCCCGCCACATTTGCGATCAGGAGCACGAACCCGATGAGCACCGCCACCTCGGCGCCCGGGAAGGCAGGCTCCGTGGCGGCGAACGTCACGAACGTAATCCCGAAGAGCAGCAGAAGCGTCAGGGTCAGGCCGATTACTCTCACGAAGAACGGCTCACGGTGGACGGGCGAGGAACGAAAAGTACGGGGGCTTGCGCGTACACTCGGCTGGCCCTCTCGTGTGCGTCAACCTACAGCGGAGCCCACGCGAGTGCAGCCATCACACGTTAGCGGACCCATGGGGGCGCGGCCATCACCCCAGCCATCACTCCGTCACCCGACATGACACCCTTTACCCGACGCGTGTACGCCGTAGTCACGGCCATCCCGCGGGGCCACATCCTCTCCTATGGGGACGTCGCGGCCCTGGCCGGTCGGCCGCGAGCGCCCCGGGCGGTCGGCGGCGCGCTCTCGGCTCTCACAGATGACTTGAACGTTCCGTGGTGGCGCGTCGTGAACAGCACCGGAAAGATCTCCACCTCTGCCATCCACCATACGGCCCAAATTCAACGGGCTCTTCTGGAAGACGAGGGCATCACCTTCAGCGCCGGCGGCCACATCGACTGGGACCGGTTCGGATGGTCCGCGGACGATGACTTTATCGACACTACATCTAGAGACCTGTTGAAGGAGCTCGACACTTGAACCATCTCGCTACGGCTCTCGGCCTGATCCTGGGGCTCGTCCCCGCCGCCACCGACATCGGCATCCTGGACCGGTTCGCGGAGGGTGTCGCTCCGCTGGGCACCCTGTTCATCAACGCGATCCGCATGGTCGTGATCCCGCTCGTAGTCACAACGATCTTCGTGGGCGTGGCCCGACTCGGGAATCCCAAGACGGTAGGAAAGCTGGGGGGCTCGGCGCTCGGCTTCTTCTGGGGAACCACGATCCCCGCCATCGTCATAGGCATGACCTTCATGAGGGTCGCGCTCGGAATCTGGCCCGTGTCGGTCCAGGTCGTCACGACCGGCGAGGCACCTCCCGAGATTCCGGGACTCCTGGACTTCGTTATGCGCCTCATCCCAGCGAACCCCTTCGCGTCCGCAGCCGAGGGGGCGCTGCTGCCGCTCATCGTGTTCTCGCTCCTCGTGGCAGCCGCCGCCTCTGGGTCGCGGGACGCGCAACGCTTTAGTCGTACCGGACACTGGGGCGTCTCGCACCCACGCCATGATCTCGGCACGTAGCGGCCGGTTCTATCTGTCCGACCACAGCACGAACGGCACGTACGTGCTGCCCGACGGCGGAACCGAGATTTTCATCCACCGTGATGAGGTCCTGCTTCAGGGGAACGGGACCATTCGCCTGGGTGGCGCCTTCTCGGAGACCGGGCCGGTCGACATCGAATACAAGGTCATCTAGTGTCCTCTCCCTCATACCGGCTCGCGAAGCTGATCGGCCTCGCGCTGTTCCTCGCGGGTTGTTCCGGGAGCGACTGTGTGAGCGGACCTCTGTGCGGAGGGGGTGATTCGGGCGGCTCGCAACCTGTCTCGGGGTCCATCAGCGGTACGGTCACCGTCGGTGGAGAGGGTATCGCCGGCGTGATCGTGGGGCTCTCGTTCGCCACGTGGCCTTGAACTTCGAGATGGCCATTACCTCGATGTCTTCCTTCATGATCGGAATCTAAGAAATAGATGACCATGGTCAACGATCATGATCAACTACGGCTGTGGCATAACGTTGGGTCCAAGACCCTCAAGATCCTCGGCGGGTGGGGCGATGGAATGGAGCGCTGGGTATGGAGCCAACAACGGAGAAGGTGGCAATCAAGGGGGGGGCCAGATTACACTGTCCCCCTCGACCAGAGCGCTTTCGGTGCTCCGGGGCGAGAGTGGGTCGTCCTCAGCCCGTCCGAGAAACGCCCGACCAATCGTGAGAGCAGGAGAGGAACCATGAGCCGACACCCGATGACGCGCCGCGCCGCACTGAAGACGGGGGCAGGAGCAGCAGTACTGGGCGTGGTGGCTCCGGCCGGGCTCACCGGCGGCGAAGGTCCCGCCGATGTGACCGCCAGACTGACCGCTTCCAGTGCCATGGGAGCCGGCGGCTCGGCGGCGCAGAGCCCCAGTGTTTACGAAGCCCTGGGGCTCGAGCCCATCATCAACGCGGCCGGCACGATCACCAACTGGGGCGGCTCCCTCATGCCTCCCGAGGTGACCCCGGCCTGGATCGAAGCCTCCAAGCATTTCATCGATCTCCGCACCCTCCAGGACCGGGTGGGCGAGCGAATCGCCGCGCGCTTGGGCGTGGAGGCGGCGCTCGTCACGTCGGGAGCGGCAGGAGGCATCATGCTCGGAACCGCCGCCGCCGTGACGTACAAGGACCATGACCTCATCCGAGAGCTCCCGCTCCCCCCGGAGAGGGGACTCGAAGTCATCCGCCAAGCCTCTCACGTGGACTGCTACGACAACCAGGTCAAGGCGAGCGGCGTGAAGCTGGTGGACGTGGAGACCCGTGCAGATCTGGAACGGGCCATAAACGACCGCACGGTCATGATGCTGTCCTACAACTTCCTGGAAGAGGAGGGGCAGATTTCGCGGGAGGAGTGGGTCGAGGTAGCCCGCGGCCGCGGCATTCCCACCCTGATCGACGCAGCCGCCGATACGCCGCCCCGAGAGCGGCTGTGGGAATACGTGAACATGGGCTACGACATGGTGATCTTCAGCGGTGGGAAAGCCATGCGTGGACCCCAGGACACCGGCCTGCTCCTGGGTCGTCGCGACCTCATCGAGACCGCCAAGCTGAACACGGCGCCCCGCTGCTGGAACATCGGTCGCGGCATGAAAGTGAGTAAGGAAGACATGGTGGCCATGTGGGCTACGGTGGAGCGGTTCATGAGCCTGGATATGGAGGCCGAAGACCGTGAGTTTCGGCGCCGCATCGCGTTCATCGCCGATGCCCTACGGGACGTTCCGACCACCACGTTCGAAACCGTGATGCCGCTCATAGCGAACGAGGTGCCACACCTGCTCATACGGTGGGATGAAGAGCGGTTGGGCGTGACGCCGGATCAGATGAAGACGGCTCTGGCGGAGGGCGATCCCTCGATCGTGACAGCTCGTGTCCACGGCACGGGTGAGGGCGGATTCGTGATCTCCGTGTTTATGCTCGCATCAGGCGAAGAGGAGATCGTGGCAAACAAGCTTCGTCAGATTCTCGAGGGGGTATCTGCATGATGAACCGAGTCAGAGTGCTGGACCGTTTGTGTGTCGCCTGCATGATCGTCCCGCTCGCACTGGGAATTCAGGCGTGCTCGGCGCCGGAGTCGGGCGCGGAGGCAGAGGTCGGTGGTGCGGTTGCAGGCAGTGGCGCGAGCCCCTCGTCGAACGACCTTCGCAAGAAAGTGCTCCTCATCGGACTGGACGGCGTGCGCCCCGATGTGCTCGCACAGGTCGAGACCCCCAACATCGACGCCCTGATCGACCAAGGCGCGTTCAGTGCCGACGCACGAACCGGCTACCCCAGCGTGAGTGGGCCCGGCTGGTCGAGCATGCTCATCGGGGTCTGGCCGGAAAAGCACGGGGTCACGAACAACGACTTCGAGAACAAGCACTACGATGAGTACCCGGACTTCCTGACGCGCATCGAATCCGTGCGACCCGAGCTGAACACCTTCGCGGTAGCCGACTGGCTCCCCATCGTCACGGACGACCACAACGGACCCATCATCGGTGACGCTCCGGACGTGAAGCACATCCTCAATGGCTACGATCTGGGCTGGGCCGAGGCGGACGATCACTCCGTGGAGCTGGCAGTCGAACACTTGGGGTCCGGTGATCCCGACGCGATGTTCGTCTACCTGGGCAACCCCGACGAGACCAGCCACCACTTCGAATCCATCGGCGAGGAGTACCGGGGCGCGATCGCTCTGTCCGACGAGCACGTCGGTCGGCTGCTAGCGGCGGTCAGGGCACGGCCGACCTACGCTCAGGAGGACTGGCTCATTCTCATGAGCACGGACCACGGACGCACGCCCGAGGGCGGGCACGGCGGAGACACTCCAGAGGAACGCACGATCTTCTACCTCGCCAGCGGGCCGTCGACCACGGTGGGATCCCTCGAGGGCACGCCCTCCATCGTAGACATTCCGGTCACCGCGCTCGCACATCTGGGTATCACGATCGACCCGGCTTGGAACTTGGACGGCGAGGTGGTAGGACTAGCGCGCTGAGAGCGCGCGAAGGACCAGGGAGCCGCGGATTTTCCTTGGCGGGCGTCCCAAAAACGGATTAGCTTGAAAATATGGATCCCGCCCCCTTGCTGATATCGAATCCGCCTCATGATGAGGTAGATGCGATGGCCGCCGCAGCACTTTTCGGCCTCACTGCGGCCGAAGTGCGCATGAAGGCCAATTACCCCGTGCCAGAAATCTGGTTTACGGAACACGACCGCAAGGCTCTCGAAGAGACCGCGGCTGCTCTGGCGGAGGCGGGGCTCAGGGCCGTCCTGGTGGACAGTGCGGATCTCGTCGGAGTGCCCCCTCAGGAGCCTGCGATGTCCGTGACCTTCGAAGAGGACGGTCTTCTTATCGGCCTCGATGGCTCGGAGCTGATGGTCTCCTACGGCTCTGCCGTCGTCGGTGCATTCGGTCGGCCCCAGCCCGCGGAAGGACGAACACAGCGGACCGGAACCTCGTTGCGAGCGATCTCGAGCGGAGGACGCATGAGGCGCCGTACCCCGAATCTCGGCGCAGAGAGCGCCGAGGACGCGTTCCCGGCCTTTCTCGACCTCTACGTGCCTTCAGACGCTGGCTTGCTCAGGCACTCCATCGTCAAGGGTCTGACCGGTGTGTTCGGTATACCGGACGAAATGGCGGGACCATCCGCCATCTCGAACGTGGTGCAGCAGTTCGAGGCCCGTTTCGACAACGCTTATCTGGATAGGCGTCTCGTGGACATGAGGCTACGCCGTAATGCCAGGTTGGTCGCGCCGGCGGGAGCATCACGTCGGGTGGGGTTCTCCTTCGCCACGACTGCCCTCAGCGAGTTACTCGGATCCTTGTCTCCGTCCTTGAAGGACGCCTCACAGGCCGACCTCTCCTCTCGGCTCGTCTATCTCACGGACCGGTCGCGGATCTCCTGATACGTCCCGCCGTGCTTCTTTAGCAGATCTCTAGACCCGTCACGGCGACCCTGCAAAGCGGCCGGCGACCGGCGCGTCCCATCCGCATCGGCCTACCGCAGGCTGATTGCCATCGGCGCCTTCAGGTACCGGTCGAACCACCTGAGCTCGTTCATGGCCCGATGCACCTGGTTCCAATGGCCACCGATCCCGTGAGGCTGGTCATTGTAGAGAAGAAACTTGGCCGGCACCCCGTTCTTCTTCAGGGCAAAGTACATCTGCTCGCCTTCCTCGAAGGGTACCCGGTGATCCAGTTCGCCGTGCAGAAACAGCGTTGCCGCCTGAGCCTGGTCGGCATAGATGAGGGGAGACTGCCGGAGTAGCCGCTCCCTACCCTCTTCGGTCCAAGGGGTCCCGAAGAACTCCGTCTCCTTAGTACGGGTGACATCCGCAGTCCCGTAATCGCTCATCCAGTTCGAGATTCCGGCCCCCACGGCGGCAGCCGCAAAGCGATCGGGGTATCGCGTGATGAGCCAGTTGCTCATGAATCCGCCGTAGGAATGGCCAATGGTGGCGACCCGGTCCGGGTCTGTCGGATAGTGGGCCAGGACGTAGTCAACACCAGACATCACGTCCTCTCCGTCCTTGTCTCCCCACGCACCCCAGGTGGCCCACAGAAAATCCTCTCCGTAACCAGTGGAGCTCCGGTAGTTGGTCTGCAGGACGACGTACCCGTTTGCCGCGAAGAGCTGGTGCTTGAAGTTGAACCCGTAGCCCGAGGCCGAGTGAGGGCCACCGTGGCTATGCACGATCAGCGGGTAAGGTCCCTGGGCGGGATCATATCCATACGGCACCATGACCCACCCCTCGATCTCCGTCCCATCGTAGCTCGGGAAGCGTATGCGCTCTGCTGATCCGAACGCGATCTCCTGGGTGAGACGGTCGTGGAGGTGGGTCAGCTGACGCTCCGCACTCCCGTCCAGGTTTGCAACGAACAGCTCCGACGGAGCATCGAAGCGCCCGACCAGATAGGCGATCTTCGACATGCGGTCGTCCATAGTGAGCCTACCGAGGCGGCCCGGAAAAGGTGAGTCTCTCCGCCGATCCCAGCCATGAAGTAGAGGTGACCTCCGTCCGGGCTCCACCGAGGGGCCCCAGGGCGCAGGTCCCAATCCGCTGTGAGGTTCACGGACTCACCGCTCGACGGATCGAGGACCATGAGGTCCGTCGGCCCACCGTGACCGATCCGCTCCGCGATGACCCAGTCCGTGGCATACCGGCTCACAAAAGCGATCCTGCTTCCGTCCGGCGAGTACACAGGCTGACCCAAGGAGTAACGCATGTCCCGAGTCAGGCGATTCACCTGACCATCGACGGACACGGTCCACAGGTCGCCGCGCCCGTACGTCCACTCGTCGCGGTACGCGGAGTCGGCGGCGAAAACCAGGGCCCCGCCGTCCGGCCGCCAGCTCACACCACGGGGTCGGAGCGCCAAGTCGGTCAGAATCCGCTCCGGTGCCCCTGGCGCCTCGGCGATAGCGACTTCGAGAGGCGGAGTCGCGGCAGGATCGGTGGGATCGATCGTAGGCAGGGGCTGACGATCCCGTTGGAAGTACATCCAGTCCCACGTTCGACCGTCGAACCGCTCCTCGTGGCGGCGCTCGAAGTCCGAAGCGTACATCACCTCGACCTTCGGCGCCTTCGCGGCCACGAGAGACGCCACCATACTCCCGTTCGGAGCAGGGATGACGCTGAGAGCTTCAGGACGCAGCACGTTCCGAGACCCGGGTCGTGAGTCGGGAGCCACCGCAAACGCGCTCTCCCCCGACACGTACCGCAATAGCCCATCCGGACCCCAAGCAGGGCTGGCAGCTTGCACACCCGCCGGGCTGATGCGTCTCGGCGCCGGATCGCCTGATGTGGCGGCCACCCACACCTCGCTCGAGCTGGAGTTGTCCTCCTCTACTCTGGAGACAACGGAGTAAGCCACCCAGTCACCGTCGTGAGAAATGACAGGCGTAGCGATAGTGCGGATGCTGTAGAAATCCTCGATCGTCAAGGGCCGGCCGCCTTCTTGGGCCGTGACTTCTCCCGACCCCAGGAGCGGACTGGAGAGCAGAGCGCACAGCGTTAACACCACGGGAATTCGCCATGTGCCGGCTATCCGTATCGGGGTGGAGTCATGCGCGCTCATGTTTCCTCCTGCTGGATCGGGGCTCGAAGGGACTTCAAATGGTCGTTGAAGAATCATGTCGTCAACCCTTGACAGCGGAAAACTGGTTGCCCGGCTCCCCGGCCTCTATGTTGGGCGGTTCAGTAAGACGGCGATCCCATCTCGCCGCCTGCACCGATCCGCGCCATCAACTGAGGAGGCCTTCATGCTCACCCGAGGCCGCGCGTCCGCACTGCTCACCGTTCTGTTCCTTCTGCCGGCCGCCTCGAGCGCGCAGGCTCCCGAGGGGACACTCAGCCTGGCAACCTACCTCGATTGGGAGTGGGTGAGCGGTCCGCAGATCTCCCCCGACGGCAGCCAGATCCTCTACACGCGGGCCTGGGTGGACAAGATGGAGGATCAGCGACGCTCCTCGGTCTGGATCATGAACGCCGACGGGTCCCGGAACCGCTTCCTCGTGGACGGCTCAGCACCGAGGTGGTCACCGGATGGCTCACGTATCGTCTTCACGGACGAAGATGACGCCGGTGACCCTCAGGTCTTCATCCGCTGGATGGACGCCGAAGGAGCCACCAGCCAGATCACTCGCGTCGAGCACTCTCCCGGAAACCTGAGGTGGTCACCGGATGGCACTCAGGTCGCCTTCACCATGACCGTCGCGTCTCCCGAGAGCGAGTGGAGCGTGGAGCTTCCCTCTCGGCCCGATGGAGCGGAGTGGACGGGAAGCCCGAAGGTGGTGGAGCGCCTCCAGTACCGGCGTGATCGCCGAGGGTACATCGATGACGGCTACACCCACGTTTTCCTGGTTCCGGCCGAGGGAGGCACTCCTCGACAACTCACGGACGGCGACTGGAATCACAGTGCGGCGGAGTGGATGCCTGATGGGTCCAGCCTCGTGTTCAGCGCGCTGAGGGTCGAGAAGGCCGAGTACGTCTGGCGTGAGTCCGAGATCTACGAAGTGGACGTCGCCGGCGGGATGATCAACCAACTCACCACGCGGCACGGCCCGGACCAGAGCCCGGTGCCTTCCCCGGACGGCCGCCTGATCGCTTACCAGGGCCTGGACTTTCACGAGGATACGTACCGTGAAAACGGGCTGTACGTGATGAACGCCGACGGCTCCGGTCCACGGCGCCTTGCCGAGGAGCTCGGCCGGGGTCTGGGGAACGTGACGTGGGCCTCGGACGGTAGCGGAGTCTATTTCAACACGAGCATGCGTGGCACGGCCAATCTCTGGTTTGCGCCCCTCGATGGTGAGCCGCGAGCCGTCACGACCGGAAACCACATGCTCTCCATGACGTCCATCGACGCACGTGGGACGGCCGTGGGGACCCTCAGTACCTATCAAGACCCCGCGGACATCGTGAGCTTCGAACTGGGTGACCCGACGGCCAAGCGTCGCCTCACCAAGGTGAACCAAGACGTTCTCGCCGGCGTCACGCTGGGTGACGTTGAGGAGATCTGGTACAAGTCGGTGGGTGACTACGACATCCAGGGATGGATCATCAAGCCGCCTGACTTCGACCCGACCCGGAAATATCCGCTGATGCTCTCCATCCACGGTGGTCCACACGGCATGTACAACGTGGGATTCAACTTCGGTTGGCAGAACCACGCGGCGAACGGATACGTGGTGCTCTACACGAACCCACGGGGAAGCTCGGGATACGGCAGCGAGTTCGGAAACGCGATCAAGAACGCCTACCCGGGGCAGGACTTCGACGACCTCATGGCGGGTGTGGACGAGGTCATCGCGAAGGGGTACATCGACGAGGACAACATGTTCGTCTACGGGTGCTCGGGTGGCGGGGTCCTGACGTCGTGGGTCGTGGGCCACACGGATCGCTTCGCCGCGGCCTCGGCGAACTGTCCCGTAACAAACTGGCTGTCGTTCGTGGGCACCACGGATGGAGCCGGCTGGTATCGCAACTTCGAGGAGTACCCCTGGGACGACCCCTCGGAGCACCTGCGGCGCTCGCCGCTCATGTACGTGGGTAACGTGACCACGCCCACCATGCTCATGACGGGCGAAGGCGATCTCCGGACGCCCATGCCGCAGACCGAGGAGTTCTATCAGGCGCTGCGCGTTCTGGACGTGCCCTCGCTCATGGTCCGTTACAAGAACGAATGGCATGGCACGAGCTCCACACCTTCGAACTTTCTCCGGACGCAACTCTATCTCAGAAAGTGGTTCCAGAAGTGGGAGCGACCGCGGCCGGTGACGTAACGCGCCGAGCGGTCTCAACGGATCGGCCCTCCCCCGAAATGCCCAAGCGGAGGGCCGTTCTGTAGCTCTCCAGTGTCCTGAGTCAGAAGTCCGGCGCAGAACCGAGGGGGCCGAGGCACCGCCCTGGCAAGGCGCGATGACGAGTAATAGCAGGGCTATTGCGAGGAAGAGAAACGCGGCCAGGGTGGATGCATCGGGTCACATTTCCGGCGAACTCAGGACACTAGAACGCCTTCAGATAGGTGAGCTTCACCACGCCCGTGCGCTGGAGCCACCGAGTATCTCGAGGATCCAGAAGGTCGCCCGTCTGGTACCCGGTGTTCAGAACGATGAACAGGTCGCTGCCCGGCGTGTGGATCCAGTCCACACGGATGTTGGCCTGAAGCTCTCTCGAGACGTCGTCCCACTGCACCAGCGCGTTGGCGAACAACTTGCGGGAGACCGCCCCGACCACGTGCAGCCCCACCACGGTCGTCGAAAAGCGACCATCCTCCACCGGAAGGTCGATCTCATTGCGGCTCAGGGACGGGTTGAGGGTCAGGTGCGGCCCCGTCCTCCACGATCCGGAGATGCCGTAGTCCGTTCTCGTGCCATCCCAGAAGTCCCCCACCCGGAGGCTGGCTCGCCCTGAGAACGTACGACTCGAGTTGGTAGTGATCGAGCCGTCCACATAAACGAAATCGTAGTCGCCCGGGGCGAGTTCACGTCCTTGGATGAAAGCAGGCTCGATGAGCCGCTCGAACTGCCGGCGGGTGTTGAACATCAGCCGCTCGCCGCTCTCGAATGAGAACATGTTGTGGAAGAGCCGCGTCGTGGTCTGTTTCACGCCGTCGTGTCCGTCAACCTGCGTGACGCTGAGGGCCGAAATCAACGAGCGAGCCCAGGTGCTCGTCTCGAACGCCGGGGTCCAACCGACGTTGCCGCCGAAGCGCACCACGTCCCTACGTCTCACGAATCCCAGACTCGGATTGAAATCGGGCTCCACACTATCGAACTCTGCGCCCGCCAACCACCAGCGCTGCGGCCGGATGTCGAGCTTAGCGCTCCCCGCGGCCGACGTGCCCTCCTCGGAGTCGGACACTCTAGCGTACCAGCCCGAAAAAGAGCTTCCTCCCCAGAACCGGACCTGTGCGTCTGCTCCGAGCACCCGGTTGTGACCGTCACCGTTCTGGAGGTTTGTGAAGATCCCTCCCACGGTCGTCCGAGGCAGGACATCTCCCCGGATACGTAGGACCGAGTTGTTGGCTCCGTGCACGAGGTCATCTCCCGACCCCGCGTCGTCCGTCTGGAGGCTCAGCATTCCGACGGAAAGACGACCCATCTGGCCCGTGATCCGTCCCCCCCCGATGATCTCGTTCGTGAGCCCGATCCGGCGGCTGAAGAAGACCTCGGTCTCCCGGTTGTCCCCGAAGGAGAATAGGCCCGACCGCTCCAGGAAGAACTCCCGCTTCTCGGGAAAGAAGAGGCTGAAGCGTGTGAGGTTGACCTGAACGTTGTCGGCCTCCACCTGGGCGAAGTCGGTATTCCAGGTGAGATCCGCCGTCAGGTTCGATGTGATAGCGTACTTGAGGTCCACCCCGATGTCGTCGAGCACAACCGTGTCGGTATCACCATCGAGCTTCTGGGCTCCCGCGATAACGAACGGCTTGATCTCCAGGTGCCGTCCCTGAGGCAGGTCACGAAGACCCGTCAGCGTGGCGTACTGGGATATTTGTCTGAATCCGCCCCGGAACCTGGCCGGAATGTGCGGCCAGAAGACCTCCTCGTTCTTTCTCTTGATGGCGCGCCGAACGGCCACTCCCATCTCCGGGGCCTCCTCGGCCGAAAAGCGGATGGTCGTGAACGGTATGGCCACCTCGAGGATCCAACCCTCATCGGTGATACGGGCCTGACTCTGGTAGACGCCCTCCCAATCCCAGTTCATGGCGCTCTCGTCCGTGACCAGCGCGTCCCCCTGGGTGCCGAACGCATTCAACTCGAAGACATATCCGTTTCGACGGTCATGGTAGGTATCGAGTCCTATCCAGACGTTGTCGTCCAGGCTCAATCGCCCCTCGCGAGTGAGAACGCGGCTCCGAATCAGGTGGGGCTCGGAGTCGTAGAGCTTCAGGCCGAAATAGATGGCCTTCTGGTCGTATGCGATTCGTACTTCGGTCCGCTCGGACGGGGGTCCCCCATCGACCGGAACGCGCTGCCGGAAGTCGGTGATGGGAGGGATGGACTCCCAAAACGCCTCGTCCATGACGCCGTCAATCTCGGGCGCTTGGGACACGCGGACGGCCACGGCGGAGAGCGATCTGTCGGTAGGGTGCGCTTGGGCCTCCTTCTGCCCCTGCAACCCGAGCGGGTTCACCAGAGCCACCGCAAGCAGTGTGATTCCGCCCTTACCCGGCATCGTCAATCGTCATTCCTTTTTTGAGGGGCCCTGAATGAAGACGCCCCCGTCAACGCACGAAATCACATCGTGACAGACGGGGGCAACCAGTCTCTAAAGGTAATGCTCCTCTTGGACACATAAAGTGGTAGGGTTCGCTGGTAGCGGGTCAAACAGGTTCGCTCGCGCCGGGGGGGGGCGGCCGTATCTTGGGGGCAGAAACGGGCGGCTTCAACCGCCCACGCGGGTCCGATTCGGTCTCAGAGCCACGGGATCGAGAAAAGGTGCGGAATGCTGGGATCGACAGATAGAGGAACTCGACAGCGTGGCTTCGAGCGGCGGGCCGCCTTGGGGGTCCGTGTGGGCTCCGCGTCGCTCCTGGTGCTGCTCACATCAGCGGCCTGCGGGGGTGACCCTCCGGCTTCGGGGACCGACCCGATCGAGGCCGCGCTCGAGGCCATCTTGCCCAGCGCTCTAGAGGCTCACGTATCATTCCTGGCCGACGACCGCCTTGCCGGCCGCCGTACCGGAACGCCGGGCTACATGCTCGCGGCCGACCACGTCAGCGCGCAGTTCGCACGCATCGGTCTGCGACCGGCGGGCGACGACGGATCGTACCTTGGGCGCGTGCGGCTCCGGCGCGCGTCGGCCGTGGCGGAGGCGTCATCCATGTCGCTCATTGTCGACGGGCAGGTCGAGCGGCTGACGGTTGGGGTCGATTACGTGCCCGGGGCACGCATCGACCAGGTGCAGGGGACTACGGAGGCGCCGGCCGTCTTTGCGGGTTTCGGAGTGAGCGCTCCTGAGTCGGGATACGACGACTACCAGGGAGTCGACGCGCGCGGCAAGATCGTGGTCGTGTTGCGAGGAGCGCCGGAGAGCCTCGCGAGCGACGCCTCTGCCCACTACTCGTCCGGCCGGGTGAAGAGTCGGATCGCTGCGGAACGAGGGGCGGTGGGCATCGTCACGGTGCTCCCGCCCACGGAGGGGAGAAGAGGTTCCTGGGAGTCGGCGGTCGCCGCGGCGGGACGCGGAAGCATGCAGTGGCTCGGGCCCGACGGAAGCCCGCCCGGAGGCGCCGCGCTGGCCACGGCCAGCATGAGCGTGGCGGGGGCCGAGAAGCTGTTCGCCGGCACCGGGAGACCCTTCGCCGACGTTTTGGGCCGACCCGGTTCCTTCGATCTTCACGCCTCGGTGCGCCTGGTGAGTCTCAGCGAACACACCGATCTCGAGGGCTTCAATGTTCTCGGCGTGCTTCCCGGCTCCGACCCGGACCTGGCGGAGGAATACATCATCGTGACGGCCCACCTCGATCACGTGGGCATCGGCCGGGTACAGAACGGTGACTCCATCTACAACGGCGCCGCCGACAATGCGGCCGGGGTGGCGTCGCTTATCGAGTTGGCCCACGCGCTATCCAGTCTTCCCACGGCGCCTCGTCGCACGTTCTTGTTCGTGGCCACAACCGCCGAAGAAGAGGGGTTGCTGGGCGCCCGCTATCTGGCCGCGAATCCCGTGGAGTCGCTCGGCACGCTGATCGCCAACATCAACATGGACGGCAACCTCATGCTCTATCCCATGGCGAACATCATTGCTGTGGGAGGGGAGCACACCAGCCTGGGTAAGGTGGCGGAAGCGGCAGCGAACCGCGTAGGCCTCGAGATCCAGCCCGATCCGATGCCGGAGCAAAACCTGTTCATCCGGAGCGACCATTACGCGTTCGTGCTCCAGGGGACTCCGTCGATAGCCTTGATGACGGGCATAACGAGTTCGGATCCCGACATCGATGGTCCGGCGGTCATGAACGAGTGGATCGCCACGACCCTGCACAGACCCAACGACGATGCGAACCAGCCGTTCCACTACGAGGCGGGCGCGGACTATGTTCGCACAGTCTTCCTGATCGCCGAGCAAGTGGGGAACGCCGACGAGAGACCCCACTGGATCGCGGGAGACTTCTTCGGGGAGACATTCGGCGGAGGACGCTGACGTTCCGGGCGACGGGGCACTCGAGAACGGGACGTCAGGAACGGGTCTAGGGTGCCCGCAATCCTTTCAGGTCGAACGACCTGCCGCCACCGCCAAGGTCATCCGGCGAGAAGTTCCGGGGCTCGCCTCCGCCGATCCGCACCGAGACTCCGGCGAGGTTCATCGGCACGACCACGTGGTAGTTCGCTCCACTCGTTGCACCACTGACAACGCGTAAGACTCCGGGTAACACCACGAGTTCTTCCGAGCCGTCTCCCCCTTCGACACGTGCCGACGCCAACCCGACATCGGCGCTACGCACGTGGAGCTCACCCCCGGACTGCATCATCTCCACCTCGATGGATAGCGACGCTCCGTTCACCACGAACGACACGATTCCGTACCCGGGCACTCCGACCCCATCGTCCACCACGGCAGGGTCCGCGCCGTCGACAACGCTCAACCAAGTGTCCACCACCCAAGCGCGGACCGGTGCGACGGTGAAGCCCAGCCCGAGCGTCACGAAAACCATCGCGGCGGCCTTCAGCAGCGAATGGCTCTGCCACGTCCTGCGTGGTGCGCGCTCACCCGGAGCGAAGTCCGCTTCACCCAGAAGGCTCGAGAGGACACCCAACCGACGTTCCAGCACCTCGACGCGTTCCCGGCAGGTGTCACAGCGGGCCATGTGGGCCGCGATACGCTGAGCCTCCTCGGGCTGACACTCGCGATCGACATAGCGAATGATGTCGCCGTCGGTGAGATCTCGGTCCCGATCGTGGTCGTGTAGGGATATCATAGGTCCTCCTCGTCCAGCGTCAGCTCGCGCGCCAGCTTGTCCAGCGAACGCGCGATCAAAGTCCCGACCGACTTGGTGGTCGTGCCCACCGCTGCAGCGATCTCGTGGTGTGCAAAGCCCTCCTCGCGCATGAGTAGGGTCGTGCGCTCCTTTTCGCTCAGGGCGGCCAGCGCCCGGCGCACCCGGGTCTTGCGCTCCTCGAGCTCGGCCGCACGCGCGGGATCGACCGGTCCGTCCGCCACAACCCGCTCCGGACGGGCCACCAGAAGCTCCCTGTGATGTCGTTTCGCGCGGGTGATGTCACGGACGACGTTAGTCGCGACGGTATACAGCCAAGCCCTCAGATTCTCCGTTTGTCGTGGGGGCCGCTGCTGAATGCGAACGAACGCCTCATGCATCGCGTCCGCCGCCAGGTCCGGATCGCCCGAGAGGCGCGAGAGGTACCGTAGGAGTCCCTCTTGATGCTCATGATAGAGCGCCGCCACGTCCATGTCAGAAGATCACGTGGAAGCCGAAGAGGGGGAGCGGGAAGTAGATCCCGTCCTCGAACGCGTCCACCTGCAGCGCGTCCGACGAGCAGCGGCCGCCGAGGTAGGAGTCGGCCAGACAGATGGTCTCCTTGTATACGGCCGCATTGTCTCGCCCCAACGAGTTCCGCAGCTGTACGAAGACGCCCCAGGTCCAGTCCTCCCGCCGCTGCGTCCAGTCCATGAGCAGGTCGAGGCTGGCATAGGTCGGACCACGTTCGGCGTTTCGGAGCCCGCGGTACGTCACTGGGCCGGTTGCCGGTGCCGGACAGTTTCCGCTGTCATGCGGCCAATCGTGGCAGTACTGCGTGAAGGTTCGCGTAAACGGGGCTCCCGAGGCGCCTGTGAAGGCTGCACCGACGAGGAGGTTCTCCCGAGCTCGGACCATCACGGTGGCGTCTACCACGTGACGCCGGTCAGCGAGCGACGCGAACTCCATACCCGCCGCTTTCATGCGCGAGTCTCCGAAGGAGTACGATGCAGATCCTGTTACGCGGCCCGCCAAGCGACGGAGACTCACCTCGACTCCCACCGCAGTATTCGTCCCATCCACCCACGCTTGTCACGGCTCCGCGCCGGGCCAATCGGGCGGGAATACACTACCCGTTCGGGGATCGGGCACGGCCACGCCCGTGGCGTGGCGAGCGTAGGCTGTCGTCGAGGCGAGCCATCCCCCGCCGATCCAGCTCTCGAGGCCCACGGTGGCGATATCGGATTGGATCATGGGCGAGCTCTCGCCGGCCAGCAGCCATCTCTGGGCGAAGTGGAGACCTAGTCCGAACGAGTTCCCGACTTCGCCGATGGTCTGCGTATATTGGAAGCTCCGGCCGAATGCGGCCGACAGAGCGACCCGCGGCGTAAGCTGGAAACGGGAGCTTATGCGTGGGGCCACTCGATCTTGGCCGCCATTCTGCACCGTGCCTCCGGTCTCCCATCGCAGGCCGGCACGGATCGTGACATCGGAGCTAGGCTGCAGCAGGTACTCGCCGTAGACCACCCCGTACTCGAGCTCCCCACCGTGCAGTGCTCTCCGTTGATCACCGCTCGCCTCGATAGGGATAGCGGCACCGAGCGACGTGGTCGACTGTCCCGTCCACTGCATGCCAAGGGTCCAGCGAGCAGGTCGGGCACCGACTCGCTCACCCGTCAGCTCACCCCTTACGAAGCTGTGCAGCACCTCGCCAAACGCCGTATCCAGCGTGACCACGTCGGGGGCCAAATTTGATCCTCGCCGTAAGCTGTCGTCTTGCCAGACGTCTCCCCGATATCGGCTGTTACCTACCGTGAAGCGCAGGGGGAGATCCGAGATACGGGTGTCGAAGCTCACACGCTGTACCTCGTTCCCCCAGCGCCCAAAGTTCCCGTCGATCACGCCGGGGATGCCTCCATCCAGTTGATCCTCCTCGAATAGAGCGCTCACCTCCACGCGATTGTGCTCACCCCACGAATAGTCGAACACGCCTGACCAACTCATGAGAGCGAAGGCTACAATGTCCTCGGGCCGGGTCGCTTGGTCCGCCGCCGTCTCGGTCGCCCAATCCCACCAACTACGACGTCCCGATACCAGGACCCCCCCCTTGTCATCCCAGAATCGGGCCTCGCTCGTGGCTCGCAGGCTCGCCAGCGTGATCTCGGATCGAAGAGGGATGGACTCATGCGGTCTCGCCGGACGCGACGAAAGGCTGACGACCCCGGCTGCCCCTTCCCCGATGGACGCGGGCCGGACGCCGGGGTGGAAAAACACGGTGCCCACGGCCTCGGGGCTGACACCGGAGAAAAAACCGCCCATGTGGACCGGGTTGAACAGGGGCACGCCGTCGAAATACACCCTTGTCTGACCCCACGGGGCCCCGCGGGTCCACAGCTGGGCTGTGTAGTCGTCCCGTGTCGACACGCCCGGCAGGCGTTGAAGCGCACGGAAGATGTCGGTCTCACCCAAGGTCACTGCCTCGAGCATGTCCGTGTAGCCCATCGACCGCACGTCGGACTCGAGGAAGCGCTCCTGCCTCTCCTCCACGGAGCGGATACGCCGTGCGTCCACCTCTTCAGACACGACGGCTCGCTCCATGATCGGGCTGACATCCACTGCCACCCTGACGGGCGCCAGCGCGATGGGTGCCACGACCAGGCCGAGCGTGACCCTGGACATGGCCGCCCCGTGGAGCTCGATCTCGACGCGTGCCGGCTGGTAACCGAGGCGCATCACGCGGATCACATAGGTGCCTGAGCCGAGTCCCTCGAAGCGGTAGGCCCCAACACCGTTCGTCTCGGTGGTGATCGCGGACGCCGGGAAAGCGGCTCCTCCCACACTGCTCCACACGGCCCCCGCGGGCGCCGGCTCCAAAACAACAACGGCGCCAGCCAAGGACACCTGTGAGTCCGCATCGACGACGCGTCCCGCCACTTCGCCCCGAACCGGTGCCAGCTCCTGAGCCACGCCGAGGCTCGGCGCCACAAGAAGCATGAGGCACAGCTTGTATCCTTTCACGACCATCTCCCAACATCCATCGATCACGCCTTCTCCAACGCATTGTACGTAGGGCACCCGAGATGGTTGCGTAACGTGTCTCTTCACGGCCAACTCGCGTGAGGGTTCCCCGGGCTAGCAGCATACCTCATCTGTGCTCGCCTCTGGAACGATCCAGCGGCAACGATTCTGTCGAGCGTGCCAGCGGAGCCTTTGAACTCCGGCACTCCGATCCATATCATGTATGGCCCATACACGATCGCAGCCTTCGTACAGGCGAACAGAACGTCGGTACTCGGCTGTGACATGCAAAAGGACCGATCCCTTGACCTACATCGATCCCTGCGACGTATCCCCGGACCATTACAAGGTCCTCTTCTCCAACGATCACCTCAGGGTCGTCGAGATGACGCTACCGGCTGGAGCCAAGGACAACGAGCACTCCCACCCAAACGAGACCGTCTACTTCCTCAAAGGCGGCCACGTGAGGATCTACGTGGGCGACGACTCCATGGAGGCCGAGATCCCCGATGGTCACGTCATGTACCATGAGGCTTGGACACATGTGGTCGAGAACATCGGTGATACCGATATTCATGCCATCATCTTCGAGCCCCACGCATAACTGGCGGAGGACCCTGACGGGCCTCCCTGCGAAAATCTCCACCGGAGGCACTCTCAGATGACCGACCACCCGGAAAGCTCCCGCCACACCAGGCGCGGCTTCATCGGCAAGCTGGCCGCCGGAGCGATGGCGGCGGGCGCCACTCCGTCGATTCTGTCGGCGGCCCACCGCCCGGCGGCCCAAATCCTCCGATCGACCCGACGGGTTGCTGTGAACGACGACGTCCAGATCGCCGTCATCGGTGCCGGCGGCATGGGCATGGCCGACGTGGATACCGCTCTTCAGGTGCCGGGTGTGCGTCTGGTGGCAGCCTGCGACTGCTACGACGGCCGCCTGGACGCTGCACGCGAAAAGCACGGAGCCGACCTCTTCACGACTCGAGATTATCGAGAGGTGCTGGCCCGGGACGACATCGACGCCGTGATCGTCGGCACCCCCGACCATTGGCACGCTCGCATCTCGACCGAGGCGCTCCGGAGTGGTAAGTCGGTCTATTGCGAAAAGCCTATGGTCCATGACATCGAAGAGGGCCATGACGTCATCCGGGCCCAGCAGGAGTCGGGCAAGACGTTTCAGGTAGGTAGCCAGGGGATGAGCTCCCTCGGGAACGAGAAGGCCAAGGAGCTGCTGGAAGAGGGCGCCATCGGCGAGTTGAACTACGCCGAAGGCTTCTGGGCCCGGAACTCGCCGGTGGGGGCTTGGCAGTACGACGTTCCCGACGACGCGTCGGAGGAGACGGTCGACTGGGAGATGTTCCAGGGGGGCGCCCCCCGCCGCCCCTTCGATCCTCTTCGGGTCTTCCGGTGGCGCAACTACCGGGACTACGGAACGGGAGTGGCCGGAGACCTGTTCGTGCACCTCTTCTCCAGCCTGCACTTCATCGCGTCTTCATTGGGCCCACAGCGGGTGATGGCTCAGGGAGGTCTCCGCTATTGGAAGGACGGTCGCGAGGTGCCCGATGTCTTGCTCGGCATGTTCGACTACCCCGAGGGCGAAGCCCACCCTCCGTTCAATCTCTCCCTGAGGGTCAACTTCGTGGACGGCACTTCCGGCAGCACCTACCTGCGGTTGGTGGGAAGTGAAGGCGCCATGGACGTGGACTGGCAGGAGATCGTCTTGCGGCGCAACAAGGTCAGCGGAGCCACCGACGTCTTCAACCAGATGAAGAGTGACGAGATGGGCTCCCGGGCCGCAGAGCGGAAGCAGATGCTCCCGCCGGCAGAGAGCGTGTATGTGGCCGAGCAAGGATACATGGGGGCTCATTTCGATCACTTCGTGAATTTCTTCAACGGTGTCCGGAACGGCACACCGGTCAGTGAGGACGCCGTGTTCGGCATGCGGGCGGCTGCCCCTGCCCTGTCCTGCAACGACAGCTACTTCAACGAGCGGAGCGTCAGCTGGGACCCGCAGGAAATGCGCGTCCTGTGAGGGGGTGCACCCTCGTTCTCATCGCCAGCCTCGCCACGGGGGGCTGCCAACCGAGCAGCGATGCTCCCGAAGTATCCGACGCATCCATCTTGCCCGCACCCGAGCACAACACCCTGACTCCCGAAGAGGTCGAGGCCGGCTGGCAGCTCCTCTTCGACGGCGTCTCCCCGGACGGCTGGCGGGGATATAACCAGGAAGCATTCCCGGCACAGGGTTGGGACATCGCCGACGGAAACCTGATCGTCTTCGCGTCGGACGGGGGCGAGGAGGGGCTCGGGGGTGATATCGTCTCGGACGCCGAGTTTTCGGACTTCGAGCTCACGTTTGACTTCCAGATCTCGCCCGTGGGTAACAGCGGCGTGTTCTACCGTGTCCAGGAGCACGAAGGTGAAGCGATGTGGATGGTGGCACCCGAGTTTCAGGTGCTGGATGACACGGCGTACATCGACATGGGCACCATGGACATGCACAAGCACCTGACAGGGGACAATTACGACCTGCACGCGTCGGTGGTGACCGCATCCAATCCGCTCGGCGAATGGAACGTCGGCCGCATCCTCGTGGACGGAGCGCATGTGGAGCACTGGCTCAACGGAAGGATGACCGTGGAGTACGAGCTCGGCTCACCCGAGTGGGTGGAGCTGGTCGACGGCAGCAAGTTCGCTCCCCACGACCATTATGGTATGGCGCCGAGCGGCCGAATCGGCATCCAGGACCACGGCCACGAGATACGGTACCGCAACCTCAAGATCAGGCCGCTCTAGCCCGCGAACGGAATCTCCGGCCCGCATGATGAGCCAGCCCCCCGGCGGCGCTCGATGCAACCTGCGCATCGCGGTCGGCGACTACCGAGGTGAAGACCATGGGAACTAGCGGGATGCCGATGGCCTAATCACCTTGCTGACTTCCTCCAACCTGCAGAAACGATGACTGAACCGTCCGCGACACGTCGAGAGTTCCTCGCAGCCACCGGTGCCGTGGCCGGCCTATGGCTCGGGTCCGACCCCGAAGCCTTCTTCGGCGCCCTCCAAGCCTCGCGAGCTTCCGCACGAGGCGAGCAGGTCGTGTATGAGGTGCTGACCGCGGACCAGGCCGCCGACTTGGACGCCATCGCCGCCCAGATCATCCCGAGCGACGACGACCTGCCGGGCGCGCGCGAAGCCCGCGTGGTGGTCTTCATCGACCGGGCTCTGGGCAACTTCATGGCCGGCCAGAAGGACTTCCTGCTGGGGGGCTTGGACGAGCTAAACGGTACGGTATCGGAGCGCTGGCCCACCGCAGCCCGTTTCGCCGAGCTGACGGAGGAACAGCAGCACGAGCTCCTCACCGAGATCGAGGACGAACCGTTCTTCGGGGCCGTACGCTTCGGTGTCCTCACCGGCATGTTCGCCCACCCGGATTGGGGTGGAAACTACGAAGGGGCCGGATGGAAGCTCCTGGGATTCGAGCCGCGCTACGTGTGGCAGCCGCCGTTCGGATACTATGACGCCCAGGAAATGGGACGATGATCGCCGGCAAAACGAGGGGAGAAGCCCCAAGCGGCGTTCGATTCCAAGATAGCGACGTGGTGGATTTCGTCCTCGTCGGTTCGGGGGCGGCCGGTGGCGTGGTGGCCAAGGAGTTGGCCGTAGCGGGCTTCTCAGTGCTAGTGCTTGAGCAGGGTCCGCGCGTGCAACCGCACGAGTTCAGGCACGACGAATTCGACACCTTCTTCCAGGGCTGGCTCAGCAACACGGCGGAACTACAGCCCCAGACCTTCCAAGCCGGGCCCGATGCCGAAGTGCAACCGACAGGCGGCGGGATTCTGGGCGGCGGTGGCGGAGTCGGATACCATCGGCTGGTGGGCGGCGGCAGCGTCATGTTTTCAGCAAACTATTGGCGCTTCAAGCCCCTGGACTTCATGGAGAAGAGCATCGTCGGGTCCATCTCCGGCACCGGGCTAGAGGACTGGCCTCTCACTTACGACGAGCTGGAGCCGTACTACACCAAGGCGGAATGGGACCTGGGTATCTCGGGTGAGCCGGGGCCCTTCGACCCGCCCCGATCCCGCCCGTATCCGGTGCCGGCACTTCCCGTGAAGAGCTCCGGTGTTCTCTTCGAGCGAGGGGCCAAAGCCCTGGGCCTGAACCCGCAGGTCGCCCCCATGTGCATCATCTCCGAGCCCTACAAGGGCCGCCCAGCGTGCCAGCACTGTGGGGACTGCGCCGGGTTCGGATGTGAGCATCAGGCCAAGTCGTCCACGCTCTTCACGACGATCCCCGAGGCCGAGGCCACAGGCCGGTGCGAGATCCGGTCCGAGAGTTACGTTCGCAAGGTGGAAATCGACGACCGCGGCAGAGCCACCGGCGTCATCTACTTCGATGCGGACCGGGTGGAGCACTTCCAGCGCGCCAAGGCCGTGGTGCTGTGCGCCAACGGGGCCGAGACGCCTCGCTTGCTCCTCATGTCGAAGAGCAACCTGTTCCCCGAGGGCCTCGCCAACTCGAGCGGCATAGTCGGCAAGTACCTCATGTTCAACGGGAACGCGAGTACCACGGCCGTCTTCGAGCGCCCGCTCAACGAGTGGAAGAGCGTCATGGTCACCCGGATGCTCTGGGACTACTACGACTCCGATCCGGCACGGGGCTTCTACGGCGGCGGTGGGATCGACACCCGGTACTGGGGCGGATATCCGCTCTTCTTCGGGACCGGCGGCTTTCTGCCGCCGGGTTCACCGACATGGGGGCGTGAGTACAAGCGGCTGCTCAACCAAAACTACTCGCGCAGCATGAACGTCGACGTGCACACCACGTCCCTTCCGGTAGCGACCAATCGTATCGAACTCGATCCGGAACTGAAGGACGACTGGGGTCTCCCGGCCATGAAGGTGACGTGGAAGGACCACGACGACGACATGGCGATGATGGCGTTCCTAGCCAAGAAGGCCAACGAGATCATGGACGCAGCCGGAGCACTGCAGACCTGGAGGCCCGACAACTTTCAGCAGAGCTTCGGCGTGCACCTCCTTGGCACGTGCCGCATGGGCGACGATTCGAGCGCGTCCGTCGTGGACAAGTACCACCGCACCCACGACGTGCGAAACCTCTTCCTGGTCGACGGCAGCAGCATGGTGACCGGCGGGCGCGGACAGCCCACCGCCACCATCCAGGCACTCGCGTACCGGGCTGCCGATCATATCGGCCAGTTCGCACAGCGGCGCGAGATCTAGAGGTCCTCCGGAGGCCCTTCGGGCCAGCCTTCGAAAACCGGTCTGTCCAACACCTTGCTCGCTTAGGTATGTTGATATATGATACCTAAGTGGCAGAGGCATAAGCCACGAAGGCATGCGGACCACGGAGTGACGACATGAGCGGTAGCGATCTGTTCACCGGAACCCTCGACATGCTGGTACTGAAGACCCTGAGGGACGACCCCATGCACGGCTACGCCATCGGCCGAGTGATCCGGGAGGATAGCCAGGGCGTGCTGAGCGTCGAGGAAGGCGCGCTCTACCCGGCTCTCCACCGGCTGCAGGCACGCGGACTGCTGGACGCCAAATGGGGACGCACCGACACAGGCCGTCGAGCCAAGTTCTACGAGCTCACGAAGGAAGGGCGCGGCCATCTCAAAGCGGAGACGGCCCGCTGGAACGAGTACTCGGGGGCAGTCACGGCCATCCTGGCTGGGAGTCGCTAGTGACCGACGCCCTCGATAACCGTCACGCGTCGAGAAGCTGATCGATGAGCAAGCGTAAGGAATTCCGCTCCGATCTCAGCATGAACCGGCTCCTGGAGCGCCTCGACGCCGAAGTCCGCGACGAGATTCGGTTCTACCTCGAAGAGCGAGCGAGAGAATTCGTCGATGAGGGGATGGAACCGGGTGAAGCATGGAAGGCGTCGCTCGATGCGTTCGGCGACGTCGGTAGGATCGAGGCAGAGGTCCGCGGCTGGGCCAAGACAAGGGAATCGAAGAGGAGGGGTTGGGAAATGTTGTCTTCGCTTATGCAGGACCTGCGCTACACCGTTCGAACACTACTGGCCAAGCCCGGCTTCACCGTGGTGGCACTGATAACGCTCGCTTTGGGGATCGGTGCCAACACGGCCATCTTCAGCCTCGTTCACGCCACGCTCTTTCGGGCCCCGCCCGTGCACGAGCCCGACCAGTTGGCGGCGGTCTTCACCACCAGCCGTCGGGGCTTTCCGAGAAGCTCATCGTCGTATCCGGACTATCTGGATTACCGGGACCGTTCGACCCACTTCGCCGATATGGCCGCGACCAGCTTTCTGCCCGCGAGCCTGGGCGACGACAGCGGTGGAGCCGTCTTCGTCACCCTGCAAGCGGTAACTGGCAACTACTTCGAGCTTCTGGGCGTTACGCCCGCGTCCGGTCGGCTGCTTCAGCCCCAGGATGATGTCCTCCGGGCCGGTGCAGCGGTGGCCGTCCTCCGCCACGACTACTGGAAGGATCACTTCCTCTCCGACCCTGAAATCGTCGGACAAACGATTCGGCTCAACAGTGCGGCCTTCGAGGTCGTGGGAGTCGCCCGTCCAGGCTTCAAGGGTATGCGGCTCGATGCGGAACCGGAGATCTGGATTCCACTGCAGAGCGGTGCATTGCTTGGTGTCGGGACCATATCCCAGGAGACCATCTGGGAGAGACGCGGCAGCCGTTGGATGGACATGCTCCTCGCTCGTCTCAACCCAGAGAGTACCGTGGAGCAGGCGCGGGCGGAGCTCCTGGCCGTGTCGGATCAGCTCGCCGAGGAGGACCCTGACGCTCGCGGGCCACGCTCCGTCACGGTGGACGCGCTCCCGGGTTATCTGCTCCCAAACGGGAGTGAGGCCCAGATGCGCGGATTCGTCTGGCTCCTCATGGGGGTCACCGGATTCACGCTGCTCTTGGCCTGCGCCAACCTGGCCAACCTGTTGCTTGCCAGGGCATCGGCTCGAAAGCGAGAGATCGGGGTGCGCTTGGCCATCGGTGCCGGCCGAGGCCGTCTGGTGCGCCAGCTCCTCACGGAGAGCACGGTTCTTTCGCTCGTGGGCGCCGGTGCTGGGGTCTTCCTTGCGGACATGCTGATCAAGCTCCTGGGCAACTTCCAGCTTCCTGGGAGTGTCACCATCGACTCGCTGGGCATCGGGTTGGACGGCCGGCTGCTTTTGTCCGCGCTCGCCATCTCGCTCGCGACTACGGTCCTATTCGGCCTCGTGCCGGCCCTTCAGGCCACACGTCCCGAAGTCGGACAGCAACTTCGAGTTCGAATACCGCATGGTGCGCGCGGATGGAGAGGTCGTGTGGATAAAGGACTACGTGGCCGTGCAGAGGGAGGATGGCGTCGCCGCCACACTCAGAGGGTTTCTGGTGGACGTCACGGAAGAGAAGGCTTTGACGGCCGCCCTCGAAGCGTCCGAAGAACGAGTCCGGCGTGTGTTGCAAGAATCTCCCGACGCACTCCTGCTCGTAGGCGAGACCGGTGAGATCATCAATAGCAACCGAATGGCCTCCGATCTCTTTGGCTATTCCCAGGAGGAGCTGATGGCCTCCAAAGTCGATCGCCTCTTACCGGACCAACTTGCGGAGCGACTGGCGGAGTACCATCCCAGCCACAGAGAAAGGTCCAGGAAGAACCCCCCACGCATGTCCATGGAGGCTGACCTCGACCTCGTGGCGCGGAGACGAAACGGATTGGAGTTCCCCGTAGAGATCACCCTGAGCCAGATCGACCGGGACGGGCAAACGGTGGTTCTCGCCAGCATAAGAGATCTGACCGAGCGTCGGCAGATCGAGTCGGACATGAGGGAGCGAGAGCTGTTACTCCGGCAGATGGCGAACATATTGCCCGCGTTGATCGCTTTTATCGACAAAGACCAGCGGTACCGGTATGTGAACGACAATTACGCTACCTGGCTCACCGTGGACCCGGCCCAGGTCGTCGGAAAAACGGTTCAGGACGTAGTCGGGGAAGACCTCTACGCCCGCTTACTGCCGGGAATCAGGACGGTGCTAAGCGGTTCTCCTGTGCACTACGAAATGGATTTTCCTTTCGCTACCGGCCCAACTCGGCCGGTCGAAGTATCTCTTACCCCTCAGTTCGACAGCGACGATGCTGTCTCTGGATATTTCGTCCTGGTGCTCGACGTTTCCGAGCGGGTCGAAGCGGAAGAGGCCGATCGCCGGCACCGAGAGGCCCTGGCACACGTCTCGAGATTGGCCACCATGGGGGAGCTCGCCGCGTCCATCGCGCACGAGGTGAATCAGCCTCTGTCCGCCTTGGTGGTGAACGCTCAGGCCGCCCAAAGATTCCTGGCGGCACCATCGCCCGATCTGGGGGAGATCGACGATGCACTCGGGGACATTGCCGAGGACGCTCAGCGGGCTGGATCCGTGATTCGCCACATGCGGACGCTCCTGCGCAAGGGAGAGCAACGCACCGAGCCGGTAGACCTGAACGCCCTGGTCACGAGCACGGTGGACATGCTCCAGAGCGACGCCGTCGCACGCGACGTGTCGGTGACCGTGGATCTGGCGGAGAGTCTGCCGGCCGTTTCAGGAGATCCGATTCAGCTCATGCAGGTCGTTTTGAATGTCATGGTGAACGCGTTCGAGGCGGTTTCGGAAGAGAGCCGACGTCCACGGTTGGTCGGCATCAAGACTTCGACAACGACGGACAGCATAGAAATCAGCCTGACCGACAACGGACCGGGCTTACCGGACGACATCGAGGGACAGGCCTTCGGCCCGTTCGTGTCGACGAAACCGGACGGCCTGGGATTGGGCCTCTCGATCAGCGAAGTATTGTCGAAGCTCATCATGGACAGTTGCTGGCGGAGAACAACTCCCTTGAAGGCGCCACGTTACGGATCATCCTGCCCGTAGCTCCGACATCGGACCCGGGCGCGGGCGCGTAGCCCCGACTTCGGACCGAGGCGCGGTCTAACCGAATCACGTAGCACCGCCCCGGGCACGACGGTTTTATCGATCCCATCCGGTACACCGTCACCATCTCCGTCCGTCGCGCACCCCTTCGCAGCGTCGTGCCCTGACGGTCGCAGACCGCCGCCGAACCATATGGGACCAAGGTCTTATATACGTGCCAATGGGGTATTGCCTTAAGTCCACCGCCCACTACATGTTGTGGTCATGGCGGTTCCGGCTTCTCAGCTCCGTGGCGGCGTGGACTATCCCCGTACGCGGCTGGAGCTGGACGAGTTCTTCCCCGACGATGCGGCATGCCTGGAGTACGTGGAGGGTCTGCGCTGGCCGGAAGGGTTTGTGTGCGTGGGCTGTGGCGGGTTGGGAGAGGTCTGGCGAGCATCGCGGGGGCGTCTCGTCTGCCCACACTGTCGAAGGCAGACCTCGGTGCTGGCGGGAACCGTGTTCCACCGCACGCGCTCGCCCCTGCGTCTGTGGTTTCTCGCTGCCTGGGAGCTCACGAGCCAGAAATACGGAGCCAATGCTCTCGGGCTCCAGCGCGTGCTCGGACTGGGAAGCTACAAGACAGCGTGGGTCTGGCTCCACAAGCTCCGCCGGGCCATGGTCCGACCGGATCGCGACCAGCTGAGCGGCGTTGTGCAAGTGGACGAGAGCTATGTCGGGGGCGTGGAGGCTGGAGTGCGGGGCCGCGAGACGATCAAGAAGGCCATCGTCGCGATCGCCGCCGAGGTCGACGGACGCAAGATCGGGAGAATACGGCTGCGTTGGGTGCCCGACCTCTCCGCTCCGGTTCTGCGAGGCTTCGTCAAGGATAGCATCGCACCGGCAAGCACGGTGCATACCGACGGATGGCCAAGCTATCAGGGACTCGCCAAACTGGGCTTTCGCCACACGGTCACGAACCTCTCGACCTCCGGCGATCCCGCTCACGTGCTCATGTCGGCCGTACATCGGGTGGCGTCTCTCCTCAAGCGCTGGGTCCTCGGAACCCTCCAAGGAGGGATCGCCCGCGAACACCTCCCCTACTATCTGGACGAGTTCACCTTTCGCTTCAACCGACGCACATCCCGGGCTCGCGGCCTGTTGTTCTACCGCTTGCTTGAGCAGGCTGTTCAGTGTGCTCCCACGCCAGCTTCGGCCCTTTACCTCGGCACCGGACGTGGGAAACGGCCCGCAGAGCCCCGGTAACCACTATATCTTGGGGTCGGTGGACTTAAGGGAATACCCCCTTACGTGCCATACGCCCCCCCCTAAAATTAAGACACCGCTCACGGACATCCTCGGGTGCGCCGTCCCGTGGCCAAGCAACGGAGAGACAAATCCTGGACACCGATCCCCCAGTCGAGGTACGAGCCTGGTGAAGGACACGGCGGGCGCCACCTCCGATCGAGTCGTGCACATCGTCGACGACGACGATGCGGTCCGCAGGGCGTTGCGCAGGTTGCTCACCTCGGTCGGGCTGCGCTCCGCCGGCTACGCCTCCGCCCGTAGCTATCTCGAGTCGGCCGTTCTGGAATCGGCGGTGTGCCTCCTGCTCGACATCCACCTTCCCGAGATATCAGGGATCGAATTTCTCGAGCGGTTGAAGGAAGAGGCCCCGAACCTACCCGTGATCTGCATGACGGGACGAGATGAGCCGGAGATCGAGCGCCGGGTCGCCGCCGCCGGCGCCCGTGCGTGTCTCAAGAAGCCGTTCGACCAGGCGCAACTCTTCAAGGTCATGGCAATGGAGGCCGATGTTACGATTCCCCCGGACAATGCCTAGGATTCCCACCAGATGACTCACGTCGAGCGACCAAGCCGACCAGTTGAGCTTGTGGGATCGCGGCCTTCTTGATTGTGGGCGCGGGCCAGGCGCATACACGGCCCCAGCTCGAGCAGAACCCTCGCTGGGTATCGCTTCCTTCCGTCGTCAACTCTCGATGAGCCTTTCATTACTCAACACATCCGGACCCTGACGCGCAACAGCGATGAACGGCAGCCCGGCGGACCCCATCGACGACGTAGATTCGCGCTACCTTGAGGGGGATGGACCAAGCTGCCGTGCACACGGCCTACCGACTCTCAGACGGAGTAAGCTCATGACGCCACAGCGCTTGACCTCGTGTATCGTGTTGATCGGGGTACTGGTGGCACCCGTATCGGCTCGTGCTCAGCTGTTCGGAGGCGTAACCGGCGCCTGGGCCGCGAGCTTCGACGGTTCGGTTGGGGTGGGCGGGGTGCTCGGTTACGACCTTCCGATCCTCCCCGTGGACATCTTCGGGGAGGGCACGTGGTTCTTTCCAGACTGTGACGGCTGCGACCTCAAGGGGTTGTCCCTCGGAGTCAACGTCAGGCTTCCACTACTGTTGGTCCGGCCGTACCTGACGGGCGGGATGACGTGGCGGGACCTGAAGGACCCAGACGCCGTGTCCATAGACACGGTCAGCGAAAGCGGTGGGTTCGCCGGGGCTGGAGTCGATCTGGCCGTCGCCTCGCTTCGCTTGTTTCTCGAGGGTCGCTACGAGCTGCTGGACGGTGACCTGGAGCAGGCCGTGGTCAGGATGGGTGTGATGGTCCGGTGAAACCGAGCATGGCCTCGATCATCATCGGGTCCGAGTGTTCCACCAAAGTCCAATGGTGTGCTCTCGATCTGCGCCCCATCAGCTATAATCACCACGATGTACACTCCCTGCATCCGCCGAAGGAGCCGGTCTCGGCTTCGTCGCTGGAGCGACCACGGGTGCGATACCGCTCTATCTCTCCATCCCCTGGTGAGGCGTTAGACCGCCGCGGCTAGAGCCCGCAAGGCCTCCACCCGTTCGTCCGTGGGCGGGTGGGTACGAAATAGCCCGGTCAGCCCGGGCCGGCGCACGCCTGCCAACGGATTCACGATGGCCAACTGTCCGGCTCGAAAGCTCAGCCCTCTCCACGCTCGGCGAAGTGCGCGAACGTGACCAAATTGCCGCCCGGTTCGCGTACGGCGATCTCGTCCGCCCCGTAGAAGGTCGTCCGTCGTGGAACGATCACTTCAGCCTCCTCCAAGGCGGCCACCACCGCATCGAGATCGCTCACCTGGATGAAGAGCAGACTGCCGCCCATAGGAGTGTCGGCCAGATCAGGCACATCCTTCTCCACACTGATCCGGGTCTGGTACATGATCTCCACCGGATCGCTCCGCAGGATCACGAATCCGAGGCGATCTCCTTCGGGGACTTCTGCGGTGACTTCGAAACCGAGGCGTTTCCAAAAGTCCAGTACCGGCTCGATCGCCTCCACGTACAGCACGGGTGTCAAACTCGTCATCTCCATCGCTACGTCTCCCGTTTCCGTCTCTCCGAGCGTGTGCGCTTCGGGTCCGACCATCAACGTTGAACCCACCAAGAGCGTCAGGACTGTCCGCATGCCACACCTCCCGTTTTTGGTGATAGCGGGAAGCTAGTGGAAGGCGCGGTGCCCGCGCTTGTACGAATCCGACAATCAACGTGACTTTTAACCAGGCGCCTCTACCCCTGGGGTCTGCGCACGCCACTGCCCGGGAGATATGCCCGCCAAGGTCCGAAACTCCCGGTTGAAGTGCGCCTGGTCATAGTAGCCGCACTCGTGTGCGACCCTGCCGAGAGACACCCGTGGACTTGCTAGGAGCTTCCGGGTCGCGGCCTGAAAGCGAGCGATGCGGGCGGCTTGCTTTGGCGAGACCCCGACTTCGCTGCGGAACCGTCGTTCCAACGTCCGCTCGCTGACGTAGAGCGCACGGCGCAACTCGTCCACGGTCACCGTGCCCATCGAGCCATCGATGAGATCGGAAGCACCCAGCACTAGGATGTCGGGATCAGGTGCTTCGGTCCTGCGGGCAAGGCGCGATGTTCGTGCGCCTCGCCCTCGACGGGGCGAACGAAGTCCCCGAGGGTGACGACGATGTCCATGCACCTGTCCGGCAGGACCCGGGCAAGCGTCGGTTGGGTGGCCGGGGTGAAGTCGCCGCGCTGGATCCAACAGCATTCCACCACATCGGATAGCTCCGGGGGCGGGCGGATCTCTCGGTACAGTGGCGCGTCGGACATTTCCAAAGACAGGGCCTAGTAGGCCCATTCCCGGAAGATGAACAACCCGAAGCCCTTCTCGTTTTGGATGCCCAACTCCCCGAAGCCCACCACGCGCCCTCTGAAGAATCGATCCTCGTAGTAGGACTCGATCGTGTAGGCGTTCGACGCCACCCATTCGAAGCGGATGCCCGCAAACTGACTGCCCGCACCCTGACTGAGGAGAGGCCTGAGGAGCACAGTCACGAAGAAGTCGTCGGCGACATAGAAGCCCGTCTCGACCACGGTGTTCCCCAGCGTGCCCCGCAAGCTGATGTCGCCCAGGGCTCCCAGGTCCTCTTGGCTGATGGTCAGGTAGTCTACTCCCAGCTCCTGGGCCACGGCCGAGCCGAGGCGATTGGTGAATGTGCTGAGACCCAACGTCACCCCCGAACCCAACAAGGTACCGGCTGCACCCAGGTCCCGAGCCTGACCAGTCGTCAGGGCGTATGTGGGCCGGCCGAAATAGAGATAGCTGAGAAGGTCGTCCTCGGTGACGCCGGCTTGGTCGCTCGTGAGGCCGATCCGGGGCGAGACCAAGGTACCTGTAACGGCAGCGGTGATGGTAAAGCGATCTCCCTGAGCCGACCGGACGCGATTGCTGGCTGTGATGTTCAGATCCGGGTTGATCCCGGGTGTCCCGAGAAAGCGTAGCGTGCCCCCATCCACCTGGAATTGCCTGCCAAAAGCAGTGTACGACCCGCGCACGGCCTCCAGTGATCCCACCATGGCCAGGTCCTGGGTGAGGCGGTCGTAGAGCACCTGGAGCTCGCCGTCGAGCTCCACGTCCATACGGTCGCTCCGGATCCAGCTGTTTCGCTGCACGGACAGAGTCATGTTCTCCATGCGGATGTTCCGTAGGAAAGGGTTCTGACCGGCCAGCAGCGGCCGGAGATCCACCACTGTGGTATCCACCACCTCGTAGAAGGCGGGATCCGACAGATCCACGATCTGGGCAGCCCTTTGGAACTCCTCCACGAATAGCGTTCCCTCGTCTACCAGGAGATTGCCGGAGATCACGGGGCGGCGGTACGATCCCTCGAGCCGGAAGTCTCCGCTCAAACGGCCCGTGACGTCTTGGCGATCCATTCCCTGGAAGCCATCGAGACTCACCGCCAGGTCGAAGCCCGGGTCGGACGCCGGCGCTAGAAGCACCGTACCCTGAACGGTCGCGGTTCCCAGTGCCCGCACGCTGCCGTCCACCGCCACCCGACCGTCAGGGAACCAGTCGAGGGTGCCGTTCATGTCCTGGTGGCGGACGCCGAGGCCCCGCAGAAAGACGCCTCCTTCGGACACCGTAAGCTGGCCGCTGGGGGCCAGACTCTCGGTCGTGCCTCCCAGCTCCACGCGTCCGGACAGGGCGCCCGTCACTTCCTGGTAGCTCTCGAAGGGCGCCATGAGCAGGGAGAGCGGTAGCTGTCGGGAGACGACCACGAGATCGATGGGCTCGTCCGGGATCCGATCCGGAACCGTGTGGAAAGCGAGATCGAGGGGTAGCTCCCCGGTCACCGTCAGCACCTGCACCGTGTCCCTCCAGAGCTCGAGCTCGCCGGTGGCGATCCGATCTTGATAGTCCCAAGCCCCCACGAGGCGCTCGAAGTCATACGCTCTGAAACGGAAATCCGCCGTGGAGAGCGTTCCCGACATGATCGGCTCGGTGTCACTTCCGGTCACTTCGAGCTCCAGGTCCACCACTCCTTCCAGGCGCTCGCTCAGCTGAAGCACGCGTGCGATACGGCTGACATCGAGACCCTGAACGCTCAGGTCGAAGTCGGCGTCGCCCTCGAACGGCAGACGTCCTCGGGCCCGGAAGCGCATGCCGCCAACCCCCGGGCGGATCACACGCAGGTCCCGGACGGTCAGTCCGGCCGGATCCCACGCGATGGTGGCCGGCCCCCCCAAGTTCCAGCGCTCGTCGGCAAAGCGCAGGACCAGTTCGTCGAGATGCAGGGTCCGTACGGAATCTTCCCGTTCCAACGCCAGCGCCGCTTGATAGCTCTCCTCCTCCGACCTCACAACCAACAGGTTCACGCGGCCCCGGGGCTCCTGGTACTCCAGGCGGACAGAGACCGAGTCGAAGACCCGGCCGAGGATGCGGATGTCGTCCCCGTCAATCTGTGCCTCGACGTCCCGCTCCGGAGAGAAGAGGCTGAAGGCGGAGAACTGAACGGCAGCCTCTCCCACACGGTCGCCTCCGTAGAGACCGTCTTCCAGGCGAGCCCGTCCCGTGACATCGAGCTCTTCCAGGGATCCTCCAATGGTCAGCTCTCCGTCCATACGCCCCGAAACGAAGATCTCCTCCAACGTGGGCAGCGTGTCGGGATCGATGTCCTCCAGGGCGAGGATGCTGAGCTCCAAGGCCGAGAGAGTATCCCGGGCGATGACGTCGCGCCCGAGAAGCAGGGGCCGTAGCCCTTCCATGTTCTCCGTCTCGAAGCGAACGCGCAGCTCATCGCCGGATCCGGTACCCGTGGTGGCGAGCCGTCCCGCGCCCTCCACCGTCACCCCGCCCACGACACTTTGGAGCGTGTCCACGGTGAGGACACCTCCGGAGATGCGAAGCTGAATCGACGCCGTGTCCACGTCCAGTCGGGCAAAACGAGAGCGGGTCAGCTGCACGTCACCCGTCAACTCCGCCGTGCGCAGATCACCTCCCTCTCCACGAAGATCCAGCGAACCGGAGAAGATCGTGCCCTCCGGGAGCGTGGGGAGCACCTGGGGCATGTCGAAGCCCCGCGCCTCTCCAAGAACCCGGTACGAGGTCAGCGGTGACCGTGCGTCGAAGTGACTCTCCAGGGTGAGCTCACCTCCGCCGGTGGTCAGCTCGGTGCTCAGCACCATGGCCGACAGCGCGCCCTCGGCACGGACAGTCCCCCGTGCCACGCCGAGCCGGGATAGGGGCGACTCGTCTCCGAAGAGGCCGGCGATGGAGAGCGGCTCGAGGTCACCGTCCAGGGACACGAATACTTCGCCCTCCACTTCCGTCAGGCTTCCCTCTACCGCGATGTGTGACTCCTCGGACTCGGGATCGGGATAGGTAGCGTCCAGCGCGATCCGTACCCCTTCGTCCAGTCGACCGTCTGCCGTGACGTCCAGGCTCATGGCACCCGCAAGGCGCAGTCCGTCGGCAAAGCGATTCGCAAGGCCGAGATCGACCGGCGTGAATCGAGCATGCAGATCCGTGGCGCCCATGGGCTGCCGCAAGTGCAGCACGCCGTTGATCTCGCCACCCGAGGGCCCCAGCCCAGGCTCCAACAGGGCGATTCGGGCCGTCACCGCGAGAGCGTTCATCCCGCCCGAAAGTCCCACGTACCCGTGGATCTTCCCTTCCAGCGGAGGCGCCCAAGGAAGATACTCGGCCAGGAAAGAGACCGGGATCGCCGTCACGTCCACCGATACACCCTCCAGTGACGCCTCCCCACCCCTTGGCCGGTTGAACACCCCGGCGCCGCCCAACTCGCCGCCCTCGACGGCGAGTCGGGCGCCGGACCAGCGGACCCGGAGCCCCTCTGGCCCGAGGCTGACCCCGATGCCCGCGCTGCCCTGCGCGTCTGGGAGGGCTGGCAGTAGCCACTGGAGATCGACCAGATCGAGCCGGGAAGCGACAAAGTCCAGCGTCAGCTCGGGCGCCGATCCCTCGATGAGATCGACGGTGGCAAGACCACTGGCCTCCGTCCCCGGGAGCCTGAGGCGCTCCGCAGTGACCTGGATGCGATCATCGAGCCACTCCACCCGACCACCAAAGTCCCGGACCAGGACGGGGTCTCGAAAGACCTCGCCTTCCAAGGCAAGACCACCCACATCCACACGGAGGCCCTCCACGTCGGGGTCGACAATGGCGAGCCGGTCCAGATGCGCGTCGATCCCATCGAAGCTGAAACTACGCATGAGTCCGTCCCCGTCGGGGTGGGGCACGGTGACTATGCGTGAATCGGGCCCGGGTGCCTCGGCGATGGGATAACGGACGTCTAGGCTGCCTCCGTGAATGGTCACGTCTTCCAGCACCAGCCGGCGGCCATTTTTCTGGTCCTCTTCTCCGTCGGGCGGTTCGGCGGTCGACCCCTCGTCGGGTTCCAGTCCATCGCTCCCATCCCCTCTGCCACTGAGGAAGGCGGACACGTTGAAGGGGGCTCCACGCCGCGGACGGGTGATCGTGAACCTCGGCCGCCATAGCGTGACGCCGGAGAGAAGTACGTCCCCCCGCAGCATACTGCCCACCGAGTATTCCGCCTCCAACGAGTCGGCCAGGAGCAGCGGGCTACCGTCGGGGGCGTTGACCTGCACCCCCACCAGTCTGGCCCCTCTGTGAAGACCCGTCGAACGAATCCCAGACACGAGAATCTCGCCGTTCACCACACGCTCAACCCGACTGAGCGCGGCCTCGAGCACGAACGCCTGGCCGACCGTGGTGCGCGTCAACAAGAAGAACGCAGACATCGCGCCGGCCCCCAGGGCCAACCCGATGATGGCGCCGAGCCTCACGGATTTCTTGGCGCGTCCCATCTCAGAACGCCTGGCCGATGCTCAGGTGGAGTTGAAAACGGCTCAAGGAGAAGCCGGGGTCGGGGCCATACGCTACCTCGGGTCCCAACACCGCCAAATCGTCCACGAGCACGAAATCGAGCCTCTCTGGCGCACCGTTCACGAACCGGATGATCTTGTCCTCATCGCTATCCATGGTCGGGTCGAAGGGGCGGATCTGAGAGGTGACGACCCGAAGATCTTCGATCCCACGGAAGCGGTAGCCGACATCGACGCGGATAGGCCCAATGGGGCTCAAGTAGCGGATGCCGAAGCCCGGCGCCACCTCGAAGCTACTCGCGTCAGCCGACTCCTCCTCGGCCCAAACCCGGCCAAAGTCGGCGAAGACGGCGGCCTCCACACGCGGGCCCATCGGCACACGGTACTCGAGGCCGCCCTCCAACAACACCCGGCCCCCGGTGGGGCGTGGCGTACCGAACGCCGGGTCGTCCAAGGGGTTCGCGTCGCAGGTCAGGTCCATGACCTCTGCAGGCACGCACGATGGTCCGACGGTCTCGGACACATCGGAGAGTAAGGGCGTCACGTCCACGGTGAGCACCCGGGGCCCCTGTTGGTTTTGGGCGAAACCCCGCACGCTGTTCGCGCCGCCGGAGTAGAACCGCTTCTGCGGGTGAATGATGTCGACTCCACCACCAAACAGGGCGAACGAACCGGCCCCGATCCACCCTCCCTGAACTCGGGCTGCGAGCACCTGGCCACGGCCCAATTCCATGTACCTCGTCACCCCACCGAAAAGTCGGTTGTAGTGAAAGTTGGATCCGGTAATGGCGGAGGCGTGCTCCACGTTGAAGAGCACCTGATAGCCCCGGGTCGGGTTCAGGAGACTGTTGGCGCGGTCACGCACGAAGTTGAAGGCCAAAGGTGCCAGCCAGTTCGGATCCTGAAGAGCCGAGATGTCCTCGGGCGTGCAGACCAGGAATGTTGTGCAGAAAAACACCTCAGCCGCTTCCAGCTGCGTGAGTTGGGGCCGATAGGCGAAGCTGATCGACGTGTATGGGCCCACCGTGCGCGACAAGGAGAGATCGACACCCACGGCCTGCCGCACATACACGTCCTGAAGGCTCTGGCGCTCGTTGAACAGGCTCACGCCGAGCGCAAAGCGCTGGTTGAAGATCCACGGTTGGCTGAAGTCTGCCGACACCAGCCAATTGACGCCCCCGAACTCCCCCACCCCTGCCTGCTGGCAGATCTCGTCGTGAAGCTGCTCGGCCATGAGGTTGGACAAGCGTGCCCGAAGCTGGAGGCGCCGCGCTCCGCCGAAGAAGTTCCGGCTGGTCCATCGGCCCTCGGCGTTCACACAGTCCGACGTGCTCCACCCCGTGCCCGTGCGCACCCGGTGCACGGTACCCTCAGTCACCGTGACCTGGAGCGGTACGACCGAATCTGGCAGCGAACCAGCCGGATCCAGGGCCTCGTCTATGGCGGCGTGCTGGACCATCTCGATGGAGTAGAGGTTGCGCTGGGCCTCTAGCCTGCGGGCTTGCGAATACTCCTGTCCTTCCCGGAAGGGCAGCATACGCCGCACGACGCCATCGGACAGTTTGTCGTTCCCGACGAGCGTGACCGGGCCAAATACGGCGTGGGGGCCCGCATCCACCTCGAAGGTCACACGAGCCTGGTAGGGGGTGTCGGCCGGGACCAGCGACGTGCGCATCACGTCGGCACGGGGATATCCCCGGTTCTGAAGGCGCTGGATCAACGTATCACGCGCCGCATCGAGGTCGATGGAGCTGAGAAGGTCACCCTCCTGGATCGGCAGATCGACGGCCAGGTCCAGCTCCTCGAGTCCGTCGATCCCCAGGACCTCGAGGGTGGCCACCCGCACCGGGCGCCCCTCATCTATTTGGAAGAGGATCGACACCCCATCGTCGACCGGTCTGGTAACCACCGTGTCGACCTGTGCCTCTTTGAAGCCGCGACTGCTGTAGTACGTCCGCAGCCGGAGAATATCTCTCGGAAGCTCACGCGGGTTGAGCGTTTGATCATCGATGCTGAATCCAGCTCCGAAAATGCAGAAGGGAGCCAGAACAAACGACCGGCACCGCGTTTCACGGTTGAAGATGGCTCTCGACAGGGAGTCCTCGGGGAACGCCAGATTGCCACGAAACTCGATGTGGCTGAGTTCTACCGCAGAGTTCTGGGCCATCAGCGCACCCATGCCCGAAAACGCTCCCGCGGGGGCCACCAGGATCAGGAGCACGGAAAGGGTGGCGGCGCGCACGTCGGGGCCTATCTGTCCGAGTCCGCCACGTCGAATCCGGTCTTGGAAAGCCGCTTCGGAGCCTCCCGTTCGAGACCCTCTCGTGCCAGGATCATGCGCACGAAGTAGAACACAACGGCCCCCACGCTGAAGGCAACCGCAACCGCACCGAGGTTCTCGTGTGGCCCGGGATCTCGGCGAAGATAGAATCGGCTCAAGAGATCCTCACAATTTTGGTGGGAGGACGGGCCACAAATCGATCCTGGTCTTCCTCGAACCAGTGCGGGGTCACCACGATCTCATGGACCCCGATCTCCAGCACGTTCAAGCTGTTTCTCCCCTTTTCGGCCATGCGGCCGCGGTTCGACATCGCCGTGCCGCTGTGGACATGGACGATGTCTCCGCCGGACGATTTTACGACATAGCCTCGATGAAGGTGCCCTGCCAGGATCAACTCGACCCCCATCTCCCGGAAACGGTCAAGCAGCACTCCACTTCCCGGGAGAATGTGGTCCGACCCACCATCCGGTGGGCGAACCAGCGGATGGTGCGTCACCAGGATGCATAAGTCCTCCGGGGAACACTCCTGGAAGATACGTGCCGCAAACGCGAGCTGCTCGCCCCCGAGCCGCCCATTGACGACGGCCCGGTACGGCTCGGCCGAGCACAAAGCCACAAAAACCGCTCCTTTCACTCGGGTTACACTGTCCAGATCGGACGAGATGTGCGTCCGGTAGTTGCGCAGCGGAGCGAACAGGCGTTCGTGCAACCGGTAGAGGGGAATGTCGTGATTCCCCGGTGTCACGATCACCGGCACGTCCGGCAGCGCATCGATGGACTCGCGGGCCTGCCGGTACTCCCGGACCTTGGCTCGTTGCGTAAAGTCCCCTGCCAGGACGATGACGTCGGGCTCGGCCTGGCGCGCCAGCTCGTGGAACGCGACCGCGACGCGCGGCAGATGCGGTTTTCCGAAGTGAACGTCCGAGCCCTGTAGGATCGTGAGCATCCCGACCTCAGCTCGGCAGGTGGGTCAAGCCGACGCCTCCGCCGCTCAGGCCGGCGCCTCCGCCGGTTTCCGTCCGGCAGCGACCGCACGACTCACTCCCCACACGCTGAGGACGATCAGCGACATGGCGATGAGCTGTGCGATGGTGAACGGTCCCAGGAATCGATCATCCTTGACCCTCACGAACTCGACCAGGAAGCGCTCGAAGCTCAGCATGGCCAGGCAGATCCACCAGAGCCATCCTGATCCGTGTTCATGAATCCGTAGTCGCCAGAGGATCACGAAGATCAGGCTGACCATGGCGATCTCGTACAGCTGGGTGGGGTGTACCGGCACGACCTGACCGAACTGTTCGACGAGGGCGGGATCCACCTGGATTCCGAACTGGTTCTGGAGCACGTCTACTCGGGTCGGCGGCGTTCCCTGCGGGAAGCGGATGCCTACCCATGAAGCCGTGGGTCGGCCATAGTCGTCCCCCACCAGAAAGCAGCCCATGCGGCCGACCGCGTACCCGATGGCCAAGGTGGGGGCGATGACATCGGCCATCTTACCGAGCGGCAGCTTCTTCCGCTTGATCTCCCAGATGATGAGCGCCACGGCACCACCGAAGCCGCCATACCAGACCATCCCGCCGCGGGAGAAGATGGCTCGCGCCGGGTCCTCGAAAAGCCGTGGGTAGTTCAAGAGCACATAGTAGATCTTGGCCCCGATGATGCCCCCCAGGACCGCCATGAACAGCAGGTCCCAAGCCACCTCGGGATCCTCCCCCGCCCGCTCCATCTCCGGACGTAGCAACACGCCGGCGGTGAGAAAGGAAAGGAACATGAACACCCCGAACGAGGTGATGGGCTCACCGCCCATGAAAGGAAACCACTCGGGAAGACGGAAGAAAATGGGGTACACGCTCAGGGTCCTCTCATGCCGAGGCTCGTACCAACCCGGGAAACGGGAGGTTCGGGTCCGCGGACGCATCAAGGGGCGCAACGTCTCCGCGCTCCAATCGGTAGGCACCGGCCCGGGCCACCATGGCCCCGTTGTCCAGCGAAAGTCGAGGCGAGGCGTGGAACAAGGTCCCTTGGGAATCGAGCCGTCGGCCCAACTCGTCTCGCAAGCGAATATTAGCCGACACGCCACCCCCCAGAAGCACCCGTGAGCACCCGGTCTCCTCGGTGGCCCGGAGTGTCTTGCTCGCCAGCACCTCCACCACGGCCGCCTGGAAGGAAGCCGCAACGTGCTTCCGTTCATCGGGCAGAGTACCCAAGCTGTCGAGCTCCGAGACGAGCGTCGCCACCGCGGTCTTGAGCCCACTGAAGGAAAAGTCGTAGAAGTCGGCATCGCCGGGCTGCTGGTTCGTGCGCAGCATGGGGCGTGGGAGCCGGTAGCGGGCCTCATCCCCTTCCGAGGCGAGGGCCTGGATGGCTGGCCCCCCCGGATATGGAAGCCCGAGCACCTTGGCGACTTTGTCGAATGCCTCGCCCGCAGCATCGTCTCGGGTCTCGCCCAGGAGGTGGTACTCACCCCAGGCCGGCGCGTGGAGCAGCATGGTGTGGCCGCCCGAAACCAGGAGCGCCACGAACGGTGGTTCCGCGGCGGAATCTTCGAGCGACGGCGCGAAGAGGTGGGCCTCCATGTGGTGGACGGCGACCATGGGCTTGCCGAGCCCGAACGCGAGCGCCTTGGCCCAGGACACCCCCACCAGCAGCGCTCCGACAAGGCCGGGTCCAGCCGTAACCGCCACGGCGTCCAGGTCCGCGAACACACACCCTGCCTCACGGAGAGTGCACTCCACCACATCATCGATCCGCTGAAGGTGGGCCCGGGCAGCGATCTCCGGGACCACTCCACCGTATAGTGCGTGTTCGTCCTGAGACAGGATTACGTGGCCGCGGACGTTGGTGGGCGCCTCGAGCAGGGCCGCCGCAGTCTCATCACAGCTCGTCTCGAGGCCCAGGATGAGCGGCCCGCTCATGGCTCCGTTTGCCGGCGCACCACCACGGTGTCCACATCAGGCGAAACGGACATGTAGCTGGGAAGCCCTTCCACCACGATCGGCACTCTACGCTCTTCGGACACCCCCAGGCCCAGTAGCTCGGCGGACGGTACCACCACGCGCAAGCGACGCGGATCCAAGTTCGCTACCTGGGTCCGCGCGCCGCGAAGCGTGAGCTGAATCGTCGCCGGGAGAATCTCCAGAGTACCACTCTCTTCCTCCAACTCACCCCCGACGTCGGCCAACACGGGCATGGACGCCAGCACCCTGTCGATGGACTCCTCAACGGGGATTCTCACGGTGATCTCCGAAGGGATCACGGTGATGCGGGCCAGCCCCACAGTGTCGACCGTGGTCTGGACGGCACCGCGCTCGTCCACCTCACCCAGATCCACGGGCACGATGTCCAGCGAGTCCAGTTGCTGTACCAGACTGGCCGGCCCGCTGACGCGTACCGCACTGGGCGTCACGGATAGGGACCGGATCAAGGCCAGGTGCTCCGGCAGGCTCCCCCGTGTGGTGATTCGCACCGGAATCGAGGCCGTCTCCACGTGATCGAGGTGCACGTGGACGGTGCTCGGAAGAATATCTTCGACGATGACGCCCGGGTAACCGTCCACAGGGATCCACGCGTCTTGCAGGGCAATCACCATTTCCTCACCGGCGACCTCGGTGACGGGCACCGTAATGGAAACCCCGTCGATGGCGGTGAGGCGGAAGACTTCGGTCGGCGGACCGCTGAATCGTACCTCTACGGTAGCCGGCACGGGGTCGTCCATGAGAATCCAGTCGGGATCGTTCAAGCTGACGGTGACCGGAATAGAGACGGCCCGCTGATCAGGCGATCCCACCCGAACCAGAGCCCAGAGGAAGACCGCCAGAAAGAAGGCCGAGAGCTTGAGCCGCCAGTTGCTGGCGAGCGATCCTCCGTAGGAACGGGATCTCACGGCCTATCCGATCGACAGAGAGGGTCGGTGGGTCACTCCGAGGCCGCCAAGAGCCGCTCGATCAGCTCCTGGTGATCAGGCGCATCCCACTCGGTCCCCCCGGCCACTTTCTTGTAGATGATCCCGTCCCTCCCGACCAGAAACGTCTCAGGCACGCCCGTGGTCTGATACAGCTGTTGGATGTCGCCGGAGGGGTTGTGGAGCAACGGAAAAGTCAGCCCCAGTGAGTCCGCGAATTCCTGGATGTCACCCCCGGGGCGTCCAAACAGGTCGAACGCGCCGGGGTCGGCGTCGATGCTTACGGCCAAGATCTCAAGCCCGTCGTCGGCCAGCTCCTGGTAGAGGCGCTCCATGGAGGGCATCTCGTATCGGCAGGGGCCGCACCAGGTCGCCCAGATGCTAACCATCACCACTTGGCCCCGATGGTCGCTGAGACGCACCACGTTACCGTCCAGATCGGGCACCGCGAACTCGGGTGCGGGGGTGCCCGGCATTACCGGCTGGAGCCGATCTCGATTGATCCACGCCGTGAGCACCACGAGACCCACGCCCAAGAGCGCGAAGGCATAAGGGAGGCGGGAGTATCTCGGCTTTGGGGTATCGTCCGAGGTCATGTCACTTCTAGCCGAAGGTGTGTCCACTGCTACGGCAATAAATCTAATTAGTTCCTGCGATTTCTGCGCGTATTCGAGCGCCTTCCAACGACCAGACGGACCGGGCTTCCCGGGGGAAGCAGGCTGTCCGGCTGCGGGTCCTGCTCGACAACGCGTCCCTGGTCGCGACCGAAGCGGAATCGGGTGAGTATCTCCGACACCACGAAGCCCAATGAGTCCAGCATCGCTTCGGCCGTGGCCTGCTCGATTCCCAGCAGCAGCGGCATGGTCACCAGGGGCGGGCCCGTGCTCACGGCAATGCGAACCTCCATGGGAAGATCCACTTCGGTCCCCGGCTCCGGGAGCACCTCCACCACATAGCCGGCCGGTAGATCAGCTTGCAAGCTGTCCACCGCCACCAGGAACCCGCTCGCCTCAAGCACGTCACGGGCCCTCTCCGCCCTGAGCCGGACAACGTCGGGCACCGGCCGCCGGACCGGACCGAGGCTCACCGTGAGACGGACTGTGTCACCGGCAACGGAGAGTTGGCCGGCCAAGGGGCTCTGGCCCAGCACCTCGCCTCGGACCGCTATCGGATGGCTGAACGAATCCACAACCGCCATCCGGAGCCCTGCAGCGCGCACCGCTTCCAGCGCGGCAGAACGGTCGACGCCGCGGACATCCGGGACCTCGACGAGGTCTCGGGGGCGGGCGGGAACGGGAAAGAGGACTCGTGTGGAGAGCAGGTAACCGAGTCCGAACCCCACCAACAGCACAGAGGCCACCACGCCCCAGGTACCGGGCGTGGGCCTATAGCTCCGCACGCCCCGCCACCAGGTGCGGATGGATTCCAGACGAAGCTTCCCGCCGCCGCGCCTTTGTCGAATCGAGCTTCCTAGTCTCATCCCCGCCGCTCTCGCCTCATCGCTTTCTCAGTCGGGCCGCGTAAGCACCGTCGAACCCGTACTCCTGGGGCAGCACGTAGAGCTGGCCCCACTCATTCAGATACGCCTCGTCTATACCCGAGCTCGGTTCCAACTCGAACTCCGGATGCCGCTCCAAAAACGCCGAGATCCGGTCCTCATTCTCCTCCGGTTCCAAGCTACACGTGGAGTACACCAAACGACCTCCACGAGGTACTACGCTCGTGCACGCCTCCAGGATGCCCTCCTGAAGATCCACCAACTCGCCCAGCCGCTCGGGCGTGAGCTTCCAACGTGCGTCCGGATTCCTCCGGAGGGTTCCGGTCCCCGTACAGGGCACGTCGAGCAGAGCCATGTCGGCGCCCTCCACAACGGGGGCCAGAGCGTCGGCCTGCACCAACGACACCGTAAAGCTCGACCCCGCCCAGGGTCGGGCTGCGAGTCTGCGCACGTTTCCCCGTACCAGCCTCAAGCGTTCGAGGGATCGGTCGGCCGCCACCACCACGTTCCCCCGAGCTGCCACGGCCATAGCCTTCCCTCCCGGCGCCGCGCACAAGTCGGCCACTCGATCACCGGGCCGGGGATCCGCGTAGGGCACCACCAGGGCCGCTGCCGGATCCTGCACCACGGACGGAACCACACTCATGGCATCGACGGGAGAGGATCCCCCGAGGAGCACTACACATCCCGTGCCAGAACCCACCGGCTCCGCCTCCAACCCGGCGTCGGCAAGGATCTTGGTGGCATCCTCAGGCGTGTCCCGGAGACACCGCAGGTAGATGGGAGGCACCTCATTGTTCGCGTCGACCAGCCGGCGGACCTCCGCCGCCGACCATCGAGCGAGCCAGCGTTCCACGATCCACCGGGGGTGTGATCCCCATGTGGACAGAAAACCTGCCGGGTCGGACTCGAAGTCCGGGAAGTGCTCTTGGCCCGGTCTCTCGCGAACGGTCGCTCGCATGATGGCGTTTACGAACCCCGCCGCACCCTTACCTCCCACCGCCCGGGCCAGGTCCACGGTCTGAGACACGGCCGCATATTCCGGTACGCCGTCCATGTAAAGGATCTGATACACGCCCAGTCGGAGGACGTCGAGCACCTCGGGGGCTACAGAATCGAGTCCCCTCCGAACCCTCCGGTCAAGCAGATAGTCGAGACGGCCGCGAAGGCGCTGGACGCCGTACACCAACTCACGGCACCACGCTCGTTCGCGGGGGTCGAGGTCACGCGCCGAATCGGCAAAGGCCCGGTCCACGCGCTGGCCGCGCTTGACCGCGGTGAGCATCTCCAGCGCCGCCTGCCGGGCGGGCGTCACCCCCGTCCCGGACTCGGGGGACGTCACGGCTCCAGAGCCGGCGGGGCGTCGAAGAGCGGGCTCAGTCCAGCATCCCCCGGGTGGGAGATGACGGAATCGCGATCTCTTTGGCCTCCATGCGCCCCGCGAGATAGGCCAACCGGCCCGCCTGAATGGCCAACCGCATGGCGCGGGCCATGGCGACCGGATCATCGGCAGCGGCGATGGCCGTGTTCATCAGCACCCCGTCCACTCCCTGCTCCATGGTGACGCAAGCGTCGGATGCCGTACCCACACCGGCGTCGACGATGATGGGCACCTCGCAACGCCGCTTGATCTCACGGATGAAGTACGGGTTCACCACGCCCAGCCCACTACCGATAGGACTGGCGAGGGGCATGACGGCCACGCACCCGACGTCCTCGAGCCGTAGGGCCGTGATCACGTCGTCGTTGGTGTAGGCCATGATTTTGAAGCCTTCGTCGACCAACGTCTTGGCGGCCTCTACCGTGGCTTGTGTGTCGGGCAGGAGGGTGGTCTCATCGCCGATCACCTCGAGCTTCAGCCACTCGCTGAAGCCCGCCGCCCTGGCCAAACGGGCGTAGCGGATAGCGTCTTCGGCCGTGTAGCAACCGGCGGTGTTCGGGAGCAGGAAGAACTCGTCGGGATCCAGGTGGAAGAGAATGCCCTCCTCCTTGGTGCGATCCAGATCGACCCGGCGCACGGCCACGGTGACCATGGCCGTTCCCGACGCCCTGATCGCCGCCACCATGGTGTCGTTGTCCGCGTACTTGCCGGTCCCCACGAACAGGCGGGAGTCGAACCGCCGCCCCCCCATATGCAGAGCATCGTCGGTTGCGAAGATCTCGGGCCGGGCTTCTGTATCGATCGATGTGGTCATCTCATACCTCGGGGTCCCATCTCGTTGCTCAGGTCTTATCTCGTCCTCGGGTCCTATCTCGTCCCACGGGTCCTATCTCATTCCTCGGGTCCTTTGACGAAGACGGAGCAAGCTGGCTTATCCTCCGCCGACAAAGTGGACGAACTCTACCTGATCTCCTTGGGAGACCTCGATCTCGCCGAAGCAGTCCCGGCTGAGGATCTCCCTGTTCAACTCTACGACGATGAGCTTTGGATCTAGATCCAGCGACTCGACCAACTCCTGAACGGAGAGCCCCGAGTCGATCTCACGGTCCTTGCCGTTGAGTCGTACATTTATCGTCTGACCTTCACTCATGATCTGTACGTCATCTCGCTTAATCGTCCTATTACGCCAGGGCCTGAAGATAAGCCTGCACGGCTTCGCCTGAAGAGGGGGCGTGCCAAATCCCGCTGACCACGGCCGCGCCGTGTGCTCCAGCTTCCAGGATGTCTGCTACCCGCCCCGGTGTCACGCCCCCGATGCCCAGCAGCGGCACGGAGACGGCCGCTGCCACATCGCTGATCAGCTCCGGCCCCGCCGGAGCGCGGCCTGGATGGGACGAGGTCGCCCAAATAGTCCCCACGAACAGGAAATCAGCTCCCCCCCGCACCGCCTCTACCGCTTCCTCCACACTGTGCACCGAGGCCCCTATCAATCGATCCGACCCGAGGAGTCGGCGGGCCTCGGCGAGGGGCAAGGAACGGCGGCCAAGGTGAACGCCGTCCAGCCCGGAGCACAGGACCAAGTCCACCCGATCGTTGACCAACAGCGCGGCACCCGCGGCGGCGGCCTCATCGGTGAGGGCCCCGGCCAGATCGGACAGGTGCCGCCCGGTCGCGTCGGGTCCGCGGAGATGGAGGGCGACGTCCGGACCGGCCTCGAGGACCTGCCGAGCGTCGACCAGAAAGTCCTCCCGAGCGAGCACCCCACTGTCGGTGACGACGTGAAGCTTGGGAATCACTCGAATCGCTGGCCGGCGCTCGCTCCCCGGCCCAGCACCCAGTCGCCCGCCTTCATGCGGCTTTTGCCCGCAGGCTGGACCTCGTCGATCCGAACGGCTCCATCCCCCGCCGCCACCAACAGTCCGGTGATTCGGTCGGCCTCCACGATCGTTCCCGACGACCCTTCCGGCGCGACCTCCGGTTCGGCTTCGGGCCGGAACAACTTCACGGGATCCCCGCCCAGCTCCGACCAGGCGCCCGGTACGCCATCCATCCCCCGAATCAGATCAGCGACCTCCGCGCAGGGTGCCGTCCAGTCGATGCGGGCAGTGGCCCGGTCGACCTTGGGCGCATAAGTGGCGGCCGACTCATCCTGCTCCTGTTCCTCCACGGCTCCGGCCTCCAGAAGCGCCAACGCCTCCACCAGCGCCCCGGCACCGACCTCGGAAAGCCGTGTCGTGAGCTCAGAGGCCGTCTCTCCCCCGATGATCGGCTCCTCCGTCTGAAAAAGGACGGGTCCGGCGTCCATCTTCTCGACCATGCGCATGACCGTCACCCCGGTCATTTCGTGCCCGCGGGCGATGGCCCAGTTGATGGGTGCGGCACCGCGGAGGGCGGGAAGCAGCGACGCATGCAGGTTGACCGAGCCCATCGGGGGAACGTCCAGTACCTCGCGCACGAGGATATGGCCATAGGCGACCACGACCGAGAGGTCGGCTCCCAAAGCCCCGATCTCCCTCACGAAGGCATCCCCCTTCGGGGATTCGGGTTCGAGGACCGTGATGCTTTCCGCCAGGGCGGCCTCCTTCACGGCTGAGGCCTTGAGCTGTCTGCCACGCCCAGCGGGTCGGTCGGGCTGGGTAACCACCCCCACGATGTCGTGTCCTTCGTCGCTCAGAGCGAGCAGCGATGGAACCGCAAAGGCGGGCGTACCCCAAAAGAGGATCTTCATGGTGTACCTACTACTCCTCCTCCTGGCTCTTCTTCCACTTCTTGAGGAACATCTTGCGCTTGAGTGGGCTCACCCGATCGATGAAGAGCACCCCGTCCAGATGATCGATCTCATGCTGCAGCGCCCGAGCCATCAGTCCTTCCGCCTGAACTTCAATGGGCTCTCCGTCCGGAGTGACGGCGGTCACGGTCACTGCGGCGGGACGGCTCACCACCTCCTCGAGGCCGGGGATGCTCAGACAGCCCTCGGACGCCTTGTCGGTCTCCTTGCTCGCCTCGGAGACCACAGGGTTCACCAGAGCTAGATGCCCTGCTTCGGGGTCGTCCTCCACGCGGACGTCGACAACGCACAGACGAAGGGACACTCCAATCTGGGGGGCCGCCAGGCCGATCCCCTCGGCATGGTACATGGTCTCCCACATATCCTCTACCAGCGAGCGCAGATCGTCGTCGAACTCGACGATTTCCTCGCCGGGGGTACGAAGCACTTCTTCGCCCAGGAGGACGATGTCCCGAATGGCCACGCTAGTTACGGGTGTCGGGGGAACGGAACACTACTCCTCCGCTTTGACCTTTCTGGCGATCCGACTCCGCTCGATGGTGACCTTGGTCTCGCCACCGCCTGTCTTGATGACCAGGCGATCTTCCTCCGCCCGAATCACCGTACCGATGATTCCACCCGTCGTCACCACCTCGTCGCCTTTCCCTATGGCGGAGATCATCTCCTTTTGCTTCTGCTGCTCCTTCCGCTGCGGACGGATGAGGAGGAAGTAGAAGATGAGGATCACGGCGGTCATGTTCAGGAAGAACACGAACGTGCCGTCCGCCCCTTGTCGGGGCGCCATCAAAACTGCCAACGCGGCCTCTGACAAAACCGATCTCCGCTAGAGCTCATGTGTGTGTGGCGATGCCCGTGCCGGGTCGCCAATTCCGACTGGTCTATTCCGTCCCGGCCCGATACCGCTCGAGCCAGTCCGTTGACCACGAATGGAAGGTACCATCCGCGATGCGCTCCCGGGACTCCTCGGCCAGTCGAATGAGGAATCGAAGGTTGTGGATCGAGACGAGACGTTCGCCGAAACGTTCCCTGGATATGCAGAGATGCCTGATGTACGCCCGGTCGTAGCCCTGACAGGCGTAACAATCGCAGCCCGGGTCGATGGGGTTGGTGTCCCGGATAAAACGAGCCCCTTTCATATTCATCTGGCCATCGTGGGCCGACCAGGTCGTGCCGTGACGAGCGTTCCGGGTGGGGGCCACACAGTCGAACATGTCGCAGCCCCGGGCGATGGACTCGAGAAGATCGTCAGGGTAACCCACTCCCATGAGGTACCGGGGAATTTCCGAGGGCATCTCGGGGTCGAGCGCCTCCAGAATCCTCCACATGTCGTTCTTGGCTTCGCCCACACTCAGTCCGCCGATGGCCATGCCGTCCCAGTCGCCGAGATCGAGAAAGGCGCGCAGGTGCTCCAGCCGGAGATCTTCGAATACGTTGCCCTGGAGCACCGGGAAAAGGGTCTGCACCCCGGCCCGTCCCTCGGAGCCCAACTCCTCGAAGCGAGTCTGGCAACGCTCCAACCACTGCAGCGTGCGGCGGTTGGCCTCCCGGGCCCCCTCCCGATCCACCCCGCCCGGCGGGCACTCGTCGAAGGCCATAACCACGTCCGCGCCCAACGCCCGCTGGATATCCATCACGATCTCTGGCGTGAAGAGATGCGTCGACCCGTCGATGTGGCTTTGAAAGACCACGCCGTCGTCGCGGATCTCGCTGATGTTCGACAGCGAGAAGACCTGATACCCGCCCGAATCCGTGAGAACGGGCCCGTCCCAGCGCATGAACGATCGGATCTGTCCCAGGTCCCGGACCAGTTCGTGTCCGGGCCGTAGGTAGAGGTGGTACGTGTTCGCCAGAATCATGGACGCCCCCACCCCCGCGATCTCCTCCGGAGAGACCCCCTTCACCGTTCCGATCGTGCCCACCGGCATGAATACCGGCGTCTGCACATCGCCGTGTGGAGTCGTGAATGTGCCGGTGCGCGCCGGGCCATCGGTGGCGTGAACGGTGAAGTCGAACATGGGCGGTAGGCGAAGGCGCTGGGCCGTGATAGGATGGGGCTAGATCGAATAGTCTCGGAGGTGGGCGCGGGTCCGTCCACCCCACGGCTTAAACTTGATGAGGTGTTTCGTGGTTCGGTTCCGTACTCTCGTAGGAGTTCTGCCGCTGTTGGTTCTTCCGCTCGGCCCCGGGGGCGCGGCGGCTCAGGCCCTTCCCTCTCCCGAAAGCCACTTCGGCTTTGCCATGGGGACGGACGAGAAGCTCGCTCGCTGGGACGGCATCCTCGAGTACTTCGAGATCCTCGCCGACGGATCCGATCGCATTCGGGTCGACACGCTGGGGCCCACGACTCTCGGGAACCCATTCATCACTGTGACCCTCTCGTCGGCCGACAATTTGGCCCGCCTCGCGGAAATCACCGCGACCTCCGCGGTGTTGGCCGAGGGCCGTGTGTCGGCTGTCGAGGCCGACCGGCTGGTCGTCGGCCTGCCGGCCACCGTGGTCATCAACCACAACATCCACTCCACCGAAATCGGCTCGTCACAGACCAGCGTCGACCTCGTCCACCGACTGGCCACGAGCACGGACACCGATGTACTCGAGATTCTCGACAACGTGGTGACGGTGATGGTGGTGGACTGGTACAACCAGATCGTAGGGACGGAGCACTGGGACGCCCGCATGCCCTACCTCTACCACCATTACGCCGGCCACGACAACAACCGGGACTTCTTTCAGGGCGCGTTGTTGGAGACCCGTTATTGGTTCGACGTGATGTTCCGCCGTACGGCCGCAGATCTATCTGGATCAGCACCAGATGGGCGGGAGCGGACCCCGCATCTTCGTACCACCTTATCCCGATCCCATGAACCCCCTGGTCCATCCGCTGCTGTGGCAGGGCATCCAATTCATGGGCGGGGGCATCGTCCGGGACCTGCAAGCCGCCGGCAAGCAGGGCGTGGTGAGCGGAAGCATGTACCGGATCTTCGGACAGGAGGGAGCGCTCGCAGAGCGCTTCCACAACGTGATCGGACTACTGACGGAAACCGCCAGCTCGAATCTCGCGAGCCCGGACACCGTCACCATGGAGCAGTTGGAGGGCTTCGCCAGCCCTGGGATCGGCCTCGAGGCGTACGAGTTCTCCATGGCAATGCCCGACCCTTGGTGGGGCGGTGAGTGGAAGCTAGGCGACATTGTGGACTACCAGACCGTGGCGGCCTTCTCGGTTCTGCGTCAGACGGCACGCTTTCGCGAGGACTACATCCTGGGTCGCTGGCAGATGGCCAAGGAGACCATGGAACGGGCAAGCGCCACGGGGCCGTATGCCTTCGTGATCCCCGCCCGTCAGAGCGATCCCCTCACCGCCACGGACTTTGTGCGGCGCCTGGCCATGCAGGGCATCGAGGTCCACCGGGCCGACCGAGCGTTCGAGGCCTTCCCCACGGTCCTGGACACCATCGCCGACGTAGCCGGAATCCGGCAACCGAAGGCACCCCCCGCGGAGACGGCCGATGGGGGCGAGGGAGACGAGGGTGGGGCGCATGACGACGACGAGGACGAAGGGCACGACGAGGGTGAGGCCCACGACGACGAGGACGAAGGGCACGACGAGGATGATGCCCACGACGACGACGAGGAAGGGCACGACGAGGATGAGGCCCACGACGACGACGAAGAGGAGTGGGTAGAGCCCGAAGCACGTCGATTCGAAGCCGGAAGTTTCGTGGTGGTGGTGGCTCAGGCCAGCCGGGCGGCTCTCATGGATCTTCTGGAGCCCCGTTTTCTTCCGGTACGCAACTTCTATCCCGACGGGCCCTTCCTGCGCATGTACGACGCTGCCGCCTACACTATGGCTATGCAGATGGGCGTCGAAGCCGTGCGGGTCGAGGAGCCCTTCGATGTGTCGCTCACGAGGGTCACGGAGGTCCCGTCCCTCACCATCTCGGCTCCTGATCGGGCGAGCAGTTGGTACGCACTCACTTCCGAGGTAAACCAGAGCTATCGGGTGGCCAACGATCTCATGGAAGCCGGATTCACCGTTCATCGTGCCGATGAAGCCGTGACCCTCGGCGGTCAGGACGTGCGGGGCGCGTTTCTGATACCCGCGGGCCAATCCGGGCTCGAGGCAGCGTTGGAGAACCTGGCCGTCGGGGTGCCCGTCTTCAGCGATCCGCCCGATATCGCGAGCACACGCCGTATCGAGGCGTCGCGCATCAGTCTGTACCGTGGATGGGCCGGTTCGATGGACGAAGGCTGGACGCGCCTCCTGCTCGAGGAGTTCGGCTTCTCCTTTCAGAGCTTGTCGAACGACGACGTGCGCGAATCGGATCTCAGAAGTCGGCTCGACGTGATCATGATCCCTTCGGAGATCTCCGTGGATCGGCTGGTGGACGGACACGATGAAGAGGACATGCCCGCCGGGTATACCGGCGGCATCGGCGACGAAGGCGTCGAGAACCTGCAGGCCTTCGTCCGGGCCGGTGGCACGCTGGTGACGTTGGAACGCGGAGACCAGGTCGTCCTGGACCGATTCGACGTACCCATCAGGAACGCCCTCGAGGACGTGAGCAGCGACGAGTTCTTCCTGCCGGCCTCGCTGCTGCGCATGGAACTGTCGCCCGATCACGAGCTTTCTGCGGGCAGCCCGTCCACCGTCCTGGGCAAGTGGGCCGGCGGTCGGGCCTACGAGCCGACGGGATGGGAGGGCGAGTCCGGGACGGTACAGGTGGTCGGCAAGTGGGCCTCCGATCCTGGAGATGTCCTCGCGGCGGGCCAGCTGGTGGGCGCCGAGTTCCTGGCCGGCAAGGGCGCAGTGCTCGATGTCGGGTACGGGAGCGGCCGGATTCTCATGTACGGATTCCGGGTGCAGCACCGCATGCAGACCCACGGGACGTTCCGGTTGCTCTTCAATGCGTTCTTCAGCGGGGGACGGCCGGCGGCGTAGGAGGCGGAATCCTCACTGGTGTAGAGCGCCCGGAAGCCATCGGCACCAGGCACCTCCGATCCGGAAAGCATTGACGGGACGTGCAGCCCGAATCACCGCAACGCCCTGTTGGTAGAATCCCGGCGTGCCGATCGTTTCAGTATCCAGAACACATCGATTCATGGGCCGGGTGGAAGGGCGATACTGACATGCGGACGATCGTGAGAACTGCGACGCACTTCATGTGCGTCTGCGTTGTCGTCGTCGTGCTTCTGGCCTGTGGCTCCGACAATACGACTGGGCCCACCACTCAGTCCGTGCCCATCGAGGTCACGGCCACGCCGGGACTCGAAGGGTTCGCGGCAGACCTGGATGCGCTTCGTATTCAGCTCCGGATTCCGGGGATGTCGGCCGCCATCGCCTACCAAGGAGACATCATCTGGTCGACAGGGCTCGGCCAGGCAGACGCCGCAACGGGCCGAGCCGCCACGCCGACCACCCCCTTCCACCTGGCATCCCTGACGAAGCCGTTCGACTCGATCATCCTGATGCAGCTGGTGGAAGAGGGGCTTGTGGACCTGGACGACCCGGTCACCGACTACGGAGTGAACCTGTCGGCCAGTGGCGTCATACTGGTGCGCCATCTTCTGTCGCACACGTCCGAAGGTGTCCCCGGAGCCGCCTACTCGTATAACGGGAACCGGTTCGGCAACCTGGACCGGGTCATCGAGGTGGCCTCTGGACGGTCGTTCGCGGAACTCGTCGCGGAGCGGATCCTCGGGCCCCTCGCGCTAACCAATACGGCTCCAAATCCCGCGGACGCGGGTGCCTTCGCTCACAGCGGACTCGATCGAACGGCCTTCATGGCCGATATGGCGGCCGGCTACGATTGGACCGGATCGCAGGTGCTACCGATCGACCATCCCGGCTTCTTCGGCACGGCGGCCGGAATGGTGGCCTCGGCGGAGGACATGGCCACCTTCTCCATCGCGATAGACGAGGGCCGCTTCCTGGCGGCCGACACCTGGGATCGGGTCTTCACGCCGGCCGTATCCAACACCGGCGAGACGCTCCCGTATGCACTCGGTTGGTTCATCCAAGACCGTCAGGACATAACCTTCCAGTGGTACTACGGATGGTGGACCAGTAACTCCTCGCTGATCGTGCGGGTGCCAGAGCGGGAGCTCACCTTCGTGGTGCTAGCCAACACGAACTACATGAGTCGAGCGTACGGTCTGGGGGGAGACAGCAACGTGCTCCGGTCTGACGTGGCCCGCCTCTTCATCGAGGCGTTCGTGTTCGGGGATGAGCCGCTGCCCCGTGAAGTCAGGTCTACACGCTGATCAACCCGACCCTCGAGACGCGACGTCAGCCGGTGCTGTACGCCGCGCCCCGGGGATCTGTGGAGACCGAGGAGCGTTACATGCCGGCCGACTGCTCGCCGTCGTGCTCCGCCGAAGGCGGGGGGGACGGGGGAGACGTTGGGGACGGGGGAGACGTTGGGGGGGGAGACGTTGGGGACGGGGGAGACGTTGGGGACGTTGGAGCGCTCGCCGAAGGCGAGGTTGGTGCGCTCGCCACCGCGGGCTCGGCCGATCCGCTGCCCATTCCGAGCACCAGGCCGATGACCGCACCCGTGATGGCCGTACCGATCATGGCAACGACCGGATCGACGAGCGAAGCCGTGAGGTTCGCGATGTTCGCGGTACCGTACATGGTAAGGTTGATGCTACCACCCATGATCAACCCCACTATGGCACCGGTCTTGAGTCCGGCTCCCGCCGACGCATCCCCGCGCCAGCCCATGACCATGGTAAGGAAGCCCGCCCATAGGAGCTGGCCCGCCGCCAACGACCAGAAGATGGGCACCTCCTTGTAGACCCCGGTCGCCGTTCCGAGGTTGCCGTTGTAGAAGTCCATCAACAACAGGCCGTAGAAAAGGTACACCAACACGAATGCAGTGACCCCGCCGGCCAGAGTGGCCATGGTGAACTGCTTGGTAGCCATCTCTCCCTCCATATCCAATGGGTTCGACCGTTCCGCCTCGACCCAGCCAGCCCCCTCGGCCACACCGGGCGAAGGCACGTTGCGGCCAATCTACGGAGGTGGCAGGGCTTTTCCTAAGCAAATCGCGAACAGGTGCGGTCAGGACCCGAACGTGTAAGTGTACTTGAGCAGCACGGTGCGCGTGTCGGTCAGCGGCAGCCGCGGATCGACCACACCCCGATCCGTGTTGAGCCCTTCATTATAGACCAGCCAAAGGTCGTTGCCCTCCCGAAAGTTGTAGCGAATCCGGACGTTGGGTGTGATCAGGTCGGTCTCGGTGTTGTACTGGACAAAGGCGTTGGCCGAGAGCTTGGTATCGAGAGCCAGCTGGACCTTCACCCGCGGGACGTGAACCACGAAGTCCTGGTCCAAGTCCGGGAAAGTGGCCCACGCGATTTGGTAGTCCGCCCCCAGCTCTAGGTAACGGGAGACGTTCCACGTGGGGGCCAGCGTGTAGTTCACCCGCCAGCCGTCGTAGAAGGTCCCGACCTCGACCTTGGTGGTGAAGCTGAGAAGACTCGACCGGGTGTGCCTATAGGACGTGTTCAGGGTCCAGAACTCGTAGCGATCCACAGGCACCACGACGTCGTCCGGCAGCGACAGAGGCTCGTCCAGGTCTTCGATGTTGGCCTCCAGACCGATCCACCCGCTGCCGCCATTCTTGAGCTCGTAGTTGAACCAACTCCCGACCGATGCCGATTCGATGGAGCCGTCACCGTTGCGGAGCCAAAGCTGGGAGCTCAGGAAGTTCGGCGTGATGGTGCGAAACGGTGATTCCGCCCCGGGAATCCATCCGTACCCGAGGCGAGTCTCGACCAGCGTCGCTCCGGTCCGCTGGACAAAGCCTAGGCCGGGCACGAAGTCGCCGCCGATGTAGTTGACCTGCCCCAGGTAGAAGAGGCCCTGCTGGGTACGCCTCTCCCAGTGCGCCCTAAAGAGAGCGGCCCTCCCGAAGTTGAACCCCGTGGCGTCGGCCACACGGTCGTCGAAGCTCTGCGCCCACTGAAGCGTGAGATACTCGTCCCCGGTCAGCCGCAGGATACCGTCGGCCGCGTACACTACGTTGTAGGAACCGTCGGTCCCGAACCGACTGGTCACCATAGTGCCGGCATACGAGAAGGGGTTGAAGAGCTGCCGGCGGAGGCGCAGAACGCCGAAGTTCTCAGAGCTGAGAGCGTCGGACTCGCCGGTCTGCAGGTTCATGAGTCCCAGGTCCCATCCGCCCATTCGACCCACCAACCGGCCACCACCCAGAAGGCGCACCGGCTCGCCTTCATGAAGCCCGATCTCGCGCGAATGGAACAACCTGTCGACCATGCCCGTGCGGAAGGCGAAGGTGCCCGCTCGCTCTTGGAAGAACTGTCGTTTTTCCGGAAAAAACAGCGAGAAACGGGTCAGGTTGACCTGCTGGTCGTCGGCCTCGACCTGGGCAAAGTCTGTATTGACCGTCACGTCCAACGTGAGGTTGTTCCGCAGGTTGTACTTGACGTCGAGTCCCACCTCTTGCTGTGTGTCGTTCTGCAGATCGTACCGCCCAGCGCCCTCGGGCAGTTGTGATTCCTGGCTCAGGCCCGCCAGAGCGTACGGTGTCACATAAAGCGGCTTGCGGCTGGAGACGTTCTCCAGCACCACCGTCTGAGCCTGGGACGGCTTCGCGTAGGCATACGCCCAATTGGGTCGGATGGCCGGGTAGAGCTGGCGCTCGCTCCGTCGCGAGATATATCGCGACACGATCAGGCCCATCTCGACCCGCCCGTCGACGTCCTGGAATCCCAGGCTGGAATAGGGAACGCGAAACTCCGCGAACCAGCCCTCATCGCTCCGGGTCACCGCAACGTCCCAGTACGTGTTCCAGCTATTCTCGAACGGATAGGTACCGAAAGTCCCCGAGGTTGCGTCGGCTGTGACGGTCTGGTCGAAACGCACCCCGGCCGGGTTCGTGAGAAACCAAAGGCCGTTCTCCTTGTCGTTGAACGTGTCGAGGATGAATCCGAAGGTATCGTCGCCACTCCAGCGATCCCGATAGAGAGAGTTCTCTCGGATCCCGCTCGGGTCGGAGTCGTACAGGTGACCTCCTACGTAGAGGTACTCGTCGTCGTATCCGATCCGAACCTCTGTGCGCTCGCTTAGCTCACCGCCGTAGGTCGGCGTGTGCATGGTCAGCGGCAGCGGTTCGAGTGTCTGCCAGGCCGGCTCGTCCAAGACCCCGTCGAGCTCTATCGGACCCTCGAGTCGGGACAGGTAGACAGGGTCCTGTGCGGCGACTCCCACAGGGAACGCGCCGAGCAGCAAGACGAGGCTGAGAGCCATCAGGCCCGCATCTCGTCGATTCGAGGCGGTTCGGATATCGCTCATGGGATAAGCCTCATACCGATGGCGGAAGCTGGCAACGGGTGCTGGCAGAGGACCAGAGCGTCGATCGTTCTGATAATGGAAGTAGGCGGGCAATTCAATCGGGGGAGTGGATGATGTTGAGGAATATTTTGATCGCCCTGGCGATGAGTTCCGTGGCTGCAAGCGCCGGCGCTCAGGAAGTGCAGACCCTGCTCGGGAGCGATATCCGGAACGGGGGATTCGGCGGACCTGTGGTGAAGTTCACCGAGGTCGCCGACGAGTTCGGTGTACTGATCGGGGGACGCGGAGGATGGATCATCAACGACTCGTTCGTAATCGGGGCGGGCGGCTACGGCCTGGTCAACGAGGAGAACTTTGACGACTTCTTCGACGATGACGGAAACCGATGGGAGTTGCTCATGGGGTATGGCGGCCTCGAGCTCGAGTATATCGTCAGGCCCCATGAGGTTGCACACGTCTCTTTGAGTGTTCTGATAGGAGCGGGAGGCACCATGTGGGAGCGTTATGGGGGCCCTCACGACTGGGAGGACGACGTCGACGCATTCTTCGTCACCGAGCCCGGCCTGAACGCGATCGTCAATGTGACCAAGCACCTCAGAATCGGGTTCGGAGGCTCGTACAGATTTGTGGGCGACGTGGAGTTGATAAGCCTCGACAACAGCGACATCGGCGGGCCGGCCGGGGTACTGACGATCAAGCTAGGAGGATTCTAAGCCTCGGCCCTCGCCCGACTCCGGACGTTCAAGACCTCGCGCACCGCCCGGTGGGCCTCGTCGATGGCCGCATCGGTATGAGGGGTCGCCCCAGCGTCCGAATTGGCAATGGAAATTCGCCCAAAACGCCGCCGGCCGATGACACATGGCCGATCGTCGGGAGCGAAAAGTGCCCACTCGATGGGGTCGTTCAGGGTGTCGTAGCTGTACGCGTACCCGTGAGGCCAGCGGTTGACCGTGATCGCCTCGATATCTCGAGCCGGGTCGAACCCTCCCCCGGCCAGCGTCCGACCGATCTGGTCCCGGATCTTTCGCTCGAACGTCTCGAAGGACGTCTCCAGGAGATCCTGACGCCCGATTCGGTGCTGCTCCTTCTTGGGTCTTCCGGGAGCACACGGGGTGCGCGTCATGTGAAGCACCATAGGCTCGTCGGGTGATCGGGACGGACGGTAGTCGCCCAGCTCTACGGCCCGACCGAGGCTGATACCGGTATGGTACATTCCCGGCGCGTTCGCGCTCCGGATACCCAGGTTGGTAAAGGCCGTCCACTGCCGGATCAGAACGCTGGTGTAGACGATTGGCATCTTGACCCCATAGGCGAGTGCCTCCCTCTGAGGCTCCGACATCTCGGGACACAGGTGGGGAATGACCCCGTTGTAGCAGGCCATGACCACGTGGTCCGCCCGTACCCTCTCGGCCCGACCGGCCCGGACGTACGTGATCTCGACCTCTCGAGCCGTGTCGGCATCGCCAACGTGGCGCGCCGAGACCACGGTGCTGTTCAACCGGATGCGAGCGTCCGACCCCTCGCGGTCGAGACGATCGTAGGCCAGGCGTGACATGATGGAGTCGTCCAAGGTCGTGCCGGGCAACGCATCCGGGATCATGGCCCGTACCAGGAGCCGGGCCAGGGTGGCGTTCCCGTCCGGGAGGTTCACTGTGGGCCCACCGTCGAACTCGGTCTCCCGCCCGTGCTGACCCCCGCCGATGTGCGTGAGCGGGCCCACGGGGGGAAAAGGCTCCAGGCTCATTCCCTGGAAGCCAGGGCTACCGTCGGCCCAGGCGTACAGCGCCGGATACGCGTCGATCCCGACGCAGAAGAGTCCCTTGGGCCGATCGTCGAAGAAGGGGATGACGTCCGGATGTACGCCGACCATGCGAAGCAGGAAGTCCTTGTAGCTGATTCGCGAGAGCCGCTCCTTCTTGTCGGTGTCCGACAGCCCGGCCAAATGGTCGGGATGGGCAGCCGCACCCTCGTGGAGCCAGGCGATATCCCGGCGCGCCTCGGGTGACATGGGGGTCCGGGCAAGCCATTCTGTCCATGCCGCCGCGTTGGTGCTCGAGGCGGATCGGCCGGGCTGACCCTTCACGAGACGATCTTCGCCAAACGTCTCCTCGGCAAAGAAGGTGGCGCTCCCCAGGCCCAACGATCGATAAAAACGCCCGCTCGCCGCGCTGGCGGCACTCGCCTTCTCCAGGTCCAGGCCCACAGCACCCAGGAGCGTCCTGGCCACGGTACTGTAGTGGTTGATGGACTCGAGGTTCGAAGTCCCGCCATTCAGTAACAGCGTGCGGCCACCGTAGGTGAACTCGTTCCGCTTCGCATGACCTCCGAAGTCGTCGTGATTGTCGATCACGAGGACCCTTGCTCCCGGCCCCGCCGACGTCTGAAAGAAGTACGCCGCAGAGAGGCCGCTCAGGCCGGCTCCGACCACCACCAGGTCGTAGTGCTCACCGGTATCTGCCTCCGGGCCCGCATCCGCCCAAGGGTTCCCGTCCCGCAGTCCATGGGCCACCTCGAAGGAGCCGGGATGGCTGCCCCGCATGCCGGTCATGGCGGGAGGATAGTACTCCTGCACCGCCAGCGACTTCCGGTCCTTCCATGAAAGCTCTTGGCGCGGCGAGAGAAGGCCGGGAGCGAACATCGAACCGGTGACGGCAACACCCACGCCACTCACGAAGTCCCGCCGCGTGATCTTCCGGTGCATCCCGAGATCGCGATCGTATCCGTCGGACATGGGTTCCCTCCTCAAGAGCGCCCGGTCGGGGCGATCTGGCAACGTCCGTCGCACGGTGGTCCTAGTCAACTCGGGAATCCGGGTGTCACGAAGAGGCCTCGGGCCACCGTGCCTCAGCCCAGTGGCCGCAGGCCAAGGGTCACGGCTAGCTTGTCCTCCCCAATCGGTTCCAGGAGCAGAAGCCAGAAGATGTCTGAGCCCAAGAGGATCCCACCCCGTCTCGCCCATCGCGTCGCCGCGATCCTACTCGCGGTCGTGCTCGTCGGCGTAGCCGCCCGAATCAGCGTCCCCATCCCAGGCTCCCCCGTCCCCCAAAGCTTGCAAACCCTCGCCGTGTTGCTCGTCGGGTTCTTCCTCGGTGGCAGGGACGGAACGCTGGCAATTGCCGCATATCTGCTGGTCGGCGCGGCCGGCGCTCCCGTGTTCGCGGACGGTGCGGCCGGCTGGACGCACCTGGTGGGCCCGACCGCGGGATACCTGATCGGCTTCGCCGTGGCGGGGGGTGGGGTGGGGTGGCTCGCCGCACGAGGTCACCTGAATCGCTTCGCTCCGGCCTTCGGGGCCATGGTGCTGGGCCACGCGGCGATTCTGCTGCTCGGTTGGCTGAGGCTGGGAGGCACCCTCGGCTACGCGTCGGCCTTCGAGCAGGGCGTGGCCCCTTTCGTGGGGGGCGGGGCGGTCAAGTCGGCAGTGGGGGCTGCGATGGCAGTCGGCGCTGGGAGGCTCGGGTGGAGCTACCTGCTTCTCTCGTTGCTGGCGCCGCCGCAGGCGATCACGGCACAGGAGGCACCGCTGATCACGTTCGACCACTACCACACGCTCGCTGAGATCGAGACGTATCTGGGGGAGGTCGCCGCCCGCTACCCCGAGCTCGTGACACTGCACGAGATCGGGCGGAGTCGAGTCGGCCGGCCTATCTGGGCCGTCGACGTCAACAACCCCGCCACAGGTCCCGCGGCCGAGAAGCCGGGCTTCTACGTGGACGGGAATATCCATGGTGGTGAAGTGCTCGGGGGCGAGGGGGCACTGGCCTTCCTAGAGAGGCTGACCTCACGATACGGCACGGAGCAGGAGATCACGGAGCTCGTGGACTCACGCGCGTTCTATGTGGTCCCGATCGTGAACCCGGATGGCCGCGCCATTTCGGTCGACACGCCGGCAAACCACCGTTGGAACATTCGGCCCGTCGACGAAGACGGCGACGGGCTCATGGACGAAGATCCACCCGAGGATCTCGATGGGGACGGCCGTATGCTCCAGATGCGCCTCCTGGACCCGGAAGGGTCCTGGTCCATCCACCCGACCGATCCGAGGCGCATGGTGCGGGGGGACGCGGCGGCGAGGCCGAGATACCGCATGGAGCGAGAGGGCATCGACAACGACGGAGACGGTCGTTTCAACGAGGACCGCGTCGGAGGCGTCGACCTCAACCGTGACTTCCCGGCCAACTGGAGCGCGGCCCAATTCGCGTCGGGCCCCTCCCGCTCTCCGAACCCGAGACCCACGCGCTCGTCGCCTACATCACCGCGCGGCCGAACATCGCGGCCATCCACACGTTCCACACCAGCGGCGGCCTCATTCTCCGTTTCCCGACCCTGGCGGATCAGGACTTCGAGTTTCCAAGGGCGGACATTGAGGAGTACCGGGGAATAGCGGAGGATGGCATCGCGCTCACCGGATACCGAAACTTCGCCGTCGAGAAGAAGCCGATCGTCGATCTGATGAGCCCCGGCCACGGGGTCTTCAACGACTGGGCATCCAAGGTGTTCGGTGTCCTGGCGATCACCACGGAAATGTGGGCTCACGCGCTCGGCCAAGGTCAGGACGCACTCTTCAGCTGGAACGACCAAGTGCTCGGTGGGAGAGGTTTCATCGACTGGTATCCGTTCGATCACCCCGAGCTGGGCCGTGTGGAGTTGGGCGGATGGGACCGTTGGTCGACGTCGAGTCCCCCCGAGCCGATGATCGCCGCCGAAGTCGATCGCAACGTCCGATGGGTATTCACCTTTGCCGAGAAGACGCCGCGCGTAGCCATCAGGCAGGCCTCCGCCACTCGTCTTGCAGGAGACGTCATCCGTGTCGACGCCGTGGTTGCCAACGTGGGCTGGATGGCCACAGCGACGGTACAGGCGGCTCAGACGCTCGGGACGGCCAAGCCGGTGCGCGTCTACCTCGAGCTCGAAAACGCCGAGGTTGTGGACGGCGAGTCCATTGCCGACCTCGGTGTACTCCCGGGTACCCACGGAGGCAGCGCCGAGCCGAGAGAGGTCTCTTGGTCCGTCCGGGCAGTGAATCCGCAACGCCCCGTGGGTGTGACCGTGGTGGTGTCATCGGAGAAGGCCGGCACGGTGCGCCAGACGCTGCGTGTGTCTCCCGCAGACACGAACCCGTAAGACTCTACCCTGCCGCTCTGCCCCCTCAACGTTTTATCTTTCTGGGCTGTCTTGGATTGGGGGGTAGCTCGCTACGCCCCCTCCATGACGCACCAAGAAAGTAATTCTCCGGATAATAGATACTATGCGCCAATATATTTCGTGGACCAGCGCACTCCTTGCGCTTGCCCTCATTCTCGTCCCCGCCGGCCTGGTCGCTCAGGATTCGATCGGGCCTTCGGAGGCCAAGAACTCGGCCTCTCCGATCACCACGACGCTTCGGCCTCACGACGAGGCTCCCGAAGCCGTCGCGATCCGTACGACCATGCCCGTCAATGTCGACGGAACACTCAACGAAGCCGTTTGGCGGCAAGCACCAGCCATCACGGAGTTCACACAGAACGATCCGAACGAGGGCGCGCCCGTCAGTGAGCCCACCGAGGTGCGCTTCCTCTATGACGACGACGCCCTATACATCGGCGGCTGGTTCTACGACTCGGAGCCGATCACGACGCGCCTGGCTCGGCGGGACGCCTTCGTCTCGGACTCAGACTTCTTCGTCATCTATTTCGACAGCTATCACGATCACCAGACTGCGTATCGATTCGCCACGAACCCGTCTGGTATGAAACGGGACGAGGTCCAGTCCGGACGTCGCTTCGGAGGGGGCCGTAGTTTCGGTGGGGGAGACACCTCCTGGGACCCGATCTGGGACGTGGCTACGTCCATTACGGACCACGGCTGGTTCGTGGAGATTCGCATTCCCTTTGGGCAGCTCCGGTTCAGCCCCGATGAGGAGCAGACTTGGGGCATCCAGGTAGAGCGAGCGATCAACCGGCGGCAGGAACGGGCCGTCTTTTCTTTCACGCCCAAACTCGAGCGCGGTGGCGTGGCACGGTACGGCCACCTGTCCGGTATCCGTGGCATCGGAGGAGGCAAGAAGCTCGAGTTGTTGCCCTACATCGGGATGAGCGCCGAGTACATTCCCCAAAGCCAAAGTTCGGACGTGATCTTCGAGAACCCGTTCCGTTCGGGTTCCGACTACTTCGGTCGAGCGGGCTTGGATATGAAGTACCGCCTCGGCTCGAACCTGACCATGGACGCCACGGTGAATCCCGACTTCGGCCAGGTCGAAGTGGACCCGGCCGTGATCAACCTCACGGCGTTCGAGACGCGCTTCCAGGAGCGACGCCCCTTCTTCGTCGAGGGCGCCGAGATTTTTGAATTTGGAAGGGGTGGGCCGGGCGGCAGCACCGGTAGAGCTCCCCAGATCTTCTACTCGCGTCGGATCGGGCGTCGGCCCCAGGGTGGCGTATCGTCCGACGCCGTGTACTCGGACGCCCCTGGAGCCACTACGATCCGTGGGGCGGCCAAGATCACCGGTAAGGTGAGTGGTGGGTGGTCCCTGGGACTCCTGGACGCCGTGACCGGCGCCGAGTCGGCTCACTACATCGACGATGGCGGGCTGGACGGCTCGTCGATCATCGAGCCCGCCACGAACTACCTATTGGGCAGGGCGCGAAGGGACATGCGGGCCGGCCAGACCAGGATCGGCGCCCTGGTCACCGCGGTGAATCGTGATATCACCGACCCGACGCTCGCTGAGGACCTCCGCACAGCGGCCTACACCACAGGCCTGGATTTCCAGCACGAGTGGGCAGATCGCGGGTGGAGACTCAATGGAGCCTTCGCGTCCAGCCTGATCAAGGGAAGCGAAGAGGTGATGATCGGCACTCAGCGCGCTTCGGCACGGTACTTCCAGCGCCCCGATGCTGACTACCTGAGCGTGGACTCGACGGCTACGTCCTTGTCCGGATACTACGCCATGGTGGACCTGAACAAGCAGTCCGGATACGTCCAGATGAAGCTCTCAATGGCGGCAATGAGCCCGGCATACGAGGTGAACGATATGGGCTTCCAGACGGAAGCCGATCGCATTGTGGTCGATACGGACATCTCCTACCAACAGCCACGGCCCGGGCGTCACTTCCGCAACTGGCGGATGTGGGGAAGCCCCGACGCGAAGTGGAACTCGAACGGCGATCTGATCTTCGCCAACTTCAACAGCAACTTCAGGTTCCAACTTCTCAACTACTGGGGCGGGTCTGTGCGCGGCGCATACGACTTCGAGACCTACGACGACCGCCTGACCCGTGGTGGGCCCATGGCCAGACGCTCGAGCAAGGTGTCGGGCAACGTCAACGTCAACTCCGACTCCCGGAAGGCGCTCGGCTTCCGGACCCGCTACAACTGGGAGTTCAAGGAGGACGGTTCCTGGAAACACAGCGGCAACATCAACTTTACGTACAAGTCGGGTGAGAAGGTGGAGCTCCGGATCGGGCCGGACGTAAGTCGAAGCTTCTCGGCTTCCCAGTACGTCACGTCAGTAGGCGACGAGTTCGCCACTTCCACGTACGGACGTCGTTACGTTTTCGCACCTATCGATCAGACGACCGTCTCCCTGGAGACCCGCCTGAACATCACGTTCTCTCCGACCCTCACCTTCGAGTTGTTCGCCCAGCCGTTCATGTCACGCGGTAACTACGGCAACCTCAAGGAATTCGAGGCACCCGGAACCCTCGACTTCCTGACCTACGGAGAAGATGTCGGGACCATCGGACGGGGTAACGACGGCAACTACCTCGTCGATCCGGATGGCAGCGGACCCGCCGAGCCGTTCACGGTGAGTGACCGGGACTTCAACTATCAGAGCCTTCTCGGAAATGCCGTACTGCGGTGGGAGTGGAGCCCGGGCTCGACTCTGTTCCTGGTCTGGCAGCAGAGTCGCTCCCAGCGGATCCTGGGCTCGGAGTACCCCGAGGAAGGCTACAACGGGGTAGGTACGTTCGACCTAGGAAACGACGCGGGCGAACTCTTCGGCCTCCCGCCGGACAACATCTTCCTGATCAAGGTGAACTACTGGATCAACATGTAGGGTAGGTCAGGGCCGAATCCGTGGACGATCTCTCAGAGATCCGGAATACGGCAAGCCATCCCTGGGTAAGCTTCGAGCCCCTCCGGTTGACTGGACGGCCATGGCGGTATCATTCTCGCTACCCTCTGGAGATGTCATGGACAGACGCACCCTGCTGAAGACCGGCGGCATGGCCGCCCTGGGCCTGGGGATGGGTGGGTGTACGGTCCGCAATCGTGGACCCGGCGGAAAGCCTATACGGCCCATGCTCAACCTCGCGCCAGTCGAGGCCTCTTGGGAGCGCGTCATCCGGACCACGGTCGGCTTGCGTCCGCACCGACCGTCGGGTTTCGTGCTCCGCGCTGACAAACGCGAAGACCGTCATCCACAATTACGGCCATGGCGGGGCCGGCCTGTCGCTTTCCTGGGGCACCGGAGCGCTGGCGGCCGACCTGGCAATCGAGCACGATGCACGACGCGCCGCTGTCCTCGGCGCCGGAGCAGTGGGCCTTGCCGCCGCCCGGCAGCTCCAGAGGCGCGGCTTCGACGTCACCATCTACGCGATGGCCGTGCCGCCCGACACCACCTCGAACAAAGCGTGGGGGGGCTTCACCCCGACCTCCGGGCTTCTGTCCGACGACCCGACTCCGGAATGGACCGTCCAATTCAGGAGCGCGGCGAAGATCGCCTACGAGGAGCTCCAGTTGATGACCGGGCGGCACTACGGAGTCTCCTGGATCGACGCGTACAACACCCAACAGGAGCTTCCCACCGAGGTCGACCGGGGAGAGTTCGGAGAAGGGACTCTGCTGCCGGCCGAACTCCAGACGGGCCGTGAAATCCTCTACCCGGGCGAGCATCCGTTCGAGACACCGTACGCCACACGCCGCCCCACGATCCGGATCGAACCGCCCATCTACCTCGACGCCATGTTGACCGAGTTCCACCGGTTCGGGGGCAAAATCGTCATCCGGAAGTTCGACGCCCCGCGAGACCTCATGAGCCTGGACGAGCCGGTCGTCATCAACTGCACGGCCCTCGGCTCACGGGATCTCTTCGGTGACCAGGAGCTCATGCCGGTCAAAGGGCAACTCACGTTCCTGGTTCCCCAGCCCGAGGTGAATTACAGGTACGGGTGTATGCCGCGCTCCGACGGCATCGCGCTGGGCACCACCATGGAGCGCGGCGTCTGGTCGATGGAGCCGGACGAGGAGGCCCAGCAGCGAGCAGTGGAACGAGCCATCGAGCGGTTCTCGGCGATGCGCCGGCCCGACCCGCGCATTCCACTCGCGATTTCTAGAGCGCCAGCAGCGGCACCGGACATGCAGAGCTTTTTCGGCGACGCCTCGTAACCCGCGCTGGCGCAACGGGCACACGCCTCAAGACTGATCGCCCTTCCTGTGGCCGATCAGCTCGTAGTAGCGCTCCTTCGGCTCGCCCGTCCATCCGTTCACGCCGTTCTTGGGAAGCCACCACGTGTGGATGACGAGGGCACCCAGGAGAGGTAGGGCCAACACACCGTAGGCCCATGCTCGGCCCACCGTTGCAGAAAGTCCCAGCACCACCCCTAGGACGATCACCAGCTTGAGCACCCGCCGCCACTTGGGCCGGTGCTCCTCGAAGTGGCCGAACAAGATGCTACCGACCGCGAAGATCCCTAGTACGACTGCCGCGTCGAGCCAGAGCACTTTCGTGTCCCACATCCTGATGCTCCGCTTCAGGGAAGAAGGCGCTTCAAGGTGCGCTGGGTCACGTACAACCCGACGCCGGTCCCGACCATGCTGACCACAAAAGCTGTGAAGAACGAGATCGGAGCTCCGATCATCCAGCCCAGCCATCCGCCGACGGACATGCCCATCATGTTGAGGAAACCTTTCATGGGGTCACCATGCGCCTCACGGCCGCGGGCGGCAAGGATGTGGAGCGCCTACGAATCCCGCGGCCTGCACCTCTCGGAGACGTGATCCGAAAGGGGGTTGACTTGACCGAACGTTCGGTATAATATGGCTGCCATGACCAAGATCACCGACACCGCGCTGCTGAAGTGCCTGACGGAAGTATTCCGCACGCACGGCTACGAGGGAGCGAGCCTGAGCAAGATCTCGGAGGCCACCGGGCTAAAGCGTGCGAGCCTCTATCACCGCTTCCCGGGCGGAAAGGCCGAGATGGCCGAGGCCGTCCTGTACTGCGCGGGCGAATGGCTGGCGGAAAATGCCCTCGCTCCTCTCGCAGAATCGGGTCCGCCGGAGGATCGTCTTCGACAGATGGCGGTAAAGCTGAGTGAGTTCTACGAGGGCGGCAAGCGGTCCTGCCTTCTCGACGCGCTCTCCTTCGGCACCGTTGAGGGCGGAATGCGGGACTATCAAAGGGCTGGGATGGAAGCCTGGATCGAAGCCATCGCCACGATGCTGCGAGAGTCGGGTCTCCCGACACGCACGGCGCGCGAGCGGGCCGAGGATGCGTTGATCCGCATCCAGGGTGGTCTCGTGATGGCCCGCGCGAAAGGTGATGTCCTACCCTTCCAGCGGACACTCAAGAACCTTCCTCGGGATCTTCTTAGGAAACCGGACTAGACCCCATGCGACCTTACTCTGAGCGCGGAGTTCTATTTTTCGATGATCTTTACCGAACGTTCGGTAAGAGACCACACTAAGGAGACATCGCCAACGACGTGGTCACCACTGACCAGGCCTTGTCCGCGATGAAAGCAGCATGAACGAGCACCACCCTTGCCCGACACCCACATGGAGAACCGTCATGAACATCAAGCATCTCATCTTCGCCACGACAATTGCATCGGTACCATTGCTTCCCGGAATCGCCTCGGCGCAAGCCGCGGGACCGACCTTGTGGGGCATCTACGGCGCCCACAATCGGCACGACTGCCCCATCAACAATCGTGAGACGGCCAAGGAGGTGATCGCCCTGAGCCAGACCGACCTCGGACCATTGATGGCAAAGTACGGTGTTACGGCCGTCGTGGATCAGTACCACTCGGGTCTCGAGCACACGTTCCTCTGGGTCGTTGAGACGACGGCGCCTCACATGCTGGAAGAGTTCTCCATCGAGCTCGGGGTGGCCCGCTGGAACGACTTGAAGTTCGTGCCGGAGCGCACGTTCGCTGACGTCATCACGGACGTTCGTGCGATACACGGGCTCGAGGATTGGGAACCGGCTATCGGGAACTGAGCCAGCTTCGCTCACTGCCGGCACTGGCGGACCGGCTCCTCGATCCCCGGGACCGGATCCGCCTGCCGACGGGTTTTCGCGATGAGGAACCGACTCCATCATGACGCTAAGGGAGGACGTGACCATGAACTTGACCAAGACCCTTCGGGCTACCCGCAACACTCGAGTCGACCGAGTCGCGGCAGGCATCCGCATCGCCGTAGGAATCCTATTCGTGATGACCGGCGTGATGAAGCTCGCTGTACCCGTCCTGGGAGCCGCGTTCGCCGGACAACTCGCGGCGGCGAACATCCCATTTCAAGACCTGAATCGCTGGGTCGTGCCCCTCATCGAGATCGGCGTCGGCGGCGCCTTGCTGATCGGCTTCTACACGCGGATCGCCACCCTGCTCGTGTTCAACATCATGATCGTGGGGACCTACGTACACATCGTGGTCAACGATCCCTCTCTGTTCCCTCTCCAACCCGAGGAACCGATCATACCGGCCGTGGTGATGGTCTTGTCGGCGTACATCCTGCTGCGGGGAGGGGGTTCCGGTAGCCGGGACCTCAGGTCGTCGACGTGATCGATCGAACACCTATGAAATTGGTTTCCGTGAACGTGGGGCTGCCCACGACCGTTTCGTGGAAGGGCCAAGACATCGTCACCGGCATCTTCAAGAGGCCGGTGGAAGGCCCGGTGGCTCTACGCGGGTACAATCTGGCCGGAGACCGGCAGGCCGACCTCTCCGTGCACGGCGGACCCACCAAATCGGTCTACGTCTATCCTTCACACCACTACGACTACTGGCGTACCGAGCTACCGGAGGTCGACTTCGGGTGGGGCCATTTCGGGGAGAACTTCACCGTGGACGGCACAGACGAGGCCTCGGTGCACATCGGTGACGAATTCGGGATTGGCACAACGCGCTTGGTGGTGACTGAGCCGCGCATGCCGTGCGTCAAGCTGAACGTGCGCTTCGACCGCCCGGACATGGTGAAACGCTTTCTTCAGAGTGAGCGAAGCGGCTTCTATTTCGGCGTCGTCGAGGAGGGCGAGGTGAAGGCGGGAGATGCCATCGAGTTGCTCTCTGAGCATCCGGACGGGCTATCCGTCGCTAATGTCACGAGTCTCTATACCACCCAACGGAAGAACGTTGCCCTCTTGGAGAAGGCCATTGCGGTGCCGGCACTACCGGCTAGCTGGTCCGACTACTTCAGGCATCAGTTCGAGCGGTTGGATCCGTAGAGCCACTCGAAGCCGTTAGCAACGAGCCGACACGACGAGTGGAGGCCACCAAGCGCCGGCCGATCGGCGTTAGTGGATATGCCGGATACCCTTCCCCACGAGCCAATAGTTCACCGGCCACGCGGTGATGAAGCCCGCCGTCAGGGCCGCCAGCATCCCGATCCAGAAGATCGGGCTCGCTAGACCCGACGTCATGACGCCCGGGGTGTAGACCTCGACCAGAACCTCGGCCGTCTCCATGACCGCGATGCTCAAGCCTTCGGCCACCAGCACCTGCTTGAACGCCCAGGAGCGCGAGAACCCGGCCCGAAGCAGTGGGATCAGGCCCAATGCGAACCCGAAGACGAAACCGAGAATCACAGCCAGCACGATCGTGGCCACGGTGCTCAGGCCCATCGCGATCCCGATGATGACTCCGACAACCTCCCCTAGGCCGCAGCCGGCCAGGCAGTGCGCCGTCGCGCTGGTGGCTAGCCTGACGCGCCCCTCGCTCGGATCGGTCGGGTGTTCATGTCCCTCCGGGTGATGGTCCATATGCCTACTCCATGATGCGCCGCGTGGCCGCGAATCGTTGAAGGATCTCGAGCGTCATCGTCACACCGCGACGCACATTCTCTTCCGTCACGCGCTCGTCGTTTCCGTGCACGCCACTCGCGTCGGCCTGGGGCGTCGCAGTGGCCTCGTATCCGTAGCTCACAATGCCCAGATCCCTGAAAAAGTGGCTGTCGGTAAACCCGCCCAGCACCTGGGGGACGAAGTTGGCGTCGGGAAAAACCTCGAGCGTCACGTCACGAATGGTGCGATAAAGCTCGGTGTCGGTCGAAGAAACCGCGGGGCTGAATCCCATGATGACCTCGACGTCTACCTCGGAGCCGAGCACGCCACGCAACTCTGCGAGCCAAACATCGGGGTCTTGATCGGGCAGCAGCCGGCAATCGATCTCCGCGGTCACCTCCGGGGAGACGACGTTGATCTTCGGACTACCCTCGAACCGGGTGATGGAGCATGTGTTGCGCGTTAATGCGTGCAGCCCGGGGTCGTACTCCTGAAGCTCGAGCAGAAGGCCGGGTTCGTCGAGAACCGACGCGAGATCCGCGAAACGGGACCGCCAGGGCTCCGGGTGCCCCGCCGCCATGCCCTTGAGGTGCTCATCGACCGCGGGGACGATGCGCGCGTCGAAGCTGTGGCGACGCAGGCGATCCAAGGCCTCCACCAACTTGATAGACGCGTAGGAGACCAGGGGCCTCGATCCATGCCCCGGCTCGCCCGAAGCCGTGACCCTGATCCAATAGGGCACCTTCTGGGTGACCTCGAGGCCGAACTGGATATTGCCTGATACATCCTCGCCCCCGCCGCCCTCGTTCAGCAGGAACCCGACACCCTCGAAGATCTCCGGTCTGTTCTCCGCCAGCCATCCGGCACCGAAGAAACCCCCCGCCTCCTCGTCCGCCGTGGCCATGAAGATGATGTCCCGCTTGAGCGGCGTGCCCGAGCGATGGAGCGCGAGAAACGACGCGAGGTGCAGGATGCCGCTCGTCTTGGTGTCCAAGGCGCCGCGCCCGTAGATGTAACCGTCGCGCAGGTCACCCGAGAGGGGGTCGGTGCTCCAGAAGCGCTCGTCGGCGGGGACCACGTCCATGTGGTGGAGCAGAACCATTGCGGGTTCAGTGCCGCCTTCGAGCCGCGCCCAGATGTTGCCACGACCCGGAGCCGACTCGGCGATCTCATACGGAATTCCTTCGGCGTCGAAGATCCCGGCGAAAAAACGCGCGCCTCGGATTTCGTTCCCCGGCGGGTTGATCGTGTTGATGCTGATGTAGTCCTGGAGCCACTGGACGGCTTCGTCCTGGAGGGCGGTCAGGTCTACCTGTGCCGCGATCCCGGTGGGGACGACGGCCAAAAGCAGGGCGAGGGTCAGCATGCTTGTCCACTTCGAAACGGCTGGGTGCATGGGGTACTTCCTGGACTCATAGTGATCGCGGGTGGTGGCAAGTCGTATTCTAGGAGCGCCAACCTTGGTGCGACACGGCAGCGAGGGGCCAACTCCTCCCCTCCCGACTTGCAATCCCACTCCGGCACCTGCCCAGCGCGCTTCGTCTCCAGAGACAGATCCCCAAAGGACTCCTCGCCTCGCCTGGTGTGGTCGGTTCCGCCGTCGCGCTCGGCAATGATGGACTTCCGACCGCCGTGGTGTTGGTGGAACACGCGGGCGTCTCCGTGCCCGAGGGCGTCGAGGTGTTGGTCGTAGGAAGGATCAGCGCACTCGACTGGCAGGCGCCACCACAGGCGAAGCCGCAGGGGAAACCGACCTGTGGGAAGGGGAAGCTCGATCCGTGTGACGACGATCCTCCCCCCGATCCGGACCCCGAACCGGACCCCGAGCCGGAGCCGTCGCCAACGGAACGCTGGGACCGGCCGGTGCCGATCGGCGTGTCGACTGGGCACCCCGACATCTCGGCTGGGACCATCGGAGCGCGCGTCACGGACGGAAACGGGAACGTCTGGGCGCTGAGCAACAACCACGTGTACGCCGACCAGAACGACGCCACGATCGGTGACGCGGTCATCCAACCCGGCGATGTCGACGGGGGGACCAGTCCAGACGACGACATCGGGACGCTCGCGGACTTCGAGCCGATCGTCTTCGAAGGCGCCTGCAACACCATTAACGTCATGGACGCAAGCCCTACCAACGAAATGGACGCCGCGATCGCTCTCGCCGACGCCGACTCCCTCGGCAACTCCACCCCCAGCGCTGGCTACGGGACGCCCTCATCGACGACCGTCGGCGCCGCGCTCAATATGAAGGTGAAGAAGTTCGGCCGAACCACGGGTCAGACGAAGGGCTCGGTGAATGCGATCAACGCAACTGTAAGCGTCAACTACGGCGCTAACGGCGTCGCCTGCTTTGTTGGCCAGATCATCATCACACCTGGAGCCTTCAGTGACGGAGGCGATTCGGGATCCCTGGTCGTGGTCGACGGGAAAGGCCGGGCGTCCAACGACGATCGCAGGCCTGTGGGACTCCTCTTCGCCGGCTCACGCCTATCGACGATCATCAGCCCGATCGATCCGATCCTCCACCGCTTCGGCGATCTGACGATCGACGGGAACTAGGAGAGCGTCTACCCCGCTCGGAGGTTCGATGACAGAGCGGTGGCGACGCACGGCCCGGGCCCTCTGCCTCACGGCGTTACTGCTATGGAGCGCCGTAGCGTGCGGGGGCGCCGGCCGGGCGCCCGCCGATGACCCGTCGGCCGAAGAGGGCGCCAGCCCGGCCGCCACAGAGGAGACTGTCATGCCGGACGACGCCATCATCGCCGCTCAGGAAGAACTCACCAAGACGGTGATGGCGCTGCCTGGTGTCAACGGAACGGCGGTCGGCCTCTGCGGCGATACCGTGTGCATCAAGGTCTACCTCGTGCGCGCGGACACCACCGTTGCGGAGCAGATCCCCGCGACGTTCCGGGGGTTCAAGGTCGACGTGGAGGTAATGGGCGAGATCCGCCCACGTGGAGCCGGGGCCTAGCCGGTCCTTCGCACCCCCTACCCCTCACGGCGGTGGGGGCGGGAACTCGAACCGGGCCAGATCGATGCCGAGGATAGGCTCGAGCCACTCCGCCTGGTCTCGGAACACGTGCGGGGAGCGAAGGCGGCTCCGGTCCCTCGCTCTCGAAGTTCGTCGGCGCGGGATCGGCGGCCGAACACACCGTCCCCATGAGCACGATCAGTCCGATGGCAAGCGATCTCATCAACACTCCTCCACCCCGTTGTCCAACCCCCACAACGTCGCCGATGTACTGAGCCTGATCGGCCCCTGCCACACGGCTCATCGCATATCCGTACGACGGCCGGGAGAGAGAGTGTCAAGGCGGCCAGGAACCGGGAGGCCCCCCCTACTCCTCCCGAAGCGTGATCGCCGGATCGACGCTCGCCGCCCTTCGCGCAGGCAGGAAACTCGCCACGCCCGCGACCAGCAGAGCCGCTAGAGGCATCCCGAGGAACACCACGGGATCGAGCGCGTTCACTCCGAACAGCAGCGACTCGAGGAACCGCGTCACCCCGCCGGCGAGCAGAAGTCCCACGACGGATCCGACCACCGCCAGACGGAGACCCTGCCGCACCACCATGCGAACCACATCGCCCTGGCTTGCTCCGAGTGCCATCCGCACTCCGACCTCGCGAGTCCTCTGGGCCACTACGACCGACATGACACCGTAGAGCCCAAGGGACGCCAGGAGCAGCCCCAGTCCGCCGGCTATCGAGAGCAGCCACGAGGCGATCCGCTGAGGCAGAAGTGTGCCTGCGACGGCTTCGTTCACCGTGCGGAGCGACGAGATCGGCAGCCGAGAGTTGAGAGCCATGACCTCGGCCCTGATCGGCCCGAGTAGATCTTCGGCGCGATCGGGCGACGTGCGCGCGATGAGCGTCTGTGCGGCCGACGGAGTCTGTCTCAAGGGAGTAAAGAACGCGATGCGCGTCTCCTCGTTGAGCGTGCGGTACGCGGCGTCGGCCGCCACGCCCACGACCTGCGCATCCGCGTTGCCACTCCAGTTGACTAGCTTGCCCAGCGGCTCCTCACCCGGCCAGAAGTGCTCGGCGAACGCCTCGTTCACGATCACCGCTTCGGCTCCCTCGGGGCCGTCCTCGGCGGCAAATTCCCTCCCCGCACGCAGTGGGTTCCGTAGGGTCGAGAAGTACCCCGGGCTCACGGCGAAGAACTGGAACTCCATGTCCTCGCCCTCGAGCGGCGTGTAGCCCGGAACGGTCACGCCGCGCCGTCTACCCGCGGAAATCGTCAGAGGCAGTGCGTCCGTCCGGGCCGTGGACTCTACTCCCGGAAGAGCCGCCACCCGCTCGTTCAGATCCGCAAAGAAGAGCTCGGCCTCCTCTACGCTGAACCCCTCGCGAGCCAGGCTCAGCGCGACCGTGGCGAGCCCGTCGGGCTCGAACCCCGCGTCCAGCCGCATGGCGGACTGAAGACTCTTGAGAAAAAGGCCCGCACCCACGAGAAGAACGAGAGAAGCCGAGACCTGCGCAACCACGAGAAGGTTCTTCAGGTTTAACAAGCGGCGTGCCGCGCCGGCTCCGTCCCCGCCCTCCTTGAGGTCGGTCACCAGATCGGGCCGCGAAGCCTTCAGCGCAGGCAGCAACCCGACCGCCACCACCGTGAGCATTGTAACGGAGATGCTGAACAGCAGCACCGTGCCATCGACTCCCAGGTCGAGGGAGATGGCGACGCCGGTGGCGGGACGATAGGACTCGGCGAACGCGACCCCCGCGAAGGTCAGCGCCGCCCCGGCCAGTCCGCCGACCAACCCGATGATGCCGCTCTCGGCGAGTAGCTGACGAACGATTCGGCCCCGGCCGGCGCCCAGGGATAGGCGCACGGCCAGCTCACGGTTGCGGCGAGACGCCCGGGCAAGTGTCAGGTTGGCCACGTTCGCACACGCGATCAGGAGGACGATTCCCGTGACGGCCATCAAGAGTGCGGCAAACCCGTTGGCCGCCGTCTGCACCTGCGGAGGCAGGCGGGAGTCCTTCACCACACTGACCCGGCGCCCTTGCTCGCGGACGTCCGTCCAGGATCCCGGGTCCTCTTCGAAGAGCTGCGACGCCACGACGTCGAGTTGGGCCTGAGCCGCTTCGATGCTGACGCCCTCACGCAGGCGGGCGCGAATCAGAACCCCGCGGAACCCCCTACGCTGGAACTGCTGGTCGCCCTGAATCAGCGCCTGCGTGGACGAGGGAATCCAGAAGTCTGGGGTCACGAGCGGAAGAGATCCCATGAAACCGGCCGGAGCGACACCGACGATCGTGACGGTTTGTCCAGACAGTCGGGCGGTCCGACCCAACACACGGGGGTCCAGACCGAACTCGCGCTCCCAGAGCCCCTCGCTGATCACCGCAACGGATGCCGCTGATGTGGGGTCCCCCTCGTCTTCGGTGAACCATCGGCCGAGGCGAGGCCTCACGCCGAGCACGTCGAAGTAGTTACCGGTGACGAACTCGGCCAATCGGATCTGAGTGACGCCGTCCTCGCCCGCCATGTTCACGACGCCCGGGCTGACCGCTGTTGCGTCTTCGATTCCGGGGGAACGGTCCCGATAGTCCACATAGTCCATGTAGGACGAGGCGCCGAAGGGCGGGCCGGAGAAGTCCGACGTCCAGATTGTGACGAGCTCGTCCGGGTTCACGATGTGCTCCGGCGCGCGCAGCAGGACCCCATTGATCAGGCTGAAGATTGCCGTGTTCGCGCCGATGCCGAGCGCCAACGTGAGCACGCCCACCACCGCAAACCCGCGGGCCTTCGATAACGAGCGCAGCGCGAAGCGCAGATCCTGGACCATCGCGTCCATCCGATTCCCCCTTGAGAGCGTTCTCTCCCCTTCCAGGCATCTCGACCGAAGCCGAATCGCCAACTCCACTATATCCGCGACACCACGAACCCAACCGAGAATCCACAACGGCATCCCGCGCAGCCGATGGAGCCCAAGAGCTGCCGCGAACAGCTCCTCCATCTCGGCCCCGTGCTTGGCCCGGAAGTCGGGCGGCAGGAGTCGCAGCAAGAGCCGGTAGGCCGGGCGGCCCAACCGATCCATCATCCGGCCGCCTTGCCCGCTGCCACCCTCGCCAACGCCGCACTGGCGAGAGACTGGAGTCGGTTCGCTTCGGCGGCCAGAACGCGGGCTCCCGACGGCGTGATGCGGTAGATCCGCTTTCGCTCGCTCTCGCCCTCAGGGCGATCAGCGGGTTCGGTCAGCTCGGCGATCCAATCCTTGGCTTCCAGATCCTCTAACGACCCGTACAGCGTGGCGGGCCATAGACGCAGCTTGTCGTCGGTCTGCTCTAACACGGCACGCACAATGCCCGAGCCGTGCTGTTCCTGCTCGGACAGGGCGAGGAGGATATGGAACCACTGAGGCTTCAGCGGGAGGTCGTCTTCGAGCCGGCCCTCGTCGTGTCGATGCTTGTCTTCCACCGGATGCGTCTCCGAAGATTGTACTGTGAAGTATTATACCGTACAGTATGATATGGGATGATATAATGCAACACGATGGCCTGGCGACGCGCCAATCAAGCCGGCTGCGGCGTCAGCAGCTCCCGGGGAGACCGACGGGTGGACCGCGCGATCCCCAGCAGTTCATCCACCTCACGTTTACCCGCCAGCAGGTGGTCGATGTCATCGGACAGCTCCTGCGCGGAACTGAGGTCCATCGTAAGGCTCTCGACGCTACCGGCCCCGCCGTGTAATCGCAGCAGACCGAGGCGGATCTTCTCGAGGGCGGAAACGGCCTCGGTCATGCGACTCTGGGCCAGGTCGCGCGTCGCCTCCAGGTCGGCACGCAGGCTGGCACGCTCCTCGGTACCCACCCGCACCGGGTCATCACCGATCTCGGCAAGGACGCCGTTCAGCTCGTCGACCTGACGGCGCATCTCCTGGGCATCCACCTCGAGCTTCTGGATCATCTCGGGCAGACGCTGGAGCTCCCGCCTCGTAGCCTTGGGCAACTCCTCGAACAGGCGATCGGCCGCGATCCCGATGGCCATCTCGGTCGGACGGTGAGCACCGCCTCGGTTGAGCAACCGCTTCTCGAGGCCCAGTCCGCCCAGCTTGAACAGCCACTTTCCGACCTTACCCTTGAGAAGACCCAGCCACCACTCACCTATGGCGTCTCGCCTTCGTTTGTTTCGTCCCGCCTTGAGGATGCTCGACCAAAGGGCGACCTCGATGGAGACGACCGGGATCAGGTCGAGAGACTGCGGCGCACCCAGGGCAAGAGCGGCGACGGAAGCCACGGTCAACCCGACCCCGGTCCAGGCGAGGGGCGTGAGGCCTCGGTCGATCCAGGTGATCTCCTTGCCATACTCGAAGCGGATCTCCTCGTTACGCCGGGCGACGTCCCGCTCGAACGCCCGGCGCACATCCTCGATCGCGAAACCGGCCCGGAGAAGCCTGCGAGTGTGGGCCACGAACGCGCCTATGGGGCCGAACGTGATGCCGAGCAAAACCAGGGCGAACGCCACGCCCGCCCCGATCCCCCAGGCCGCAGAGAACAGGCCGCCTACGACGCCTAGGACGAGTGACATCCAGGCTAGGGGTGCCGACATCCACATGATGAGAATCAAAGGCACTCCGGTAACCAGCTCACGGATCTGCTTCATGAAGACCCGTACCGGGATGGGTAGCTGGCGCTCCGCCTCGGTGCCCTCGCCGATCGCCTCTGCGAGCATCGCACCGTCGGCGAAGCGATCTTCGGGGCGCTTCCGCAGACACCGGTCGATGGCCCGCGCCACCTCGGTCGGCACCTCCTGCGCTACCGAGGCGACCGGAGGTGCGGGCTCCGTCATGTGCTTCGTGAGCAAAGCCGTGGCGTCGGAGTCCTCGAACGGAAAACGGCCGGTGAGGGCGTAGAAGCCCACGATCCCTAGTGAGTACAGATCACTCCGGGCATCCACGTCTTCGCCGCTCGCCTGCTCCGGGCTGATGAACTCCGCCGTACCGAGTATTCCCCCATCGTGTGTCGTGCCCGGCTCCTGGCCGACTTGTGCGATGCCGAAGTCTGTGACGAGCGCCCGGCCACTGCCCTTCCCGAGTAGGATGTTGTCCGGCTTCACGTCCCGATACACCACACCTTCCGCGTGCGCATATGCCAGCGCCCACGCCACCTCTCGCAGCACGGTGACCGCCTGATGGCTCGGCATGGGGCCACGACCCCGAATCCTCTCACCCAACGTCCCCCCGTCGATATACGCCATGACAAAGAAGACGAAGTCGTCGACCTCGTCCACCGAATAGATCGGTACGACGTTGGGGTGGGAGAGCTTGGCCGCGGTGCGGGCCTCCCGTAGGAAGCGCTCCCGCAGGGCCGGCTGCACGGCCATATCAGGTGGCAGGAGCTTGAGCGCGACCGGCCGGTCGAGCGCAACCTCGTGCGCCAGGTAGACGATGCCCATCCCACCACGGCCGATCTCACTCTCCAGGGAGTAGCGGCCGACCAGCGCTTCTTGAAGCGCGACGAACTCCAGATCCATCAGGTCAGGCATGTTGAACCATGCGTTGTGGCGGAGGGAGCAGCAAGCCGGACGTCGTCGGGATAGCCGACTCCCCTCGCAGACCAGTAACTGAAACAAAAGTTGCAGACTCCGTTTAATTCCACTAAATTGCCTCCTCGCCGCCAGAGTGACCGCCACTCTGGTCTTTGCCGCGAAACTGGGAGGGGATGTGGGTAGAGGATCGGTGCCGGGAGAGTTCGAGCAGCTCGTTCTGTTGACCCTCGCCGGATTCGCGGAAGAAGTCACCGGCCGGCAAGTCTACGAGGCCCTAGTGGCCGCGAGCGGGCGCGACGTGTCCGTCGCCGCCGCGCACATCACCCTGAACCGCCTCGAAGAAAAAGGCTGGGCACGGTGCCGGACCTCCGCACCCGAGGCCGGCCGGGGCGGCAAACCGAGACGGCACTACCGGCTCTCTCCAGAAGGCGGACGCCTCCTGACCCGGCTACGACATCAACACGATCAGCTCTGGGACGCGGCTGAGGACCACCCGCTCCTGAAGGAGCAGTAGCCCATGCGGACCCAGCTTCCCCGCGCCCCACGACTCCTGCTTCGAGTGCTGCTGCCCAACGACACGAGGGACGGCGTCATCGAAGACATCCACGAGATATGGGACGGAAGGGTCCGGGACCTCGGACGCCGGGCGGCCGGACGCTGGCTTTGGACCCAAGTGGTGAACAGCGCCGGACCTTCACTGCGGCTGCGCTGGCAACGACGGGGATCGGGAAAATCACGGGATCGGGAGGGGTTGGTGCAGTCGGTAAGTCAAGACATCGCGTTCGCGCTTACGCAGTTGCGCCGTCACGCGGGAATCGGCGCAGTCGTCATCCTCACGCTGGCCCTGGGCATCGGAGCCACCACGGCGATCTTCTCGGCCGTGCACGGCGTACTCATGACTCCCCTGCCCTACGACGAGCCCAGCGAGCTGGTCATGATCACCTCGACGATGGGCGGTTCGGCGGATACGCTTTATCTGTCCGGACCGGACCTGGTCGATCTGATTGCCGAAGTCGAATCCATCGAACAGGCGGTCGGCTTCGGTGAGCCGACCATCGGCCCGCTGACCGAGGTCGATCGGCCTGAGCACGTACTCGTCTCATTCGTCACCTGGAATGGGTTCGACATGCTTGGCGTGCAGGCCACGCTCGGCCGGACCTTCGTCGAATCGGAAGGCGACGGCTTTCCCCCGGAGACGACCACGTTCCCGCCCGCGGCGAGCGTCATCAGTTACGACTTCTGGCAAACGAAATTCGGAGGTGATCCCGACGTTCTTGGCAGGATTGTGAAGGTCTGGGGCGGCGACGCGGAAATCGTCGGCGTACTCCCCGAGGACTTCGACATCATCCTGCCTCCCGAGCTCAACATCGGGGCGGACGTCGACATCTACCGGGTCACGCGTACCGACCTCGCTCAAGGGTCGCGAGAGCGTCGAGGGTACCGGACCGTGGCGCGCCTTGCTCCGGGCGCCACCGTAAGCTCTGCCCGTTCCGAGTTGGACGCATTCGCGGGAAGGCTCAGGGAACGGCATCCACACCACGCGCTGGAGAAGACCCGCCTGGTCATTACGAGCGTGGAGAAGGCGGTTGCGCGTCCGATCAAAGGGCCCCTCTTCGTCCTGATGGGCGCCGTGAGCCTGGTCCTGCTGATCGCGTGCGCGAACGTGGCTAACCTGCTGCTCGCCCGGGGCGCCGCACGCGCGAATGAGCTGGCGGTGCGGGCGTCGCTCGGTGCCGGGCGGGCTCGTATAGTGCGCCAGCTGGTCACCGAGAGCGCCGTGCTCGCCGTGCTGGGCGCCGTCGCGGGAATCGGACTCGCCGCGTACGGTGTTAAAGCCCTTCAACTACTCCGTCCCCCGGAGCTCCACCGCTTCGCGGATGTGACCCTGGACCTGCCGGTGCTGACCTTCACCGCGCTGGTGACCGTGGCTGCCACGCTCTTGGCGGGCCTGCTTCCTGCCCTGCAGTCGGCGGGCCGCAGCGTGTCCGGCCACCTGACCATACGAGGTGGCAAGGCGCTCTCGAGCCGAGCCCGAATGGGGCTGGTGGTCAGCGAGGTGGCGCTCTCCGTGATGCTCTTGGTGGGCGCCGGGCTGCTGATTCGCACGTTCTCGGAGCTCGAGCGCATGCCGCTCGGCTTCGAGCCGGACCGGCTGCTCACGGTGACCGCCACACAGACGGGTCGACCCCAAGAGGAAAGGCAAGCGTACGAGGCCGAGCTCATCGAGGCGGCGCGGCAGGTCCCGGGGGTCGAATCGGTGGGTATCGTCTTTCCGCTACCCATGAACGGTGTCTACGAGCGCGACGCAGAGTACGTGCTTCCGGGGTTCGAGACCGATCCCACCGCGTGGACATCGGCGTACTATCGGACCATCTCACCGGGCTACATGGAAACCATGGGGCTCGAGCTGCTGCGCGGACGCCAGTTCACGTCGTCGGACGAGGTGATCGAGGCGCCCGTCGTGATCCTCGACGCCCGGCTGGCCCGCGCAGAGTTCCCGGACGTGGATCCGATCGGCCGGCGACTCTTCGTACGCGCCATGCAGGGAGACACGATCAACCCGGAGATCGTGGGCGTGGTCGAGTGGTCTCCACAGGGGGACCACCGAGACGATCGGCCCACCATGTACCTGCCGCGTGTCCAGTATCAGAGCCACGAGGTGGCTGTGGTCGCGAAGGTGACGGGTGACCCAGCGGTCACCGGCCGCGCGCTACTCGGCGCCATCCAAAGCGTCGACGCCGGCTTTCCTGCCGAGCTACGTCCTATGAGCTCGTACATCTCGGAGCGGTTGGCGGCGTCACGCTTCATGCTGATCCTCATGGAGGTGTTCGCCGGGGTCGCCCTCATGCTGTCGGCGGTGGGACTGTACGGGGTGCTCTCCTACGCGGTTCGGCAACAGTCGAAGGAGTTGGGCCTGAGGCTCGCCCTCGGTGCACTGGCCGTATCCCTCACGACTAGGATCGTCGCGAGCGGCGCCAAGCTGGCTGCGATCGGCATCACGATCGGGCTCGTTGGCGCGTTGGCTCTCGGTCGAGCCCTCGAGACTCAGCTCTTCCGTGTGTCGCCGTTGGACCCTTGGGCATACGGGGGGACGGCCGTAGTCGCCATGGCCGTCTCAGTGCTCGCTAGCCTGATCCCCGCGATCCGGGCGTCCAGGGTCGATCCTGTCGAGGCGCTCAGGGAGGACTGAGCCGGCGGTCCTCTCAGGACGAATAGGTCCCCGGGCCCACCGCGCACTTGTGCGGTGAACCGGGCACCGTAAGTTGAAATATTCTTTTCAATGATGCCTGCTCAGGAGGTCGGGGATGGTCGGCGGGGGGGGGGGGGGGGGGGGTCCGTACGTCTGGTGGTCGGTCCGAGTCGTGGTGCTGGGAGTGCTCGGCTCCCTGGTCTTGGCCTCCGCGTCCTGTAAGAGCACGCGGGAAGGCCCCGAGTGGGCGACGGTCCTCGACTGGGAAGCGGATCCGGATGTGATCGAGGACGCCGAGCTCCAGGCGGGTATCACAGCGTCGGGGCTTCCCTGGCGCGTGCTCGACAACGAGAGCGGCATTGAGTTCCTCCTCGTACTCCCCGGCTCGTACCTACGGGGCGCCGCTCCCGAGGATCCCTATGACCGCACCAACGAGCGTCCGCAGCATGAGGTCGTGCTCACGCGGCCCTTCTACCTCGGCCTATACGAGGTGACCAACGCCCAGTTGCGGCGGTTCCTTCCCGAGCACGACAGCGGCCCCTTCCCTCGAGACTCCACCGTCTCGATGAACGGGGACGATTACCGGTCAAGTCCCGAGTTGTGTGTAAAAGTGAGAGGAAGCTCCTCGATGCTTCTGTTAGGCTGCCTTGGCGACCTCCTTCGGTTCGAGAAGCGTGAGATCCAGGTAGCGACGTTCGCTCCAGGCCGCAGTAGTCCTTAGAGCAACCGCAGTGATGAGGCGGAGCGCGCTGGCTCGGTCGGGGAAGGCGCCGGCGCTCCGGATCCGACGCTTGATCTCGGTGTGCAGGCGCTCGAGGCTGTTCGTGGTGCGCAGTCGGGCCCAGTGGGGCTCGGGGAACGCGTAGAACTGGGTGGCGGCCGTGAAGCCCCGCTCAAGCACGTTGACTGCCTCGGGGAGCTCCTTGTGCCAGCGCGCCGTGATCTCGGCCAGGCGCTTCTTCGACTCAGCGAGCCCGGGGGCCCGGAAGACGGCGGCAACCTCGCGCGCCACACGCTTGCGCAGGCGATGCGGGACCTTGGCCAGCACGTTGCGTTGCAGGTGGACAGTACAGCGCTGGCAGCGCACCTCGGGCAGGAAGCGGCGCACCGCGGCTGCCAGGCCCGCGTGCTCATCCGCGATCACGAGCTGGACGCCGCTGAGACCACGCTCCAGGAGTTGCTCGAGGAGCTCCGACCAGCTGTTCTCCGATTCCTCAGGGCCCAGCGTGATGCCCAGGAGCCGGCGGTGGCCGTCCGGGCCCACGGCGTAGGCCACGAGCGCGCTCACGTTCTCGACCTTTCGGGCCCAGCGGGCATCGAGGAACGTCGCGTCCAGGTACAGGTAGGGGTGGGCCCCCTCGATGGGTGCACTCCGCAGCGTTTGCACGCCCTCGTCGAGCCGCTTCGCGACCCGGCTCACCGTCGAGCGTCCCACGCGCTCACCCATGAGTGCCTCGGTCACGTCGCCCATCTTGCGCTGCGACACGCCGCTCACGTAGGCCTCCACCATCATCGCATCGACTTCTTCACTCCTGCGCTGGTAGCGACCCATCACGTCGGCGGGCGAGCCGCCTTCCCGGCTGCGCGGGACCGTCACGTCGATCTGACCCAGGCTCGTAAGCAGGCGCCTCAGATACGTCCCGTTCCTGTGGCCCTTCCGGCTGCCGACCCGCTCGAATCGTCGCGCTCCGACCATCGCCTTCAACTCCTCCTCCAACACCATCTCGAGCGTTAGCCGGATCGCGCCCTGAAACAGCGACTTCAAATCCTGACGCAGCTCGTCTTGCGTGGCCCGCTCAACTTCGACCATCTTTTCCATGAGGAAGCTCCTTGTTCCGGTTCCGACCTGCTCACGCAGGCCGGACTCCCGGGTTCATGTGATGATGAACAATTCACAAGGAGCTTCCTCTTTCTTTTCCGGGCTGTCCACCCTCCTCGGACGCCCTCACCCCCTTTTACACAATCTTAGTGACACTACCCGATTACCCCGCGGTCCTGGTGAGCTGGGATGTGGCGACGGCCTTCTCCGAGCACTTCAGCCTGCGACTTCCGACCGAGGCCGAGTGGGAGTACGCGGCGCGGGCCGGGGTTACGACACGTTATCCCTGGGGAAACGACATTACCGAAGGCGGGGGATGGGGCAACGGATTCGACGCGCCCGTCAAGCGCACGTATCCAGAGATGGACTGGGAGGCCTTTCCCTGGGACGACGGCTGGGAGGCGACAGCACCGGTCGGCACGTTCCGCCGAAACGCATGGGGCTTCTACGACATGTTCGGCAACGCCTGGGAGTGGGTCTTCGACGGCCTGGACGACGAGCTCTACTCGACCTTGGCGCCGAGCGTGACGGATCCGGTGCACAGCGACGGCGAGAACCGGATACCTCCGTGGCGGAGGCATCGGCAACACGCCGCGGGGGTCGGGCATCCCCTACCGGTGGGGCACGTCCACGAACAATCAGCACTTTGGCAACGGGTTCAGAGTGGCGCGCTCGCCGTAGCGGGGCGTCGCACCCCGATTCTGACCCGGACCCTCGCTACCCGCTCCAAACCCTTTTCGAACCTTGGGGGTTGAAGCGTTACAGTTCCCGGGCCTATCGCTCTCGCCCACCCATCCCACGACCCCTCCGAGTCACCGATGTGTGGTCTCCCCGATCGTTCAAAGAACAAGACGTCGCCGCACTTCACGACCTCATCCGACGGTATTCGTTCGGAGTCATCATAGACCGTGGCCCCGACGGCCTCACCGGCACGCACCTACCCTTCATGGTCGACCCAGATCCGGCTCCGAACGGCACATTGATCGGCCACATGGCTCGGGCGAACCCGCAGTGGAAGGGTTGGGATGAGGACACCGAAGTGATGGTGATCTTCAGGGGACCGCACGCGTACATCTCGCCCAACTGGTACCATGACCAGGTCACGGTGCCCACCTGGAACTACGCCGCCGTGCACGTATACGGACGCCCGAGACTGATCCACGATGTGGACGCCCTGCTCGCGATGACGACTCGTCTCACCGAGCGACATGAAGCCGCCGTGGAGGGAGACTGGTCGCTCGCGAAGGCCGAGCCCGTCATCCCTACTGAGCTTCAGGCGATCGTCGGCTTCGAGATACCGATCGACAGAATGATCGGAAAGCTGAAGTTCAGTCAGAACCGGTCCAGAGAGGACAGGGCGGCGGTGGCCGACGCGCTCGCCGACTCGGAAGAGAGCACCGAGCGTGGGACCGCCGCGCTCATGCGGCGTCAGTTAGCGGACGAGAACGGCTAGCCCGCCGGATCTCCACCAGCGGGTCTCCACCAGCGGGTCTCCACCGCCGGGTCTCCACCACCGCTATTCCCGAATCGCTGGCAAGAGAACCTCTTTGGTCTAATACAAGAAGTTCTCGTCTACAGTGCCATCAGATCCTCGACTTGCCGCGTTTCTTCGTGCGCCCGTCTCGTGCAGTACCCCATCGGGCCAGGAACGCCGTGATGAACTCGTGCTGTTCCTGTGGCTCCACCGCTAGAGGGGCGAGCGCCATGGCGGTCGACAAAGCAACGTGATACTCGATGGCCCGGGAGCCCACCAGCCTCTGGTACGCCGGATGGGCCTCGTTAACCCGCACTGTGGATTCGACCAGCCGAGCCAGTTCGGGGTCGTCTGGGCGCGCCTCGAACTCAATGCTCAGCATATAGCGCGTCGGCCGACGTGGACCCCTACCCAAGGGAGGCTCAGAGGCGGCGGGAGGAAGTTCGGGCGGGCGCTGCGGGGGAGCCTGGCCGGAGGCAGGCTGAGGCGGCTCGTCGGCCGATGCCGGTTCCTTGCCTCTCGCCTCGGGCGCCATCGCCTGGAGCTCGGCTCCGATCGGGGACGGACGCCCGATCGGTAGGCTACGCTGACCGCCGGCGCGGCGCTCGACGAGCGTCGACACAAGCGGGAAGCTCTCGGCCAGATCCATCAGCACCGTCTCCAGGTCACGTTCCATCGGGCGAGCCGCATGGCGTCGCTTGTCCACCCGCTGGTCTCCCAGATTCCCCCACTCGGAGAGACGGATCGAGACCGCTTCCTGGATCGCTTTGCGATAGGCCAGGTATGTGGCGCCGCGAGGGCCGGTGCGGATGAAGTCTGCTTTGTTGAGGGTCAGGCAGGCGGCGAGGTCCGGAGCCTCAATTACACCACCGATGGAATCCGGAGAACTCGGAGCCACCCCAATCCAGTCCCAGCCACGTTTGATGACCTTTCCGAGCGCACTGATCGCGATCCCCCGTTGTTCGTCCGGCAGAGGGCCGTCCGCACGTATCAGGTAACCGACCGCAGAGGGCTTACGCTTCCTGGGCAAGCGGACCGCCACGTGTGCTCTCTCCTGCCCTAGCCACTTGCGTGGGGCAAGGGTCTGTCCGTTCACGACGAAACGAACGCCATCCTTGTAATGCCGCGAAAGAAGCTCGTCGAAATCGGGATCGAACAGCGGGTGGAAGTGCTGATAGAGGACGGTCTCGATGTAGCTCGCATCTACCAGCGCGGAGAACGCGTCCTGGACCGAGAGCCGGACTGCCGTGCCTCGTTCTCCAACCAATCCGGGTGGAGGTCTCAGCCACTTCCACGGGGCTCGCCGCCGGGACGTGAGGTGCCAGGTGGTGGCCACATGCTGCTTGCCTCGGCGCGTTTCGGTAAGAACCTCGTCGCACACCAACAGCCCGAGCTTGATCCCCACTCCGGCGAACCCGATCCCGCGCCCACGCTTCTTGCTCGTGGTGGCGAGATCGTGGTAGGCGGAGAGCTCTCGGCGCTGCATTCCCTTGCCGTCGTCCACCACGGTGAGCGTGGAGTTCTCAGGGCCAGTCGTCAGTGCGATCGTACCCGCACCCGAGTCGAGGGAGTTGGCTACGATCTCGGTCAGGATCGTTTCCTCGACGGCCCCGGGGTATGCATCCCTCAGGTCCTAGAGGAGATGAAGAAGGTCGACGCGCGTTTCGCCCACAGCTCGCTCCGCAAAAGGTAGGGTCCCGTCACCCCTGCGCAGGAGTCGGGGGAACCGTCGGATGGTATCGCTATCTTCGTGCCTGACGGACTGTAGCCGCGGAGGCCGGCCGGTCAAGGACTAGGTGTGACGCCTGTCATCCCTGATCCTCCATCGCAGCCAAAAGGTGATCCCGTTCCTCCGCATTCAGCACGGCGAAGAACGGTGAGCTCTCCCGGAGTCGTTGGGCACGGGGGGTCGAGGACACGAGAAACTCCCTCAGACGCCGAAGCGAATATCTCTCGAGGATGGCCTGCCACTCCCGCAGATCCTGAGTGGCCATTCCTTGGTCCTCGGCAAGGAGCCTGTCAACGTGCCGCTGGGCTCGGCGCCTCAATGAGGGATCTCTGTCGAGGTAGTTGGCGACCACTCGGCTGAAACTGAGCGCACGCTCTTCCCGGTCTCGGTGTGTGGATGCCCCGTGCTTCGGCTCCCTCGAAGATTTTGGCGGAGATTCTGACGGCGCAATTCCCGCGAGTAGGATCACACTATTCCACTCTACCTCCGGGACGTCGGCACGAGTATAGGCGTGCAGCTCGATGGTCAAGTCGAAGCGTTCCTCGACCGGCAAGAGCTTGCACCTGACCTGATCTTTCACCCGTGAAACGGTCTTGGAATGACCTACGATCCCGAGCTCCAGGGGCTCGCCACTGCTCCGTGGCATCACTTGAACCCAAGCGGTTCGTACTCCCCGGTCTTCCCCTAATGCCTCGCGGAGTGCAGATAGGAGCCCATCGTATCGCTCTTGCTCGGTGTGAAAGAGTTGAGAGAGCGCCCTGACTAATGAATCCGACTCCCGGAGCGCGAACTGCTGAGACCTGCCACCGCCAACCCGTACCACGAAACCAGTGCTCGCAAGACGACTCAAGGCACGACGCGCACCTGCCTCCGTCAGTCCGGTGCGCCCCGCGGCGTCAGGGGCCGTGATCGGGCCTACCACTTCGTTGGCAAGAACCCGTAGCAGACGAACCTGGGCACCGGTGCTGAGCAGGTCGTTGAGCGGGAACTGGAGCGGGCTTTGGTCGCCGGCGATGGGCCTCATGACAGTATCCACAGTGCCTAGACAGTATTATATGTTCTAATACAATATTATAGTATCTTTTCATGGAAACGCAATCCGTGCGTGGCGCTACCGCCCCAGACAGCCCTAGACTGTTTCGTCGTAGGATCTACAGATGATTCCCCTGCCGGAGATCCACTCCCGATGATGCGTAGCGTCGCGCTAATCCTACTGCTCGCCGCCCTCGCCTGCGACGACGGTACGACCAACGTCGAGCTCCCCCCCGCGACGATCCCCGACGTCTTGGGGGATGGCTGGGCCGTGGCGTCGATGGTCGAGCACGACATCGATCCGGCGCAGATCCTCGGCCTGTCGGCTCGCATCGAACAGGGTGAGTACAAGCACGTGCACTCCCTCCTCATCGCCCGGGGCGGCGAGCTGGTGTTCGAGGAGTACTACCGAGAACATCACCAGGACTCCGTGCACACGCTCCAGTCCGTCACCAAGAGCGTCGGTGCCACGCTCATCGGGATCGCGATCGATCAGGGCGTCCTCGACCTGGACGCAACACTCCCCGAGATGCTACCCAGCCGCGCCGAAGAGATCGCGCTGGATCCTGACAAGTCCCTGATTCGCCTCCGCGACCTCTTGAGCATGCGCGCCGGTCTGGAGTGGGATGAGTGGACGTGCAGCTACCTCGAGTCCGACTGTAACAGCAACATCCTGATGAACAACTCGGACGACTGGGTCAGCTACGTGCTCTCCCAGCCCGTGGTGGAGACACCCGGCACGCACTTCGTCTACAATTCGGGCGCCTCGAACCTACTGGCTGCCATCCTCCAGGACGCCACCGGGCAACATCCCACGGCCTTCGCCGAAGACTATCTCTTTGGGCCACTCCAGATCGAGGACTATCGGTGGTTTCGCAACGGCGACCACCCTGACGGCCTGCCACATTTCGGGGGAGGCCTGCGCCTCAAATCACGGAATCTCGCCAAGCTGGGCCAACTCTACCTGGACGGCGGGCGCTGGGGAGGACAGCAAGTCGTGTCCGCGGGCTGGTAGAGCAGGCCACCACCACGCGGGCCCAGGTCTCCGGGTCCGACTACTACGGCTTCCAATGGTGGCTCCGGCCCTTAACGGGTCTCGCGGGCCACCAGCCGACCCCGAACGATGTCTGGTTCGGCTGGGGCTTCGGAGGACAGCACGTCTTCGCGATCCCGCTGCTGGATCTCGTGGTGGCCGTGAACAGCTGGAATGAGGACGGGAGCACGACGGTCTTCCAGATCATGGGTGCGACGAGTTCGATGACATCATTCCCGGATACAACGAGCAGCTTCAATCATCCAGTGCTCGTCGCGCCTGTGAACCCGTCCTCACAGGGCGACCTTCCTCGCGAGCGCGCTCCTCCTTCCACCTCCCCACGAGCCCCCCCCCTCTCCGTCTGATTCCGAGCGTCTTCCGGCGCCCGGAACGCGATCCGTATTGCCCCAAGACAACCGATGCGTCGGCACCCCCTTCACCGAGGTGGCGCCGAATGGGCACACATACCGGAGTCATGCTCGTGCACGATACAACCAAGACCCCACTGCTGGTGGCCGCCCTTCTGCTGGTGACAACCCTCGGTAGCCGGCCCACCACGGTAGCCGCCCAGGAAGCCACGAGGCGCGTGAGCATGGAGGAGGCCCTCCAGCTCTTCGCCACGAACAACCTGGAACTGCGCCTCGCACGCAGCAGGCGGGCGGAGGCGGCGGGCCTCGCCCGGCAGGCGACTGCCTTTCCAAACCCGACGGCCAGCGTCACACACGAACCGCTGTCCAGGGATGGCCAAGACTACTCCGAGACCTATGTGAACCTCAGCCAACGCTTCGAGCTTCCAGGTGAGCGCAACGCCCGAAGTGCGGTGGCGAATCGGGTCCTAGGAGCCACTGAGGCACGGTTGCGAGCCGACAGTGCACGCCTCGGCTTCGCCGTGAAACACGCCTTCGTAGAAGCGGCCACGGCGGAGACGCGCCTCGCCGTGACCGAGCGAGTCACCGAGGTCTTCCGGCAGGGTGCCCAACGGGCCGTGGTGCGAGAGGCGGAAGGAGACATCTCCCTCTTCGACCTCCGGCGCCTGGTCGTGGAGCGCACACGGTACGTGAGCCTGCTGGCCGAGGCTCGATTGGCCGTGTCGGCCACCCGACGAGCCTTGGCCATCTTGATTCTCCCCGAGGCAGAGTCCGCAGAGGCGGCCCCAGCGGACCCACTCGGTGATTCACCCTCCGAGCCGGCCCTGGACTTGCTGCTCGACGGTGCGGTCGCCAGGCGACAGGAGATCGCGGCGGCGCGCGCAGAGGTGGAGGCGGCTCGGGCGGGGGTCCGTCTCGCTCGAGCGGAACGGATTCCCGACATCACCGCCATAGGCGGCTCCAAGCGGCAGTCCGACGGCTTTCGCGGCCTTTATCTGGGTCTGTCCCTCCCTCTTCCCCTGTTCGATCGGAGCGCTGGGGCCGTAGAGGCCACAGAGGCGCAGGTCCGCTCCGCCGAGGAGCGTCTCGCACTGACCTCACGCCAGATCGAGAACGATCTGCGAGGAGCGATCGAGTCCTACCGAAGCCTCCGCGGCCTCAACGAACTCCTCGGTGAGAGCGGGTTGGACGAGTACCCGGACCTCCTACAGATCGCCCAGGTGGCATACGACGCCGGGGAGATGGATCTGGTGCAACTGCTGGACGCCGCCGAGGCCCTCTGGGACGCTAAAGCCGCCGAGGCACGACTCAAGGCGGACCTGTGGACCGCCTACTATGACCTCGCACGGGCGGTGGGTGGCTTCGAGACGCCCCCCGCACGAGAGACGACTTCGACGGAGAACGGACGATGATCGCCAGGAGAGTTGTTTCCCGGTTCACGGCGATGATCGCCGCGAGAGTTGGTGCCCGGTCCATGATGACGATCGCCGGGGCGAGCGCGGCGGTTCTAGCGGCCAGCGCCTGCACCAACACGGAGGCCGCGCTGGAACCGGAGATCGGCGCGGTCGTGGTCACTCAGTGGAACGACTCCACTGAGCTGTTCCTGGAGTATCCCCTCGTGGTCGCAGGGGAGCGGACCGGTAACTGGGCCATCCACCTGACCGACATGGAGGACTTCAAGCCCATTCGCTCGGGAACCCTGACGGTCGACTTCATCAGTGACCAGGGCGGGGCCCAGACGTTCCAGGTCGATGCTCCGGCTCGGGACGGGATCTTCCTCTTGGATCCGGTGCTGCGCCAGCCCGGCGTCTACCGTGTGGAGCTGGCCCTCACGAGCCCCCAGGTGAACAGCCGGCATGTTCTCACCCAGGTGCGGGTTCACGCGAGCCTCGAGGAGGCTCTGGGCGTGGAGGCGGCTGAAGATGAAGGCGGGATCGGCTTCTTGAAGGAACAGCAGTGGGTGATCCCCTTCGAAGTCCACGCGGTGGCGGAGCACGATGTGCAGCGGACCGTCACGAGTCCCGCCGAGGTCGTGCCGCCCGATGGTGCGCTGGTCGAAGTGAGCGCGCTGGTGGACGGGATCGCACCCGCAGATGAGAACCGCGACGCCCCATCGGTAGGAGAGCGGATCCGGGAGGGTCAGATCCTCGTCATCCTCGCTCCCACCGCTCAGGGCGGCGGGTTCGCGCAGTCTCGCGGGCAGGTGGAGCGACTCCAACGAGAGGTGGAGCGGAGCGAGCGGCTCTTTGCCGCCGGGGCCATCGCCGGCAAGCGCCTCGAAGAGGCCCGTCACGACCTGGAGATCGCACGTGCCGAACTGGATGCGATGGGCGGGGCGACCGACGGCGCCTACCGGCTGAGTCTGCGGGCTCCCATCTCGGGGGTGATCGCCAGGCGCAGCTTCCTGCCCGGCGGACGAGTGGACGCGGGCGAGCCGCTCTTCACCATCGTGGATCCCCGGACGGCGTGGCTCCGGGTCCAGATGTCTGCCGCGACGGCAGCGCAGGCCGACGACGCCGCACCGGCCACGTTCACCACGGAGGACTCGGACGATGTCTTCCACACATCCCGACTTCTGTCGGCGGGGAACGTCATGAACCCTCAGACGCGGACCGTACCCGTCGTGTTCGAGGTGAAAGAGGCCGGCGAACGGTTCACGTACGGCCAGTTGGCCCGAGCGACTGTGCCCATCGGCGGGGTGGTGCGGGGCATCGCCATGCCCAACGAGTCCATCCTGGATGACAACGGGACTCCGGTGGCCTACGTGCAGACCGGCGGTGAGACCTTCGTACGCCGAATCCTCACGCTGGGGGCACGCGACGGCACCCGAACCCAGGTGCTGGCAGGGCTCAGCCTGGGGGAGATGGCTGTGACCGTAGGCGCCTATCAGGTGCGACTCGCCTCACTGTCCGGCGGCGACTTCGCCGGCGGCCACACACACTGAGGGGATGACGATGTTAGACCGTCTGATTCGCTGGTCCATCGACAATCCCCTCTTGGTGATGGTCGCCGCCGGCCTTCTTCTGGTGGCCGGAACGATTACCGCTGTCCGCATGCCCGTGGACGTCTTTCCGGATCTGACGGCCCCCACCGTGACGATCCTCACGGAAGCCCACGGCATGGCACCCGAAGAGGTGGAGACGCTCGTCACCTTCCCGGTCGAGACGGCGGTGAACGGCGCTACCGGCGTGCGCCGGGTCCGCTCCGCCACTTCACAAGGGATCAGCATCGTCTGGGTGGAGTTCGATTGGGGCACCGACATCTTCCGGGCCCGCCAGATCGTGAACGAGAAGCTTCAGCTGGTATCGGCGGGCCTCCCCGGCGGGGTGGGGACCCCCACATTGGCCCCGATCTCGTCCATCATGGGCGAGATCATGCTCATCGCGGTGACGGGGGACGCCTCCGTGTCCCCCATGGACATGCGTTCCGTGGCGGACTGGACGATTCGCCGCCGGCTCTTGGCGGTGCCCGGAGTCGCCCAGGTCGTGCCCCTCGGGGGCGAGGTCAAGCAGTACCAGATCCTGGTAGACCCTCTTCGGCTGGAGGCCTTCGACGTCACACTCGAAGACGTGTTGCGGGCGGCCGAAGGGTCCAACGTGAACGCGTCCGGTGGAGTGTTCATGGACCGGGGACAGGAGTACCTGATCCGTGCGACCGGACGTGTTCAGGACCTCGACGACATCGCGCAGACCGTGTTGGCCGTGCGAGAGGGCACACCCGTCACCATCGGTGACGTAGCCCGAGTCACCATTGGGGCCGCCACCCGTCTCGGTGACGGATCGGCCAACGCCAACCGTGCCGTCATCCTCACGGTGCAGAAACAACCGAACACGAACACCCTGGAACTCACAGAACGGATCGACCAGGAGCTGGCCGACATCGAGGCGAGTCTCCCGGCCGGGATGGAGATCAACCGCGGCATCTTCCGCCAAGCCGACTTCATATCCACGGCCGTGGACAACGTCATGTCGGCGCTGCGCGACGGAGCCCTCCTCGTCATCCTCATCCTGTTCCTGTTCCTCTGGAGCGTCCGCACGACCTTCATCTCGGTGGTGGCCATCCCGCTCTCGCTGATCACCGCGGTGTTCGTGCTGAAGATGATGGACATCACGATCAACACGATGACCTTGGGCGGCATGGCCATCGCGATCGGGGCACTCGTAGACGATGCCGTGATTGTGGTCGAGAACGTGTTCAGGCGCCTGAGACAGAATGGTCAGGTGCCCCCGGAGGAACGACGACCGGTCAACACGGTGGTCTTCGACGCGTCCAAGGAGATCCTGACCAGCATCGTCATCGCCACGCTCATCATCATCGTGGTGTTCGTACCGATCCTCTTCCTCTCGGGCATCGAGGGCCGCATGCTTCGCCCCCTCGGATTGGCCTACATCGTCTCGATCCTCGCGTCTCTGGTCGTGGCGCTCACCGTCACACCGGCTCTGTCCGCCTATCTCCTGTCTCGATCGAAGGCCGTTGAGAAGGACGAGGAGACCTGGATCGTCAGAAGACTCAAGCGGGCTTACGCGGCGACGTTGGAGCGCGTTCTCCAGCATCCAGGGCTGGTCATGACCTCAGCCGCAGCGCTTGCGATCGGATCGTTGGCGGTGCTCCCGTTCCTGGGCCGCTCCTTTCTGCCGGAATTCCAGGAAGGCTCACTGGTGATCAGCGCGCTGACCATTCCCGGAACGTCACTCGACGAGTCCGACGCCCTGGGTCAGAGGATCGAGCAGATTCTGCTCGCTCACCCCGCCGTCGTGGAGACGGCTCGCCGCACCGGCCGAGCCGAGCTGGACGAACACGCACAGGGGGTCAACGCCGCCGAGATCGACGCGCGCCTCGACCTGGCCGACTACGACTACGACGTGATCCTGGAGGAGATCCGCGCAGATCTGGCCGCCGTGCCGGGCACCCAGATCACGATCGGTCAGCCCATCGGCCACCGGATCGACCACATGCTGTCGGGAACGCGGGCGAGCATCGCAGTGAAGATCTTCGGACCCGACCTCTACGAGCTGAGACGACTGGCCAAGGAGGTGGAGGCACTCGCTGGTGAAGTCGAAGGCACGGTGGATGTCGCCATGGAACAACAGGCGGACGTCCCCCAAATCCGCGTGGACATGAACCGGCCTTCCATGGCGCGCTTCGGCGTAACACCCGCACACCTGGCTGAAGCCATCGACGTCGCGTTCGCCGGAGAGGCGGTCTCTCAGATCCTCGAGGAGAGACGGGCGTTCGACCTCGTGGTCCGCTTCGCGCCGGAGTACAGGGGGAGCCTCGAGGCCGTCCGCGATGCGCGGGTCAGCACCCCAGTCGGATCGTTCGTCACATTGAGGACGCTGGCCGACGTCCGCTTCGACCTGGGTCCCAACTCCATCTCCCGCGAGGACGTTCAACGCAAGATCGTGGTCCAGTCCAATGTGGCCGGCCGGGATGTGGGCAGCGTCGTGGAGGACATTCGGGAGCGAGTGCGGGCCGAGGTCGACCTGCCGTCGGGTTACTACATCGAGTACGGAGGTCAGTTCGAGGCCGCGGGTGAGGCCACCCAGACCATCGGGCTCATGAGCCTGCTGTCCCTGGTGGCCATCTTCCTGCTTCTCTTCGTCGAGTTCGGATCCCTACGGCAGGTTCTCCTCGTCATGGTGAATCTGCCGCTGGCCCTGGTGGGCGGCGTGCTCGCCGTGTGGATTACGGACGGCGTGCTCAACGTCGCGACGCTGGTGGGCTTCATCACACTCTTCGGAATCGCCATCCGGAACGGGATTCTCATGGTGAGCCACTACAACCACCTACTGGAGCAGGGCGCGCAACTTCGCGGAGCGGTGATCCAGGGCTCGATGGAGCGGCTGAGCCCGATCATGATGACGGCGCTCACCGCAGGACTCGCCCTACTACCCCTGGCCTTGTCCGGGGGAGAGCCGGGCAACGAGATCCAGAGTCCGATGGCGGTCGTGGTGCTGGGTGGCATCCTCACGTCCTTGGCCCTGAACATGGTGGTGGTGCCCGTGTTGTTCCTGCGGTATGGAGGGGCGGCGGCGGGGAAGGCGGCTTGACCCCATAACTCGTCGATCCCTCCAAGCCGGGCGGGAGAGCTCCGACGGGATCGGATCCTCGAGGTTGGGGAGGCCGTAGGCATGTTCGAGGCATTGGAGCTTGCTTACAATTGATGGCAAGCCAGCAAGGGAGTACCGCATGCCACACTACGAATACCACTGCACCTCGAACGGGCACACAGTCGAGGTTCGCCATGGGATGAACGAGCGTTTGGAGACGTGGGGTGAAGTCTCTCAACTCGCTGGACACGATCCGGGTAGCACACCCGCCGACTCCCCCGTCGAGAGGATCATGAGCGCGCCGGTACCGCTCGCGCGTTCGGGTGGGAGCCAAGCCATGCAGAGGTGTGGCTCCGGCTGCGCCTGCGTGCCCAACGCCTGATCGCAAAGCGGGCCCCCCGAAGGAGGCCCGCGCTACCTGGAAATCCCTACCTAGTGCTCCCTTAGGGGAGCGGTCCTGCGACGGCCCCTATGGCAACGCCATCGCGGCCAGCCCATCCGAGAGCTGGACCATCACGTACTGTTTGCCCTCGTGCACCCAGCTCGACATGCCGTAGCGGGTCGGGCCCGGGATCTCGACCGCTCCGAGCCGTTCGCCCGTATGCTTGTCGATCGCATAGAGCTGGGGCGTCCCGTCGCTGCTCGTTCCCGACGCGATGAGCAAGGTGGGCGTGGCCACCATGACGGCGTGCCCCCGGCGGCCCGGGTTGGTCGGCACGCCCTCGACGCCCTGAAGCAGCGGATGATTCCTGATCGTCTCCTGCTCCGACTCCGACGCGTCTCCGTTGGGGATCACCCACAGGTATTCACCCGTGTTCATGTCGATGGCCGAGATCCGCCCCACAGGCCCCTTCCAGATCGAGAGGCCGTCGAGCTTGGCCAGGTCGGCGCGAGGCCCGCCTCGCCACTCCATGGCGCGCGCAAAATCGGAATGCGTCTTTCCGGTCTGATGGGGGCCGTCCATCGAGTTTCCGAGACCGGGCACCAACCCCGCTTCGGAGCACCCGCTACTCGACGCGACGAAGAGGATACCCTCCCGGGGATCCGCCACGGCCGGGCTGTAGATGTTCGCGCCGCCACCCCCGCCTGGACACACGAGCGCGGGGCCGACACCCTGCGGGTTCCCCCGATGGGTCGGGGGAGCGAAGAACGGCGTGAAGAAGTCGTTCTCGCGTGCGTACTCGAGGACACTCTGCTTGACCTCGGGTGAGTAGTCGATCAGGTGCTTCTCGGTACGCCCCTGGAGGTCGAAGGGCGCGGGTTTGGTCGGGAACGGCTGCGTGGCCGCGAGCTGCTCACCCGGCACGTTCGACTGCGGCACCGGCGTGTCCTCCATGGGCCAGATGGGCTCGCCCGTCTCGCGGTTGAAGGAGTACACGAACGACTGCTTGGTAATCTGGAAGATTCCCGGGATCGTCTCGCCATCCACCGTCACGTCCATGAGGACGGGCGCCGTGGGCGTGTCGTAGTTCCAGATGTCGTGGCGCACGAGCTGCTGGTGCCACACGCGCTCGCCGGTCTGAGCGTTCAGGGCGATGAGGCTCGTGCTGAACAGGTTGTCACCCGGGTGGAAACCGCCGTAGTAGTCGATCGTCGCACCGTTGGTCGGGATGTAGACGAGTCCGAGCTCGGGATCGGCCGAGATGGGGGCCCACGAAGAGACGTCTCCGGTATACGTCCAGGCGTCGTTCTCCCAGGTCTCATGACCGAACTCACCCGGCTTCGGGATGATGTGGAACTTCCACTTCATGTTCCCGGTCCGGGCGTCGAAAGCGAGGATGTCGCCCGGAACCATCTCGACACGGGTCTGGTTGTAGCCCTGCTCCGCAGAGTTACCCACCACGATCACGTCATCCACGACGATGGGCGGCGACGACGACGTGATGTAGCCCAGCTCCAGAGGAATCCCCTGGTCGGGATCGTAGGGCTGGTTGTTCTGGAACCACGGGCCCCAGTCCTCGACCAGCGGCGGAATCAGGTCCACCACGCCCGTCGCGGGGAACCCGTCGATCGGGACCGGCGAGCCCCAGTTCTCGAGCGGCAATCCTGTCTCGGCGTCGATTGCGTGCAGGAAGAAGGCGGGACTCGTAATGAAGACGACGCCTCGCCCGTCGACCTCGGCGAACGTGATGCCCTTCCCGTAGCCCTTTCGCATGGAATACTCGAAGCGCGCCGTCTTCGGCTCGGAGTAGCTCCACAGCAACTCACCGGTCGCCGGATCGAGCGCGACCACGTGCCGCCGGTCTCCTGTGACGGTGATGAGCTTGCCGTCCACGTAGGTCGGAGTCGCGCGGGACGTGCTGGGGCCGAAGCTCGAGGCGTCCCACTGCCACGCCACTTCCAGGTCCTCGAAGTTCGAAGCGTTGATCTGGTCCGAGGGCTGGTAGCGTGTATGCCCCGCGTCCCCGCCGAGGTAGGTCCATTGTCCGTCCTCGACGCCGGAGCCTTGAGCCTGCGCGGATGTCGGTGAGAACAAGAACCCCAACGCCGTCAGCGTCAGGAGGACGAAAGAGAGCCTACAAGGCCGGTGACAAGACCGGCGGCAAGGCTGGAGGCGAGCGTCGTTCCCCATGACCGTCTTCCTTCTCGAGTGGCGATCCGCTTTCAGGGATCCGACAGGCGCGCGGCCTGTGGGCGGATCCACGGCAGGACAATACTGGGGCAGGTGGAGACCGGGCAACTCCCGGTAACACCCTCGGATCGAGCGGAGCGGCCCTGACGAACGTAGTGCTCCGCAACCGCAGCCACATGCGCTGAGGGAAGCCCGCTCGTTTGGGCCGGTTGGGTCGAGGGCCGCCTACAGCGCCCCGAGCCGGGGGCCCAGTGTTAAACGATGACCGTGGCCGCTCAGCCGATCCGACACCTCCCAACCTACGCGAACGCTTCCTCCGCGTGGCATAGCGTCACATACGCGCTACCTAGGGTTTCGTTGTGGTGCGCGATGATCTGCGCGGCTGTCAATGATTCGGCGTCCACCGTTGTATGGGCGTCCTGAGCTAGGAACACCTGTACCGGTTCCGGTTTCCTGGACAAGTCGGCGGCCTAATCATGCCGCCTTCAGGGTGAGCTCCTGACGGACCTGGGCCGGGGTCCGATACCCGTGCCGCTCCAGGAGCCACCCGCGGTTGTAGCGTTCGATGAACGCATCGATCTCCTGCCTGGCCTCCTCGAGGCTCTCGAAGTCGTGGAGGTACAGGCACTCTTCCTTCAGCGTCCGCATGAAGCGTTCCGCGACGCCGTTGCACTCCGGCTCTCCTACGTACGAGGCCGTCGAGCGGATCCCGAGCCAGGCCAGCTCTCCTTGGAACTGATGGGCGGTGTACTGAGGGCCCCAGTCGTGCCGTAGGCCGAGCCCCAGAGCGATCTTGGGCGCGTAGCCGTCCATGTGGGTTCGTACACCCTGGCGGATCGGCTCGAGCGCTGCCCACCGATCGCCCTTCTTCGCCACGTGCCAGCCCACCACGTCTGTGATGCAGTGATCCACCGCCACGAAGAACCAGCACCACCCATCCTCCTTCGTGTAGAACCGCGTCGCGTCCGTACCCCACAGCTCGTTCGGCACATCCGTCGCGTGATCCGGCCGCTGTGGCTCCGGTCCCCACGCGGGTGCTTTCCGCGCCGTACGGGGGCCAGCAGCCCATTCTCCCGCATCAGCCGCAGCACGCGGTTCTTGCCCACACCGATCCCCTTGGCTCTCAGACGGGCCCGGACCTTCCGGTGGCCTTCGCCCAGGAAGTCGCTCTCCTTCAGCACCTGTCGGATCTCCTCCACCAACTCCTCGTCGCTCAGCTTCGTCTTCGGTCCGCGCTTCTTCAGCCCTGCCGGCCCGTCGCTCTCTTCTCGATCTCGGGCCGCGTAGACCGTCGAGCGCCCCACCCGCCAGACCTCGCAGATCATCGTCAGAGGGTAGAGCCGCCCTGTCCCCGGACTCACCCGCGTCCGCGCTTCAAGAGCTTCTCCAGCTCGTCCCCGTACCCCCTTTTTTCCAGGAGTTCTCTCGCAAGCTCCAGTCGCATCGTCAACTCTCCCAGCTTCGCCCGGGTCCGGGTCAGCTCCCGTTCTCCAGGGTCTCGGCCCCGGCGTCTCAGTCCCTGCTGACCGGTCTCCAGGAACACCCGCCGCCATTCCTCCAGCTCCGGCGGTGAGACCTGTACCTCGCGGCTGACCTCCACCAGGTCCTCACCCCGTAGCAGGCGCAGCACCACCTCCGTTTTCTGCTGGGCACTCCACCGCTCGGGTACCTTCTCACGACCTGCGGTCGCCTTGTTCTCCCTCGGCTTCTGGGCCATCACGTCCCTTTCTCTCTGGACCCGCTGTCTTTGCCAATCTACTGTCCAGAGAAATCGGGGGCGCTAAACACCTTGTAACCGAGCCCGTGGGCGCGGCGACACGTCGTGTCCACGCAGTACTCCGTCTGCATCCCGCACACTACGAGGCCTGTTACTCCCAACTCCTCGAGCTCGGCCTGAAGGCTCGTGCCTAGGAAGGCGTCCGACTCCCGTTTCTGGATCACCCGCTCGCCCGCTATCGGCGCGATCGCATGGTGGATCCGGCTCCCCTCGGTCCCGGGTTCGAGCGGATGTCCTGGCGCGCCAAGGTGTTGGATGTAAATCACTGGAACGCCAGATGAGCGGCCGTCCGCGACCAGCCCGGAGACGCGCGACAAGAACGCTTCGGGTTCATGAACGACAGCTTCTGGGATGTTGAACATCCCCTCCTGCACGTCGATGATCATGAGCGCGAGCTGTCCCTCGGTCATAGGCATTCTCGATCTACCTCCTCACCGCATTCGTCTGACTAAGGTTGTCGGCTAACGTTCAGGGCCTCCGAACCGGCCCATCTGTGTCGTTCAATACTGCTCCTTCAGGTCTAGCGCCACATCCTTCGACCGAAGCCCACACGGTAACCGCGGCCGGTTGCGTCGAGGGCCGAATGGCCCGAGCCGGAGGCCCAATGTTAGCTGACGGCGCTGCCCCAGACAGCTCGCCAGCCACCGGATTCCCCATCCAAGGGGCCTGTCACAATCGGCGGCTCGCTATGAGAAAGCAACGATCTCTGTCGGCTCTCCAACCCCTCGCAGCGCGACCGCACCCATGGGCTCCGCGGTCAGTTCAGCGGGGAGGTCGAGGCGGTCGAGGAGGGAGCGGGACGCCAGAAGTCGTCGACCAAGACGATTGCATTCCCCCTGAATCCGCGCCGTCACGTTCAACGTCTCACCGTTGAACACGATCTCCTTTTTGAGATCTCCCATTTCTGCCGCGATCACCTCACCCGAGTGCAGACCGGCCTTGAAATCGGGCACGGCCCCGTACCGCGTCAGGTACCGGTCGGCGTTCGCGCGGACCGCTGCATCGATCTGGAAGAACGCCCGGACGCAGTTGGCGTCTTTGACTCCCTGGTCGAGCTTCCACGTGATTACGACTTCGTCGCCCACGTATTGGTAGATCTCGCCGCGCGTATCCAACACCGGCCTTGACACGTCGTGGAAGAAATCGTTGACCAGCCCGTAATAGGCCTCGAGCGAGAGACGCTCGGAGAGTTCGGTAGAACTCGTGATGTCGACGAACATGAAGACCCGCTGCTCTCGCCGCGGACGGTGGTACCGACCGGTGACGTAGCGCAGCAACACGCCGGGCCCGAGAAGGCGGTCCAGCTGCCGTAGAAAGATGATCACCATGTAGAGAAGGAACGCCGTAGCCATCGCCGCGAGATTCCGCGGCAAGGCCTCGACGAATTCGTCGAACGTGCGGCCTTCGAGTCTCCCTAAGATCATTCCCACGCCCAGGATGATTGCGGCCAGTGCGGCGACGTAGGTCATGGTCTTGAGAAGGACCGCAGCCCAGAACGGGCGACGACGAAAACGCTCCGCCAGGGCCGAAGACTCGAGTGCGATCAGGGGTAGGGCCAGGAGCACCCCGATGAACATGACGGTCAGGGGCTCCCGCGGCCCGTCCTCGGGTGCTAGGTACCACCTGACATTGTCCCACGTGAACGCCACAATCACAAAGAAGACGATGACCGGGACAGCGTCCCGCAGGTGACGTGCCAATCTTGGACTCATGGGCCTTATCCCTTCAGCTACAAGCAAGCGGCAAGGAGACAGAACGAGTCTTGGTTTCAGATCGTAGTTATTGGAGTAGACCGTAGGCTAGGTCCCAACCAACTCCAAAGACGACGCTCTTGACCAGCACTACCGAAGTCCTGGTTCAATCAGACGTACTCCAGGAGCTCCGTGCCCATGACGCACTCGTACGCGTTCGCGCTGTCCGATAACGTTCAGGGCCTCCGAACCGGCCCGCCTTCGTTCGTTACTTCTGCCTTCTTCGACCTACCACTTCCGTGTCCCAACTCCCTCCCGGTGGCGGCCGGTTGGGTCGAGGGGCGCCGGAGGCGACCCGAGCCGGAGGCCCAGTGTTATGTGCCGTCGTCTACTCCGGCCATAGTCGTGGGCACGCCCCCTCCTAGGGTCTCACTACGATCGAGCGAACTTCAGAAGTGGGTCGACGTTCCCTCCGTCCGCGGCGCGCAGGGCGCCGATGTATTCGGTACGTAGATCCGAGGTGTTCGTCAGGCTGACTCCACCCCATGAGAAGGCGCTCTCACCCAGTTCCCGTGCGAGCAGGTCAGCCATGAGCCTCGCGTGACGACCGTTGCCGTTTGGAAAGGGGTGAATGGAGACAAGTCTGTGATGAAAGCGAACGGCCAACTCGTCGGGTTCGTACACCGTGTTCTCTCGCCAGTAGTGAGCGTCTTCAATCAGCTTCCGCACCTCGGTTCGGACGATGTTCTTGTCGACCCCGATGTTCTTGTCGGTCAATCGTACCTTTCTGGCCCACGTCCAAATCGCGTCGAACATGCGGCGATGCAATTCGTAGAGGAACTCCTCCGACAAGACCTCCCTCGAACTCCTGAGTGCCCATTCCAGGCCCTCTTGGATGTTCGCCTCCTCAAGTTCGTCGAGTTCGCCACGCGTTGCCACATGCTCGGGTATTAGCCCTTCGGCCTCATCGGGGTCGATCGGAGTCGCCCCAGTGGGAAGATCATCGCTCATCAATCACTGACCAGAGCCGCGACGGAGACTCGATAAGGCTTGCAGCTAGATCGAGAGTCCTACGTTCTAGGTCCGAGCCAGGGTCTTGGTCCTCCAACCGCATGGTGTGACGGACGGAGCCCGTTATCCGAGTCGCGAGTTTCAAGGCGCGGTCCGATAGCGTGGCCAGAAGCGGTCGCTCAGGGACAACAGCGTAGACGACACGCGCACCGAGTGCTTCCGCTGCCTGTTCCAAGGCACTGAGTGTGATAGAACCGTCGACCTCTCGCTTCTCAAGTTGGCTGATGGCCTGCCGCGAAAGGCGCATCCGGTGGGCAAGGTGAGCCTGAGGCATACCCAGCGCCCGTCGAAGCGTCGCGATCCACCCGCGACGGGGGCGCTCAAACAGGCCACTTGCCGCGCGGATGTTGGCCAGCCGTTCGTCGAGCTGCCGGCGCGCAATCACATCAACGGGACGTTCGGACATAGTGTAAAGCCATAGGTTGCAATGCATAGGACTGATAGCAAGTTATAACTTGACACATGATTGGTATTTACGCAAGTCATACGTTGACATAGAAGGCCTCTCCACCCTGCCATCCCCTAAGCGGAGATGTCATCTAACGTTCAGGGCCTCCGAACCGGCCCGTCGACCACGTTCAGGTAACCCGCAACGGATGTTGTCGCCAGCGCCTTATTCACGGCACACCGCTCGTGGGCCGGTTGCGTCGAGGGTCGCCGGGGGCCGCCCGAGCCGGAGGCCCAGTGTTATATGATGTGACGCTGCTCAACCTCAGCCACGTAGTCTAGTCGTATCCTTCGACCATCAAAGACCTCATGCTGCATGAGCAAGGGCGTGCCATGCTAGGGGGGAAAAGGACTTCCGTCGGACTTCCGTCAGACTGCATTCCGACGACATCATCCTCAAAAGGAATCGGATGTTCGACCGTGAGGGTGGGGCTCGGCCTCTGCGAGCGGAACAGCACGGGAGGAGAACGCGGCAGTGCGGGGCCGGCTACCCGTTTGGCCTGAGGAATTCCTCAACAAACGGCGGATAGTCCCTCATCGATTCAAGCCGGTGCAGGCTTAGATATCCGCCGTGCATATCCAGCATATCCACCTTTGCTCCATCCCTCTGTGCTCGGATTTCACGCAATAGCTCCATCGCTCGCTCCCGCTCACCGAGAGCAGCCTCGACCCAGGTGTGAACTCCGATATCATTCCATTGGCTTAGGCTGACCGCCCTATAGGCTTGGTTCCGGTAACCTTGGCTTGCCAACACATACGCCAGCTCCAATAGGGCCATTCTGTTCGCTTTGCCAGTGAAACGAGTGTCGGCCACTACGCCTTCTAGGACTGCCTGCGCCTCGCCCCAACGTCCGGCGCGACTGAGCAAGTTCCCATATACGAAGGATTGGCCGGGATCCCGTCTCCAATCGGAAGGCCTGTCCTCAAACCATTCGAGGGCACGGCCCAACAAGTTTGAGGCTGCGCCCGGATATCCGTGGGAGTGAAGCTCCGTAAACCAATCGAACAACCCGTCGGTAGAACCCCCGTGGTAAGATTGGAGAAGTCCCGGAATACGGGTGCCAAGTTCTTCGATGCGTCCCTCGGCAGCCAAGACACCCATCTCGATCCCGAGGGCGATCCGAGACCGTTCCGGGTTTAACTGAAGCATGCGGTCCACAGCCTCGAGTTCCCGCTCGTAGTCGCCGAGCTGGTGGTAAGCCAGCGTCAGAAGAACCCAATACTCATCAAACCCTCGCAACCATCCGCTTTCAGGATCGGCTTGGGTCAAGAACTCGATTGCCTCGTCGTTGCGGCCGAGCATCCTTGGTTCCGCTCCAAATCGACTAGCACCCGCGGGGCGCAACACGGAGCGTCCAGAAGATCACGGCCGCCGCTTTCAGGATCGGCTTGGGTCAAGAACTCGATTGCCTCGTCGTTGCGGCCGAGCATCCTTGGTTCCGCTCCAAATCGACTAGCAATCCCGCGGGGCCCTCGTGGGCCGCCATCTGACCACACGGAGCGTCCAGAAGATCACGGCCGCCGCCCGCGTGCGGGCGGGCATCAACAAGCCCGTCACGCCTCATGTCCTCCGACACACCTTCGCCACACATCTCCACGAGGCGGGCGCCGACGTGCGCCTCATCCAAGAGCTCCTCGGGCACGCCAGCGTGAAGACGACCGAGATCTACACCCACGTCTCGAAGCGTCAGCTGCAAGGCATCCGGAGTCCCCTGGACGAGCCGCTCCCGGGTCGCTCGCAGACGGATCCCCGCGAGGGACCTTGAAATGGGCGACGCCGTCGCTCCACGCCCTCGACTCCACGGGGCTTCCGTGTGACGCCCGGGCGAAGGTAGTGTCACTAAGATTGTGTAAAAGGGGGTGAGGGCGTCCGAGGAGGGTGGACAGCCCGGAAAAGAAAGAGGAAGCTCCTTGTGAATTGTTCATCATCACATGAACCCGGGAGTCCGGCCTGCGTGAGCAGGTCGGAACCGGAACAAGGAGCTTCCTCATGGAAAAGATGGTCGAAGTTGAGCGGGCCACGCAAGACGAGCTGCGTCAGGATTTGAAGTCGCTGTTTCAGGGCGCGATCCGGCTAACGCTCGAGATGGTGTTGGAGGAGGAGTTGAAGGCGATGGTCGGAGCGCGACGATTCGAGCGGGTCGGCAGCCGGAAGGGCCACAGGAACGGGACGTATCTGAGGCGCCTGCTTACGAGCCTGGGTCAGATCGACGTGACGGTCCCGCGCAGCCGGGAAGGCGGCTCGCCCGCCGACGTGATGGGTCGCTACCAGCGCAGGAGTGAAGAAGTCGATGCGATGATGGTGGAGGCCTACGTGAGCGGCGTGTCGCAGCGCAAGATGGGCGACGTGACCGAGGCACTCATGGGTGAGCGCGTGGGACGCTCGACGGTGAGCCGGGTCGCGAAGCGGCTCGACGAGGGCGTGCAAACGCTGCGGAGTGCACCCATCGAGGGGGCCCACCCCTACCTGTACCTGGACGCGACGTTCCTCGATGCCCGCTGGGCCCGAAAGGTCGAGAACGTGAGCGCGCTCGTGGCCTACGCCGTGGGCCCGGACGGCCACCGCCGGCTCCTGGGCATCACGCTGGGCCCTGAGGAATCGGAGAACAGCTGGTCGGAGCTCCTCGAGCAACTCCTGGAGCGTGGTCTCAGCGGCGTCCAGCTCGTGATCGCGGATGAGCACGCGGGCCTGGCAGCCGCGGTGCGCCGCTTCCTGCCCGAGGTGCGCTGCCAGCGCTGTACTGTCCACCTGCAACGCAACGTGCTGGCCAAGGTCCCGCATCGCCTGCGCAAGCGTGTGGCGCGCGAGGTTGCCGCCGTCTTCCGGGCCCCCGGGCTCGCTGAGTCGAAGAAGCGCCTGGCCGAGATCACGGCGCGCTGGCACAAGGAGCTCCCCGAGGCAGTCAACGTGCTTGAGCGGGGCTTCACGGCCGCCACCCAGTTCTACGCGTTCCCCGAGCCCCACTGGGCCCGACTGCGCACCACGAACAGCCTCGAGCGCCTGCACACCGAGATCAAGCGTCGGATCCGGAGCGCCGGCGCCTTCCCCGACCGAGCCAGCGCGCTCCGCCTCATCACTGCGGTTGCTCTAAGGACTACTGCGGCCTGGAGCGAACGTCGCTACCTGGATCTCACGCTTCTCGAACCGAAGGAGGTCGCCAAGGCAGCCTAACAGAAGCATCGAGGAGCTTCCTCTCACTTTTACACACAACTCGGGACTTGACCCGGGCGAACATCACCCCGGCACCGCCGGTCTCGTCCTGCATGCGTCAGGCGACCAGGGCATCCCCCCCTACCCCACCACCATCGCATCCCCGTACGAGTAGAACCTGTAGCCCTCAAGAACCGCCGCCCCATAAGCCTCCATCACCCTCTCGTACCCGCCGAACGCTGCGACTAACATCAAAAGCGTCGACCTTGGCAAATGAAAGTTCGTAACGAGCCCGTCCACCACCCCAAACGCGTGGCCCGGTCGAACGAACAGCTCCGTCACCCCACCCCCCCCAACCACCACCCCCTCACGCGCCGCACTCTCGAGCGTGCGCACCACAGTGGTGCCGACCGCCCAAATCTTCCGCCCCTCCCTACGCGCAACATTAATCACCTCGGCCGTCTCATCCGGAACGAAAAACGACTCGCTGTGCATATCATGCTCGGCCGGGTCATCGACCTCGACCGGCCGGAACGTCCCCACCCCCACGTCCAGGGTAACGGCCACCCGCTCCACGCCCTTCGCCTCGATCTTCTGTAGCAGCTCCGGCGTGAAGTGCAGCCCAGCGGTGGGCGCAGCCACCGACCCCGGCACCCGGGCGTACACAGTCTGATACCGCTCTCGATCCAGCGGCTCGTCCTCCCGCCCCAGATACGGCGGTAACGGCACATGCCCGTGATTCTCAAGAGCCTCCCGCACAGATCCTTCCACGACCAACCGCACGATCCGCCCACCGCCCGGCGCCCCATCCACGATCTCCACATCGAACCCCGGCGCGACATTCACCACCCGCCCCGGCTTGAGCTTCCCGCCGGGCCGGACCAGCGCCTCCCAAATGGTCGTCTCATCCGACTCCGGATCGAGCGCGGAGGCAGCCCCTCCCCCGCCCCACGGCCGAAGCAGCAACACCTCCGAAGGCGCCCCAGTAGGCTTCCGCCCCAGCAATCGGGCCGGAGCCACCCGAGTCTCGTTCACGACAAGCACGTCACCGGGATCGATAAGATCGACCAGATCCGAAAACACCCGATGCTGAAGCGGCCCACCATCCCTCGGCACCACCAGCAACCGGCTCTGGTCCCTGCGCTCAGCGTGATATCGGGCGATCTGCCCGGGAGGAAGCTCGTACTCGTAATCCGAAACCCGCGTCCCGTCCTTCACGCGCCGATCCAGCCCCCGCATCACGCGCCTACGTCAGGTCCCAAGGACACATGGAATCGCCCGGCCGCCGATCGACACATCAAAGCGCCCCCGCGTTTCCGCGGAAACGTCTTCCGGCAATGCAACACCGCCCCGACTACATCGAACGTCCCAAATCCGTATCAACCCGCCCCCACGTTTCCGCGGAAACGCCCAACTACACAAACCCCATCCCCCTACTCGAACAGCGACGACTGCCCCCCCACCTCACCCTCCTTCGGCGCCTGATACCCAAACCGCTTATACGCCCGCACCGTCGCCACCCGCCCCCGCGGCGTCCTCTGTATAAACCCTTCCTGTATCAGGAACGGCTCGTACACCTCCTCCAGCGTCGACACATCCTCACCGAGCGCCACGGCTAACGTCTCCAGCCCCACCGGCCCGCCCTCGAACTTCTCGATCAGCGTCTTCAGCACCCGCCCGTCCATCTCGTCCAGGCCGTACTGATCCACCTCCAACATCTCCAGCGCATCCTCGGCGACCTGGGTGGTGATGATCCCCTCGGCCTTCACCTGCGCAAAGTCCCGGACCCGCCTGAGCAGCCGGTTCGCCACTCGCGGAGTCCCCCGCGCCCGCCGGGCCAGAATCTCAGTCCCCTCGGTCGAGCACTCCACGTCGAGGATGTACGCGCTCCGCGACACGATCACCGCCAACTCCTCGGGCGGGTAGAAGTTCAGCCTCTGGATGATCCCGAACCGTGCCCGCATGGGCGCGGTGAGAAGCCCGAACCGCGTCGTGGCCCCCACGAGTGTGAACTTCTCGATGTCCATGGTCATGGTCTGGGCCCGGGGGCCGTCGGCCAGGCGGATCTCGACCCGGTAGTCCTCCATGGCCGGGTAGAGGAACTCCTCGATGATGGGGCGGAGCCGGTGGATCTCGTCGATGAAGATGACGTCACCCTCCTGCTGGTTCGTGAGCATGCCTACGAGGTCAGCAGGCTTTTCCAAGACGGGGCCGGACGTGCTTTTGAAGCTGACCCCCATCTCGCGGGCGATGAGCGAGGCGAGCGTAGTTTTCCCGAGCCCGGGCGGGCCATGGAAGAGCAGGTGGTCCAGCGGCTCCCTGCGCTGCTTCGCGGCCTCGATGGCGATCGACAGAGTCTCGCGCACCTTGTCCTGGCCGATGAACTCGTCCAGGCGGTGGGGCCTGAGGGACGGCTCGACGGTGGCGTCTTCCTGAAGCGCCTCGGGCGTCGTGATCTCGCGTCGTTCGGTCATGGTGCCTCGGTCATGGTCCGCCGTCTCTGGCCCGCAGCTCTGCCTGGATGATACCCCGGGCCTGGATCGTCGCTTCCTTCACGGACTCGGTAAGACCATGATCAGCGCTTCGCCAGAGCCCGGCGGATCAGCTCGTCGGTGTTCTCGACTTCGCCCTCGGCCAGTGCCGCCCGAACCGCCGCATCGGCGTCCACGAAGGTGTATCCCAACGCCACCAGGGCGGCCACGGCCTCCTGCACCCCGGGCGCGGGTCCTCCCGGCTCACCCTCGGGACCGATTGCCAGGTCCTCCACCTTGTCGGAGAGTTCCAGGATGATGCGCTCGGCGGTCTTCTTGCCTACCCCGCTCACCTGCGTGAGCGCGGGTACGTCCTTCTCGGCCAGGGCCTTGGCGAGACGGCGGGCCGAATATGTGGAGAGCATGGCCAGAGCCATACTCGGTCCCACCCCTTTGGCTCCCAGGAGCCGCCTGAACAACTCCCGCTCGTAGGCCTCCATGAAGCCGTAGAGCGTGAGCGAGTCCTCGCGAACCACCTGGAGCGTGCGGATCTCGAAGTCGGCGGCGGGCGGCTTGGGCAGCCGCTCCAGGATCGAGAGCGGGATCTGCACCAGGTAGACCACGCCCCCGGCGGTCTCGACCTCGATGTGGTCTAGCTCCCGGGTGACGAGCGTCCCCTTGAGACGGCTGATCATGGACGCACCCCATTGTCTCGTTGGCACATGCGACGGCCCGCCCGCGTCACTACGTACGAACCCGCCCGCAGCGCGCTCATACCCTCAGCGCTCCCATCACGCAGTAGCACAGCGCGGCGGCCACGCCGTCGGCCGCGTCGGCCGGCGAAGGAGGCGTCTTCAGTCTGAGCTGTTGCTGCACCATGAATGCCACCTGGTCCTTGCTTGCGTTTCCGTTTCCCACCACGGCCTTCTTGATCTCCCTGGGTGTGTACTCCGCGATCTGAATCTCTCGGAGCGCACCGGCCAGGAGAATAGCTCCCCGGGCATGTCCCAGGGTGAGGGCGCTCTTCACGTTCTTCCCCTGGAAGACGTCCTCCACCACCATGACCAACGGATTATGGCGGTCAATAAGCTCACAGACCTCGTTGAAGATCTCCATGATACGAACCGCGAGCGGCTCCCCGGCCGAGGTCCTCACCACCCCGCATTCCACCAACGAAACGGCGTTGCCGCCCGTCTTGGCGACAACGCCGTAGCCCGTGATGGCTGTACCCGGATCGATTCCCAGTATGAGTGCGGCGCCCACCTATCCTCCTTCAATAGGCATGTAGTGGTGTCCTACCCCATCGCCTGAGCGAGAATCTCTTCGTCGATGTCGCCGTTGGACGAGACCTGCTGGACGTCGTCGCAGTCCTCGAGGGCGTCCACGACCCGGATGAGCTTCTCCGCATCCTTGCCCTCGACCTTCACCTCGTTCTGGGGCACCCACTGCAACTCGGCCCGCTCGAAATCGACTCCCGCGGCCTTCAAGCCCTCCTGCACCTCATGGAACGCGGTGGCCTCGGTGGTCACCACGAATTCTTCCCCGTCGTTGCTCACGTCGTCGGCGCCGACCTCGATCGCCGCCTCGAAGACGGTGTCTTCCGTAAAGCGACTCGCGTCGACGTAGATCATACCCTTCCGGGCGAACTGCCACGCCACGGAGCCCGTAGTCCCCAGACTCCCGCCCAGATTGGTCAGGATGTGGCGCACGTCGGCTACGGTCCGGTTCTGGTTGTCGGTGAGGCAGTCGATGTAGAGCGCCACACCGCCGGGGCCGTAGCCCTCGTAGGTCACCTCTTCGTAGACCACACCCTCGATCTCGCCCGTACCCTTCTTGATGGCCCGGGTGACGTTGTCCGACGGCATGTTGCCCGCCTTGGCGTTGTCCACCGCCAGCCGCAGGCGCGGGTTGAAGTTGGGGTCTCCCCCACCGTCGCGCGCCGCCACCGTGATCTCACGGATCAGCTTGGTGAACATCTTCCCGCGCTTGGCGTCCGTCGCCGCCTTCTTGCGCTTGATCGTAGACCACTTGCTATGTCCGGACACTACACTCCTCCAGCCTACGTACCATCATGTGGGGTCGTCGTAAAAGTAAGGAAACTCAAGCCGGACGGCATCTCAGCCCGCCCAAGCTCGCCCTAAAACGCAATGAAGAGGCCAAGCCCCTCGGCAACAATCGCCCCGCCCCCGAGGGAGGAGGAGGCCACTCGCTCCGCAGCGACTATTCAATCCCCAGATTGCAGGAGCGCGGAGCGAGTGGCCTCCTCCTCCGGCTCAGTGCGCTTCCGCTTCCTCCTTCGTGGCCTTGATCACCTTGGACACCTCATGCGGCGGCACCGGCTCATACCCGGAAAACGTCCGCGTATGATGCGCCCTGCCCTGCGTGATGGCCCGGAGTGACGTCGCGTACTTGTACAACTCCGACTCGGGTACGAGCGCCTTCACGGTAGTGCGGCCATCCACGGGATCCATCCCCAGGACCTTGCCGCGACGCTGGTTCATGTCGCTCATGATGTCGCCCACGTAGTCGTCGGGGGTCGTCACCGCCACCTCGACGATAGGCTCGAGGATGACCGGGCCGCAGTCCGCCGCCACGTTCTTGAAGGCTGCGGATCCGGCCAGCTTGAAGGCGATGTCGCTGGAATCGACCGAGTGGTAGGAGCCGTCGTAGCACTCCGCCTCGAAGTCGACCAGCTTGAAACCGGCAAGGACACCCTTCGCCGCGGCCTCCCGGATGCCTCTGTCGACACTCGGTATGAACTTGCCGGGAATGACGCCGCCCTTGATGGAGTTCTTGAACTCGTAGCCTTCACCCGACGCACGAGGTTTCAGGCGGATGTGGCAGTCGCCGAACTGACCACGGCCGCCCGACTGCTTCTTGTGCCGGCCCCGGCCCTGGGCGCCCTTCGTGATGGTCTCACGGTAGGCGATCTTGGGCTGCTCAATCTCCACGGACACCCCGTATTTGCGCTTCATGCGCTCGATCTGGACGTCGAGATGGAGTTCACCGAGCCCTCGGGCGATGGTCTGATGAAGCTCCGAGTCGAACTCGGCCACGAAGGTCGGGTCCTCTTCGTGGAGCTTCGGCAGGACCTCGCCCAGCTTGTCTTCGTCGTGCCTGGCCGTGCCCTTGATCGCAACCGCGATTTCGGGCTTGGGAAGGTCGATCTTCTCGAGCACCACGGGACGCGACGGAGAGGTCAGCGTGTCGTTGGTGTGAGAGTGCTTGAGCTTGGCCACCACCCCTATGTCGCCGGCATGCAGCTTCGCGACCTCGAAGCGGTCCTTACCCATGGCGATGGAGAGATGGTTCAGCTTCTCTGTGGTTCCACGCTCTCCGTTCAGGACCTCGGACCCATTGGCCACGGTCCCGCTCACCACCCGGAAAAAGGAGAGCTCGCCCACGTGGGGCTCGGCCGCCGTCTTGAAGATGAGCGCCGAGAAGGTTTCGTCGTCGGAGGGGGCCAGATGGATCTCTTCGTCCATGCCGGCCCGCTTGGCGTTCTCGCCGCCTGTTTCGGCCGGGCTGGGGCACAACTCCACGATCTTCTTGAGCAGTGCCCGCATGCCGTACGAGTGCTCGGAGGAGCCGCAGAAGAGCGGCACCACGTCACCACGCGCCATACCCAGAGCCATCGCCTCGATGGCCTCTTCTCGGGAGATCTTCTCTCCCTCCAGGTAACGCTCGAGGAGATCTTCGTTGGTGGTGGCCAACGTCTCCTGTAGCTCGGTCTCCCACTCCTCGAACTTTGCCTGAAGCTCCTCGGGAATGTCCGCCTCTTCGTACTCACCCGTCTCGGTACCCTTCTTGTAGATGTGGGCCCGCTCGCTGAAGAGGTTGATGATGCCGCGGAAGTCAGCGCCCTCGCCGATCGGAATCTCGACGGGAATGACCTTCTCGGTCAGCCGCGACTTGATCTCGGCGTAGACCTTGTCGAAGGAAGCCATGTCCTTATCCATCATCGACACAAAAAAGAACCGGGGAATGCCCCGGTCCTCCACGTACTCCCAGACGGTCTCGGTGCCCACCTCAACGCCGGAGGTGGCGCCGACTACAATGACCGCGGAGTCGGCGACGCGGACAGCAGACAGGGTCTCGCCCACGAAATCCATGAATCCGGGTGTGTCGAGGAGGTTGATCTTGACGCCCATATGCTCGCAGTACGCCGGCGTGCACTGCAGGGACATCTCGTGGGTCGCCTCTTCCGGGGTGAACATGGTCAGGGCATGACCCTCGCTCACGTTGCCCTTCCGCTTGGACGTACCCGCCGTCCAGCACAGCGAATCGATCAGGCTCGTCTTGCCGGCTCCGCCGTGGCCCAGAACCACGACGTTCCTGATGTTGTCCGTTGTATACTCCTTGGCGGACGCCATAAACACCTCCTATCTGTATGTCTGTCGACTGGTCTGTATGTGTCTCGTCTGGTTCTCTTGGTGCCGTCTTTTTTGGGGGACGATGATTGTAGACCGGAGGGCCTGACTCGTCTAGACTGGACTCGGCCTTTAGAAGCGGAATCGAGTGGTGTTATCGGTCTCGGAGGGCGAGACCTGGCTGATCGGGTGGAGCCCGTTCAGTTCGTGCGGTGTTTCTTGGAGACCTCATCGAGGAGCTTTCTCTCGTCTTCGGTGAGCGCACTCATCCCTTCGGCAGAGATCTTGTCCAGGACCCTGTCGACCGCATCCAACATCGTGTTCTCTCTTGCCTCAGCCTCCAGGTCACGGCCTCGACGGCCGCCACCGGCCTCCTTCTCATGGTCGTCCCGGGGGACAATGGCGAAGCGTCTGGCGCGGGCGGCCCTGCCCATCTTCTGAATCTTCTCGGCCGCCTTCCAGTCGGTCTTCAGGTAGAGGAACCCGGTGATGAAGCCGCCCAGGTGGGCGAAGTGCGCCACACCGCCGTCCGCCCCCCCGAAGGCACTCGTAAACGTGATCAGGAAGAAGAACGCCACCAGCCATTTGGCCTTGACCGGAAAGATGCCCCAGACGTAGATGGGTGCCTCGGGCCACGCCATGGCGAAGGCCATCATGACACCGTAGACCGCCGCCGACGCGCCGATGATGGAGTAGGAGACGAAGAAGAAGCTGAGAGCGACGCCTCCGAGCCCGCAGATCATGTAGTACTTGATGAACTCCTGGGATCCCCACTTGGACTCGAGGGGAGGGCCGAAGAAGAACAGCACCAGCATGTTCATGAAGAGGTGCATGAAATCGCCGTGCAGGAACATATAAGTCACGGCGCCCCACGGGCGGAACAGCATCTCGGAGGGCTGGAAGGAGAACCAGCTGAAAATGAAGTCGCGCCCGACGATCCAGGTAATGAGGAACGCTACGGTGTTGGCAATCAGCAGCTTTTTCACCCACGGAGTGAGCTGATAGCTGAGATTCAAGCCGCCGCCGGCCACGTACCCCGTACTTCTCACAGGCGCTTCTCCAACGTACATCGAAAAAAAAAGTCCCGCCCTGCCCTCCTGACTTCAAACCCCGGCGTGGGCAAGCAGGTTCCGCGTAACGAAGGCATCCGTGGCTTGTGGTCCGGCCCGAGTCACCCGCATCTTGGCCATGGTGGTCGACCCGCATCAATGAGACTGCGAACTGCCTCAGTGAGTCGCTGACGAGCCATGTCCGATCCCATCACCCGCCTGAACGCGGCCCTGGAGGGCCGTTACTCCGTCGAGCGCGAGCTCGGTGCGGGCGGGATGGCCACGGTGTACCTGGCCGAGGACAGTCGGCATCACCGCAAGGTGGCCCTCAAGGTCCTCCGGCCTGACCTCGCCGCCACGCTGGGGCCTGAGCGGTTTCTCAAGGAAATCGAGATCGCGGCCGGCCTGACCCACCCCCACATCCTGCCGCTACACGACTCGGGGGAGGCCGACGGATTCCTGTTCTACGTTCTGCCGTATATCGACGGAGAGTCACTCAGGGACCGGATCGTTCGCGAGGGGGAGCTCCCATCGGCGAGGCCGTTCGGATTCTCCGAGACGTGGTCGACGCGCTGGCGCACGCACACGACCAAGGGGTGGTCCACCGCGACATCAAGCCCGACAATGTCATGCTCAGCGGTCGCCACGCTCTGGTGACCGACTTCGGCGTGGCCAAGGCCGTGAGCGAAGCCACCGGAAGGCATCAGCTCACGACCATCGGTGTGGCCCTGGGGACACCCGCCTACATGGCGCCCGAGCAAGCGGAAGCTTCGGAGAACATCGATCACCGGGCGGACATCTACGCCCTCGGGGCCATGGCCTACGAATTGCTCGCAGGAGCCTCTCCCTTTGCAGGAAGAAGCCCCCAGGTGATGCTCATGGCGCACGTCACCCAGGCTCCCGAGCCCGTCACGACGCACCGCGAGACGGTTCCCCCCGCCTTGGCCCATCTGGTAATGCGGTGTCTCGAGAAGAAACCGGCCGATCGCTGGCAGAGCGCGGAGGAGATGCTCGGGCACCTGGAGGCGCTGGCCACGCCGAGCGGAGGGATGACACCCACGGACACGGTGCCGGTGTCTGTGTCTGCGACCACGGGGACCCGGAGCATGTTCACTCCGGCCAAGTTGGGCGTAGCGGCCGCTGTGATCGTTGCGGCAGCGTTTGGCGTTACGCAGATGCGCTCCGGCGCCGGTCCGCGATCCGCGGCCACGGCGGACGGCCAAGAGCTCGATCCCGACGTCGTGGCGATCATGCCGTTCCGATTCAGCGGTCCGGAGAACCTCTCCTACCTTGGCGACGGCATCGTGGATCTCCTGGCCGCGAGACTCACGGGGGACGTAGGCCCACGAGCGGTGGACCCGGCAGCCTCCAACGCCATTTGGCAGGATCGTGCCGGTGCCGATCCGAGCGGCGCCGCGGAGAGCACTGCCCGCACCCTCGGAGCCGGACTGTTGCTTACGGGCTCGATCGTGTCCGACCCTTCGGGGCTCAACGTGAACGCCTCGCTCCGAAGCGTAACCGACGCCAGCGAGGTGACGAACGCCTCCGCCCGCGGTCCGGCCGACTCCGCCTCCTCGGGCGGACAAGGCGCGTTGCTGTACCCCGACCGGAACGACTGGACCGTGCCCTCGTCGGGCTCGAACTTGTGGCGCCAGACACAGGCCGTGTCGTTGGCCAGAAGATGGATCGACACCGACGCCGTGTCCGAGACGGTGGTGACGTAGTGGATGTCGTCGACCGGCGGCAGCAGCGTGTAGAACTCACCCTGCTTCACGTGCAGCTCCTTGGCGGGCTGGAGGTCCGCCCGGTCTTCGTCACTCCCGTCGTCGAGACGCTCGTAGATCGTCTCGAACTGTTCGCCGCGGTATACCCCGATCAGCCCCCACGCCAGGTGATCGTGCACGGGCGTAGACGAGCCGGCAGGGATGACCAGCGAGAAGAGGCAAAGCGACCCGTCTTCGGCCCGGTACAGCGCGTACTGCCCGATGCCGCCGCCCATGCCGCTCTCGTGGTCGGGCGACCCGTACTCCTCGGGCAGCCACCCGTCAGCGGAGAGCAGCTTGGCGAACGCGGGCTGGAGGGCTTCCACCCGCTCGGCGTCACTCGTGATTTCACGCGTCAGCCGACGCGTCTCCTCGACCAGCTCACGGATCTCGGGGGTGTCGACGATGAAGCCGAACTGGTCTTCGTCGTTGCTGAAGTTGCACATGGGCGATTCTCCTCGGGTCACATCGGCAGTGGCTTGGTCGCATCATACCGACAGGGTGTGCTCGGGGCCATCGCAACTCGATAGGGGCAAGTAAGCCTACCTGTTACGGACCAGGCAGCCTATGTCGAGCGACGGTTGACACAAAGTTCGTGTTACACGATATTCGTGTCATGTCTAGAAAGCTCCGGAACGTCACGGTTACCCTGGACGAGGAGACCGCCCGGTGGGCCAGAGTGGAAGCGGCTCGCCAGGATACGTCGGTGTCGAAGCTCCTGGGAGAGCTGCTCCGATCCGAGATGCTTCACGAGGCCCAGTACGACTCAGCCAAGCAGATGTACCTGGCTCAGGAGCCCGGAATTCACCGTTGTGAGGGTCAGTCCCTCCCCACCAGGGAGGAGCTGCACGACCGTGTCGATCTTCGTTGACACGAACGTACTCGTCTACGCTCGCGACCTGAGTGAGGCCGAAAAGCAGCGACGGGCGGCCGAATGGATCGGCAGTCTCTGGGAGACGGGTCTGGGCAGGCTCAGCTTTCAGGTGCTCCAGGAGTACTACGTAACCCTCACAGCCAAGCTCGACCCGCCCCGAAAGACGGAAGACGCCCGCGACGACGTCATGGCACTGCGCGCTTGGAAGCCGGAGGCGATCGACCACCGCACGCTCGAGACGGCCTGGGACATCCAGGACCGCTACGGCTACTCGTGGTGGGACGCGCTGATCGTGACGTCGGCCCTCCACTCGGGAGCCCGGTATCTTCTCACCGAGGACTTGCAGGCCGGCCAGGTGATCGACGGGCTGACGATCATCAGCCCGTTCGACCACGAGCCGGCAGAAATTCTGGCCGGAATGTAGGCCCTACGGCCGACCCGCCTCGTTCAGGTCGACGTCCGCGGTCGCCCACACACGCTCGAAACGAGCGGCCACCTCTTTGGCCTCGGCCGTGCGCGACTGGTCCTTCAGGGCTCGCGCGAGCCCGTCGAGCGCCCACCCGTTCTCGGGGAACTGGTCCAAGGCCTCTCCAAAGACCTTCTCGGCCTCAGCGGGACGCCCGGCCAGCAACAGCACCGCGCCCAGATCGTGCCGCACGGGGACCGTCCACTCGGGAGGCTCGCCGTACCGCAACGCACCTTCACGGTCGACCGCTTCGGAGAGCTTGGCGATCGCCTGTTCGTACTGTCCGTCCGCCGCCTCGACCCAGCCTGAGAGCACGCTTGCCGCGATGTTGAGCAAGTCGGCAGAGGGGTTGAATTCCATACGGATTCCCTGCCGCTCAGGACTCGCCGCGATGGTCTCGAGTGCGCCGAGCTGCTCGCGCGCACCCGATACGTCTCCGGTCGCCGCTAGAGCCCGCCCTCGAGCGTAGTGCCAGAGGCCGAGCGCGTGAGCCCGAGTGGCCGGCGGAGCAGGTGTCGCCAGAATCTCGCTCCACCGCCCGAAGAGCACCCGCACCTGCAACGGCCGGGTGGACCAGTGCTCCAGGAACGCCATCCCGGGTTCTCCGAACATGTCGGCAGGGATGAGGTCGGCCACTTGGTCGGCGGCATGGATCGCGACTTTGCTCCGCCCGATCATGGAGGCCGCGAACGCCAGGAAGTCGTAGTTGTGCGGATAGTACCCGGCCGTGTACATGCCCATGCCGGGCTGCTGGTCCTGGATGTAGGTCTCGTCGGCGTGAACCGCGTGTTCGTTGGCGGCCACGGCCTCGATATATCGACCTACTCGGATATAGATATGCCCCGGCATGTGGACGATATGGCCCGCTCCGGGCATGAGGCCCGCGAGTCGCTCGGCACACGCGATAGCCCGTTCCGGATAGAGCTTCTCGACCGTGTGGATGAAGAAGTGGCAGGCCCCCGGATGGTTCTCGTTCTCGGCGAGCACGGCCTCGACGTCTTCGATGCCAGGCTCGGGCTCTCCACTCTCCGTCCAGTAGTCCCATGGGCGAAGATCCAGGAGCGACTCCCCGTACAACACGGACACCTCATGGTCATCCGGATACCGCTTGGCGAGGTCCCGCATGGCATCGGCGTAGGCCTGGTCCAGGTAGGCCCGACCCTCGGGCGGGTCGGCGACGTAGCGAGTCGCCAGCGCCGCGATCATGGCGCGCTCGCGCTCGGAGGCGCCCCGAGGCGCGGCGGCTTTGGCCCCCTTGATAGCCTCATATGCGGCCAGAGCCGACGGCTCATCCATCGGCAGGTTGATGTTGGGACCCCAGGCGAGCGCCTCTCCCCACCAGCACGTGGCACAGTCGGGATCTAGACGCTGCGCCTCGCGAAAGGCACGAATCGCCTCGGCATGGTTGAACGCGTAATAGAGCCGGAGCCCTTGGTCGAAATACGCTTGGACCGCCGCGTCACTCGCGGTGATCGAATAGTGGTGATCTCCCAGGTCGTCGTAGAGCGGAACGGCGCTGGACTGGGCTCGAGCGTCGGTCGGCCCGGGCAGGAACCCACCCGGAAGCGGCACGAGAGTGAGCAGCGCGACGGCGAGGGTCGCGGCTGCGAGTCGGCTACGGCACATATCGGAGTCCTCCTTGAATGTCGTGACATGCGAACTTTGACTGGAGAACCGAATTCGGGCCTGAGATGGCTCATGTCCCACGACCCCGGTGCAGACCCGCGTGCTACGACGCAGGCACCCTCTTCCGGTACTTCTCGAACCACGCCTGCAGGTACAGCTGACCCGAAATCCGGTGCGAAGGCCGCCTCCAGCCATGAAACTCTTCAGGCATACGGATCAGCAACGTCTCCTTGCCCTGCATCTTCAGCGCCCGGAAGAACTCCTCGCTCTGACCCATCGGCGTCCGTAGATCACGCTCCCCCGTCATGAGTAGGACCGGGGTCTCCACGTTGCCTACCGAGGCGATGGGTGAGCGCTCGTACCAGTCCAGCGGGTCCTCCCAGTGGGGCTTCATGAACCAGCTGTATTTGTCCGTGGGGTCGTCGGCCGTGCCGGCCGCCGAGATGTAGTTCACGATCGGGCGCATGGCCGCGGCGGCCTGGAACCGGTGGGTCTGCCCGACGATGTAGGCGGTCAGAATTCCACCTCCGCTGCCTCCCAGAACGAACAGGTTATCGGGATCGATGAACCCCTCGGCCATGGCGGCGTCCACCCCGGCCATCAGGTCGTCGTAGTCCTTGCCGGGATAGGAGTGTTTGATGCCGTCGACAAAAGCTTTGCCGTATCCAGTGCTGCCTCGCGGATTCATGAAGAAGACCGCGTATCCCTCTGCGGCGAAGTTCTGCCAAGCCCAATTCCACTGAACCGAGTACATCGAGTACGGTCCGCCGTGGATCCAGAGCAGGAGCGGGTACTTCCGCGAGGCGTTGAACTCGGCGGGCTTCATCAGCCAGCCTTGGAGATCCAGTCCGTCCGGCGACTCGAAGAGCAGCTCGTCGACCTGGCCCAGCCTCACACCGTCGAGAACGTCGGCGTTCACGTCGACCAGAGTGCTCATCTCGTCAGGCGAGGCGGCCGAGGCACCCGGCATCATCGGAAACGTCACGAGATAGCCAGGCCGATCGGTGGTGGACCGCACCGCTGCAGCCTGCCCGTTTGCGGCCAATGTGAGTTGCGATAGCACGTGGTTACCGGTTGTGACAGGGCGGCGTTCACCATCTCGCGACACGAAATACACGTTCGCCACGCCGCGCTCGGACATCAGGTAGTAGACCCCCGAGTTGTCCGGTGCCCAAAGGACGCTCCGCACCGAGTTCGGTAGGTCGCCCGCCAACAGCCGCTTGCTCCCACCGCTGCTGTCCATGAGGTACAGACTCGAGATGTTGCCGTCTGCGTAGTCTTGATCGTCGAACCCCGTGTAGGTGATCCACTCGCCGTCGGGAGAGAGCTGCATCCCCCGGTCCGGCCCCTGACGGTCCGTCAGCTGCTCGATGTCCCCGGAGCTCAGATCCATGGAGTAGATCTCCGACTCGTTGATCTCCAGCTCGACCTCGGACCACGGCTCCAGCCAGGCGACGAAGTAGAGCTTCTCACCGTCGCGGGACCAGTGGACCTCGGCCGCAAACCCCCGTGGGTCGTTGTAGCTGTGTCCTTCCGGGGTGACCTGCCGGGGAGTCCCACCGCTCTGCGCATCCAGCGTGAAGACGTGGATGTCCCCTCTGGGGAGATCTCCCCTGCCGTCGTATCCGAAAATGATGCGATCGATCACCTTGGCGGGCGGAGCCAGGTTCGCTCCTCGCGGATACTCGGGGAGGCTGACGGGAAGGATCGGGGTGGTCTCAGGCACCCTCATGCCGAAGGCCAGCGTCTCCCCGTCGGGCGACCACTTGAGCGCACCTGGGGTCTGTTCCAGATGGGTGAGCTGTGCGCTCTCCCGAGTGTCCAACCACATGACATGGATCTGGGTCGAGCCGTCCCGATCGGACAAGAAAGCGATCCGCTCACCATCCGGCGACCAGGCGGGTGAGAAATCGCTCCACGTCCCGTTGGTGAGCTGCCGAACCCGCGAGCCGTCCGTCTCCGCGATCCAGAGATTGCTGCGGGTGCGGTCCTCCATCTTGTCGATCCAGCCGCGCGTGAAGAGGACGTGCCGCCCGTCGGGGGATATCTGTAGCCCGCCGATCGTCTCCATCTCCAGGTACGTGCTGGTATCCAGCAGACGGTAGTCGGCGCTGGCCTGTCCTGCCGCGGCCGTTGGACCTAAGCCGCCCGGACCTGAGCCTGTATGCCCCAGCCCGAAGGCAAAAGCCAAGAGGAGAGTCGGCGAAAGTGACACATAGCGCATCGGAAACCCCTTCAGTTGGTCTGTCTGGGACTCATGTCTTGATCGAATCGGAAACTGTTTGCCGAATCGGCAACTACCTGCCGAATCGGTAACCCGGGCCGAAATAGTACGGCTCGCTGGGCGTTGCGCGCTCCCGGTAGATCGGATGCTCGGGGTCCATCGCGGGCATGCCATCCATCTCCGAGAGGTGCCAGGCCAGCAGGACCGCTCGCTTGGCCATCTCTGCCGTCGACGCCATGGTGAACGTCTGCTCGTTGAAGTTGTCCGCCGGACGATGGCGCCACTCGTCGTAGTACTTCAGGCGGTCGGCGAGTCCGATCTGCAAGTCGCCATCGACCGTGTGCCCCGGCTTGAGATCGATGGCCGGGACGCCGGCGAGGAGGAACGGATAATGATCGGACGAGAAGCCCACGAGGCTGGTGAGGGCGCGATCCCGATCCATGACACCCACGCCGACGTCCGCCAACACGGCCCGAACGATGCGGTTCATGTCCGAGAGGTCCGCGGCATTGTCGATGACGTCCTCGGTGGTCACGCCCTCTCTCCCGCCGTCCTGATTGATGTTTGCGACGACCCCTTCGATGGGAAAGGCCGGGTTCCGGACATAGTACCACGATCCCAGAAGCCCCCGCTCCTCCGCGCCCACGGCTGCGAACACGATCGAACGTCGCGGCTGGAGGCGCACCATCGCCTCGGCCGACGCCATCAGCTTGGCGGTTCCGATGGCGTTGTCGTGCGCGCCGTTGTTGATCGAGTCGCCCTCGGAGTTCGGGGGCCCGATGCCTACATGATCGAGGTGCGCGGTAAAGACGATGGACTCGTCCCGATGCGCCGGATCGGTCCCGGGGACGATGCCTACCACGTTCCAGCTCCGCACCGGCTCGAGCCGATGCGTTCGGGTGAGGCTCACCTGCCCCACGGGAAGCGCGGGACTCTCGCCCACGTCGGCGATCGCGGTCGCCTCGCCGGGATCGACGCCCCAAGCCTCCAGGAGCCTCCAGCTCCCTTCAGCGGCAACCGTCGCGTGAGCACGCACCCGCGGCGACGTTCCGTCCGCGAGGGCCAGGACCCGCCGTGGATTCCCCGGAGGCGACGGCGATCGGACCACGCCGGGGTCACGGGGCGCGGAGAGCTGGATGACGACGGATGCGCCCCGCCGGACGGCGATCTCGACTGATGCGTTCGAGGCTCTCGCCCTGTTCCGGTCCGAAGCCCAATCGTCGGGTTCACCCCGAAGCAGGAAGACCGCCTTGCCCGAAACATCTGCACCTGCGTAGTCGTCACGTCCGTGGGTCGCGAGCCCGTAGCCGACGTAGACGCCCTCCCCCGTCCAGCTCGCCGAACCCTCGAGCCAAGCCGGCTCGAACCTCGCTTCGGGCTCCCGTAGCCGAAGGTCGGCTACCGTGAGCTCGCTGCCCAGGTCGGCCACGGCCTCCAGTAGGTCGAACGGCTGCAGGTACGAAGAGCCGTCCAAAGGGACCAGGCCCATGCGGCCGAACTGCGACGCCACGTACTCCTTCGCGATCTCGAACCCTCGGTCGTTCGTATCGCGGCCGCGCAGGAGGTCATCCGATAGGAACCGGACGTGGCTCTTCAAGAGGGCGGGGGTGACCGCCTCCAAGGCCTCGGTGAGTCCCGGATCGGGCTCCTGGCAGGCGTTGGCCCCCGCCAGAGACACCGCAAGCGTCGCCCAGGCCCAGGCGGGCCGCGTCGCGATCAAGACGATTCCTCGACCGGGCGCTGCGCCCAGCCTTCCCCGGTGTTTGGAATCGAAAAGTGGAATGCTGCCCCCCCGTCGGGGTTCTGCTCCGCCCACAGCCGGCCTGAGTGGGCCTCGATTATCGAGCGACTAATGGAGAGACCCATCCCCAAGCCGTTGGGTTTTGTCGTAAAAAAGGGATCGAACATGGTCTCGGCGATAGAAGGCTCGAGTCCGACCCCCTCGTCGAGCACTACCACCTCGGTCTCTTCGTCACCCCTGTTGCACGTCCGGATGGTCACCCTGCGCGATGAGACACTGTCGCCTTGAGTCGCATCGATACTGTTCAAGAGCAGGTTCATCAGCACCTGCTGAAGCTGAATTCGATCACCTTCCACGAGGGAGAGTTCGGGGTCGAGGTCCAGCTCGAACAAGGTGTTGCGCAGGATGGCTTCATTCTGCAGGAGGGCCACCACTTCCTCCACAAGGCCATTCATATGCAGCGGGGAGCGCTCCTGCTCGCCCTTTTCGAGCAAGGCCCGCATTCGCCGAATCACCTGTCCCGCTCGCCGAGCCTCATCAGAGATGTCGGCCAACGCCGCGCGGGCCTCGTCACTGTTCGCCGACTCGCCGTCCAGGAAGTACCCCACGGCTACCGCATTGGCTGCGATCGCCTCGAGCGGTTGATTCAACTCATGGGCCAACGATGCCGTGAGTTCTCCCATGGTGGCCACCCGTGAGACGTGGGTGAGCTCTTCAGCAAGCCTTCCGGCGCCGGCCTCCCGCTCGAGGTTCCCCAATACGTTGGCAAACAACTGGCCCACGATGTTGTCTCGCTCCATCAAGACGCTCGGCCAATTGGGCGCGTCTCGAAGAGTGAACGCAGCCATCAACCCGAGTAGTCTTTCACCTTGAAGCAGGGGCATGATAAGGCCCGCCTTCACGTGGTTCTCTTCGACGAATTCTCTGAAGGTCTCCCATTGGCTGGGAATCTCCTCGACGTGTTCGAAGAAGTGCACGCCGCCATCTTCCAAAAGAGTCACTACGTCCGAGAACGCCCCCAGACCCTCTCCCCGAACGGCCCGAAGCCCGGGTGCCTGTTCGCCCCGGGTCCATTCATAGTCTCCGGCATTCACAGCGTCGTCCTCTGACATATGCATAAGGACACAGCGGTCCGCGTCGAGGAACTTCCCCAAGCACTCCAGTGCGCGAACGATGACCCCGCGCAACTGAGCGTGGGGTGCTTTTGCGAAGGTCGTCGACACGTCCGAGACCATTCGCTGAAAAGCGAGGCGTTCCTCGAGTTCTTTCCTCGCGACTTGTCTTTCATGAATGTCCGAAACAGATCCCGACATGCGCGTGGGCCGACCGTCGTCAGTCCGAAGAGCATGGCCCCGACCCCGGAACCACCGGTACTCGCCCGATTTGGTGCGCAATCGGTGCTCAACATCATATGGCACACCCTCCTCGAGATGAGCCTCCATCGCTCGAGCCACCCGCTCCCTGTCTTCGCTGAGCATCAATCCCAAGAAATCCGCATACGTCAACTCGATTTCTCCATCTTCGTAGCCCAGCAATTCGAAGATCCGAGGTGACCACCATCTCTTGTCCTGTGTGAGATCCGGCCAGTCCCATAGGCCGTCGCTGGAGCCACGAACAGCGAGATCAAACGCCTCTTGGGTCTTGCGCAATGCGGCCTCGACCCGCATCGAGGCGGTGACGTCGGTGATGAGAGAGGCGAATCCCAAGACGCGACCCTTGGCATCCAGCCGGTACCCCCAGTCCATGCGCACGTCTACGACTCTACCGCTTCGCGTGACCTTCTGCTCGAAGATGGGAACGGGCTTCGGCTTTTGGGTCACTAAAGTCTTCAGCCGCTCAACCTTCTCCTGGCGTCGATCACTTGGCACGAAGTCGAGAACCGAGGCTCCGATGAGCTCTCCGGCGTCGTACTCGTACATCTCGTGAAGCGCTGAATTCGCGAAGGTGATCGTCCACGAAGCATCCGTGAGTTGTATGCCGTGTGGCAGAGTCTCCACCAAGTCGTTGAAGTCGCCCTTCAGCTTCCGGACGAACTTCCGCAGTTCTTGGGTCCGTCTTTCGTCGGTGACGTCTCTCCGCACCGACACCCACACGGGGCCGTACGAAGAGTGCTCGAACGTGAAGATGTCAATCCAAGTCCAAAAGCACGACCCATCCTTCTTCTTGTTATTGATCTCTCCCTGCCAGGCCCCCTTCTCGTCCATCGCCTCGACGATGCGATCGAACGTTTCCTTTGAGGTGTCGGGGGCGTTCAACACGGTAACGTGCTGTCCGATCAGTTCATTCGGCTCGTACCCGAACTTGCGGTCCAGGCTGACCGTCGTGTAGAGGATTCGCCGGCATTCGGCTCGTACCCGAACTTGCGGTCCAGGCTGACCGTCGTGTAGAGGATTCGCGGTGCTCGGTTGAACGAGCACGGCTCCCTCAGACGTATGTGCCAGAATGGCTTGAAGCAGTCTCGGGTACTCATCGGACTCGGTGAGTGGCAAGTCATCGGACCACTGTTCCGGGTGTTGTCGCCGGTCGTGCGAGTCGGGAAGCCGCTGCTCGGTCAAGTTGTCTTCGTCTCGCATGTCATCAAGAAGCCTTGCTCGGGTACCGACGGGCAGCGTCTGTCTTTCACGCGTCTCCGGGGGCAAAGAACGTACCCCCGTGCCGTTCGGGTCGCGACATTTCCTCGCCGCAAGATCGTTCCTGCTTTACATCGACCACCGGCACGTCAGGTAGACGACCCCCCCCCCCCCGTACATTTGGGCCTGGCGCGGCAAGGGAGTTAGTCTGGGGTGGTTATCCGCAGTCATGGATGATGTCAGATGTGAGTGCAAATATGGCGCAGAGTCGGAGAACCGACGGATTTCAGCGTATGGGAACCGTCTTCCTGGTGGACGACAACGCCGGTGTCCGGACCGCGCTCGGCAGGGTCTTCCAATCCGTGGGGTACGAGGTCCAACAGTTCGACTCCCCCCAAGCGTATCTCGAACGCGCGTCCCCGGAAGATTCGGGATGTCTCGTGCTGGACATCAAGATGCCGGGCATGACGGGGCTCGACCTCCAGGAACGCCTGTCCGCCCTCGGCTTCTCGACGCCCATCATCTTCATCACCGGCTATGGCAGCGTTCCGGCCAGCGTTCGCGCCATGAAATGGGGCGCAGCGGACTTTTTCGAAAAGCCCCTCAACCACCGAGAGTTGCTGGATGCGGTGGAACGCGCCGTGAAGCAGGATGCTGAGGACAGGGAACAGAGAAGTGATCGGGCCGAGGCCCGGCTCTCGTTCGAGGTCCTGACGCCGCGACAGTTCGAGGTCATGACGTGCATGGTTGACGGCATGCCGAACGGAGAAATCGCCCAGGAACTCGATATCAGTGATAAGACCGTCAAGATCCACCGTGCGCGTGTCATGAAAAAGATGGAGGCGGGGTCGTTGGCGGACCTCATACACATGGCTCGGAACGCCGGCATCCAACATCACCGGACGAACGGACCCCCAACTTCCGCCTGAAGCTGCGGGGCCTACCGGATCACCTGCGGCTGATCCGGGCTCTGGTCCCAGCTCTGCGCGCTCGAGATGTTTGGCATGTTCCAATCGTTTCCGTTCCACCCCTGGAAGCCCTCCATCCTGAAGGCCCAGAACCCGGTGTTGAGGTCACTCACGACAATGAGCCCATCCGCGTTCCGGATGTCCACGCCCCAAGCGCCGTCGTAGATGTTGCCCGTGGTCGCGAAGGCGGAAAACAAAGCGTCACCGTGGAGGCTCGGGCCCTGTCGCGTGTGGTAGTAACCCTCGGTGAAGGGCCGCGTTGGATCGGTCATGTTGACGATCTGAAGCCCGTCGTCCTGGGCGGAGATGAAGACGTACGGCCACCGGACCTCCTGGTTGTGGGTGGCGCCTCCGAACTTGGCGATCCAGGCCCCGATCCCGGATCCCCTGACGATATTGGGCGTCTGTCCCTCAGACCCGGGCGGCCGCAGGTCGAAGAAACGGATCGGGGAGTGCTGATAGGTGGGCCCGGACATGCCGAGCCCGTACCGACCGTCCGGCGTGGGCGTAAAGGTGTGCCCGTTCTCGACTCCCGGGATGCCGGTTACCGAGGTGAGGAGCCGCGGGTTCTCCACGTCCGTGACGTCGAAGACGTGGTAGCCCCCAGTCCCGGCGCCGTAAAAGCGATCCTGCCCGGCGTCGGGCAGGAAGCCCAGGTACATGTCGTGCCACTCACGGGCGCGGGTGGCCGAGGGCTGGGGCACGCTGACCGTGGAGACCGGATCCGTGTTGCCCGCCGCGACCTGCGCGATGTCGTAGATGAACGCATCCTCCGACGTGGTCGTCGCGACCAGGAGAGAGCGGCCGTTGGAGTGCTTGTAGGTGAAGATGTTGTGAAACCCTCCCGGCAACCCCGGGACCCGGAGGTCCGCCACCTTCCGCACCGTCGAAGCGTCAGGTAGACCGGTCACGTCGAAGACCATCGCCCCCAGGTCGGCGTCGGGCCCGCCCTGCCCGAACTCGCACGAAACGATCAGGTAATACCGGCCTTCGGCCTTGGCGTACCTCGGATCGAGACATCCGGAGCCGAGGTGGAGATCGGGGTCGTCCACGACGTAACGGTAGAGGACCCTCGGACGTTTCTCGTCCTCGATGCTGATCGCATAGAAGCCGGCCGCACCCAAACGCTGCGCGATGTAGACGAAAGGCCGATCGAGCTCCTGTTCGATCTCGATGTCGGCGTGGCTAAAGCGCTCCCCGGGCAGCGGAAGGTGCGAGACGACCTCGATATTGGGGGTGCCGCGCAGACCCACCGTGTAGCCCGTCTCGGGCTGCACGCAGGTGGGGTCGCCGAAGCACGTCACCTGGGCTAGCGCACTCGAAGCCGAAAGGCCGACGGCGAGGGCTGCCATGATGAGCGCATACGGAACCGGCATCGCTATTCGCTGGTGCATGGATCTCTCCCGGATTATCACGGCCTCCAAGGGGGCACTAGTTCCTCTGTTGCTGCGCAACGTCGGGCTCTTCGTCCCAGAACTGAGCACTCGAGATGTTGGGCATCGCCCAGTCGTTCCCGTTCCAGCCCTGGAAGCCCTCGAGTCTGAATGCCCAAAAGCCGGTGTTGAAATCGCTCACCACAATGAGTCCGTCCGCGTTGCGGATGTCGACGCCCCAGGCGCCGTCGTAGATGTTTCCCGTCGTGCCGTACGCTCCCCCGAACATGGCGTCACCGTGAAGGCTGGGGCCCTGCCGCGTGTGATAGTAACCTTCGGTGAAAGGGTGCGACGGATCGGTCATGTTGACGATTTGTAGTCCGTCGTCTTGGGCCGAGATGAAGACGTACGGCCACCGCATCTCGTGGTTGTGTGTCGCGCCGCCGAACTTTGCCATCCAGGCACCGATCCCCGATCCCCGGACGATATTGGGCGTCTGTCCCTCCGACCCGGGCGGCTGCAGATCGAAAAAGCGAATCGGCGCATGCTGATAGGTCGGCTCGGACATCCCGAGGCCATATCGCCCGTCGGGCGTGGGCGTGAACGTGTGGCCGTTCACAGTCCCCGGGATGCCCGTGAGCGACGTGAGGAGCCGAGGGTTCTCCACGTCCGTGACGTCGAAGACGTGATATCCCCCCGTGCCGGCCCCGTAGAAGCGGTCCTGGGCGGCGTCGGGGAGGAACCCGAGGTAGACATCGTGCCATTGTCGGGTGCGGTCGGCCGAGGGTTGGGGCACGGCGACCGCCGACACCGGATCCGTGCTGCCCGCCGCGACCTGCGCGATGTCGTAGATGAATGCGTCCTTCGACTGGGTGGTTGCTACCAGGAGCGAGCGTCCGTTCGAGTGCTTGTACGTGAAGATGTTGTGGAAGCCCCCAGGCAGGCCCGGGACTCGCAGGTCCGCCACCTTGCGCACCGTCGACGCGTCGGGTAACCCGGTCACGTCGAAGACCATCGCCCCCAGGTCGGCGTCGGGCCCGCCCTGCGCGAACTGGCAGGACACGATCAGGTAGTACCGCCCCTCCGCCTTGGCGTACTTCGGATCGAGACATCCGGAGCCGAGGTGGAGATCAGGGTCGTCTACGATGTAACGGTAGAGGACCTTCGGAGTTTGCTCGTCTTCGAGGCTGATCGCGTAGAAGCCGGCCGCGCCGAAACGCTGTGCGATGTAAACGAAGGGCCGATCCAGCTCCTGCTCGATCTCGATGTCGGCGTGGCTAAAGCGCTCGCCCGGCAGTGGAATGTGCGAGACGACCTCGATGTTCGGCGTACCGCGGTGCCCCACGGGGTAGCCCGTCTCGGGCTGGACGCAGGTCGGGTCCCCGAAGCACGTCACCTGCGCCGGTGCGCGGGAGACCGTGAGGCTCATGGCGATCGCCGCGAGGCCGAGCGCATTCAAAACTTGCGATGTTCGCTGGTGCATGGATCACTCCTGAGCATTGTCAACCAGGTGTCTAGTTTATCCGTTGCGCAACGTCGGGCCCGTCATCCCAGAATTGAGCACTCGAGACGTTGGGCATCGCCCAGTCGTTCCCGTTCCAGCCGTTGAAGCCGTCGAGCCTGAACGCCCAGAAGCCCGTGTTGAGGTCGCTCACCACGATGAGCCCGTCCGCGTTCCGGATGTCGACGCCCCAGGCGCCGTCGTAGATGTTGCCCGAAGTCGCGTTGCCCGTCACCAGTGCACCCTCTCCTCCGAACAGGCTCGGGCCTTGCCGGGTGTGGTAGTAGGCTTCGGTGAAGGGGTGCGTGGGATCGGTCATGTTGACGATCTGCAGCCCGTCGTCTTGGGCCGAGATGAAGACGTAAGGCCATCGCATCTCGTGGTTGTGGGTCGCGCCCCCAAACTTCGGGATCCAGGCTCCAACCCCCGATCCCCTGACGATGTTGGGCGTCTGTCCCTCGGAGCCGGGCGGCTGCAGGTCGAAGAAACGGATCGGCGAGTGCTGGTAGGTGGGCTCGGGCATGCCGAGCGCGTAGCGCCCGTCGGGGGTGGGTGTGAAGGTGTGGCCGTTCTCGACCCCCGGTACGCCGGTGACGGAGGTGAGGAGCCGGGGGTTCTCCACGTCCGTAATGTCGAAGACGTGGAATCCCCCCGTTCCGGCGCCGTAGAAGCGATCCTGCTCGGCGTCGGGAAGGTAGCCCAGGTACATGTCGTGCCACTGTCGGGTGCGAGTGGCCGACGGTGAGGGAACGGCGATCATCGACACCGGATCCGTGTTGCCCGCCCCGACCTGCGCCATGTCGTATACGAAGGCGTCCTTCGACTGTGTGGTCGCGACCAACAGAGACCGGCCGTTGGTGTGTCGGTAGGTGAAGATGTTGTGAAAGCCGCCGGGTAAGCCCGGCGGTCGCAGGTCGGCGACCTTCCGCACGCTGGAACCGTCCGGTAACCCGGTCACGTCGAAGACCATCGCTCCCAGGTCGAAGTCCGGACCACCCTGCCCGAACTGGCAGGACACGATCACGTAGTGGCGGCCCTCCGCCTTGGCGTACTTGATGTCCACGCATCCCGTGCCGAGGTGCAGGTCGGGGTCGTCGATGATGTAGCGGTACAGGACCTCGGGATGCTCCTCGTCCTCGAGTCCGATCGCGTAGAAGCCCGACCCGCCGAGGCGCTGCGCGATGTAGGCGAACGGCCGATCCAGCTCCTGCTCGATCTCAATGTCGGCATGGCTGAAGCGCTGCCCAGGTAGCGGAATGTGTGAGACGACTTCGATGTTGGGCGTACCGCGCTGGCCCACTGGGTAGCCGGTCTCCGGTTGAATACACGTAGGGTCGCCGAAGCACGTCACCTGGGCGTGGGCACTGGCAGCCATGAGGCCGACAGCGATGGCCGATAGCGTGAGCGCAATGGGAGTCGGTGTGATGCGTTTTCGCATGGATCACTCCTGGGATGCGTGAAGCCTTGAACAGATATTCAACCGCCCATTGGGGTACAAAGGCCGACCTGACCGCGCTTCCGCGCGGGCACGACTCGAAGCGCTGAGGCAGAACTCCTCCGAGGGTCCGAGCTGGCTAGGAGGCCGGGGGCGGCGGGTAGGACTCGTGCACCTGCACCACCTTCCACTCGCCGTCGATGCGCTGCACCACGATGCTCCAGACCTCATGACCACTGGTGGCCTCGCCATCCTCGCCGATATCGGTCGAGTGAATGAAGGACGTGGCCACCGCGGCGTTCCGGCCCAACACGCGCACACGGCTGTCTCCCAGCTTGAAGTGCACGTTCTTTCCGACACCGGGGAAGTACTCTTTCATGGAGGCATCATGTGAATCGAGCGGAGTGATTTCCCCGCGGCTCGCCCAGGCGCAGTCGGGACTGCGAAGGTGATACCCAATGCAGCCGTCAACATCGTGACCGTCGATGGTCTCGACCATCTCGTTGGCGAACTGCCGTACGGAGTCGGCAAGCGCCGCACGCTCGGCGTCCGTCAGCTCCCCATCACCGCTCCCGGCGCACCCGGCCAACAGTACGGACACGCTCAAGACTAAGCCCAGCTTTCGCATGACTGTCACTCCTTTTGAATTGGCGGGTGTGAATTGGGGGGCGGACAAGTGAGGTCGGCAACGGCTCAACGCCGCATGCTCACATCGGTTATCCGCGCTCCTGGGTAACGAATGTCCGTGCGTAGGAACTCCTCGAAGAAGTCCTCCATGTCGTGCAGCTTGTCGATGGTGTTCTGCCGGCCGTACACGTAGTAGCCCTCCCCCTCATACGCCTTGTAGCGGACGATCTTGTATTGCTGGTCCAGCATACGGGCGAAGTTCAACGCCGCGTGTGGCTCTCCTTCGCGAAGCCGCCAGCCGGCCGCAACCCCCTCGCCCTGGATCACGAAGGTGGGTGTGGTCACCTGGTGCACCTTGAAGATCGGTGAGCTCTTGAGGTACACCGCTTCATTCTCCGGATAGGGACCCAGCTCGTACTCGAGCAGCTTGATGTGCTGGAGCTCTTGAACTGTCTTGTGGAAGTCCGTCATATCCCCGTAGCCCGATAGCGAGATCGCCGCCTGGAACACGCCGGGAGCGAACGCCACGGCCGACATGGTCATGATGCCACCGTAGCTGGTGCCCGTCACACCGATCTTGTCGGCATCCACGAACGGGAGCGTCTTCAGGTATTCGGCCCCGGCGACCACATCCTCCAGGTCGCAGTGGCCCCAGCACTCGTTGTTCAGATCCTCGAACTCGAGTCCGTATCCTGAGCTCCCTCGGATGTTGGGCAGGAGCACCGCATATCCTCGTTGGGCAAAGTAGTGGACCTGCTGGTGCCGGCGGAACTGGTCGTCGAACTGGGATGTAGGCCCGCCGTGGATCCACATCACGCCCGGAACGCGCTCCCCCGGGCCCGCGTTGACAGGCCTGTACAGGTAGGCCTGGATGGTGAGTCCATCCGAGCTCGGATACGTCACCTTCTCCGGAGTGTAGAGTCGATCCTCGAGCCCCACGGGCAACGAAGACGTGAGCCGCCGCGTCTCGCCCGATGCCACCGACATCACGTAGAGGTCGGCCGGGCGCGTGGGCGTCTCGAACGTATAGCTGATGGATTCCCCGTCCGGGGACCACTCAGGGCGTCCCACCGCACCCACGTCGGGATCGACGATCACGCGTGGCTCTCCGCCGTCAGCCGAGACGACGCGGAGCGAGTGGGTGCCGTCCCGGCTCTCGGTATAGACTATTGAGCGACCGTCGGGAGACCAGCGGGCGCCCGTCTGATCGTAGTCGGCCGCCGCGATCTGGCGCGGCTCTCCACCCTTCAGAGGCGTCACCCAGAAGTTCAGCCAGCCGCTTCGCTTCGAGCGGAAGAGCACCCGGTCGCCGTCCGGCGAGACGAGGGCCGCGCCGAAGGCCAGGCCCGCCCGGTAGTCGAAGAAGTTCGTATCCGACACGACGACCCTGGGCCTTCCACCGTCCGGATCGACCTCGATGACGTCGTGGCCGATCCACTCCTCGTCCATGCGGACATAGAGGAGCCTGTCCCCGTCCGGGGTCCAAGTGGGGTACCCCTCGTACAGCGTGTCATGGGTGAGCCGGTACACGTCCCCACCGGGAACTGAAACCATCCAGATGTCCATGTTGCCGAAGCGATCGCCGGCAAAAGCGATCCAGCGGCCGTCCGGCGACCACGCAAGGCCATTCGCCCGGGCCGAGAGGTTTGTCAAGCGGATGTCCCGAGCGTCCTTGACAGACCAGAGCCAGATGTCCGGGGCCCCGCCCTTGTCCGAGGTGTACGCGACCCAGTTGCCGTCCGGTGACCAGGTGGGTTGCGGGGCCCCCAACGATCCCACGCCGCTCAGTCCAAGGTTGTCAGTGAGCAGGACGGGCGCGCCACCCGCCGGGCTCACAGCTACCAACCGACCACCCGAGATGAAGCTGATCTTGGAGCCGTCGGGGGACCACTTGGGCGAGCGTGATCCACCCACGGCGGACTGCATGGCCAGGAGGTCCTCCGCAGAGATGGGCTCAAGCCCCTGCGCCCATGTGTCTCCGGCGCCCACAGCGAGGAACAGGAGTGAGACCAGGAGTGTGTTGTGGTTGGATGACATGGGTCCGTTCTCCTCGGTTACCTCTTCGATTACCTGCTGCTCGTGACCCGCCGGACATTCGTGACCACGCCGTCCTTCAAGAACTGATCGAAGAAGTCGAGCATGTCCAGCAGCATCTGGCGGCGGTTTGTCTTGCCTCGGACGTAGTAGGTCTCCCCCTCGTACGTCTCGTATCGGAAGGGCTTGTAGTGGTTCTCCAGCGCGTTGGCAAAGATCTCGGACTGGTCCGAGCCGGGGTAGCGCCCCACGCCGTGCACCAGAAGGATGGGGGTGGAGACATCCGCCACGCCGTCGATGGCCGAACTGTGCGCCCAAACGTCCTCACTGGTAGCGAACGGCCCGAGCTCGTATTCCAGGAGCTTGATGTGGCGCAGCTCGTTCTCACCGTTATAGAAGTGGACCCAATCCGAGTATCCCGAGCCCGGGATCGCCGCCTGGAAGACATCGGGGGCGAACGCCACGGCGTACATGCTCATGATGCCTCCGTAGCTGGTCCCGGTGATCCCCATCTTGCTCGGATCTACGTAGCTCAGACCCTTCAGGTACTCCACCCCCGCCACCACGTCCTCCAGGTCGCAATGGCCCCAACAGCCGTTGTTGCCGTTCTCGAATTCCTTTCCGTATCCGGCACTGCCCCGGATGTTGGGCAAAAGGACCGCATATCCCCGCTGTACGAAGAACTGAACGTGCTGTTGGAACGTGTCGTGGTATTGGCCGGTGGGACCTCCGTGAATCCAGAGGATTGCGGGCACACGCTCGCCCGCCTCGAGGCCCGGTGGAGCGTATAGGTACGCCGAGATGTCGTATCCGTCGGTGCTGCCGTAGCGGACCTTTTCGGGAACGACGAGGCGCTCCTCGAAGTTGCCCGCAGGCATGGAGTTGGTCAGCTGCCTGGTTTCTCCGGTCTCCGCTAGGGCTACGTAGAGGTCCGGCGGACGGGTGATCGTGGTCAGGGTGAAGGCGATCTCCCGGCCGTCCGGCGACCAGGCCGGATTCGATACGCGCCCCAGGTCGGGCGACACCACGACCCAAGGCTCGCCTCCATCGGCAGCCACGACGCGCAGGTCGTGATGCCCGTTGTGGTTCTCTGTGTAGAGGATCGAGCGGCCATCCGGTGACCAGCGGGCTTCACTCTGGTCCGCCTCCGCGGGAGCGACCGGGTGGGGTGCTCCTCCTTGGCGCGGAACGGCCCAGTAGTTGATCCATCCGCTCCGGTGCGACGGGAACAGCAGGGTCTCGCCGCTAGGTGAGACACTGGGATAGCCGAACTTCGTGCCGGCCCCATAGTCGAAGAAGTCCCGGTCGCTGACCACAACCCGGGGGTCATTCCCGTTGGCGTCGATCTCGATGACATCGTGGTTCGCCCAGGTCTCATCGAGGCGGACATAGAGGATCCGTTGGGAGTCCGGGGTCCAAGTGGGGAAGACCTCGTAGCGCTTGTCGTCGGTGAGACGGTGCACCGTGCCGTCGGGTACGGACACCTTCCAGACGTCGTAGTTGCCGTGCCTGTCGCCGGCGAAGACGACCCAGCGCTCGTCGGGCGACCAGCTCATGGAATTGATGCGGGCTCCGAGGTCGGTGAGCTGTACCTCGTTCCCGTCTTCCGTTGACCAGAGCCATATCTCAGGTGCCCCGCTCTTGTCGGACACATAAGAGATCCAGCGACCGGAGGGTGACCACCCCGGCATCTGCGATGCAAGGAAGTGGCCGCCTCCACCCGTATTGAGAGGGACCAGCGTGGGGAAGCCGCCCTCGGAAGGGAGCGTGGCCAGGCCCCCCGTAACGCTCGAGGTGAGCAGGATGCGCTCCCCATCGGGGGACCACGCCGGAGAGCCACTGATCACCGAGCCGATAGAGAGGAGCTGGTCGATGGTCAGGAGGTCCGGCGTCTCCTGCCCATGAGCCGGGGCTGTGATGCTCGAGGCCAAGCCCCCGACGACGAGGAGCCCTCCCAACATGCTTGGTTTCAAGGTGATCAGGAAAGCCCGCAGCATCCCTCGCCTCGCCGCCCCCGGTCGGACCTCGCCTACCGTCCTCGTCATTTGAATACTCCTGTACGAGAAACGCCAGAGCCCCTGCAGGTCACTGCAGCGACCCTCATACTCCGCGGTCGCAGCTAAGCGGGCCAGTCCAACCCGATCTCATCCGGCATGGGCTCGCTCAGTAGATCCAAAGGCTGGACTGTACGAGCTGGTTCTCCAATGTCCACCAGACGGTTTGCCCTCGACGGAGGAAGATCCTGCTGCTGCTGTAGGGACGGACCGAGCCCACGGGATCGGCCATGAGGCGGAAGCCGGCCCCCGTGAGCAGGCTTCTGGGAATGGAAACCGAATCCGTCCGCATGCTCGTCACGAACAGGAGCCTGAAGCGCTCCGAGCCACGAACCGCGTAGATCATCATGTTCATCCAGTTGCGGTTCGTGACGTGCAGAGAGCTCTTCTGCACGGTTTCCCAGGCCGGCGCCTCCCCTTCCTCCGTGGACTGTCCCGAGGAGGCGCATCCTGTGAACGCCACCGCGAAGAGGAGAACGGCTACGAAGAAGGCCGCGTTTCGGGGAGTCCGGGTCCCTGGGAGGGTCCGCATCGGTGATCGCATCGCACGACGTGGGGTCGGCTGTGGGTGGCGGAAACTCGCCGACTACGAGGCCGCAGAAGACAAAAGCCATCTTATGCTAACGGTCCCTGAAGAACGGTGTCAATATGTTTACTTGCCCCCCCCCAACCAGGGTGTTCCCCAGCCACCGCGGCATCCCGCGGAACCCGCGGAACCCGCGTTCTCGTGGACCGTGTGCCGATTCTCGACACACCCTCCGGAGCTCGGCTCTCGGGGCCACCAGACAGAATTGCAGAGACCGGGTGTAACTAGGAGCGATCGGCACCGCGCCCCCCGACCGACTCCAGCCAGAGGGAGCAGTGCGTAGCCGGCCCGAGCCGGCTGCGACCGAGCGGTCCCGGCGGCCGGCTCAGGAACGCGACAACCCCTACGGCAGGAATCCCTGCTGTGTGGTGCACCCCGCCGGGACGTCCGGCTCCCGTGGCAGGCACTCGCTGAGCGGGTACGGCATGGCGTCGTGCAGACGCACATCCGCGCTCGGCAGGCCCAATACCGGCATCTCCAGAAGCTTGCCGTAGTGGTTCATGTCGATCCAGGTGTGTCCCCACTCGAAGACCAGGGAGAACCGCTTGTTGTACAGCAACTCGTCGAGGAGGTCCGCAGCCGTACCCGGGCTCGCCAACGGCTCCAGCCCTCCCGAATTCTCCCGGATGAAGTTGATGTCCACGAGGGCCTGGTCCAGATCGCCGAGCGCCAGGTTCGCCTCGGCTCGGAGCAGGATCAGCTCCTCGTTCTTCACCCACACGAAGGGGGCACCGGGATCCTCGTACAACGTGTACTGAAGGTCCGACTGTACCTCGAGTAGCTGGTACGGCGGCACGTCCTTGAACTTGGTCTGGAACCTCAGGTCCGTCGATCCGTCCATCCTGAGCTGGGCCTCAGTGCGAAAGGGCGTGTTGGCCCAAAGCAGGTCGGGACGGTTGGCCGGGTTCACCAGGTCACCGGAGTTCGTCGACCAGTCGTGATACGCCCCGAAGTCCAGGGACATGCCCGTGTCGAGGAAGGACTCGGACAGTGCCTGGAGCGCCGACGCCCACTGATCGCGGTACACCTCGGTGCGAGCCTTGAGGGCTCGGTTCAGTGGGATGAACGTCGAAGGGGTGTTGAAGTTGCTGAGCCCGCTGGTCAAGCTGAACGGGAAGGTAGCCCCGCCGCCCGTCAGGTCCGAAACGGCTTCATCCAGAAGACTCACAACGTGGGCGTACAACTCCGACTCCGACACGATGGCAGCCGGATCGTCATTGGGATCGGTACCGACGGCGATCAGCGCGCCCAAGCGCCGCCGCGTCACCGCCACCTGCAGGAACTCGTAAGCCTGGATGGTCTTGGCGAAGCTTCATGGTGATCCTCACTATGGGCTGCTTGACCGACTCCATGGCAAGCCAGGTTTCTATATCGGTGGGCCGGGTAAGGCAGAACTCACTCGGGTATCACCCTTCCGGCATTCAGGATGCCGGATCTCATAGACGAAATTCGCTTAGCAACCTCAGGTCGAACGTGCGCCTGGCGGGAAACCGACAAGAACGACCCACGTCTGACCATTAAACACGACGTAACATACGACAAAGATCGTACATCGCCACGGCAACGTTTATGTAGCAGGGCGTGCTAAGCGAGTCAAGGGGTCCATATACGACCAATGTTGTACGTCGCGCGCGGTGACGTCGATGAAGCAGTCCATGGCGAAGTCAGGGAAGCTCTTCGACGGAGCGCGAGACAGATCGTCTCGTCTCTTCGGTCCAGTGCACGCTGGCGCCCGGCCTGCGGCCCCCATAGGCTTGGCCGGAGCCCGCCATACGACAAAAGAACTACCAATCGTCCGGAGGTTGCTATGCGTACCAGGCTGTCAGTTGCCATGATGCCACTCGTTAGCGTGCTCTCGCTTCTCGTCCTTGCACCGGCCGAGATGTCCGGCCAGTACACCCCCGGCGAGCAGGGCAGCGCCAACATGGAGATCGTCGCGCACGTTCCACTGGCTGGTGCGCTGGCCGTGGCCGACATCGAGATCGAGCAAGACCTCGATAGGCCCTACGCCTACGTGTCGCGCCGACTCAGCCCACCCGGGTTCCAGGTTATCGATCTGTCGGTGCCCGAAGACGCGAAGCTCATCTACTCATGGTTTATCGAGAATGCCGAGTTGCACCGCGGGGACGCCTTGGACGGCAAGTACTTCAAGCTGGACGAGCGCTACTATTACGTGCAGTCAATGAGCTTCCGGCAAGGCGGACCCGACAACGACCTGGGAGCGGTGGTGTTCGACGTGACGGGACTTCCGGATCCGTCGACCGTCCGGGAGGTCGGACGCATCCGTGCTCCCGACACGCCGGGCGGGTTCCACAATATCTTTACGTACAAACACTCCACAGGCAGGGTGCTGCTCTTCGCAACGACTGAGTCGCCTCTGTCGGTCCCGCATGGAGCCAACGTGTACGACATGGAGCTGTTCCTCCAAGGTGATCCGGACTACGGGCTCGTGTCGCGGATGCCGCTCCCCGAGCCTAGAGGAGCAGCCCGGGGATACCACGACGCTTATGTGGCGTACGACCCGGCCACCGGTCAGGACAAGTTCTACGGCGGTGGGCCGGAGACCACGTACCTGGGCGGCAACTACGTGTGGGACGTTACCGACATCACGAACCCGCAGCTGCTCGTCACACAGCTTGCCGTCCACGGCCAGCAATCGGGGGGGCACACCTGGGTGGCCACGCCCGATCACCGCTACGCCATCAGCGAAATGACGTCACTGGCCCACGCCCCGCTCCGCTTCTACGACCTGAAACCGGCCCTGGACGGTGATGTCGCGGTCATCCGTCAGCCCATCGGCGAGTGGACCGCCGACTGGAAGAAGTCCTCGCACAACATGGAGATCCGCTGGCCATACGTGTTCGTCTCTGCGTACGAGGATGGCCTCCAGATCATCAACATGCGGGACCCCACCAACCCACGTACGGTGGGCTTCTACGATACCTACGACGAAGTGGTCCCGTACGTGGGGGGTGGTGTTGCGAACGGGGTCTTCGGCGTCGACGTGAGGAACGCCGACGGCCTCATCGTGGTGAGCGACATGCACAGTGGGTTCTGGGCGTTCAGAATGGACGGCTTCAACGGCTGGAACGGAAGCGACTGGGGTATGCCCAACATCTCCAGCGTCCAGGACTGGGACAACGGGCCGGAGGGCGTGAGAATCGTCGCCTTCCAATAGGAACCCACTGGGATCCCATCCGAGCGGTCGTCAGGAGAGTGCGGGAGCGCCGATTGCCTCTCCGACCGGTCGAGGTGCACTATGGCTCGACCGTCGGCTCCAGCCGACCCACCCGGTGAGATCCACGTGTCTATCGACTCTACCTCCATCATCAGCCCTCCACCTCGACGCCTGGTGCGCCGGTCCAGACCCGCGCCCGGGTCCCCGGCTGCATGCGTGATCGTCGTGCTGCTGGCGGGTTTGGCCAGCGCGGGCTGTAGTGACGCCCCGTCCTCACGGACCCCCCGCATGAACCTCATCACCGGGAGCACCGGGAGCAGTTGGTATCGGATCGGGGCAGCCATCGCGGAGCGCACCAACCAGCAGTTCGAAGGCCACCCCATTTCGACCCTCCCCGGAGCTGGAGGGGTCTCGAACCCGGCAAGGGTCGGGCTCGTTCCCGGTGACTTCGGCATGGCGTTTCTGCCGTTCATGCGCGCGGCTCACAGGGGCGATCGCCCGTACCAGCGGGCGTTTCCCGACCTCCGGCACGTCGCCACCCTCACGCAGAACAAGTTCCACGTCATCGTCGCCCAGGACTCCCCCATCACCGGACTCCAGGACATTCGCAGGGACCGTCTGGCCGTCCGCATCGGGACCGGACCGCCGGGTTCGGGCGAAGAGTTTCTACTTCGAGAGAGCCTTGGTGCGTACGGCATGAGCTACGACGACATCCGCGACTGGGGAGGGCGCCTGGACCTGATGGGCTCCGTGGAGCGAACCGATCAATTCCGCGATCACCACATGGATCTCATCATCTTCAACATCAACGACCCCGCCGCCATCGTCACCCAGTTGATGCTGACGCGCCCCACCCGGTTCTTGTCGATCTCGGACGAGGTTCGTGGAGAGCTCGAGCGCGAGTGGCAGGTGAGGGTAGTGGAGATTCCCGCCAACACGTATCCGAGTCAGACCGAGGCGGTTCAAACCGTGGGGCTCGTCTTCGGCATCTTCACGACCGCGGACGTCAGTGAAGACATCGTCTACCAGTTCACTCGGACCATCGCGGAGAACAAGAGCTATCTCGAGACGGTGCACCCTGGATTCCGGAGTTGGGTGCCTCAGGACATGGTCGAGAATGCGGGAGTGCCGCCGCACGCCGGAGCGCTTCGTTACTACGCTGAGCGCGGTTGGATCGACTAGGCTCTTCGGGCGAAAGCTCGTCGGGGGCTCCTGAAGGCGCCCTGATCCCCGGTCAGAGAGAGATCTCCGGTCGGCTCGCAACTGTGGCGCGTTGGGCGGCGGTGGTGCTTCCGGCCCTGACCATCCTGGTGGCGTTCACGGGATGGTTCGATGCGGTCACACGGCGGGCCGGGCACCTGGCCATCGCGATCCCATTGGTCTTCCTGTTCTATCCGGCGCTTAAGAGCCGTACGAGCCATACGCGCAGCACGGGCGGCACGGGCCGCTCCAGCCGCGTCAGCCGATTCGACATCGTCTTGGCGCTCGCCGCTTTCTCGGCCTTTGCATGGATGCTCGTGGATCGTGAGCGCATCATGTGGCGGCTCGTGTACATCGATCCGCTCACCGGTCCCGATCTCGTCTTCTCCGCGCTGGCGGTCGCTCTGGTCCTGGAAGCGACCCGGCGCACTCTCGGGATGACGCTGGTCGTCGTAGCACTCGTATTCATAGGCTACGCCCTGGCCGGGCCCGTCATGCCCGGAATTCTGGAGCACAAGGGCGTGAGCGTGGTTCTGCTGCTCGAGCATTTGTACATGGTACCGGAGGGCCTGTTCAACCAGGTGACCGGCGTGATGGCGACCTATCTGCTGGTCTTTCTGACCTTCGGATCTTTGCTCCGCGTGGCCGGAGGCGATCAGATCTTCATGGACCTGACGCTCGCGGCGTCCGGCCGTTGGGTCGGTGGACCCGCGAAGGCGGCGGTGGTGGGAAGCACGATGATGGGCTCCGTATCGGGCAGCACCATCGCCAACGTGGTCACGACCGGGACGATCACGATTCCGCTCATGAAGCGCACCGGGCTCAAGCCCCACGAGGCCGCCGCGGTCGAGACGGCGGCGGGAACGGGAGGCGCGTTGATGCCACCGGTGATGGGCGCTGGAGCGTTCATCATGGCGGAGATCACCGGCATCCCCCTCCTCACCATCCTGAAGTACTCGTTGATTCCAGCGTTGCTGTACTTCGGAAGCCTCTACGGGTACGTACACGTGAAGGCCCGCAAGCAGGGTCAGGGCTCTCTCGACCTCGAGGGCATGGGCGCCCGTGGAAAGGTGCCCCCCATCTGGCGTACGCTCGCAGGCGGAGCACACCTCATGGCTCCCCTGGTCTTACTGATCTACCTCCTGATCCGGGACTACAGCCCCTTCCTGTCCGCGTCCGCCTGCGTGGTGGGGCTGTGCCTGGTCAGCTATGTGCGCCCCCACACGCGCATGAGCCTCGCGACGCTGATCCGCGGCCTCGAGGCCACGACACACGGCGCGATCGGACTCTCCGCGACCATGGCCACGGCCGCCATGATTGTGGGCGTCATCAGCCTGACGGGGGTCATGCTCAAGACCACCTCGGTCATGGTCACGCTTGCCGGAGGATCGATCCTTCTCGGTATCGTGATCGTCGCGATGATCGCTTCGGTGCTCGGAATGGGCCTGCAGATCACCAGCGCGTACATCATCGTCTCCACGCTCGGCGCCCCGGCACTCATGGAGCTCGGTATTCCCCTACTCACCGCCCATCTCGTGATCTTCTGGTTCGCTCAGAGCGCCACCATCACGCCTCCCATCTGTCTGACCGCCTTCGTGGCGGCTCAGATCGCCGAAGCCGGCCCCATGCGCACCGGGTTCGAGGCGCTTCGTGTGGGCAAAGCGCTGTACATCGTGCCCGTCATGTTCGGGTTCACCGGGTTATTGTCGGGGAGTTGGCCGGCGATGTTGTTCGCGGGCGCGGGCGGCATGCTGTTCCTTCTCATGTTCCCGGTGGTGACCATGGGATTCTATCAGGGCCCGCTCGGCGTCGGGGGGAGGATCGTCGGTGCCTTGGCGGGACTCGCCTTCATCACCGCCACGCTCGCAGCCGGGAGCGGAGCGGGATTCGTCCTGCTGAGTCCCGGCTCGCTACTCATGGTCACGGGCGCCGGGCTCATTGCCGCGCTTCACGTTCGTCAGAAGGTGCGAGGAGCCCCCTAGTGGCAACTACCCGACCCGTCGAGACCGACGTGTGCGTGATCGGCGCGGGCATCATGGGTCTATCGGCCGCATGGGAGCTCTCCAAGCGAGGGGTGCGCGTTGTCTGTGTCGATCGCTCGAGGCCGGGAGGCGAGGCGTCGGGATCGACCGCCGGGACGTTGGCGATCCAGAACAAGCGTCTCGGGGCGATTTCGCTGGCCCTCGAGGGCGTGCGCAGATGGAAGGTCCTTGGTGAAGAGTTGGGGCGTGACGTCGAATACGAGCAACGAGGGGGCTACCGGGTCGCACACACCTCGGAGGAGGTCGGTAAGCTCGAGGAGGCCGTGGACGCGCTATGCGTGCTGGGCGCCCGGGTCGAAATGGTCCATCCCCCCAAGCTCTTCGAACTGGCGCCCTACCTGTCCCGAGAGGTTCAGGCCGCGAGCTACTGCGCGGACGACGGCATGGCTGATCCGTTCCTCGCGATCCGAGCCTACCTCACCGCTTGTGAGCGGAACGGGGTAGCCTTCCAGTTCGACCGCGCCGTGGAGTCACTCGACGTGCGGCCCGACGGCAGCTTCACGGTGCGGGCCGCCGGGCTCGAGGTAGTGTGCGAGAAGGTGATCGTGGCAGCGGGCGCGTGGATCACCCGTCTGTGCCGCCCGCTCGGCGTCGAGCTTCCCCTCTTCACGAAGATCCAGCAGGTGATGATCACGGCCCCCACGCCGCGCCTCTTTCCGGAGATCGTGACCCATGTCAGTGGAAGGCTCACCTTGAAACAGCAGTCGAGCGTGGGAAAGGTGTTGGTGGGCGGGGGCTGGCTTGGCGACGGGGACGAGGGCGGTGACGACTCCCCAGACGCCGCCGGATCCGGGGGCGACAACGCAGGCCAGCGCCGAGTCGACCACCGCCTTCGACGTGAGAGCGTCACCGGGAATCTGGACCTGGCCATTCGCACCGTGCCGGCATTGGCACAGACCCAACTCCTCCGTGCATGGACAGGCGTCGAGGGACGCAGTCCGGATCGGCTTCCGTTGGTCGGCAGCGTGGGAGAGCCGGCGGGACTTCACGTGCTCGGCTGCGCGGCCGGGGGGTTCACTCTCGCCCCCATCTGCGGGGTGCTGGCGGCACAGCACGTCACAGGCGAAGAATCTCCCTTATCTTCAGAACAGATCAGCGCGAGCCGATTCCTCCGCGCTCCACTACTCGGGACAGAAGCAGGCCGATGAACAACGGAAAGGTGCAGTGGGAGGGGAACTTCGTCGCAGTGGTGACGCCCTTCACCGAATCCGGCGAAATCGACGAAGCGGCCTTCGGTGAGAACATCGCCTTGCTTCTGGATGAGGGCGCCGAAGGCATCATCGTGTCGGGATGTACGGGGGAGGCCTGGGCACTCAGTCCCGAGGAGCGCCTGCGGCTCTTCCAGCTCGGAGTCGACACAGCCGACAGAGCCGTTCCCGTCATTGCGGGCACCGGTGGGATCTCCACCCGCGACGTGATCGAGCTGAGCGAAAAGGCACGAGACGTCGGGTGCAACGGCATCATGGTGCTGCCTCCGTACTACTGCCGGCCAGGAAGCGCCGAGGTGGTAGCTCACTACAAGGGGATCTCCGACGCCGTCGGCGTTCCCATCCTGCTCTACAACATCCCGCAGCGGACCGGGGTCGACCTCGGACCGGACCTCCTGGAAGAGTTGATCGCCTTGGAGTACGTGGTGGCCATCAAGGAGAGCTCCGACAGCTTCATCCGCGTCGAGACGCTCGTGAACCAGTTCGGCAATGACATCCAGGTGTTCACCGGCCACTCGGCGGAACGCGGAGTCGCGGCCATCGTCATGGGGGCCAAGGGATGGGTGAGCTCGCTAGAGTCGCAGATCATGGGACGCGAGGCGGTCCAGATGTACGACATGGTCAAAAACGGCGACTTGGAGGGAGCGAAAAGGGTGCAGCTTCGAACGTTGGCACTCGATCAGGCGGCGCGTGGGATGGGCACCTTCCCGGCCAATCTGAAAGCTGCCATGAACGTGTTAGGCCGCCCGGGTGGTTATCCCCGTCCGCCGTTGTTGCCGCTCACCGAGGAGCAGATCGCGCAAGTGACTTCGCTGCTGGATCGCCTGGGAATCCCGCTCGCGGCGGCTACCGCCTAGTGGACTGTATCCGATGTTTGGTAGACACCGACTCCAGAGATATGACCGGCTTCGCGGGAGCCCCTGGTCTGAAGTAACCGACCTCTTCGAGGCGGGGACACTTCACCCCTGGTGCCGTCCGTACTCCGCGAGCACGCCTGGGTCGAGCTCGATTCCCCAACCCGGCTTGTCCGTCGGCTTCACGAACCCGTCTTCCAGGCTCGGCACCCCGGCCACGAGGTCCCGACGCAGAGGAGAGTCCCCCATGGGATATTCCACCAGATCGCCACCCGCCGCCGCCATCCAGTGGATCGCGGCGGTCGTGTTGATTCCGGTGCCGAAACAGTGGGGTACGCACCGGCGACCACGCTCTTGGGCGAGTCGGCTCAATTCCATGCCGGCGCCGGGTCCGCAGCGACCGAGGTCGGGCTGGATCACCTCCAGGCCCGCATCGAGGTATCGGACGAACTGTTTCACGGTCTCTTCGGTCTCGGCACCCGCGATCGGTACCGGCGAGGAATCGCACAGGCGACGGTACCCTTCGAGGTCGTCCGGATGGAGCGGCTCCTCGATCCAGACCAGTCCGAAGTCGCGCAGGGCGGAGCACTCCTCGATCGCCCGATCACAGTCCCACTTCCTGCCCACGTCGACCATGATCTGGACATCGTCGCCCAGCGCCATTCTGAGAGCCGTCAGAGTCTCCACGTCCTCGGCGATGCTCCCGAGCCCGAACGGTCCGAAGCCTAACTTCAGGGCCCCGAACCCCCTGTCGAGAAGGTCCCGTGCGTTCTGAACCGTCGCCTCGAGCGTGTCGCCCCACAAGACGCTGGCGTAGGCCCTGATCGGGGGTCTCGCAACCGCGGGCTCGGTCGCGGCCAACAGCCGGTGCACGGGAGCGGATTCGGCCTTGCCCTTGATGTCCCACAGGGCCATTTCCACCCCAGCCATCGCGTGGATCGCCGCTCCGCGACGGCCGTACCAGGCCGCCTCTTCGTACATCTGTCGGCGCACAGCGTCGATGTCGGTGGCATCCATCCCGACGATCGCCTCCGACAGCCCGTGACGACCGGCTCCGGAACGCGGCGCCTCGATGATCGCCTTGGCCACGTAGGACGACGAGACGACTTCTCCCAACCCCGTCAGGCCCGACTCGGTCGTGACTTCGACCACTAACACGTCCTGGGTTCCGTCGAAGACTTCCGCGATCCGGGGGATACGGAGCTGGTGGGCGGTCACGCGGGCGATCTTCAATGACGACTTCCTTTCGTCCTCAACGGCTCCTCGAATCCTCGGCCTAGTCTAGTCGAGCCCACCCGCCGCCTGGTCCAAGCGGCTCGAATGAGGACCATGCCAAGCTCGCTTGGACGCCGCAAGCGCTTGTGGGGACGCACAGGTTAGATGCATTGTGGCTGACATGTCCGCTCCAGCTCCCTGTGTGAACGCATCCGCGGATCCCATGAAGACCGCCGACTACCGCCCATGAGCACGATACCCGTCGATCGCCTGAACGCCGCCCTCGAGGGCCGCTACACCATCGAGCGCGAGCTCGGTGAGGGCGGCATGGCCACCGTCTTCCTGGCCGACGACCTCAAACACGAGCGTAAGGTCGCTCTCAAGGTTCTCAAGCCCGAGCTGGCCGCGGTGGTGGGCGCCGAACGCTTCCTGGCCGAGATCAAGACGACCGCCAACCTCCAGCACCCGCACATCCTCCCGTTGTTCGATTCTGGTGAAGCCGACAGCTTCCTGTTCTACGTGATGCCGTACGTTGAGGGCGAAACGCTGCAGGGCCGGATCGACCGAGATCAGCAGCTACCGATCGATGAGGCGTTGGGCATCGCCACCGCGGTGGCCAACGCGCTACAGGCGGCACACGACGAAGGGATCGTCCACCGCGACATCAAGCCCGCCAACATCCTTCTGAGCAGAGGGGAACCCTTGGTCGCGGATTTTGGGATCGCGCTGGCGGTCGGTGCCGCGGGTGGAAACCGATTGACCGAGACCGGGCTCTCGATAGGGACCCCGTTCTACATGTCGCCGGAGCAGGCCACCGGAGATCAGGTCGTGGGACCTGCGAGCGACACCTATGCGCTCGCGTGTGTCCTGTACGAAATGCTGGTCGGCGAGCCTCCGTATATCGGAACACGGCCCAGGCGGTGCTCGGCAAGATCATCCAGGGGTTGCCCGTGTCGGCCACCTCCGTGCGAAGGTCGATCCCAGACAACGTCGATGCCGCCCTGAGGAAGGCGCTCGAGAAGCTGCCCGCAGATCGGTTCACAGGTGCCCAGGAATTCGCGAGGGCGTTGGCCGATCCGGGGTTCACACACGGTGACATCACGGGGACGGGCGTGAGTGAATCGGGCCGTTGGCGCCTGGGAACCCAGGTCTTCGCCGCGACGACACTCGTGTTCGCACTCCTCTCCGCGTGGGCGCTCACCCGAGCGGCTCCGCACGCTCAAACTCACCGCGCATCCGTGATCCTTTCGGAGCCTTTGGCCGGCTTCGGGACCATGGCCCTCTCGAGGGACGGCTCCGTCATGGTCTACGAAGGGCCGAGGGAAGACGGAGGTAACCTGTTGTGGGTGCGGCGGTGGGATCAGCTCGCCTCTTCGCCCTTGGCGGGAACGGCCAACGGAGTCCAGCCGTCCATCTCCCCCGACGGACGGGAAGTCGTATTCGTGATCCCGTCGACCCTTCCCCGTCCGCTCGTCATCGTACCACTGTCGGGCGGAGTCTCACGAGTACTTACGGAAACGGCGTTCAACTCTCCGCATTGGGGCAGTGACGGATTCGTCTACTTCACGGAAGCGGAGACGCGCGGGATCAGTCGGATGCCGGCTCAGGGAGGCCCGACGGAGGTGATCACTCGATCACCTGCAGAGTCGGGCGAAGGCATCCACGTCGGTGCCCATTTCGTCGAGGAGGGTGCGGTCGTGCTCTTCCATGTCTTCGTCCCAGGGGAGCCGCAGATTCGGGCCGCGCGTGTCGAGACCGGCGAAGTCACCAACTTGGGACAGATCGGAGTCCAGGCCCACTACGCGAGGGACGGATACCTGGTATTCCTGACGACGACGGGTGACCTAATGGCGGCACCCTTCGACCCGAGGCGGCTAGAAATGACGGGCACGCCCGTGCCCGTGGTCAGTGGAGCCGACTATAAGACCGGCAACGCTCAGTCGATGGCCCTCTCGGAGAATGGAACGCTCGTCTATTCGACGGGCTTGGCCAACGCGACGTACCAGCCGACCTGGGTCAATCGTGACGGCGCCGCGACCGTGATTGATCCGGAGTGGAGCTTCGATCCGGGCGGCAACAACCGCGGACTGGCCCTCTCGCCCGACGGGGCACGATTGGTCGTGTCGATCTTCGGGGATCTCAGGGAGGACGTCTGGATCAAACAACTCCCTACGGGTCCGCTCACGCGTATCACGGCCGACAGCGCACAGGACGTTCGACCCCGGTGGACGCAAGACGGGCGAGTGACCTTCATCTCCGATCGGGATGGGACGGCCGACATCTTCGTGACGAGAGCGGATGGCACCGGACGGGCCGAGCTCCTCCTGAATCATGAGCTGTCGCTGTGGGAAGGTGCCACTTCGCGAGACGGAGAGTGGCTGGTGGCCCGGACGGGCGGTACGCTGGGGGCCGTGGGCGGCCGGGACGTAATAGGGCTTCGCCCAGCGACGGACAGTCTTCCCAGCCCCTTGGTGACGAGCGAGTTCGACGAGAAAGCGATCATGCTGTCCCCGGACGGTCGCTGGCTCGTGTACGAATCCGACGAGACGGGCAACAACGAGATCTACGTGCGACCGTTCCCGGACACCGAGAACGGCAAGTGGGCCGTGTCCGTGGACGGGGGTGTCATGCCCCTCTGGGCCCACAGCGGGACCGAGATCTTCTACGTGAACGGTCGTAACGAGATGATCTCTGCCAAGGTCGGAACCGCGGGCTCGACGTTCGAGGTCACGGAACGCGAGACCCTCTTCGCCATCGACCCCGCGTTCCTGATCGGGCAGGCCGAGCAATATACGCTCTACGACGTCTCGCCCGACGATCGACGGTTCGTCATGCTGCGGCGTTTCCAAACGGAGACTCCCGAGTTGATCCTCGTGCAGAACTGGTTCGGGGAGATCGAGCAGCGGGTGGGGAACTGACTTGAACACCATCCCTGTCGATCGCCTGAACACCGCCCTCGAAGGCCGCTACACCATCGAGCGTGAGCTCGGCGAGGGCGGTATGGCCACCGTCTTCCTGGCCGACGACCTCAAGCACGAGCGTAAGGTCGCCCTGAAGGTCCTCAAGCCCGAGTTAGCCGCCGTCGTAGGTGCCGAACGCTTCCTCTCCGAGATCAAGGTCACAGCCAATCTCCAGCACCCGAATATCCTGCCGCTCTTCGACTCGGGCGAGGCCGACAGCTTCTTGTTCTATGTGATGCCATATGTGGAGGGTGAGACGCTCGGCGACCGTCTCGCCCGCGAACAGCAGCTCCATGTGGACGAGGCTGTGAAGATCGCGACCGACCTCGCCGAGGCGCTGGACCACGCGCACAGGCAAAAGGTGGTCCACCGCGACATCAAGCCGGCGAACGTCCTGCTCCGGGACGGCCGACCGCTCATCGCCGACTTCGGGATCGCGCTGGCCGTGGGAGCAGCGGGCGGCACCCGGCTCACCGAGACCGGCCTGAGCGTCGGCACTCCGTACTACATGAGCCCCGAGCAGGCGACGGGCGACCAGTTTGTGGGTCCCGCGAGTGATATCTATGCGCTGGCGTGTGTGCTCTACGAGATGCTCGTGGGTGAACCACCCTTCCCGGGTGCGACCGCACAGGCCGTGTTGGGCAAGATCATCGCCGGCGAGCTGGTCTCCGCTACCAAGCAGCGTCCCTCGATTCCTGCCAACATCGACGCAGCGCTCCGGTGCGCGCTGGAGAAACTACCGGCGGATCGGTTCACATCCGCCCAGGACTTCGCGAGAGCCCTTGGCGATCCGAACTTCCGGCACGGCGGCGCGTTGGCGGGTGCTGCTGGAGTGGGCGGAAGCCCCTGGAACCGCTTGACTCTAGCCTTCGCCGGACTCGCGGTGCTGTTCGCAACAGGCTTCGGCTGGTCGCTCATGCGCTCCGAGCCGCCCGAGCCGGTGTCCCGCTTCGCGGTCGTGGTTCCAGATGAGCAGGCCTTCCGCATTACCCGCGAGACGTTCGATGTGTCTCGCGATGGGTCCTTCATCGTCTACCGAGGCAACGCCGACAGCGGAGCGCCTCAACTGTGGCTGAGGCGCTGGGACGCGCTGGACGCTACACCGATCCCGGACGCCGAGGTGAGGGGGGATCCGGCGATCTCTCCCGATGGCCGGGAGGTAGCGGTCAACGACCAAGGCGCTCTGCGGGTGATTCCGTTGGAGGGGGGAGTCTCCCGGACGCTCACAGACGCTGGAGCGCAGGCGCAATGCTGCCCGGCATGGAGTCCAGACGGCGAATGGGTCTATTATATGGCCTCGAACGCTGGTGTGATGCGTGTCGCCGCCGTCGGTGGCCAGCCCGAAACGCTCACGGACCCCGACGGAGTGCTCCACGCGTTTGCCCATCCCTTGCCAGGAGGGCAAACCGTGCTGTATTCGGTCCTCGCAGGCGAGGCGGCTTCCAACAGAATCGAGGCTCTGGATCTCGAAACAGGCGAAATCAAGGTACTCACCCGGGGCAGCTATCCGCGATACAGCCCGACCGGTCATCTTCTCTTCGTGGAGGCCGCTGGAACCACCCTGTTGGCCGCCCCCTTCGACCCGACGAAGGTCGAGCTCACCGGCCCGGCCGTCCCCCTTGTCGAAGGCCTGCTCCAGCACCCGCAGGAATACCAGTTCTTCGCCCTGTCCGAAACCGGAAGGCTGGTCTACCGGACCGGAACGACCACAACGAGCGGCGTCACCGTCTCCTGGGTCGACCGCGACGGGAGCTTCCGCGATGTGGACCCGGGCTGGTTGGTCCCGTTCGGGAACAACAGCACCAGCCTGCAACTCTCGCCGGATGACACCCGGCTCGCCGTCTCCGCGCGTGGTGCCGAGGGAACCGTCGACATCTACGTGAAGCAGCTCGACGACGGCCCGCTGACCCGGCTCACGTTCGAGGGCACGGTCAACCGGTGGCCTGCGTGGTCACCCGACGGGCAGTCGCTCACGTTCGTCTCCAACCGCGCCGGCCAGGACGACCCCATCAAGGAGGCGCTCTACTCCCCGGATGGAGAGTGGCTGCTCTTCGTACTGGGCGAAGGAAACTTCGGCGGTGGCATCTATGGCATCCGCCTCGGGGAGGACAGCGAGCCGACACGGCTCGTAGCCTCGGACGAGTGGGGCGCGCTCGAGATGTCGCTCTCCCCTGACGGACGGTGGCTCGCCTACTCCTCGAACCGGCTGGGCGATGACCCGAACGCCGATGCCTGGCAGGTTTGGGTACAACCGTTCCCGGACGTCGACTCGGGCCTGTGGCAGGTGTCCAAAGAGAGAGGCGACGAGCCCATCTGGGGCCATAGCGGCCGTGAGATCTTTTTCAACACAGGCCCTACCGGCGGACAGACTCTCTCAGTCGTGGACGTGAGTCTCGATCCCACTTTCGCGGTGGGCGAGGAGCGGGAGCTCTTCCCTCTGAACACTGCAGGCTTCGTGAATCCGAACGGTCACGAGGGCAAGTTGAGCCGCGACGACCAGCGGTTCCTGCAGTTCCGTCAGATCCGGCCCGAGGGCAACCAATTGATCGTAGTCGACAACTTTTTCAGAGAACTCGAGCGGGTGGGGAACTAGGCGGGCTCGCAAGTCCAATCATGTCCGATCCCGCCAGCCGCCTGAACGCCGCACTACATGAGCCCAGAGCAGGCCACGGGAGACCAGAGTGTAGGGCCGTCGACCGACCTCTACGCCCTGGGCTCGGTCCTCTACGAGATGTTGGTCGGTGAGCCACCCTACACGGGTAGCAGCGCCCAGGCGATCCTCGGCAAGATCATTTCGGGCAAGCCGGTTTCGGCAACGGAGCAGCGTCCGTCGGTCCCGGCGAACGTGGATGCGGCGCTCCAATGTGCGCTGGAAAAGCTACCGGCCGATCGATTCGCCTCGGCGCAGGACTTCGTAAGAGCGCTGGGAGATGAGCACTATCGGTACGGAGAGCTGGCCTCAGCCGGCGTGAGTGCCCCCGTCGGTCCCTGGAACCGACTGACGATGGCCATGACATCCCTAGCTGCGTTATTCCTGATCACAACCGTGTGGGCCTGGACGAGTTCGGATCGGGACGCCGACAACGCGATCACGAGCCTCGTGGTTCCCGTGCCTGGCGGCATCGACGTGAACTTCTGGTTCGAGGTTCCGTTTGCTCTCGCCCCTGACGGGCGGACCATCGCGTACTCCACCGGCGGGCAGCTCCACATCAGATCCTTGGCTGGCTTCGAGAGCACTCCAGTCGACGGTTCGGAAGGGGCGGCATTCCCCTTCTTCTCACCAGACGGGGAGTGGTTGGCGTTCACCCAGCGTGGGTCTGAACTCAAGAAGGTGTCGGTGGGAGGTGGTCCGGTGGTGACCATCGCCAACGTGGAGGCCCAGATGGGGGCGAGTTGGGCCAGCAATGACGAGATCTTCTTCGCACGTTCGTTGGGCACCAAGGGCATATGGCGAATACCGGCTGGGGGGGGAGCGCCCCAACCCGTCACCACCGTGATCGACAGCGTGTTCGAGAACCAGCACATGTGGCCACAGGTGCTACCCGGTGGCGAGGCCGTGCTGTTCACCGTGTCGGGAACAAACACTGACGATAGCGACGCTCGGATCGCCATTCAGGATATCAGCGGCGGATCCCACCAAACGCTCATTGAGCAGGCGTCGTTCGGGCGATACGTAGCGACGGGCCACATCCTCATCACGCGGTCGGCGTCGCCCTGACTGTCGGCCTCGATGAAGGCTGCTGCGAGATGTCTGACGGAGTCCTCCACGGCCGAACGCTCCGCCTGGCTCATCGCCGGTCGCGCCGACGGGTTACAGCCCAAGGCCGACACCGCCACCAGGATCAGAATCATCTTACGAGCAGTATGCATGGGTCGCTCCGGTCACAACGGGAGGATCGAGGAGGCAACTAAGAAGCGCGATAAGCGTTACCACAAGCCGAAGATGCCTCCTGAACAGAAGGCTGCCATCGAGAAGGGGAAAAGCAAGATCAGGCGCAAGGTCCAGCCCGCCCTTCAACAGCTCAAAGAAGTCGAGGTCGCGCGATGGCAGAACGGATGGACCCCGGTCGCGCTGGAGCTCGCAGAGCGGGCGCACACTGACGCGGAACTCGCCAAGATCGACCAGAAGCTATATCTGCACACCAGAGCCGGCTCAGCTCTGAACAAGCGTTGGAAGAACGGCATTCCGGAGTACGAAGGGCTCTTCACGTCGAAGACGAAGTCGATGGAGCCCTCCGTCTTCCGACTGGCGGTGACCATCATCCGAATCCGAGAGTGGATCAGCGCGAGGCGCACCGTGATGGCTTTGGGCGATATCTCGGCGTTCACGGACGATAGCAGGCCAGCGGAGACGGTCCCCTCCGACGACATCTCGGAGTGGCTGGAGATGATCTACGATCGGGAGGAGCAGCTGCAGCAGCTCACCAACGAGGCCCTCCGTCTGGATGTCGAGGAGGACGTGGACCGGCTGTTGGAGTCGGGCTCGCACGAACGGCCGGAAACCACGTAGACGGTCGTCTCACCGGTACATTCAGGCCCCACTCGGCGTCCTCTATTGGCGGGCTCTGCTTGCGCGCACCAGGCCGTGCATAGCAGGCCAGCGGAGACGGTCCCCTCCGACGACATCTCGGATGTTGCCACGCCGGGAGATCCCCAGGCCAACGACGATGCTAGCAGTAGGTCGCTCTTCCTGAGACCGCCGAGCTGACACCATGTCCGATCCTGTCACCCGCCTGAACGCCGCCCTCGAGGGCCGCTACACCATCGAGCGCGAGCTCGGAGAGGGCGGTATGGCCACGGTCTACCTGGCCGAGGACATCAAGCACGACCGGAAGGTCGCCCTCAAGGTTCTGAAACCCGAGCTGGCCGCCGTAGTCGGAGCCGAGCGTTTCCTGACCGAGATCAAGACCACGGCCAACCTGCAGCATCCCCACATCCTCCCGCTGTTCGATTCCGGGGAAGCCGACAGCTTCCTCTTCTACGTGATGCCGTACATCGAAGGGGAGACACTCAGGCAGCGAATCGATCGCGAGAAGCAGCTGCCGGTCGACGAGGCGCTCGGCATTGCGACGGCGGTGGCCAACGCGCTCCACACGGCGCACGAACAAGGCATCGTCCACCGCGACATCAAGCCAGCCAACATCCTGCTGAGTCGGGGTGAGCCTCTCGTGGCCGACTTCGGCATCGCGCTGGCCGTAGGAGCCGCCGGTGGCAACCGTTTGACGGAGACTGGCCTGAGCGTGGGCACGCCCTTCTACATGAGCCCGGAGCAGGCTACCGGCGACCAGGTCGTCGGACCCGCCAGCGACACCTATGCGCTGGCTTGCGTGCTGTACGAGATGCTGGTGGGTGAGCCGCCATACATCGGCAATACCGCCCAGGCGGTGCTCGGCAAGATCATCCAGGGCCTCCCCGTCTCCGCGACCTCCGTCAGGAAGTCGATCCCGGAGAACGTGGATGCCGCACTGCGCAAAGGGCTGGAGAAGCTACCTGCCGACCGCTTCACGGACGCGAACAGCTTCGCGAAGGCCCTGGCCGACCCGGGATTCCGGCACGGAGACGAAGGAGCGTCGCCCTCCGAGACCTCGAGACTCTGGAAGCGGATCGCCACCGGGACAAGCACGGTGGCAGCGCTGGCCCTGATCGCAGCGATCTGGAGCTGGGTGGGCGGCTCGGCAGGTGCAGGCCCGGTCATGCGGCAGGAGATCGCCCCCATCGCCGAGGGTCTGATCCGCTCTATCGGGACCTTTACCGCGTTGGCCCCCGATGGGATGAGCATGGTATACGCTGAGCTGGGCGAGGACGGAGGCCGGGACCTCTGGCTCAAGCCGCGTGACGCAGCCGAGGCCACGCTGCTCCCCGGGACCGATGGAGCTCAGAACATCGTGTACTCACCCGACGGGCAGTGGATCGCCTTCGCCGCCGGATCGGAGCTCAAGAAGTGGCCGATCGGGGACGGCTCGACCGTCACCCTCGCAGAAGGGCTCACGCCGGCCGCCAACAGCATGATCGCGCTCGCGTGGCTCGACGACGGCACGATCCTTTTCGAGCTGCCCGGGAACACGCTCATGCGAATCCCGGAGGCCGGTGGCCAGGCCGATACGATCGTCTCGTACACGGAGGCCGGCTTCGAGCAGTTCGCCTACGCGGGTGCGCTCCCCGGGTCCAAGGGCGCGCTGGTTACGCTCTGCCCGCAGGCCTGCGCCGGCTCCATCGCGCTCGGGGTGCTGGACCTCGAGGCCGACACGACGCGCCTGCTGATGGACGAGGTAGTGCGCGGCTGGTACACGCCGACCGGCCACATCATGTATGTACGACGCGACGGTGCCGTCTTCGCCGCTCCTTTCGACCTCGATGCACTGGAGCTCACGGGCCCGGGAATCCCGCTCTTCGAGGGTGTGACCGTGACCGTCACCTCACCCGAAATCACAGTCGCCTGGGATGGGACCGTGATCTACGGTGAGGGTGCACAGAGATCCGCTGGTCGGAGTCTGGTATGGGTCGATCGAACGGGCCAGGCCACTCCGGTCGACCCAGATATGGATGTCGCGAATTACCTGACCCTGGCGTTGTCCTCCAACGACGACCGGATCGCGGTCACCTCCAGCGGAGTCGGAGGCAGTGGTGAGGCCAACCAACTCTGGGTCAAAGAGCTTCCCGCAGGGCCCTGACACGGATCACGACCGATTCCGGCTGGACCCGTCGCCCCGTCTGGTCCGCTGACGGCCGCAGCATCTCGTACGTGACGGACGAAAACGGGACCTTCGAGGCCCGGACGATCGGCGCTGACGGTAGCTCCTCCGGAGCTTTCGAGGTACTTCTACAGCGAGAAGCGGGCGTTATGGAGGTCTTCTTCTCCCCCGACCAGGAGACGCTGCTCTTCCGAGAGGGCGCCGTAACCCAGTCTGCCGACATCGGTTTCGTAGACTTGACGACCGACAGTGTCTCGGCGGATATGCTCGGCTCGGAGTTCATAGAGTTTGATGTGAGCCTGTCTCCGGACGGGCGCTGGATGGCCTACGGCTCAAACGCTTCGGGCCAAGCGCAAGTCTTCGTGCGTCCCTTTCCCTCGGCACGGTCGCGCGTGCAGGTGTCCACGGACGGAGGCTACAGCCCGGTATGGGCACACAATGGACGCGAGCTCTTCTGCGTGGACGGGGACGACTGGTTGTCCGTAGCGACGTACACGGCCGATTCCACCTTCGTGGTGGACGGTCGCGAGCGCCTCTTCGACACACAGCGGTTCGCGTGGGAAAATGACGCTTGGCGGGGGTTCGACGTAAACCGGGACGACGATCGCTTTCTGATGATCACCAACTCGGGTGGAACCGGAACCTTCTCCGAGGGCGAGGTGAGGTTCATCTACATCCAGAACTTCTTCGAGGAGTTGAAGGAGCGGGTGGGGAACTAGTTCCCCTCACAGGTCTCTTGGCCAGAGCTCCGGGCGGCCCACGAGCTCAACCGGTGCGAAATCTCGCAGGTCCCTACTCCCGCCCCACCGCCATCTGCACGATCTCGTCACAAAGCGCCGGGAAGCTGATTCCCCCGGCCCGCGCGGCCTTCGGCAACAAACTGTTCCCCGTGAGCCCCGGCAGCGCGTTGGCCTCCAGGCACCACACGTCGCCGCCTTGGTCCACCATGAAGTCCACGCGAGAGAAGTCGCGCAGGCGCAGGAGCCCATGAACCGCCATGGCCTGCTCCTGCAGCGTCTCCACCAACCCCTCCGGGGTGTCGGCCGGAAAGATTTCCTCGGCCATCCCCCCCTGGTACTTGCACTCGTAGTCGAAGAGCTCGTGCTGGGACACGATCTCGCCCACGGGAAGGACCCGATCGCCCAGGACGCCCACCGTAAACTCACGCCCGTCGATGTAGGCCTCGTACATCATGGGTGAAGGCGCGTTGGCGTCGTCGGCCACGGCGGCCACCACCTCGGTCTCCGTCTGTAGCAGGGACAACCGCACCGACGATCCCCCCGCAACCGGCTTCGCGATGACGGGGACGCCGAGACGCTCCATGACCTCGTCTGCCGTCGGACTCACGAGCCAATCCGGCGTCGGGATCCCGGCGTCGCGGAGCATGCGCTTGGTGACGTCCTTGTCCATGGACAAGGCGCAGCCGAGCATGCCGCTCCCTGCGTAGCGGACCCCTGCAACGTCCAGGAGCGCCTGAAGCGTGCCGTCCTCGCCCATGCCGCCATGGAGAGCCGGGAAGACGACGTCGGCCTGCTGGATCTCCTCCCGTTGAGCCAGATCCGTGACGGACGCCCCACTCTCGTTCACAAACTCGTCCGGCGGCAACGCCTTGACCCCCGACTTCAGGATAATCCGCTCTCCCAGCTCCTTAATCACACCCTTCACGGGATCGATACACACCACGTCGTGCCCACCCTGCCTCAGGGCGTCCGCCACCTGGCATCCGGACACGAGCGAGACGTCGCGCTCCTCGGAATCACCCCCCAAGAGGACCACAACCCTCACGCCGACCTCCCCCACACGACCACCTTAGCCCGCCGCCCCCGTGAGGTCCCGAACCACATCGTACCGCGTCAAAATCCCCTTGAGCTCCCCGTCGTCCCGCACCAGAACCGCCGGGTTCTCCCGCGTCAGAAGCCGGGCCGCCTCGTCGGCGTTCAGGTGGCTGTCCACCACCGGGAAGGGCGCACCCATGATCGACTCTACGGGCCGATCCAACAGCTCCGGGTCCTCGATGACCGTGGCCATCAGCTCCCCCTCGGTGAGGGAGCCCACACACTCGCCGTCCAGAACGACGGGCAGCTGTGAAATATGAAACGACGTGATGGTCGACAGGGCCACCCGCACCGTGGTCGTGGGGTCCGCGGTTACCATCTCAGGAAGGTCGGCCCCCTTGCGGGTCACCAGATCGTGGATGCTCCGGTGTGAGCGCCTGAGGAAGCCGTTCTCCCGCATCCAGTCGTCGTCGTAGACCTTGGTCAGATAGTGCTCGCCCCAGTCGCACAGCAACGTCACGAACACGGCGTCGGGATCGTTCGTCTCCTTGGCAACCTCGATGCTGGCGTGGACCAGCAGACCCGAGGAACCCCCGGTGAACAACCCTTCCTCCCGGCAAAGTCTCCGCGTCATCGCAAAGGCCTCGGCGTCACTCACGGCTACCCACCGGTCGGTGACGCTCATATCAAGCGCCCCGGGAATCTTGTCGCTCCCTAGGCCCTCGACCTTGTAGGGCTGGCCTTCGCTCATCTCACCCGTCTCGAAGAACGTCTTCAATATCGATCCCACCGGATCCACTCCAATGATCTGCACGTCCGGATTTCGCTCCTTCAGGAACCGACCGACGCCCGTGATCGTCCCCCCGGTGCCCGAGCCGGCCAGAAAGTGCGTGACCCTGCCTTCGGTCTGCTCCCACACCTCGGGGCCCGTGGTCTCGTAGTGCGCCTCGGGGTTCGCCTGGTTGTAGAACTGATCCGCAAGAATGGCGCCAGGCGTCTCTTCGACGATGCTCGCGGCCTTCTGCGTGTAGTGATCGGGGTGGTCCGGAGGAACGGCCGTGGGCACGATGACCACGTCGGCACCGAACGAACGCAGGAGCTTCACCTTCTCCTGGCTCATCTTGTCCGGCATGGTGAAGATGCAGTGGTACCCGCGGATGGCCGCCACCATGGCCAGCGCCACGCCGGTGTTGCCACTGGTGGCCTCGACGATAGTGCCGCCGGGCTTGAGTGCCCCCTCCCTCTCGGCCTTCTCCACGATGGCCAGTCCGATGCGGTCCTTCAACGAGCCCCCGGGGTTCATGAACTCGCACTTCGCGTAGATGGTCCCGGGAACACCCTCAGTGACGCTGTTCAGCCGGATGAGCGGAGTCCCGCCCACCACCTCGGTGACGTTGTCGTAAGGGCGAGCGTGGTTGTCGCTCATGTCCGTCTATGTCCTTGGTTGAGGGCCGTGGGGCGGGATGCGTGTTTGTGATAGGCGGCGGCTCGATCTACGGTCGGGCGCGACGCCTGGGTGCATCAGGGGCGGGGCTTCTTCGAGAAGTGGACTGGCACGTGGGCCCAGACCTCGATGCGCTTCCCGTCCTTACGGGCAGGACTGAACTTGAGGGTCATCGCACCTCGAATCGCCGAGGAGTCGAAGGCCATCTGCCCGCTGGACTCCAGGATCACCACACTGTCCACGTCGCCCACATCCGTTACCCGAACCTTGAGCAGGCAGCGTCCCTCGATGCCCTGGTCCCAGAGCTCGAGCGGATACTCGATCGGCACCGAGGCCGACAGGGGGGACGGGCTCTCGATGTCAGGATCGCTGGTGCAACCCATCACGCCGGCTAGCAGCGCCCCGGCCAAGGCGGCATCGGTCAGCGACACGCGTCCGCGACATACGCGACCCGACGAACGTCGACTCACTCGGTCTCTCCCGTTCCGGACTCGTTCCGGAGCTCGAACAATAGGTCCAAAGCCTCCCTCGGCGTCATCGTGTCCGGATCGATGGCCCGGAGCCGCTTCAGCACCGGCGGCTCTGCCCCTGCAAAGAACGACAGTTGATCCGGAGGTGGTTCGGACGCGGGCCGATGTTCTCCGAAGCGACCCAGGCCTTCTCCTCCACCCGAATGTGTTCCCTCCAGCTCGGTAAGAAGTTCCCTGGCGCGGGCAATGATGTCGTCAGGCAGCCCGGCGAGACGCGCCACCTGGATTCCGTACGAGCGATCGGCTCCGCCGTCTTCGAGCCTCCGGAGGAACACGATCTCCTCCCCCACCTCACGCACGATCACGTTCATGTTCTTGGCGCCGGGCAGCAGATCACCGAGCTGGGTGAGCTCGTGGTAGTGCGTGGCAAAGATGGTCTTGCAGCCTATGTCCTCGTGCAGATGCTCGGTGACGGCCCACGCGATGGAGACGCCGTCGTAGGTGCTGGTGCCCCTACCGATCTCATCCAGCAGAACCAGACTCCGGTCGGTAGCTCCGTGAATGATCGAAGCCGTTTCGTTCATCTCGACCATGAATGTCGACTGCCCGCGGGCCAGGTTGTCCGATGCACCGACCCGGGTGAAGATCCGATCGCATACGGGAAGGCGAGCCCGATTCGCCGGCACGCACGAGCCGATCTGAGCCATCAGGTGGATGAGTCCGATCTGCCGGAGCACGGTCGATTTTCCCGCCATGTTCGGACCCGTGAGGATGACGATGCGTCCGTCCTCGGCTAGCGACAGGTCGTTGGGGATGAACGACTCGGCGGGCATCATCGTCTCGACCACCGGATGGCGCCCGGCCTCGATCTCCACGTCGAACCCCGTGTGGACCTCGGGCCGCACGTACTGCCTCCGCTCCGCCACATAGGCCAGTGTCGTCAGGACGTCGAGGCGAGCGGCACGTGTCCCGGCGTCCTGGATACGCTTCACCTCGGACGCCACCTGCCGACGCACGCCGCCGAAGAGCTCGGTCTCGAGCTTCTCCATACGATCCTCGGCACCGAAGACCTTCTCCTCCCACTCCTTCAGCTCGGGCGTGAAGTAGCGCTCGGTGTTGGTCAGCGTCTGCTTGCGGACGTAGTCCTCGGGCACCTTGTCGAGGTTCGACTTGGTGACCTCCAGGTAGTATCCAAAGACCCGGTTGAAGCCGACCTTGAGCGACGTGATGCCCGTGCGCTCGCGCTCGCGGCTCTGGAGGCTCGCAATGAAGTCCCGAGCCCCGTCGCGAGTCTCCCGGAGATCGTCCAGCTCCTCCGAGTAGCCCTCCCGAATGACGCCCCCGTCCTGAAGCGTGGCCGGAGCATCGGGCGAGATGGCGGTCTCGACCAGCTCGAGCACGTCGCCGAGAAGGTCCATCTCCGCCACCAAGCTCTTGAGCAGTTCGCTCCCGGCCCCCGCCCCCGCCTCCTGAATGGTGGGCAGCTCCGCCAGCGAGCGTCCCAGCCCCAGAAGCTCACGCGGCGAGACGCGCCCCGCCCCCACCTTGCCCGCCAGGCGCTCCAGGTCGGTCATGCGACTCAGCGCCTCGCGGAGGCGCTCCCGCAGGTCGACCTCGCTGAACAGCTCGATCACGGCGTTCTGCCGATTCCAGATCTGCTCGGCGTCGACCAGGGGGTGGAGGAGCCAGCGGCGGAGCGTGCGTGCGCCCATGGCCGTGACGGTCTCGTCCAGCACCGAGATGAGTGTCCCGCCCTCCTCGCCGACCCGCAGCGGCTCCACGAGCTCGAGGTTCCGGCGGGTCATCTCGTCCAGGAGCATGGCGCTTCCGCGCCGGAGGATCTGCGGTGTGCGCAGGTGCTCCACCCCTCCCGGCCGGATCTCTCCCACGTAGGTCAGGAGCGCCCCGGTGGCCCGGACCAGAACGTGGTCGTCCTTCTGGAATCCGAACGCATCCAAGCTCTGCACGCCGTAACGCCGTTTCAGCTCGTCGGCCGCGGTCTCGTAGTCGAAGACCCAGTCGTCGCGGTACGTGCGGAGAACGCCGGGGGCGGCAGCGGACAGGTCGATGTCCGCCCCTTCCTCCTCCAGGGAGCGCGGAAGTAGCAACTCGGTCGGATCACGCCTACCCAGCTCGGCCCGTAGCTCGGCCGGGGGGACCGCCTGAGCCGAGATCTCCCCGGTGGACAGGTCCAGAGTAGCCACTCCCACACCCTGCTCCGTCGCCTCGGTGAGGGCCACCAGGAAGTTGTTCCGCTTGGCGGTCAACAACGAGTCGTGGAGGACGGTGCCGGGAGTGACCGTCTCGGTGACCTCACGGCGCACGATGCCTTTGGCATCCGCCGGATCCTCGACCTGATCGCAGATGGCCACCTTCTGGCCCAGCTTGACCAAGCGGCCCAGATAGTCGTCCAGCGCCTTGGCCGGAACGCCGGCCAGCGGGACCCGCGCGGCTGCCCCGTTGTTCCGGGACGTGAGGGTGAGGCCGAGAAGGCGCGAGCCCTCTTCCGCATCACCGTAGAACAGCTCGTAGAAGTCCCCGACTCGGAAGAAGACGAGGGAGTCCCGGTTACGGGATTTCACCTCTCGCCACTGGCGCATCAGTGGAGTATCGTCAGCCTGTGGCATTTCGCAGGGTCAGGGGCTCGAGCGCCGTGTCGAGCGTAAGGGTTGAGGTCACATCACGTAGGATACCCACCCGCCGGAACCCGATCAACCAGACTTACTTTCAGGAGGATCATCGGATGCTCAGATCCGTGTTCGCACCGACGATGGGCACCTGTGTGGTGGCTCTCGCGCTCATGCTAGCCGCCCCGATTCAGGCCCAGGACCAGGCGTCCGCCGCCAACCCCGATGACGTGGGCTCGGTCGGTGCCATCATCACGGCCCTGTACGACGTGATCTCGGGCCCCATGGGTCAAGACCGCGACCGGGACCGCTTCGTGTCGCTCTTCGCCGAGGGAGCCCGCCTTATCCCGACAGGACGGAATCCGGAAGGTCAGATCGGTTTCCGCATGATGTCGCCCGACGCGTACTGGTCCAACGGGGCGGAGAATCTCAAGAACATCGGCTTTACCGAAGACGAGATCCGCCGCACCACGGAGACGTTCGGGAATATCACGCACGCCTTCAGCACCTACGCCTCATTCCGCCAGGATCGAGGGGACCCCGACACGGCCTTCAGCCGGGGGATCAACTCGATACAACTTCTGAACGATGGCAACCGGTGGTGGGTCATTTCGATCTTTTGGGACTCGGAGCGGCCTGACAATCAGATCCCGAGCAAGTACATCGGCGGCTAGATAGCGCGACAACCACCATAAAACCCATGCGCATCATCGCCCATAGCGGCGCCCCCGAGTGGGGTGGCGCGGAGAGTGCTCTCACCGACATTCTAGCCGGCTTGGCCGAACGGGGACACGACGTGACCCTGTTCGCCAACCGCTCGGCGGTCATGCAGGGGGCACGGGCAAGGGGCATCGACACCCGGCGTGTGCATCTTGGACGAGACCTCGCGGTGTACGACTCCGTCCTGTTGGGCAGGGCGCTCCGCGCTGAAAAGCCGGACGCGCTTCTGGTGGGTACGTTCCAGAAGATCTGGCTCGCCGGCCTAGCCGCCCAGATCGCGGGGGTGCCACGGGTGGTGGGGCGCGTCGGCCTGTCAACCGACACGCCCCGGGGTCTCAAGTACCGCTTTGCGCTGAAGCGCTGGGTGGATCAGCTCGTGTTCGTAGTCGACCGGATGCGCAGGTCCTACGTCGAGCAACTACCGGACCTCGAGGACCGCTTCGTCACCATCTACAAAGGTCTGCCTCCCGTCGGACAGAGGAGGAACCCCGAGGAGGCCCGTCGCGCGCTGGGCCTTCCCGTGGACGTCCCGCTGGTGGGAAGCGTCGGGCGGCTCGTGTCCAAGAGGCGATTCGACCGCCTTCTGGAGGCCATGGTCTTTCTGCCGAACGATGCCCATCTGGCCGTGGCCGGTGAGGGGCCTTTGCGGGGAGCGCTGGGACAGCTCGCCAACAAGCTGGGGCTGCGCGACCGGGTACGCTTTCTGGGCTACTGTCCGGACCTGGGAGCCTTGATGGACGCGCTGGATGTGTTGGTCATCACGTCCGACCGGGAGGGCATGGCCGGCGTGATGCTCGAGGCGATGTCGCGCGGCGTGCCGGTGGTATCCACCGATGTGTCGGGAGCACGAGAGGCGTTGGAGCCGGGACCGGACGGTCAGCCGCCGGGCCTCGTAACCGGCTTCGCCCCGCCGGAGATCGCCTCCGCGATAAACTCCATCGTCTACGACCGACACGTCCGAAACGCTATGGGAAGGGCCGCGAGCGAGCGATCCCGGGAACGCTTTTCATACGAGAGTATGTTGGACGGCTGGGAGAGGGCGCTGGCGGGCGATTGAGGGGCCGGCCCCGGCGTGGCGACCTCTAGCGCTTCTCCGAGAGCCAGAAGTACCACACGATCCAAACGATGGCGAGTACCGCCCCGACGTTCACCAGGATTACGTCCGTGGCCATCAGCCCTGCACCCCAACACCACGGGGTGTGAAGCCGCGTAAGCGGTTGGCGTTGGTGACCACGGTGACCGAGCTGAACGCCATGGCGGCCCCCGCAATGACCGGCGAGAGCAGGATGCCCAGGAAGGGATAAAAGACTCCTGCGGCCACTGGGATGCCCAGCACGTTGTAGATGAACGCGCCCACCAGATTCTGTCGGATGTTCCTGAAGGTGGCTTCGGAGATCTCCATCATCTCGACGACCCCTTCCAGCGAGCCCCCCATCAGCGTCACGTCGCCGGCCTCGATGGCCACATCGGTCCCGGTGCCGATGGCCACGCCGACGTCCGCCTGAGCCAACGCGGGAGCATCGTTGATCCCGTCTCCCACCATGGCAACGCTGCGCCCCTGCTCTTGAAGCTCCTTGATCCGCTGAGCCTTCTGGTCCGGGAGGACCCTCGCGAACACGGTCTCCACCCCGACCTCCCGAGCCACGGCCCTGGCGGTCGCCTCATGGTCTCCCGTGAGGATCACCACCTCCAGGCCCATCTCCCGCAGCCGGGCGATGGCAGCGGCCGATTCCTGCTTCACGGGGTCGGCGATGCCCAGCGCCCCGAGGGGCCTCCCTTCGGCCGCCACCAGGACGGGGGTCCGACCGGCCTCGGCAAGTCTGGAGGCCTCCTTCTCGAGAGCGGTGATCTCCACTCCCGATTCCGACAGGAAGGCGGCCGTGCCGACCAGAACCGCCCGTCCGTCCACCGTAGCTCGGATACCCACGCCGGGGATCGCCTCGAAGTCGGACGCTGGGGTGTACTCGACGCCGCGGTCCGCCGCGCCGTCGGCCACGGCCTGGGCTAAAGGGTGCTCGGAGCCGGTCTCTGCGGCGGCGGCGACGCGTATGAGCTCATCCTCCTGGACGTCACCGAGCGGGACCACATCCGTGAGGGTGGGCGCTCCCTGCGTAACGGTACCCGTCTTGTCGAGCACCACCGTGTCCACGGTGCGAGCACGCTGGAGCGCTTCTCCGTTCCGAATGAGGATGCCGTGTTCCGCGGCCTTTCCCACGGCAACCATGATCGAGATGGGTGTGGCCAACCCCAGTGCACACGGGCAGGCGATGACGAGCACGGCCACGGCCACCACCATGGCGTAACTCAGAACGGGTTCGGGACCATATGTGTACCAGACAGCGAACGAGACCACCGACACGATCATTACCGTGGGCACGAAGTAGCTGGCGACCACGTCGACGGCCCGCTGGATGGGAGGTTTAGCACCTTGGGCCGCCCGGACCATTTCTACGATTCGGGACAGGACCATGTCGCGGCCCACCCGCTCGGCCCGGAAGTGCAGGACACCGGAGCTGTTCATGGTGCCGCCCACGACCTCATCTCCGGGCCCCTTCTCGACCGGGATACTCTCCCCCGTGACCATGGATTCGTCCACCGTGCTCCGGCCCTCACGGACGCGGCCGTCCACCGGAATCTTCTCGCCAGGACGAACTACCACGATCTCACCCACCTGGACGTCCGCCGCGGGGACCTCCACCTCGGTGCCGTCGCGCACGACCCGGGCCACTAGCGGCCGCAGATCCATGAGGCGCCGCACGGCCTGGGAGGTGCGTCCCTTGGCCCGGGCCTCGAGGGCCTGGCCCAGGACGACCAAGGTTATGACCACGGCCGTCGCTTCGTAAAAGGGGTGCCCGGTTCCCTCGGGGAACAGGCCCGGGAAGGCGACCGCCACCGTAGAGTAGATCCACGCCGCCCCGGTTCCCAGCGCCACCAGCGTGTCCATGTTGGCGTCGTGCCTTCGGAAGGCGGCCCATCCACCGGTGAAGAAACGACCGCCCACATACACCATGATGGGCACGGTCAACACACCGCTCAGCGTCCACAACAGACGCATGGTCCCGTGCGAGAGGTTCTGGAGGCCGGGGATGAACTGGGCGTGCCCGATGATGACGACGGGCAGACCCAACGCCGCTCCGAACCAGAAGCGTCGCAACAGGCTTTGCGCCTCCTGCTCCCGCTCTTCGTCTCGGCGCTTGAGCGTCTCCTCGATACTCTCGGCCTCGGCGGCGGCGTCCACTTCGTAGCCCGCGGCGGCCACGGCGTCACGCATCGTCGCCGTATCGAGGACGCCCGGCACGTACTCTATGCGTGCGGACTCGGTGGCGAGGCTCACGTCGGCGGACGTGATTCCCGAGACGCCGGCGAGCGCCATCTCCACCCGGCGGACGCAGGCGGCACAGGTCATGCCGCTGATCGTGACCTCCTGCGTGAGAACCGGTCCGGCCAAGCGGTCTGTCGAAGTCGTGTTATCCATGGCGCCCTAGAGTACCCCAGAGGGTTCCGAGGGGGTGCTGTACTGCTACAGACCTCTAGAAAGCGCCCGCGAATTTTCCAAAGAGGTAGAGGGCCAACAGCACTGCTCCGACAACGACCCAGCGCACCACGTTGGACGTTAGAATGGCCTCCGGGTCTACAGCACTCACCGCCGTGGTAGAGGCCCCCGTCGATCCCCGGCGAATGCCCTTCAACTCGGTGAGGTTCTTGAGCAGGGCCCTGAGCTTCGCTTCCAGCTCGGCGGGGCTCTCGGGCTTGGTAATGAAGTGGTTCCCGCCCAATCCGTAGCTCTTAGCCACGTCTTCATCACGGTCGGATGAGGTGAGCACCGCTACGGGGATGGAGCGGAGACGGTCGTCTCCCTTGATCGCTTCAAGGACCTCGTGTCCGGCCATTCCGGGCATTTTCAGGTCCAGGAGCAGGAGGTCAGGGGCTGATTCGTGAATCAGCTCGACGGCTTCTTCACCATTACGCGCTCGGCGAATCACCACCGGTACGTCCACGGCCCTTTCGAGCGCCATCTCGATGAGCAACGCGTGGTCGTCGTTGTCCTCCGCCAACACGACGTCCCACTCGGTCTTTTGTGTTCGCTCGATTACGCTCATCTGATCGGTTCCTCTTCCGCCACGTCTGACACTATCGCCGCGTCGTAGCCCAACCCCACTACATCCGTCATCAACTCGGAGGCAGCCGATCGCTCGGCAAACCGTCCCATCCGTACTCGCACCAGTGGACTGCTCTCGACCCGCACCACGCGTATCTCGAAGCCTGCTGCTGCCAAAGTCCTTGCGAGTCCATCGGCGCGCTCCTGGGTGGAGAAGGCCCCGAGCTGAACCGCATATGCCCCGACCGCCTCAGCGGGAGTGCCCCTCTGCTCGGCTGAGTCCCCCGAAACCGGCTCCTCAGGCTCCGGAGGCGCCTCCGCGGCTATCGAATCAGCAACCACCTGAGCCGCGGCAGCCACCAGCGCCGCCTCGGCCTCGGCCGCTGCAATCTCTTCCGCGTGCTGCGCGAGCCACTGTCGAGCTCCCACGCGCTCCGGGCTCCGGGGGTAGTCTTGCAGCAGAGAACGGTAGTAACCCGCCGCACCCAACAGGTCTTCACCGGATCCGACGATCATGGCCAGGCGTACCAAAGCCTGGTCGGAATATGGCCCACCCGGGTATGACACCACCAGTCGCTGATAATCCAGAGCCGCCATCTCGGGATCCACGGTAAGGACCGCGCGGAGCCACAATCCTCGCTGTCGGTCGCGGCGACTGGACTGGGTGCGCGTGCTGTCCCACCAAATCTCCAGTTCGCCCCGGGCCTCTTCGGTGCGTCCGGAGGAAGCCAGGGCATCCACAGAATCCAGGCCCTGCTGGCCGGCGGCGTCAGCAGGCCCGGTCAGCACGAGTGCGAGTACGGATAGGGCGAAGGTTAGGGCCACCGGTCGAGACCCGAGGGATGTCCGTGCCACCATCATGCCGCCTCGTCTTCGAACGACATGACTGTGAGAAGCCACTCATCCAGGTGGTGTTCGTCGGAGAGTGAGCTCGCCTTGAGCAACCGGTCCACGCGGAGAAGTCCGAGGATTCCCTCACGAATCGCTGAGGAGGTCCAACCGTCGGCTTGCCGGGCAATCTGCCTAGACAGCCACTTCTGGTGCGGCGGGAGCACCTGCTCGATAGCCCCCTGCCCCTGCTCCACAACGATCCCGATGCGCAGGAGGTGCGTGGCCAAACCCACGGTGAGGCCGACCCCGCTGTCACCCTGGGCCAGCAGGACTCGAAGTCCCCGAGACGCACATTCGAATTGGCGGCTGCCCACCAGGTCGAACCAGCGCCAACGGTCCTGCGTGGGAAGGACGGTCCCGGCGGCCCGTACGTGCTCGATGGTGATGCGATCACCCTCGCTGGCAACTCCCGCCAGCTTCTCGAGTTCCTGCGAAAGGATTCCCAGATCGGTGCCGATCCCGTGGGCGAGCGCTCGGGCCGCCTCGGGTTCGAGCGTCATGGCGAAACGTGACTCGCTCTGCTCCATCAGCCACCCGGGAACGTCATCCGCACTGATGGCGGGGAACTCCACCGACTGGGCGATCTTCTTGAGCTGGGTGTAGTACTTTGCCTTGGACCGATCGGGGATTCGGGCCGTCAGGATGAGGGCGAGACCGGGCGGCGGGGACTCGGCCAGGCCCAACACCAGATCTCGAGACCGGGCTGCACCCGCGAAGGCCTCGGCGCCTCTGACCACCACTACCCGCCACTCGGCCATCATGGGAGGCGTGGCCACGATGCGGGCCAGATCCTCGACGTCCACGGCCGCACCCTCAACCACGTCCAGGTTGAAGTCCTTGGTGGACTCGTCGATGTGAACGTCCACGAGCTCCTTCACGGCCTGTCCCTTCCGGTGCTCGTCCTCACCCCAAAGGAAGAAAACCCCGCCCCGGGGTCCCTGCTCGAGGGCCTTCCGGAGGGGGCTCGTCATGTAGCCCGGAGCGTCATCGGCTCGAGTCCGGTCAATCGAGACCCGTTCGGCGTAGCATCGAGTTGTTCCGGGATCGCTCGCTCATGGGGGAATACTCGTAGAGCAACGTGTTGGGATCCGACCACAGTCCGCTGCCAAAAGCACGAGGGGCCATGACGGGCATGCCGAACGCGTCGGTGGAGAACAGGGGCTCCCCTGCCGGCGGAGCCGATACGATAATCGCCGGGAGACTCACCTCAGGCGTGGCGCGCCCAAGGGACGGATACCAGGCGATGACCGCGAGAAGGATGGCCATACCCACTGCGGCCGCGACCGGAACGGCTGAGCCACTACCCCTGTGACCCGGCACATCACCATCGTCTATATGGAAGAGCCTGTGTTCCAGGCGGGGGCGGAAGGATTCGGCGAGTTCCACCCGTGGCATGGCATGCAGAAGCTTGACGCCCCGCGAGACGACCTGCTCGTAGCGGGCGCACTTCTCGCACTCCTCCATATGGGCCTCGGCAGCCCTTCGGGCCGGCGCGCCCGGAGGAGCGTCATAGAACTCGGAAAAGCCACGTAGAAAATCCGAGCAATCCATGTGCCAAGCAGTCTCCTGTCTCGATACTTCCGATCCGACATCCGTCGGAGAGGTGGGATATTACGTAACGCACTCTTGCTGTGTTCCCCTCTCCACGAATGTTACCGGGGGGAGTTGAACAGGTTCCCGGAAAAAAGCGAGGCCTTCAACGATCAATGTCGCTGAAGGCCTCGCTTTATCCGTTCGGCCTATATGCTAGTCCAGAGAGGGCCCGATCAGTCGTGCGAAATTATTGCGCGCCCTGTTCAATCGGCTCTTTACCGTTCCGAGGTTGCACCCGGTGATCTCAGCGATCTCCTCGTACGTCTTGCCCTCCAGCTCACGGAGCACGAAGACGATCCGGTGATGCTCCGGTAACTCCCCGACCGCCTTCTCCACCAGTTCTTTCAGGAAGCGTTTGCGGTAGAGGTCGTCGGGCCTGAAGGACGAGTCCTCCCACTCCAGCGGACGGTGGTCGGCCTCCCAGTTCTTCCGGATCGCCTGGAAGAGCATGAGGGGGTTCCGGGACCGGTTGCGCAGCTCGTTCTTGGCCAGGTTCCCGGCAATGGTATAGATCCACGTCGAAAACTTCTTTGTCTGATCGAAGCGTTGCATGTGGCGATACACCCGGACGAAGGTCTCCTGGACCAGGTCCTGGGCACGCTCTCGGTCACCTACCGTGCGATAGACGAAGTTGAGCAACCGCCCGTCGTAGCGCTTGACCAGCTCTCCGAACGCCCGTTCGTCACCCGCAAGGAAGGACCGAACGACTTCGCTGTCGTCCAGTTGGCCGAGCCTCTTGCGATGCTCCTTTGCCAGCTCCCCGGGCACGATCTGTAGTTTCGTTGCTTCCGTCACGTCTGACCCCCGCATCACGGGTACGCACCAATCCCTACGAAATTCGCCGCAGGTTCCGTGCCACCCCCGGATCGCCCCGAAATCAAGCCGATCCTGCGATATGTACACTTCTGTTCGTCCCACTATGAGGACGTGTCATGTCACGATCGGGACACGCCTTTGGACCCAACCACCCCAACCGTGGACCAACCCACTTCCATATTCTTACGCGCGAGACGGGCTTCTGTGACTCCGGGCCCATCTCGTATGACTCCAGGCGTCCCTTACGGAAGGGGCATCGGCTCAGGAAGCCTCTTCAACCTCCACCGGCCCCAGTCCGAGCTCCTCGAGAGGACCGCGCACCGCCTCGGCGTCACCCCCGACCACCACCGTGATCTCGTCCGGACGGATACAACGTCGCGCGGCGTCCAGAGCCTGGTCCCGGGTAACCTCACGGATACGGTCCCTGTACGTGGCGTGATAGTCCTCAGGAAGGTCATAAATGATCAGCTCCGCGATCCGGGAGGCAATCTGGCCCGTGGTCTCGAGCCTCAGCGGGAAGACGCCCGCCATGTAGTCGCGCGACGCCTCAACTTCCTCTTGCGTGGGTCCGTCTGAGAGCACGCCCTCCACCTCGTTCACGGCCTCCCGGACAGCGTCTGCCGTCACCTCGGTGCCCACGGCCGTGGAGATGGTCCAGGGCCCGGCGTCACGTCGGAAGGCGAACCCGGAGCGCACACCGTAGGTGAACCCGTGGCGCTCGCGGAGATTCAGGTTCAAACGGCTGGTAAAGGCACCGCCGAGGATGGTGTTGAACACCAGGAGCGGAAAATAATCCGGAGTAGACCGCGGCTGTCCGATATGGCCGATGCGGATCTCGGACTGGACGGCGTCGGGACGGTGGACGATCACGATGTTCCGTTCACGCGCCCTAGGCTCAGCCTGGTGGGACTTCCGCTCCGGTGCCGCCCCGTTCCAATCTCCGAAGCAGCGCTGCACCAGGGCCTTGGCCTCCCCCTCATCCAGGTCGCCCACCAGGACCAACCCCGCGCCGCCCGGTCGATAGCGAGCTTCCACATAGCCGGCAGCGGCCTCGGGACCAAAGGCGGTCACCGACTCGATGTCGCCTCCCAGCGGGCGCCCGTATGGCACCCCGTCGGCGTAGGTCAGCCGACGTGCCGCGTCGGTGGCGATGCTGGGCGGATCCATCTTGCGTTGCTCGATGGCGGCCAGGCGCTGACCCCGCACCCGATCCACTTCGTCGGCGGGGAAACTCGAGCGGAGCACCACCTCTGCTAGAATACCCAGGGCCTCGTCCAACCGGTCCGGTAAACACGAGAGCGAGATGGTCGTGGCGTCCCAGCCGGTACCAACGGAGAGTCCCGCACCGATCGACTCCAATGCCTCGGCTAACTCGGCTCCCGACCGCGACTCCGTTCCGCCCTCCAGTGAGTCTCCAGTGAGCACGGCGAGCCCGGCTCGGTCCGCATCCAGCGAGGACTCGCCAGCGTCCAGGACCAGAGTCGCCGTTACGATGGGAAGTCTGTTGGCCTGGACGGAGCGCATACGCAGTCCGTTATCCAGGCGATCACTCTGAACCGGAGGAAAGTCGAAGTGTCGCATGGCTCCGGGAGCGGGAGCGTCGAAACGCTTTGCGGGGCTCACGAAGCCTCCTTGGCTTTGCGTGCGTGGGTGGCCGGCACGTACGTCAGCACGGCCCGGTTATCGGGTCCCAGAAAGTTCTTCGTGAAGTCGGAGACCTGGGCAGGCGTGACCGCGCGCAGGCGATCCAGCTCGCTGTTGAGGCGTGAGGGATCGTCGAAGAACTGGTCGAACATCGAGAGGAGGTCGGCCCGCTCCCCAACCTGCTGGATCTCACGAACGAGGTGGGTCTCGGTGAGGGAGATGGCCCGTTGGATTTCCTCCTCGCGTACGGACTCGAGGCCCTCGAGCTCACCGGCCAGAGCCGATTCCAACTCCGAGGGATCGGATCCGGGAAAGCCGGTGGCCCACACCAGGAAGATCCCCGCACCTGACGTGAGCGGGAGGGTGTGGCTCACGATGTCCTTGGCCACCCTCCGCTCGCGCACTAGAGACCGGTAGAGGCGGGACGCCCTACCCGACCCTGCAACGGCACTGGCAACATCGGCCGCATAGTACGCCGAATCCGTGTAGGGAGGGATGCGATGCGCCAGGAGGACCCTGGGAAGGGGCACCTCCGCCTCCACACGCTCCCGCACAGTGGAGCCGATCGTGGGACTCAACTCCGGCTCGCCCGGCACGGGCGGGATCTCCCCACCCTTGGGGATCTCTCCGAACTGCCGCTCGATCATCTCCAGGGCCTCAGCCCGATTGAAGTCCCCGCACACGGTAAGAATGGCGTTGTTGGGCACATAGAACGTCTCGAAGAACTCGGCGACGTCTTCCAGGGTGGCCGCTTCGATGTCGTCCATCGAGCCGATCACCGTGTGGTGGTAGGGATGGGTCTCAGGGTAGACCATGGCCTGGATCCACTCGTCCCAGTCGCCGTAGGGCTGATTGTCGTAGCGCTGACGCTTCTCGTTCATGACCACATCACGCTGGTTGTCGAGCTTCTCCTGTGTCATCGCGGGAAGCATCCAGCCCATCCGGTCGGACTCGAGCCAGAGCGCCAACTCCAAGTGGTGCGACGGCACGGTCTCGAAGTAGTTGGTGCGGTCGAACCAGGTCGTAGCGTTCAGCGTGCCCCCTGCCCTCTCGACCAACTCGAAGTGCCGGTTCTTCGGGACGTGTTCCGAGCCCTGGAACATCATGTGCTCGAAAAGGTGGGCGAAGCCGGTCTTTCCGGGCCTCTCGTTCCTCGACCCCACCGCGTACCAGAGATTGACCGCCACCACCGGGGTGGAGCGATCGGATGAAAGGTTGACGCGTAGACCATTGTCCAGGGTGAAGCGCTCGACGGGTATCGACAGCATAAAGGTGTAGTCGCTCCTCGAGGGGTCAGGACTGGGGGGAGTCGTCCATTACCGTCGGATCTGTCATCAAAGTCACGGAACCCAAGCCCAACCCATCCAGCCCTTCTTGAATCGCAGAGTAATCGCCGGCAATGACGATGACCATCTCGGCAGGATCCAGGTACTCGGCGGCCACGCGCCGCACATCCTGGGCCGTGACCTCCATCACCCCATCCACGTATGTCTCCCAGTAGTCCTCGGCAAGACCGTTCAGCACCTGGTCGGCGATCTGGCCGGCCACACCCGAGACCGTCTCGAAACGCTGAGGCAGCCGCAGAGCCAGAAACTTACGCGCCCTATTGAGCTCGACGTCACTTACAGGATCATCGACGAGTCTCCGCAGTTCGCGCAGGAACTCCACCACGGCTTTGTCGGTGACCGGCGTATTCACGGCCGCCCGAGCCACGAACGGTCCCGGCTCACGGCGCATGGCAAAGCCTGAGCGCGCGCCGTAGGTGTAGCCCTTGTCCTCACGAAGGTTCGCGTTCAGCCGGCTCGTGAAGGCCCCGCCCAGAATGGTGTTCATGACCACGAGCGGGAAGTAGTCGGGAGTGCCCCTATCGACGGCTACTCGGCCGATACGGACCTCCGACTGAGCGGCGCCCGGTTTGTCTACCACATAGATGGCCGGTCCGGCGATCACCCGAGGAGATTGGTTGACGAAGTTCCCTCTCGGGCCGGAAGGCACAGAGCCCAGGGTAGCCTCGAGTCGTTCCTCGAGCTCATCCCGCTCTACGTCGCCGACCACCACCACCGCCATGTTGCCTGCCCTGAACGTCTGCTCGTACAGTGCAACCAGATCGGCACGCCCAACCGATTGGAGGGCCTGATCCGTGCCGAGGAGCGGCAACCCGTAGGGACTGCCGGCTTGGTACAGCCGGTCCGCAAAAGCGTTATCGGCCAGGTCCCGGGCTTCATCGCGGCTCTGCAAGATGCGCGTAATCCGCTGTCGTTTCACCCGATCGAGCTCGGCCTGGTCGAAGGCGGGATTCAGCACAACGTCGGCCAGTAGCTCTAGCGCCCTGTGCAACTGGGGCCTCAGGACTCCCAGGCTGACCACCGAGCCGTCCCTGCCGGCCCCGGTGGACAGTCGGGCACCGAGGCGCTCGATCTCTTCTGCCAGCTCAACGGCGCTTCGTGTGGTCGTCCCCTCGTCGAGCATGTCGGCCAAGAGGGCAGCGAGCCCGGGCGTGCCCACGCGGCCTCCGCCCTCGATGTGGATCTCCACGCTCACGATAGGGAGATCGTCATTCTCGACCACATGAACGGGAAGGCCGTTGGAGAGCTCGAAGATCTGCCGCCGGGGAACGTTCATGGACGGCGGGGAGCCCACCGACGGTGGGACGGTTCGGTCGAAGGTCTCCGGCATGTCCTCCTCGTTCCGGTCGTTAGCGATGCTCACAGATCCTGCGCCCCCGCCTCCCGAAGCACTCACCGAACACCCGGCCAACCCCGCTCCCAACCCGGCCCCTACCGCCAAACCGAGCATCGTTCTCATGACACCCCGGTGCGCGCAAATACGACTCCGCCATAGGTGTCTCGTCGGTTCGAACCGGTCCTGGCCACGGCTACCCACTTCCGCCCCGCACCGGCACGGCCAGGTCCGCTCTGCCACGGGGAATCACCGAGAGGACCACTCCGTGTGCCGTATGTAGATAGCTCCGTGCATGCTCCCTCACGGTTTCCCCCGAAAGTCGGCGGTAACGCTCGAAATCTCGGCGCACGAAGCCCGGATTGCCGGTGAGAAAGTAGTACTCGTTCAGGCGCTCGGCCTTACCGCTGAAGCCTCCGACCCGCTCCAGAGCCTGCACGAACCCCGCCTCGATTTGATTGATAGACCGCTCCATCTCCATTGCAGTGACACCGTTGTCCACGAGCTTGCTGATCTCCTCCCGCACCGCCCGTTCCAGGCCTTCCAGCGATCCTTCCAGGTTGGCAGTGACCATCACGACGAACCTCGATCCGATCTCGGCCGGGCTCTGGAACGCAACAACGTCCTGGGCGACCTGCTCATCCAGTACCAAACGGCGATAGAGTCTGGAACTCTTCCCCTCCGCCAGCACGGACCCGACAACCTCCATGTTGGCGTCGCCCTGGCTGTACGCCTCGGGCGAGTGCCACGCCATGTAGAGCCGTGCTAGTTGGACGTCGTCCTCCAGAACCACATAACGGTCGGCGGAGAGTGTGGGATCCGGGACCTCCACGTCAGGAATGGGTGGGCCGGCCGGGATGTCGTCGAAGTACTTCGCAGCCAGCTCCTTGACCTCGGAGACCCGCACGTTCCCGGCTATGGCCAGGCTGGCGTTGTTGGGCGCGTAGTACGTCCGGAAAAAGTCGCTCACATCTTCCAGGGTGGCCGCACTCAGGTCTTCCATATAGCCGATGACCGGCCAGTGGTATGGGTGGTTCGCAGGGTACAGATTCGCGGAGATGGTCTCGAACGCGGTCCCGTACGGCCGGTTGTCGTAGCTCTGGCGCCGCTCGTTCTTCACCACGTCGCGCTGGACGTCGAGCTTCTCCTGCGTCATGGCGTCCAACAACCAGCCCATGCGGTCCGCCTCGATCCACAGTGCGAGTTCGAGGGCGTTGGAGGAGACCGTCTCCACATAGTTGGTGCGGTCCGTAGTGGTCGACCCATTGGGTGCCCCGCCCGCCGCCTCCAAGAGGTTGTCGATGTCCCCTTCGGGCACGTTGGCCGACCCCTCGAACATGATGTGCTCGAAGAGATGGGCGAACCCGGTGCGTCCGGGACGCTCGTTCCTGGACCCCACGTGATACCAGAGATTCACTGCGACGACCGGCAACGACCGATCCCGGTGGACGATCACGTTGAGGCCGTTATCGAGGGTGAACTGGGTGTACGGGATGTACACCCGCCGGGCTTCCTGCAGGGCTTCATGCATGGCCTCCTCCTGTGCCGAAACGACGTTGGGCCAGACGGCCAGGAAGGTGAGGGCGACCAGACACCCTTCGACGACTCGCAGCATCCCTACCCCACCATGCATGAAAGAGCGGGCCGTACCGGCGTCGTGCGAGGCCACGACGCGGAGCCACCCGCTCATAACAGATGCACGAAACATAGTTTCCGATCAGGGGCGCGTCATGAGTCTCTCGCGTAACGCGCCCGTAATGAAGTCTTCTTCCAGGAAGGTCTTGGACGCCTCGTGCCCCTCCTCCACACGGTCGAAGACCGCGTCCACCAGGTCGAGATCTCCGGAGATGGCGCGCAGGCGAGCCCTCTCCACCAGTTCATAGGCCGGCTCCTCTTCACCGGACGCCGCGGCCGCCAACCTTGCCAGAAGCGCCAGTTCCACGTCCTCCGGACGGAGGTCCGCCGCCCCGAGGAGGTCGGCGAGAGCGTCCTCGGTCCGGACCAGATGCACCAACACCAGTCCTGCAACTGAACGCGCCCACCCATCTTCGGGATCGGCCGCCGAAGCCTTCGAGAACGCCTCTACGGCCTCGTCGTGTCGCTCGCCCAGAGCCAGCGCCACCCCCCACTCCGTGAGCGCTTCCGGGTCATCGGGGGACAGCGCGAGTGCCGCCGTGAGTTCGCGCAGGGCGTCTTCGATCATGCCCTCGCGGGACAGGTAGGCCCCGTACATACGGCGCGTGAACGGCATGTCCTCTCCGGTGAGAGCCGCGGTGCGCAATATCGACTCCGCAGCCGGGTCATCGAAGCGGGCCAGTCCCGTCCCGGCGACGGCCAGTATGTGCGGGTCATTGGGCTCGGCAGCCACGCAGGCCCTGAAGCGCTCGTAGGCGATGCCCTCCATGCCCAACTCACGTTCGGCCACACCCAACCAGCAGAGCACGGCCGGGTCACCGGGATAACGCTCGAGCGCCTCACGCAGGTACTCGGCCATACCCTCCCAATCACCTTCGTCACCCGACTGCAGGGCGTGATCGAACTCCTGATCCGACGCGCCTTCAGGCTCCTGGGGGGTCCCGCTCTGGCCCTTCATCGAAGTCGTTCATCAGGCGCCGTACTTCTCCAGCCGCAGGGCATGCGCCAAGGCAAGCGCCATCAGATCCTTGCCTGGGATGATGCCGAGGTCCCCGCCCCGGCACGCCGTCTCGCCGAACTCCGCCGCAGAGGGCCGTGACCAAGCGGAGGCGATGAGGGTCGGCACGTGGTGCCAGGAGTGTTCACGGTAGAGCGCGGGCGTGGAATGGTCTCCCGTAACGATGAGCACGTCGGGCTTCAAGTCGGTGATTCTCGGGAGGAGCGCGTCCACCGCCGCTATGGCGTTGGCCTTACCCTCGAAGTCACCGTCGTGACCCAGTGAGTCGGGGTCCTTGAAGTGGACGAAGTAGAAGTCGTAGTCACCGTAGTGTCCCTCCAGGACGCGCAAGGTCTCTTCGTTGGATCCAGGCACGCCGTCCACTGCCATTCCCACCAGGCTCGCCACCCCCCTGTACATGGGGTACTTGGCCACGGCCACGGCGTTCAGGCCATATCGCTCCAAAAAGCTCGGATAGGGCGACAACTGCGCAAACCCCCGGGCCAGGAAGGAGTTGGCCCGCGGCTCCTCCGCGAGAATCTCGCCGACCTGATCGAGAAGACCCTGAATCATCCCCGCCGTGGCAGATGACGCGTGTGCGGTGGCGGTGACCGGGACCGGTCTGAGGCCCGTTCGCTGCGGATCCGTGTCCTCGAGGTCGGCGCCCAACCCATTCCCGCGCAGCACGAGGACCGCTCGGTGCTCCTTCTCATGAATCAGCGTGACCTCGACACCGTCGGGCGCACGGATCTCGGCCCGCACCTTCTCCACAACTCGCCGTCCATCCTCGTCGGAGGGGCGCCCTGCCCGACGGTCCGTCACCACGCCGTCCCCATCGACCGTGGCCAGGTTCAAACGAGCTGCCACGTCGCCGGGGCGCAGATCGAACCCGACGCCCAGAGCGCTCAGGACTCCGCGCCCGATCATGGAGGCGACGGGGTCATATCCAAAGAGCGAGAGATGCCCCGGACCGCTCCCCGGCGTGATCCCCTCGGCCACAGGCATGATCATGCCAAGCGAGCTCCTGGCCGCAAGAGCATCGAGGTTGGGAGTCGCAGCCGACTCCAGTTCCGTCCTGCCCGTCTCCGGATGGGGTAGGCCGCCGAGGCCATCGAGCACCACCAGGATGATCGTTCCGCCATCGACACCTCGAAGCGCGAGGTCGTGAGGGAGCGAGGTGTGCGTCATGGATCCGTGCCGATCACTTGTGAGAGGAGATGGGACACCACACAGAGAACATAGCGAGTCCGTGGAGCCGAATCGACGCGTGGGGGTACGTCCGCAGGCAGCGACACACCAGACCTCAGAACCAGGAGGAACCGGACGTGCGGTACAGCCCCTTCACGATGGAGCGGTGGCAGTCCACGTACGAGCACCGCGTGAGATTCAACCTTTCGGAGAGCGGGGTACATCCACTCTCGGTCTCGGAGCTCCTGGAGTTGGCCGACCGTGGGCCTGAGACTCTGGACGTGCGTCTTGGCTACGGGCAGTCGAACGGTAGCGACGAGCTCAGAGCTCGCATCGCCGCGCTGTACCCGCGGGCGACCGAGGCGTCGGTGCTGGTGACCATCGGGGGTGCCGAGGCCAACTTCACCGCGTTCTGGCACCTTCTCGATCCGGAGGCCCCGACCGCCGTGATGCTTCCCAACTATATGCAGGTACCCGGTCTGCTGGAGAGCTTCCAAGCGCCGATCCTGCCCTTTCACCTCTTGGAGGAGACAGGGTGGCAGCCCGACCTGGACGTGCTCGAGCGCTGCCTGGAAGAGGGGGCACGCTCCATTCTGATCACAAACCCGAGCAATCCTACGGGCGCGGTCATGAGCCCAGAGTCCATGTCCGGAATCGTGACGCTGGCAGAGCGGCACGGTGCATGGATCCTGTCGGACGAGGTCTATCAAGGAGCCGAAGTCGTCGGTGAGCAGACCCCTTCCTTTTGGGGCCGGACCGAGCGTGTGATCGTCACGAACTCTCTGTCCAAGGCCTACGGCCTTCCGGGGCTGCGCCTGGGCTGGGTCCTCGGGCCGCCCGATATCATGGAGGCCATGTGGGGGCGCACCGACTACACCACGATCGCCCCGGCCAACTTGTCCGATACCCTCGCCTGCCTGGCCCTGGAGCCCTCGACCCGGCAGAAGATCCTGACCCGAACGAGGGGCATACTCAACGAAAATCTGGGCTTGTTGACGGCGTGGATGGACGGCCAGGAGAGCCGCTTCTCGTATCGGCGGCCCGACGCGGGAGCCATTTGCTATGCCCGCTACAACACGCCGGTGAACTCCACGCAGTTCGCGGAGATGTTACGGACGGACATGGACATTCTGGTGGTACCGGGAGACCACTTCGGTATGGACGGGTACCTGCGGCTGGGGTTCGGCCCGCCGGCAGAGGAGCTGTCGGAGGCTTTGGTGAGGTTGGCCGAGGCCTTCGATCAGGTCGAGGCCGGCGCCGGGGCCGGTACGAACTGAGCGTGGAGGCGGCCGATGGGATGGGGGGACGCGAGATCACCCCGAGCGGAGCCAATCTCCCAGGCGCTCCATGGCTCGGATGAAGTCGTCCGCCTCTCTCCTGGCGGACTCGGGCACGGCGGCAGCCAGGGCCCGAGCCTTCTCCAGGTCGTCGGCGATCGTGTCGGAATCCGACAACACCCAGATTTCTCTAAGCTTATCGATCACGGCACTTTTGGACCGGTCCTCCGTGGAACCTGGTATCACCGCCTCCGGACGTTGGTTGTCTAACGATCACGTTGAAATGACCGACGACGCAAGGCGTAGGACACGTTGCGCCTCCCCAAGGGGAGACCGTTATTACGATCAATTTCGCTCAATGGGGTATTGCCTTAAGTCCACCGCCCACTACATGTTGTGGTCATGGCGGTTCCGGCTTCTCAGCTCCGTGGCGGCGTGGACTATCCCCGTACGCGGCTGGAGCTGGACGAGTTCTTCCCCGACGATGCGGCATGCCTGGAGTACGTGGAGGGTCTGCGCTGGCCGGAAGGGTTTGTGTGCGTGGGCTGTGGCGGGTTGGGAGAGGTCTGGCGAGCATCGCGGGGGCGTCTCGTCTGCCCACACTGTCGAAGGCAGACCTCGGTGCTGGCGGGAACCGTGTTCCACCGCACGCGCTCGCCCCTGCGTCTGTGGTTTCTCGCTGCCTGGGAGCTCACGAGCCAGAAATACGGAGCCAATGCTCTCGGGCTCCAGCGCGTGCTCGGACTGGGAAGCTACAAGACAGCGTGGGTCTGGCTCCACAAGCTCCGCCGGGCCATGGTCCGACCGGATCGCGACCAGCTGAGCGGCGTTGTGCAAGTGGACGAGAGCTATGTCGGGGGCGTGGAGGCTGGAGTGCGGGGCCGCGAGACGATCAAGAAGGCCATCGTCGCGATCGCCGCCGAGGTCGACGGACGCAAGATCGGGAGAATACGGCTGCGTTGGGTGCCCGACCTCTCCGCTCCGGTTCTGCGAGGCTTCGTCAAGGATAGCATCGCACCGGCAAGCACGGTGCATACCGACGGATGGCCAAGCTATCAGGGACTCGCCAAACTGGGCTTTCGCCACACGGTCACGAACCTCTCGACCTCCGGCGATCCCGCTCACGTGCTCATGTCGGCCGTACATCGGGTGGCGTCTCTCCTCAAGCGCTGGGTCCTCGGAACCCTCCAAGGAGGGATCGCCCGCGAACACCTCCCCTACTATCTGGACGAGTTCACCTTTCGCTTCAACCGACGCACATCCCGGGCTCGCGGCCTGTTGTTCTACCGCTTGCTTGAGCAGGCTGTTCAGTGTGCTCCCACGCCAGCTTCGGCCCTTTACCTCGGCACCGGACGTGGGAAACGGCCCGCAGAGCCCCGGTAACCACTATATCTTGGGGTCGGTGGACTTAAGGGAATACCCCCTCTCGCTCATTTGTGTCCACCAACCACCTTCGAATCATGTAGACAGGAGGAAGATCCATGCGCCAACCTCGTCTGATAGGCCCCTCCTTGGTGCTTCTGGTCATCTCGGCCGGCGGCTTTCTCGCTTTAGCCCGGCCCGCCCAAAGCCAGTCCGTGCTGGAGCGAACCCCCAACCTCAGCGCTGGATGGACCGGCACGGAGGGCACCGTCTACTTCAACTTCCTCCACCGGTTCTGGAAAGTGGACGCTGGAGGGCAGAACAAGGTCGCCAACTCTCCGACATTCTACCTGGCCGTTCCGCTGCCGGGCCGAACACTTCTAGGCGTCGACTACTCGAGCAACTCAATCGTCGACGGTAACGACTTCAATGAATACGAGATCTTCGCCCGGTGGACCCCGGTCTCTACCGCAGCCGGTCACCCTGTCGATGTCTCCTTCACCGGGGCGTTCAACCAAGCGGCGTCGAGCAGCGACGCCGAGGTCACCGTGAGCTTTCCCGCCGGTCCGATAAAACTCATTGGCGTCGGTCGCTTTCTGTCGAACGTCTACGATGATGGGCTCGATGAGTCGAAGTGGGCGTTCGGCGGCGGAGCCACGATTCGAGTCTCCGACAACGTGGCCCTGGCGGGGGATGTGGTGGCACTTACTGACCGCTCCATAGGACAAGATGCGGCGGGGGGCGGAGTTGCCGACGGAGAATTGGACGTGGCGTGGGGTGCGGCCCTCCAGATGGCCGTTCCCTATACGCCGCACACGTTCTCCCTGCAGATCACCAACACCCGGACCGCCAGCCTGCAGGGCTCGTCCTTTGGGGACGGCAAGACCCGCTACGGCTTCGAATTCACGATTCCGTTTACGCTGTCTCGCTATTTCGGCGGCCGCCAGGCGAGCTCTCAGCAGGAGTCGAGCGGCGAAGTGGCCGCTAGGTCACCACGAACAACCAGCTCAAGTACGAAGCCGCCGCCGTCACCATCTCGGTCGGTCAGGCCGTACGCTGGCGCAACACCTCGGCCCTCGTCCACACCGTGACGGCCGATGCGTCCAAGGCCATGCAGGCGGACAACGTCCGACTCCCCTCCGGCGCGCAGGCCTTCGACTCGGGTGACATGGCCCCTGGCGAGAGTTTTACCTGGACGTTCACCGAGCCGGGGGAGTACCGGTACATCTGCATTCCGCACGAAGGGGCCGCCATGGTTGGCACGGTCATGGTCCGGTGAACGCGTGAGTCCTAGGGACACCCTGCACGACCTGGTGCTTCTGGTCCGAGCCGGGCACCAGTTGATCCACGTGGATACCGACGAAGAAGAGCGCGCTTCTGGCCTGCTGGACTACCTGGCCGACAAACTAGACCAGCCGCTCTTCACCTGGACGCGTATCCGGGGCCTGAGCCGTGTCGATCTGTCGGGCGCCGTCTATGATACCGAGAACCCCGCCAAGGCCTTCCGACACATCGCGGCCTCACAGATGGCGGCGCTGTACCACTTCAAGGACCTGGGACCCCATCTGAGTGCAGACCCGATCCTCGCCGCGCAGATGAGGGAGGCGGCCGAAGCGCTCAGCGAGGCGGGGGGCTCCATCCTGGTTACCGGCCGGGGCCTCACCTTCCCCGACGCGGTAGCACGCATGGTGACTCCCTTCATTCTGCCCGGACCGTCGGATGATGAGTACCGGGACCTGATTACGCAGATCGTCCGGGACATGCAGAGCCGGGGTCATGTGGATGTAGACATGAGCAAAGAGGAGTTGGCGCTGCTCCTGCGGCACATGGCCGGGCTCACCCTGATGGAGGCCGAGAAGATACTGACCAAGGCCATCATCGAAGACGGCAAGCTGGCCGTGGAAGACATCCGCCACGTGATCGAAGCCAAGATCGCCGTGGTCGGGCGGGACGGACTCCTTGAGTACTATCCCGTCGAATCCACCATGGAGAATATCGCCGACCTTCGGAGCCTGAAGGCGTGGCTGGCCAAACGGAAGGCCGTGGTGACGCAGCCCGAAAAAGCCGAGGAGTTCGGGTTGAGCTTTCCGAGGGGAATGCTGCTTCTCGGCGTGCCGGGCTGTGGAAAGAGCCTCTCGGCCAAGGCGGTCGCAGCCGAGTGGCGCATGCCGCTACTAAAGCTCGATCCGTCCAATCTCTACAACAAGTACATTGGAGAGAGCGAGCGAAACTTCAAGCGCGCCATGCGCACCGCCGAGCAGATGGCACCCGTGGTACTGTGGATCGACGAGCTGGAGAAGGCCTTCGCAACGGGCGGAAGTGAGGACGGTGGGGTGTCACAACGCATCCTTGGTAGCTTCCTCACGTGGATGCAGGATCGGCGTGGCGACGTCTTCATCGTCGCGACCGCAAACGACATCAGCCGCTTACCCGCCGAGTTTCTACGCAAGGGACGTTTCGACGAGATCTTCTTCGTGGATCTCCCCGATGCCGACACCCGCGCCGAGATCTTCCGCATTCACCTGGAGAACCGCGGAAGGGAGTCCGGCGACTTCGACCTCCACGCCCTCGGCGCCGCCACGCCCGGCTTCAGCGGCTCGGAGATCGAAGGGGTGGTCGTCTCTACCCTCTATTCCGCGTTCTCGGGAACGGCCGAACTGTCCACGAGCGCGCTCCTGAACGAGATCCAGGGCACGCGGCCCCTGTCGGTGACCAGGGCCGAACATGTGGCAGAGCTCCGGGCCTGGGCCAAGGAGAGGGCCCGGCCGGCGAATTAGGCTCCGTCAGCGGGCCGCTATTCACTTCGCTTGTTCTCTCGCCGGTTCCGCAGGGCCCCCACTCCTGCCAATCCGGCAAGGCCCGAAGCAAGTAAGATGATGGTCGACGGCTCCGGCGTGGAGGTACTTGCGACAGTAAATCCTTTACCCTTTTGGTCAGCACCCAACCCCTTCAGCTCCACACTCCACGCTTGGCAACCGGGACTCGCACAACCCAAACCGACTCCCTGTAAACCTGCCTTGAAGTCGATCGTGACCATAACAGCTTCCCCGACCCCAGCGACCCGGTCCTTGATACCGCCCTGGTCGTCCTTCGCATTGTCTTTTACGGCGAGATCGAGCACAAACGCGTCGGGGGCTCCCCCCGGCACCTTCTGGGTCTTCTTCGCCTTCCAATACTCGTTGTCGCCTGGGGTCCCGGTGAAGTTACCGGCCTGGTCGACCGTTCCGTATTGGGCCCAAACGAGTTCGTTATCTCGATTCCCCGGCTCTCGAGGATCTCGTCCGCCTGAGGCGTCGTCGGGCCGTTGGCGGCCTCGGCGACGACCTTGGCTTGGATCCGATGCGCGTTGTCACCCCGGATTTGATTCTCGAGAGCGGCAGGTATGAGGATATCGGTCTCGACGGTGAGGATCTGATCTAGGGGGATCGGGTCGGCGCCATCGTTGCGCAGTGCCACGTGATCTCGAAGCCCCGTTGCTGGAGTTGCTTCACGAAGGCTCGATACGCGGGATCCTCCAGGGTATCGGAGGCGGCGTGCGGCGAGTCCCCCTCGGGATACTCCAACGGCCAGACCGTTTTCGTCGCGGACATCCCCAGGTGATATAGATGATCATAGATCGGACGCACATTCTCGTGCCCTGGGCAGCGTATCGGTCCGTTGCGGACCCCTCGTGCGATCAACCACCGGGTCGCGGGTGGCGGCGCCAATCTCGGAGATCAGACGGGCTCAATGCACTCGACGTCGTCGTTGGCCGGGGAGTTCACCAGCTTCGATACCGGGTACGCGGCCAGTTCGCCCTGGTAGGGTCTGAGGATCTCAAGAGCGTTCTCGGTCCGTGTGGTCCTGTCGAGCCAAATCCCCCGGTCCGCCGATGGCACGATGGCGGGCATTCGATCGTGGAGTGGGCGAACCGTCTCGTTAGGTTCCACCGTGATGATCGTGAAGGTGTAGACAGACTCCGTTCCCTCGGACTCCGGCCCCCCCGGCTCCTGCCACCCTCCGCCCCCCCAGCGTTCCCAGAGTCCGGCCAGGCTCAACGGTGCGCGCTCCGGGTCGTGAATCCAATACGGGACCTTGCCCGAGCCCTCCTTTACCCACTCGTAGAAGCCGTCCGCGGGGACCAGACAGCGGCGAGCGACCACTGCCTCCTTGAAAGCCGGCTTGGTCCGAAGGGTTTCAGCCCGGGCGTTGATCATGCGGGAACCGATGGCCACGTCCTTGGCCCAGGACGGCACCAGACCCCAGCGCATCAGCCCCATCCGATCGCCCCGTCGATCCGAGGCCACCACAGGAGCCTGCTGTGTGGGGGTGATGTTGTAGCGCGGCTCGTGGTCGAAAGTCACCGGAGGAACGTCGAAGACCTCAACCAGATGGTCCATGGGTGTCGACAGGGTATAACGACCGCACATGGCTCGGCCTCACCTCTTCAAGAGCCTTCTATTGAATCGAGTGCTCTCCACGACGGTCCACGACCAGGCGGTCCCCCTCTTCCCTCTTCTTCCGATAACCCAGGAGGTGGAAGATCTCCAGAGCGTACCAGCGGGCCACGCGCTTGTCGGCGACGAGTGCGCCGGGCCGAGTGGCGTGACGCCGCACGCCCGGAAGCCAGTGAACGATGCGATCGACTCCCAGGTGCCTGAGTATCGAAGAGATCGTCAGCCAAATGGGGTGGACCGACCGCACGATGAAGAATCCGTCCTCACCCTGCTCCTGGTAGAGCGGCATGAGGATGCGGCCGGCCACAGGAGAGCACACCTCACCTCCGCCGTTGCTTCCGATCACCTCTCCGCCGATCACCGGTCTGAAATTCTCGTAGCCGGGCTTCATGAGGAACCGGCTCCCCGGCTCGATGCCGTACTTATACCGCACCTCCAACACGGGCGGCTTGCCGGTCACCTCGCGGGAAAGCCGCTTCCGGCCCTCCTCGACCTGGGGAACCTTGTCTTCGGGGATGAGCCCCGCGGCCTCCAGGGCGATCCACACCGCCGCCTCCACCCGGTCGACGGCCGAGGGTTCATCGTGCTGCCCCCCCTCGAAGAGCGCAGCGACGAACCCCCTCCGGCCCATATACTCGAGCATGGTCCCGTCCACGAGCTCTTCGAGCCCGAGAATAAAGGGGACCTCGAGGCTCAACGCGAATTCGCGGTTGCGGAGGGTATTACTCGCCGTGGTGAAAGCACCGCCGCCGCCGGACGTGGTGTGGAGGTCCAACACGTACACGGGTCCGCGGGACTCGGCCACCGCATGATCCAAAGCTCGGAGCAGCTCGATCTGTTCGTGGTCCTCAGGGCAGGACTCCAACGGACAGCCATTCTCCATCAGAGAATGCATACGGTCGCTGCCCCAGGCCCGGTTCAAGTCTCGCCCTATGAAGCGACGGCCACGTGAGAGGGCGGTCAGGTTGCCGGCCAAAGCGACCAGATCACCGCAAACGGCGCCGTCGGAGTCGTCGAGAGCTTGTAGAACCCTCTGAAGCCCCTCAACCCCGGCCGGCTCGTTGCCATGCATGCCACCGACACAGATTAGGGTCGGGCCCGGACGTACACCCCGAACTCGACCCAAAACCCGCTCGACGTCACCTCGTCGAACGGTCGAACTCCCGTCAATCGCCAAATGCTGTGTCACTGGCTGTGTGCTGTTCCTCCGTCAGTTTGCTATAAAGTAGCTGATACGCGATGGGCATGAAGTCCGCCTCAGTCACGAGCCCCACCAGCTTTCCATCATTCACCACCGGCAAGCAAGACACTCCGTTCTCCCGCATGATATCGATGGCGTCAAGCGTCGGTGTCTCGGGTGTCACGGTCAGCGGATCCCTGTCCATGATCGAGTTGACCGGCACGGCCTCGCTGACCCCCTCGCTACCGAACTCGGAAACCATCCTCAAGATAGATCGATACGACACCAGACCAACCAGGCGGTGCTGGTCGTCTTCTACGGGCACGTGCCTGATCTGCTTCCGATCCATGAGGAAGGCCACCATCTCCAACAGCTCGTCTTCCTGGACCGTAAAGAGTTGGGTGGTCATGTACTGTTCCACCTTGGTGTAGTTCATGGTCCAGCCGCCGGCCTCCTCCAACTTGGCCAGTTCCCACTCGTGTACCGGCTTGCGGCCCTTCTGATTGCGCAACGTAGCCGCGGTGAGCGCGGCCAGCCGCTCGGAGCGGGTGCCGCTATCCTTCATCTCCTGTAGCGATCGAATCGTCCAGTCCGAACCGGTACGTCGACTCTCGACGCGCTTCTCAATCACCCCCAGATACTTGTCCAGGTCGGACCCATGGACCCGGCCCTCCAGGCCGGACCGCGCCAAAGGAAGCAAAGCCCCGAGAATGAGCTCGGGAGCGCTCACCTGCTCACCGTCGATCCAATGGAAGCCCGCGTTCAGTCCGTGCCTGGACGCCGTCAGGAAATTGTACTTGGCCTCGTCGAAGTCGAGTCGCTCGGTAATGTCACCGTACTCTGCATGGGCGCCCCTCACGAGCCCGATCCAAAATACCGCGTTAGCCACTTCGTCCAGAACGGTGGGTCCGGCAGGTAGAGCGCGGCATTCGATCCGCAGGTGCGGCTTACCCTCGGAGATTCCGTAGCAGGGCCGATTCCAGCGGTAGACCGTACTGTTGTGGAGTTGGAGCGTCTTCAGCTTCGGCACCGTGCCCGCCTCAAGCTGCCCGAACGGATCCTCCCCGAAGTCCTCGGCCAGCAGCACCCTGAAGTTCGCGATGTCCTCCTGGAACAGCTCCGTGACCGAGTCCTTTACCCACCTCTCGCCAAAGCGCACTCTGGGGCTGAACTCCCGGAGATGGACGGTCGTGCTCCGCGTATCCAGGGATTGCTGAAAAAGGGCGATGCGGGTCTCGGCCCAGAGCCGCTTTCCGAAAAGAAGCGGGGAATTCACCGCGGCGGCCACGACCGGCCCCATGACGGCCTGCGACATGTTGTACATGGCCGCAAAGTCGCCGGCATCGACCTGGAGGTGGACCTGGCAACTCGTGTTACACGCCTCGAGCATGACCGAGTCGTGCTCGACCTGAAGCTCGTCCCGTCCTTCGATCTGAAGTCGGTAGTCTCCCCCTCGCATCTTGGTCAAGGCTTCGTTCAGAGCGTAGTACCGGGCCTTGGGCGTGATGTTGTCCAGGGTCAGATCGGACTTGGTCAGGGTGGGAAGGATGCCGGAAAGAACCACCTCCGCCCCGACCTCCTGGGCCGCCGTACGAACCAAGCCCAACAGCTCCTCGATACGCGCCTGCAGCCCGCTGAAGCAACCACCCTCCAGCATCATGGGCTCGATGTTCATCTCCAGATTGAACTGAGCCAACTCCGTCGTGAAGTTATCCTCATCGAGGAGATCGAGGATTTGCAGAGCCACAGGTGCAGGTCGCCAAGCGTGGTCGACCAGAAAAATCTCCTGCTCGCAACCGAAGCGGCGGACGCCCGACTCGATCATTCCATCGGCCAGCATCTTCTCCAGCGCCCTCAGGTCGGTGAGAAGGGCCTTGGTGAAAGACCGGATCGCTTCGCTCCCCCGCTCGGGGACGAGATCTTGACCCATGTTAGCTGCTCGTGAGTTGTTCGTGGACCAGCACCAGATTACCAGTGCGCTCCCAGGTGGCGAGCACATCGGCGGCGGGGACGCCGAGTTGGTTGGAGAGAATGCGAATGTTCACAAGCGCCACCAAGGCCCGGTCCTCAATAACGATCGTGGCCCAGGAATCGCGTGGCGTTTCGGTAAAGCTCCGATAGGTGTCCTCCAGCGAGCCCAGGCTGGTGCCCGGAGGAAAGGCGATGCGGAAGACGCCGGCACCCACACCGTATCGTTGGGCTATGGTCGACCAGGGCGCTCCAGCGTCCCGCTGAGTGGCGATCGCGTCGGGCGACACACCCGCACGCCTCGACAGGAAGAGGACCACCGTGATCTCTTCGGGCGGCAACCGCCATTCTCCCAGAATCCCCATCTCTTCCAACGAGACCGAGAAGGCCTGGCCGACCGTCCGGTAGTACGCATAAACGGCAGCGTTGTCGGGTCCCCGACGCTGTGCGTCTGAAGACGAAGGCACCACGCACGTCACCAGAAGTGCTCCCAATATGGCTTTCACGACTGAGCCCATGAATCTCTCCCGACCGAGGTCGCCTCCGGGCGGACTCCGCTCCGCAATCTCCTACCCGAATGGCGCATCCGCGATGCACTACGGCAATGCGCGTGCCGCTACCGCGTACAGTTAGGCACGACTCTTGATACGAGATATGGTGGGGCGGCCGCCGCGACGGCGCCCGCCCAACGACGCGAGGAGGTCATGATGAACGGGCACGATAGCAACAGGTGGGGTCGGCAGCTTCCGGCTAACATGCCGGTTGTCGCCACCGAGCCCACAGAGACCGCACCCCTCGAGACGCCCCCGGAGCTCGATCTGGTAATCGATTTCCACGGGACGCAAATCCTTGACCTAGCTGGACTTACGATGCTTCTCACGGCGCAGCAGATCGCCGGCTCGGAGAATCGACAGGTTTGGCTGGTGGACCTTCCCGAGGGAGCGTGGCGTCTCCTGAAGGCCCTGGGTCTGGATGACCTCTTCGTATGTGTCCCCTTATTGGGAGATCAACCCAACTAGGGGCCCTGTCGGGGAAAAAGCCCTTCGCCGAGCAACGGCGAAGGGCTTTTTTTTCGCATTTCGGACCAACATGCCCAAAAAACGGGTCAGAATTCCGAGTGTCAGGGCCGCATATTGACAGGGATTCGACGTTCTACCCCTCGTCCCACTGCCCGTCGGACACGATCTGGCTGCGGCTTTCCGGGTTCCACTGCGGCCGCTCCGTCCGCTCGGCCACTTCGTAGCCCAGGAAGAACAAGAGCTTGGTGATCCTCGACGCCTTGTCGATGTCGATCCGGTCCACCTCGTCGTTCACCCCATGGTAGTCCTCGTGGGTGCCGTTGAAGAAGAACAGGATCGGCACTCCCTTCTGCGCAAAGTTGAAGTGGTCCGATCGGAAGTAGAATCGTTGGTCCGGCCAGATGTCGTCGATGGCGGTCATATCGAGCTCCGGATGGGCTCCGTTGACCTGATTCATGGTCGCCCCCAGGTCAGAATGCTCCTTGCCGATGACCACGATGGTGTCCGACCAGTTCCGCCCAATCATATCAGCGTTCAGATTCGCCACCATGCGGTCGACCGGCACCGGTGGGTTGTTCGCGAAGTACTCACTGCCCCATAAGCCCTTCTCCTCCCCGCTCACGGCCAGGAAGATCATGGAACGCTTGGGCCTGGTGACCATGCTCGCGTAGGCCTCGGCAAGCTCGAGAATCGCGGTGGTTCCCGACGCATCGTCGTCCGCGCCGTTGTTGATGCTGTCCCCTTCGGCGTTCGGTGACCCGATGCCGATGTGGTCCATGTGGGCGCTGAACACCACGTACTCGTCCTTGAGCTCCGGATCGCTCCCTTCGATGATGCCCACCACATTGGGTGCCGAGTCGTCGTCGATGACCCGGACGTTCGAGGACAAACTCAGGATCAGTCCCGGGGCATCCGAGACGGTGACGCCCCGACGATCGCGAGCCGACATGAGGTCGACGCCGTAGGCCGCGAGGATCGGCTCGATGGCCCGGTCTCGGACTTCGAGAGTCAGTCCGCGTGATCCACCCCCGTTGAAGCCCACGCGAACGCTGGAGATGTTCGTCAGGCTCTCAACGCTCCGGTTCCAGTCACGATCCGACTTGTCTGTGGCTACGAGCACGGAGAGTGCCCCTTCCCGTCGGAGGTTGGACACGAAACGAAAGCTGCTTCGGTCGACCCCGGCGGGTAAGGACGCCACGATTACATGCTTGCCATTGACCGCCGCGCCGATCTCCGGGGTCACGCTCCCGGTGCCGGCCAGGACCACGACTTCGCCCTCGGCGTCTCCTTCGGCAGCCCCGAAGGACGTCATCAGGTCGCGGCCGAACCTCAACTCCCCGCCCCCACTCACCTCAGCTGAAGAAGCGACGATATCCGGACCCACACTCTGGATGGCGTAGCGCTGAATGTAGCCGCCGTCGTCCCCCCCCGGAGTCAGCCCGAGCCGCTCGAACTCGCTAGCGATCCATGCTGCCGTCATCTCCAGCCCGGGACTAGGCGTATCGCGTCCTCCCATGCTGTCGTGGGCGATGACCGAGATCTTCCGGAGATAGTCGTCCGGCGTGATGGACGCCGCCGCTTCCAGCACATCCACCGTCAGGGGCGCCAGGCTTACCTCCGAGGTGGACGGCGTCACGCCGGACTCCTGGGCACAGGCGGAGGATACCGACACCACGACCCCAACCCACAACGCCAATCCCGTCTTCATCTCATCTATCCGGTCGACAGTGCGAAACAAGCCCATGAAAGGTACGAAGCAAGGCGTATAGTTTACGGCCGGGCACATCGTGGGCCAACGTGTGAAACTCTTTCGTCGACACTCCCGTAGGACTCTTCAGGGATATCTTCACGGACCATGATTAAATTGAGGAACCATGCCTCACAGCGCCTTTCTCGGCGAGTTCGAGCAGATCACACTCCTGGCCGTGGCACGTTTGAAAGCGGGCGCCTACGGGGTGGCCATCCGTAACGAGATCGAGGAGCGATCCGAGCGACCCGTATCCATCGGATCAGTCTACGCCGCCCTCGACCGCATGGAGCGCAAAGGGCTCATCCGATCGGACGTGGGCAGCCCGACCCCAGAGCGCGGAGGCCGCGCAAAGCGCTTCTACGAACTCCGCCCCCCGGGGCTGGAGGCGCTGGTTGACGCCCGTGAGACCCTGGCCCGCTTCTGGGAGAAGCTGGAGCTGGATCCGGAGGGGCTGCTATGAACACCCGGAAGCATCGGTCACCCCCGCCAGCGAGTCCACCCAGGCTCGCCCGCGTTATCCTCTCGCTGATCCTGCCCGGTCGGTATCGCGACAACCAAGTCGGCGACCTGGCCGAGGAGTTCCGGACCCTGGCAGACGCCGAGGGTGTTGTTACGGCTCGCCGCTGGTACCGCCGACAGGTCCTGTCGTCGTTCAAGTCCAACCTCACGCTCCGGTTTCGCGAACGCTCGTCTCGCTCCAGGGAGGGCGGTCTACTGATGGAGACCCTGTGGCAGGATATCGGATACGGCCTTCGTAGCCTAAAGAAGAGCCCCGGCTACGCGGTCATCTCCGCACTCGCCCTGGCTCTCGCCATCGGCGTGAACACGGCGATTTTCAGCCTGGTCAACATCGTGGCGTTCCAGGACCTGCCAATGCAGGACGACGAGACGCTCGGGTTCTTGTCGATGAACGATGCCGCCACCGGCCAGTTCCAAGAGGGAGTAAGCTTCCAGGATCTGGTGGACCTTCGGCGGGACCAACGCAGCTTCGAAGGCCTCTCGGGGCTCATGATGGAGAACGCCATTCTCACGGGTGGCGACGAGCCCGAGCGAGTGGCGATCCACAAAGCCACCGACAACTTCTTGGGCAACTGGAGAGTCCCGATGGCGTTGGGTCGCGACTTTCTGCCGGGGGAGGATCGGCCCGGAGCGGCACCCGTCGTTCTGCTTTCCTACGGGTTCTGGGAGGAACGCTTCGGAGGCGATCCCGACGTCCTCGGTCAGACGCTTCGCATAGACGGAAGCCAACACACGATCGTTGGGGTCGTATCGTCGCGCATGGAGTTCGCGAGCCTCGGCCTCGCAAGGCTTTGGCTGCCCCTCGACGAACCGGAGACAGGTGGCGATCGGGAAGCAAGAACCCTCCTGGTGTCGGGGCGGCTCCTGCCGGGCGTCACGGTCGAGCAAGCCGACGAGGACATAACCGCCCTGGGTGAGCACCTCTCGGAGCTCTATCCGGAAACCAACGGCAACTGGAATATGCACGTGGTGGACACGCGGACCCTGCTGCTGGGCGATGAGCTTCCCGCGATCCTGCTCCTGTTGGGACTGACGGGCGGGTTCGTGCTCATGATCGCCTGCGCCAACGTGGCCAACATGCTCCTCGCGCGGTCCCCGGGCCGTAGCCGTGAGTTGGCGGTGCGCGTGGCCCTTGGTGCCAGCAGGCTCCGTATCATCCGCCAACTGCTGACCGAGAGCGTACTCGTGGCCACGTCGGCGGGGGTGATGGGCTTGGCCATGGCCCATGGCCTGATGCGCCTGCTGGTGGCGATCACCCGCGGGCGGGAGGCGCTGTTCACGACGGCCATAATCGACCGCCACGTACTGACGTTCCCCCTGATCGTAACCTTGGCGGCACCCGTCATCTTCGGATTGATTCCGGCCTTGCGGGGCAGTCGCACCGACGTCAGCGCCACGCTGAAGGATGGCGGGGTCTTGGGAGCGAGCGGCCGCAAGGGGGGTCGCCTCCGGGGGGCACTCGTGATCTCGCAGATGGCCCTGGCCCTCATTCTCATGGTGGTGGCCGGCGTGTCTACACGAACCAACCTGCTGATCCAGACGATCGACCGTGGATACGAGGGCACGGGTGTGCTGTCCATGGTCGTGGACTTGCCCGAGTCCGGTTACGCCGAGGACCAGCGGGCTCGACAGTTCTTCGACGAACTGCTGGCCACAGCCGTCGCCCTCCCCGACGTGGAAGGCATCGCTCTGGTGAACACGCGGCCCGGCGTCACATCCCAAGGATCACGGTTCGAAATCGAGGGAAGGCCGGTGGTCGACGAGCGGGACCAGCCGCGGGCGGTCGAGACCGTGATCAGCCGGGACTACCTCGACGTGCTGCGGGTGCCGCTGCTCAGGGGACGGAGTCTCGAACTCCAGGACAATGGCGAGGCACCGCCTGTAGTGATCGTCAGCCTTGCCGCCGCGGAAAAGTACTGGCCCGGTGAAAACCCCATCGGGCAGCGGATCCTTCCCGCCAGCTCCGAGTCGGAGGACTGGTTGACCATCGTCGGCATCGCAGGCGGGACCGAGTACGGACCCGGTCCGTCGATCGAGCACGTGCCGCAGATCTACCTGCCACTCTCGCAGACGCCACGGAGGCGCATGGTACTACTCGCGCGCACCCGCGGCGAGCCCACGGAGGCCCTGGCCGGCATCAAGAACGCCGTCCGGTCCGTGGATCCGGCACAACCGGTCGACGACGTCCGCACCATGGAGCAATACAAATACGATAGCTCGTCGTTCAGCCTCGCCCTCCTGACTTTGGCGATGACCTTCGCTGTGTTCGCGCTGGTCATGGCGGGCCTGGGGATCTACGGAGTGATGTCGTATATGGTCTCGGAGAGAAAGGCCGAGATCAGCCTGCGGATGGCACTCGGTGCCCAGCGAGGGGACGTGCTGCGCATGGTGCTTTACAAGGGCGGGACGCTGATGACCGCCGGAGCCGCGGTCGGAATCGTCGGAGCGCTCCTGCTGAGTCCCGTCCTGGAGAGCATGGTGGTCGGCATAAGCCCCCGAGATCCGGTGACGTTCATCGGTGTGCCGGCGGCCCTGATGGTGGTGGCGCTGGTGGCCAACTACATCCCGGCGTTCCGCGCCACTCGGGTCGATCCCATGTCAGCCATGCGGAAAAAGTAAGGCCTCGGGGGACCGACCCACCGGCAGGCATCGGAAAGCGGCGGGCTCAGCGCCGGGCGAGCGCCTGGTCGAGTAGTTCGGATAACTCGGCTTCACCGAGCGGGCCGCGGAGAATAGCCAGACCATCCAGGAGTTCTCGAACGACCTGGTTCCACCCGTCCGGGAGGCGTGCGACGGGGATCCCCTCAGCGTCCCTCGATGTGTCTCGCTCCGCCAGGGTGGGTACGAAGCGCAACTCCACGACGCGCCCGTCCGGGAGCTCCTGAATGATCGTCACCGCAGAATCGAAACCCTCGGCGCCTCCCCCGAACCGGACGTCCCGGATCGAGAGGCCTGGGATGACGAAGGAGCTCGTGCGCCCGGTGACTGACATTTCATTGAGACTCATCGCGTTGGCATTGTCCGCGAACAGCTCATCCTGATTGGACTTCGTGACATCCTCCGCCAGGACGGAGGCAGCCACGCCTCTGGCCACTCCCGTGACAGCTCGGTTGTCCATGACGCTGGTCGGGTCGACCGCCTCGCGCCTTCTCCGCTCCAGGGGAGCGGCTGGTCCGGCCGCTTGGGGCGCTGCCTCGGACGCTCGCTGCTGATCCAACCGGAGAGCGCCGCCGACCGCGTCGCGCCGTCCGGCCTCAACCTCATCGGCGGACTCCATGGGGACCGCGGCGGCCGGCGCGTCGGTCGGCGCTATTACCACGTCGGAGAGTGCCGCACAGGCAATGGGTGGCACCGCCTCGGCGTCGAGGTCCTGCGACTGCACGGGTGACGCAACCTGGGCGGTAAAGTCGCCCTGATCGGCCTGCCTGAGTTCGGGCTCGGCCTGGAACGGATTCAGGGCCTCGTCAGCTCGCGACGGAACGCCCTCCTGGGTTCGCACCGCGTCGAGCGCAGGCGCGGTTGCCAGTTCGCTGCCGGGTCCGGTCAGATCATGGGCCATCCATCCGGCACCGAGGGAAATCACCACCGTGGCGGCCATGCGGAGCACCCTGAACTTCGACGTCCCGCCGGACGGGCGGGTCGACTCTGCCTCGTCCGCCCCTGCCACCAGTTCTTCGAACGGTGCCAGGTCCATGGGAGCCTCGGCCGTAGCGGCCAGAATTTCCGACGCGACCATACGGAGCTCTCGCTCTTCATCCAAGGATCGAGCGCACGCCTCGCACTCGTCCAGGTGCTGTCCCACGCGATTGGCCTCACCCTCGGGATAGGCGCCCAGGGCGCCGTCGAGGTAGGCGTGGATATCTCCCTTACCGACGTGCGACATCTGATTGCTCCAAGTCTCCATGCGCCTTCACGAGCCGCTGCCGGGCACGGGCGAGCGTGGTTCCCACCGCGCCCACCGCCAGGTCCAGCGCCTCTGCGATGTCTTCGTAGTTCTGCCCCGCATCCCACAGGAGAAGGGCCTCACGGTCTCTCTCCCCCAGGGACTCCAGAGCCCTCCGCACCTCCGCCTCGCGCTCCCCCCGTTCGAGCTCCGCCTGCGGATCGGGGGCCGGCCCACGCACTTCCGCCTCGGACTTGAGTAGCGTGAGGTGTTTCTTGCGCCGTATGGCGGTTCGCGCCTCGTCACGGGCCAGGTTGGCCGCAACCGTAAAAAGCCACGCGCGGGGCTTGTCCGGTTGCTCCCGTAACGCCCGGACGAACGTCTCCTGTGCCAGGTCCTTGGCACGCTCCAAATCCCACACCTTGCGGTGCAGAAAGCGAACCAGATCCGGCAGCGTCGTTCGGTAGAGCTCTGCCCAGTCAGCGTCCACGGCGTCCTCATTCGATCACATCGGAGAGCGAATCTCTCCCGTTGGGGCTCCGAGGCTTGGCTCAGTTACCCCACGGACGACCCCTTGGAGCCGCCCTACGTATCTGATGACGATCGAAGGGTGAAGACTTGCACACTCCGGATCCCTACCCGGGTCTGGACACTAGTCCGCTCTCAATGCCGTCACGGGATCGATCCGTGTGGCCCGACGCGCCGGGAGGTAACTGGCCAGAACCGCGACCCCGATCAGCAGACCAGAGACGGTCGCCAACGTGACCGGGTCACCCTCCGTGACCCCGAACAGGAGGGACGACGCGAGGCGACTGAATCCGAAGGCCGCAACGAGGCCCAGCGCGAGGCCCCCGAGGGCGAGTCTAAGCCCCTGCATGACCACCAGTCGTCGGACATCTGCGGGCTGAGCACCCAAGGACACCCGCACTCCCATCTCATGGGTCCTCTGGGACACCGTGTAGGACAGAACGCCGTACAGACCGACGGCCGCCAGCAGCAGAGCCACTCCGCCGAAGACGCCCAGAAGGATCGTGTTGAAGCGCCGACCGGCCACCGAGGTTACCAGGGCCTGCTCGCTCGGCGAGACTCTCTCCACCGGCACGCTCCCGTCGAAACTCCAGACCTCCTGGCGAATCAACGGCAACACATCGGCAATGTCGCCGTCGACCCGTACCAGGAGCACCATGTCCGTCATGGGGCGCTGAGCGTGGGGAAAGTAGTAACCCGGGAGCGTCTCGGACTCACGACCGAAATAGCGGACGTTCGGCGCCAGCCCGACAACCTCCCAGCGGGCGATCGCGATATCCTCCCACCAGCTGCCGATCAGTAGTACCTGGCCGATGGGGTCCTCGCCGGGAAAGTGCTGGTCGGCGAACGCCTGATTCACGATCACCACACCCGTGGACTTCGAATCGTCGAGGTCGGTGAAATCACGACCACGTACGAGGGGGATGCCTGCGGTCCGGAAGTAGCCTGGAGAGACCGGGCGGTATTGTGCCTCGGGCCGCACGTTTCCGGCGGGTTCCGGGCGCCCGTCGACCCAAAAGCCAATCGTCCAACTCGGGTTCGTCGGACCCGCGTACGCAATAGCGGCGTCACGGACACCCGGCATTTCACGCGTCCGGCGCGTGACCTGATCAAAGAACGTCTCCACCTCGGGCCAGCGCTCGCTCGGATATTGGGTAAACGGTAACGAGAGTGAGATCTCCCAAAGACCGTCCGGATCGAACCCCGGATCGACCGACTGGACGGCCGCGAAGCTCCGGATGAGCAGGCCCGACGCGACGACGAGCACCATGGCCACCGCCGTCTCCAACACCACGAGAGATCCCCGACGGCGTCCACCCGGCATAGCCCGCATGCCCCGAGTGCCCTCCTTCATGGTGTGGGCCAAACGCGAGCGTGATCTCTTGAGCGCGGGAACCAGACCGAACAGTACGGCAGTGGCCAACGTCACGGCGGCCATGACCGCAAGGATTCGGCCGTCCATGCTGATCTCGGTGACCCGGGGGACGGCTTGGGATGGCGCCAAGGCGAGGATGACACGTAGACCGCCATACGCCAACCCGACTCCCGCCAACCCGCCCACCACTGCCAGCAGCACGCTCTCGGTGAGAAGCTGCCGGACGAGTCGTAAGCGCCCGGCTCCCAGAGCGATGCGAACTGCTACCTCACGATCACGTGCCGCCGTCCGCGCCAATAGGAGATTCGCCACGTTGGCGCAGACTATCAGGAGGACCAGGCCCACCGCTCCCATCAACATCAGCAGCGCCGGCCGGACGTTTCCTACCAGGGACTCCCATGCGGCTGGAAACAAAAGGATTCCTCAGCTCGCAGCTCGGTGATCCGACCCCGGTCCGAGGCGGAAAAGCCAGACGTCACTTCCGCATAACCGAGGCGGGTGACGAGGCCCTGGAAGAGGTGCGCCGTCAGTGGGAACGCATGTGGGAGGGCATGCCCTCTGCTGCGGACGGAGCCACGCGATGAGGACCTCTGGCCCGCAGGACAGCAGCAAAGGCACGAAACACGCCAGTCCGCTCCCTCGGTGGGTTCACCTGCTCCTTCGCCTCGTGATTCCCGAGCACGTCCGAGCCGTGGTGATGACGGACATCGAATCGGCCTACCGGCGCGACGTGGAGCGTCTCGGACTCGTCCGGGCCCGGCGGCGACTCCTGGCTGAACTGGCCCCTTGGCACCTGTTGGCACTTCGGCACACCGTACGACAAACGCGGCATAGGAACTTGGACGGGAGAGGGATGATGGCCTGCGTTGACGATTTGAGATTTGCGGCTCGAGCGCTACTGCGGAGTCCGGCCTTCGCCGGCGTATCGGTCTTGACGTTGGCGCTGGCGATCGGTGCGAACACTGCGGTCTTCTCGATGGTGGACACGTTCGTGTTGCGCGCCCTGCCCATCCCCGATGCGGATCGCACCTACGAGGTCTACGAGACCGCACCGGTGACCGGCGACTACGGACGAGTCAGTTGGGCGGAGTTCCTCGATTGGCGAGAGCGCAGCACACTGTTCGAGCGCATGGTCGCGTTCGAGGAGGGCGGTGTCACGTTGAGCCAGGGCAACCGGGCGGACTGGCTCCCAGGCGGACTCGTCAGCCGCGACTATTTCGACCTAGTGGGCGCGCAGCCCTTCCTGGGGAGATTCTTCTCACCGGTGGAGCACCTGGACGACGCGTCGCCCGTGGCGGTGATGAGCTACCGGCTCTGGGTGAATCGATTCGAGGCCGATCCCGACATGATCGGCAGCACCATCGTGCTGGATTACGAGGCACACGAGGTCGTCGGGGTCGCCGCGCCCCACGCGGGAGATCTCACAGCGAACCGACTCCTCGATCGGACGGACCCCACCGATATCTGGCGGCCTATCGAGCGAGTACCCTTCTGGAGTGGCCGCGCCAACCACTGGCTCGACGTGGCCGTCCGGGTTGCTCCCGGTGTGGGTCCGACCGCGGCGCTCGAAGAGCTGAGCGCGATCGTGGTGCGGCTCAATGAGGAGCACGGCACGTCCAGGGGTGTGGCGATCGTCCCGCTGGGCGAGCGCTTTGGGGGCGACTCGGCTGCCTTGCTGCTCGCTCTTCTGGGGGCCGTGGGTCTGGTAATGCTCATCGCAACGGCCAACGTGGCTGCGCTCGGGCTGGCTCGCGCCACGACGCGCAGCAAGGAGTTCACGGTGCGCGCCGCGATCGGTGCGGGACGCGGACGCCTATTCCGCATGGCGATTGGCGAGGCCCTGCTGATCACCGGCCTGGCCGTGGGGCTGGGAGTCGGCACGGGATGGTTGGGCATCCAGATCCTTGTGGGTATCTGGTTCGAGGGGGCGCCCTTGGCCCAAGAGGTCGCCCTAAACTGGAGGGTCCTGGCGTTCACAGGCGTAGTGGGGTCTCTCGGCGCCGTGCTCGTCGGAGCACCCCCTGCCTTCCAGGTCGTGCGCACCAGCGTACACGGCATGCTGGGTAGAAATTCCCTCGGCGTGACGTCGGGCGGAGCTGGCCGCCACGGTCGCAACCTGCTCTCGGTGGGTCAGTTCGCCCTGTCGGTCGTGCTCCTGGTGGGGGCCGGTCTGATGATCCAGAGCTTGGTGGGGCTACTCAATGTGGATACCGGCGTCGATCCGGAAAACCTGCTGACGTTCGAGATGAACATCACGGAGAATCGTTTTCCAGATGACGCCGAGATCCGGGGCATGTACAACGACCTGACGGAGCGGCTGCGTTCGGTACCGGGCGTGGTCTCCGCCGCGAGCTCCTTCTCCAACCCACTGACGAGTCCCTTCTCCTCGCTGCTGGGGATCGAAGGCCGCGACCCGTTTCCGGAAGGACAGGCGCCACGCGCACTGCTCAAGGGCGTCGATATGCACTACTTCTCCACGGTCGGATCACGTCTCATCCGGGGTCGTTCGTTTCTACCAGAGGACCACACCGCTCCTGAGATCGTTGCTCTCATCAATGAGACGCTCGCCGAACGCTACTGGCCCGACTCGGATCCGGTCGGCCAGCGCCTCATCAATGGTGGGAACCCGATTCGGATCATCGGTGTGGTCGAGGACGTACGGCTTGGCGGGCTGGATCTCGAGCCCGATCTCCAGAACTATTACGAGATCGACGACACGCGGCCCCGGACCCTCACAGTTCGAACAACGGCTGACCCGGAGCAGATGATCCCTATTCTCCGCCGTGAAGTCTTCGAGGCGACCGGACTTCCGATCTACCTCGTCAACACGCTGGACGATCTGCTCACGTCCGCAAGCGCGAACCGCCGTACCGGTGCGATGCTCCTGGGCACGCTGAGCGTGCTCGCGCTCGTGCTCTCCGCCGTCGGGATCTTCAGCGTCCTCTCGTACACCGTCTCGCAGCGCCGCCGGGAGATGGGCATACGGCTCGCCTTGGGTGCTACCGGTTCGCGAGTGACCAAACTGATCCTGCGCCAAGGGATGACGGCCGCCGTGGCCGGCCTCGTCTTGGGGGTGATGTTGGCGCTCGGGCTCACCCGTTTTCTTCAGGGCCAGCTCTACGGTGTAAGTGCGACGGACCCGCGAACGTTCATTGGGGCGTGCGTGACGCTCGCAGCCGTGGCGTTTGCGGGTTGCTACCTGCCGGCCAGGCAGGCCGCTCGCTGCGATCTGATCGACGCGATGCGGGAGGAGTAAAGGGCGACTGGCTGCTGAGAGCCGCTCCGAGGCACTGTGACAAGTCATTCGGCTATATGCTCGGGAAAGGGACGGGAGGATGAAGGGGTCGTCACTAAAATCCGTGAAGCTACTGCTTCTTTCTGTTGGTCTACTACCGACCGGTCTTCGGGCTCAAGAAAGCAGCCCTGTCATGTATTTCAGTCCGGACTGGTCGCCGGACGGTGAGAGAATCGTTTTCTCGTCTGGCAGTAATGGCGCGTTCTCGATTTACGCCGTTGATGTCGACGGCCACAACCTCATCCGCCTTACGGATGCCGAGTACAATGATGAGGGTCCGGTTTGGTCTCCGGATGGCCGGAAAGTCGCCTTCTTCTCGAACCGACGAGATCAAAGGGACGAACGACCGATCAGTCTTCAGATCCATATCATGAACGCCGACGGATCGGACCAGAGACGGGTTACCGACGAGAGCGCCGCGCTGGAGTACGACATCACGTGGTCTCCGGATGGAGACCGCATCGCCTTTCAGTCGAGGCCCGAGATCAATCCTTTCGTCCACAGTATCTACGTGGTCGGCACCGATGGACTGGGGAGGGAGCGGGTCACGGACGGTCAGTACAACGATTTCTCACCCCAATGGTCACCCGATGGTGATCGGATTCTGTTCGTCCGGACAACGGCCCTCTACAAGTTCAGGCGTGATCAGACCGACGAGGAACGAAACGATGTCAATGTGTCGACGGAGATCATGGTTTTGGACCTCGCGGACGGGACCATTACGCCCATCACCCAGAACGAGGTTCCTGACGAAGGTGCAAGCTGGAGCTCGGACGGCAGCGAGGTGTTCTTCTTCCGGGACAACTCAGACGGAAGATCGCTGTTGCGACAGCGCCTCGGCCAACCGGCCCCTACCATCATGGTCGAGGACGGCAACGCGGTGTCCAATACCGGCGGCTTCGTCAACAGAGCGCGTGTTTCTCCAAACGGGCGTTTCCTGACCTACACGAAGGCAGTCGACGGTGTGTACGGTCTCTACATTTACGATCTCGAGCTCGAACGGGAAACACGGGTTATTGACGGGTAACACACCCGGAGACGGCGGGGCTCGTCTCAAGCGGCTCCCCCCTCAGCGCGCCGCCAGCCCCTTCGCCGCCGCGATCCCGAGGATCGCGCTCATGCGGGCGATCTCTCGCTCGCAGGCCGCAGCACCCTCCGCGGTGATCTGATAGACGCCGTCGGCCTCGGTCACCCACCCCCGCCGAAGCAGGCGCTTGAGCCCGCCATACAGCGTACCCGGTCCCATCGCCAACCGGCCGTCACTCCTCACGCGCATGTCTTCGTTGATGACATGGCCCGGCTTCGGGCCATCGGCTAGCGCCAGGAGGATCTGGAACTGAGCGGATGGCAGGGACGATCGATTGAGCGTCATTCTCCCCTCAACAGGGTCACGGGATCGGTGCGAACGGCACGGAGAGCGGGGGCTGCGGCCGCCAGTACTCCCGTAGCGACGATCAAGGCTGCTGTGGCGCCGAGAGATACCGGGTCGGTCCGCTCGACGCCGAACAGGAAGGACTCGAGCGCAGAGCTGCCGATCAGGAAGAGTACGATCCCCGCACCCACGCCCGCCACAGTCAGCGAGAGGCTTCGTATCAGCACCTCCCGGAGTACAGTCCCGGAGGTGGCGCCCAGGGCGAGCGCTACAGCCCAGCCTCGGATCCGCCCGCTGACCCACTGCGAGATGACACCGTGCACGCCGACGGCGCCGACGATGAGCGCCAACACACCGAGCAGGATCAGCAGTCGCATGATCATGAGCGTGTCCCCCTGAGCGGCCTGCTCGACCTCGGTAAACGTGGAGACGCTCCTCACGGCCAGGCGGGGCTCCCGCTCTCTCAACAGGTTCACGACCTGGGCCGGGTACTGCGGCCCCGCCCCGGGCACGGGTCGCGCGACCATCGCAAAACTCAGAAACCGCGGATGTTGCTCGATCAGAACGTAGATCGCAGGGAGAACCGCATCTGTCAGATTCCCTTCCGAAACGTTACCCACTACGCCCGCCACGCGGCGGCTCGCTCCCCAAGCGGTGACCGAACGCTGGCCGGCCGGATCCTCTCTGGGCCAAATCCTCTCGGCAAGTGCTTGGTTCACCCAGGCCACCGGAGCACCATCGGCTCGGTCGATGAACGAGTCGGGAAGGCGCCCGGAGGCGAGCGGCACGCCCAATGCCTCGAAATATCCCGGCGTGACGAACCGAATCGGAACGAACATCGGCTCATCCAACACTCCCGGAGCCACCACCGACGTGGTCCACCCGCTCCCTCTCAGCGGGAGCTTCTGGCTCAAGCCGACCGAGGCCGTTTGGGGCATCTCACCGATCAATCCACGAAGGTTGGCGTACAGCTCTCCGCGTTCGGAGGCAGGATAATCCCCGGCGCCGGCGACGACATCGAGGACCACGGCCTGTCCGGGAGAGAGGCCGGTCTCGATCATCGAGAGCTCGCCGACGCTCCTCGCCATCACGCCGGCTCCCCCGACGAGCAGCACGGTAAGGGCGACCTGTGCTATGACCAGTGCGTTCTGGGTCAGCGCTGCTGAGCGGGAGGCGCCGGTAGTCGTGCCGCGACTCCCGCCCGGTGTCTTGGCGGACGATCCGAGCGCTGCGATCAGACCGACAACCGCCCCGACCCCCACACCAAGGAGCAGCGTGAAGAGCAGAAATACCCGATCCATCTCGAGTGCCTGGGCATCCCCCGGTGAGATCGGCAGGCTGCCCACCAGCAGCTTGAAGCCGACCAGCCCGAACAGCACTGCGGCGCCACCGCCCAACAAGCCGATGATCGTGGACTCGGTCACGAGTTGGCGAGCGAGACGACTCCTACTCGCGCCGATGGCCGCCCGAAGGGATAACTCGCCCCTGCGTCGCTCGGTGTGCCCGAGCAACAACCCCCCTACGTTGATGACGGCCATGAGCAGCACGAGCGCCAGCGCTCCCCCGACCAGGATCATCGGCTCGCGATTACGGCCGAAGATGGCGCGCCGAACCGGTGTCAGCCGAACGGCATCGGAAAAACTGTCAATCTGCCGCCCGAGCACCGTCACGACGCGCTGCGCCTCGCCGGCGAGCGTCTCGGGGGTGGCCGTTGTCGAGACTCGGGTGATCAGGCTGAGGTAGCGATCACGGCTCGTGCGATCGACCTGCATCGGCCGAAACATCCTCGTCGCTTCGTCCGGGAAGTAGAATTCCGGTGCGGTGATCCCGACGATCTCGACGCCCTGACCGTCTATCCGCAGCGTCGAGCCGACCATATCGGGTCTCTGACCCAGCTCGACCCACAGGCCATGGGTGATCACCGCGACCGGCGGGGCTCCCCGGACCTCGTCCGATACGTCGAAGTCGCGTCCCCTTTGAAGCTCCACACCGAACACGGAGAAGAAGTCGTGGGAGACAAGGAGGGCATCCTCGGCCGACGCGGGGCCGGACTCGTTCTGTACCACGACCTGGGTCTCGGTGTAGGCGGCCACCAGAGAGAGCGTCGGGCTGCCTTCCTCGAGGACCGCCAGATCACTTGGAGCCCATGAACCGGCATTCCAGAACATGTGGATTCGATCGGGCGCGTCGTACGGAAGCTCCCGCAACAGCGTCCCACGCAGCACCGATTGGATGGCCGTCACACCCCCGATTCCGAGGCCCAGGGTGAGGGTCAAAACCAAGGTAAGTGCAGGGCGTCTCACCAGTCCCCGCATTCCGTATCGAAGATCCTGCCATAGACTCTCGAGCATCATCCCCACCCTCCCTTTCCCCTCGTGCGCGGCGACGTCGAGCCACTCGCGCGGAACGTTTACGAAAGAATCCGCCAGGAGCCGGATCCAAAACACGAACGCCGCCGGGGTTCCCGCGATCCGAGCCCGCTTCCACTCTCGCTCGAAGACGACCTCCATCGATTGGCCAAAGCGTTGGCGGAACGCGGCTGGATAGACCCTGAGTAGAGCCCTGTAGATGCCCCTGGGTGATCGATCCATTCGTCTCCCCGATCGGTCCATTCCTCACTTCGCATTGCGATATCGAGGGGTTGGACACTTCGCAGTGCGATATGGTTGGAATACCGGTTGAACCCCGGATGTTGGACAGGCTGTTTACGCTGGAGCCCCGGCCCTCAACTAGACCCTGACCGACCCGAGGGGTCGGCTGAATCCACGGAGACAGGTGCCGTAAGACGTTCAGCCGTTGACATGTGCTACACATGCTAACATGCTTTTCACATGTCTATCATGATCCAAATCCGCAATGTGCCGGAGGACCTGCACCGCCGAGCCAAGGCCAAGGCGGCCATGGAAGGGGTGACCCTGTCCGATCTGGCACTTCGAGCACTGCAGAAGGAATTGCAACGGCTGAGCGTGGACGAGGTCGTGGCACGTGTTCACGAATTGGGGCCGGTGTACGGTGCTCCAACGGCCGCCGAAATCATCCGCGAGGATCGCGACACCCGGTGATGGTCTTGGACGCCTCTGCCGTGGTGGAGTGGCTACTGGGAAGCGAGCGTGGTGACGGCGTGGTAACACAGTTGCTGGACGACCCGGACGGTGCATTCTTCGCCCCGGATCTACTCGACGTCGAAGTCGTGCAGGCGTTTCGACGCTTGGCGCGGTCGGGCGCCGTCTCGGATTCGAGGGCGACCGGGGCTGTGGAGCTACTGCAGGCACTACCCGTCGAAAGACGCCCCGCTGGGATGCTCGTCCCGCGCATCTGGATGCTGCGCGACAACTTGAGCGCGTACGACGCCGCCTACGTTGCGCTCGCGGAGGCCCTCGACTGTCCGCTACTCACGTGTGATGGTCGGAGCGCTGACGCGCCCGGTCACGGCGCGAAGGTTTGCGTGGTACGGTAGGACGTCCGCCACGAAAGCCGACGCGGGACCGCTAACCCTCTCTGAGGGCCTCCATCGGATCCACACGCGTAGCGCGAATCGCCGGCACGAGCGTGGCCAACGACGACACCATGAGCACCGCCAGAGCAAGCAGCCCGAAGGTCGGCCAGTCGGTGGGCTCCACGCCGCAAAGCATGCCGCCGAGGAAGCGGGTGAGGACCAAGGCGCCCACGACTCCCAGCACCACGCCTGCCCCGGCCAGCCTCGCTCCTTCCCGGAGCACCATGCCGAGCACGTCGGGGGTCTGGCCGCCGAGCGCCCTACGGATTCCGAGCTCCCCGACGCGCTGTGCCATCGAAAAGCTGACGAGTCCGTATATCCCCACCGCCGAGAGCATCAGCGCGATCAGCGCGAACGACGACAAGAGCACCACATTGAATTGTCGTTCCTGCAGCCAATCGGCCAGTAGCGCCTCGAGTGTGGCAGCTCCATAAACGGCCTGTGCCGGATTCGCCTGCCAGACCGCCTCGGCCGCCTGGGTCACGATGGGGCCCGCGTCCGTATCGGAAGCGAGCACGAAGGTCAAGCTGCCTGTGCCCGCCTGGGTGATCGGGAAGAAGACCTCGGGCCGCGGCTCCGACTCGAAGCCCAGCGGACGGACGTCCTTCACGACACCCACGATCTCACGCCACTTCCACTGGTCCGCCTCGGGGCCCCAAGGCAGGCCGATGCGCTGTCCTACCGCGTCCCGATAGCCCAGATGGCGCCGGACCAGGGCCTCATTGACGATCACGACCGGCGGAGCCTCGGAACGGTCGCCGTCATCGAAGCCGCGACCCGCGACCATCGGCATCCCCATCACGTTGAAATAGCTCTTCGACACCTGCGAAATCCAGGTGACCGGCTCCTGACCAGTCGGCAGCGGAGCCACCCCATCGATCCGCATAGGCAAGTCGATGTCGATCGAGGCGATCGCGCCGTCCGTCGCGCCGGGCACGTTCGACGTGATCGCCACGTCCCTCACTCCGGGAATCGCGTTCATGTTCTCGATCGTCTGGTTCACGAACTGAATCAGCTCCTCACCCGGATACCCGTACGCGAAGACCTGAATAGCGACTCGGTCCGTCGGGTCGAAGCCCAATTCCTCGTTCACCAGAATCGAGAAGCTCCTGGTGAGGAGCCCGGCCCCGATGAGCAGGACCAGGGCGGCTGCAACCTCGGCCACGACGAGCCGGTTCCTCAGTCGATTGGCCTTCCGTCCGCCCGTGCTGCCCCGAGTGGCGTCCGACAGCGCACCTCGCAAATCGGGGCGAGAGAGTCTGAAGGCCGGTGCCAACCCGGAGAGAAACGCGCTGAGTCCCGCCACGATCAGGGCGAACGTCAGGACCGTGCCATCGACACGAAGCTCGTCGATGCGCGGCAGATGATCCGGTCCGAGACTCTGGATCACACGCACCCCCAGGAAGGTGAGCCCGACGCCCAGCGCGCATCCGACAGCTGCCAAGAGCAGGCTCTCGGTCGCAACATATCCGGCCAAGCGGGCTCGCCCGGCCCCAAGAGCGCTCCGGAGCGCGTACTCGCGCTCCCGCTTTGCTCCTCGAGCGAGCATCAGGCCCGTAACGTTCGCGCATGCGATGAGTAGCACGAACCCGACCGCCGACAACAACACATAAAGCGGTGTACGCACGTCTCCGAAGAGGTGCTCCCGGAACGGGACCAACTGTATACCGATGTTGGTGTTCGTCTCCGGAAAGGCTTCCTCGAGCGAGCGCGCCAGGCGATCCATTTCGGCCTGCGCGTCCGACATCGTCGCTCCGTCGGCGAGTCGCCCGATACCGTACATGTAGTCCGCGGCCCGGGAGCCGTCGTCCCGCGAATTAGGGGCCCGAGGAATCCATGCCGCTGCCTGGTTGGGGTACTTGAAGTCCCGGGTAAGGACACCCACGACCGTGTAGGGCTCGTTGTCGAGTGTTACGGTCCGGCCCACGATCGCAGGGTCGGCGCCGAAGCGCTGCGTCCAACTGCGATGCCCCAGCAGGACCACCTTGTCGTTCCCTTCCACGTATTCGTCGGGACGGAAAGCGCGACCGAGCGCGGGCGCCGCGCCGAGGATCTCGAAGAACCCTGTGGACACGGCCCATGTGCGAAGCGACTCGGTGCGGTCGTCCAGGAAGAGGTCGAGGCTCCAGGGCTCCGCTATGGCAGCCCCGGAGAGTCGGTTACTCGACTCGGCCACGTCCCTGATGTTCGTGGCCGACGCGCCGACTGAGAGCTCTCGCGTTTCGGTATCCGCATGAAACACGGCTACGATCCGGTCTGCGTCGGCGTACGCCAGATCACGGAAGAGCACGGCGTGGACCGCGCTGAAGATCGCCGTCGAGGCACCGACGCCGAGCCCGAGTGTAAGCACCGTCACGAGAGTGAAACCCGGTTCCTTGAGTAGCGATCGGACCGCTTGTCCGAGGTCCTGTCCCAAACCGTTCACCTCCCACCTCCTCATCATCGTCTTCATGCGTGTAGTCGTGCGCTCGGCCGAAGCCGGCTCCAGCCCCACTCGCAACCGGGTCGCGAGCAGCGTGAGCGCCACAGTTTCCCTTACCCAGAATCGGATCCTCACGGCGACCCCGCCTCGCTCTCGGACCACGTTCCAACGATCCTCGACCACTTCCTCCAACTCCGAACCGTACTCGTCCCTGAACCGCGAGGGCAGGAGAAAGAACAGTCGACGGTAGCTCTTCGGTGACACCGGTAGCCTACACGCCCGGGGGGATCAGCTGAGCATCGCGTGCGAGCGCCACGAGCTCGACGAGTCGGAGCGACTCGGCCTCCAGGACGCGCCGCCCGAACGGAGTCAGCCCGTAGTAGCGGCGCCGAGAGTCGGTTCCGGAAGGCGCCTTCGCGTCGGAGATCAACGCGTCGTCGCGCAGCCTCTTGATCGCGGCGTACAGTGTGCCTGCCTCCAACTCCAAGCGACCGTTCGTCCTCTCTTCCACGTGCTTGATGATGCCGTAGCCGTGCCTGGACTGGTCGGAGAGGGCGAGCAGCACGTGGTAGGCCACGTGCGTGAGCGGGATGAACTGCTCTGGATTCTGTGCCATATTTTATGGGGCCAGTCACTATAGGGTGTCACCCTATATAGCGATTCCCTATAGATCGGGCAAGCCCCTCACCCATCGCGCGCTAGCGAGGATCCCTGGTTGACCGGTCCGCTGCTCGACGAGCGAGCCAGTAATCCATGGACAAACGGTCCTCTGAGGCCGGCATGGCCAACACAAAGAGTAGGAGCGCCGTCCGGGGAATCACGTGCGTATGAAACGCATACAACGTGTCGGCGAGCAGGTGGCCGAACGTCACGATAATCAAGACACCGCCGAGCGCGGCGAGTGCTGGACGCGTCCATAGTCCAACCAAGAGCAAGGCACCCGCCACGAATTCCACGAAGGGAACAACGGTCCCCGTCGCCCACAGAGACCACATCGGCAAGAACGTCTCCGCGTAGGGCCCGACGAACCAGCGGCGAGCATGTCCTAGGGGGCCAAGCGAGAACAACTTCCACTGCCCAGCCATGAAGAAAATCAGGCCGAGAATGACTCGAGCGATGAGGATAGCCAAACTGCGGTTGTGGATTTGGCTGAGTTTCATCTGAAACGGTTGATCCATATGAGGATGCGAGCCGTCGTCTAACACTGCGTTTCTGCCGCGGGGCAACCATGCGAGCCGCAATGGCGCTACGCAAGCCGACCCCGACAGCAGCAACCGCGTGCTAGGTCTCATCAGCGGCTGGCTCCTACCCAAGGCCCTCTCTCCACCTGGCCAGTCCATCACTACACGCCATACCTTGGCTTTTGGCCCCAAGGGGACTTGGAACGCCTACCACGTCACCGGCGAGGCCCATTGCGAGTGCTTCGAATCGTCCGCTATCCGCCCGAGCCAGGGAGGTCGTCACCGATGGACCCGCTAGTGAAAATGACTTGTGAGGCCTGTCAGCGAGGGGCCCCCACCGTCACGGCTGAGGAAAGCCGTGAGCTGCATGCCCAGGTGCCGGAGTGGGCGCTCATCGAGCGGGATGGGATCCCGCGTCTGGAACGGGATTTCGAGTTCCGGAATTTCGCTGACGCGCTGCGGTTCACGAACGGCGTCGGTGCTCTGGCCGAAGAAGACGCTCATCATCCGGCCCTTGTGACCGAATGGGGCAACGTCAGGGTGACCTGGTGGACCCACAAGATCCGGGGCCTGCACCGGAACGACTTCATCATGGCCGCCAAGACAGACAAGCTCTTGGCCCGCGAAGGGACGGCTGACTAGAGCCAGACTGACCCTCTCGGCGGGAACCCCGGCCGGCCTCCGGAGAACTAGGAAAGGAGGGTGCGAATCGGGGAACCGAGGTCCGGCGGATCTCACCATCGACATTACGGAGAACGGCTCATGCGAGATCACCGACGACGCGTATATGACTCGGTACTCGGCCTCCTTTGCGACGCCGAGAATCCCACACCGCTCGTGCGGCTCAATCGAGTGGTTCCGTTCGAACACACACGGGTGTACGCAAAGCTCGAGTGGTACAACCCGTTCGGCGCGGTCAAGGATCGTATCGCCGCCAACATGATCGCCGATGCCGAAGAACGGGGAGTGCTGCGCCCGGAGCAGCAACTGGTCGAGCCCACGTCGGGGAACACCGGCATGGGCCTGGCCATGATGTCCAATGCGAGGGGGTATTCGCTCACGACCCCGTTGTCATCGGCGATCCCACTCGAGAAGCGTACGATGCTGCGGTTCTTCGGCGCAGACGTCATCGAGCTCGAGGATACCCTTTGCCCAGCTCCTGGCGCTCCTGAGGGAGCGATCGCCAGAGCCAACGACCTGGCCGAGGCCCCCGATTTCTACATGCTCAATCAATATCGAAACGAAGCCAATCCCGACGCGCACTACAAGACCACAGGCCCCGAGATCTGGCTCCAGACGGACGGCGGAGTAACGCACTTCGTGGCCGGCCTGGGCACCTGCGGGACGATTACGGGGACGGGACGGTTCCTGAAGGAGCAGAACCCGGCCATCATGGTTCATGGTGTGCACCCGGAAGAGGGACACGACATTCCGGGGGTGCGGAGTCTTCGGCAGCTCCAGCAGACCGAGCTCTTCCGGCCCGACGAGTATGACACGCTGGCCGAGGTGACCAACCAGGCGGCCTTCGACCTCTGCCTCCGACTCAACCGTGAGGAGAGCATCATAGCCGGCCCGAGCTCCGGCATGGCGCTCGCGGGCGCCTTCGACTTGGTGCCGGACGAGCCGGGGGGGCTCGCCGTGGTGTTGTTCCCGGACAGTGCCTTCAAGTACGCTTCGTCCGTGCCCAAGTACCTCCCAGAACTGGGCTCGACCGCGGCGCCCAGCCCACGTGAGCACATGATGGATCGGCTCGTTGAGAACGCGAAGAGCACACCAGGCCTCACTATCGAGGTCGGGCCCGCCCACGATCTCATCGAGGCCGCCAATGTTGTGGTGGTCGACGTGCGCGAGCCCGATGAATACGCGGCCATACGTATTCCCGGTGGGCTCCTCATGCCCCTGCAGGAGATGACTCGATACGTCGACTTCCTGCCCGAGGATCGCGAGGCCCCGATGCTCGTGGTCTGTGCCACGGGCGTACGATCTCTGTCCGGCGCCCTGTTCCTGGCTTCATTGGGCTACCGGAATGTCCGCAGCATCAATGGCGGAACCACCGCGTGGGCGGAGCAGGGGTTCGAGGTCGCGTGTGACTGATGAGGAGGTGTCAGCCATCGAGACGTTCGAGCGCTGGGTGGCACTCATGGCGACCCGGCACGGGAGGAGCTGGCTGAACTGAAAGGGGGGTGACCAAAGTCACCCCCCCAGGGTCCCGGCAAGTCAGCTCAGCGCGAAATCCGCGGATCCAGGCCGCGGTACGCGGATCCAGTCCGCGGTACGCGGATCCAGTCCGCGGTACGCACGTCGAAGCCGGATTCCTCGAGTTCATGCGCATGCTCCTCACGCTTGGCGTCCTCTTCGTCGACGACCAGGCCGTCGAAGAGATGCACGGAGCGTTCCGCAACCGCAGAGTAACGCGGGTCGTGCGTGACCATGCAGATTGTGGCTCCCTCATCATGGAGCTCGTGCATCAGGTCCATGACCGCGTTGCCGTTCTTCGAGTCCAGGTTACCCGTGGGCTCGTCTGCCAGCAGGATGAGGGGCTTGCCCACGATGGCACGGGCCACCGCCACCCGCTGCTGCTGACCACCGGAGAGCTGGCTGGGATAGTGGGTCATGCGGTGAGCCATGCCCACACGCTCCAGAGACGCGTGCACGCGCTCCTTGCGCTCGGCCCCACCCATTCCGCGATATGTGAGCGGGAGCTCGACGTTCTCGAATACCGTGAGGTCACCGATCAGGTTGAACGCCTGGAAGATGAACCCGATGGCCTGGTTGCGGATCTTGGCCCGCTGCGAAGCCGTGAGGTTCGCCGCCGGCTCGCCGTCGAGCAGGTAGTCACCGCTCGTGGGGGAATCGAGCAACCCCAGAATCGACAGCAGGGTGGTCTTGCCGCAGCCCCTTCGTCGCTAACGAAGAAGACGGCCACGTCGAGCTCGATCTCGGGTGGTGGCTCCCTCTTCATGTCCACATCGTCGGGCAGTGGATCGAGGAGGGCGGGAAAGTGGGGCGGAGCGTCGAACGTACCCACGTGGTGCCCCGCCTTTATCCCGAGCCTCTTGGCCAGTGGGGTGCCGGAGTATCCGGCGCTCATGATCGCCACACGTGTGTAGTCACGAGTCCATGGTAGGCAAGGAGCCCCGGCGGGTCCACCGGTTCCCGGACTCACCTCTTTGTTGAGTCTCCGTTCGGCTCCACATTATCTGAATGGATTTACTGACCAGCCCCGAAGCGTGGGTCGCCCTGGCCACGCTCACGATTCTCGAGATTGTCCTCGGGATCGACAACATCGTCTTCATATCGGTCCTGGCCGACCGACTCCCCGCGGAGGAACGGCCCAAAGCCCGCCAGCTAGGCCTGGCGCTCGCGATGGGCACGCGCATCCTGCTGCTGTTCTCCATCACCTGGATCATGCGGCTCACGGCACCGCTGTTTACAGTGGTCCAGAACGAAGTGTCGGGCAGGGACATCATTCTCATCGTGGGGGGACTCTTCCTCCTGACCAAATCCACCCGTGAAATCCATCACAAGATGGAGGGGAACGGAGACGGGGTCGGGTCAGGCGGTAACGTGGTGACCTTTACGGGGGTGCTGATTCAGATCGCCCTGCTGGACATGATCTTCTCGCTGGACTCGGTGATCACGGCGGTCGGTATGGCGGACGACCTGGCCGTAATGGTGACAGCGGTCATCCTGGCCGTGGGGGTCATGATGATCTCGGCCGAACCTGTGGGCAACTTCGTCTCGGATCATCCCACCGTGAAGATGCTCGCCCTCAGCTTCCTTCTGCTGATCGGAATGAGTCTGGTGGCGGACGGAGTGGGCTTCCATATCCCGAAAGGCTACATCTACTTTGCCATGGGGTTCTCGGTCTTCGTGGAGTTCCTCAACCTGCGTGCACACCCGCAAGACAAGGCGGGGCCGCATGCGGCCCCCCTGCACCCCTCGGAAACGCAGGAGGCGGCGGCAGATAGCGGCGGGGACGTCTAACTCTGGGCTACCCGATGGGCTCCCCGACGGGTGTTACATGCTCACGCCCGGCTCACCCTCCGACACGTTGAATCGGACCCACATGCCGGTGACGGCGTGCGCGGGGATGTAGCACACCAGCGCGTACTCCCCGGCCACATCGGCAGTGAACCTGAAGGACTCCGTTTCGCCCGGCAGGGTGGCCTCCGTCATGGACGTGGGATCGGCGGTGATCGCTCCGCTGAAGGCCGGCTGAGGATCCTCGAACATGGCGCCGTAGCCCCCCACCTGCGCGTCGATTCCGAGGCTGTGCGCCATGGCCGAGTCGTCGTTGGTGAACTCTACCGTGATCTCGTAGCCCAGCGGCACGGTGATCGTACCCTTGCCGTTCGCCATGCCGTTGAACTTCCACCCGCCGTCCATCTGTGCGGTCACGTGGAGTTCGACCGTCTTGGCGTCCGTGTCGATATGGTACCAGTCCGGTATCCCACCCTCGACGGCGCCTTCGGCCGCCGGTGCCGCTGCCGGCTCCGAAGCGGCGGGAGCGGCGTCCGGGGAATCGGCACCGCCACAGGCTACGAGCCCTGCGGTGATAACGGCGGTCAGACCCAGCTTGGAGGAGCGCTTCATTTTGATCCGTACTCCTGGTTCGGCTCGTAGCCGAGTAGCCGAAAGGCCACCGGCCGTGAACACGGGGACCCTGAAAAATACGCAAGCCTCTGTACGGAGGTAAGGCGCGGTAGGCCGGATCAACGAGGCCTCCAAGGCGCCACTGGAAAGAAAAAAAGGGCGCTGCCTCGAAAGGCAGCGCCCTGGAAAGGCCGGAGAACTCGGCTCTCTCAGTCGCTGTGGCAACCCACGGCCATCACGACTCTCTGACGCTCCACCGGGAGTGCCTCTTCGGCCATCTGCCGAAGTAGCTCAGCCCCACGACTATCCCCCTCACCCTCCACCCGACTCGCTGCTCTGAGTAAGTGCCCAATTCTCTCTTCCACACTCATCTTCCTCTTCCTTCCTCACGGGGCCGATCTGAACGCGGCCCTCAGCCCTTCTCCCACACTCTCTCCAATACGAGACAGCACTGTTTCGGTTTCAGGCTCATCGCAAGAACCATCCCCCTCACTTGCTCTGACGACTCTTAGACGAGGAAGGTTGCGTCGGGGTCACATCGCTTGACAGCCATGGGGTGCGGTGACACGCTGCGAGATGACCGACTCAGCCACCGACGCCACGGGCAGCGGGACTCGCGCCCCGGGCCTTCTGAAGCGCTACCTCCTTCCCGGGTTCATCTTCCAGTCGGTGGTCATCGCCGGTGGATACGGCACGGGCAGGGAGTTGGCGGAGTTCTTTCTGCCCTACGGCCCCAAGGGCGGACTCCTGGCCATGATGCTGGTGTCCATGACGTTCTGGTCGCTGGTGTGTGCCGTAGCCTTCGAGTACGCACGCGTTTTCCAGGCCTATGACTACCGGACGTTCTGCAGGCACTTGCTGGGGCCTGGTTGGATCGTCTTCGAGTTGACGTATTCGGCCATGCTCATGGTCGTTCTGGCCGTGATCGCGTCGGCAGCGGGCTCGATTCTACAGGAGACGTTCGGTCTCCCGTACCTGGTGGGGGTCGTCGGGATCATGGTCGCGATCGGATTCCTGGTCTTCGAGGGTACCGGACTCATCGAGAAGGTGCTGGCCAGTTGGTCATTCGTGCTCTACGGCACGTTCACTGTCCTGTTCGCCTGGTCGTTGTCCGCCTTCAGCACGGAGATCGGAACGGCCTTGAGCACAGTGCCGGTCGGCGACGGATGGTTCGTGGGCGGCATCGCCTACGCGGCGTACAACGTGGCCATCATCCCGGCGCTGCTCTTCAGTGTGCGACACGTGAGCACCAGAAAAGAAGCGTTGATCTCGGGTGGTCTCGCCGGCCCGATCGCCATCATCCCGGGCTTCTTCCTGCTCCTCGCGATGGCCGGCCACTACCCGGGAATCGCCGACGAGACGGTGCCCGTGAACCTCATACTCGAGGGCCTCGGATCCCGCACGTTCCAGATCGTCTTTCAGATTTGCCTGTTCGGAACGCTCATCGAGACCGGCACCGGCATGATCCACGGTGTGAACGAGCGTCTGGCCATGACTTTCAAAGAGGCTGGCAAGGAGCTTCCCCCGATGGTGCGCCCGGCAATCGCCGTGACGCTGTTGGTTATCGGCGCCCTTCTGGCTCAGTTCGGGCTCATCGGCCTGATCGCGAGGGGGTACGGCACACTCACGTGGATTTTCCTGGTGGTGGTCCTGTTGCCGCTGCTGACCTGGGGCGTGTGGCAGCTGGCCACAGCGGACGGAAACAGCGGTGACGACGCGGCGACAGACTCCGCCTAGGCGGCTCGAGACAGCCCCCTAGGAGATCGGCCTCCGGTCCGGCGCCTGGTAGCCAGGGCCACGCACGATCATGCCCGGCTTCGCATCGGTGTGCTCTCCGTCCCTGACCACCGCCACCCCGTTCACGAACACGTCGCGCACGCCCTCTGACACCTGATGAGGCTCCTCGAAGGTGGCCCGGTCAATAATCGTTTCGGGATCGAAGATCACGATGTCCGCATAAAAGCCCTCTTTGAGTAGGCCGCGATCATGAATCGAAAGACGGGTGGCCACCGCCGAGCTCATCTTCCGGATGGCGTCCTCCAATGGGAGCACTCCCTTCTCTCGCACATAACGGCCGAGGATACGCGGATACGTCCCGTAGCTTCTCGGATGCACGAGAACGCGCGTGGTTTCGGGATTCACGCCTCCGGCGTCGGTCCCGAACTTCATCCAGGGCTGCTGCATCTGAAGAGCGACGTTGTCCTCGCTCATCAGGAAGTAGATCGTTCCCACGCGCTGGCGCTCGTCCAGAACCAGGTCCATGGCGGTGTCGATCCAGTCCTTGCCCATCTCCGCCGCGATATCGTCCAGGTAGCGGCCCGTGTACTTCTGATTCTCGGGCTTGTCCAGACCGAGAACCAAGACACCGGCAGGCGTAGCGAGCGTGCAGAAGCTCTCCCATACCTCCTGCTGGTTCTCGATCTCCCCTCGAATCCGTTGCCGAGCCTCGCGATCGGCCAGATTGTCGTAGAGCTTGCCATCCGCGGAAGCCGACGGTGGGAAGCACGCCGTCAGACCCGTGCTCCCCGCAACGTACGGATACATGTTCGCCTGTACGTCGACCCCTGCAGCCCGGGCCGAGTCGATCTTGGCGATGGCCATTGCAGCCTTGTGCCAGTTCCGCTGGCCTCCGGCCTTGAGGTGGTAGATCTCCACCGGTACGCCGCCACGTTCTCCGATTTCGATGGCCTCGTCGATGGCCTCCAGATAGTCGTCCGCTTCGGATCGCATGTGCGTGATGTAGACGCCCCCATAGCCAGCCATCGCCCCGGCGATCTCACCCAGCTCAGCCGTGGACACAAAGTTTCCCGGAGGATAGACCAGAGCGGAGGCGACACCGAAGGCGCCGTCCTCCATGGCCCGCCTCACGACGGCTTTCATCGTGTCCAGCTCTGCGGGTGCGGCGGGTCCCATACGCATCCCGACCGCATAGGTGCGCACCGTGCCCGCCCCCAGAAAAGAACCCTGGTTGGCTGACGTGCCGTGAGCCTCCATGGCCTTCAGCCACGCGTCGAAGCCGTGATTTCCGGCGAAGCTACGAGCCAGACGGTCGGCCTGAGACTCTTCGTCGTTTGCCCGCCCCAGGCCCGTCGGATTCACCGGGGCATCGGTAGTGCCCTCCCCCATGATCTCCGTCGTAATACCCTGCGTGACCTTGCTGACGACCCTCCCGTCGCCCTGGAGGAACGCGTAGCGGGAGTGGCTTTGTATATCGATGAAGCCGGGAGCGACCACGTGCCCGAACGCGTCGACGCGCTCGCTGGTCGACGCACGACGTAACATCCCGCGAGGCGCGATGCGGGCGATGCGGCCGTCCTTGACCGCCAGGTCGCCATAGAACCATGCGTTTCCGGTGCCGTCTACGATCCTTCCGTTCTCGATGACCAGGTCGTACTCGACCTCCGGTTCGGCCACCGGCTCGACGGCCGGCTCCGGAGCCGGAAGGGGCACGGCTACGGCGGGGGGAGGTGCACTCCCTCCGCACGAAGAGAGGACGAGGACCGTGAGGAGCAGGGCGATGGATCGGGAACGAAGCATATTTATCATGGCCTCACCGGTATCCGTAATATGTGCGGCCCTGCGGGGGAGCAGGCAGCGTCGGGGCCGTCCAGCGCCCTGACTCGAAGTCCATCCAGCGCTCGAAGAGCCTGGCGGAGTACTCGGCCCCCGCATTGGCGTCCAGTCCCCTGAGAACCTCACCCATGACGCCGGAGTAGCCTGCCCTGGCCACCCTGATCAGGGCGGTCAATCCATCGTATGCGTCCGCGAAACCCTGGGCCGTGAACGTCACGGAGCCGTCGTCATATCGAACACCTGGCACCCCTTCCAGGGCCGCCAGTGAGGCGGGCGGCACGGCATCGAGCGTCGCTTCGACCGGCGACGCGGTCTTCATCACGCGGGCATCGGACAGTGCCTCGACGGCGGCCTGGGCCTCAGCACGGAGCTGTGCCCGGACTTCTTCCACGGGATAGGGATCCGCCGTTGACGCGCTGGTGGCATCCTTCACCGTCACGTACCGGATCCACGGCATGGTGGCCAGATCAGCGGCGAGTTTGTCATCACCGGACGCGAAGATGACAGGCACGCCCACACGACCCCAGGAAAGAGCCACGATCTCGGTCTCCGTGATACTCTGCCCGTTGAGGCGCCATCCGATTCCGGGATTGTAGGTATGAGATGCGAAGCCCCCGCTTCCGGTCTTGGCATGCATGCCGACCACGGCGATCGCGTCGAAAGCGCCCGCCTCGACGATGTCGACATAGGCCTCGAAGGGTTCTGACCGGCTGTACATCTCGGCCCGTGGGTCCAGACGGTCGAGGATGATATCGGGTTCCGGGTTGCCACTTCCGTGGCCGTCTACCACCCGAACCACATCGGCCCCTCCATCGAACAGACCCGCGATGACGGCGTTCACGTCACCGATCAGATACTCCGCACCCTGCGGATAGAACTCGGCATTGCGGTACGAAAAGGTCCGGGGGTCGGACTGACCGGAGAGCCCCTCCATGTCGTGCATGACCAGGACTCGAAGCTCACCGTCGTCGTCGGGTGCCGGGTCCGCGAGGGTCCAGGGAGCACCCGGTAAGGCGTCGCCAGACGTGTCCTGCTCGGACTCGATCGTGCATCCGCCCGCGGCGACGCCGGCAAGAAGTGTCAGGGCCCAGTGTGCTCGAAACGTCATGCTTCGGTCCCTCTCGGTGTGGGAGCTTCCGCAGTCGGAAGGATGATACGGACGAACGACCCCCGGAGCCACGCTCCGAGGGTCGCACGTCCCTGCCCGGCCGTCCTGGCCGAATCGCTCCGGTTGTTACTCAGTCCGTAGCTGGAGCCAGACTGAACACGCGGTCGACCGAGAGGGCTCCACTGCCCTTGAGGACCACAACCGCCGCCATGGCGAGGAACAGGATGTGATACTCGAACCCTTCGCCCACCTGGGCACCGCTCCAGTTCATGAAGAACCCGTTCGGGGCGTGGACGGTCAGTACGGCACCGGCGATCACGCCCGCCAATCCGAGAGCGGCGACCCTTCCGAACGCTCCGAGCAGCAAGGCGATCGACCCAGCGAACTCAATCAAGACGGCGAGGACTCCCATCCACGCCGGAATCCCGAGGGTCGCAAAGAATTGGAGCGTGGCGTCGAGGCCGTAGCCGCCAAACCACCCGAAGAGCTTTTGGGCTGCGTGTGGGAACATCACGAGGGCCAGAGTGACCCGGAGGATCAACGCGGCCACATCTCCGTCAGTCTTCATCAGCTTGCTAATCATTGTATTTCTCCTTCTGCAGATGTTATTTGAGATTAATGGGGTATTGCCTTAAGTCCACCGCCCACTACATGTTGTGGTCATGGCGGTTCCGGCTTCTCAGCTCCGTGGCGGCGTGGACTATCCCCGTACGCGGCTGGAGTTGGACGAGTTCTTCCCCGACGATGCGGCATGCCTGGAGTACGTGGAGGGTCTGCGCTGGCCGGAAGGGTTTGTGTGCGTGGGCTGTGGCGGGTTGGGAGAGGTCTGGCGAGCATCGCGGGGGCGTCTCGTCTGCCCACACTGTCGAAGGCAGACCTCGGTGCTGGCGGGAACCGTGTTCCACCGCACGCGCTCGCCCCTGCGTCTGTGGTTTCTCGCTGCCTGGGAGCTCACGAGCCAGAAATACGGAGCCAATGCTCTCGGGCTCCAGCGCGTGCTCGGACTGGGAAGCTACAAGACAGCGTGGGTCTGGCTCCACAAGCTCCGCCGGGCCATGGTCCGACCGGATCGCGACCAGCTGAGCGGCGTTGTGCAAGTGGACGAGAGCTATGTCGGGGGCGTGGAGGCTGGAGTGCGGGGCCGCGAGACGATCAAGAAGGCCATCGTCGCGATCGCCGCCGAGGTCGACGGACGCAAGATCGGGAGAATACGGCTGCGTTGGGTGCCCGACCTCTCCGCTCCGGTTCTGCGAGGCTTCGTCAAGGATAGCATCGCACCGGCAAGCACGGTGCATACCGACGGATGGCCAAGCTATCAGGGACTCGCCAAACTGGGCTTTCGCCACACGGTCACGAACCTCTCGACCTCCGGCGATCCCGCTCACGTGCTCATGTCGGCCGTACATCGGGTGGCGTCTCTCCTCAAGCGCTGGGTCCTCGGAACCCTCCAAGGAGGGATCGCCCGCGAACACCTCCCCTACTATCTGGACGAGTTCACCTTTCGCTTCAACCGACGCACATCCCGGGCTCGCGGCCTGTTGTTCTACCGCTTGCTTGAGCAGGCTGTTCAGTGTGCTCCCACGCCAGCTTCGGCCCTTTACCTCGGCACCGGACGTGGGAAACGGCCCGCAGAGCCCCGGTAACCACTATATCTTGGGGTCGGTGGACTTAAGGGAATACCCCCTTGAGATTAAATTATTGACTAGTAATGTATTGGTGGAAAAAAAGTCACGCCCCCTGGGACCCGAGACCCGCACGGATCATCGAAAGGGACGTGAGGAGAGGCTCAAGGTTCTCGACAGGCAGGCCGGCCATCACAGTACGATCGGCCGAATCAATCACCGGATCGAGAGTCTCCAGAAGCTCGAGGCCCTTGTCAGTGATGATAGCGAACACGCGCCGACGATCGTTCTGGCACCGGCTCCGCTCGGCCAAGCCACACCCTTCGAGGCGGTCGACAAGGCGCGTGATTCCAGGTGTCCGCTCGATCATTCGGTCCGCGATGGCCAGGGTCGGAAGACCGTCCTTCCCGGCCCCACGAAGGATCCTGAGAACGTTGTACTGCTGTGGTGTCACATCATAACCGTCGAGCTCTTTGGCCAGCTGATACTTGACGGCGTCGGTGGTGCGCATGAGCGCGATAAGCGCCTCCTGCTGCTTCGAGGCGCTGGGTTTGGTCTGGCCGATCTCGTCGAGGATCGAACGTGGTTGTTTGCTGGACATAGCGTATCATAAGACTATATTGATGACGTGTCAACTATTGACTTGTAATCATATATGCCAGAGGGCCTCCGCGTTGTCTCGCATCTTCCGGCTTGCCCAAGGTGCCTCTCCTACTCAAGCTTGCCCCTCATGCCCACTCGACTCATGAGCACCGAGCAGTTCGAAGAGGCCGATAGAGCCGGCCGCGAGCAGAAGGGGCTGACACAGCTTCCGTGGCAGAAAAGGCTGCTGGACGTCGGCCTCTCTCTCGGCCTTCTCATCTTGTTGTCCCCACTGATGGTAGTAATCATCGTCTCCATCGTACTGGAGGGACTGATCCGGTCTGCCCACAGAGGCCCGATTTTCCTCTCCGAGCCACGGGGCTCGGAGGGGAGAGTGTTTCGGATTCCCAAGTTCCGAATCATCAGAATGGACGTCTACCGGAGGATCTCCAGTGAGCAGAAGTACCTCCACATCAAGCCGATGGAACGGGTACCCGAACACCTCACGGCGACCGGCCACTACTTGAAGAAGTTTTATCTGGACGAACTTCCTCAGCTCTTCTCGATCCTGAAGGGCGACATGAGCTTCGTCGGGCCCCGTCCCTGGCCGCTGGAGCCGTACTACGAAGAGATCGAGAAAGGCATCCTCAGAAAGAGGCTGATCAGGCCCGGCCTGACGGGCCTGGTACAGGCCAACAAGGGCAACTCGAATGCGCCCCCCGAGTTGACCCTCGATTACTCCTACATCGGGTTCATGGCGTCGAGCCGAAGCGGTTGGGCAAAGCTGTGGCTCGACCTGAACATTCTGGCTTGGTCCCTCAAGACCGTGTTCCAGGCCAAGGGTCTCTAGTGTCCCGGGATTGACCCGAACGGATGTACCTGTTACAAGTATACCTTCAAGTAGTATACCCGTAACAAAGCGAGGGGAACGTGACCGACCAGGCTCCGCACAAGGCGCCACCGGGTGACGTTAAGCAACACGTCCCGCTTACGAACCTGGCGTTTCTGATCCTGCTGGCGCTCGCCGACCAGGACCTGCACGGTTACGCCCTGATCAAGGAGATCGATACACGCTCGGGCGGATACACCAAGCTCCGGTCGGGCACGCTGTACGCCGCGATCCGCCGGCTCGACGCGGCGGGTCTGGTCTGCGAGTCGGGGGAGCGTCCAGCCCCCGACCAGGATGATCAGCGCAGGCGTTACTACGGGATCACCGAACTGGGGCTGGCCGTGGTACGGGCCGAAGCCAACCGCTTGGCAAGCCTACTCAACGCTGCGCAGAGCAAGAATCTAGTGGGTGAACGGGCGTAGGAGCTCTACCGATGCGACCCCGGCTTCCCCGATTCGTCGACCATCTGGCCCGGTGGCTGTGTCGACTTGCCCTGCGGGCATTTCCACCGGCCGAGCGCCGCGTGAGCGGCCCGTCTCTGGAGACCGCCGTTCTAGACGCTGCCACTGCATCCATGCGTATACACGGGTGGCTCGGGCTGGTCTGGACGCTCGTGGCGGAGATGGTGGACGTGATATGGGCCGGGCTCGGCATGAGGCTTCGAGCGCCGGGTCCGAGCATGGGAATCCTGGGCGAGTGGCGGAGCACCATGGGGGGATGGTCGGGCGATGTACGGTTCGCATACCGTGGTCTGCGGAGAAACCGGGGATTCGCGTGGGCGGCGGTGACGGTCTTGGCCCTCGGAATCGGTGCCAGCACAGCGATCTTCTCGGTGGTAGACGGGGTCCTACTCCGCCCCCTGCCATATCCCGAGCCGGACCGCCTGGTCCTACTCTGGAACCGAGTCGAGAACGACCCGGGCCGCATGATCCCGATCGCGGGGCCCGACGTCGCCGTGTTCAGAGAGCGGAGTCGCCTCTTCGACGGTTTCGCATTCGCGAGCCGGGTGACGGACGCCACGCTCGCCACCACCGAGCCGACCCATGCCCGCATGGCGCTGGTAACGGTGGACTTTTTCGATCTTCTGGGGGCGCGGGCGCAGATAGGCCGGACGTTCGTGCCGGAGGATGCGGCAGCGGACGAGGGCGGCGATCGGCCCCGTGCCGGGGCCCCCGCTCCGTTGGTGCTGAGCCACGGGCTCTGGGTGCGTACGTTTGGACAGGAGTCGGAGGTCCTGGGACGAACCGTTCACGTAAACGGGCAGGCCGCCGTCATCGTAGGCGTGATGCCCGAGGGCTTTTCCGTTCTGCTCCCGCCCTACGCCGGTATCCCTGAAAACGTGGACGCTTGGTCTCCCATCCGGGTCGATCTCCGGACATTCGAGCGAACGGACGGCCGCGCGCTGGACCAGGACTCGGACAACAGCGGAGCGGTGGTCGCCCGCCTGGCCTCGGGCGCGACGCTCGAACGGGCCCAGCGCGAGATGGACGCCATCTCGCTCGACCTTCGCCGTGAGGTGCCGGCCTACGAGGCAGCTGGCGTGGGCATCGTGGTGCGGGCCATGCAGGACGAGCTCACCCGGCAGGCTCGACCGACCCTGATCGCCATCCTCGTGGCGGGAGCGTTCATCCTCCTGATCGCGTGCCTCAACGTGGCCCTGCTCGTCCTGGCCCGCAGCGCCGCACGCATACCCGAGTTCGCCCTGCGCACGGCGCTCGGGGCGGGGCGTCTCCGGATCGTCAGGCAGATCACGGTCGAGAATTTGACCCTGGCCGTCCTCGGGTGCACGGCCGGTTGGCTCTTGGCCGGTGTGGGAGTAGACGTCCTACTACGATTCGCTCCTTCGGGGCTGCCTCGGTTGGACGAGGTGGGCGTGGATGGGAGGACTCTCGTCTTCGCGGTGGCATCGGCCGTGATGGCGGCCGTGATCTTCGGGGGTTTGCCCGGACTGCTCACATACGGTGCCTTCCGGCGGGCCGCTCTCAGCTCCGGGAGTCGTCTGGGCGGCCGGGGTCACAGTCGGGCACGATCGGCGTTCGTCATCGGTGAAGTCGCGTTGGCCATGGTACTTCTCGCGACCGGGGGGCTGCTGATCCGCACTGTGCAGGAACTGGAACGCATAAGGCCGGGCTTCGACGCGGACGGAGTCTTGACGTTCTCCCTCTCGCTCCGGGGAGCCGAGCGCTATTCGGGCCCCGCGGACCGAGCGCGATTCGTCAAGACGTTCGAGGAGCGAGTCGAGGCGATCCCGGGCGTCGAAGCGATGGGGTTGGTGGGCCGTCTTCCACTCGGCGGCCGTATCTGGACCCAGCCGTACGGCCTGCCCGGGCAGAGTGAGAGCCGGTGGGCGGAGAACCGGGCCGACTTCCGCATGGTGACCTCCCACTATTTCCGTGCCATGGGCAGCCGTCTCCTCGAGGGTCGCTCGTTCACCGAGGAAGAAGACCTGACCGAGGACCGCCGCGTCGCGGTCGTCGACGAGAAGCTCGCCCTTCGACTGGCCCCCGGGGGGTCGCCTCTGGGCCAGCGGATCGGATTCCCGTTGGACGGGAGGCCGGTCGAGGCCGAGGTGGTGGGCGTGGTCGAGCACGTGCGCTACGAGGATCTCAAGAGCGAGGGCCGCGAGGCCATCTACGTCCCTTACCGGCAGGAGGCCTCACGGGACGTGGCCTTCGCGGTACGAACCCGAGTCGCGCCCGAAACGGTAGCCACCCCGATCCGCCAGGCCCTTCGAACCCTGGATCCCGAGCTCACCCTCTACGACATCCGGCCAATGCCGGCCTATGTACGCGACGCGATCGCGCCAACCCGCTTCGCGCTGACCCTGGTCGCCGGCTGCGGTCTGGTGGCCCTCGTCTCGACGCTGATCGGGCTCTACGGCCTCATCTCATATACGGTGAGCGACCGAAGCCGTGAGATCGGGCTACGCCTCGCCATCGGAGCCGACGGAAGAAGGGTGCTCTCAGAAATCGTCCTGGGCGGCATGAGGCTGGTGAGCGTGGGATTGCTCGTGGGCCTCGCTCTGGCCTTCCTCTTCGGATCGACGCTGGAAGGACTCGTCTACGGCGTCCGGACTCTGGACCCTCCATCGCTAGCCGCATCAGCACTTTTGCTCCTGGCAACGGCAGGGGTAGCCATCTGGGTACCCGCGCGCAGGGCGGCAACCATCGACCCGGCCTCGGCGTTACGAGCGGAATGAGGGGCGTCCCTCCCCGAGGCGACCGAGAACGACGTAGCGCTTGTGGCATGCCTGCGATCTCTGTGACCCGAGCAGGCCGCTCCGGTATTTGCTGCCAACGTGACAGCAGCGTCCGGCCCATGGGACGATCGCGGGGGTGCACTGGGCCGACCAGACCCCCCATCCGGGCCTGTGACAGCACAGCGATACCGATCTCGGTATTGCTGTAACCTGTTGAGGGGCAATCACGTAAGGCTTATGTGCAGACTCCTTAAGGTCGGGAGATGGCTGCGAAAGTGGAGTTTGGCCCGCTTTCTGCATAGACCTGAAATACCGCCGGTGGTGGCGGTCAGAAAGTTGTGAGAGGGTTGAAAGCGACCCGGGAAGAAGTGAGGGAAGACAATGTTTATCGAACCGACCCGACAGAAACACTAGAGTCGAAGACATCTACGGCACCCTGCCGAGTCACCTTCGCGACCACTTCGGCACCGACAACCTCGTCGAGATCGATCTCGCCCGGTGGATCTCGCTGAACGACGGCATCTCGATCGACGACATCAGCTTCGCGCTGAACCGCGCTCTGCATTCCCGTCCGTATCGCGGACTCTTGGACACGGGGTTCCACGTGGTCATCCATAGCACAGGGGCACTCGTAGTTCGCAACTGGATTCGCCTTTTCAGCCCGAAGCCCTCCCCGATCGGCAACCTCGTACACCTGGCCGGCGCCAACTTCGGCAGCGGTCTGGCGCACGTCGCCGTCGGAAAGCTCGCCCGGTGGGCTCAGTTGATCTTCAAGGGCGTCGGGCGAGGTGTGAAGGTGCTGAGCGAACTCGAGTTCGGGTCATCAAAGACCTTGGATCTCCATGGCCATTTCTTGACCCCTGGTAACGACATGTACGACGACTACCAGGTGCAGGAGTTCTGCATCATCGGTTCACAGACGCTCCGCGCATTACGCGCGGTGCCGATTCGGTACGTCAAGGAGGACTCGGCGGACAATACGGTGCGCACGGCGGCCTGTAACCTGAACTTCAACTACGTAAAGGCGGAGCCCCAAAGCGACGCACAGCGCATCCATCACACCCGGCTTGGACAGCTACTCCAGTCTCGGCGGGACAACAAACGACTGAACGAGGTACGCTACGCGCTGGACTTCCGAGGGCTCGCCGCGACCCGGCGTGAAGTGCCGTACACGGTCTTGTATGAGACCGCTCACTTCGGCACTGACATCGGCATCGTGGACGGCGAGAAGAACCGAACCCGAGTGTTACCGCACTTGATCAAAGCCTTGTCCACCCCGCCCGACGAGCAGGCCTACGACGAGGTGGTCGGCGCCTTCCATCGTAATACGGCCAAGACACAGCAGCGGGCGGCCGGTCTGAAGAGGTCGGTTACGGAATGGAACAAGCAAGCCCAATACGAAGCGCACGCACAGGTGATCTTCCGCATACGAGACCAGTACGGTGTCGACGTACGCGAACACGACATCACCTTCAAGTCGAGCGCGAGCGGAGCCGGCACGAACCGACTCGAAGAGATGATCGAAGACGTGCACAAGAACAACCTGAATCCGGGGACGACCACGTTCTATCTGCGCACACAGGCGTACCACTCCAAGAAGAAGAGCTTCGAGAACCTGTTGGAGGACTGCAAGGGACTCGACATCGAGATCACCGGCGAGGAACCGGACTCGGACGACATCAGCTACCTGCCACTGATGGTCAGGCTCACGAAGCCCAACGTATCGAAGATGTTGCAGGGCTTCCGAACGACCGTGGTGGATGTGACGTTGCTGCGTCTGCCGAGCCAGGGTGTGTTCAAACTGACTAGATCTCAGCCTTAGGATCGCCACTAGTACGCCCGAATCGGCGGGTAGTTGTCTCTCGCGGTCGATCCGCTCCCTCAGCGTCTCTCCCTCGGTGAGTCCTGGGAATGGACTCCCCGGCTTTGTGCTGTATGCCTATTGCTGTAACGTAGGTGTGCCGGCATCCGGACGGCGACCTATCGTAGTCTTCGTCTGTGTCGCGCGAGGCCACCCTTATCGGCCCCACACACGAGCTTATCCACAACCATGCAACCCTCAGTTCTCAAACCGATGGACATGAGCACCGCCGAAGCGCTGCTGAAAGAAGCGCAACAGATCCTGGATCGACTCGGACTGGTCTTCTTTTTGCGCCATGGTACATGTTTGGGCGCTGTGAGGGATAGCGCCTTCATCGAATGGGACGATGACCTGGACATCGGTTCGGTGATCGGCCTGCACGGTCTTACCGAGGAACTGGTACGTAGTGCAGCGGACGTGTTCAAGGAGCACGGGTTCGACGCACGAATCACAGATACCGAACTTCATCTGAGCGTTGATCTCAAGAAGTTTGGCACGCCGATGGACTGGAGCTGCTATCGAATCATAGACGACAGCATTTACCAGTGGCCGGTCGTTCGAATCCCAGCAAGTCTGCACACGGACCTGAAAGAGATCGATTTCCTCGGCGAGAAATTCTTGGTGCCGAATCCGCCCGAGGAATACCTCAGGCTCAAGTACGGTCCGGAATGGATGATTCCAAAAAGAGCGGGCGGGTTCGAACAGGAAGTCCTGATGGCCGAAGCCACTCTTCCCACCACCTCCGATGGGATCATGGGCCTGGCTAGCAAACTCGAACCTCAACGGCACACCGGCAGTCTGAAGGTCCTCGATCTCGAGGGTCGTCCGGTCGAGGGGGCCCAGGTTGCGTTGGCCGCCACGACTGTCCTGACAGGGCTGGATAGGTCAAGCACCAATGCAGATGGCTATGTCTACTTCAGCCTCCCGGGCGAGGCCGGATACGTGGTCTCTGTCCAACATGGAGATCACAAGGAGATCCTCTATGTTGAGTACCTCGCGCCTGGTGTGAACTACGTCTACAAACCGGACCCTCAGAGTCTCTCGGGGAGAGCACACGCCCTCATTGCCGAACAGGTCTGACCAGGCCTTAGATCAGTAATCCATAGACCTAGCCCAGGAGAACCTGACATCACACGCGTTTACGTCGATATGGTGGCTGATCTGTTCCATTACGGTCACGTGAATTTCCTCAGACAGGCCAGAAGACACGGTGACTACCTTTTGGTGGGCGTTCACGCCGATGAAACGGTGATGAGTTACAAGAGGAGCCGCCCGATACTCACCATGGAGGAGCGCGTGGCTTCGGTCGAGGGCTGTCGCTACGTCGACGAAGTAGCATCGAACGCACCACTCACGATCGACCGTGCCTGGATCGAACAGTACGAAATCGACCTGATCGTGCACGGAGATGACTTTCCCAGTGAGATGGAAGAGCTCTGTTACAAGATTCCGATCGAGATGGGCATTTACCGCACGGTGGGCTACACGCCCGGGATTTCCACGACCGAGATCATCGCTCGGATAAGTGCGGAGCTCGGGTCAACAGGTGCGTAAACGACAAGATTGAGCTGCGGGGGCCCTTCGGGCCTCCTCGCTCGCTTAGAAGCTGGACGTTTCGACCGTTCTAAGCCGGTCAGGAGGCGTCCTGTAAAACCGTTCTTAGCCGGTCTGCGGGATGCAAACGGGATGCAGGGGCGTGGTCATCTACTCGGCCGGAAAAGTCACCTTTTGTCACCCACGACAGGCGACTGGGAGGTTCTGGCTGGGCGGCTTCGGAAAGGCCGCCTTTCTCTTGTCCGGTCGGGCGACGGAGTCGGATCCGGCCTAACCGTGGTCCCGCCCAGGCACCGAGCAAGGGCGAACTTGTTGGTGCCTCAAGGGGCAGGCGATTAAGTGCGCGCACCAAGAGCGGTCGCATGCTATGGGACCATAGTCCAATTTCCTCGTCATCACACGCGCCCCATGATCTACAGAACTCACTCTAGGAATGGAGGCCATGTGATGCGCTCTGTCGCGCTCGGATGCCTTACTGTCGGCTTACTTCTAATCCCGCTCGATAATCTGCAAGCGCAGAACGGCAGCAGGCCGAACATCGTCTTCATGATGGCAGACAACCTCGGCTACGGGGATGTCGGCATCTATGGTGGAGGAGAGTTGCGCGGGGCCCCCACACCCCGGATCGATCAACTCGCTGCCGAGGGGCTTCGCCTCACACAATTCCTCGTTGAACCGGGCTGCACTCCGTCCCGCACCGCAACGATGACCGGACGCTACTCGATTCGGTCCGGGCTATCCTTGGTGCTGATACCGGGGACGCCGAACACACTCCAGCCCGAGGAAATCACCTTAGGCGAAATCATGAAGAGCGTCGGTTACTCCTCCGCGTATTACGGCAAGTGGCACTTGGGAGTCCAGAATTCCAGTCTCCCTCACAGCCAGGGATTCGACGAGTTCTGGGGAATCCCGAATACGACAGATGAAACGCTCTATATCCCAACGAGCACAGAAAACAAGGCTCCGCTTCCGGCCGGGTTTCTCGAACCTCAGATCATTCAAGGGCGGGCGGTGAGGTCGAGAACGTAAAGCCTTACGATTTCGACACGCGGCGCACAATCGACGTTGAAATCGCGGACATGTCGGTGGCTTACATACAGGAGCACGCTGCCTCCCCCGATCCGTTCTTTCTCTTCGTCGCGTGGACGCGACCCCACTACCCGAACTATACATCGACCGAGTTCGAGGGAGCATCCCGCATCGGTCGCTACGGCGACTCACTCATGGAGTTGGACTACAACACAGGTCGCGTCCTTGATGCCATTGAGGCTGCTGGGATCCAGGACAACACTATCGTGGTGTTCATGAGCGACAACGGACCTATGCGGACAGGGGTCTGGCCAGACGCAGGGTCTGCGGGACCATGGCGCGGAGAGCTTGGGGACCCGACAGAAGGCTCGATTCGCACGATCGGGATGATCCGCTGGCCCGGTAGGATCGATCCGGGCACGTCAAACGAGATGTTCTCGACGATGGACTTCTTCCCTACGTTCGCTCGCATTGTGGGCGCGGACGTTCCGGCCGACCGCCCCATCGATGGCGTTGACCAGACCGACTTCTTGCTTGGCAGTCAACAGAGTTCGAGTCGGGAACATCTCCTCCCTCTCTGCCAACGTACGTGAGACACGGAGCACGCAAAGAATTAGAGTAGGGCGAAGGCAGAGAAAACGAACATGTTGGGACTGCGAGAGAGAATGGCAGAGAATGGTAGTGCCCCTGGAACCGGGGAGGCCAAGCGAAGCGCGGCAGCTCCTGCGGACCCGGAGGTAGTAGATAGGCCGCTACGGCGGCGGTTCAGTCCGTCGTACAAGCTGCGGATCGTCGAAGAAGCGGACCGGTGCACCGAGCCCGGCGAGGTGGGTCAAGTCCTGCGGCGAGAGGGCCTGTACTCGTCGCACCTGACGACGTGGCGCAAGGCGGCGCATAGCGGGTCGCTGAAGGCCCTGTCGAAGAAACGCGGCCGCAAGCCGGAGCGAAATCCGCTGGATGAGAAGGTACGCAAGCTGGAGCGGCGAAACGCACGGCTCGGGAATGAGCTCAGGAAGGCACACCTGATCATCGACGTGCAGGGAAAAGTTGCGGGGCTGCTGGGGATAAGCCTCGACGACGGGACAAACTCTTGAAGGCGGCCGATGAGCTGGCTAAGCACGTCGGTGTAAAACCGGCGTGCGCGGCCCTCGAGGTCTCCCGATCGACGTTGTACCGTCGTCGAGGCCCATCAACCGGGCAACAGCAGCCCCGCCCGACGCCCGCCCGGGCATTGAGCGAGACGGAACGAGGCGAGGTCTTCGACACGCTGTGTTCGGAGCGGTTCGTGGACCGCTCACCCGCCGAGGTGGTGGCCACGCTGCTCGACGAAGAGGTCTACCTGTGCAGCGAACGCACGATGTATCGTGTTCTGGCCTCCGAGGTGCCGGTTCAGGAACGCCGGGCGCAGCGCACCCATCCCGAGTACAAGAAGCCCGAGTTGATGGCCACGGCGCCGAACCAGGTGTGGTCCTGGGATATCACGCGGCTGCTCGGGCCGAAGAAGTGGAGCTATTACTACCTCTACGTCATCATGGACATCTACAGCCGCTACGTCGTGGGCTGGATGGTGGCGGACCGGGAGAACTCGGCCCTGGCCGGCCGGTTGATCCAGCAGAGCTGCCTGAAGCATGGCGTCCAGCCCCGGGTCCTGACCCTGCACTCGGATCGGGGAGCTCCAATGACGAGCCAATGCACCGCTCAACTTCTCGCTGACCTCGGCGTGACCCGCTCGTTGAGCCGGCCTCAGGTGTCGGATGACAACCCGTTTTCCGAGGCTCAGTTCAAAACCTTGAAGTACCATCCCTCGTTTCCCGGACGGTTCGGGGATCAGGGCCAAGCCAAGACGTTCTGTCGATCGTTCTTCCGCTGGTACAATGCCGAGCACCGCCATGGCGGCATCTCGATGCTAACCCCCGAGCAGGTCCACTTCGGGAACGCCGATCAGGTCATTGCCGGCAGGAAATCCGTGCTCCGCGAAGCATGGGCCGCTCATCCCGAACGCTTCGTCAGAGGTGTGCCGAAGCCCAAACCGCTCCCGGAGGCCGTCTTCATCAATCCTCCCATCCCTTCCCTCACCACACAGGACATTGCTCTCTAATTAATCCCGTAGAGTGTCCCATTGTCGTTGACAGGTTCCGATCCGGGCCGTCTACGAAGCGTTCAAGGCGCACGCTAACTCCCCGGAGGTGGCGGCGGCCGGCGTAGAGGCCCTTGTTGCCGAGGTCCACGCTTACGCCCGCCACTACTGCGCGATGGCGCTTGACCAGGAGCCCGACAAACAGTTGGCGTTGGCTTTTCGCGACCTGCGTGATCTCAAGGTTGACGTGGCCTTCCCGTTCTTACTCGAGCTGTATCACGATTACGTCGAGGGCCCTCTAGACAAGGATGACCTCGCTGGTGCTGTGCGGCTCGTCGAGGCGTACGTATTTCGACGAGCGGTGTGCGGTATTCCTACCAACTCCCTGAACAAGACGTTTGCCACCTTCGGACGCTTCGTCAGGAAGGATCGCTACCTTGAGAGCATCGAGGCGCACTTGCTGACTATACGCTCCTACCGTCGGTTCCCGGACGATGAGGAATTCAAGCGTGAGCTCAAAATTCGAGACCTCTATAATTTTCCGCGTCGCAGCTACTGGCTACGTCGTCTCGAGAACCACGGCCGCAAGGAGCGAGTGCACGTAGACGAGTACACCATCGAGCACATCATGCCGCAGAACGAAAACCTCTCCGCGAAATGGCGGAACGCACTCGGCTCGGAGTGGCAACGGGTGCAAGCGACTTGGTTGCACACGCTTGGTAACCTGACGCTAACCGGCTACAACGCAGAATATAGCGATCGGCCCTTCGCCGAGAAGCGCGACATGTCGGGCGGCTTCCGGCAGAGCCCGCTGCGGTTGAACGAGGATCTGAGGTCTCTCGCGACCTGGGACGAAGCCGCGATCCAAACCCGCGCGACGCGGCTTGCCGAGCAGGCTACGAAAGTGTGGGCGCAGCCCGAGTTGCCTGCTGAGGTATTGGAAACGTATCGGCAGAAGACAGAGCGCCCGGCTAGTTACACCCTCGCTGACCACCCGAACCTCGCCGACGGCAGTCCCATGCGATCGCTCTTCGATGCGTTCCGAAAGGAGGTCGTGGCCCTCGATCCTTGCGTCACCGAGGAGGTCCTCAAGCTCTACGTCGCCTACAAGGCGGAGACCAACTTCGTCGACGTGGTACCGCAAAAGAGCTGTCTACGCCTTAGTCTGAACCTCCCCTTCCACGAGCTCAATGACCCGAGGGGGTTCGCCAAGGACGTCACCGGCATCGGCCGCTGGGGCAATGGGGATGCAGAGGTGGACATGACCGAGGTAGATGAGCTGTCCTATGTGATGGGCCTCGTGCGCCAGGCGTTCGAGAAACAAATGGGTGATGGGGAGACCGGCGCATGACCCATGTTCTGAAGCCCTATCCTGCTAGGAAGGATTCCGGACTGGAGTGGCTAGGAGAGGTGCCAGAACATTGGGAAATACAGCGGCTCAAGAACGTTGCCGAAATGCGTATCAGCAACATCGATAAGCACACCAAGGAGGGTGAGTATCCCGTTCGCCTGTGCAATTATGTGGATGTCTACAAGAACGATCACATAAGTCCCAGCATGCTATTCATGCGAGCAACCGCGACCGCAGACGAGATCGCACGATTCCGCTTGACCCCTGGCGACGTTCTCATAACAAAGGACTCCGAAGCTTGGGATGACATCGGAGTCCCAGCACTTGTGGTTGAATCTGCTGATGATCTGGTCAGCGGCTATCACCTGGCCCTGCTCCGCCCGTTGGGCACCTGCCTGAATGGAGGATACCTATTACGTGCACTCCAAAGTAGAAGCATTGGGTGTCAGTTTCATGTTCAAGCCAACGGTGTGACTAGGTATGGGCTCTCGCACGCGGCCATCCAGTCCGTTTGGTTACCTCTTCCACCCTTGCCCGAACAGACCGCCATAGTTCGCTTCCTTGATTACGTCGACCGCAGGATACAGCGCTACATCCGAGCCAAGGAGAAGTTGATCGCGCTTCTGGAGGAGCAGAAGCAGGCCATCATCCACCAAGCCGTCACGGGCCAGGTCGATGTCCGCACCGGCCAGCCGGCATGCCTGGAGTACGTGGAGGGTCTGCGCTGGCCGGAAGGGTTTGTGTGCTACCGGGCCTACAAGGCTACTCGGATATGTCGGGGGCGTGGAGGCTGGAGTCGAGTGGCTGGGACAAGTGCCGGAGCATTGGGATGTGGTTCGAAATGGGACTCGGCTCTTTGTTCAGCGCAATGAAGTCGGATTCGCTGAACTGCCGATTTTGGCTTGCTTGAGATTTCTTTAAGGACAGGTATTCGTGTGCGAGACTTGGAAGATCCAGACCGAAAGCAAGTCATGTCAGATCGTAACAAGTACAAGCGGGCCGTCGAGGGGGACATCGCTTACAATATGATGCGAATGTGGCAGGGAGCAGTCGGAGTAACTCCAGTGGATGGATTAGTCAGCCCTGCGTATGTTGTTGCAAAGCCACTAGTAGGCACGAATCCACAGTACTTTAACGCTCTTTTTCGCACGAGCGCGTATATGACCGAGATTGACAAGTACCCCCGCGGCATCGTCAAAGATCGTAACCGGCTATACTGGGAGGACTTCAAGAGGATGCCAACACCTCGTCCTCCACAAGAAGAACAAGTTCTGATCGCTGATTTCAACGATAGCAACGTAGTCACTATCGATCAGGAGGTATGTCAGCTGGAGCGTCAAATCCATTTTCTCAAGGAGTATCGCACTCGCCTGGTCGCCGACGTCGTCACCGGCAAGCTCGACGTGCGCGATGCTGCGGCTGCCCTGCCGAAGGTGGATCCGTTGGCCGGAGACGACGTGGACGATCCGGTCGATACTGACATGGATTCGGTTCTTGAGGAACTCGAGACCGTGAAGGAGGTGGCCCGATGAGTGGCTGGAAAACGTGTCCCGCTGTGGAGCGGGATCCGGCAAGAGTTAGCGGAACCTGGGTGTTTCGGGGCACGCGAGTGCCCGTGGCTTCACTCTTTGAGAACCTCCGGGACGGTGCCACGATCGACCAGTTCCTAAGCTGGTTTCCCGGCGTGGAGCGTCGGCAGGTCGAGAGCGTTCTCGACCACGAGACCCGGAATCTCAAGGACTCGGTGGCTTGAGAATACTGTTCGATCAAGGGGTGCCGGCGCCGCTGGGCAGGGATCTGGCCGGGCATGACGTGGATACTGTTTTCGGACGCGGCTGGTCGGGCCTGGACAACGGTGCGTTGCTCGACCGGGCGGAGGAGGATGGGTACCAGCTGCTGGTAACGACGGACCAGCATCTCCGTCATCAACAGAACCTATCTGGGAGACGGCTAGCGATTGTGGTATTGCTGGCCGCGTCATGGCCGCGCATCCAACGCCGTGTTGCCGACATTCGGGCCGCTGTCGATCGGATGGAACCGGGAGAGTACACGGAGGTGCCGATCTGACGGCGAGCGTCTATGGCGATCACAGATACATCCGAGCGTGGCCTTGAACGGCTGATTTGCACGGCGCTCACTGGCGATCCGTGCGACCCAGGGGGGAACGGTACAGAGGGCGCGGCTCATCCCGGCTACGGCGGCGTGGGCTGGAGCTGCGGCAGTCCTCATGACTACGACCGCGAGTTCTGTGTCGACCGGGTTCAGCTTGCAGCCTTCCTACAGAATACCCAGTCGGAGGCGGCCGAAGCACTGGCTCTGGACGCGGACGGTCCGACGCAGCGCAAGTTCCTCGCCCGGCTGCAGGGCGAGATCTCCAAGCGCGGCACCATCGAGGTGCTCCGTCATGGCGCCAGGCACGACGCGCACGACCTAGCTCTGTTCTACGGCACGCCCTCGGCCGCGAACCCGCAGGCGCGCGAACGCTTCGAGCAGAACCGGTTCACCGCCGTCCGGCAGCTCCGCTACAGCCGAGACGAGACCCAGCGCTCACTCGACATCGTGCTCTTCATCAACGGCCTGCCGGTTCTCACCTTCGAGCTCAAGAACCGCCTCACGAAGCAGACGGTGGGCGATGCGGAGGAGCAATACAAGAGGGACCGCAATCCGCGCGAGAAGCTGTTCGAGCTCGGCCGCTGCGTGGCCCACTTCGCTGTGGACGACAACGAGGTGCGCTTCTGTACACATCTCGCTGGCAAGAAGTCCTGGTTCCTGCCGTTCAACCGGGGTTGGAACGACGGCGCGGGCAATCCGCCGAACCCGAACGGGATTAAGACCGACTACCTGTGGCGCGAGGTACTGACCCGAGAGAGCCTGACGAACATCTTGGAGAACTACGCCCAGGTCGTGGAGGAGAAGGACGAGAAGACCGGCCGAAAGAAGCGTAAGCAGATCTGGCCGCGCTACCACCAGATCGATGCCGTGCGCCGGTTGCTAGCCGATGCCCCAGGTAATGGTGTGGGCGAACGCTACCTGATCCAGCACTCGGCCGGCAGCGGCAAGAGCTACTCCATCGCCTGGCTCGCCCACCAGCTGGTCGGACTCATGAAGGATGGCGTACCGCTCTTCGACTCGATCATTGTGGTCACGGATCGGCGCATACTCGACCGGCAGATCCGTGACACGATCCGGCAGTACGCGCAGGTCAGCGCAACGGTGGGCCACGCGAACCGGTCGGGCGACCTTCGCAGGTTCTTGGAGTCCGGCAAGAAGATCATCATCTCGACGGTCCAGAAGTTCCCCTTCATCCTGGACGAGATCGGAAGCGAGCAACGCAGACGGCGCTTCGCGATCATCATTGACGAGGCCCACTCGAGCCAGGGCGGTCGCACCAGCGCGGCCATGTCGCAGGTGCTCTCCGAGACTGGCCAAGAGGTCGAGGAAGAGACCTTCGAGGATCGGATCAACCGCCTAATGGAGTCGAGGAAGCTGCTGCCCAACGCCAGCTACTTCGCCTTCACGGCGACGCCCAAGAACAAGACACTCGAGATCTTCGGCCAGCCGGACCCGCAGCCCGATGGCTCGGTCCGGCACTACGCGTTCCACAGCTACACGATGAAGCAGGCAATCCAGGAGGGGTTCATCCTGGACGTGCTGGCGCACTACACGCCGGTCAAGAGCTACTACCGGCTCGCCAAGACCATAGAGGACGACCCGGAGTTCGACGCCACGAAGGCGAAGAAGAAGCTGCGCCGCTTCGTCGAGGGCCACGAGCACGCGCTCCGTCTCAAGGCCGAGATCATGGTCGACCACTTCCACGAGCAGGTCCTCGCCCAGCACAAGATCGGGGGCCAGGCGCGCGCGATGGTGGTCACCAACGGCGTTCAGCGTGCGATCCAGTACTTCCACGCCATCCGCGACTACCTGCAGGAGCGGAAGAGCCCGTACCACGCCATCGTGGCCTTCTCCGGCGAACGCGAATATGGTGGCGTGAATGTTACCGAGACATCACTGAATGGCTTCCCGGACGGCCAGACCGCCGCCAAATTCCGGGAAGATCCCTACCGGTTCCTGATCTGCGCGGACAAGTTCCAGACCGGCTACGACGAACCGCTGCTCCACACGATGTACGTGGACAAGACGCTTTCCGGAATCAAGGCGGTGCAGACACTGTCTCGCCTTAATCGCGCGCATCCAAAGAAGCACGATGTTTTCGTGCTCGATTTCCTGAACGATGCCGAGACGATCCGTTACGCATTCACCGACTACTACCGCACGACTTCGTGCAGCGCTACCTCGGCGACGCCGATCGCGACGAGCTCGACCCGATCCTCGACGCCTGCGTCGCCGTCTATCTTCAGGAGCTGGATGAGGACCGGCAGGTGGACTTCAAGGGCAAGGCCAAGGCGTTCGTGCGCACATACGCCTTTCTCTCCTGCATCCTGCCGTTCACGAACGCCGGCTGGGAGAAGCGCTCGATCTTCCTGAATTTCCTGGTCCCGAAGCTGCCAGCGCCCGTGGAAGATGACCTCTCCAAGGGGATCCTCGACGCGATCGACATGGACAGTTACCGGGTCGAGAGGCTGGCGGTGCAGAAGATCGTCATATCGGATGAAGACGGTGAGATCGACCCAGCCGGGACCGGCGATGGAGGCCACTGGCCCGATCCTGAGCTGGACTGGCTCTCGAACATCCTCAAGGACTTCAACCACCTATTCGGCGATATCGACTGGCAGGACGGCGACCGCGTAAGGAGACTCATTACCGAGACCATTCCGTCGCGGGTAGCGGACGACACCGCCTTCAAGAACGCCCGGACGAACTCCGACGAGCAAAACGTGCGCATCGAGCACGGCAAGGCTCTACAACGAGTCATGACAGCGCTGATGAAGGACGACATGGAGTTGTTCAAGCAGTTTCGAGACAACCGCGACTTCAAGCGCTGGATGTCCGATACGGTGTACAGATTGGCCTGTGATCAGGCGGTTCTGCCTTGAGCCGGCCCGCGTGCCACTACGGCATGGCGATCTGGCGATCCGGGGCCGACTCGCGGCCGTTGTCCGTTGACGGCCAAGAGAGGCCAAGGAAATCGGGTTCAAATCGGTGGACATAATGGGGGGTCGAACTCCGTAGACTAATACGTAACTCATTCATAATAAATGAGTTACGTAAATGCCCTAGGCAGTCCGTAGGGATCCATGGCTGGGAGCGACCCCCCGTGGGAGGGTGGCATGGGCGTGCACATGCCAGCCCTCCCCGATGCCGATCGAGGCATCCCGAAAGGGGGGGTCGCTCCCATCTACGGCCGAAAGCTCCGGAGCGGCGTCGCAGCTCCGGCGGCCGTGCCGCAACTGTAAGACAGCCAGCCACATAAGGGAGCGCTGGCGCGCACATGAAAATGGCGTTTCGGTGCACATGCACCCCGATGTCTGATGTGCACTCGCCGATCAGCACCGACCCTCGCCCCCCAGGCAGCGAGAAACCACAGACGCAGGGGCGAGCGCGTGCGGTGGAACACGGTTCCCGCCAGCACCGAGGTCTGCCTTCGACAGTGTGGGCAGACGAGACGCCCCCGCGATGCTCGCCAGACCTCTCCCAACCCGCCACAGCCCACGCACACAAACCCTTCCGGCCAGCGCAGACCCTCCACGTACTCCAGGCATGCCGCATCGTCGGGGAAGAACTCGTCCAGCTCCAGCCGCGTACGGGGATAGTCCACGCCGCCACGGAGCTGAGAAGCCGGAACCGCCATGACCACAACATGTAGTGGGCGGTGGACTTAAGGCAATACCCCATACGGCCTAATTCCCTCCCGCCACCTGTAGCCGGTGAAACCGAAACGCGCTAAAGTGTTTCAATGGCAGGCCGGATTCCTACTCTTTTCGATCCCGAAGGCAAACGCCTCTACCTCACCGAGGACGAGCGCCGCGCCTTCATGGAAGCGGCCTCCATCGCATACCGCCCGACCCGCACGCTTTGCGGTGCCCTCCATTACACAGGTTGCCGGATCAGCGAAGCTTTGGAGCTCACCCCGCAGCGCGGGGACCTCACCGCCGAGACCATCACGTTCCGGAGCCTGAAAAAGCGCGGCAAGGTAGTCTACCGCGCTGTCCCTGTACCGCCGGATTTTCTCGACGTGCTGAACATGGTTCACGGTATCCGCGAAGCGCGAGGAACCGAGAGAGAAAACCGGCCCCTTTGGGATTACTCCCGCACGACTGCATGGCGACGTATCAGGGAGATAATGGAAGCCGCCGGGCTTGAGGACGGCCCGCACCGATCCCCCAAGGGTCTACGGCATGGCTATGGGCTCGCTGCGATCGCCTCCGGTGTACCGCTCAACGTGCTCCAACAGGTACTTGGACACGCGAAGATGGAGACCACGGCCATCTACGCGAATGCGCTTGGCGACGAGAAGAAGAAGATCGTCGCCCGCATGTGGGCATGAGCCGATGACTGATGATGAGTAGACATCTGGCATCACCCTGCTAGTCGACTGGGCCAACTCCCGCGACCACTGGGTTCGTTCGCTCGTCGCTGCGGTGCTCGATGCACGTCGTGGTCTGAGCGAGGACGTCATAAGGGCGTTCTACGAGCTTCTTCTAAGAGAAAAGGAGCTTGTCGACACTGAAGGTGAGCCCGTATCCGTGCCCGCGATCCAACACGACGGCAATTCCGGAGACCCTGAGAAGGCGCTTCGGCTAACGGCACTCTCCGACGTCGCCAACGTGAACGCCCTCGCAGCGGACCAGGACATCCTTTTTCACCCGCGCATGACGCTTCTTTACGGCGAGAATGGTGCCGGGAAGACCGGTTATGTACGCATTCTCAAACGGCTTGCAGCGGTTCGAACGGTCGAAGCGATCCTACCGAATATCGCTCGTCCCGATGCTACGGAAGCTCCATCTGCTTCGATCACCTTCGAGATCGGCGATACACCCGACAGCTTCGTGTGGGCTGGAGAGGAGGGCGTACCTCCCTTCACCCAGATTGATGTGTTCGACGCTCCCTCGGTTGATCTCCACGTCGATGGTGAGCTGACCTACATCTACACGCCGAGCGAGCTTGCCGTTGTACCAGCGGAAGAACGATCGACAGAACGTCTTGGCTTGGCCCTGATCCCCGAACCGTCCGGGAAACGAGGGATGGTACTTCAAGGTTTTGAACTGAGCCTCGGAAAACGGGTTGTCATCCGACACCTGAGGCCGGCTCAACGAGCGGGTCACGCCGAGGTCAGCGAGAAGTTGAGCGGTGCATTGGCTCGTCATTGGAGCTCCCCGATCCGAGTGCAGGGTCAGGACCCGGGGCTGGACGCCATGCTTCAGGCAGCTCTGCTGGATCAACCGGCCGGCCAGGGCCGAGTTCTCCCGGTCCGCCACCATCCAGCCCACGACGTAGCGGCTGTAGATGTCCATGATGACGTAGAGGTAGTAATAGCTCCACTTCTTCGGCCCGAGCAGCCGCGTGATATCCCAGGACCACACCTGGTTCGGCGCCGTGGCCATCAACTCGGGCTTCTTGTACTCGGGATGGGTGCGCTGCGCCCGGCGTTCCTGAACCGGCACCTCGGAGGCCAGAACACGATACATCGTGCGTTCGCTGCACAGGTAGACCTCTTCGTCGAGCAGCGTGGCCACCACCTCGGCGGGTGAGCGGTCCACGAACCGCTCCGAACACAGCGTGTCGAAGACCTCGCCTCGTTCCGTCTCGCTCAATGCCCGGGCGGGCGTCGGGCGGGGCTGCTGTTGCCCGGTTGATGGGCCTCGACGACGGTACAACGTCGATCGGGAGACCTCGAGGGCCGCGCACGCCGGTTTTACACCGACGTGCTTAGCCAGCTCATCGGCCGCCTTCAAGAGTTTGTCCCGTCGTCGAGGCTTATCCCCAGCAGCCCCGCAACTTTTCCCTGCACGTCGATGATCAGGTGTGCCTTCCTGAGCTCATTCCCGAGCCGTGCGTTTCGCCGCTCCAGCTTGCGTACCTTCTCATCCAGCGGATTTCGCTCCGGCTTGCGGCCGCGTTTCTTCGACAGGGCCTTCAGCGACCCGCTATGCGCCGCCTTGCGCCACGTCGTCAGGTGCGACGAGTACAGGCCCTCTCGCCGCAGGACTTGACCCACCTCGCCGGGCTCGGTGCACCGGTCCGCTTCTTCGACGATCCGCAGCTTGTACGACGGACTGAACCGCCGCCGTAGCGGCCTATCTACTACCTCCGGGTCCGCAGGAGCTGCCGCGCTTCGCTTGGCCTCCCCGGTTCCAGGGGCACTACCATTCTCTGCCATTCTCTCTCGCAGTCCCAACATGTTCGTTTTCTCTGCCTTCGCCCTACTCTAATTCTTTGCGTGCTCCGTGTCTCACGTACGTTGGCAGAGAGGGTTGAGGGTCAGCGTGCGCGATGGACCTTGGTCGGGGTACCAGGTGCGTGGATCGATCGCCAGGATGTCGCTGACGTGCAACATCAGGTTCCGACCCACCAGTCCGGTGCGGTTCGCAAGGCCCTCCGGCCAGGCCAGTGATCGGGAGTTCAAGAGAAGGATAGGCGTCATGAGCGATCCTGCCGCGAGCACGATGATCTTCGCTGACAGCGTGCCCTCCCCGCCGTCCCACCGCGCGCGAACCGCGCTCACGCGCGAGCGATCAGCGACGAGTTCCACAACCTCGCAGTCCGGTAAGATATGGGCTCCGTGCACCGTGAGTGCGGGCATCAGGCACGACGTTGCCGCATCGCTCTTGCACCCCCGTACACAGAGGTCAAGGCATTCCTTGCACCCGGCGCTGTAGTCGAACCCCACATGGGATCGGTAAGGGTGCAAGTCGAGCTTTCGGAACGAGTCGTTGAAGACTTGATCCCGTTCGCTGAGGGGAGGGGGGGGGAAGGAGCGAAGCTTGGGGATCGGGGTTCAAGGGATCCTGGGTGCCGCGCACGCGATAGATGGCTTCGGCCAGACGGTAGTATGGGGCGAGCTCGTCATACGTGATCGGCCATCGTTCGGGAAGGTTTGCGTCCCGCACGTCAGGGAAGTTCGCTCTCGGCTCGAAATCCGCGGGGGTAAACCGCTCGAGCTGTGCGCCATAGATGGCGGTGGACCCGCCGGTTCCGGTGCCCCAGGGCGCGGGCATCGTCGGGCTCCTGGTTGAATCCGAGATACCAACCAAAGGCCCGAAAACGCCACCCCATGATACGTCATCGTATTTATTTTCACCCATACAGTGACTGATGCCAACACTGGGTTGTACAGCGCTCCCTGGCGGACGGTTACCGTTTGCACTGCGGTTGATGCTGAGATACACTCTCGGCCCACTTTGGCCGGCAAGTCAGGACTCGGACGGCAGGTAGGGACAACCGTGACCCCGAAGACGCATAACGACGCCCGATCGTTGTTTGTCCTATCCAAGGACAGGGACTATGAGCAGCTTGGCCTCGCCAGATCATTACTGCGCGGGCAGGAATTCGCCAACGGCACGCGGATGCTCCTCCCCGAGCATCTCTATGCCCAGAACAGTGCAACGCTTCCGTTTCCCGCAGCCGTCTACGCCAATCTGCGAGACATTCTCGACACTGTCGACGCCCATGAGCCGGATCTCGTTTTCCTCTTCTCAGGCTACCTGCTCTCTGCGGACCGTCTGCTGTCGCGCCAATCGCTGGACGCGCTCTTGCGCCAGCTTCGGGACCGCGGTTGCCACGTCATAACCAGCGATCCGTTCCTCGGATTGGCACCGCAATTGACCCTTGCCCAGGTCGATACCTGGATGGGAATGGCCTCTCAGACCGTGTGGACCCGCTGGCGAAGGCGCCTCATGATGCGCCTGCTGGACCGGCGAACGAAAGTCTTCCGGGTGCCGAGTCTCGAAGACGCGATCCACCTGTATCCGACGTCGATCCCCGACCTGGACGAGGGCATTCGAGGCGCTACCTTCTTCAATCCTGCGGTGCCGCGCGCGGCTGCGGATCCGGGCGACGCATCTCCTGCGAGCGAGCAAGATGAACCGCAGGATGCTCCATCCTGGTTGTTCGTGCTCTCGGCCACCGACGTGGACTGCCAGTGCCTGCTGGTGGGTTTGCGGGAGTTTACCGAGCTTCTCCTCGGTGTGTTGCGGTACGCTGTGGAGGTTGGCCGGCGCCCCACGCTGATAGCACGGCCGGGTGAATATCGCGCAGGTAGTGTCCCAACGCATCGCAGTTCGGCGGGTGCTGGAAGTTGCCGATGAACAGGATGCCGCTTCGATCGGCGAAGGGCGTCTCCGTCGGGTCGGGGGGCACGATGAGCGAGAGAATCTCGACCGCAACGTCCGGCACCTCGCGCGCGAGCACGTCTTTTTCGGCCGGGCTAACGACAAGCGTCAGGTCACAGGCCCGTGCCACAGCAAGTTCCTGCTCTTTCAGGCGCTCGACTTCCTTGGCAGAGCGTCCGTCGGTCAGGGCTCGCCGTGCCTCACGGAGGAAGTGAAGATCAACGGTGTCAAACACGCGGTGGGCCTTGGGGCAGTGACGGCGGACGAGGTCCACAACCTCGGCCGCCACCTCGACGCGGCTCATGATCACGGTGTGGTAGCGGTCGCCGGCCGCCTGCAGGTGGCTCTCCAGGGAAGGTAGGTACGGATGGTAGAGCGCCTCCACGCCTGTATCTTGCAAGGAGCGCGTATAGTCGCCGTCCTGCGCTCGGTTTTCGGGCAGGAAGGAAACGTGACAGCCCAGCCGTGGCAGGATCGTACACAGGTTGTGCATGCGCAGCGATCCTGCGTCGCGGTCGGGTCGGGGGGTATAGGAATCGATGATCAACACGTGGGGACCCGTCGGGCGATACCGCGCCACGTCCGGGTTGGAGCCGGGCGCCGGCTGCTCACCGAGTTCCGCCGCCCACTTCTCCGCGAATGTCTTCTGCTGGAGGATCTGATACCGTTTGCCGCCGCTTCCCGTATCCGTACCGGCCGTCCCGCCTTCGAAGTGGACGATGACGCACGTGGGTTGATATACGACCCGCCGGCCGCCGGCACGGACGGCGAAGGCAAGGTCCACATCCTCGTAGTACATGGGGGCGAAGCGCAGATCAAAGCCGCCCAGGCTCTCGAAGAGGTCACGTCGGACGGCGATACAGGCGCCCGAGCAGTAGTGGACATCGCAGCGGAACTCGTACTTGGGGTTTGCCGGGTCGTCGCCTGGTAGTGTCACTAAGATTGTGTAAAAGGGGGTGAGGGCGTCCGAGGAGGGTGGACAGCCCGGAAAAGAAAGAGGAAGCTCCTTGTGAATTGTTCATCATCACATGAACCCGGGAGTCCGGCCTGCGTGAGCAGGTCGGAACCGGAACAAGGAGCTTCCTCATGGAAAAGATGGTCGAAGTTGAGCGGGCCACGCAAGACGAGCTGCGTCAGGATTTGAAGTCGCTGTTTCAGGGCGCGATCCGGCTAACGCTCGAGATGGTGTTGGAGGAGGAGTTGAAGGCGATGGTCGGAGCGCGACGATTCGAGCGGGTCGGCAGCCGGAAGGGCCACAGGAACGGGACGTATCTGAGGCGCCTGCTTACGAGCCTGGGTCAGATCGACGTGACGGTCCCGCGCAGCCGGGAAGGCGGCTCGCCCGCCGACGTGATGGGTCGCTACCAGCGCAGGAGTGAAGAAGTCGATGCGATGATGGTGGAGGCCTACGTGAGCGGCGTGTCGCAGCGCAAGATGGGCGACGTGACCGAGGCACTCATGGGTGAGCGCGTGGGACGCTCGACGGTGAGCCGGGTCGCGAAGCGGCTCGACGAGGGCGTGCAAACGCTGCGGAGTGCACCCATCGAGGGGGCCCACCCCTACCTGTACCTGGACGCGACGTTCCTCGATGCCCGCTGGGCCCGAAAGGTCGAGAACGTGAGCGCGCTCGTGGCCTACGCCGTGGGCCCGGACGGCCACCGCCGGCTCCTGGGCATCACGCTGGGCCCTGAGGAATCGGAGAACAGCTGGTCGGAGCTCCTCGAGCAACTCCTGGAGCGTGGTCTCAGCGGCGTCCAGCTCGTGATCGCGGATGAGCACGCGGGCCTGGCAGCCGCGGTGCGCCGCTTCCTGCCCGAGGTGCGCTGCCAGCGCTGTACTGTCCACCTGCAACGCAACGTGCTGGCCAAGGTCCCGCATCGCCTGCGCAAGCGTGTGGCGCGCGAGGTTGCCGCCGTCTTCCGGGCCCCCGGGCTCGCTGAGTCGAAGAAGCGCCTGGCCGAGATCACGGCGCGCTGGCACAAGGAGCTCCCCGAGGCAGTCAACGTGCTTGAGCGGGGCTTCACGGCCGCCACCCAGTTCTACGCGTTCCCCGAGCCCCACTGGGCCCGACTGCGCACCACGAACAGCCTCGAGCGCCTGCACACCGAGATCAAGCGTCGGATCCGGAGCGCCGGCGCCTTCCCCGACCGAGCCAGCGCGCTCCGCCTCATCACTGCGGTTGCTCTAAGGACTACTGCGGCCTGGAGCGAACGTCGCTACCTGGATCTCACGCTTCTCGAACCGAAGGAGGTCGCCAAGGCAGCCTAACAGAAGCATCGAGGAGCTTCCTCTCACTTTTACACACAACTCGGGACTTGACCCGTCGCCTCGGCCGTAGTTCCAGCGAGTCCGAACGGCACGGGCGTTCGACCCGTCCGCACTCAGGTACTGGACGGCCTTGTCTATGTACGGGGGTGAGCTTTGGGGGCGAAGTGAAATCGCCTGCGCGAAGTCTTTCGTATAGGCGTAGATCTGGCCCAAAGTGAGCGCGCTCAAGTACTCGCGAGGATTCAGACGGAAGGCCGCCTCCAACTCCGCCGCCGCCTGTTCCCATTGTCCCCGGCGGCGATGGACTCTACACCTCTACGAGCGCCACCTCCACCCTCACTTCCAGGAGACCGGGGACCGAGACGTCGTGGTCATTGGAGGATTCGGCCGGTTCGCGCAGACCATTTTGGAGCTACTACGGGTCACGGCCGCCGCCGATCTGGACCGCATCGTAATCGTGGACGAGGCGGCAGCGCGGCGCGTCCGAAAGTTCTCCGCGGACGTGTCCTTGGATGCGCTGACGTACTCCACCGTGGACGGGGAGCTGGAGGACCCGGGGACGTGGGCCGAGGTGGAGCGGATTCTGGGTGAAGGCGGCGCCACGCCGGTTTACCTGCTGGCCGCGGAGGAAGAGGTGGTCAACTTCCGGGCCGCGATGCTATTGAGGAGTCGTGCCACCGAGCCGAGGGTGTTCGCACGTTGTTTCCATCGGACTGCGTTCGCCGAATCCCTGGCCGACCAACTCGAGTTCGAGCTTCTCGCATTCGAGGACGTTCTGCGGGACGCCTTGAGGGAACACTACGAGGGATTGCGGACCCTCTAGCACGCGGAGTACCGTCAGGGACTGGTGAGTATTGATCCCTTTAGGGACGCACGCCGAAAGGGCGACGAGGGGACTAAACGATGAACAAGCGCAGAATCATGTAGCTCCCGTACATGACGAGCAGCGCGATCGCTTCTTTCCTCTGCAGACCCTTCTTATGGATGAAGAAATACAGCGCGGTGGCCGTCACGATCAGCATGACCGGCACGTCGATGATCAGCACATCTTTGGTCACCGTGAGTGGAAAGAGCACGGAACTCGCTCCCACTGGAACCATGAGATCGAAGGTATTGCTTCCGATGATGTTCCCCACCGAGATGCTCGACTGTCCCTTGGCAGCGGCGCGGACCGAAAGGGCCAGCTCAGGAAGACTGGTACCGGCTCCCACCAGGAAGATGCCGATCACGGTCTGACTGATGTTCCAGTCTTGCGCGATGGAGATGGCGTTCACGACCACCACATGGGCGGCGACGACCACCGTCGCGAGGCCGAGCGCTACCGTCATGAAGTCGACGATGGGCCGCCCCTTTACGGCCTCCGGCTCGTACTTCCCGTTTCGCTCGGCCTGCAGGAGGGCGACCAAGTAGATGGCGTATCCAACGATCAGGACGGCGCCTTCGGCTCGGGTGATGCGGCCGTCGATGCCCACGAGAGCGAACAGACCGATCGCCAACAACAGGATGACCCCGTCCCGTCGAATCATGCGGGGAGCGAAGCGCAGGTAGGCGAAGAGTCCGGACACACCCAGCACCAGGGCACCCTGAGCAACCACACTGCCGGTCATGTTGCCGACCACCACGCCGGACGCTTCGACACCGGCCAGCTGCTCCATGCCTCCGACGACTCCCACCACCAACTCGGGCAGTCCGGTTCCGATGGCCAAGACGGTCAGCCCGACGAACCCCCGAGAGACGCCGTAACGGGAACTGATCCGGAGAGCGCCCACCAGCGCGAAGTCGGTACCTTGCCAAAGGGCCACAAGGCCGAGGATCAGCAGGAAGAGGTGCAAGAGCGCTCCGAAATGTCAGGGGATGAAGAGGTGTGGACCGTCGACGATACGCCGACGGATTCCCGGCGGCAACGGGGGCCGGTGCAAACCCCGGCCGGTGGCTTGCGCCCCCCTTGTGGGACCAGCAGAGTAGATGGGCCGGGTGTGTCTTGGATGACCGGAGATCGACTGGGCGAGGAGTCCCATTGGCCGCATGCTCTTCCCGCCCGGGCCCTCAGGCCAACGTTCGCAACAACAGGTGGAGTCGCCAGAGATGAAGTTCACACGTCGTGAAGCCATCAAGATCGGTGCGGGCGCAGGAGCATCGATGCTTCTCGGTCGGAGTCCGCTGAGGGCCCAGGTCGCCGAGTTGATCACCAAGCAGATTCCCTCGTCGGGCGAGCGGGTGCCTGTTGTTGGACTCGGTGCTCGTAACTACCGGGTTGGTGAAGGCTGGGCACCCGACACCGCCGAGTTCCGAAGGACCCTCCAGACGTTCCACGATCTCGGCGGTCGAGTTCTGGATACCTCACCCAACTACGGGGCCTCCGAGGCCATCGTAGGCGACCTGCTGGCCGATCTGGGGATTCGTGACGACCTGTGGTTGGCGACCAAGGTGGACCGGGAGGATCGTGAGTCCGGCATCGCCCGCATGCAAGGCTCCCTGGAGCGCATGCATACCGATCACTTCCAGCTCGTCCAGGTCCACAACTTGCGCGGATGGGAGGCCCAGCTACCCACCCTCCGTGAGTGGAAGCAGGAGGGTCGCATCAAGTATCTCGGCATCACCACCTCGAGCACGCGCCAATTCGACCAGATGGAGCGGATCATGACGGCGGAGGATCTGGACTTTATCCAGATCAACTACGCTGCCGACGCGCGCGATGCGGCGGAGCGCATCCTCCCGTTGGCGACCGACCGCGGAATGGGTGTGCTCGTTAACCTTCCGTTCGGGCGCGGGCGCCTGTTCTCGCGTGTGGGTGACCGTGAGCTCCCCGCGTGGGCATCGGAGATCGACTGCGAGAGCTGGGGCCAGTTCTTCCTCACGTACGTGGTGTCGCACCCGTCCGTGACGGCGGTGATTCCGGGTACGACCAAGGCCCATCACGCCGTGGACAACATCGGAGCGGCCCAGGGCCGGCTGCCCGACGCGGCCTTCCGCCGTCGCATGGAGGAGTTCGTCGATGCGCTGCCGGCGGCGCCGAGCCGAAGGGACTAGTGTCCTGGCGCTTCTCCAGGTGGAAGCGCCGCGGGGGTCTCGTCCCCTTCAACCACCTTCTGCGAGATTTCCTTCTGCACGATCTCGGTGAGCCGTTCCATCAGGCCGTGAAGCGTACGCTGCCTACGGCTTACCGTGGCACCGAAGATGGATCGTGCGAGCAGGTAACATCCCCCTATCACCCCCAAGGGGAAGGCCACACTGAAGAGGACCGAGCCGAGTACGTCGACGCCCACTCCGACACCCACGCCGATCCCGATCCCGGCCCCGCCACCTCCCACGAGCCCACCGAAGAGGCCGCCCGCGAATCCGTGAAGTTGCTCCTCGATGCGGATCTGCGTCTCGCCGTCGCGGGATGACACGGTGAGTTGGAGGGATCGCGTATTCGAGGGCGTGTTCGAGCGCCAGGTCAGTGTCCGGCCGAACAGGCTGGGTACACCTTGACCACCCGTGTCCACGCGCTGAATCTCGGGGACGAGGATCTCGAACACGTCTTCGGCAATCTCCCCTTGGATCACCCGCTCGATGGAGATGGTGGGAGATGTACCGAGGAACGCCGTCGCGAGCCCGGAGGCTGGAGCCCCTGCCTCCACCTCGGCAGCGGCGCGCCGAAGATGTGCGGGATCGATCCCGGCTTCGAGGGCGATCTCTTCCAGATCCGCGAGGGAAAGGCCGGTTCCGGAGGGTTCCGGGGCTGTATCCTGAAGCTCCGTGGCACGCTTCAGAATCAGGCCGACCTCTCGGTCACCGTAGAGGCGGGGTGAATCGTCCGGAGGGCTCATGGCTGGCAATCTACCGGGCGGGCTTGCCCGACTCAATCCGCATGGCCTGGGCCGTGCTGGTGGAGCGGGCGTGGTCGAAGTACAATCGCACACCGCTTTTCCCATCCGAGGGGGGCCCCGCCAGCTCGCCTTCAAGGAGGTTGGCATGCCAACGCGTACCGTACGGGGCCACATAACCGTTATCGCATCCCTTTTGTTTCTCCTCTCGTGCCAGGGGGCGTCGGGCCCGGAAGGAGAAGACGTAGCCGGGAGTACCAGGTACGAGGACCTCCTCACACTTCACGAGGAATGGCGCGCGTTCCAGGCACCCGCCCTGACCGAAGGAGTGCCCGATTACACCGCTGCGGCAATGACGCTGCAGGAGCGGGAGCTCGACGGGTATCAGGCGCGGCTTGCCGCGATAGATCCTGAAGGGTGGCCGGTATCCCAGCAGGTGGACTATCACATCGTCCGCGCCGAGATGAACGGCCTCGAGTTCGACCACAGGGTTCTCCGCCCCTGGGCTCGAAATCCCGCCTTCTACATGCTCATCCACGGCTCCCAGTCCGATGTCCCCGCCCGGGAGGGCGAGGTCATGTACGGTACCATCGAGCTCTGGACGTATCAGTTCCCGCTCTCCGAGCGCAGCGCGGCCGAGCTCCAGGAGGGTGTGAGTGTCATGCCGGCCATCCTCGAACAGGCAAAGGCCAACTTGGTCGTGGATGCCGCGGACCTGTGGTTCCTCAGCATGCGGGCGATGGGGGGGGTGAGCCGCACCCTGGGAGGTTTGGCGGAACGTGTGGTCGATGATTATCCACAGCTCTCGGCCGACGCGGGGCGAGCTCAGGCGGCTGTCGACGAGTACATCACGTGGATCGAGGGACGGCAGGGGTCCATGGCGGCTCCCTCGGGGGTCGGGGTGGAAGAGTACGACTGGTACCTGAAGAACGTCTCGCTCCTGCCCTATACATGGGCCGACCAGCTCGCGATCGTCGAGCGGGAGTTGGGGCGGTCCTGGGCCTACCTGAAGCTTCTCGAAAACAAGAACCGCGACCGGCCGGCACTCCCCCTGATCGCCTCCGAGGGCCAGTACCAACGCCAGTATCGTGCGGCGGTCCGCGAGTTCGTCGCCTTCCTCGATCGGGAAGATTTCTTTTCCGTTCCCGAATACGCGGAGCCCGCGCTCATGGCTCGCGAGGGGCGCTTTTCTCCTCCGGTGGGTGATATCGGGTTCTTCAGCGAAGTCAGCTACCGCAACATGCTGCCCATGCGGGCGCATGGCACCCACTGGTTCGACCTGGCGCGCATGGACGCCGAGGCGCACACGAGTCCCATTCGCAGGGTCCCCCTCCTCTACAACATCTGGTCTGCCCGGGCCGAAGGATATGCGACCGGCATGGAAGAGTTGGTCATGGGTGCGGGATACCTGGACGACGTACCGAGAGCTCAGGAGCTCGTCTACATCCTGTTGGCCCAGAGAGCCGCCCGTGCCATGGGCGGTCTGAAGATGCACAGCAACGAGTACACCATCCAGGAAGCGGTGGAGTACGCGTCGAAGTGGACTCCGCGGAATTGGATGCCGCCCGAGAGCAACACGGTCTGGGGGGAGCAACAACTATATTTGGAGCAGCCGACGTACGGCACGAGCTACGTCATCGGTAAGGTGGCTATCGACAAGCTGCTCGCCGACCGAGCGCAGCAGCTCGGTGACGAATTCAGCCTGGGACGTTTCATCGACGAGTTCCACGCCGCCGGCATGATCCCGGTGTCGCTGATCCGCTGGGAGATGACCGGCCTGGAAGACGAGATCGAGAAGCTGTGGTAGCGTGCTGAGCTTAAGCTTGACATACCTTAATGAGGTGCCAAAGCTCAATGAGCCCGCGTTTGACGGGGAGTGAGTGCCCAGGGGAGACTGATGGTGAGGAACATGACCGGGAAGGGTAGGAGGAGGCCTGGCTCGAGGAGCCGCTTCGCGCCTCACCTATGCGGTGCCGCGTTCGTTGCGTTAGTCCTCGTGCTACCTGCGCGCGCCGCCGCACAGATCCCGCTTAAGATCGATCATGCGAGGTTGCAGGGGGTCATGCCGGAGGCCACGAGCTTCTCGGAGAAGATGGGCAGCCCGCCCGTCTATCATGCTTTCGCCGACGATCCGAACGGCGCTCAAATACTCGTCGGCTACCTGTTCTTGACCTCGGACCTACCCCCCGAGGAGTTCGGCTACAGCGGGACCATCCAGGTCCTGGTGGGTGTGGACCTGATCGGGAATCTCACCGGGGCCACAGTGATCAACTACCATGAGGCGCTCGTGTCCTCGCGGGGTGACTTTCTCAGGGGCCCGGGTGTCGAGTCGCAGTACGCGGGCAAGCATGTCGCGGATGCGTTCCGGATCTATCGGGACATCGACGGCGTCAGCGGGGCCACCATCTCCGCCGGAGCCATGGCACGGGGTATCCGTAACTCCGCTCGCAGAGTGGCGATGGCGTATCTGCGCCGACCCGCTCCTACCGTGATGGCCGCGTCCAACGGCGGAGGGTTGACCGCTGAGGCGATTGAGCGGCTTAGCTGGCTCGAGCTGGTCTCGAGTGGTCTGATCGCGAAGATGGAAGTCATACGCCACAACGCCCTCGGGCTCGATCTCTCGTTCACTTATGTGGGCACTGAGAGGCTCGGCGACATTTTGGTAGGTGCGGAGTCATACGCATCGATGCTCGAGAAAGTGGGTCCCCGCCACGAGGACTTCCACCTGATGGTCCTCGGCCTCGACGGGAGTTTCATAGCCGGATTCCGGCCCAGGGGTCTCACCGTGTTGCAGGGAGGAAACTCCTATCCGCTTCCCCGGAATCAGGTCGTTTACTGGGGACGGCCCGAAGAGGGCAAGATGGCGGGGCAGGTCTTCTACGCCGCGATGCTACTGGTCGACCCTGCCGTGGACCTGAGCCAGCCCTTCACCATTCAGTACGATGACGATCAGGGCGATCCCTTCACCATCGAATACACCATCGCTCCCGATGTCCTGGCGTTCGCGCGGGGTGGCTCGACTCCGGTTCAGGCCGCCGCCACTGCTTCAGACGAGGGTGGGACATCGTCGGGAGGCACTGTGGCCGCCGCCGGATCGGAGGCCGCGTCCGGCACGAGCGGGACGAACGGCGCGAACAGGACAGACGACACCAACGGGACGAGCGGCACCAACGGGACGAACGGGACGACTGGAACCAACGGCACGAACGGTGAAGGCACGGCCTCTGTTGAGACCGCCACCGCCGTCGCGCCGCCGGCCGGGGCGTCCGATGCCCAGCCCCAACCGGCCACCGCAGATGCGGCTGCGCCCGCCGACGAGGCCGGCCTGGGGTTCGATTTCGACTTCGCGGAAGAAGAGGACGAGTCTGCCTTCTCGGTGATGCTGGCGCAGACACGCTGGAGTCGGGTCGTGGGGCTTCTCATCATCTTGGGACTCGCCCTGAACGCGTTCATCTTCAAGGGTGTGGCGGCTCGGTGGGTGGCTCTCGGCGGGACTCTCGTCTATCTGGGTTGGGTCGACGGCGGATTTCTTTCGGTCTCGCACATCACGAGCGGCATCGCCGGTGGCCCGGGTGTCTACCTCGGGGATCTGGCCATGCTCGTCATGATCATCTTCACGGTGGTGACGACCGTATTGTGGGGCCGTGTGTTCTGCGGATTCTTATGCCCCTTCGGGGCTTTGCAGGATTTCATCGAACAGGTCGTCCCGAAGCGTTTCCAACGCAAAGTGCCCACTCAGGTCCACGACCGGGCCATCTACATCAAGTACGGGATCCTCGCGCTCATCCTGGTCACGGCGTTTATCAACAGCGATCTGTCCATCTACGGGTACTTCGAGCCGTTCGGAACGGTGTTCTTCATGAGCTCCAACGTTCTGATGTGGACTATCGCAGGTAGCGTGCTGCTGGCCTCGGCCGTCATCCCGCGGTTCTACTGCCGCTATGCATGCCCATTGGGTGCGGCCCTGGGTGTCGCCTCGTTCGTGTCCTTCTTCCGCATTCCGCGGGTCAAGCAGTGCGACGTCTGTAAGGTTTGTGAGCAGAGCTGTCCCACCGGGGCCATCTCGGGCCCGGATGTGGACTTCAAGGAGTGCGTCCGCTGCAACATCTGTGAGGTCAAGCTCCTGACCAAGGCCGGGGTCTGTAGACACGATATGGAGAAGATCCAGCCCAGGTTGGTGCAGTTGCAGACTGCGGTGGGGGGAGATTAACCGGCCCTCTCGACACGTCCTGGGTTGCCACATGAAGAGGGCCCTGACCGGATGAGCAGGTCAGGGCCCTCTTGGCCCTCTAGGGTCTCTGCCTACTACTACCTGGCGTCTACTATCTGGCCTCGATCGGGATCATGATGTGCGCGTAGGGCGTATCCGGCCACATGATCCAGGGTCCACCATTCAGATGATCGGTCGAGATGCCCTCGAGCATGTCGAGGTCGGGGATGAGCATCATCAGGTGGCCGCCGAGGTCCGTAACCCAGTCCTCGGGGCCCGTGGCTTCAGTGGCGTAGGGATCCGAATTGCTCACAGGTGTATCGCCCATGAGCATATACGCGAAGCCGATCTCCTCGTAGGTAGGTTCCGTCTTTCCGACGTAGGCATTGAGGAAGTTCACCCAGGCGTCGGTGATGCACCAAGGATCGGTGCCGGGCGTGTCGGCGTTGTCGGGCAGGCAGGTCCAACCGTTGCTGCCCGCGCGCAGCTCGTTGAAGGACCAATCCAGAACCGCGGCCTCGGCGGATATCGATGCGGGGCCCGCGGAGGTAGCACTACGAATCGCATCCTGAGCCGCGATGGATGCAGGAAGCGCTAGCGCCGCGAGCAGGAACATGGCTGTTCGGACCATGGGTGGTACCTCCTCTTTGAACCAGGTCTTCCGCGAAGATTACCTGGTGGCAGTCTTCAGGCCGAAATGACACCCGCGTCGCTCGGAGATGTCTGGATCCGATGGGCGGGCGAGCAGTCGCGCCCTGTTCTCAGGCGAATGTTAACCCTGCGTAGCACGTCCGTCCTCCGCAAGGAAGGACGAGTGCCGTCCCCTACGGGCTCTCCTCGCCGTCCTCCACCATCTTATGGCTGGCCTCGGAGCCATAGTCCATCTCATAGACGGCTTTGAGTTGCTCGATCTTTTCGAGGGTCGAATCACCGAAAACAGTTTTCCCCTCGAAAGAGTGCAGTACGATCCCCTCCAGGAGATCGCCGAGGGACATATCCAGGTACGCGGCCAGGCTCTTGAGGACTTTGAGCAGTCGTTTCTCCAACCGAACGCCGGTTTGAACTCTCTGCACACGCATGGGAGTCTCGAGATAAAGGTACGTACGTAACTTGGTACGAATTTGTCCGAGTCTGCGGTGCCGTTCAAGGTGGTCCCCGCCTCGGCAGCGTTTGACAGTGCGGTGAGCGCGAGGGCACGTTCGCCGAATGAAAGGCCTACTCTGCCTCGTTGCGATTGTCGGAATGGTGGGGTACGTCCGAGCTTTTCGCGAGGCTCAGACCGGCCTCTTCCGGATCGCCACCCGCACCACCGACATGGTCGGCCCGAGCTGCCGTCGGAGCCGCCGGCCAAGTGCCCATCTACCTGGACCAGCGCCCGTTCACGTTCTGTCGGGTCGCCTATCGCCAGGTACGCCGAGAGCCCTTGGGGCAGGGCTGGAGGACCGATTATCCCGACGGGGATCGCAACCTCATGTTGCGTCTCTCGCAACTTACCAAGACGCCCATACGAAAGACGCAACACGGCGAGCCCGATCACCGCATTGTCCAGATCATGGACGAAGAGTTGTTCGAGTGTCCGTTCATCTTCATGTCCGATGTGGGGACCATCGGCATCGACCCGGAAGAGGCCGAGCGTCTGCGTCAATACCTCGAGCAGGGCGGTTTCTTGTGGGCCGACGACTTCTGGGGTAGCTGGGCCTGGGAGACCTGGACGCGGGAGATCGGGAAGGCGCTACCACCCGCCGAGTATCCGATCAGCGATATTCCCGCCGGTCATCTCCTGCTCAGCGCCCTGTACGCCGTCCACGCAGTGCCTCAGATCCCGTCCATCCAGTTCTGGCGCCGCAGTGGACGTTCGAGCACCTCGGAGCGCGGCCCCGACAGCGCCGAGGCGCACCTACGGGGTATCCGGGACAAGAAGGGTCGGCTCATCGTGGTCATGACGCACAACACGGACATTGCGGACGGCTGGGAGCGGGAGGGGGAGGACGAACAGTTCTTCTTCCAGTTCTCCCCCCAGTCGTACGCCCTGGGCATCAACATCGTGCTATACGCTCTGACCCACTGAAGCACCCAAGAGATCAACATCCTCCTGACCCACTGAAGCACCCAAGAGATCAACATCCTCTCGACCGTTCGAGGGCCCTAGCCTCGTCTGACGCTACGGCTCCGCAATTCTTCATCGAACGCCACGATCTCGTAGTCGTCCTCGAAACCCACCCGGTCGGGCGAGGGCAGATAACCGCTCAGATCCATCTCAGCGGCCGCGAGCTTCCTATCGAACTCGGCCAGGTCTCGCTCGGAGGCCTCCGTCGAGGAGTCGGCGCTGGAATACACGATGTCACCCAGCTTACGGTCCTCGAGGGTGAGCTTCCGGCGGACGGTCTCACTGGCCACGAACTCGCGCCGGATCGCCGGAAACGTGAACACCAGCCCCCCGTCCGAGCCGGACGTCACGTCGGAGTTGAACTCGGCCGCCAGATTGTGAAGGGCGGTCTCGACTTCGGACTGATCGACCGGCCGGTCCTTGATCCGGCCCCGAACGTAGCCGGCGGCTGCCTCCACCGTCACCGCCCCTCGCCCGGCCAGAGCCTCGCGGTAGACCAGCCCCAACACCAGGCGCCGGACGTTGCGCACCTTGCGAGCCTTGTTCTCACGGCGCACGCCCATCATGCGCAGCAGAGGTCCTCCGAAGAAGAGCACGCTGAACACCACCGGCACCAAGACGAGACCGACGAAGGCGGCGGTTCCCGAGATACCGAGTTGCGGAAAGATGAACCAGGGTGCCGTGGCCCCGGCCAACAGGGTGAAGCCGTTCATCCCTACGATGACCGCATCGTGCTTCTTCTCATTGCCCGTCAGCTCTAGGGGGTACTCCAACCGGAGCCAAGCCGGGTTGGGCTCCTTTGCGGTCACCGGCCCATGTGCACTCACCATGAGCTCCGGGAACGCGTAGACCAGCTCCCCGTCGGGTGAAACGGTGGGCTCCCCCGCGTACGATCCCAACAAGCGACCGATTTCTTCCTCGGCCTCAGGGCGGGGCAGAGCGTTGTGCTCCATGAGCTCCGCCGTGGTGAGCACACCCTTCCGTGCGCGGATCAGCCGTATCGTCGAACGGTCGAGCTGCTTCTGCGTCGGTCTGGGCCGATCCGGCCCGAACACGAATGCGAAGACCTTCTTGTAGAACGGAGCACGATTGTCCTTCTCGAGCGTCCTTTCCCAGCGGCGGCCGTAGTACGGACGTCCCAACCGCCACCGCGGAGTCCAGATATAGTACCAGAGCCAAAAGCTCGGGATATGCAAGTGACCGCCATGGCTACCGCCGCTCCGCCCCCAACTTCCCCCACCGCTTCTCCGGTCGCCGCCTCGCGACGCCATCGCCACGAGCGCTGCGACCACGAGGGCCACGAACACCACAAAGTAAACGACCAGCATGGTGACGATCCACGCCTTGAAGGCACCGGTAAGGAAGGTCCTGGTCGCCTTCTTCATGCGCTCGAGCGTCGACACCTGGTCTCGCCGGATCAGCTTCCGGTCGAACAGATAGACGAGCTCTCCCGAGTCCGAGACTTCCATGTGACCCTGGTGGGTTTCCAAGAGGCCTTTGAGCGCATCCTCGACCTGATCGCGAGGGAGTCCGGCATTGGATACGACGTCGCCGACCGTGCCTCGTCCACCTAGGGAGCGCAGGGCTTTGAGTACGTCGGGTCGGGCTTCTGTTAAGGCGATGCTGGTCAAGTGTGTCTCGGTGAAGGGTCGGTTGTCTCGGCGCTCGAATGGCCGAGACACCACTGCAACACCCCACTAACCTACACTACGGGGGAGCGGGGTGGTTCCTGCCTCTCGGGTGTCCGCCTCCCGCCGACGCACCGAATCGGATCAGGACTGTGTTCACCCCACCGTCGGGCGCGAGCGTAAGCACGTAGAGCCGGTCGTACTCAGGGCTCGCGATGTCCGAGCTCTCGCCCCCGAGAAGTCGTACGAGTATCGCCGTTGTGTCCGAGTGCCCGCTCACCAGATGCCGTCCGGGCGTGACGCGGAGCCTCTCCGCGAAACCCGCCAGATCCTGCCCATCGTAGAACTGGACCTCCAGGCTCAACCGTCTCGCAAGGGGTGCCGCCGTGTCTCGGGTGCGCTCCAGGTCGGTGCTGTGCAAATGTGTGATTCCGGCATCCCGCAGCATTTCCGCCAACAGCGCAGCACGTTCCAGACCCGCGGCCGAGAGGGGTGGATCCCTTGATTCGTCCACCTTCTCCGCATGCCGCACCAGGTACACCACCGTGGCGTCACTCTGTGATTGCGCCTGATAGGGCACGGCCAGGCATAGGAGTGCGAGGAGGAGTGCCCAGAGCCGTGTGTTAGCAACGATGAACATGGTGTATTCTTTCTGAGTTGTCGTCGTCGAAGCGAAGGAAGATCGGCCGTGAAGGGGCATGCATCAAGAACGCCTTGCCGGGTGTAGCATCGGACGTCATTACTACATCGACGCGGTCTCACGCGATCGGCGCCACGTTTCAGGGAGGCCCGCCCCTTAACCCTCGGTATCTCAACGGAGGCATGGATGATCCATCCGCGATCGGCACGGACTCGGATAGCGCTCGGATTTCTGGGCCTGGCCGTGCTGATGACGCCTGTCCCCGGGGCGGCGCAGACCCCTCAGGGCGGCGACTCGGTCTTCGCGACACCTCGGATGAGCTACGACGCCCACCCGTGGCGCGCCGCGATGATGGGTCACGGCTGGCGGGAGCTCTGGCGGATTCCGGTAAAGACTCAGTTGCTGGACCTCGACGAGTACGCAGGGGGCCTCGTCGTCGTGCGGCGTGGCGGAGGAAAACAGACATCGTCCTTGAGGATGCGTGGGGCGGACGGCGTCCTTTACAACTTCCGCTCCATCGACAAAGACGCCGCCCGGGGGTTGGACCCGCTGCTCCAGGAGACCTTCGTGGCATGGGCTCAGCAGGACCAGATCTCCGCCCTCTTTCCTATGGCCGCGATCGTGGTGGCCCCACTCTCGTGGTCATGCCCGACGATCCTCGCCTCGGCGAGTTCCAGGAGGAATTTGCGGGACTCCTTGGATTCATCGAAGAACGTCCTGACGAGGGACCGGACGGGGAGCCGGGTTTTGCCGGCTCCACCAGGGTTGTCAGCTCCGACCGCCTCTTCGAGCGGCTCGAAGAGGATCCGGACAACCGCCTAGACGACGAGGATTTCTTACGCGCTCGGCTGATGGACATGTTCGTTGGAGATTGGGACCGGCATCCCGATCAGTGGCGGTGGGCCGGATTCGAGGAGGGAGGACTCCTCATTTTCAGGCCGGTCCCACGCGACCGCGACTGGGCCCTGACCAAGCTGGACGGTTTCATCTTGCGCTGGTTCCGCCGAGTTGCGCCGCGCCTTGCCCCGCATCTGGTGAGTTTCGAGGCAGAATACCCGTCGGCTCGTGCGATCACCTGGTCGGGCCGGGCCCTGGACAGGAGGTTCCTCAACGGTCTCGAGTGGAGCACCTGGGAAGCCATTGCCGTGGATCTTCAGAGTCGGTTGAGCGACGAAGTTCTGACCGATGCGGTAGGCCGCCTCCCCGAGCCGTACTACGAGGTGGCCGGAGACTACTTGTTGGGTGCCCTCACGCAGAGGCGTGATGACTTGGTGGTTCAGGCTCGCGAATTCTACGACCTCCTGGTCGTCAACGTAGACGTGTTCGGGACCGACGAAGAGGAGTACGCCCTGGTCGAGTGGCTGGAGGAAGGCCGGGTGAGGCTGCGGCTTTGGGAGAAGAACAGCGCCGAGCAGCCTCGGGGAGATGCGTTCTACGACCGGACCTTCCTCGGCTCCGAGACCGAGGATGTTCGACTCTACCTGTTGGGCGAGCAGGATCGAGCCGTCGTGCGGGGAGACGCGTCGGGCCGAGTGACCATCCGCATCGTCGGGGGCGGCCGCGCGGACGTGCTCATCGACGAAACCACAGGCTCGGGCCAGGTGCGATTCCACGATGACCGCGGTAACAACGAGATTACTCGGGGCCGGAACACCAAGGTCTACGAGTCCGACTACGAGGCTCCGGATGTGGTCGAGAGCTATGGTGCCCCTCCTCAGGATTGGGGTCATGCCTGGTCGTATTTTCCCCTCTTCGAGGTCGGCGGGAGAAAGGGGACCTACGTCCAAATGGGAGCCAGCCGGCAGACTTTCGGCTTCCGCTACTATCCATATCGAAGTTCCTTCGGTTATACCGCCGGGATCGGGACGGCGACGGGCCTCCCACTCCTCGATCTCAACACGACGTTCCCCGTGGGCCGACTCAAGGCTGGCGCGCGGGTGCGGTACCAAGGGGCCGATCGCTACCGCTTCTTCGGATTTGGAAACGAGACGGTCAGCAGCTCCGACGCCGACGATCTCGACTTCTTCGAGGTAGATCGCCAGGTCCTGACCTTCGAGTCGGAGCTCCGCTGGCTGTACAGCGACGACCTGACCGTGACCGGGGGGGTGCTGTTCGAGTGGGACCTACACTCGCAGTCGAAAAACACGGGGAGACTCATCGCGCAGGAGAACCCCTACGGCTTCACCGACCTCTTCCAGTTCGGTATCACGACCGCGCTCGATTGGGATGGTCGTGACCACGGCTGGTTCCCGACGAGAGGCACCCGGATCCAGGTAGAGGCGACCTACTTTCCCGAGTTCTCCGAGCTTACGTCGGACTATGGAAGTCTGGCCGGCTCGGCTGAGGTCTTCTTGCAGGCGCCCATGCCGATGTCACCGGTCCTTGCCATCGAGGTCGGGGGCAAGAAGGTGTGGGGGAGGTATCCCTATCTGGGCGCTGCGTACCTGGGCGGGGTCGAGAATTTTCGTGGTGCGCCGGACGACCGTTATGCCGGGGATGCCATGGTATTCGCGAAGAGCGAGCTGAGACTACGGCTGGGTGCCCTGAGCCGCGCACTTCCGGGGCAGTTCGGAGTGCACGGCATGACCGACGTGGGACGGGTCTACCTGGAGGGCGAGGACTCGGACCTCTGGCACTGGGCCTACGGCGGCGGCATCTGGTTTTCGTTCCTGAGGCAGCACACCCCGTTGATCTCGGTGACCCTGGCGACGTCCGACGAATCGACCAGGCTGTTCCTGGGCTTCGGATTTTCGTTCTGAACCCATGCCAGCTTATTCGATTCCCGACGTCTATGCAGAAGAGGAGGGCGAGGGCGAGCCTGTGCTGGGCGTTTCCTCGACCGAGGAGCGTTACGTAAACCGGGAACTGAACTGGTTGTCGTTCAACGAGCGGGTGCTTCAGGAGGCCGAGAGCCCCACGGTGCCGCTCTTCGAGCGGCTCAAGTTTCTCGCGATCTTCTCGTCGAACCTTGACGAGTTCTTCCGTGTGCGTGTGGCATCGCTCCGGGCCCTTCTCTCGCTCAAGAAAAAGCGTAAGAAGCGTCGCCTGAATCCCTCGAAGCTGCTGCGTGAGATCCACGACATTGCGCTTGCGCAGCAGGAGCGCTTCGGAAGCGCCTTCCGCGACGATATCCTCCCTGGGCTGGTCGATGCGGGAATCGATCTCGTCGATGAACTCGGAGTGCCGGACGAGTATCACTCGACGCTCGAGGACTACTTCATCGAACACGTCGAGCCTCTCCTGGAGCCGACCTACCTGGAGGACGACGGGGAGCCGACCTTCCTGAAGGACCACACGGTTTATCTGGTGGTGGAATTGCAGCCGGTACAGAATATCGCCGTAGGGTCCTCGGGCCCGAAGCTGGGGCTGGTGCAGGTGCCAAGCCCGCCCCTCCCGAGATTCATCTCGATCCCGACTTCGGACGGGCGGCGGTACGTCGTGTTTCTCGATGACGTCATCCGACATAACCTCTCCCGCGTCTTTCCCGACCAGGTGGTGGCGGGGGCCTACGCAGTAAAGGTTTCCAGGGATGCCGACCTCTATCTGGACGACGAGTTCGACCAGGAACTCAAACAGGCCATCAGAAAGAGTCTCAAGAAGCGTGATACCGGCATCCCGATCCGCTTCTTGTACGACATGCGATCTCCCCACGTCATCGTGACTCGCCTGAAGGCTTCCCTCGGCCTCCAGGACGAAGACCTGATCCTGGGCGGGCGTTACCACAACTTGCACGACTTATTCGGGTTCCCCGTGGGTGAGGTCCCCGAACACCAAGACCCGCCACTCCACCCCCTGGCACATCCGGTGCTGGATCAGGCCCCGACCCTGTTCGACGTCATCTCGGAGAAGGACCGGCTCCTTCACTTTCCGTACCAGTCGTACGACTACGCCGTGCGTTTTCTCGAGGAGGCGGCCGCCGATCCCGAGGTGGATGCCATCTGGATCTCACTGTATCGGGTCGCCCGCGACTCAGCCGTGGTCGAGGCCCTCATCGAGGCAGCCAGGAACGGCAAGGACGTGTCGGCCTTTGTCGAGGTTCAAGCCCGCTTCGACGAGGAGCTCAACCTGGAGTGGGCCGAACGGATGGAGCGGGCCGGCGTGCGCACCCTATACGGCCGGCAGGGAATCAAGGTGCACGCCAAACTGGCGCTCATCCGGCGCAATGAAGGTGACGTCAGCCGGCTCTACGCGCTTCTAGCCACGGGCAACTTCAATGAGAAGACGGCTCGGGTCTACTCCGATCACGGCCTGATGACCGCCGACGAGGGGCTTACGACGGAGGTGCACCGCGTATTCCAGATTCTGGGTGGAGAGGACGTAGAACCCGATTTCGAGCACCTGCTCGTCGCCCCCTTCCACCTCAGGGACCGATTCAACGCGCTCATCGACCACGAGATCGAGGCCGCTCGAGCCGGGCGCCCGTCTGGCATGACCGTCAAGATGAACAGCCTACAGGATCGCGGCATGATCGACCGGCTCTACGAGGCCAGCGCGGCGGGGGTCCCGATCCAACTGGTGATACGAGGCGTTTGTTGTGTCCGGCCGGGTGTGGACGAGCTGAGCGCGAACATCCGGGGCCGCAGCATCGTCGACCGATTCCTGGAGCACTCGCGCATCTACCTGTTCCACGCCGGCGGTGCCGAAGTGTTGTACCTGGCCTCGGCCGATTGGATGACCCGAAATCTGAACCGGCGCGTGGAAGTCGCGTTTCCGATCTACGACCCCGATGTTAGGGCCCAGCTGAGACATGTTCTGAGCCTTCAACTCGCCGACAACACCAAGGCCCGCATCATCGACACCGAACAGAGCAACCGATCCGTGACCGCCGACGGAGCTCCTTCTGTTCGGAGCCAGATTGACACGTACCGGTACTTGGAAGAACTGTTGGGGGAGGTTCCGGCCCGTTGATCCAAGGTGAGAGCGCATGGACGTAGATCCGAACGAACCGAGAGACGCTGTGGAAGCCGCGGGTGAGGTCGTCGAAGAGGACGCCGCCGTGGGGTCGAGCGAGGGCGATGAGCCTCGGCCCTCGGGCCCCGGCGAGGCCTCGGCGATGGCCGCAGCTCAGGAAACCGTAGCCGCGGTCGCGGAGGGCGGTGCGGACGCCGGTGAGGCCGACGGCGCCAAGAAGGGCAAGAAGAAAAAGAAGGACAAGCCGGTGACCCTGGGTTCGTCGCGGGGCGTTGAGACGATGTTCCGGACCAGCTATCGCGTCCATCAGGACCTGGTCGGCCTGGCCGACGCTAAGGCCAACATCATGATCAGTGTGAACGGCTTGATCATCTCCATCACCTTGGCCGCGCTGGCGCCCCGCATAGCGGGGCTGCCCCTGCTGGTCCTGCCCACGAGCGTTCTTCTCCTTGGGTGCCTGATCGCCCTCGTCTATGCGGTCCTCGCTGCGCGCCCCAGGGTCAGCAGTCGGGCGCTCACGCTGGAAGACATCAATCGCAACGACGCCAACATCCTGTTCTTCGGAAACTTCGTGAACCTGTCCGAGGCCGACTTCGTGGAGGGCATGCGGGATCTGATGCTGACGCCGGACCATCTCTACATCAACATGGTCAGGGATCTGTATGGGCTCGGTCAGGTGCTCAAGAAGAAATTCCACCTTCTCAGGATTTCCTATACCGTGTTCATGATCGCCCTCATCTTGGGCGTCGGAGGGTTCGTGCTCGTGTTTTCCCTGGACGTGACCCTGGCAGACGGCCTGCTCGACGATGCCCGGTTGCCCACGATTCCCTAGGTCACACTCTCAGCCCGCGCCGGGCCGCTGAAGAGCGCTGGCCAGGAGTTTTCCATGATACGAGTCAACTACGCTTCGTTTCCGCCGATACGAATGATCTTCTTGGCTGCGTTGGCGGTAGGCCCGTGCATTGTGCTGTCCCCCCCTGTGGCCGAGGCGCAAGCCCCGGACTACGAGACGACCCGTATTGCCGACGGGGTTTATCAGTATCGCTGGCAGCAGCACAACGGGTTCTTTGTGGTTACGCCTGCCGGTGTTGTGGCCGCAGATCCGATTTCTCCGGCGGCGGCCACGCAGTATGCCAGGGAGATCAAGAAGGTGGCGCCGGATGCCCCTCTCGTGGCGATCATCTACAGTCACCAGGATGCCGACCATGCCACGGGGGCGCCCACGCTCATGAGCGAGATGGGCCAGACGGTGCCCATCATTGCGCATCGCAACTCCGTGGGGGCTCTCACGGTGGCCACCAGCGTGGATCTCCCCGTGCCGACCGTCACCTACCAGGAGTATCTGTCCCTGGACCTCGGTGGCCGTCGCGTCGAGCTCCACTACGTAGGCGCGAACCACACCGACAACTCCACGGTCGTGTACGTACCCGACGCACACGTCGCGTTTGCGGTGGACTTCGTGAGCCACGACCGTGTCGGGTATCAACAGATGCCCGGCTGGATCTTTCCCGACTTCTTCGAGTCCATGAACAGCCTACTCGATATCAGCTTCGAGACCATAGTGTTCGGGCACGGGCCGGCGGGCGACCGAGGGTCCATCCACCGGCAGATCCTCTACTACGATCAGATCCGATCCGAGGTCCGGAAGGCTCTCGCCGCAGGGTGGTCGGAAGACCGGGCCGCGGAGGAGATTCGTCTGCCTGAATACAGCGAGTGGACCCAGTACGACGCATGGTTCCCGTTGAATGTCCGGGCGATCTACCGCTGGATGGCCGGGCGCTGAGCTTTAGACGCCGCCTACGACCCCCAACACCTCTGTGAGCAACCACCAGATACCCACGGCCAGGATGGCGCCCGGGATGACGAATCGGATCCAGAAGTAGAGCAGCTGGAACGACTTCGAGTCCGTAGAGTCCACGGTCAACTGCTTGAGCGCTGCACCGCGGCTCAAGGCCCATCCGACGGTGACGGCTGCTGCGAGTGCTCCGACCGTCTGGAACCCGGTCCCGAACGTCAGATCCCAGGGGATGAAGATTTTGAGGTTGATCATCGGTGGAATCGCCAGCAGCACCACACTGCCGGCAACGATCCAGACGGCCCGGCCTCGGCCCATATCAGTGTTGTCCGTCAGGCCGGCCACCAACACCTCGAACGCGGCTACCGCGCTGAGGTAGGCGGCACTCCCGAGCGCGACAAAGAAGAGCAAGCCGAAGAAGTGCCCGGCGGGCATACCCTCGAAGACGCGCGGTAGCGTTGCGAAGATGAGGCCCGGGCCGCTCCCCGGCTCGAGCCCCAGGGCGAAGACCGCCGGGAAGATCGCCAACCCGGCAAGGATCCCGGCTCCCGTATCGCCCAGGACCGTGAGAATCGCGTTCGACCCCAGGGCGTCACTGTCATTCAGGTATGATCCGTACACCACCATAAAGGTGCCGCCCAGCGCCAACGAGAAGACCACCTGACCCAGTGCTGCCAGAACCACGGCGGAATTCAGGTCGCTGAGCTCGAACTTCAGAAGGAACCAGCGGACCCCTTCATCGGCGCCGGGCAGCGTCAGGCCGCGCACCACCAGGATGATGAGGATCACGAAGAGCAGGGGGGTGATCACCGAGCTGGCTCGCTCGATTCCCGATCGGAGGCCCCTGACAAGGACGACAACGCAGGCCAGGACCACCGTCGACGTGCAGAGCAACTGAAGGCCCAACGAAGTGGGACTGAAGCCTTCTTCCGGAGGAAGCACCCCCGACGGGTCGAAGGGCATACCAAGAAGTGCCGCAGCTTCTGCCACGCCGTGGTACAAGACCCAACCGATGGCCGTGCTGTAGTAGCCGTTCGCGGCCGTAACCGCGAAAAAGAAGATCCAGCCCAGGGCTCTGCCGGCCGGCAGGCCCGCCTGGTCGAACGCACCGACGCTTCCGCGTCGGGTGTGACGCCCCAGGGACCACTCGGCCATGAGGGCCGGGATGCCGATGAAGAGTGCCAGGAGCAAGTAGACCAAGACGAACGCCGCTCCACCGAAGCGTCCCACCATGTAAGGGAAGCGCCACACGTTCCCGAGGCCCACGGCCACACCGATCATCGTGGCCACGAGACCCAGCCTGGACGTGAACGTCTCGCGGGCCACCCTAAGCCATTCCGCCGAAGACCTCGGTCAACGCGTCGAGCGCGCGGTCGACATCGTCGTATGTGGAATAGAAGTGCGGTGCCATCCGCACCACCTGGCCCCGAGCGGAGCCGATCACGCCTCGCTCGCGCAACATCACCTCGGCCACGTGGGAATCTCCGGGGCACACGAAGGCCGTGCTCGGCGTCTTACGTGCGGGGTCGTCCGGACCGATCCGGGGTAGTCCGCGCTCCCGACCACCCTCGATGAGTTGCCGTGACAGCTCTTCTGTCCAGTCCCGGATCGCCGCCGGACCGACCTTGTTGATGATCTCCATTCCGGCGCGGGCGACATAGGCATTGGGAATCGGGGGAGTGCCCGTGTCGAAGCGGCGAGCGCCCGCGGCAAAGTCCAGCACGTCCACCTCGAACGAGTACGGATCGGCCTGACCGAACCAACCGGTCACGTTCGGCTCAAGCCGGTCTGCGATCTCTCGCTTCACGTAGAGGAAGGCGATGCCCGGCGTACCCATGAGGTACTTCAGGTTGCCCGAGGCGAGAAAGTCGACGTCTAGCGACCGCACGTCGATCGGGTGAGTGCCAAGGGTCTGGTACGCGTCCACATACAGCAGTGCGCCGGCCCCGTGGGCGAGGTCCACCAGAGCCTCGAGATCCTGCTTGAACCCCGTCTGGTAGTACCCGTGGCACGCCGACACCAGAGCGACACTGTCGTCGAGGGTCTCCGAGTAGCGGTCCACAGAGATCTCGCCCCTCTCCACCGGAACCCAGCGGAGCTTGGCGCCAAGACGTTCATGCGCCTGCCAGACGTGACCTACCGTGGGGAACTCCGCCTGGGAGACTACGACCGTGTCGCGTGGACCGTCGTACACGAGGGCACCGGCCACCGCCGCCGTGGCCTGGGAAACCGAGCTACAGACCGCTATGTCTCCCGGATCGGCGTTGATCAGTCGAGCGAATTCTGTTCGTGCCAGCTCCACCTCTTCGATCCAGGTTTCCCAGTCCATTACGTCGTCGCGCCAGGAGTCGAGGTATCGTTCGGCCGCCTCACGAACAGAGATCGCCTGGGGCGCCTGCGCGCAATTGTTCATGGGGATGGTGGTCTGGAGGATGGGGATCTGACTCCTCCAGGCTTCGATGTCGTAAGAGGGTCTCGGCTGCACTGCTTGGAACTCTCCTTGCCCGTGTGGCTACCCTTGGCGTTCTGCCTGCGCCGTCGGGTGAGCCGCCTGGGGCCGCGGTGGCGAAGGGCCAAACATTCACGGCGGACGGTGATGAGGCCAGGGCTCGCTCCCGCTGGCCCCTGCCCAACCCGACGACTAGTCTTAGCCCCGCGAACGAAACGATCCCTCAGCAGGAAGTACAAAGTGAAGGCTCCCAGCCCCTCCCTCAGACCACTGTGTCAGGTCCCCCGTGTGCCCCTGGTCGGATCGGTCCTGGCTGTCTTGCTTCTTGGATCACCACTCTCGGCCCAGACGTCGGAAGAGGCCGCCGCCAGGGATAACTGGTCCGTGGCTCTGATGGGGGGAGCACTGAGCTACGAGCCATCAAACGACGCGAGCTTTCCCGCGTTCTCTTTGAGGGCCGATACCCGGATGGCCGACTACGCCCGGGTAGAAGTCGAGGTGTGGTACAGCCGTCCGGACGTGCAGCAAGACGCGGACTTCGAGTACGACCCCTCACTGCCGGCCAAGGCCGCGGATCTCTTCGCACTCACGGTCGGCATTCAGTTTCGTCACGCCATGGGGCCCTTCGAGCCGTACGCCGGTCTGTCCGCGGGGTTGTTCGCGAGGTATGACGACGATTCCGAAGGTCTGCGATTCTCGCGCAATACGTTCTATTTTCCGGCCGGCTTCCGCCTTTGGGTTTCCGACCACCTGGGGGTCCGAGCGGAGTACCGTTTCCGCGAGGACAATCACGAACTGATCACCCAGTCCAGCACCGAGTTGAGTGCGGGTGTGTTCTACACCTTCTGATCGCGCTCGGTCGTTGTTCTAAATCACGGTTGGGTTTAGAGTTAGACCTATCTGAACGGTGCGAGATCCGGCGCCTCGGCGCCTTTTTCGTCCCAGCGGGTTTGATAGGGCGCGCGAAGTGTGGGTCGCCATCGGGTCCCTCGGGATGCCGGTGGAGGAAAGTCCGAGCTCCACAGGGCAAGGGTGCCGGGTAACGCCCGGGCGTCGGCTTCGGTCGACGACGGAAAGTGCCGCAGAGAGTAGACCGCCGATGGCCCCCTCGGGGGCACAGGCAAGGGTGAAAGGGTGCGGTAAGAGCGCACCGGGCCGCCGGAGACGGAGGTCGCATGGTAAACCCCACCCGGAGCAAGGCCAAATAGGGGATGAGGAGTTGCCCGCTCCATTTGAATCCCGGGTAGGCTGCTCGAGGCCGTCAGCAATGACGGTCCTAGAGAAATGACCCTCCCGTCGCCTCGGCGGCGGACAGAACTCGGCTTATTCCGTGCGTCCGTACCGCGCCCGTCGCCTCGGCGGCGGGCGCGTTCCCTGCTAGGACTCGGGTAGCCCGGCCGCCCTCAAGCCTTCGAGCAATCGGGCCTGATGCTCGGGCTTCCTGTAAGGGTACTGCCGGCTGAGAGCGGTTACGGTGGCGTTGGGCATCAACCTGAGAATCTCTTCACCAGACCTCCGCACGCCCTCCGCGTCACCACAAGCGTTTCGGAGCATTGTGTCGTACACGTAAGCGACGGGATAGTCGGGCGCCTTTTCCAGTAGCTCATCCCTATATCGTTCGGCCTCCGCGTACCGCCCCGTCTGGAGGTAAAGGTGGACGAAGTTGAGCAGGGCCGGAGCCGAGAGGTGCGGATCCAGGCGGCTCGCAAGTAGCATAGGCGCTTCCGCCAGCTCCGGGTGCCCGCTGAAGATGAGGCTCGAGGAATAGAAGAGTTGGGCCTCCGAAGAATTCGGGTCGAGAGCTAGCGCCTGTTCATGTTCGGAGAGGCTGCGCTGATGCCCGTCCTTCCACATGTGCATCCAGCCCAGGAACGAGTGCCCGAGGGCCAGGTTCGGATCCTGGGCGACGGAATTCTCGGCGTCCCGAATCGCCAAGTCCATGGCGTCAGGATCGGTATTCCAGCCGAAAAACCACGCATGGAACTTCACGTAGCTGCGATACGCCAGGGCCAGCGCGAATCCTGGATCCAGGTCTAGGGCCGCATCGAACATCACGAGGGCCTCGGCGTTCGTCACTGGACTGGGTTGACGGTACAGAACCCGAGCTCTGAGGAAGAGATCATGAGCTTCGGCGCTGGTTGTGTACTCGCTTCCCCGCTGTTTCTCCTCTGCTGCGGTCAGCTGGACGGAGAGGGCCGCCACGATCTTTCCGGTGATGTCATCCTGCAGGGCGAAGATGTCGTCGGAGGTCCCCTCGTACCGTTCGGTCCAGACGTATTGGGAGGTAGTCGTATGGGCGAGCTTGGCGTTGATGCGCACGCGGTTGCCGGACTTCTGCACACTTCCCTCCAGCGCGTAATGAACGCCGAGATCCCTTCCGACCCTCGTCAGGTCCACCGTCTTTCCTTTGTACGTGAAGGACGAGTTGCGACCGATCACGAACAGGCCGGATAGCTTCGAGAGGTCCGTGATAACGTCCTCGGTGAGTCCGTCCGAGAAGTACTCCTGCTCGGGGTCGCCACTCAGATTGTGAAACGGCAGCACCGCGATCGACGGCTTGTCCGGCAACTCCAACGGAGCCTGAGAGACCGGTCCAGGTCGCGTGCTGTCGGAGTCCACTAGGCGGAAGGCACGGATCCGCTCCGCAATGTTCTTGACCTCTTGGTCACCCATGTCCTCGAACGTCACCTCGAGCTTGGTGCGAACTTGGCGGTATGCGTCGTCCGATAGCGTCACACCGCCAGGTTCAGCCAACGCCTCCATGCGAGCCGCGATGTTCACGCCGTCGCCATAGACGGTCCCGTCTTCTTTCTCGATGATGTCGCCCAGGTTGATGCCGATACGGAATCGCATCTTGCGATCTTCTTTGAGATCCGCGTTTCGCTCGGACAGCGCGACCTGAATCTCCATCGCACAGCGCACCGCTTCGACCACGCTATCGAAGACGCTGAGAACGCTGTCACCGGCCGTGTCGACCACCCGGCCGTCGTGGTTCTCCACACGCTTGCTGAACACATCCCGACAATCCACGAGGACTTCGATCGTCGCTTCCTCGTCATCGCCCATCAACCGGGAATAACCGACCACATCGGCGCTCAGGATGGCCGTTAGTCTGCGCTTCTGGTCTGTCATATCGAGAGCGTTCGCTCATCAGGCGCTGCGCGGACGGTGACCCGCGGCAGCATGGGAAGAAGGACTTCGGGCCTTCTCATGGCCATCCCACCAGGTCCTTCAACACTTTAGCAACGAAGGAGTATGGATCGTTTCCACAGCATGGGGCAACCACGACCTGTGGGAGGGAGAGGCACGTTCGAAGCTCCCACACCCCACCTTGACCCGCGCCATGAAGTGGCGATCATTAGCATCGCGGTGGCCGATTCGGTTCCGCAAAAAGCGCCCGTAGCTCAGCTGGATAGAGCGCTGCCCTCCGGAGGCAGAGGTCACAGGTTCGAATCCTGTCGGGCGTACTGAGAAAAGCAAAGCGCCGCAAGGCTTTCCGGCCCTGCGGCGCTTTCTTGTTTCCGCTACCGTGTCCCAAACGTGTCTCGTCAAGCGCTGTTCTCGACCACCCGAAGCACAGTGGCGGCGTCGGATCGGACGTAGCTGACTAGCCCGTTGTCTCGATGTCCTTCCAACCGCCGGCGTGGGCGACATCCTTCGACGGCAGTCCTCTACGATCCGTCTCCACCTCGAACTCCTCATGCTCCTGCATCATGCGTAGGAACCAATCGTGGGCCTCTCGAGCAGAGTAGATGCCGTAGTGAGGTGAGAGCCTAAACGTGACCTCCGTAGGTGCCATGAGCGTGTCAGGATACTCGCAGCGGATGGTCAGCCGAGGCGTGCGAGTCTGCGACTGCACTGAGTCGAATCCGAAGGAAGCTATACCCATGGTGGTGATGCTGAGGTTGGGCGATGGCTGGATGGGACTGATGCGAGGCCAGGGACGTCGCCATATTGGTTGGATGATCTTGCTTTCCCGCTCGTCCCGGAACGTCAGGCTGTGCCAGGAGGTCACTTGAACGCCACGAATCCCGTAATCGAGGAGTGGCGATTCTCGCTACGCCGCCTCTACGAGATCTATGAGACCAGGCGTCCGTCGCTATACGTCTTCTATCCGACCCTGTTCCTTTTCTTCGTACGGCCGGCTTCGGGATCGCGCTCGCGGTGGGAGCGGCAGGCGGCGACCGCCTCACTCAGACCGGCCTCAGCGTGGGGACGCCCTACTACATGAGCCCGGAGCAAGCGACGGGAAGCGCGGATCTCGACGGGCGCTCCGACATCTACAGCCCGGCCTGCATCGTCTACGAGATGCTGGTGGGGGAACCACCGTTCACCGGACGCAATGCTCAGATTGTCCTTGCACGTAAACAATGGAGGGCGTCCCTAGCATCAGGACGGTCCGACATGCTGTGCCGGCCGACACCCTAATGACGCCGACTGAGGTGACGTTCAGCCTCTCACGTCACTACCGCATGCCACTCTGCTCGTGAAGCCCACGATTTGTTCTTGCACTTGATGCAGGAGCATGAGGAGTTCGAGGTGAAGACGGATCGGCCTGGGCAGTGGCCGATGCCGTTTTGTAGTGAGACGGTGACCAGGGTCGTAGCGGACTAGGGCCTACAACAGGACAAACGGCAGCCCCAGCGCAAATATCGCCGACGCGATGATCACACTCACAAATCCCATGCTGCGAAAAGGCTGACGCTCAACGTCGGTAACGCGGAGTAGGAAGCCAACGCCCAACCCATCACGGGCTCAGCGTCCATGGCGCCAGCCGAAGCTCAGGGCGACGCGACCGCCCACCCACAGCCTATCACCGCGAGGAGGGCTACCGTGTCCGAGGTGATGGCGACGACGGCCACAGCAACAGAGGGTGACGCCTGATGTCCGCTATAGGCGCCTCGTGGAAGGCGGGGTCATGGCCTGATGGCGCATGGCAGACAGGCTCATGGTCTGATGGTGGTACGGCGGTTGCCACGGCTACAGAAGCGGCGGCTATGACGCTCGACGCGCCAGGATAAGGCCGCCGCCGATTATCACCACGCCAAGCATCGTCCCCATCGTCTGCTCGCTTCCGAAACCGGGGGCGTTCGCGATCCCGATGACATCGGCCAAGAGGGAAACGACCAAGACCCCGATCCCGGTGATGAGCACGATGAGGCCTTCGAGCTTCTTGCCATTCACGTTCACGACTTCCCCCCATAGGAGGTGGAGTGCACTCGCAGGTTACCGAACCGGAGGCCCGGCTGGAAAGGCGGGCGTGAGGTTCCCATCAGAACGACCCACGGATAATTGCAAGCCACACCTTCAAGCGCTCCTTGCGGGAAGGGCTGGACTCCGCTGTAGGGAGACCGAGCAAGACAGGTGCACTCACCGGGACTTTGGGGTTGAGCCGTGCGGCCTTCTTGCCTCGAAGCCACCGGCGCGCAGCATTTTCATGCCTCGTGCGATGGCCGTAATGGCCGCGGTCAAAATTACGCTGGACCAGTTCCTCTCCTTCGTGCTCGAATTGGTTGATCCAAACCTGGTCTTCCGGGCTTGCCATGCGAATGGCCCTCCGAGATTGGCCCAACCGGGTGTGACCACGACCTGCACTATGGACATCCAAAACGAACGAGGCAACCGATGACTGGACCTACCCCGAATCGGTGGACGGTTAAGTGCTTGTGTTTTCTCTCTTCTCCCAAGAGCCTTTGGAGTCAGAAGCTTCCGCTGCGCCGGAGGCGCAGGGGAGTAGCAGCATGCCCGGCTCGTTGAAGGTTGCCGTGCCCGCGGCAGCCGGACAAGCGGCGCTCCTGTTTGCATGGTTCTCCTCGAAGCTTATCGGTGACTCGTAGCCCAGGGAGGAGTGCCGCCGCCGCGGGTTGTACCAGCCCTCGATGAACCCGAAAACCGCCATCCTCGCCTCGGCCTGGGTCTTGAACCGATAGCGGTCGATGAGCTCACACTCGAGCGTCGCGAAAAATGACTCGGACATGGCATTGTCGTAGCAGTCGCCCACCGAGCCCATCGACGGCCGTACGCCCGCCTGTTTGCAGCGCCCCCCGAACGCGACAGACGTGTACTGGCTTCCCTGGTCCGAGTGATGGACCACAGCCTCGGGCCGTCGTTGCCGGAGCGCCATGTTCAACGCGTCCAGCACCAGCTCCGTCCTGAGGTGTGTCGCCATCGCCCAGCCCACGATCCGACGGCTCCACACATCCATCACCACCGCCAGATACAGGAAGCCCGCCCACGTCGGGATGTACGTGATGTCAGCCACCCAGAGCTGGTCTGGGCCCGTCGCCGTGAAGGCCCGATCCACCAGGTCCGGCGCCGCTCGTTCGTCCTCATCGCGCACCGTCGTCTTCGTCCATTTCCGCCGTGTCACGCCTTGGATCCCCACGTCGCACATCACACGAGCCACCCGGTTCAGGCTCGCACCCATCTCCTTCGGAAGATCGGCGTGGATCCTCGGTGCACCGTACGTCCCGTCGCTTTTCTTGTGGCTCCTCTTGATTTCCTCCAACAGCTCTGCGTTCGCCTTCGATCGGGCCGCAGGGGCTCGCTTGAGCCACGCATAGTATCCGCTGGTAGAGACTCCCAGCACTCGACACTGCGTGGCAATCGGATATTCGGCCTGATGAGCCTTCACGAACTCGAACCTCCGGACGGCATCGAGCCGGTCTCCCGTGCGAACCAGGCCGTGGCTTTTGCTAAGATCTCCCGCTCCAGCTTCACCTGCCGGAGTTCACGCTTCAGCCGACTCAGTTCCTCACGCTCCGGTGTCGTCAGACCGTCACTTCGACGGCCCTCGTCACGGTCCGCCCGATCCGCCCATTTCCGGATCGTGGTCGCCGTGGGCTCAAACTCTTTCGCCAACTGCTCTGGACTCCGACCTGCCCGGACCAACTCCACCATCTGGTTCCGAAACTCCACCGGATACGGCTTCCTCGTTCCTCCCACCGTGACACCTCCTTTACCTCAGTCTGGAAGTGTCCACCAACTCGGGGCAAGATCAAGTACGCCCGAATCGGCGGGTAGTTGTCTCTCGCGGTCGATCCGCTCCCTCAGCGTCTCTCCCTCGGTGAGTCCTGGGAATGGACTCCCCGGCTTTGTGCTGTATGCCTATTGCTGTAACGTAGGTGTGCCGGCATCCGGACGGCGACCTATCGTAGTCTTCGTCTGTGTCGCGCGAGGCCACCCTTATCGGCCCCACACACGAGCTTATCCACAACCATGCAACCCTCAGTTCTCAAACCGATGGACATGAGCACCGCCGAAGCGCTGCTGAAAGAAGCGAAACAGATCCTGGATCGACTCGGACTGGTCTTCTTTTTGCGCCATGGTACATGTTTGGGCGCTGTGAGGGATAGCGCCTTCATCGAATGGGACGATGACCTGGACATCGGTTCGGTGATCGGCCTGCACGGTCTTACCGAGGAACTGGTACGTAGTGCAGCGGACGTGTTCAAGGAGCACGGGTTCGACGCACGAATCACAGATACCGAACTTCATCTGAGCGTTGATCTCAAGAAGTTTGGCACGCCGATGGACTGGAGCTGCTATCGAATCATAGACGACAGCATTTACCAGTGGCCGGTCGTTCGAATCCCAGCAAGTCTGCACACGGACCTGAAAGAGATCGATTTCCTCGGCGAGAAATTCTTGGTGCCGAATCCGCCCGAGGAATACCTCAGGCTCAAGTACGGTCCGGAATGGATGATTCCAAAAAGAGCGGGCGGGTTCGAACAGGAAGTCCTGATGGCCGAAGCCACTCTTCCCACCACCTCCGATGGGATCATGGGCCTGGCTAGCAAACTCGAACCTCAACGGCACACCGGCAGTCTGAAGGTCCTCGATCTCGAGGGTCGTCCGGTCGAGGGGGCCCAGGTTGCGTTGGCCGCCACGACTGTCCTGACAGGGCTGGATAGGTCAAGCACCAATGCAGATGGCTATGTCTACTTCAGCCTCCCGGGCGAGGCCGGATACGTGGTCTCTGTCCAACATGGAGATCACAAGGAGATCCTCTATGTTGAGTACCTCGCGCCTGGTGTGAACTACGTCTACAAACCGGACCCTCAGAGTCTCTCGGGGAGAGCACACGCCCTCATTGCCGAACAGGTCTGACCAGGCCTTAGATCAGTAATCCATAGACCTAGCCCAGGAGAACCTGACATCACACGCGTTTACGTCGATATGGTGGCCGATCTGTTCCATTACGGTCACGTGAATTTCCTCAGACAGGCCAGAAGACACGGTGACTACCTTTTGGTGGGCGTTCACGCCGATGAAACGGTGATGAGTTACAAGAGGAGCCGCCCGATACTCACCATGGAGGAGCGCGTGGCTTCGGTCGAGGGCTGTCGCTACGTCGACGAAGTAGCATCGAACGCACCACTCACGATCGACCGTGCCTGGATCGAACAGTACGAAATCGACCTGATCGTGCACGGAGATGACTTTCCCAGTGAGATGGAAGAGCTCTGTTACAAGATTCCGATCGAGATGGGCATTTACCGCACGGTGGGCTACACGCCCGGGATTTCCACGACCGAGATCATCGCTCGGATAAGTGCGGAGCTCGGGTCAACAGGTGCGTAAACGACAGGATTGAGCTGCGGGGGCCCTTCGGGCCTCCTCGCTCGCTTAGAAGCTGGACGTTTCGACCGTTCTAAGCCGGTCAGGAGGCGTCCTGTAAAACCGTTCTTAGCCGGTCTGCGGGATGCAAACGGGATGCAGGGGCGTGGTCATCTACTCGGCCGGAAAAGTCACCTTTTGTCACCCACGACAGGCGACTGGGAGGTTCTGGCTGGGCGGCTTCGGAAAGGCCGCCTTTCTCTTGTCCGGTCGGGCGGTAGTGTCATCTTCTTCTTCGTCGAAGACGACTTTCGCCGTATCCTAGGCGTCACTGCGGGGCTCTTCTGCCTTCTTCTTGCGATCTGGTATGCCGCCCATCCGTTCATCAAGAACGAACGCAACTATCCGGAGCTCAGGCGGGAGCTGGATAACTTCGTCGATCAGGTGAGGGAACTACACTACGCGGCTATCCGGGGAGACGAAGCCGCGTTCGAGCAGATCAAGACCGATGTTCCGGCTCAGGTCGAGAGGGTGATCAGCACGGCTCGACAGTCCCGAGAGCCCGCTTCGTAGAGAGCGCTGGGACAGAGCCTCGGTGCAGCCGCGGGGCGCCCCCCCTACTCACACCTCATCGCCACCACCGGCGACACCCTCGTCGCCTTCCACGCGGGCACATAACTGGCCACCAACCCCACCACCAACAGGGCCGAGGCCACCGCGAGATAGATGAACGGCGCACGTGCGACCCTCGGAGCGTGGCTCCGGGGGTCGTTCGTCCGTATAATCTCCCACACCGAGAGGGACCGAAGCATGACGTTTCGAGCACACTGGGCCCTGACACTTCTTGCCGGCGTCGCCGCGGGCGGATGCACGATCGAGTCCGAGCAGGACACGTCTGGCGACGCCTTACAGGGTGCTCCCTGGACCCTCGCGGACCCGGCACCCGACGACGACGGTGAGCTTCGAGTCCTGGTCATGCACGACATGGAGGGGCTCTCCGGTCAGTCCGACCCCCGGACCTTTTCGTACCGCAATGCCGAGTTCTATCCGCAGGGTGCGGAGTATCTGATCGGTGACGTGAACGCCGTCATCGCGGGTCTGTTCGATGGAGGGGCCGATGTGGTTCGGGTGGTAGACGGCCACGGAAGTGGCAACCCGGAACCCGATATCATCCTCGACCGTCTGGACCCACGGGCCGAGATGTACAGCCGGTCAGAACCCTTCGAGGCCTATGTCGACATCGTCGAGGCGGGCGCTTTCGACGCGATCGCCGTGGTCGGCATGCATGCCAAGACCGGAAGCGGGGGCTTCGCATCTCATACCTACAATCCCGGAATCGGATGGCGCCTCAACGGGCAGAGTATCACGGAGACCGAGATCGTGGCTCTTTCCTGGGGTCGTGTGGGCGTGCCTGTCATCTTCGCGTCCGGTGATGACAAACTCGCCGCTGATCTGGCCACCATGCCGTGGATCCGGTACGTGACGGTGAAGGATGCCACCAGCGCGTCAACGGCGGATCCCTATCCCGTGGAAGAAGTCCGGGCACAGCTCCGTGCTGAGGCCCAGGCCGCCGTCGAGGCACTGTCCGATGCCCGCGTGATGAAGACCGCGTCGCCGGTCGAAGCGACGCTCGATGCCGTGCCGCCCGCCTCACTGGCGGCCCTGGAAGGGGTGCCAGGTGTTCGATATGACGACGGCTCCGTGACGTTCACGGCCCAGGGTTTCGCGGACGCATACGATGGATTGACCGCCCTGATCAGGGTGGCCAGGGCAGGCTACTCCGGCGTCATGGGTGAGGTTCTCAGGGGACTGGACGCCAATGCGGGGGCCGAGTACTCCGCCAGGCTCTTCGAGCGCTGGATGGACTTCGAGTCAGGGCGCTGGACGGCCCCGACGCTGCCTGCTCCCCCGCAGGGCCGCACATATTACGGATACCGGTGAGGCCATGATAAATATGCTTCGTTCCCGATCCATCGTCCTGCTCCTCACGGTCCTCGTCCTCTCTTCGTGCGGAGGGAGTGCACCTCCCCCCGCCGTAGCCGTGCCCCTTCCGGCTCCGGAGCCGGCCGTCGAGCCGGTGGCCGAACCGGAGGTCGAGTACGACCTGGTCATCGAGAACGGAAGGATCGTAGACGGCACCGGAAACGCATGGTTCTATGGCGACCTGGCGGTCAAGGACGGCCGCATCGCCCGCATCGCGCCTCGCGGGATGTTACGTCGTGCGTCGACCAGCGAGCGCGTCGACGCGTTCGGGCACGTGGTCGCTCCCGGCTTCATCGATATACAAAGCCACTCCCGCTACGCGTTCCTCCAGGGCGACGGGAGGGTCGTCAGCAAGGTCACGCAGGGTATTACGACGGAGATCATGGGGGAGGGCACTACCGATGCCCCGGTGAATCCGACGGGCCTGGGGCGGGCAAACGACGAAGAGTCTCAGGCCGACCGTCTGGCTCGTAGCTTCGCCGGAAATCACGGCTTCGACGCGTGGCTGAAGGCCATGGAGGCTCACGGCACGTCAGCCAACCAGGGTTCTTTTCTGGGGGCGGGCACGGTGCGCACCTATGCGGTCGGGATGCGTATGGGACCCGCCGCACCCGCAGAGCTGGACACGATGAAAGCCGTCGTGAGGCGGGCCATGGAGGACGGCGCCTTCGGTGTCGCCTCCGCTCTGGTCTATCCTCCGGGAAACTTTGTGTCCACGGCTGAGCTGGGTGAGATCGCCGGGGCGATGGCTGGCTATGGGGGCGTCTACATCACGCACATGCGATCCGAAGCGGACGACTATCTGGAGGCCATCGACGAGGCCATCGAAATCGGAGAACGTGGCGGCGTACCGGTGGAGATCTACCACCTCAAGGCCGGAGGCCAGCGGAACTGGCACAAGGCTGCAATGGCCATCACCAAGATCGACTCGGCCCGGGCTGCAGGGGTCGACGTACAGGCGAACATGTATCCGTACGTTGCGGGGAGCACGGGTCTGACGGCGTGCTTCCCACCGTCGGCTTCCGCGGATGGCAAGCTCTACGACAATCTGGCCGATCGCGAGGCTCGGCAACGGATTCGAGGGGAGATCGAGAACCAGCAGGAGGTATGGGAGAGCTTCTGCACGCTCGCTACGCCTGCCGGTGTCTTGGTTCTCGGTCTGGACAAGCCCGAGAATCAGAAGTACACGGGCCGCTACCTGGACGATATCGCGGCGGAGATGGGCAAGGACTGGATCGACACCGCCATGGACCTGGTTCTGGACGAGCGCCAGCGCGTGGGAACGATCTACTTCCTGATGAGCGAGGACAACGTCGCTCTACAGATGCAGCAGCCCTGGATGAAGTTCGGGACCGACGCCGGAGGCGTGAATCCCGAAACCACGCGCGTTCTCGTGCATCCGAGAAGCTACGGGACGTATCCGCGTATCCTCGGCCGTTATGTGCGAGAGAAGGGAGTGCTCCCATTGGAGGACGCCATCCGGAAGATGAGCTCGGCGGTGGCCACCCGTCTTTCGATTCATGATCGCGGCCTACTCAAAGAGGGCTTTTATGCGGACATCGTGATCTTCGATCCCGAAACGATTATTGACCGGGCCACCTTCGAGGAGCCTCATCAGGTGTCAGAGGGCGTGCGCGACGTGTTCGTGAACGGGGTGGCGGTGGTCAGGGACGGAGAGCACACCGATGCGAAGCCGGGCATGATCGTGCGTGGCCCTGGCTACCAGGCGCCGGACCGGAGGCCGATCTCCTAGGGGGCTGTCTCGAGCCGCCTAGGCGGAGTCTGTCGCCGCGTCGTCACCGCTGTTTCCGTCCGCTGTGGCCAGCTGCCACACGCCCCAGGTCAGCAGCGGCAACAGGACCACCACCAGGAAAATCCACGTGAGTGTGCCGTACCCCCTCGCGATCAGGCCGATGAGCCCGAACTGAGCCAGAAGGGCGCCGATAACCAACAGCGTCACGGCGATTGCCGGGCGCACCATCGGGGGAAGCTCCTTGCCAGCCTCTTTGAAAGTCATGGCCAGACGCTCGTTCACACCGTGGATCATGCCGGTGCCGGTCTCGATGAGCGTTCCGAACAGGCAAATCTGAAAGACGATCTGGAACGTGCGGGATCCGAGGCCCTCGAGTATGAGGTTCACGGGCACCGTCTCGTCGGCGATTCCCGGGTAGTGGCCGGCCATCGCGAGGAGCAGGAAGAAGCCCGGGATGATGGCGATCGGGCCGGCGAGACCACCCGAGATCAACGCTTCTTTTCTGGTGCTCACGTGTCGCACACTGAAGAGCAGCGCCGGGATGATGGCCACGTTGTACGCCGCGTAGGCGATGCCGCCCACGAACCATCCGTCGCCGACCGGCACTGTGCTCAAGGCCGTTCCGATCTCCGTGCTGAAGGCGGACAACGACCAGGCGAACAGGACAGTGAACGTGCCGTAGAGCACGAATGACCAACTGGCCAGCACCTTCTCGATGAGTCCGGTACCCTCGAAGACCAGGAATCCGATCGCGACCATGATCCCGACGACCCCCACCAGGTACGGGAGACCGAACGTCTCCTGTAGAATCGAGCCCGCTGCCGACGCGATCACGGCCAGAACGACCATGAGCATGGCCGAATACGTCAACTCGAAGACGATCCAACCAGGCCCCAGCAAGTGCCTGCAGAACGTCCGGTAGTCATAGGCCTGGAAAACGCGTGCGTACTCGAAGGCTACGGCACACACCAGCGACCAGAACGTCATGGACACCAGCATCATGGCCAGGAGTCCGCCCTTGGGGCCGTAGGGCAGAAAGAACTCCGCCAACTCCCTGCCCGTGCCGTATCCACCGGCGATGACCACCGACTGGAAGATGAACCCGGGAAGGAGGTAGCGCTTCAGAAGGCCCGGGGCGCGAGTCCCGCTGCCCGTGGCGTCGGTGGCTGAGTCGGTCATCTCGCAGCGTGTCACCGCACCCCATGGCTGTCAAGCGATGTGACCCCGACGCAACCTTCCTCGTCTAAGAGTCGTCAGAGCAAGTGAGGGGGATGGTTCTTGCGATGAGCCTGAAACCGAAACAGTGCTGTCTCGTATTGGAGAGAGTGTGGGAGAAGGGCTGAGGGCCGCGTTCAGATCGGCCCCGTGAGGAAGGAAGAGGAAGATGAGTGTGGAAGAGAGAATTGGGCACTGACTCAGAGCAGCGAGTCGGGTGGAGGGTGAGGGGGATAGTCGTGGGGCTGAGCTACTTCGGCAGATGGCCGAAGAGGCACTCCCGGTGGAGCGTCAGAGAGTCGTGATGGCCGTGGGTTGCCACAGCGACTGAGAGAGCCGAGTTCTCCGGCCTTTCCAGGGCGCTGCCTTTCGAGGCAGCGCCCTTTTTTTCTTGCCAGTGGCGCCTTGGAGGCCTCGTTGATCCGGCCTACCGCGCCTTACCTCCGTACAGAGGCTTGCGTATTTTTCAGGGTCCCCGTGTTCACGGCCGGTGGCCTTTCGGCTACTCGGCTACGAGCCGAACCAGGAGTACGGATCAAAATGAAGCGCTCCTCCAAGCTGGGTCTGACCGCCGTTATCACCGCAGGGCTCGTAGCCTGTGGCGGTGCCGATTCCCCGGACGCCGCTCCCGCCGCTTCGGAGCCGGCAGCGGCACCGGCGGCCGAAGGCGCCGTCGAGGGTGGGATACCGGACTGGTACCATATCGACACGGACGCCAAGACGGTCGAACTCCACGTGACCGCACAGATGGACGGCGGGTGGAAGTTCAACGGCATGGCGAACGGCGAGGGTACGATCACCGTGCCGCTGGGCTACGAGATCACGGTAGAGTTCACCAACGACGACTCGGCCATGGCGCACAGCCTCGGAATCGACGCGCAGGTGGGGGGCTACGGCGCCATGTTCGAGGATCCTCAGCCGGCCTTCAGCGGAGCGATCACCGCCGATCCCACGTCCATGACGGAGGCCACCCTGCCGGGCGAAACGGAGTCCTTCAGGTTCACTGCCGATGTGGCCGGGGAGTACGCGCTGGTGTGCTACATCCCCGCGCACGCCGTCACCGGCATGTGGGTCCGATTCAACGTGTCGGAGGGTGAGCCGGGCGTGAGCATGTAACACCCGTCGGGGAGCCCATCGGGTAGCCCAGAGTTAGACGTCCCCGCCGCTATCTGCCGCCGCCTCCTGCGTTTCCGAGGGGTGCAGGGGGGCCGCATGCGGCCCCGCCTTGTCTTTCGGGTGTGCACGCAGGTTGAGGAACTCCACGAAGACCGAGAACCCCATGGCAAAGTAGATGTAGCCTTTCGGGATATGGAAGCCCACTCCGTCCGCCACCAGACTCATTCCGATCAGCAGAAGGAAGCTGAGGGCGAGCATCTTCACGGTGGGATGATCCGAGACGAAGTTTCCCACAGGTTCGGCCGAGATCATCATGACCCCCACGGCCAGGATGACCGCTGTCACCATTACGGCCAGGTCGTCCGCCATACCGACCGCCGTGATCACCGAGTCCAGCGAGAAGATCATGTCCAGCAGGGCGATCTGAATCAGCACCCCCGTAAAGGTCACCACGTTACCGCCTGACCCGACCCCGTCTCCGTTCCCCTCCATCTTGTGATGGATTTCACGGGTGGATTTGGTCAGGAGGAAGAGTCCCCCCACGATGAGAATGATGTCCCTGCCCGACACTTCGTTCTGGACCACTGTAAACAGCGGTGCCGTGAGCCGCATGATCCAGGTGATGGAGAACAGCAGCAGGATGCGCGTGCCCATCGCGAGCGCCAGGCCTAGCTGGCGGGCTTTGGGCCGTTCCTCCGCGGGGAGTCGGTCGGCCAGGACCGATATGAAGACGATGTTGTCGATCCCGAGGACAATCTCGAGAATCGTGAGCGTGGCCAGGGCGACCCACGCTTCGGGGCTGGTCAGTAAATCCATTCAGATAATGTGGAGCCGAACGGAGACTCAACAAAGAGGTGAGTCCGGGAACCGGTGGACCCGCCGGGGCTCCTTGCCTACCATGGACTCGTGACTACACACGTGTGGCGATCATGAGCGCCGGATACTCCGGCACCCCACTGGCCAAGAAGCTCGGGATAAAGGCGGGGCACCACGTGGGTACGTTCGACGCTCCGCCCCACTTTCCCGCCCGCCTCGATCCACTGCCCGACGATGTGGACATGAAGAGGGAGCCACCACCCGAGATCGAGCTCGACGTGGCCGTCTTCTTCGTTAGCGACGAAGGTGAGCTCAGGGCCCGGTTTCCCGGGATCTCTCGGCGCCTGCGGCCGAACGGTGGCCTCTGGGTGAGCTGGCCCAAGAAGAGCTCGCCCTTGGCAACCGACCTGCGAGATAGCCACGTTCGGAGCATCGGATTGGAGGCTGGACTCGTCGATAACAAGGTGTGCGCCATCGACAATGACTGGTCCGGTCTGCGTTTCGTGTATCGGCTCTCGGATCGCTGATCCACAGTAGCCTTACCCTCTTCCAACATCTGAGCGTTCTCCGGGATCTGAGCAGGTAGAGGTTAGAGAACCCTGTTTCCCGGGAACCCATGGGATTAGCGCTTTTGAAGGAGATCGACGTCGAGTTCGGTGGCCAGGCAGCCCAAACGGACCAAGTGGACCAGACCGACCTGGTGAATCGCATGATCCGTAAGGCACAGTCGGGCGATCCCGATGCCTTCGAGGGCGTTTACCGGGCCAACGTCGGTCGTATTCACGCACTCTGTCTTCGTATGAGTAGTGACGCACAGCACGCCGAGACTCTGACGCAGGACGTCTTTGTCCGGGCGTGGCAGAAGCTCTCGAGCTTCAGGGGAGACAGCCAATTCTCGACTTGGCTGCATCGTCTGGCCGTGAACGTGATTCTGCAGGACCGTCGTTCGCGGGGACGCAGACAGGCCCGGGAGCACACGGTGGATGATCTGGAGCGCTACGCGGTGGCGGCTACGCAGGCCATGCCGGGGACCAAGGTCGACCTGGAACGGGCCATCGCGGGCCTTCCGGACGGGGCGAAGAAAGTGCTGGTGCTCCGGGATGTGCAGGGGTTCAAGTACAAGGAGATCGCCGAGCTCACCGGAGTGACGCTCGGCACGGTGAAGGCTCAGATTCACAGGGCGCGTGCCCTGGTACAAGAGGCACTGGAACGATGAACGGACACATCGAAGAGACACGGTTGAACGACTATCTCGAGGAGCAGGTGACCGACGAGACGGCCCGGGAGATCCAAGCGCATCTCAGTACGTGCGAGCAATGCCAGGAGAGCCTCTCCGGGCTGGAACGACTACTGTCGGAGATGGCCGAGTTGCCGACCGAGGCGACCCCCTCGCGAGATCTGTGGCCGGAGGTACGGGCGCAGATCGACTCGCCCGCCGAGGAGGAAGACGATGGGGTCGTTCCCTTACGGACGGGCAGTGCCTCCGGCGCGCGGCGGTTCTCTTTCTCCATGGGACAGCTGATGGCCGCTTCGATCACGTTGGCGTTCATCTCCGGTGCTACGGTGTGGCTGGTCCTCAACGGAGGCGGCAACCGAGACGCCGCGGGAACCTTGGCGAGCGAGGTGGCTCGGCCGGCCAATCTCGTTCCCGCCGTTTATGCCGCCTCGACCGAATACGAGCAGGCCATCGCCAGCTTGGAGTCCGTACTCGAGCGGGGCAGAAACCTGCTCGACCCCCAGACGCTCGCCACCATCGAAGAGAGCCTGAGCATTGTGGATCGGGCCATCGATGAGGCGCGGCGGGCGCTGGCCGAGGATCCGAACAACGACCTACTCAACCGACTGCTCATCCAGAACCAGCAGTCGAAGCTGAGGGTGCTTCGGCAAGCCTCGGCGGCGGTGCAGATCTAGTGTTCTGGGACAGAACACTACGCATCGGTGAGATCTGAATGATGACGCGAAAGCATGTGACCATAGACGAGAGCGAACGACCATGAGTGGAGTATTGATTGGGGCCCTCATGGCCCTCAGCCTGGTACAACAGACGGACACTATCGTGGAGCTGAATGGTGCCACGGGCCTCGAGATCGAGAACGCAGGTGGGCGCATCACGGTGACGACCTGGGACCGCCCCGAGATACGGATCCGGGCTGAGCACTCGAGCCGAATTGTGATCGCCGTGGAGCGACGCCGGTCCGGGGTCATCGAGCTGGAAGCCGAGACCCGCAGGGGCAACAGCTTCGCCAGCATCGTCGACTACGACATCACGATGCCGGCGTCCCTCGATCTGGACCTGGAAGGCTGGTCGACCGACGTGACCGTGGAGGGCGCGAACGGCGAAGTGACGGTGGAGACCTTCGAGGGTGACATCACCATCGTGGGTGGCCGAGGCTCGGTTACGGCGGAGACCACGACCGGAAAGATCCGCATTGAAGACGCCGAGGGGGTCATCGAAGCCAGCTCGGTCGCCGAGAGCATGCACATCTCGGGTTCGTCGGGCGAAATTTTCGTGGAGTCGGTAGGCGGTAATATCACGCTCGCCGACGTCTCGGCGAGCGTGGTGGAGGCGGGGACGGTAGGTGGAAGGATCTCTTATTCCGGTAGCCTCGACCGCGACGGCGAGTACTTCTTCGGATCGCACGGTGGTTCAATCACCATCGAGGTTCCCGAGGGCACGGATGCGGACGTCAGTTTCGCGACCATCCACGGGAGCATCTCCACCAACTTCTCCGGCGTGGGTAACCTCGCGCGGGGACAGAGAAATACGTTCACCATCGGAAGCGGTGGCGCGGTCCTCGAAGCGGAGACGTTCGGGGGTCGGATTGTCCTGCGCCGCGGAGGGTCTGAAACTCGGCAGGACGTGCGCTGATTTTCAGGATGCAACTTCTGACGGGGAAATCTCGCCTATCAGTAAGACCTCGAGGGGAACCACCCCCGAGTCGCTTCACAGAGACGGAGTACCAGGGATGGAAACCAGCGATTCGACGCAGGACACGGTCCTCATCAAACTGAACGGCCTGAGCAAGGTGTTCTACACGGAGGAGGTCGAAACTCATGCTCTCTCCGAGATCCATCTGAGCATCAAGGCAGGAGAGTTTGTTTCGATCGCGGGCCCTTCGGGCTGCGGCAAGACCACCCTGCTGTCGATTCTGGGGTTGCTCGATTCCCCCACGAGCGGTGACTACCTGCTCGACGGCGAGCCGGCGGCGAACCTCACGGCTTCGCAGCGGGCCAAGATCCGCAACCAGGCCATCGGGTTCATCTTCCAGGCGTTCAACCTGATCGGTGACCTCACGGTATTCGAGAACGTCGAGCTCCCGCTCACATATCGCGGAATGGGTGGGGCCGAGCGCAAGGAGCGCGTGCACGCGTCTCTGGAGCGTGTGGGCATGGCTCACCGCATGACCCACTATCCCAGCCAGCTCTCCGGTGGTCAGCAGCAGCGGGTGGCGGTGGCCCGTGCCATCGTGGGCAAGCCCCTCATCCTGCTGGCAGACGAGCCCACGGGTAACCTGGACTCGAAGAACGGCAACGCGGTCATGGACCTGATGCACGAGCTCCATGATGAGGGAGCCACAATCTGCATGGTCACGCACGACCCGCGTTACTCTGCGGTTGCGGAACGCTCCGTGCATCTCTTCGACGGCCAAGTCGTCGACGAAGAGGACGCCAAGCGTGAGGAGCATGCGCATGAACTCGAGGAATCCGGCTTCGACGTCAAGCCGTAGGATTGCGTACCGCGGACTGGATCCGCGGATTTCGCGCTGAGCTGACTTGCCGGGACCCTGGGGGGGTGACTTTGGTCACCCCCCTTTCAGTTCAGCCAGCTCCTCCCGTGCCGGGTCGCCATGAGTGCCACCCAGCGCTCGAACGTCTCGATGGCTGACACCTCCTCATCAGTCACACGCGACCTCGAACCCCTGCTCCGCCCACGCGGTGGTTCCGCCATTGATGCTGCGGACATTCCGGTAGCCCAATGAAGCCAGGAACAGGGCGCCGGACAGAGATCGTACGCCCGTGGCACAGACCACGAGCATCGGGGCCTCGCGATCCTCGGGCAGGAAGTCGACGTATCGAGTCATCTCCTGCAGGGGCATGAGGAGCCCACCGGGAATACGTATGGCCGCGTATTCATCGGGCTCGCGCACGTCGACCACCACAACATTGGCGGCCTCGATGAGATCGTGGGCGGGCCCGACCTCGATAGTGAGGCCTGGTGTGCTCTTCGCGTTCTCAACGAGCCGATCCATCATGTGCTCACGTGGGCTGGGCGCCGCGGTCGAGCCCAGTTCTGGGAGGTACTTGGGCACGGACGAAGCGTACTTGAAGGCACTGTCCGGGAACAACACCACGGCGAGCCCCCCCGGCTCGTCCGGCACCAAGTCGAAGGCGCCCGCGAGCGCCATGCCGGAGCTCGGGCCGGCTATGATGCTCTCCTCACGGTTGAGTCGGAGGCAGAGGTCGAAGGCCGCCTGGTTGGTCACCTCGGCCAGCGTGTCATACTCGTCGGGCCGGAAGAGCTCGGTCTGCTGGAGCTGCCGAAGACTCCGCACCCCCGGAATGTCGTGTCCCTCTTCCGGGTGCACACCATGAACCATGATGGCCGGGTTCTGCTCCTTCAGGAACCGTCCCGTCCCCGTAATCGTCCCGCAGGTGCCCAGGCCGGCCACGAAGTGCGTTACTCCGCCGTCCGTCTGGAGCCAGATCTCGGGGCCTGTGGTCTTGTAGTGCGCGTCGGGATTGGCTTCGTTTCGATATTGATTGAGCATGTAGAAATCGGGGGCCTCGGCCAGGTCGTTGGCTCTGGCGATCGCTCCCTCAGGAGCGCCAGGAGCTGGGCAAAGGGTATCCTCGAGCTCGATGACGTCTGCGCCGAAGAACCGCAGCATCGTACGCTTCTCGAGTGGGATCGCCGATGACAACGGGGTCGTGAGCGAATACCCCCTCGCATTGGACATCATGGCCAGGCCCATGCCGGTGTTCCCCGACGTGGGCTCGACCAGTTGCTGCTCCGGGCGCAGCACTCCCCGTTCTTCGGCATCGGCGATCATGTTGGCGGCGATACGATCCTTGACCGCGCCGAACGGGTTGTACCACTCGAGCTTTGCGTACACCCGTGTGTGTTCGAACGGAACCACTCGATTGAGCCGCACGAGCGGTGTGGGATTCTCGGCGTCGCAAAGGAGGCCGAGTACCGAGTCATATACGCGTCGTCGGTGATCTCGCATGAGCCGTCCTCCGTAATGTCGATGGTGAGATCCGCCGGACCTCGGTTCCCCGATTCGCACCCTCCTTTCCTAGTCCTCCGGAGGCCGGCCGGGGTTCCCGCCGAGAGGGTCAGTCTGGCTCTAGTCAGCCGTCCCTTCGCGGGCCAAGAGCTTGTCTGTCTTGGCGGCCATGATGAAGTCGTTCCGGTGCAGGCCCCGGATCTTGTGGGTCCACCAAGTCACCCTGACGTTGCCCCATTCGGTCACAAGGGCCGGATGATGAGCGTCTTCTTCGGCCAGAGCACCGACGCCGTTCGTGAACCGCAGCGCGTCAGCGAAATTCCGGAACTCGAAGTCCCGTTCCAGACGCGGGATCCCATCCCGCTCGATGAGCGCCCACTCCGGCACCTGGGCATGCAGCTCACGGCTTTCCTCAGCCGTGACGGTGGGGGCCCCTCGCTGACAGGCCTCACAAGTCATTTTCACTAGCGGGTCCATCGGTGACGACCTCCCTGGCTCGGGCGGATAGCGGACGATTCGAAGCACTCGCAATGGGCCTCGCCGGTGACGTGGTAGGCGTTCCAAGTCCCCTTGGGGCCAAAAGCCAAGGTATGGCGTGTAGTGATGGACTGGCCAGGTGGAGAGAGGGCCTTGGGTAGGAGCCTTCCATGGCCGCCTTGGCCTTGGCTCGGCGGTGCAGGTCCTCCGGCACATTGCGGATTTGGATCATGATAGACATGTGAAAAGCATGTTAGCATGTGTAGCACATGTCAACGGCTGAACGTCTTACGGCACCTGTCTCCGTGGATTCAGCCGACCCCTCGGGTCGGTCAGGGTCTAGTTGAGGGCCGGGGCTCCAGCGTAAACAGCCTGTCCAACATCCGGGGTTCAACCGGTATTCCAACCATATCGCACTGCGAAGTGTCCAACCCCTCGATATCGCAATGCGAAGTGAGGAATGGACCGATCGGGGAGACGAATGGATCGATCACCCAGGGGCATCTACAGGGCTCTACTCAGGGTCTATCCAGCCGCGTTCCGCCAACGCTTTGGCCAATCGATGGAGGTCGTCTTCGAGCGAGAGTGGAAGCGAGCTCGGATCGCGGGAACCCCGGCGGCGTTCGTGTTTTGGATCCGGCTCCTGGCGGATTCTTTCGTAAACGTTCCGCGCGAGTGGCTCGACGTCGCCGCGCACGAGGGGAAAGGGAGGGTGGGGATGATGCTCGAGAGTCTATGGCAGGATCTTCGATACGGAATGCGGGGACTGGTGAGACGCCCTGCACTTACCTTGGTTTTGACCCTCACCCTGGGCCTCGGAATCGGGGGTGTGACGGCCATCCAATCGGTGCTGCGTGGGACGCTGTTGCGGGAGCTTCCGTACGACGCGCCCGATCGAATCCACATGTTCTGGAATGCCGGTTCATGGGCTCCAAGTGATCTGGCGGTCCTCGAGGAAGGCAGCCCGACGCTCTCTCTGGTGGCCGCCTACACCGAGACCCAGGTCGTGGTACAGAACGAGTCCGGCCCCGCGTCGGCCGAGGATGCCCTCCTTGTCTCCCACGCCTTCTTCTCCGTGTTCGGTGTGGAGCTTCAAAGGGGACGCGACTTCGACGTATCGGACGAGGTCCGGGGAGCCCCGCCGGTCGCGGTGATCACCCATGGCCTGTGGGTCGAGCTGGGTCAGAGACCCGATATGGTCGGCTCGACGCTGCGGATAGACGGTCAGGGCGTCGAGATCGTCGGGATCACCGCACCGGAATTCTACTTCCCGGACGAAGCGACGAGGATGTTTCGGCCGATGCAGGTCGATCGCACGAGCCGTGATCGCTACCTCAGCCTGATCACCCGAGTCTCGACAACGGCCACCCCCGAGACGCTCGCCGGCGAGGCGCAGCGCGTCGTGACGGTGCTCGGGCGGCAGATTGACAGTTTTTCCGATGCCGTTCGGCTGACACCGGTTCGGCGCGCCATCTTCGGCCGTAATCGCGAGCCGATGATCCTGGTCGGGGGAGCGCTGGCGCTCGTGCTGCTCATGGCCGTCATCAACGTAGGGGGGCTGTTGCTCGGGCACACCGAGCGACGCAGGGGCGAGTTATCCCTTCGGGCGGCCATCGGCGCGAGTAGGAGTCGTCTCGCTCGCCAACTCGTGACCTAGTCCACGATCATCGGCTTGTTGGGCGGTGGCGCCGCAGTGCTGTTCGGGCTGGTCGGCTTCAAGCTGCTGGTGGGCAGCCTGCCGATCTCACCGGGGGATGCCCAGGCACTCGAGATGGATCGGGTATTTCTGCTCTTCACGCTGCTCCTTGGTGTGGGGGTCGGGGCGGTTGTCGGTCTGATCGCAGCGCTCGGATCGTCCGCCAAGACACCGGGCGGGAGTCGCGGCACGACTACCGGCGCCTCCCGCTCAGCAGCGCTGACCCAGAACGCACTGGTCATAGCACAGGTCGCCCTTACCGTGCTGCTCGTCGGGGGAGCCGGCGTGATGGCGAGGAGCGTCGGCGAGCTCTCGATGATCGAGACCGGCCTCTCTCCCGGACAGGCCGTGGTCCTCGATGTCGTCGCCGGCGCCGGGGATTATCCTGCCTCCGAACACGGAGAGCTGTACGCCAACCTTCGTGGATTGATCGGTGAGATGCCCCAAACGGCCTCGGTCGGCTTGAGCCAGAAGCTCCCGCTGAGAGGGAGCGGGTGGACCACGTCGGTGGTGGCTCCGGGAGTGTTGGATGAGCCGATGTTCGTTCCGATTCGGTTCGTCACGCCGGGATATTTCGAGGCATTGGGCGTGCCGCTCGCCTCCGGGCGCCTTCCCGACTCGTTCATCGACCGAGCCGATGGTGCTCCGGTGGCCTGGGTGAACCAAGCACTTGCCGAGAGGATTTGGCCCAGAGAGGATCCGGCCGGCCAGCGTTCGGTCACCGCTTGGGGAGCGAGCCGCCGCGTGGCGGGCGTAGTGGGTAACGTTTCGGAAGGGAATCTGACAGATGCGGTTCTCCCTGCGATCTACGTTCTGATCGAGCAACATCCGCGGTTTCTGAGTTTTGCGATGGTCGCGCGACCCGTGCCCGGGGCGGGGCCGCAGTACCCGGCCCAGGTCGTGAACCTGTTGAGAGAGCGGAGCCCCGCCTGGCCGTGAGGAGCGTCTCCACGTTTACCGAGGTCGAGCAGGCCGCTCAGGGGGACACGCTCATGATCATGCGACTGCTGATCCTGCTCGGTGTGTTGGCGCTCATCGTCGGCGCCGTCGGCGTGCACGGTGTCATCTCGCAATGGGTCAGCGGGCGGATCCGAGGCTGGGCTGTAGCGCTCGCCCTGGGCGCCACCTCCGGGACTGTACTCCGGGAGGTGCTGATACGAAGCCTCTCGCTGACTGTGGCGGGCGTGGGTGCGGGGATCGTACTCTTCCTGATCGGCAGCTCTGCGCTCGAGTCCTTCCTGTTCGGCGTCGAGCGGACCGACCCGGTATCTCTCGGCGCCACAGCAGCCTTGATCGTCGCTACGGGAGTACTGGCGGCCGCAGCCCCCGCTCTCCGTGCCGTTCGCACCGATCCCGTGACCCTGTTGAGGGGAGAATGACGCTCAATCGATCGTCCCTGCCATCCGCTCAGTTCCAGATCCTCCTGGCGCTAGCCGATGGCCCGAAGCCGGGCCATGTCATCAACGAAGACATGCGCGTGAGGAGTGACGGCCGGTTGGCGATGGGACCGGGTACGCTGTATGGCGGGCTCAAGCGCCTGCTTCGGCGGGGGTGGGTGACCGAGGCCGACGGCGTCTATCAGATCACCGCGGAGGGTGCTGCGGCCTGCGAGCGAGAGATCGCCCGCATGAGCGCGATCCTCGGGATCGCGGCGGCGAAGGGGCTGGCGGCGCGCTGAGGGGGGAGCCGCTTGAGACGAGCCCCGCCGTCTCCGGGTGTGTTACCCGTCCATAACCCGTGTTTCCCGTTCGAGCTCGAGAGCGTAAATGTAGAGACCGTACACACCGTCGACTGCCTTCGTGTAGGTCAGGAAACGCCCGTTTGGAGAAACACGCGCTCTGTTGACGAAGCCGCCGGTATTGGACACCGCGTTGCCGTCCTCGACCATGATGGTAGGGGCCGGTTGGCCGAGGCGCTGTCGCAACAGCGATCTTCCGTCTGAGTTGTCCCGGAAGAAGAACACCTCGCTGCCGTCCGAGCTCCAGCTTGCACCTTCGTCAGGAACCTCGTTCTGGGTGATGGGCGTAATGGTCCCGTCCGCGAGGTCCAAAACCATGATCTCCGTCGACACATTGACATCGTTTCGTTCCTCGTCGGTCTGATCACGCCTGAACTTGTAGAGGGCCGTTGTCCGGACGAACAGAATCCGATCACCATCGGGTGACCATTGGGGTGAGAAATCGTTGTACTGACCGTCCGTGACCCGCTCCCTCCCCAGTCCATCGGTGCCGACCACGTAGATACTGTGGACGAAAGGATTGATCTCGGGCCTCGACTGAAAGGCGATGCGGTCTCCATCCGGAGACCACGTGATGTCGTACTCCAGCGCGGCGCTCTCGTCGGTAACCCGTCTCTGGTCCGATCCGTCGGCGTTCATGATATGGATCTGAAGACTGATCGGTCGTTCGTCCCTTTGATCTCGTCGGTTCGAGAAGAAGGCGACTTTCCGGCCATCTGGAGACCAAACCGGACCCTCATCATTGTACTCGGCATCCGTAAGGCGGATGAGGTTGTGGCCGTCGACATCAACGGCGTAAATCGAGAACGCGCCATTACTGCCAGACGAGAAAACGATTCTCTCACCGTCCGGCGACCAGTCCGGACTGAAATACATGACAGGGCTGCTTTCTTGAGCCCGAAGACCGGTCGGTAGTAGACCAACAGAAAGAAGCAGTAGCTTCACGGATTTTAGTGACGACCTCTTCATCCTCCCGTCCCTTTCCCGAGCATATAGCCGAATGACTTGTCACAGTGCCTCGGAGCGGCTCTCAGCAGCCAGTCGCCCTTTACTCCTCCCGCATCGCGTCGATCAGATCGCAGCGAGCGGCCTGTCTGGCCGGCAGGTAGCAACCCGCAAACGCCACGGCTGCGAGCGTCACGCACGCCCCAATGAACGTTCGCGGGTCCGTCGCACTTACACCGTAGAGCTGGCCCTGAAGAAAACGGGTGAGCCCGAGCGCCAACATCACCCCCAAGACGAGGCCGGCCACGGCGGCCGTCATCCCTTGGCGCAGGATCAGTTTGGTCACTCGCGAACCGGTAGCACCCAAGGCGAGCCGAATGCCCATCTCCCGGCGGTGCTGCGAGACGGTGTACGAGAGGACGCTGAAGATCCCGACGGCGGAGAGCACGAGCGCGAGCACGCTCAGCGTGCCCAGGAGCATCGCACCGGTACGGCGGTTCGCGCTTGCGGACGTGAGCAGATCGTCCAGCGTGTTGACGAGGTAGATCGGAAGTCCGGTCGCCTCGAAGACTTCACGGCGGAGAATAGGGATCATCTGCTCCGGGTCAGCCGTTGTTCGAACTGTGAGGGTCCGGGGCCGCGTGTCGTCGATCTCGTAATAGTTCTGGAGATCGGGCTCGAGATCCAGCCCGCCAAGCCGTACGTCCTCGACCACACCGATGATCCGAATCGGGTTCCCACCATTGATGAGGCGCTGGCCGACCGGATCCGAGTCGGGCCAGTAGCGTTCGGCGAGCGTCTCATTGATGAGAGCAACGATCTCAGGAGCGGTGTGGTCCTCTGGTAGAAACGAACGACCCCGGATGAGACGTGATCCGACCGTGGAGAAGTAGTGCATATCGACGCCCTTGAGCAGTGCGCGTGGCGCCTGTCCTTCCGGAAACGGGTCGCGGCCTTCGATCCCCAGCAGCGAGGAGAAGGGACTCGTCAGTGGGTTGGAGAAGGAGCTCGCGGCGGAGACCACGCCCGGTACCGAACGCAGCCGCTCCGTCAGGTCGTCGTACATGCCCCGGATCTCGGCGTCATCTGGAAAACGATTCTCCGTGATGTTCATCTCGAACGTCAGCAGGTTTTCCGGATCGACGCCGGTATCCACATTGAGTAGCCCCACCAAGCTCTGGATCATCAGACCGGCCCCCACCAGGAGCACGACCGACAGGGCGAACGGACCCACCGAGAGCAGGTTGCGACCGTGGCGGCCAGCTCCGCCCGACGTCACGCCGAGGGAATTTCTACCCAGCATGCCGTGTACGCTGGTGCGAACGACCTGGAAGGCAGGGGGTGCTCCGACGAGCACGGCGCCGAGAGACCCCACTACGCCTGTGAACGCCAGGACCCTCCAGTTGAGGGCGACCTCTTGGGCCAAGGGCGCCCCCTCGAACCAGATACCCACAAGGATCTGGATGCCCAACCATCCCGTGCCGACTCCCAGCCCCACGGCCAGGCCGGTGATCAGCAGGGCCTCGCCAATCGCCATGCGGAATAGGCGTCCGCGTCCCGCACCGATCGCGGCGCGCACCGTGAACTCCTTGCTGCGCGTCGTGGCGCGAGCCAGCCCGAGCGCAGCCACGTTGGCCGTTGCGATGAGCATTACCAGACCCACGGCCCCCAGAAGAGCGAGCAGCAAGGCAGCCGAGTCGCCCCCAAAGCGCTCGCCCAGCGGGACGATCGCCACACCCCTGGACGTGCCGTGCTCCTCATTGAGCCGCACCACGATCGCGCTCAGCTCTTCGAGCGCCGCGGTCGGACCCACACCGGGAGCAACCCGGACGGCCACGTCGAGCCAGTGGTTGGCGCGGCCACTCCAGAAGGGTACTCGCTCGATAGGCCGCCAGATATCGGTGGGGTCCGTCCGATCGAGGAGTCGGTTCGCTGTGAGATCTCCCGCGTGGGGCGCGGCGACCCCGACGACCTCGTGTGCCTCGTCATCCAGCACGATGGTGCTGCCGATCATGTCGGGATCGGCCTCGAATCGATTCACCCAGAGCCGGTAGCTCATCACCGCCACGGGCGACGCGTCGTCCAGGTGCTCCACCGGTGAGAAGAATCTCCCCAGGAAGGGCTGCGCGCCCACTAGGTCGAAATAGTCGCGGCTGACGAGTCCGCCTGGGAGCCAGTCCGCCCGGTTGCCCTGGCTCAACGTGACACCGCCCTCCTCGAACGCGACCATGCGCTCGAACAGTGTGCTGCGCTCTCGCCAATCGAGGAACTCCGCCCAACTGACTCGTCCGTAGTCGCCGGTCACCGGTGCGGTCTCGTAGACCTCGTAGGTGCGATCCGCATCGGGGATGGGCAGGGCGCGCAACACGAACGTGTCCACCATCGAGAAGACCGCAGTGTTCGCACCGATCGCCAGCGCCAACGTCAAGACCGATACGCCGGCGAAGGCCGGACTCCGCAGTAGCGCTCGAGCCGCAAATCTCAAATCGTCAACGCAGGCCATCATCCCTCTCCCGTCCAAGTTCCTATGCCGCGTTTGTCGTACGGTGTGCCGAAGTGCCAACAGGTGCCAAGGGGCCAGTTCAGCCAGGAGTCGCCGCCGGGCCCGGACGAGTCCGAGACGCTCCACGTCGCGCCGGTAGGCCGATTCGATGTCCGTCATCACCACGGCTCGGACGTGCTCGGGAATCACGAGGCGAAGGAGCAGGTGAACCCACCGAGGGAGCGGACTGGCGTGTTTCGTGCCTTTGCTGCTGTCCTGCGGGCCAGAGGTCCTCATCGCGTGGCTCCGTCCGCAGCAGAGGGCATGCCCTCCCACATGCGTTCCCACTGACGGCGCACCTCTTCCAGGGCCTCGTCACCCGCCTCGGTTATGCGGAAGTGACGTCTGGCTTTTCCGCCTCGGACCGGGGTCGGATCACCGAGCTGCGAGCTGAGGAATCCTTTTGTTTCCAGCCGCATGAGCGTCACATAGATCGCGCTCACCGTCAGTACGCGGCCGGTGCGTTCCTCTACCGTTTCTCGGATGTCCGCGCCACCCGTCGGGCCACCGAGCCGCCTGACCGCCAGCAATACGAGGTGCTCGGCTTCGCCCAACTTGTTTCCCTTACCCATCGCCACCTCCATAAAAATAACAAAGCAAATTTTATCAGAATCGGAGAAAACCGCAAGGGGCCGAGCAAGTGGCCAGGGAGCGAGTGGAGTCGGATCGAGCACGACCGATACCGACGTGGGGATGTCGCTAGCCGGTGTTGTCATCGGTATTGCGTCGTAAGTCGATATATCATACTATGATATAGTTTGGTGTGAGGTATTTGGGGAAGCGAGCTCGACGCTGGAGTCATCCATGAGCGAATACGACGTTACAGAACACTTGCCCATCAGCGAGCCGGTGTTCCTGATACTGCTGTCCATGGTGGAGGGCGCATGCCACGGCTACGGAATCCTGCTCGAGGTCGAGCGCCGCACCGATGGTGAAGTGACGCTCGGTACCGGGACTCTCTATTCAGCCATCAAACGTCTGCGGAAGGACGGGCTCATCAGTGAAGCTCCACGTCCTGCCGAGGAGACCGATCCTCGCCGTAAGTACTACGAGCTGACGCCGGCCGGCCTTGCGGTAGTCGAGGCAGAGGCGCGCAGGCACGAGCGCCTCGCCGACCTGGCCAGAGCCAAGAACGTGCTTCCCGCATTCGCCGGCTCCACCAAGCGAGGCTGATCGATGAAGACCGTGGTGTGGCTCTACGGGGTGATGACCCGCCTGCTTCCCCCCGACTTTAGGTGGGAGCACGGGAACGAGATGGTCTTCGTCTTCTCGAAGCGGCTCGGAAGAGCCAGGGAAGGGAGCCTGGGCGCGGTGGCGCGTCTTCTCGTCATTGAGGCGCTGGATCTGATCGGAGCCGTCGGGCGTGAGTGGCTCAGTGAGTTTCTTAGACGTGGCACGAGACATCGGAGGGGGAACTGGATGGGAACGCTCGCTCAGGACATTCGCTACGGAATACGCGCACTGTTGCGCCGTCCCGGTTTCACGGTGGTAGCGGTAGCCACCATCGCCGTAGGCATCGGCGCCAACACCGCCATCTTCACGGTGGTGGACGCGGTGCTCTTCCGAGCTTTGCCCTTCGAGGGTGCGGACCGACTGGCCCTGGTGTGGGGGCGCTCCACGCTTCCGAACAGCTTCGGGAGATCTTGGAGTTCGTATCCCGACTTTCAAGACTTTCTGGAGACCCAGGAGTCCTTCGAGGAGTTGGGCGCTTACCGGGCCCCTCTGGCTACGATCACGTCCGCCGACAGCGAGCCCACCTCCCTACAGATCGGTCGTGTGACGGCTGGTCTGTTGCGGGCTTTCGGTGTTTCGGCGGAGTTGGGTAGGACGTTCCAGGACTCGGAGGACGTCGTCGGTGGGGACGCGGTGGTGGTCCTGGGACACGGCTTGTGGCGCCAGCGCTACGGAGGCGATCCCACGGTGTTGGGTAGGTCTCTTCTGGTGGATGGGGTGTCTCACACGATCATTGGGGTGATGCCCGAGTCATTCGATTATCCGATCGGGGTCTCCATGTGGTTGCCTGCGGCCCAGGATGTGGGGCTGGACAGCAGGGGAATGCACCGCTTGATCGTAGTGGGGAGACTCAAGTCCGGCGTCGACCACACCTCCGCCTCACAAGAGTTCGCCTCCATCGCAGCGGGGCTCGAGCAAGCCTATCCCGACAGCAATCTGGAACGGACGGCCTGGGTCGAACCCCTGAAGGAGTCCCTGGTAGGAAACGTCCGGCCGGCGCTGCTGATGTTGATGGGAGCGGTGGGCCTGGTCCTCCTGATAGTCTGCGCCAACGTGGCGAATCTCCTATTGGCGCGGACGGCGGCACGCGATCGTGAGGTAGCAGTTCGCATCGCTCTGGGAGCCGGGCGCTTACGACTCGTCCGGCAGCTTCTCACCGAGAGCGTGCTGCTGGCAGTGGTGGGCGGGTTGGCGGGAGTCGGGTTGGCGTATGGCGGTCTACGTGTCATCCTCGCCTTGGCGCCATCCCAAGCCGTCCCCCGGGTCACCGAGATCAGCATGGACGGCCGAATCCTTGCGGTCATGGCCGCCGTGACGTTGGCCACTGCCGTACTGTTCGGTCTGGTTCCCGCGCTCAAGGGATCACGCTCGCGTTTGGCCCACACCATGAAGGAGGGCACTCGGGGCATGCGGGCTATGCCGGGTGGACGCCTTCGGGGATCTCTCGTGGTGTTGGAGACGGCGGTGGCCATGGTGCTCGTCGTCGCGTCGGGCCTGCTCATCCGGAGCTTCGCGGCCGTCCAGTCGGTCGATCCGGGGTTCGATCCGGACAGTCTTTGGGAGATCTCACTCTCGTTACCGTTTACCCAATATCCGAGCGAGCGCTGGCCCGAGGTGGAGACGTTCTTTGATCAGGTCACGCGCCGGACACGTGAAATGCCGGGTGTCCGTGACGCCGCTATTGCGTACGCGGGTCCGACGAACCCGAGTTGGACGATTGGCTTTTGGGTCGACGGGCGCCCGGAACCCGCCGGAAACGTGCGGCCCGAGGCACAATACCGCCCGGTCTCTCCAGGCTACTTCCGGACCGCAGGCATCCCCCTCGTACGTGGTCGTGATTTCACCGACCTCGACGATTCGAAGTCCACGGGTGTGGTGATCGTGAATCAGGCGTTCGCCGACCAGCACTTTCCCGGCGAGGACCCCATCGGCCAGGTACTACTGATCGGCAGCTGGTGGGAGGATATCGCGATCGCCCGCTGGGAGGTTGTCGGGCTGGCGCCGAACGTCCGCTATTTCGGTCGTGAGTCCGAGACGCTCCCGGGTTACTACTTTCCCCACGCTCAGCGCCCCATGACGGACATGGTGCTCCTGGTACGGGTCGACGGCGACATTGCCGATGTGTTGCCGTTGATTCACCAGGAGGTCTGGAGTTTCGACGGGAGCGTGCCGGTGGAGAGAGTCTCGCCGAGCGAGCAGGCCCTGGTAGCCTCGGTGGCCGGTCGGCGCTTCAACACGATCCTTCTGGGCGTCTTCGGCGGAGTGGCTCTGCTGCTGGCGGCCGTCGGTCTGTACGGCGTTCTGTCCTACACGGTGTCCCAGAGGACCCATGAGATGGGAGTGCGGGTGTCCTTGGGTGCTCAGCCCGCAGATGTCCGACGACTGGTGGTCATGCAGGGGCTTAGACTCGCCCTCGGGGGCCTCGCGCTGGGCCTCGTTGCGGCCTTCGGATTCAGTCGCCTCGCGTCGTCCCTCCTGTTCGGGGTCACGGAGGGTGACCCGGTCACGTTGGCGACCGTCTCTGGTCTGCTGATCGGGGTCGCGGTTCTGGCCAGTTACCTCCCGGCGCGTCGGGCCACACGGATCGATCCCGTGACGGCATTGAGAGCGGACTAGTGTCCAGACCCGGGTAGGGATCCGGAGTGTGCAAGTCTTCACCCTTCGATCGTCATCAGATACGTAGGGCGGCTCCAAGGGGTCGTCCGTGGGGTAACTGAGCCAAGCCTCGGAGCCCCAACGGGAGAGATTCGCTCTCCGATGTGATCGAATGAGGACGCCGTGGACGCTGACTGGGCAGAGCTCTACCGAACGACGCTGCCGGATCTGGTTCGCTTTCTGCACCGCAAGGTGTGGGATTTGGAGCGTGCCAAGGACCTGGCACAGGAGACGTTCGTCCGGGCGTTACGGGAGCAACCGGACAAGCCCCGCGCGTGGCTTTTTACGGTTGCGGCCAACCTGGCCCGTGACGAGGCGCGAACCGCCATCCGGCGCAAGAAACACCTCACGCTACTCAAGTCCGAGGCGGAAGTGCGTGGGCCGGCCCCCGATCCGCAGGCGGAGCTCGAACGGGGGGAGCGCGAGGCGGAGGTGCGGAGGGCTCTGGAGTCCCTGGGGGAGAGAGACCGTGAGGCCCTTCTCCTGTGGGATGCGGGGCAGAACTACGAAGACATCGCAGAGGCGCTGGACCTGGCGGTGGGCGCGGTGGGAACCACGCTCGCCCGTGCCCGGCAGCGGCTCGTGAAGGCGCATGGAGACTTGGAGCAATCAGATGTCGCACGTCGGTAAGGGAGATATCCACGCCTACCTCGACGGCGCCCTGGGCGCCTATCCCGAGGGCGAGGCCAATCGCGTGCGACAGCACCTGGACGAGTGCGAGGCGTGCGCTCGATCCTTGGATGAAGAGCGAGAGCTCCGTATGGTCGCGTCGGAAATTCTGGCCGCTACGGCCGAGGCTCCCATGGACCTGGCACCGTTCGAAGAACTGGTGGCAAGGGCGGACGAGGCAGAGTCGACCCGCCCGTCCGGCGGGACGTCGAAGTTCAGGGTGCTCCGCATGGCCGCCACGGTGGTGATTTCCCTCGGTGCCGGATGGATAGCCCATGATCTGACCGGACCCGGCAGCGAACTGGCAACCGCGCCTGCGCTCGACGCGGTGCGAACCCAGGAGGGCGTTCCGTCGCGAGCTGACGAGGCCCTGAATCCGTTCCAGGCCGAGCCCGAACTCAGGCAGGCCGATCAGGGCGACTTTACCGCCCAGGTTGCGTCACCCGTGCAGTCGCAGGACCTCGACGCCGAGGCGGTGCCACCCATTGCCCGTGCGGCACTCTCCGACGTGGTAATAGCGCCGACCGACGCGCCGGCCGCCGCGGTCCCCATGGAGTCCGCCGATGAGGTTGAGGCCGGACGGCGCGACGCGGTCGGCGGCGCTCTCCGGTTGGATCAGCAGCGAGCGTCCGAGGCAGCGCCCCAAGCGGCCGGACCAGCCGCTCCCCTGGAGCGGAGAAGGCGCGAGGCGGTCGACCCGACCAGCGTCATGGACAACCGAGCTGTCACGGGAGTGGCCAGAGGCGTGGCTGCCTCCGTCCTGGCGGAGGATGTCACGAAGTCCAATCAGGATGAGCTGTTCGCGGACAATGCCAACGCGATGAGTCTCAATGAAATGTCAGTCACCGGGCGCACGAGCTCCTTCGTCATCCCAGGCCTCTCGATCCGGGACGTCCGGTTCGGGGGAGGCGCCGAGGGTTTCGATTCTGCGGTGACGATCATCCAGGAGCTCCCGGACGGGCGCGTCGTGGAGTTGCGCTTCGTACCCACCCTGGCGGAGCGAGACACATCGAGGGACGCTGAGGGGATCCCCGTCGCACGCCTCCCGGACGGGTGGAACCAGGTCGTTCGAGAACTCCTGGATGGTCTGGCTATTCTCCGCGGCCCGCTCGGTGAAGCCGAGTTATCCGAACTACTCGACCAGGCGCTCGCCCGGCGCTGAGCCCGCCGCTTTCCGATGCCTGCCGGTGGGTCGGTCCCCCGAGGCCTTACTTTTTCCGCATGGCTGACATGGGATCGACCCGAGTGGCGCGGAACGCCGGGATGTAGTTGGCCACCAGCGCCACCACCATCAGGGCCGCCGGCACACCGATGAACGTCACCGGATCTTGGGGGCTTATGCCGACCACCATGCTCTCCAGGACGGGACTCAGCAGGAGCGCTCCGACGATTCCGACCGCGGCTCCGGCGGTCATCAGCGTCCCGCCCTTGTAAAGCACCATGCGCAGCACGTCCCCTCGCTGGGCACCGAGTGCCATCCGCAGGCTGATCTCGGCCTTTCTCTCCGAGACCATATACGACATCACTCCGTAGATCCCCAGGCCCGCCATGACCAGCGCGAACACAGCGAAGGTCATCGCCAAAGTCAGGAGGGCGAGGCTGAACGACGAGCTATCGTATTTGTATTGCTCCATGGTGCGGACGTCGTCGACCGGTTGTGCCGGATCCACGCCGAATCCGTTATAACTTATTATGGATAATATACTTAAGACTACTTAACCCACTCTGCTCCCCTTATTACACCCCTCTTTCTGAACGGGAATCCAGTGGACCGTAGCGGAGGTTCCCGGAGGAGGCGAAGGAGCGAAGCTTGCCGGAGGGCGGGTTGTCGATGGCCCCTGTCCTCTCGCATTGCGAACGATTCAGATGATTTCCGTCTCAGATCACTTCGCGTTGCCACGGCTCGCGGCGATCTGTTCTCGGATCCACGCATCCACTTCGGACTCGATCCAGCCGACGGCGCGCGCGCCTAGCCGGATCGGTTGGGGAAAAGCTCCCGTCGGCCACCCGCACATAGATCGTGCTCCGCGCCAGCCCGGTGCGGGCCTGCACTCGAGGTAACCTCAGGACGCGCGCGGGCGCGTCACGCTCGCGAGCGGGTCGCCGTCGGCGTCGGCGTAGTTGAAGTCGGCCGCGGTGAACGTGTAGTCCTGGTTCTCAATCGCGGTCACCCGGCCGTCCGACGCCGTGGGGACGCTGTTGGCGACGGTGCCGTCGCTCTCTCTCGCCTCCGCACTGTCCAAGTCGTCCGTGAGCGACACCCGCACCTTCAGCTTAGGTGTAGCCAAACCCCGCCTCTCCCGCATCGGCCAGCGTCAGCCCGTCCGCGTCGGCGATGGTGCCCGTGGCCGCGGTCAGGACCTGCCCCACCCGCACCGTGCCGGTGACGGTGGGATTGCCGGTGGCCGGAGTGTTGGCCGGCAGGCTGAGGTACACCGTGCGGTCGACGAGCAGGCCCCAGTCCAGTTCATCAGGATATAGACCACTGCGATCCCCTCTCCCGTGTCGCCAGAGATACGGGTATTGGTTGTTCTCGATGTAGAAGTTCTCCGGTGTGAAAACATACTCGGTGTTGAAATCGTAGGCCGTGTCGCACACATGCAGGCGTAGCACCGCCTGGTGCGCGGGGCTCAGGTCCCGGTTGACAATAGAAAATCTCAAGTCCCCAGGAAAACTGGACGTAGAGCGCGGGTTGTACACGAACAGCTGTCCGATCGAATACCTGGTGGCGCCGACCCGGAACCCGGTATCACTCAGGGTTCCCGCCGCGGATGCGTCGTAACCGAAGAACAAAACTTCTCCTGGCTTCAAATAGGATATTTCTGGCGCTGCACCTATCGTCAATGCGGCGCGCCAGATCTGGCGCCGGCCACCGAGGGCAGGCGCGGGGCAGGCCGCGCGCTGCGGCGTCGCCGTGGCCGACGCTGCCGGGCCGGCGCCGACCGTGTTCACCGCCCGTACCTCGAACGCATAGGCCGTGCCGTTGGCGAAACCGGCCAGGATCACAGATCCACCTACCGGATAACGCTCGGGCGTGCTCCAGGCCGTTTCGGCGGGCACCGCAGCGCCGGGGGCGTAGCGGTACTGGTAGGTGAGCGTGGTGCCAACTACCCCATCTGCATCGCTCGGACTACTCCATGACAGCCGCACCAGGCCGTCACCGGCCACTGCCAGGAAATTTCTCGGCGCACTGGGCACGGTCACGGTCTGGGCTTCGGTCGGCACGGCGACAACCAGGCCGGAGAGCGTCACCAGTCCCATGGCCAGGCCGCGCAGCGCACGCGGACACCTTCCGTCCGCGCCCGGCGTGTCGCGCGCCATCCCGCCGCCGAGGCATCCGGACGACGGCCCTGCTGTCTGGTCCCACGGGGCGTCGTCGTCTCTCGTCACGTGACTGAACGCGATCCGGCGGCAGGAACCCGCTCGCCGCCGCGCCACGCCAGCGCGGTGAAGCCAACGGCCCTCCGCCGTAGGGCGACGGCTCCGAGAGAGTGATTCGGACATCGCCAGCCGCACACAGACAACCCGTTTCGGTACTTCCGACATTCGACACGCCTCCGTCAAGATTTTCAAGCTCCCGATAATTGTAGTTATCGGGAGCTACCCGCCACTAACTATGTGACCGGAGCGCGCCGAGGCAACCCCTGCGGGGTCTTCGGCGCTATTCGCGCTTCTGAAGCCGCGCGAGCTGTGCGGCGCCGTTCCGCTGCGCGAGGAGCCGCTCGCCGTAGCGCTGCACCATCGAGGCGCTCCTCCAGCGCCCGGCCTGCATGATGGCCGGGATCCCGATCCCCGAGGCGATCATGTCCTGAGCCGCTCCCACCCGGGGGCTGTGCCCGGAGATCCGCCGTACCACCTCCGCCGGGAGTCCGGCGCGCTCGGCCATCGCCCGGTAGATGCGCGGCACCTGGCTCTCGTCGAGCCTCGCGCCCACGGTGCCCTCTTTGGCGACCGAGCGGAAGAGCCGCCCGGCGTCGATTCCGCTCGCGCCGAGCCACGCCCGCACCAGCTTCACTGTGTCCCGGTGGAGGTAGAGCATCGCGCCCCCACCTTCCGGATCGTTCTTCGCGCGCCGCACGAGGAGCGAGGCCGACCCGTCCCTATATCTCTTCATGTCAAAGACTTGCAGCGCGACCAGCTCTGAGCGGCGGAGCATGGCATCGTAGGCGACGGCCAGCATCGCGCGATTCCGCACATCGATCAGCCGGTCTTCTGCGGCAGCCAACAGGCGCCGGACGAGGGTCCAGGTGAGCCCCCGCACCTGGCTCTGCCGGATCCCATTTTTCCGGTGCATCCGCGTGAGCGCCCGCTGCACTGCGGCGTCCTCGAGCGGGCTCCGTTCCCCGGCTACCTTGTGCACGGTGGCGATGCTCCAGACGTAGCGCCGAACGGTGGCCGACGCACGGACGGGTGTCATCGCCTCAATGTACGACACGACCGTGCCCGCTCTCGCGGGGAGCGGAGAGAGCCCCCGCTCGGCGCACCACGCCGTGAACCCCGCCAGATCCGCTCTCAGCGTCCGGATGGTATGTCCGCTGAGGGTACCGTCGGCTTCCTCCAGGCAGGCGTCGAGGCGCCTGCCGATTTGTGGCCGTTGGGTGGTGAGGCCGGGATGGCCGGACACGTCTCCCGAGGCATGAATTGGCATAAGTGACTCCAAAACAACGACATACGCACATATCTTCAGCTCCCGATAACTACAATTATCGGGAGCTACCCAGAAATCTGCACGATTTCTTGTGATCTGATCGTGATGCAATTGGGCAATCGTCATGTCCCACCCGTGACTCGCCCCCCGAAACCGGCTATCGCTATCCTCCACTCTCCGGCGGTCCGGCGCAGGCGGGCCGCCTCACCCCCGGCGGGAGTGGAGCATTGAACGACCCGGATCCGGCCGGGCCCAGGAGCGGGCCCGCGGGCGACCCCACATCCCGGCTGCGCGCGGCGATCCTCCGCATCAGCCAGAGCCTCGATCTGGCCACTGTCCTTGAAGAGGCCGTCGAGAGCGCCCGTGCGCTCACCGGCGCCCGCGTCGGCGTGATGACGACGTTCGACGAGCGAGGACGGGTCCGGGATTTCGTCATCTCCGGCCTTCCCCCGGAGCAGCGCCGGAAGATGGTGGCATGGCCCGACGGGCCGCGGCTCTTCGAGCACCACCGGGGCGAGCATCTCGGCAACTTTGTCCTCGGTGACAAGAAGGACGGGGAGGCATTCACCGCGGAGGACGAGGAGATCCTGGTGCTTTTCGCGTCGCAGGCGGCGACGGCGATCGCGAACGCGAGGACGCACCGCGACGTCGAGCGGGCGCGGGCCGACCTCGAGGCGCTCGTCGAGACCTCGCCGGTCGGAGTCGTCGTCTTCGACTCCGGAACCGGCCGCGCGGTGTCGCTCAACCTCGAGGCGGTTAAGGGCAAGTGATGCACCGCCTACGAGGCATGCGCTCTAACGATCAAGGACTGTTTCCACACTCTAAAAGGCCATCTACTCCCCGGCGAAGCAAGAAAAGCTCACTCCCGGAAAGTCCAGTTTTGACAAGTTCACAGGGCCCTAGAAAGCTAAACGACAATCCCCCGAAGAAACCCTGTGTCCGTTGCAGTGGTATATATTCCTTGCGCGGTGAGTGTGGGCGCCGGATATTGACCGTAGCGTAGGGCAACCCGCAGCAGCGGACCCCCCAACCTGGGAGGTTAAGCATGGCCATCCAGGAACTCCACGCCTCAACCTGACGCTGACTTGATCGACGCAAGGAGCTGATGGTGAGCGAGACCCAAGATCGTTCCGCCCAGGGGCAGTCTGGACTGCCTGAGTTCGATGCCCCGCCGGTCTTCGAGACCGTCTTCGGAGTCCGTTTTCCGAAGCTCAAGTGGGACATCCCGCACTTCGGCCTATACTGGGATGCCATCAGGGCTGACTACCCGAAGTTCGAGGTCCATCCGCCGCTAATGGAGCCCGGACCGAAGAAGGGCACTTTAGAGGGCATCACATTGCAACTCACAACCACGCCCGAGGCTCGTTGCTGGTTCCTGGAGGAGGGAGGAGGCCGCCTGATTCAGGTGCAGCATGACGGGTTCTTCTACAATTGGCGTAAGGGCACGCCAGAAGAGGAGTACCCCAGGTACGAACAGTCTATCCGCCCGGCGTTTGAAGCTGAATGGGATAGGTTTAGGGAGTTCCTCTCGGGCGAGGAAATCGGCGTCTCGGAAGTGGTCGAATGCGAGGCGACTTACGTAAACCACTTCGAGAGAGGCCGTGAATGGAAGTCTGCGGAGGATCTACGCGGTGTAGTCCGCTGGTGGGCCGGGACGCCGGAGGTGCTACCAACTCCCAAAGCGATCAGTATTCAGGCGCGGTTTCAGGTTGATACTGACATGCTTGACGTAACACTTACACCGGCGGTTCGTCGAGAGGGCGGTCTTGAGATACTGCGGTTCCAATTGACAGTGAAGGGCCAGCCCGCCTCTTCGGACCCTTCCGACGTGATGGTTTGGATGGACCGGGCGAGAGCGACGATCGTGCGCAGCTTCACAAATCTAACTACGGAAAAGATGCATAAAATCTGGAAGAGAACGTCCTGACAGTGAGAGCGACCGACACGATCCATTATCCAGGATACATCGACGCGGACATTCTGGCTCCAACGTCGACTCGTGGGGATCTGATCGTGCTCGATCATGGCGATCCGCTCATCGACGCTCTCGTTGGCCTTAACCGCCTCCGTGAGCTGGAGGAGGACTGGGATAGCTACGGCAGTGTGCCCCCGAGTCACGACCTGCTCGAAGTCGCAGAGTCGTTCGTAAGAGCCACAGACTCGTACTTCGCTCCTTTTCTGCTACCTCCCCACATCACTGCAGTGAGCGGAGGTGGGGTCCAGTTTGAATGGCACTGTGGAGTCCGTGAGTTGGAGATTGAGTTCGGCCTGATCGATGATGGAGGCCTGCCGGTCGAGTACCTCCGTGTCTCACATGGAGAGCGGTTCAACGACGGTGTCGTCGAGAGTACACCCGAGCTGCTGGGCCACCTGAACTGGATCATCGGCGGATAGCAGGCCGGCTTCTCCGAGGTGGCCCGGGATCAACCTAGACGCGGTCAGGCGTGTCGTGACCTTGGTGATGACCCAAACATTCCCAACGATGCGATCCTGTGGCGTAGAATACCGCCCGGCCAGCATCCGGCTGGCGTCCACCCGAGTTCAGGGAACTTCCGTGACCAGTCCGGGGAGCTTTCGGTCTTCCTGGCATCGCTAATCGATCGCGATTCGGCACTTGCTGGTCACGACAGCTTTCGGCTCGTCGCGTTCACCGCGGGAGACGTTCGGGGCCTGGGTGGCCCACAGGAGTACATCGTTCGCCTCGACCCGAAGGACGGCAATCCCGCTCACACAGTTATCTGCCCAAAGCTCACCCAGGGGCATTCCGGGAGGCTTTGTCGTATCTGCGTGTGGGTATAGGCTTTCCTCGGTCCCAATCCAGCCGCCGCACCGCCCGATCATCGCCCGTAGCTTCACTGCATGGGCATACTCCCGTGGGACCTCGGCCCCGGCTTCGGCTTCAGCTTCGTTGAGCCTACACGCAATCCCTGCCTAACAGTCCGCTGTGAATGCCCCGACCCTGATTTGGTCCCCACAGTCGTCTCGTTCCGCTTATCGCCGTCCTACGGCGCCAGACGTGGGCGAATGACCGAGAAGCGAGGTCAAGTGCCGGACGTGCGAGCGGTAAACCCGCGCGACAAGGGTGCCAAGATGAGCGACGTGGCGCGGGCGCTCATGCGCCCGAAGGACCCCAAGGTCCGCAACCGACCGCGTCCGCATCATCGTCAAGAAGCTCCGGGCCAAGCTCGGCGAAGACGCCGCCAGTCCGACCTACATCTTCACCGAGCACGGGGTCGGCTACCGCATCGCGACCCCGGGCGAGGCCTAGGACGCCGCCGCTCAGTCCCACTCGCCGTCGGCATCTCTCCTGAGGGCGTCGGCGAGATCGGGATCTCCCTCGCCTCGCCGGACGGAGCGTTCGGCGAGATCGACGCGCTGTCCGAGGTCTGCGAGTCCCGCGGCGCGGGCGACGGCGTAGATGGCGGCCGCGACAGTTGCTATCGCCAGGGCCACGTGCAACGCGACCTCGAGGCCGTAGTCGGCCAGGAGCACATCCCAGAACGGCGCGAGGTACTCGAGCCGGTCCCCGGCGAGGAGAAGGGCCGATCCGGAGAGTGCGGCGGTCAGCCCCGCGCTGATCTTCCAGGGTTGCATGGGGGCGGGCTAGAGCTCGAGCGCGGCCGGATCCCGGTCGGCCGGCCCTCGCAGGGAGGAGCGATCTCCGCCGTCGCCCACGCCGAGCGAGCGGAGCAGGCGCGCGGCGGCCGGTCCGTTGGCGTGCATCCGGAACCCGGCGGCCACCTTGGCACGTATGGAGCGAGCCCGGTAGTTGCCCGATGCGACCTCGATGTTGACGCGTCCGGTGCGCCCCTCGGAGTCGGTGTACTCGATCTGCGCATCCGGGTAGAGCACGCGTCCCTGCGCGTCGACGGGGAGGCCGATCGCTCCGGCGGCCCGGTGCCGTTCGGCGTCCGCGGCCCGCCGGCCGTCTTTCGCCCGCGCGGACTCGCTCTTGCGTGCTACGGCGCTCTTGAGCTCGCCGTCGAGACGCACACGGCGGACGGTGGCCCCCTGCTCGATCAGGCGTTGGTGCTCCTGGCGGCAGGCCCGATAGATGGCGGTGTCGTGCGCGGCCTCGGCGGGCCGGGTACGTGCGAACCCGATCTCCTGGCCGGGATCGATTCCCCGCTCGGCGGCCAGCTTCCGGGCCTCGGCCACGCCTTTCCGCGTGAGAGTCAGCATCTTGAACGGGTTGCCGTTGGGTCCAGTGGCTCGGGTTTCTTGGGCGAGCCCTTCGCGTATCCAGGCGTTCACCGCCCGCCGCGTGGTGTAGGGATGGCCGCCGAAGTGAGCCTCGGCGAGATCGCGGACGGAGACGGCGCCGTAGATGCCGATGTCGGCGAGCGCCCCACGGCACCGTTCTCTGAAGGAGGTGGACCCGCGGTCCCGGCTCGCGTCGTATTCTCGGCGATGGCCGTCCCGCATGCGGTAGCTAGCGCGGCTTTGCGGCGCGGCGGGACGCGGGTCCGATCCGATCGTGCGGTCGAACATCTCCTAGGGCTCCGTCCTTGGCCTCAGCGGCTGGGGCCGGAGCTCCGTTTGGGGACCGGCAGCGGGAGCTCCGGCCTTCCGGCGTGCTGCGGGTCGGGAGCGCGGGTGGCGGCCACCGGAGTGGGCTCCCGCTCGGCCGCGCGCTCGCGGCTTCGGGCCAGCACGAAGTCGGAGATCTTCTGTGCGTCGGCCGCGGCTCGGCGGATCTCCCGGGGATCTTCCTCGAGGGCCGCGACCCAGCCCTCGACGTAGGCGGCCCCCCGGCTCGGGTCGTGGCCGACCCCCACGCGCTCGCCGGTCATCATGGCGCTGACGACTGCGGAATCTTTATAAATAATTGATAATACAAGACTTACGGCTTGTTGATCAGACGTGATTCCCTCATTCACTCCCGCTTTCTGAACGGGAATCCATCCGACCGTATGAGAAGTCCGTGGACGAGTTCCGAGTGATCAACCGAGGCCGCGCGGCCGGGCCTGAGATCGGTATGTTCCAATCCGCGCTGGCCGATCCGGTGTTATGCTGCCCAGCCAGCAGATAGCACTTCCGCTTGTTCGAGCACCGTCCGTGTCGCCTTATCACGCTTGTCGGGTGGGTAGCCGTGCTTGCGCAGGATGCGCTTGACCAATCGCCGCAGGTTGGCTCTGACATTCTCGCGCAGCGTCCAGTCGATCTTGACGTTGTTTCGCACGGTTTCGACTAACTCTCGGGCGATATCACGTAGCGTCTCATCGCCGAGCACGTGCACGGCGCTGTCGTTCGTCTCGAGCGCATCGTAGAAGGCGAGTTCGTCCTCGGTAAGCCCGAGTGCCTCACCGCGTGCATTCGCTTCGCGCATATCGCGAGCGAGCTGAATCAATTCCTCGATGACCTGTGCGGCCTCGACGGCTCGGTTTCCGTAGCGGTGGATCGTCTGCTCAAGCATCTCGGCAAAGGATCGAGCTTGGACGACGTTCTTTCGCCGACGGACGGCGAGTTCCCCCTTGAGAAGCTTCCGAAGCAGCTCGACCGCGAGGTTGCGCTGTTTCATGCCCCGTACTTCGGCGAGGAACTCCTCGGACAGAATCGAAATGTCAGGCTTCTCTAGGCCGGCGGCGGCGAAGATGTTGACGACTCCCTCTGACGCCACGGCCCGCGAGACGATCTGGCGAATGGCATAGTCTAGCTCTTCCTCGGGACGCGCCTCGCCTTCGGCACGCTTCGCTAGCACCGACCGGACAGCCTGGAAGAACGCTACATCGTCGCGGATGCGAATCGCGTCCTCATGGGGCACGGCGAGCGTGAAGGCCTGCGAGAGTTCGCGCACGGCCCGCAGGCAGCGCTCCTTGCCGTTCTCCTGCGCCAGAATGTGTTCCTGCGCCCCCGGCAGCAGGCTCACACGTTCAGCCGACGTGCCGTCGATCCACCCGGAGTAGTCGAATCCGTGGAACAGGTCGCGGCACACCTCGTACTTCTCCAGCATCACCGCCACCGCTTCGGACTGATCAACAGTGGTCTTGCCCGTGCCCCCGCTCTCGGTGTAGGTCGCGAGAGCCTGTTTGAGCTCATGCGCGAGCCCGAGGTAGTCGACGATCAGGCCGCCCGGCTTGTCCCCGAAGACCCGGTTCACCCGCGCGATCGCCTGCATCAGCCCGTGGCCGCGCATGGGCTTGTCGACGTACATGGTGTGCAGACTCGGCGCGTCGAAGCCGGTCAGCCACATGTCGCGCACGAGTACGACCCGGAGGGGATTGCCGGGATCGCGGAACCGTTTCGCCAGCATCTCGCGGCGCGCCTTGTTGCGGATGTGCGGCTGCCAGTCGGGCGGGTCGGAGGCGCCACCGGTCATCACGACCTTGATTCGGCCCCTGTCGTCGTCCTCGTGATGCCAGTCCGGACGGAGGCGAGTCAGCTCGCGGTAGAGGTCGAAGCAGATGCGGCGGCTCATGCAGACGATCATCGCCTTGCCGTCCATGGCCTCGATGCGCTGCTCGAAGTGCGAGACGATGTCCCGGGCGATGAGCCTGAGCCGCGGTCCGGCTCCGGCGACGGCTTCGAGCTGGGCCCACTTGGTCTTCAGCTTCTCCTTGCGCTCGACTTCCTCGCCTTCGGTCACCTCCTCGAAGTCGGGATCGATCTTCGGCCGTTCGGCCTCATCCAGTGTCAGCTTCGCCAGCCGGCTCTCGTAGTAGATCGGCACGGTTGCGCGGTCCTCGACGGATCGCTCGATGTCGTAGACGCTGATGTAGTCGCCGAACACCGCGCGCGTGTTGGCGTCCTCCAGCTCGATCGGCGTGCCGGTAAAGCCGATGAACGAGGCGTTGGGGAGCGCATCGCGCATGTGGCGGGCGTAGCCGTCGATGAAGTCGTACTGGCTGCGGTGTGCCTCGTCGGCAATCACCACGATGTTCCGGCGCTCCGACAACACGGGATGCCGGTCGCCCTTCTCTTCCGGAAAGAACTTCTGGATCGTGGTGAACACCACGCCGCCCGACTCCACCGCCAGCGTCGTGCGCAGGTGGGCCCGGCTCTGGGCTTGAACCGGGGGCTGCATCAGCAGGTCCTGGCAACGAGCGAACGTGCCGAATAGCTGGTCGTCGAGGTCGTTGCGATCAGTCAGAACAACAATGGTCGGGTTTTCCATTGCCGGCTCGCGGATGATCCGCCCGGCATAGAAGGCCATGGTCAGGCTCTTGCCCGAACCCTGGGTGTGCCAGACGACTCCAATGCGCCGGTCGCCGGGATCGCCACCCGGCGTGCGAGCTGGGGCGTCGAGGCGGAGGCCCGTGTCGAAGTCCACGGCCTGTTGCAGCTCGGTCGCTCGTAGCGTCTCGGCAACCGCCGCTCCAACGGCGTGGAACTGATGATACCCCGCCATCTTCTTGACCAGCGTCCCGCTACCGTCATCCTCGAACACAATGAAATCCCGAACCAATGCTAGGAATCGGTGCCGCTCGCATGTCCCCCCAAGCATCACTTGCAACTGGGGAATGCTCGGATCGGCCAACGCTTCACCGGCAATCGTGCGCCAGGGTTTGAACCATTCCCGCTCGCTCGTGAGCGTACCGATGCGTGCGTCGACGCCGTCCGAAGCGAGAAGGACCGCGTTGAAGGCGAAGAGATCCGAGAGCTCGGCCTTGTAGGTCTGGATCTGCTGCCAGGCCGTCCAGACCGTGGCCTTCTCATCCGCCGGGTTCTTGAGCTCGATCAGACCGAGCGGAAGGCCGTTGACGAACAGCACGACATCCGGCCGCCGCTCGTGCTCGCCGTCGACGACGGTGAACTGATTCACGGCCAGCCAGTCGTTGTTGGCGGGCTTCTCGAAGTCGAGGCCCAGGACCTGTGCTCCGCGCACGGCGCCGCCAGCGCTTCGATACTCGACGGTCACGCCGTCCACCAGCATTCGGTGAAACGCGCGGTTGCGGGCTGCCAGCGTCGAGCCTTCGGGCCGGGTCAGCTTGCGGAACGCGTCGTCCAGGGCCTCGGCCGGCAGGTCCGGATTCAGCCGATCCAGAGCGTCGAGCAACCGGTGTTCCAGAACGACTTCGCTGTAGTCCGAGCGCTCGGCATTCGGTGTATCCGGGGCGATGCTCGGGCTGTGGACGACACTCCAACCAAGGTCCTCCAGCCATTCCAGCGCGGCGTCTTCGACTTCAGATTCAGTGAAGGCCGCGGTGGCGCTCGTCACGTAACGGACTCCACCACCCTCTCGGCATCGCCTACGCGGGTCTCACCCGAAATGAGCTTGGGGAGCAGCGTGTCGCGTAGGGCGGCGAGAGTAGCAGCTTCGGATCGGTTATTCAGGATCCGCGCCAACGTACCACCGCTCACTTCGCCAAACGTCGTGAAGGCTCTCGGCGACCCGGTCAAAACCTCACGTGCCTTCAACGCCTTCGGTGGGACGCGCTGATGGCTGTTGGAAGTTCCAGTCACCAAGGACTCGAGCAGGGTGCGGAAGCGCTGATCCCCAAACAGCGTAAAGAGGAGATTCCTGTTCGCAAGCGATCGCGGCGTGAACACGAGAAACTCCGTCGAGCATATCTGCGGTCTTGCCGTGGAGTCGGCTGGCACCCAGACACGTGCGATTATTGGATTAAGCTTGGATAAGAGGACCGCATCCTTCAGTACAACAGTCTTGTTGCTCCTGATGGCCGCACCTAGTTCGATAGCAGGGCGTTGGCCTGCGTCATATGCTGGGATGCTGAAGTGCTCATACTCCAATCCGGAGAAACGCGAAGGCGAGGTGGTTTTCGTGTGGTGATTGGCTAGCTGATCCAAACGGAAGACCTCCCACCACTCCGGTATCTTGCCCATCTCGGAGTTCACCAGCCGGTCGGGGAACAGGTCGGCGATGTCTTGCGGCAATCCCGTATGACGGCCTTCCATCTTCGCCCGGACGGGATCGAAATCAACGAACCACGATTTGAACAGCGCCCGCGCCGACGCCTCCAACGTCTCGTTCATCCGCCGGTTCAGCTCGATCTTGTCGTCCAGTGTACCGAGGATGTAGGCGATAGCGCGCTGGATGCCGAGGTCAGGAATATGGAACTGCAGGTAGGCCAAATCGCTTCCTCTAATGCCAGATGCACCCGCGCCCTGCTCGACTATGCTGTGAATTGAAGCACGTCCGGATGGAGATTGGAAGAAGTAATATAGATAGGTTGGATTCGCCTTCTTCGTATCGATTCTCACTCTGATTATGTGAGACTCGAAACACACGGGTTCTGTGTCACCCAGAAAAATCGAACACTTACCTGCACCACTGAGGACTAACGACTGGCGAGCAAACAGTAGATCTCCTTCACAGAGTAACGAACGCTCCGCTTCAGTATCTGACAGTGGAACTCTATCCATGGGCGCTCTTGCGATGCGTCCGTGAGCGAAAATCTCGCCCATATTAACCATCTTGGTACCTGTGCCACGCACCGCCTTGGGTTTTGTTAATCCGTTACGGCTCGGTTCGGCGTATAGGTCACCGAACTTAACAGAGCTAAACACCGTTACGTCCTCTGTCGACCGCGAAAGTCTCCGCCCAACCCGAGCGCCTTCAGGTTGGCAGTAATGGCAGCGTCGAGCCGTTTGCCCTCGGCCTGCTGCTCGCGAAGCTCGGTTACCAGCTGTTTCATCTTGTCCTCGAACGGCTCGCCGTCGTCCTCTTCTGGCTCCACACCGACATAGCGCCCTGGTGTGAGCACATGACCGTGCTTCCGTACCTCATCCAGCGATGCGCTTTTGCAGAAGCCCGGAATGTCGGAGTAGCCGTCGTCGCCCTCTCCGGTACGCCAGGCGTGGTAGGTGTGCGCGATGTGACCAATATCCTCGTCGGTCAGCTCACGATGCGTCCGGTCCACCATCCGTCCGAGCTTTCTCGCGTCAATGAACAGAATCTCGCCGTGCCGGTTGCGTCGGCGAGCCAGGAACCACAGGCAGGCGGGAATCTGAGTCGAGTAGAAGAGCTGGCCCGGCAGGGCCACCATGCAGTCCACTTGCTCCGCCTCGATCAGGTTCTTCCGGATCTCTCCCTCACCCGACTGATTCGACGACATCGACCCGTTGGCGAGCACGAAGCCCGCAACGCCCTTCGGTGCCAGGTGGTGGACCATGTGTTGCACCCAAGCAAAGTTGGCGTTGCCCTTCGGTGGCGTGCCGTAACACCAGCGCTTGTCCTCTGCCAGCCTGTCGCCGCCCCAGTCCGAGACGTTGAATGGGGGATTGGCGAGGATGAAATCCGCCTTTAGGTCTGGATGGCGATCGTTATGGAAGCTGTCGCCGTGGGTGATCTGCCCCCCGATCCCTCGTATGGCCAAGTTCATCTTCGCGAGCCGCCACGTCGTGTAGTTCGACTCCTGGCCGTAGATCGAGATGTCGCCGCGTGCCTTGCCGCCATTGGCGTTGCCGCTGGCGTGAGCACGAATGAACGCGATCGACTGCACGAACATTCCCGAGGAGCCGCAGCAGGGATCGTAGACCCGCCCCCTGTAGGGCTCCAGCATCTCGACGAGCAGTTGGACGACACAACGTGGCGTGTAGAACTCGCCGCCCTTCTTGCCCTCAGCACTTGCAAACTGTGAGAGAAAGTACTCGTAGACGCGGCCAAGCACGTCCCGGGAACGGGCCTCAGCATCCCCGACACGGATGTTGCCGATCATGTCGATCAACTGACCGAGACGCTGCTTGTCCAAGGCAGGCCGCGCGTAGTCCTTGGGCAGCACCTCCTTCAGCCCCGGGTTGTCGCGCTCGATCGCGGCCATGGCCCCATCGACGATGGATCCGATGGTCGACTGCCTCGCCTGCGCCTTGAGATTCCACCAGCGGGCCTCCGGCGGCACCCAGAAGATGTTCTCTGCTATGTATTCGTCGCGATCCTCCGCAGCATCTTCGCCCCATTTGGCCAGCACCGTTGCATGACGCTCCTCGAAGGCGTCCGAGATGTACTTCAGGAAGATGAGGCCGAGCACTACATGCTTGTATTCGGCGGCATCCATCGAGCCGCGGAGCGCATCGGCCATCGCCCACAGCTCGGCCTCATGGCCTGTCGTTGCCCCACTATCGGAACGTGTGCTCGCTGTCTTCATTGGCTCTCGTCGGTTTCCCTAGTGCCATGTTGCGGTGCTCCGGATATCCACACGGCTGGGCCGCTCGCCTCCGGTCCTGTTGGCATGTTTATCGATCCGGCCAACCTGCTAGGTCGACGGCACGCAAGATACGACAAGTGTCGTGCCGGCGTATAGCTCGTCGATGCAGTTGCTATCTCGAGAGGTGCCCGATCCACAATGGACCGACGTGTCCACAGAACAGCAGGGATCCGAAACAGCCGTCGGAGGCCCGTCCGTCGCCGAGGCTTCGCGTTTCGTGCTCGGCTAGGATGCCGAGTGTGTCACGGGGCATGAACTGTCCCGGAACAGAACCCACCACGACCGATTGCGACTACGGCTTTCCCATGCTCTCCGGGAGCAGCTCGAGGGCGTCCGCTGGCGGAGCCCGGTCCGCCTCTAGTACGTCGCTGGAACACCTGGGACAACTTCTCCTTTTCCGTTGTTGACACCGCATAAGGCGGGCTCCTCAATGTACGGGTATGGAGATTTTGACGGCCCAGGGCTCCACGCGTTGGTGGACGAAATGGTTCGGCGCACGGGAGCCAGCCTACCCTTTGGGGCCACGCTTCGCGGGTCCCCGGCAGGGGCTGGCGGGGGGCTGTGCCCCCTCTGACCCCCCCAACGGCAACGGCACATGAGGGGCGCTGGACGCGACGTGTGGGTGAAAATCCGCGCCCGCGATGCGGAGCGTGCCGAGTGGCACGCGAAGGCGCGCTCCGCAGGGCTGACGCTGTCGGATCTGGTGCGCCGGTCGGTGGGCCGGGCGCGCCCCTGGACCGTGGCGCACGCCGAGGTGGAGCGAGAGCGCACCCGCGAGCTGGCGCGGATCGGGGCGAACCTGAACCAGATCGCCCGCTGGGCCAATACTTTCAAAGCGAACGCCGAGGCCGTCGAGATCGTCGCCCACCTGGTCGCCATCGAGCGGGCGCTCGCGGCGCTGGCCCCCGTCGGGAGCCCCGACCCCGATGCACATTAAGTTCCTGGCCCGCGGAACGGGCTCGGCCCGGGCGGCGGCCGACTACCTGCTCGGGGCGCGGGATGCGACCGGGCAGCCGCGCGAGGGCGTGGAGGTCCTCCGGGGGGATCCCCATCAGGTGGCCGTGGTGGCCGACGCGCTGGCGTTCGAGCACAAGTACACGTCGGGCGTGATTGCCTGGGCACCGGACGACACTCCGACCGACGCGCAGATCGGCGCGGTTCTGGATTCCTTCGAGCGGACGGCCTGGGCGGGGCTCGAGCCCGACCGGTACGCCTGGGCGGCCGTGGTGCACCGCGAGCGCGGCGGCGGCGCTCACGTGCATGTCCTCGCCGCGCGGTGCGACCTGGAGACCGGCCGGAGCCTCAACATCGCGCCGCCGGGCTGGCAGAAGACATTCGACCCGCTACGCGACGCCTTCAACGCCGAGGAGGGCTGGAGCCGGCCGGATGACCCGGCGCTGGCTCGGGTGCAGCAACCCGGGCACCGTGCCTACGTCGAGGCGGCGCACCTGCGCGCCGGCCTCGCGCTCGAACCTTCCCCCCGTGACCTGATCCGCGACTACCTGCTCCAGCGTGTCGAGCACGGCACGGTACGGAACCGTGCCGATGTCGTCGCCGCCCTGCGGGAGGCGGGCCTGGAGGTGCCGCGCCAGGGCCAGGACTACCTGACGGCCCTGGATCCCACGACCGGGGACCGGTGGCGTCTGAAAGGAGAGCTATACGCACATGACTTCAAACGCGAACGACTTGACCGAGCGATTGCGGAGACGGCTGGAGACCGAACGCCAGGCGATCGAGGAATTGACCGCGAGCGAGCTCGAGCGGCTCGGCGCGAACTCGCGGCGCGTCGCGAGCAACGCGCTGCGTATCATCGAAGCCGATACGGCGGTGGCGACCGGGCGGATGCGCGCCCTCCTGCTCAACGCCTGGCTCCGGCCCCTGGTGGTCGGCCTGAGCCTCTGGCTTGGCATCTGCGGCGGGAGCTGGGCGACGATGCACTGGCTGTCGACGCGCATCCAGGCCCGGATCCAGACGGCCGCCGCCCTCGATCTGGGCATCGAGGAAGCCCGCCAGACTCTGACGCGGCTCGAGGCGGCCACCTGGGGGATCACGCTCCGGGAGATCGAGGGGGAGCGGTTCGTGGTGCTGCCGGCCGGCGCGCTGGCCGATCCACCCTTGACCGTGGGCGCCCGGCCTGCCTTGAAGCTGTCGAACAAGTGAAGGAGTTCTATGACCGCGTTAGAACAGCAGTTGACGAAGGCCTTGCGGGCGTTGTCCGCGCAGTACGAGCAGGCGCAGCAGCAGCACGCCGCGCAGGTCGAGACCTTGCGGCGGCAGGTCGAACAGCTCAGCGGGCAAGTGACGCACTTGGCCCGGGACTACAGGACGCTCGCCGAGACGTTACGCGGGCGCTGGACCTGATGCGCCAGCGTGGGCGAGAGCGCGATCATGGTCCGAGCCGCTAGTGGTTCTCGGCAACGAATCGGCCGGCGGCGACGGTGCGACGATCAGCCATCAGGACCCGCCGGCGAGACGGAAGGGGGGCGAGTCCCCCGCCCGCGTCCAGCGTCCATGACGTGCCGTTGCCGTTGGGGGGGTCAGAGGGGGCGCAGCCCCCCGCCAGCCCCTGCCGGGGACCCGCGAAGCGTGGCCCCAAAGGGTAGGCTGGCTCCTGACTGCTAACGGGTCATGAGCCAGCCTTCGCGCCCCCGCTCTTCAGCGCCTGACGGACTCGTCCGCCGGCGCCGCGAGCGCGGCGGATCAACCGACGCGCTGGGCCTCCGGGTCCCGACGCTCGCCCGCGAGATACGCAGCCCAATCGTCCATCAGGACGTGCCTGCGCTCGAACAGGTCCGACCGGCGATAGGCCGCCTCGACCTTGTTCCGGACCACATGTGCCAGCGCCGCCTCGACGACCTCGCGGGGATGGTCAGTCTCCTCGGCCGCCCAGTCCCGGAAGCTCGACCGGAACCCGTGAGGCACGGCCGCGATCTCGAGCGTTGCGAGCAATCGACGCAGATGCTTTTCAATGATCGGCTGCCCGTAGCCGACGGTGAAGACAATCGGACTGCCGTCGCCGAACGTCCGGGCCTCGTCGATGATGTCGATGGCGCGGCCGCATAGCGGAACCCGATGTTCGCGCTTGGCCTTCATGCGTGTGGCGGGAACCGCCCACACACCCTCTCTCGGATCGATCTCCTCCCACGCGGCCCCGCGCACCTCGTTCCACCGCGCCGCCGTCAGCACCAGGAACTCGAAGGCCAGCTTCAGGACCCGGGGCGCATCCGTAGCCCGTACCGTCTGAATGGCCGATGCCACCATGCCATGCGGCAACGCCCGGAAGTGCTGCACAACGTCGTTCTGAGGGCCGAGCACCCGCCCGATCCGGTCGCAGGGGTTGTCGGTCCGGAGTTCCATCGCCACGGCCCATTCCAGCACCCCATGCATGCGCTGGCGGACGGTTCGGGCCGTGGGCGCCTTCACGTGCCAGATAGGCCCGAGGACCTCGAGCAAGTCAGCGCTTGTCACCTCCGAGACCGGCATCTTGCCGATGCGCGCGAATGCGTAGCGTTCCAGGCTGTTCAGCCAGATTTTCGGGTACTTCGGATCGCGCCAACCGGCCTGCTGCTGTTCCACCACCGTCGCGGCAGCCTCGGCGAAGCTCGGCACGCCCTGGGAGCGCCGCTTTTCTGCGAGGGGGTCGCCGCCCTCGCGGGCCAGCTTGCGGTTGGCCAGCGCCTTCTCACGTGCTTCGGCGAGCGAGACCAGCACGACGCTGCCCAGTCCGAGCTCGCGCCTCCGGCCCCGGATGACGAGGCGTTGGATCCAACTCCGGGTGCCGCTCGGCTGGACGAAGAGGTACAACCCGTTGCCGTCCGCGTGCCTCCCCGGCGGGGCTGTGCGGATGAAGGCAGCCGAAAGGGCCTGATAGGGATGGCGGCCCCTGGGCTTGGTTTTCCGTGGCGCGGCGGCCGTGTCTATTACAGTACTCATCCCCACATAATATAGGGGATGAAGGTGGATGTAAAGAGATATTGTGAGCCGGTAAGATCGGTGAGGAATACTTATAAAGCGTTGGTAATACGGTAGGTTATGGAATACTCTGGATGACTACGAACGCTGCTGGATTCTATGTGTCCATCATGGCGCTGATCTCCGCGCGCAGCTCCTCCTTCGCATAGGCCGGCGACCCAAACCCGTCGGCGATCCCTTGGGTGAGCGTTGCGCGGTTCATGCGCTCCGGGTGGCCGGTGCTATGCCCCAGCTCGTGGAGCGCCGTCTGGTAGTAGTGGTTCGCGGAGGGGAACTGCCCGCGCTCGGGCAGCACGATCTCGTCGCGGCTCAAGTTGTAGAACGCCCGGTCCCCCGCCACGTGACGGACGGGGACCCCGCCGTCCTCGAGGACGCGTTCGGCCTGCTGGTGCACCTTCCAGAGCGGCTCGGCCGTGGGCGTCGGCCGAGCCGGCAGCCCGTCGGCCTGCTCGGCGTTGAACACGGTGTACTGCCGGACGACGGGCGTGGGCATCCGCTCGTGGCGGTAAACGCGCTTGCCTGCGTTGTCCCTGACGGGCCGTCCGCGCTCGTCGTTGACGGCGATCTTCCGGTGGTCCTGGAATGAGAGGATCCGGGTGCCCTGCTCGCCTTTTCTGACTTGGCCGCCCCGGGCCTGGATCTGGCGGTAGGTGCCCCAGCGGACGTCGGCGTAGCCGCGCTCCTGCTGGACGGCGGCAAGGTGCAGGCTGTTGCCTCCCGAGTAGGAGCGTCCGGTGTCGACGTTCGCGGGAAGCACACGCTCGCCCGGCCCCCAGGGCTTCTGCCAGGGGGCGGTGCCCTGGCGGATCTGCTCGATGACCCGGTCGGCGAACTGGCGGTGATACTCGTCGTGTTTCATCGGTCTACCTCCTCCTCCCGGTCGTGCGGATCCTCCGAGGCGTCCCGGATCTCGTCTTCGGTGCCCACGTCCTCGGGGAAGAGGCCGTACTGCTCGGCCAGCGAGGCCGGCACCTCGAGGGCCTCGCCCCCGTCGCGCGCGAGCTCGCGGTCGAAGTCGTCGAGCGACTCGATGCGGACGCTCTTCTCGTCGCTTGGCATGGGTTCACTCCTTGTCGGTTGGTTCTTCATCGTGCTTCCTCCAGACGGTTTCGGTGAGCCAGCGGTTGGCAGCCGAGTCGTAGCCCTTGACACGGAGCGCCTCCTCGACGAACCGCCGCCCCCCTCGCCGGGTCATGTGGACGACGAGATGGATGCCGTCGACCACGCCCCTGCAGGTGACCTCCCAGGGGAGCGCGCCTCCGGCCTGCATGGCGCAGCTCGCCAGGCGCGATAGCGCGGAGCTGGCGTTGTTGGCGTGCACGGTGGTGAGCGATCCGCCGTGGCCGGTGTTGAGCGCCTGCAGCAGATCGGCGGCCTCGCCGCCCCGCACCTCGCCGACGACGATGTGGTCGGGCCGGTGGCGGAGCGCGTGCCGCACCAGGTCGCGGATCGATACGGGAGTGTCGGACCCGACGGTTCCCGCCTCGAAGCGCAGGCAGTTGGTCCGGTCGATCCTGAGCTCGAGCGTGTCCTCGATGGCGACGATCCGCTCCTCCTCGGGAAGCAGTTCGATCAGGGCGTTCAGCAGCGTGGTCTTGCCCGAGCCCGTGCCTCCGGAGACCAGGATGTTCCGCCGGGAGCGGAGCACGCCCTCGGGCGCGCGGAACACGCTCTCGGGCAGGGCCCCCTGGCCGACGAGGTCCTCGGCTGAGAACGCGCGGCCCCCGAACCGGCGGATCGTCATCGCCACGTGGGGGCTCGCGGGCGGAGTGCAGATGGCGACCCGGGAGCCGTCCTCGAGCCGCGCGTCGAGGATGGGCCGGGTCGCGGGATCGAGCCCGAGCGGGCTGCGCGATGTGGATCGCCGCCCGGTAGAGCGCGGCGGCGGTGAGCGCTGGTGCTTCGATGGGCTCGAGCTCGCCGCCGCGCTCGACCCAGACGTTGCCGGGGCCGTTGATCATGAGCTCGGAGACCTCCGGGTCCTCGAGCACGGCCTCGAGCCCGGGCAGGAACGGCTTCAGGTGTCCTATCCCGCTCGCGCGCTTCATAGGCGGCCCTCCTCGCGAAGCCGCCAGTAGCCCACGTCCCTCGGCAGGTAATGGGGCTTCAGATAGACGCGCCGGCCCGGCAGGGACTTCGTGCCGTCGTCAGGGCAGGCAGATCGCCTGATAGTTGGCGAGGAGCGTGAAGTCCCGGGGCGTGAACACGGGCTCCCGTGCCTGCCGGAACGACTTGCTCGCGCCGATCGTGCCGCGCCCGCCTCCGGCGCGTCCCGACAGGAGCGAGAACTCCGGCCTGCCCGTCGTCTCGGTGAACGTGTAGGAGGGCTGCGTCTTCAGGACGCTGCCGCACATCTCGGACGCGATCCGGGCCGAGGACTCGTCCGAGAGCGACAGGAAGATCCGGGTGCGGAGCGTCTGGACCAGGGTGCGCCAGGCGTCCGTGCCCGACAGCACGGAGCGGAGCGAGGAGATCGACTGCGTGGCCACGATCGGGATGCAGCGGCATTGCCGCGTCAGCGCGAACGCCTTCTCGTCGCCAGCGGGGTCGTCCTGGCCCACGGTGGCGAACGCCTGGTACTCGTCGCAGATGAACACGGCGGGCCGGAGGTAGCGGCCGGGCCGGCGGGCGGCCTCGGCGGGCCGCCGGAGGAGCGCCTGTATCCAGGCGTTCTTGAGCAGCACGCCGATCGCGCGACCGAGCGCCGGGTTCGCGCCCGCGGGCATGTTGAGGGCGAGGACCCGGCCCCCTTCGATCAGCTCGGCGAGCGGCGGGAGCCGGCGGCGAAGGCCCGGCATGGGCCGGACGGCCTCGGGGTCCTCGTCCGGCGCAGCACTATACATATGTATGGATTCGTCCGGGTCCGGAGGCGGCGGACAGAACATGCTCGCGACTTGCGGCTGATCGAAGAGCGACAGGAAGACGGAGATGCCCTCGACGATGGAGGTGCGGAGCTTGGGGTCGAGCGCCGTCCAGTCGTTCAGGTACCAGCGCTCGATCAGGTCCGTACGCCGATAGGCCGCCTCGACCTTGTTCTGGACCATGTGCGCCAGGGCCGCCTCGATGACCTCGCGCGGATGATCCGTCTCTTCTGCCGCCCAGTCCCGAAAGCTCGAGCGGAAGCCGTGCGGCACGGCCGCGATCTTGCAGTTCCGGAGAAGCCGGCGCAGCCGCTTTTCGTAGAGCGGCTTGCCACCCCCACGGGTGAACACCAGCGAACTGCCGTCCCCGAGCTTCCGCGCCGCGCTGAGAATCTCTGTGGCGCGGCGGCACAGCGGCACCCGGTGCTCGCGCTGCGCCTTCATCCGCGTGGCGGGAATCGTCCACACGCCCTCCCTTCGATCGATCTGCGCCCACTCGGCCCCCCGGACCTCGCCCCACCTCGCCGCCGTCAGCACCACGAACTCAAACGCGAGCTTGACGACCGGCTGCGCCCCCGACCCCCGCACCGTCTCGATCGCCGACGCCACGTCGCGATGCGGCAAGGCCCGCATGTGTGTTACCACGTCGTTCTGCGCTCCGAGGATCGGCCCGATTCGGTCGCATGGGTTGTCGGTCCTGAACTCCATCGCCACGGCCCATTCCAGCACCGTGCGGATACGCTGGTGCACGTGCCGGGCCGTGGGCGCCTTCACGTGCCAGATGGGTGTGAGGATCTCCAGCACGTCGGCGCTCGTCACCTCCGAGACCGCCATCTCGCCGATGCGCGGGAAGGCGTAGCGCCTGAGGCTCGAAATCCACTCGTGGCTATGACCCGGACTGCGCCAACCGGCCCGCTTCTGTTCCATCACCCTCACGGCGGATTCCGCGAAGCTCGGCACGCCCTGCGTGCGGCGTTTCTCGGCGAGCGGGTCGCCGCCCGAGCGCGCGAGCTTGCGGTTGGCCAGCGCCTGCTCGCGGGCCTCGGCCAGCGAAATCAGCGCCACGCTGCCCAGTCCGAGCTCGCGATTGCGGCCCCGGATCGCGAGCCGCTGAATCCAGCTCCGCGTTCCCGTAGGCTGCACGTAGAGGTACAAGCCATTGCCGTCGCAATGTCTGCCGGGCGGGGCCGTGCGCACGAAGGCGGCCGACAACGCCTTGTCGGGATGGCGGCCCTTGGGCTTGGTTTTTCGCGGCGGGTTGGCCGAGTGCTTCACACTATTCATCCCACAATAATATAGGGGATGCAAGCGGATATCAAGGGACGCTACGGGTGGCTCAGAGCGCTGTAGAACAGTCATAACCGGTTAGGATATAACTGTTTATAGCACTTACTGGACCCCTACGGACATCGGCAGACTATGAGTGGGTGTTGATGCCCGGTCGATGGCCTCCGACGACGATAGAACGTGGCTCGGGCGACCCTGAGCGCATCGCACGCGGGCTTTACCCCTACGTACGTGGCCAGCGCCTCGGCCGCCTTCACGAGTGCGTCCCGTCCTCGAGGCTCAATCCCAGCAGCCCTGCAACTTTTCCCTGGACGTCGATGATCAGGCGCACCTTCTCGAGTTCCTTCTCCAGGCGAGTGTTCTCGCGCTCCAGCTTGCGCACTTTCCCCTCCAGCGGATTCCGTTCGCTCGGCTTTCGACCTCGTCTCTTCGACAGCGCTCTCAGCGACCCACTCCGCACCGCCTTGCGCCATGTCGTCAGGTGCGACGAGTACAAGCCCTCGCGTCGCAGGAGTCGCCCTACCTCTCCCGGCTCCGTGCACCGGTCCGCTTCTTCGACGACCCGCAGCTTGTACGACGGACTAAACCGTCGGCGCGTCGGCTTATCTACCACCTCCGCGTCCGGAGCAGCTGCCGCGCTTCGCTTACCCTCCCAGGTTAGTGGGGCGATTCCATTCTCTTCCATTCTCTCTCGGTGTCTCAGCATCCTCGGTTTCTCTGCCTTCGCCCTACTCTAATTCTTTACTCGTTCCGTGTCTCACCTAAGTTGGCAGAGAGGGGACGACCTCTGAGCGGGTTCACTCGGCCCAACCGGATCTGGACCGCTGACTTCAAGGGCCAGTTCAAAACCCAAGACGGCGTCTACTGCTATCCCCTCACCATCCAGGACGGCCACAGCCGTTTCTTGCTCGAGTGTCGGGGACTGTACGGCACCACGCTCGATGCCACGATGCGTGTGTTTAAAAAGGTTTTTCGCATCCACGGCATCCCCGAGCGGATCCGTACCGACAACGGCACGCCCTTCGCTTCCATGGCGCTCGCCCGCCTCTCCAAGCTCAGTGCCTGGTGGCTCCGGCTCGGCATCACGCCCGAACTCATCGAGCCCGGTAAGCCCCAGCAGAACGGCCGCCACGAACGCATGCATCGCACGCTCAAAGCCCAAACGGCGCGACCGCCCGAGGCTGATCTACGCTCTCAGCAGAAACGCTTCGACGCGTTCCGCCATGAGTTCAACCACGAGCGGCCGCATGCGGCACTCCAGATGAAAGTCCCTGCGGAACTATATCGGCCCTCTGACAGGCCGTACCCGAAGTACCTCAAATCCTTCGTCTACCCCGGACACTACGAGGTCCGTAAGGTTAGCACCAACGGTGGTGTTCGCTGGAACGCCAGGTGGCTCTGGGTCAGCCAGATCCTCGGCGGTCTCTACATCGGCTTCGAGGAGGTCGATCACCAAGCTTGGGACGTCTACTTCGGCCCTGTCTGGCTCGGAAGGTTTTTCGAAAAAATCGGTCGCATCACTGACTCCCGAGGCCTTGTGATGCGTAACCCAAAAACTTAGAAAACTGTTACCTATCTCCCGGACTCAATCTGTTACCTATCTCCCCGGACCCTCATCCCCTCTGAGATAGTTCTTGAAACGGACCAAAACATCGGGACCCCAACCCTCCTCTTCCACCCACAGGACAAACCGTCCGATTCCCCGTTCATACTGAATCCGAGTCCCTTCGGTCAGATCCAATCCCGAGAAAATCTCTGAAACGATCTCGGGCGTGATTCGTCCGATTCCGACCTCTGGGATGGCGGTTCGAACCGTCGGCAACAACGTCATCTAAAGACCCTTCGAGAGTATGAATACTAATTGTAGCCCCGACACGGATCCACCGCCGACCAACCCGGCTTCAGCCCGGGGTCTGACAGACGGGGAAGGCCAGTTGCGGCAGGGCGTAATAATATCTAACATTGTTAGCTGGCATCCGCTGCTGTGTTAGATATCGTCCCCCCCGAGAAGGACGGGTTGACCAGGTATGGCTGAGAAACTGAAGGATATCAGTAGCATTCTCCGGCAAGCGCGGACGTCACGTGGTCTCACCCAGGCTGACATCGCACCTCAGCTTGGTGTATCGCGAGCCACCATCGCCCATATCGAGACAGGACGGCGATCCGTGAAGGCCGAAGATCTGCGCCGGCTAGCTGCCTTCTATGGCTGTAGCCTCAGCGAGCTCCTTCCCCCGGCTACCGACGACCAGGAAGTGGATAGCCTTGCCGAGCTGTTCCGCGCCCATCCTGACCTCGCGGAAGATCAGGGTCCGAGTTCCTTCGCCGGTGTGTGCGCGACCGCGAGAGCTCTCACCGATCTGGAAGCAAGACTTGAGATCGACGCCACTGTACACTCGCTTCCTTCGTACCGGGTTGAGCACGGGAATATGCCGTGGCAAGCGGCGCGGGAAGGATATCGCATTGCGGAGGATGAGCGGCGGCGCCTAGCACTTGGAGAGGGGCCCATCCGTTTCGTTGACGAACTGCTCATGACGTCCGGCGTTCGTTCGGCCAAGGCGACTCTGCCGACAGGAATCCTCTCGATTTCGATCGCTGAACCGGACCACGGCCTTCTTGTTGTGGTCGATAAAAACCTTGGTCTCGAACACCGCCGCTTCAGATACGCACACGGACTTGCCCATTTTTTGTTCTATACCGAAGCCCCGTGGCGCGTGTGCAAATCTGGCGGAGCGCCTGACTTTCCGGAGGTGAGGGCCGACGCTTTCGCCAGCGCCCTTCTGATTCCCCAGTATGGCTTGCGTCGATACGTGGAGACCCTCGGCAAAGAGACACTGGGACGCGCTGGTCCCACGGTGCTCTCCCTGTTTTCAGAGGGCGACGGTCGCGACAAGACGGGCGAGAGCCGTCGCGTGGATGGTCGCCAGCGCAGGGGTCGTCATCCGATCACGTTGGCGGACGTCCTACGGACGGCTCACTACTACGGCACGAGCCCCAGCGTGGCTGCGCATCGTTTGAGAAACCTCCGACTTTTGACAGACCGTGAACTCGATCAACTAAAAACGATGTTGCGAAGTGAAAAGCATACGCCGATCGACGGGGAACTTGCGCTGCAGGCCCATGAGATGGACTCCCTCTGTTCTCGTCTGGCGGCGCTCGCGGCCAGTGCACTCCATCGGGGGAATATCGATACCCCCAGATTCAACGAACTAGCGGATCTCGCGGGAGTTCGCGTGGCAGACCGAAAGGGTCTCTTGGCCACTGCGGCCACGCCTCCACAACAAGAGCATGGGAGTTCTAGCCAAACTCCGCGCCGTGCTACGTCGGCGACTTCCCCATGAACCTCGACGCGCGGCTTTCCGTCATGACCAGCGCTCCGCTCCACGACACATCGACGGACTCTCAGGAGATGCTGGCGTTGCTCGGACAGCTTCACGTGGATTCCCTACCGCTTCTCGACCAAGTAAGACCTGGGTTGGACCACAGCCAGGCCGTCGGTGTGAATGCCAAGGGCGACGACCAGAAGCCCTTTGACATCGCTGTTGACGAATGGATTCGACAGTGGCTTTCAGAACACTTCGAAAGCGGTGTCGTGGAGTCTGAGGAGCAGACGGGTGCGTTCGAGTTCGGGAGCGGCGAGCAAGGCTACCGATTCATCGTCGACCCGGTCGATGGTTCCGACAACTTCGCGCGTGGCCTGCCGCTGTCCGCCATCTCGCTGGCCATGCTTCCACGACAGACATCGCTCTCCGCGGACGGAGTCATCTTCGCGTCGGTTGGTGCCACATCGGGCCCTGGAGCCGTCGTCGCGGCGCGCGGAAACGGAGCCTACTCATCAGACGGCCGACGCTTGCACACGTCGGAGACGCGCCGTCTTCGTGACGCGTTTATCTCCTGCGAACTGAACCATTGGGCGCCGGACGCCTCTCTCGCCGACCTGATGCGGACCTGCGCCGGCATACGCGTCTACGGCTGTGCTTCACGTGCTCTGTGCCTGGTGGCAGACGGAGCTCTGGATGCCCATATCGACGTCAGGAGCCGATTGACGCCGGAGAGTTTTCTCGCGGCCTCGTTAATCGTCACCGAGGCCGATGGCCACATCTGTCGTCTCGACGGCGGGGAGCTCGGTCCATTCGAATCGCTGCAGGATCGCACGACCCTCGTCGCCGCATCGACCAAAGAGCTTACGGAGGAGATCATCAATGCCCTCGCTAGATAGAGTTCCACGCCGAGAAACGGTCGCTCCGCTGGCCGTGATTCTCGCGGCCGGCAATGGGAGCCGCTTGCGGAGCGATCGTTCGGCCGTCCCCAAACCGCTCGTCCACTTGCGAGGTCTGTCGATCGCCGAGAGATCGATAGCACAACTGCTCACGGCGGGTGTGGAGCGATTTGTCGTCGTTCTCGGGTATGACGCAGCGCTTGTCCAGCACGAATTCGAGCGGGTTGCAAGACGACGTCGCTGCCATATCACTTTTGTTGAGGCTGAGAACTGGGAAAGAGGCAACGGCTGTTCCGCGGTCGCCGCCGCTCCGTTGGTCGGCGACAGCCGGTTTCTCTTGGCCATGGTCGATCACCTGCTACCCCCGGAAATGATCCGGGATGTGCTGGCTAATCCACCGGCACAGGACGAAATCGCGCTCGCCGTCGATCATGATACAGAAAACGTGTTCGACCTTCCCGATCTCACCAAGGTCGAGGTGTCAGGAGGGTGCATCGCAGCGATTGGAAAAGACCTCGCAACTTGGAATGCGGGCGACACGGGCCTGTTTTACTGTTCGTCAAGGCTGTTCGAGGGGCTGGCGAGAGCGCACGCGCAGGGCAAGTTTTCGTTGACGGACGGGATCCGAGAATGCGTTGCACAGGGTGGGGTTCGAGCGATCGATGTGACCCGAGCGCGTTGGCTCGATGTGGACACGCCGGAAGCATCTCAGGAGGCGGTGCACCGGATCGACGCGGCCATGGGGAAAGGTGGAGAAGATGGCTTCATCTCCCAATACATAAACCGTCCGCTCTCCCGTCGCCTTTCGGTGGCTCTATCGAGAACGCCCCTGACGCCCAATCACATCACACTCCTATCCTTCTTCATGGGGCTGCTTGGCGCCGTCGGTTTGGCCACCACGGACCCGTGGTTTTGGATCGCCGGAGGGATACTCATTCAGATCGCCTCTATCGTGGACGGGTGCGACGGTGAGATCGCGCGGATCAAGTTGCTTCAAAGTCCACAAGGTGCCTGGCTTGATACGGTGTTGGATCGGTATTCTGACCTGGCAGTCGGGCTCGCCGTGACATTCGCCGCGTCACAGCTGTACGACGCGGCCTGGGTTTGGCCAGCCGGCTTCGCTGCAACGGCCAGCTTCCTCATGGCGAGCTATGTCACCAAGGAATTCCAGGTTCGGTTTCAACGTCCGTATCCCAATAATCTCGTAAACAAGCTCAAGCGTCGTGATCTTCGAATTCTTGCCATCGCGGTCGGGGCTGCGCTGGGACACCCGCTTGCGGTGCTCCTGGCCATCGGGTCACTCACTCACCTTGCCGTGTTCCAAATACTGGTGTCTGGCTGGCATACCACTCTCGCGCTCCATCCATCACACGCGCCGATAGCACTCACGAGCCGAGGACGATCGTCTGAACGCATGCCGCTGGGCATCAGCGTTGGCGCTACGGCTGGCCATACGAGCGGAGCTGCAGCCGTGGACGGAGTACTTCGAGGGAAGCTTCAGCACCAAGTACGCTCTTGAGCCGCTCGTCCCGGAGCTGAGCTACAACGATCTGGTCATCGTGGACGGGCTCGTAGCGACCCGCCCCGCTGATCACGGTGGAGAGCGGCCAGCCAGGATCGACGGCACCGGCGACCTCCTGCTCATGCAGCGTGAGGCAGTACTGCGACGATGTAGCTCGGGGCACCCCTTCGACCCCGCCCGGGGCCCGGAGCCAATAATGCCATCACGGTCGTGGACTTGGTTCAGCGCCATCGAGAACGCCTCCCATCGGTTGCCTCGCGCCCGACGGATTACTGCAGTACGCTACGTGCCCTGGGCCGGTTGTTGGTTATCGGCCATCCTTCAAACCGCATCGGCGTTGAACCAGCTCTCGAGTGATGGAATTTGTAGTCGAGCCTCCTGCCGCACCATTCTTGGATCGCCTCCGCGCCAAGATTCGCTCGACCGGTAGCTGGTCGGCCGATGACAGATAGGATGAGGATCATCTCATCGAACAAGTGTGGTGCTGTCCACTTGGTGGGAAGCTGGCTGACCTAGAGATCGAGCTGACTCTTCGTTGGAATCCGGACGGCTCATTTGAGAATATCCAGATTCTCCCCACTCAGGCTGTCGACGGGTGGGAGGAGCCGGTTCGGCAGCTACTTCGAGCTAGGATCAAAGGGTGTGTAAAAAGAGAGGCGACGTACCTTTGCGCTGAGATTTAAAGCAGCGAGCCCGGGTGACAGCCCGGGGAAAGGAACGTCGCCTCATGAGAGAGGATATCGCGGGACCCCAGGGTGCGTCCAGCAGGCCGATGTGGGAGACGCTCGAGGGGGATGGTTAGGGAGAAGGCGCAGGAGTTCATCCAACAGATCATGGAGGAGGAAGTCACGGAGTTGTTAGGCCGGGAGAAGTCAGAGCGCAGGAGTACGGTGGACTCGGCCGAGGGCTACCGCAACGGATATGGCAAGGCCGAGGCGGTTGGCGATGAGCTCGGGCACGATCACACTCCGACGCCCTCGGGTTCGGGGCGTCGAGGAGCGGTTCGAGAGTCGGGTGCTGCCGTTGTTCGCGAGGCGGACGAAGGAGCTGGGCGCTCTGCTGCCGGAGCTGTATCTGCACGGACTGGCGGAGGGAGACTTCGAGCTGGCGATGCGGGGACTGCTAGGCGAGGGGGCACCGCTGTCGAAGTCTTCGATTCGGAGACTGCGGGCGGGATGGACGGCGGAGTTCGAGGAATGGAGCCAGCGTCGCCTGGAGGGCCGTGAGGTCGTCTACGTATGGGCGGACGGGATCTACGTGAAGGCAGGGCTCGAGCGGGACAAGGCGGCGCTGCTGGTGGTGCTGGGCGCGATGCGAGACGGGACGAAGGAGGTGTTGGCCCTGAGATCGGGCTACCGAGAGTCGGTCGAGTCCTGGTCGGAGGTGTTGCGGGATCTGAAGGCACGCGGCATCGAGGCGCCCCGGCTTCTGATGGCGGACGGTAACGCGGCGATCTGGGGCGCAGTACGGTAGGTATGGCCTGAGGCGGGCGAGCAACGGTGCTGGAACCACAAGATGAGGAACGTGCTGGACCGGCTGCCGCAGCGGGAGCAGAGCGAGGCGAAGGATCTTCTCAAGGGCCGTGGTCTACGCACCGAGCCGGGCCGAGGCGCTGAAGGCCCGCGAGGCGTTCGCCAGGCGCTACAGACCGTGGTATCCGAAGGCGGTGGACGTACTCGAGGACGACTGGGAGCGGATGGTGACGTTCTACGACTTCGCCGAGGATCACTGGAAGCATCTACGCACGACGAACGTGGTCGAGAGCCCGTTCGCTGCGCTATGGCTCAGGACGACGGCGGCGAAGCGATTCAAGCGGGTCGAGAGCGCTACGGCGCTGATCTGGAAGTTGCTCTTGGTGGCCGAGAAGCGGTTCCGAAGGCTCGACGCTCCTCACCTCCTCAAGGACGTGTTTGAAGGAAGGAAGTTCGAAGACGGAAAACCCGTCTCAACCCAACAGCGGAAGAATGCCGCCTGATACGTTTACACACCTATTGATCCAACCTCGCTGAGGAAGGAGTTGGGTCGTCTCACGAACCCACCCGCGCCGGAGTTGACACGGCCGATTGGCTAAAGCGTTCCCTCTTCATGAGGAACTATCAATCGCCGCTCAGCGGATGGTCGGTGAGGTGATGAACGCGTATCTGCAGGTTATCATGACAAAGTACACAAGGTTGAGACGTGTCGTTTTCGGCCCGCCGTTTAACCTTAATGAACCGGCTCGGTGCATCTCGCCCGTAGCCGTGCGAGCGCTGTGTCGTTGTCAACCCCTTGTCGCACCAGCCCACCGCATCGTCGATCGTGGCACTACTATAGCGTACCCGGCTCTTCACGACATCCGGTAGCTGGGTTCGGTTCGACCTCCCCGAGTCTGGAGAGGAGTGGGCGAGGATGCCGGAGAACCCCACGGAGCGGAGGCCGAGAGTCTTCCGAAGCGTTGGAGCGCGGCGCGGAAGGTAGTTGATGCTGCAGCTGATTCGGAGCGAGGATCTCGGGGGAGTAGGCCGCGAGATCCGGGTTCCGAGTACCGATACCCGGCCCCTAGCAACATGGGAACGCCGGTCTCCCCTCGGCGGCTGCCATCGCCGCGCGCACCACCCCGAGGGAGCAAGACCACAGCCGCCTCCGCACTCAAACCGTGCTGCATTCGTTCGACTTGTTCACTAGCTCTCCGACCTTCAGCGCGGGCCGGAAGATCAC
>CBDDCX010000005.1:0-328047 GCA_965226375.1 Longimicrobiales bacterium | reverse complement strand
CCGCCGAGGCGGCCGAGGCCGCGCGGAGTGCCCGGGCGGCGGCCGAGGCCGGCATCCTGGAGGCCCGGTCGCAGGCCGAGTCGGCGATCGAGGCGTTCCGTGCCGGCTATCCGGAGCGTCTCGCGTTCGAGTACCGGCTCGACGGGGACGCGGCGGACCGGCCGTTCCTGGTCGAAGCGATGTGGCACGACGGGCAGTTCACCTACCTGCGGTCCCACGCCCAGGAGTCGCCGGCCCTCTATGAGCTCCGGGACGGCGAACCGGCGCTCGTGGCGTACGACCTGACGTGAGGAGGGCCTCTACATCGCCCGCCACGTACTGGGCGACGGGTGGCTCCAGATCGGCGACAAGCGGGCCGCTTGGCGGTTCACGCCCAGGGACGGCCTCCGATGAGCCGTTGGAAGCAGTGGGTCTCGCCCGCCGGAAGGCGCGCTGCCGGGCGGCATCGTGACGAAGGCGGGCGTGGTGTTGATCGCCGTGCTCGTCGGCGGACTCCTCTTCTCGTGGGCGATGACGGGTCCCCAGGAAGCCGACACTCTCGTAGCCCTGCCCGAGGCGCAGGCGGTCGACGACGGGATGGGACGGTCCCTCCAGAACCGCATTCGGCAAGAGGCCGAGCGGCAGACTCTGGAGGCCGCCGCCCGGGCGCGCGCCGAGCTCGAGCGCCGGCAGGCCGCGGCCGCCGAGGAGATGGCTCGGCTCCAGACCGAGTCGGAGACGCCGAACACCGCAGCCTTGATCCCAGGCGTGAGCGCGGCCGAGTCGGAGCTTAGGGAGGCGCTTCGGCTGGAGGAGCTGGAGCGCAGAACCCGCTCGCTCCGCGCCCTGCCGGTCGCCCGCACGTCCAGGACTCCGGACGCCGCGACCCGGTCGTCCGAACCCGACGGCCGAAGCACCGAAGGCGCGGCCGACGCGGATGTGGCGCTCCTCGAGAACGCGGTCCAAGCGGCTCTCGCCTCCTTCGAGCAGTCGCTCGGGGCGCTCGAGGGCGAGCTGGCGGCGGAGCAGCTTCTCCTCGGGTCCCCTGGCATCGCCGCTGCGACGGCGCCCGTGGCCGGGCAGCAAGCCTCCCGTCCGGCACCGGGACCGGTTCAACCCGGCCGGAGCGTCCGGCCCGCCGACCCGCCGGGTTGGGAGCGGATCTATGAGGGCTCGTTCCTCGAAGGGGTGCTGCTCACGCAGCTCACGGGCGATTTCCCCGGACCCGTGCTCGCCATGGTCTCGGTCCCGTTCTATTCGGCCGACCGCCAGCGGATCCTGATCCCGCGCGGCGCGCGCGTCGTCGGCACGGCCCGGGCCGTTCAGGACCCGGACCAGAGCCGGCTCGCCGTCGCGTTTCACCGGCTGCTCCTGCCCGACGGCAGCTGGATCGACCTCGAGTTCACCGGCCTGAACCAGGCGGGCGAGGGCGCGCTTCAGGGACCAGGTCGACCGCCACTACTTCAGCACGTTCGCTGCGGCCGGAGCCATCGGCGTCGTGAGCGGGCTCGCCTTGGCCGGCGGTTCGCCGTTCGGCCTCAGGGCGGGCGTCGGCCAGGGCCTCGGCCAGAGCGCGACCTCGGTTCTCGACCGGTTCCTGAACCGGCTACCCACGATCACGATCCGCGCGGGCCATCGCCTGCGCATCTGGTTCACGTCCGACGTCCTGGTCCCCAGGGCCGGGACACGGCAATAACAAACAAAGGAGCTCATCATGCGTCACCGAACCCTTACCACCGCCTTCCTGGTCTCGGTCCTGATGCTCGCGAGCGCAGGGCCGGCCAACGCCTTCTTCGACATCGGCGGCGTGATCCAGCGAGCCCAGATGATCGTGAACCAAGCGACCCAGATCGCGAACCAGATCCGCCAGATGCGGACGATGACCCGCCAGCTCACCGAGCTCGAGGAGCAGCTCGACTACATGAAGGACGTCGCGCGGGGCGAGGTGGACGCGCTGATCGAACCGTTCGCCGAGCTGGCGGCCGGATCCATCGGCCTCGTCGGCGACGACCTCGACTGGGGCTCCGAGTTCAGCGGCGCGGCCGGCGAGCTGGTCGACGCGGTGCGTGACATGGGGAGCGGCGACTCGTTCACCGACGTCTGGCGGAGCGCCCAAGGTGTGGCCGACCAGGTGAGCGAGGCGGACATCCTCGAGCTGTTCCGTAACCGCCCGGCCGAGGCGTCGTCGCGCGCGGTTGAGGACTACCGCCAGGCCCGTGAGGCCGCCGACCGCCAGCGCGTGCTCGACTACGCGATGATGGACGCCGCGGCCTCGCTCGCCTCGACCGTCGAGAGCGCACAGGGCTCGTTCGACGAGCTGACCGCGAACGGCAATCTGTCCAACACGGCGCTCCAGCAGGCGCAGGTCGCGGCCGCGCTGACGCAGGGCCGGATCAACGCCGCCGTGGCGCAGGTGCTCGCCTATCAGGCCGTCGAGCAAGCGAACCGGATGCAGCAGGCCGAGATCGACCGGCTCGAGCGGCTCGCCGAGTGGAGGGACGCGCGCCTCCGTACGAACGCGATGGCCGATGCGATGCGGGCGGCCGCGTTCCAGAACCGCGACCGGCTCCGGGAAGGGCTCCTGTTCAAGATCCCGTCGTTCTACATGGGCGGCCAAGCCTAGGCCCCGGGAGCGACTGTCATGCAACTCCTGCCACCGCAGTCGATCGATCCGAACGTCCCGGCCCAGATCCCCGCGGATCAGCTCCAGGACTTCAAGGGGTTCCTGGACGTCGTGCTCGACACCGTGGTCGGCGGCGCGGCGCCCGACGTGCTGACGCTCGGCCACCAGCTGTGGGGCGGTCTCGCGGCGATCGTCGTCGCCTGGAGCGGGCTCAAGATCGCGTTCAGCGGAACCTTCGAGCCCTGGTCCCTCGTGCGTGTCGTGCTCGGGATCGCGATCCCCCGGACGCTGCTCCACTACTACAGCGTCCCGATCCCGGGCGTGGGCTTCACGTTCCCGGCCATGGTCGCGGCCGGAGGGATCTGGCTCCAGAACCTGTTCATCTCCGATGTCGTGTCCGTCGGCTACACGGAGATGACCGCGCTCGTGCAGGCGTTCGCCGCACGGCTCGGAGCGGCATGGTCGGGCGGGAGCCTGATGACCCTCATGACCGAGGGCGTGAACGTGTTCTTCTCCTCCCTCGTCGCGCTGATGATGGGCGTGCCGCTCGTGCTCGGCCTCGTCGCGCTCTTCTGCCTGACCTACGCGCAGGTGATCTGGGCGCAGGTGGCGCTCGCGATCGTGATCCTCTTGGGCCCCGTGTTCATCCCCTGGCTGCTGTTCGAGCCGCTCGCGTTCCTGTTCTGGGGATGGTTCCGCACGCTCATCGTCTACACGCTCTACGGCGTCGTGGCCGGTGCCATCCTCCGCGTCTTCATGGGCGTGGGCATGGGCTACATCACGACCTATACCGGCGCCTTGATGGGCACCGGCTCCTCCGACCCGGCCGAGCTCGGGCTGTGGGTCGTCGTCCTCCTCCCGCTCGTCGTCTCCGGCCTGATGGCCGGCATGAAGGTGGGCGAGCTCGCCGCGATGCTCGTCTCCGGCTCCGGATCCGTCGGGTCGGGATTCATGGCGCTCGCGGTGCGCGGCGGCGGGCGCCTCAGCGCTGCCGCGAACCCGGCCCGCCCCCCAATCCCCGGAGGCTGAAGGAGACATCCATGAACCGAGAACACGATGCCGGCCGCGAGTACGCGGAGATCTGGGGCGAGACCGTCGAGGCGAACCGGAAGCTCCGGACGCTGGCGATGATCCTCGCCGCCGCGTGCCTCGCGCTCGGCGTGCTCCTGCTCCGGGTCGCGACCGTCGAGCCGCCCAGGCCCATTCGTGGTGCGCGTCGACGAGGTCGGCCGCGCCGAGGCCGTGGCCTACGAGGCCGCAACGGCGCAGGCGGATCCGCTCGATCCCACGACCAAGTACTTCCTTAACCGGTTCATCTCCGACTTCTATTCCAGGCGCCAGGCGACGGTCGAGCAGCACTGGACCCGGAGCCTCCGCTTCCTCTCGACCGAGCTGGCGAACGCCGCGTTCACGCGGGACGGCGCCGAGGTCGCCGCCATGGCGGCGGGCACCGCCGACACCGAGCACCAGGTCGAGCAGGTCGTGCTCCGCATCCACCCCGCACCGGAGGCGCCGCACGGCGCGACCGCCGACTTCGACCTGGTCCACCTCAGGCAGGGGCAGGAGACCCTGAGGGAGCGGTGGTCGATCACGGTCCGGTTCACGTTCCTCACCGTCATCCCCTCCCAGCTCGTCGTCTACAACCCGATGGGCATCCTCATCACCTACCTCCAGGCCGACCGTGCCCTGGTCACGGAAGCCCCGCGATGATCGCCCATCTGCGGGGACGGGAAGCAGGCGCTCGAGCCGTTCGGGTGGACGGGACGCCAGGCCGAGTGGATCGCGCTGGCATGTCTGCACAGTGGCGTGTTTATCCGGGCCCAGTGGTCCCGGTTCCTCGATGCGCATCCCGAACAGGTGCGGCGCGGCGTGCACGCCCTGATCGCGCAAGGCGCGGCCACCGAAGAGACCGTGCCCGGCATCAAGGGCATCGGCCGCGTGTGCAGGATTTTCAGCCGGCAGCTCTACCGGGCGCTCGGCGCAGAGGACATCCGCCATCGCCGGGCCGCTTCCGAGGCGGTACTCATGCGTCGCCTGCTCTCGCTCGACTACGTGCTCGAGCATCCCGGCTTGCCGTGGCTGCCGACCGAGTCCGAGAAGGTCGGCGCGTTCGAGGCGCTCGGCATCGAGCGCCGGATCCTGCCCTCGCGGCTCTACCGCGGAGCCGCCGGCAACACCCGGCGCTATTTCCCGCTCAAGCTGCCGGTCGCGCTCGAGGCCGAGCGCGCCGTCTTCGTCTACGTCGAGCCCGGACACGATACCACGACGGCGCTACGCTCGTGGGGCGAAGCGCACCTGGGCCTCTGGCAGGCGCTCAGCGAGCGCGGCCGAGCCGTCGAGGTCGTGGCGGTCGTCCGCACTCTCGAGGAGTTCGCTCGGGCCCGGGCGATACTCGGCGGCTGGGCAGAAGCCTCCGGCCCGGCCGAACCGGACGCCGGGATCCGTGAAGAGATCGACCGTATCGAGCGTGCCATCCTTCAAGGCGCGATCCAGATCCTCGACGAGTTCGGCGGCCTTCAGGCCGCGTTGAAACGCAGCGTCGCGCTGACGAAGCAGGCACGTCGGCAGCGCGGCCGAGGGCCGATCCATACCGGCCGCACCTGGCAGACGGTGCGCCTCTCCGGGGCGCACTTCCGATGATGTGCCTGCGTGTCATGCCGCCACTAGGATCGTGAAAACGACGCGGGGGGTCGATTCACAGCCTGGCCCGGCCCGGATTCACACGGGGCCCACCGCATATGCGCCGACGCCACTGCGTCTTACGCCTCAGCTGCCCGGCCGGACGTGGCCAGACGGGCCGATGAGGCGGATATGGGAGCGACCCCGCCCGCGGACGCCCTAGTGATGGCGTGGGGGCGTGCGTGTTTTCACACGCTCTGCCCCCGGCGGGGTCGCTCCCGGTCATCGATCCCTCCGGGAAGGGTGCCAGCGCGATGCTGAAACCCGCGACGCTCGTCCTCGTGGGCCTCGCTTCGGCGGCCGCCATCGCTCACGCGTTCCGGGCGCCGTTCCCCGGCATGGGCGGCAACCCCGTGCTGGACTTGATCGCCTACCACGATCCGGGCTTCCACACGGTGATCCGCGTCTGGTACTACGTGGCGCCCGCCGTCGCCGTGGTGCTCTTCGGCAGCCTCGGCCTCTCGGTCTGGAGAGTCTGGCTCGAGCCACGAGCGGGAGGAGGGCGCCGGGGCACGTTGCCACCCTGGCCCGCCTCGCCCGAGGACGAGGCGCCCTCGCTCGTGATCGGCGAGCTCCACCATCCCGTCGTCCCGCGCGAGAGCGAGCGGCCCTCCTGGCTCGTCGTTCCCGAGACGGGGCTGTATACGGGCGTGCTCATCGTCGGCGCCGTCGGCTCCGGCAAGACCACGGCCTGCATGTATCCGTTCGCCCAGCAGCTCCTCTCCTGGCAGGCCGACCGGCCCGCACGCCGGGCCAGCGCCCTGGTGCTAGAGGTCAAGGGCGACTTCTGTCACGACGTGCGCCGGATCCTCGAGAAGGCCGGCCGCGGGGACGACTACCTGGAGATCGGCCTCGGCGGTGCCTGGCAGTGGAACCCGCTCGACGATCCGCTGCTCGACACTTACTCGCTCGCCTACAGCGTCGCGTCCCTGATCAACCAGCTCTTCGGCAAGAGCCGCGAGCCCGTTCTGGCAGCAAGCCTATACGAACCTCGTGCGCTGGATCATCGAACTGCACCGGCTCTTGCCGGGGGGCTGGGTCACGCTGCAGGACGTCTACCGCTGCACGATCGACGCGGAGCTGTTCGGCCGGAAGATCGGCGAGGCCCGCGAGCTGGCCGACCGGCTCTGCCCGGTCCGGGTCACCGTCGCCGGCAGCGATCTCGTTACGCACAAGGAGTCTCTCGAGGACTGGGCCTGGGAGCCGGTGGCCGGCACCGAGAAGGCCACCTGCCGGCTCGATCCCGGGTTGCGCGATCGGCTCGCCGAGCTCGAGATCGCGTTCGAGACCGAGGAGAGCGGGGGCGGAGCGGGCAGCGAGCTCAGGGAGCAGGTCGAGGCGATCGAGCGGTGGTACCTGAACGACTGGATGGCGCTCGATGCCAAGCTCCGCACCTCCATCGTCGAGGGCATCAGTGTCTTCCTCTCGCTCTTCGATCAGCCGCAAGTCGCGAGCATGTTCTGTCCGCCGCCTCCGGAATCGGATGAGTCTATATATATAGGTGACGATCCGCCGGAGGAGGACGCGGCAACCGTCCGGCCCATGGCGGGCCTACGCCGCCGGCTGCCGCCGCTCGCCCAGCTGATCGAAGAGGGCCGCATCCTCGCCCTCAACATGCCCGCGGGCGCGAACCCGGCGCTCGGTCGCGCCATCGGCGTGCTGCTCAAGAACGCCTGGATACAGGCGCTCCTGCGGCGCCCCGCCGAGGCCGCCCGCCGGCCCGGACGCTACCTCCGGCCCGCCGTGTTCATCTGCGACGAGTACCAGGCGTTCGCCACCGTGGGCCAGGACGACCCCGCTGGCGACGAGAAGGCGTTCGCGCTGACGCGGCAGTGCCGCTGCATCCCGATCGTCGCCACGCAGTCGATCTCCTCGCTCCGCTCCGTGCTGTCGGGCACGGACGCGTGGCGCACGCTGGTCCAGACGCTCCGCACCCGGATCTTCCTGTCCTTGAGCGACGAGTCCTCGGCCAGGATCGCGTCGGAGATGTGCGGCAGCGTCATGAAGACGCAGCCCTCCTACACGTTCACGGAGACGACGGGCCGGCCGGAGTTCTCGCTGCTGTCGGGACGAGCCGGCGGCGGGCGCGGCACGATCGGCGCGAGCAAGTCGTTTCGGCAGGCACGGGAGCCGGTCTTCACGCCCCGGGACTTCAGCCTCCTCGCCAACTATCAGGCGATCTGCCTGCCCTACGACGGCACGAAGTCCCTGCCGGCGCGGCGCGTCTACCTGAAGCCCCATTACCTGCCGAGGGACGTGGGCTACTGGCGGCTTCGCGAGGAGGGCCGGCTATGAAGCGCGCGAGCGGGATCGGGCATCTGAAGCCGTTTCTGCCCGGACTCGAGGCCGTGCTCGAGGACCCGGAGGTCTCCGAGCTGATGATCAACGGCCCCGGCAACGTCTGGGTCGAACGCGGCGGCGAGCTCGAGCCCATCGAGGCACCAGCGCTCACCGCCGCCGCGCTCCACCGGGCGGCGATCCACATCGCGCGCCCGCTCGGGCTCGATCCGGCCACGCGGCCCATCCTCGACGCGCGGCTCGACGACGGCTCCCGGGTCGCCATCTGCACTCCGCCGGCCAGCCCCCACGTGGCGATGACCATCCGCCGGTTCGGGGGCCGCGCGTTCTCGGCCGAGGACCTCGTCGGCCAGGGGGCCCTGCCAGAGACGGTGTTCCGGGCCGCCCGCGACACTCTCACTTCCCGGCGCAACATCCTGGTCTCGGGAGGCACGGGCTCGGGCAAGACCACGCTGCTGAACGCCCTGATCGAACTGCTTCCCGAGGAGGAGCGGATCGTCGCCATCGAGGACACGCTCGAGCTCAGGATCGAGCGCGCGAACTGCCTCCGCTTCGAGGCGGGTGCGGTCGGTTCCGAGGCGCCCGTATCGATCCGCGACCTCGTGCGGCACGCGCTGCGCCACCGGCCCGACCACATCGTGGTCGGCGAGGTCAGGGGCGGCGAGGCCGCCGATCTGCTGCAGGCGCTGAACACGGGCCACGGCGGATCGCTCACCACCGTGCACGCCAACAACGCCAGCTCCGCGCTATCGCGCCTGGCGAGCTGCGCCATGCAGGCCGGAGGCGCGCTCCCCTGGGAGGTCACCTGCAGGGGCGTGGTCGACGGCATCTCGCTCGTCGTCCACATGACCCGCCGCGGGGGCCGGCGGTTCGTCGAGGAGGCGCTCCGGTCCGGGGCTACGACGCGGCCGCCAATCGCTGGCTCACCGAGACCGATCTGGAGGAAGCACGATGAAGAACCAACAGAAAAGGAGTGAGGCCATGGAAAGCGACGAGAAGATCGTCCGCATCGAGACGCTCGACGACTTCGACCGGGAGCTCGCGCGCGACGGGGGCGAGGCCCTCGAGGTGCCGGCATCGTTGGCCGAAGAGTACGGCCTCTTCCCCGAGGACGTGGGCACCGACGACGAGATCCGGGACGCGGGGCACGATCCGCATGGCCCCGAGGAGGAAGAGCTATGAAACACGACGAATATCACCGCCAGTTCGCCGAGGGGATCATCGAGCAGATCCGCCAGGGCACCGCGCCCTGGCAGAAGCCCTGGGGGCCGGGCGAGCGCGTGCTTCCCGCCAACGTCGACACCGGACGCTCCTACGCGGGCGGCAACAGCCTGCATCTTGCCGCCGTCCAGCAGGAGCGCGGCTACGGCGACGTCCGCTGGGGCACCTACCGCCAGATCCAGGCCCGGGGCGGACAGGTCAGAAAAGGCGAGCGCGGCACCCGCATCCTCTCGTTTCAGGACCACCGGAAGATCGCCGTCAACGACGAGCGCGGCCGGCCCGTCAGGGACAACGAGGGCAAGCGCGTCTACCGCCACGAGCGGATGCCCACGCCCGTCGTCCGGCAGTACACCGTGTTCAACGCCGAGCAGGCCGACGGGCTGCCGGCCCGGCCGACGCCCACTGCCGAGCCGCTCTGGAAGGTCCACCAGAACGCCGAAGGGTGCTGGAAGACAGCGGGGTCCCCGTCCGTCACGTCGCCGGCGACCGCGCGTTCTACAACCTGAACAACGACGAGATCGTGCTGCCCGAGCGCGGACAGTTCCCCTCGGCCAACCACTACTACCAGACCGCGCTCCACGAGCTGGGGCACAGCACCGGCCATCCCGAGCGGATGAACCGCGCTACGCTCACCCAAGGGATCGAGGGCGGGTTCGGCTCGCCGGCCTATGCGAAGGAGGAGCTGCGCGCGGAGATCAGCGCCATGATGACGGGCGAGCGCGTGGGCGTGGGCCACGACCCGAGCAGGGGCGCCGCGTACGTCGAGGGGTGGGTCGCTGCCCTCGAGGAGGACCCCCGGGAGATCCGCCGCGCCGCGGCCGACGCGCAGAAGATCTCCGACTTCGTGCTCGCCCGCAGCCGCGAGCGTGAGCCCGAACGGGAGCCGGTGGCCGCCACCCGCGCCTCCGACCCGCAGCACGCCGCAAGGCCGGAGCGTCCGCCGCTCCCGACCCGGAGCTTCGGCCCGAGCCGCTGACGTCGAGGACGGAGCCCTAGCAGATGTTCGACCGCACGATCGGATCGGACCCGCGGCCCGCCGCGCCACAAAGCCGCGCTATCTACCGCATGCGGGACGGCCATCGCCGAGAATACGACGCGAGCCGGGACCGCGGGTCCACCTCCTTCAGACAACGGTGCCGTGGGGCGCTCGCCGACATCGGCATCTACGGCGCCGTCTCCGTCCGCGACCTCGCCGAGGCTCGCTTCGGCGGCCATCCCTACACCACGCGCCGGGCCGTGAACGCCTGGATACGCGAAGGGCTCGCCCAAGAAACCCGAGCCACTGGACCCAACGGCAACCCGTTCAAGGTGCTGACCCTCACGCGCAAAGGCGTGGCCGAGGCCCGGAAGCTGGCCGCCGAGCGGGGCATCGATCCCGGCCAGGAGATCGGTGCCGGCCGTACCCGGCCCGCCGAAGCCGCGCACGACACCGCCATCTATCGGGCCTGCCGCCAGGAGCACCAACGCCTGATCGAGCAGGGGGCCACCGTCCGCCGTGTGCGTCTCGACGGCGAGTTCAAGAGCGCCGTAGCACGCAAGAGCGAGTCCGCGCGTGCGAAAGACGGCCGCCGGGCCGCCGACGCCGAGCGGCACCGCGTGGCCCAGGAGCTCGGCTTGCCGATCGATGCCCAAGGCCGCGTGCTCTACCCCGATGCGCAGATCGAGTACACCGACTCCGAGGGACGAAGCGGACGCGTCAACATCGAGGTCGCATCCGGCAACTACCGGGCTGGATCCATACGTGCCAAGGCCGCCGCCGGGTTCCGGATGCACGCCAACGGACCGGCCGCCGCGCGCCTGCTCCGCTCACTCGGCGTGGGCGACGGCGCAGATCGCTCCTCCCTGCGAGGGCCGGCCGACCGGGATCCGGCCGCGCTCGAACTCTAGCCCCCCCCCCGGAGGATCCAGCGATGCAGCCTTGGAGAATCAGTGCGGGGCTCACAGCCGCACTTGTCGGCTCGGGCCTCGTCCTCGCCGGGCCGCGCCTCGAATACCTCGCGCCGTTCTGGACGGTGATCCTCGCCGACCACGGCATCCCGATCGTCCTGCACTCGGCGCTGGCGCTCGGCGCCGTCGCGGCCGCCACCTACGCCGTCGCTCGCGCCGCCGGACTCGCCGACCTGGGGCGGCGCGTCGATCTCGTCGAGCGCTCCGTCCGGCGCGGTGAGGGCGATCCCGAGCTCGCCCGCGCACTCAAGAGCGACGCCGAGGGCGACTGGGACTGAATACCGGGCTCGGGTCGGCCGCGAATCGTCGAGACCCGGAAGTGCGGACATGATCGAGCGAACATCCATCGAGATCCTGCCCGCGCGGACTGGCGCACGCGGGCCAGGACCCTGCGCCGCTACGGGGGCGGGACATCGGCCGTGGCGCTGGAGGCCTGCGCGGCGCAGCTCGAAACCGCCCTGCGCCACAGAGACGACACGATTCTGACGCTGACAGAGGCAGCCGGGGGGGGAAAGCTGCTACTGTGCCGCTCACCTGGGACGCCTGGTCCCCGAGGGCAAGGTCCCGAACGCCGGAAGGCCCGGCACACCCGGGATCGCTCGAGGGGACCTCCCCCATGAGGCCGGGGCGCTGGCCGAGTCTCGTCTGGCGGCGAAGCCTTCGCTGCGCGAGGTTTCGAGCGGGCTTAATCGTGCAGTCCGTCATCGAGGAGGGTATCGGATGATGGCACAAAACGCAGTCGCACGAGCTACAGCGCCGGCGGGCGGGGCCGGAATCGGGTGCTGGTCTTTCCAGACCCCGGGACCGGTCTCCTCCGGATCGAGTGGCGCGAAGGCGGACGGAGGCTTAGCAAGTCGCTCGGGCATCGCGACTGGGACCGGGCCAAGAGGCAGGCGGACGCCAGTCGCTGCCGGCCGCGTCCAGCCCTTGACGCCCGTAGAGCTCCGCCCACTCCCGTCTGCTCCGGCGCTCCAGATCCCGGAGCTTCTTCCCTCGCCCGTGCTGCAATCCGCTTGCCAGTGCGGACGCTCCTCGGCCCGCTGCCAGGCCACCCCTCTGCCCCTGCTCGTATCCTGCCGCCCACTTCGAGAGGCGCAGCTTGCTCCGGCTCAACCCCGCCGCTTTCCCGCTCTGTGCGTCGACCCGGTTCACGATCACGTGCACGTGTGCGCCCCGGTGCGCCACGATCAGCGCCTGGTGCTTCTCCAGCCCCAGCGCCTTGCAGGCTCTCCGTCGCTTGCCCGGGCTCAACTCTGCCGCTCCGGCGCCTCATCCTTGGCCCAGTTACAGCCACATGGACGCCATATGGACGCCACACCAAATATCCTCGCCTTACACTATCATCGACTTAGCAGTTAAGTACTTGTTATTTATGCACTTACTGCAGTGCCCCGCCAGGGACTCGAACCCCGAACCTACTGATTAAGAGTCAGTTGCTCTACCAGTTGAGCTAGCGGGGCGGGCACTTCTATCTGTTTGCCGACAAACAACCTAAACCACTTCTTTCCTGTCACCAATACGACCCACTCCAACTGGCGGCCTTGGAACGACATGGCGGAGTTCTCCTAAGTCATGGCAAAGGCATGGCGTCTAACGTTCCACCGAGAACGCTTTCGAGTACCTACGACGGTGGGATTCCTCGTCTCTGATGGCAGCGCGCGACATGACGCGGCAGATCAAGAAGCAAGCGAGTCGACTGTCTGACGAAGCACTCTAGGGGCGTGTTCATGAGGACGAGACCCTGGAACGTTCCATCCTTACGATGTTCAACTTCTGGGAGGAAATGTACCTGGCGATCGAGGGTGGTATCGTGAACGAGACCTACTTACGTCGTTCATTTAGCACGGTCTATCTGGACGTCTTTCGCCGGTTCCAGTTCTGGATCGAGAAAGACCTCCAAGTGAATCAGAAGACACATCTCGACCAGCTCAGGAGCATGTGGAGCTAGGCCGGCACGAGTTCCGTCGCGGACTGTCTTCGCCGCTCCGAACAGCCGTGCGGGACCCCCTTCGCTTCCATCGCCCTCGGCCGACTCTCTCGTCTCTCGGTCTGGTGGATCAAGCTCGGTATCCTGCCCGACCTCATCGAGCCGGCTTCACCCCAGCAGAATGGCCGTCACGAACGCATGCATAAAGACCTCAAGGCCGAAGCCACCATCCCGCCGGCATCCTCCACAAGTACTTCCTCCGTGAGGGACTCGTGAAGAAGCCGCGCAGGAGTCGTAGGCGTCCGCATCCCGGCAGGCCCACAGCTCCCTTCGACGCACCCAACGCCATCTGGTCGGCTGGACTTCAAGGGTCAGTTTAAGACCCTCGACGGTTCCCCACACCCAACTTCTTCTTCTCTTCGGGAGGAGAGGTTGGAGTAATTCACCGATGTGGCCTCGACCACCAAATCCACATCGCTATTCCCGCGGATATTGGTTGCGTTGGCGTAGGACCCTTGCACGCGGCCAGCCTCCTAGGGGTCCGGAGCGCGTGGCTGATCTGCTACCAGGGGCCCCCTCTCGAGCCTTTCGACGAACTCGCTGCGGACAACCAATCCGCCCCGGAGCCCCGTTTCGACGTCGAGCGAACTGTCGCCAAGGCCATCTGCAAATCGATCGGCTTGCCCGAGGCGAATCAACGATCCTGGTACCGCACGTCGACGGAAGAAGGCGACGACATCCCAGCCGCCGGACTACTCTTCGAAGAAATTCCCCACTGGGTCCCACCACTAACTCGGCTACGCCTGCGCCTCAGGGACCTCGACTTAAGGCTAGACCCAGTCGGAACCCTCACCGCGTACCGAGATGGTGATCACTCCGCGGAAGAGGCCGTCACGCAGGGGATTGGTTTGGCCTTGGCAGCTCCCCTCTCGAGGTGGGGCGTGGACGTCGCACGGATGGGCGAGGAGGATCTTTCCGACTACATCCTCTCGATGGTCCCGGCACTCAACCTCGTGGCACATGAACGAAATCGGCAGAGACTTGAGGATGCCCAGAAACGCGAGCGCGCGCGGCCGGTGTAGGAGTTGGATCTTCAATCCGAAACAAAAGTGCGGCCCAAAGTGGGCCCTACGGTGCTTGCCGATGGTGCGCGATGCGCGGGGAGAGCGGCCTAGAAGGCAGTAAGAGCGCGCCGATGGCGCCTCGTAACAACTGATGTGGATACTTAAGAGTCAGTTGCTCTACCAGTTGAGCTAGCGGGGCGGATACCTCATTTGCTGAGGAGCATAGAAAGCTATTTAGCAGCCCCATGCGGTCAAGGTGCCGCGAGAGCGAATCCCGGCGCCTCAGTCCTCGCGGTTCTTGGTGCGCCGTAAAGCCGGCACATAGAGCCACAAGAACCCCAGCGTCTGCAGGACCACCTGGACGCCCAGCGCGAGTTGAAGGCTTCGCCTCATGAGCATGGCTCCGGCCAGGGCCCCGCCGAAGAACACGAGGGGGAGGCCAATCGCGAACAGCTTGGGCTCGGCCCGGAATGTGGCGAAGGGCTCCTTTTCCCAAAGCGACCATCGGCCTCCGTGATCTTCGTCCATCACGACCTCTACACGCTCCCCAAGAGGCCTAGAACGCCGACAAACCCGTCACGGCCTGCCCCAGGATCAGCCCATGGATGTCATGGGTGCCCTCGTAGGTATAGACCGACTCCAGGTTGGCCATGTGCCGCATGGAGTGGTACTCCACCAGAATGCCGTTCGCCCCCAACAGCCGCCGGGCCTCACGCGCGATGTCGCACGCCATGTCGCAGTTGGCCCGCTTGGCCAGGGACACCTGCTGGGGCGTCGCCTTTCCAGCGTCCTTCAGCCGACCGAGCTGCAGGCACAGGAGCTGCGCCTGCGTGATCTTGGTCAGCATGTCGGCGAGCCGGACCTGCTGGATCTGCTTGGCCCCGATGGGCTCACCGAACATCACCCGCTCCTTCGCATAACTCCGGGCTTCGTCGAAGCAGGCCATGGCGGCACCCACGGCTCCGAAGGAGATACCGTAGCGGGCCTGTGTCAGGCACTTGAGGGGACTCTTGAGCCCTGAGCTCTCGGGCATGAGCGCGGTGTCCGGCAAATGGACGTCTTCCATGTGCAGCTCGCTCGTGTCGGAGGCCAACAGAGAGAGCTTGCCCTTCTGATCGCGCGCGGAGAAACCGGGGGTGTCGGTGGGCACCACGAAGCCCCGGATGCTCTTGACGTCGCCGATCTCGCCGGTCTGCGCCCAGACGATGGCCACGTCGGACATGGAGCCGTTGGTGATCCACATCTTGGTGCCGTTGATGACCCATCCGTCGTCGGTCTTCTTGGCTGTCGTGATCATCCCGGCGGGGTTCGACCCGTAGTCGGGCTCGGTCAGGCCGAAGCACCCGATCTTCTCGGCCGAGGCCAGCTTGGGTAGCCACTCCTGTTTCTGCTCTTCGCTACCGAACGCGTAGATCGGGTACATGACCAGTGCGCCTTGTACGGACGCGAACGAGCGAACGCCCGAGTCACCCCGTTCGAGCTCCTGATTGATGAGCCCATACGCGACGTTGTTGAGCCCGGCACAGCCGTACTCCTCCGGCAGGTTGGCGCCGAGCATTCCCAGCTCGCCGAGCTCCGGGATGATCTCCTTGGGAAAACGACGCTCGATATACGCCTTGCCGATGAGGGGCATCACCCGATCCTCCACCCACTCCCGCACGGTGTCCCGAATCATGCGCTCTTCTTCGCTGAGAAGACCGTCTACGTCGTAGAAATCTACGCCCTGATACTTGCCCGCCATGGGGATGCCTCGCGCTGCGTTTGGATCGGTGCGAACCGCAGGCTGAAACTAGTGCGGATCGGGCCCCGGTGGAACGGCCTCGACCACGTCGTGTTTGCCGAGGCGCGCTGCGGTGTAAAGAACCTCGCGGGCCACGCGCGCGGCGACATAGAAGGCCGCTAGCACCGTCCCGATCCAACCGCCGATGACCAGATTGGAGGGCTCGATGTAGAGCCAGATCCAGATGGAGAGAACGACAGCCGCCACAAGGCCGACCATCCAACCCCTCCGGGTGGCCCTGCGGTGAACGGCCAAGAGACAGCCATCACACCAGAGTAAGCGGTCGAGGTCGGCCCTGGGATGCATCTCGCGGCAACGCATGCAGGCCGCCTGGTCCGAATCACTCGTTCTCCAGGTCACGACAACGACCGGACCACCGCTCCCGTAAAGTCGGCCGTGGAGGCGTTCCCCCCCATGTCATGAGTCCGCGCCTCACCAGAGCTTACCACCCCGTCCAACGCGATCCGGATACGACCGGCCACCTCGGTCTGCCCTACGTGATCGAGAAGGAGACACGCAGACAGGAGCAGTCCGGTCGGGTTCGCCACACCCTGTCCGGCGATGTCCGGCGCGGAGCCGTGCACCGCCTCGAACATGGCGGCGTCCGTGCCGATGTTGCCGGCGGGAGCGAAACCGAGGCCACCCACGAGCCCTGCCATCAGGTCGCTCAGGATGTCACCGAACATGTTCTCCATCACCAGCACGTCGAATCGATACGGATCCAACACCAGCGCCATGGCCGTGGCGTCGATGATGCGGTCCTCCCACTCGATCTGGGGATATTCGGCGGCGACTTCACGGCCGACGTCGAGAAAAAGCCCCTGCGTATACTTCAGGATGTTGGCTTTGTGGGCTAGCGTCACCTTCTTGCGACCGTGTCTGCGCGCATACTCGAACGCATACCTGAGAATGCGCTCGGCACCGAAGCGGGTCACGATCATGACCGACTCGGCCGCTGCCTTGGGATCTCCCTCCATGCCGATGTAGTGCTCGACTCCTACGTAGAGGCCTTCCGTGTTCTCACGGATGAGGACCAGGTCGATGTCCTCATAACGCCCGCCAGGCACCACGGTGAGGACCGGACGCACGTTGGCGTACAGGTCGAACTCCTTGCGAAGCGCCACATTGATGGACCGAAATCCGGAGCCCGAGGGCGTGGTGAGCGGCCCCTTGAGAGACAGTCCACTCTGTCGGATCGAGTCGAGCGTGGCGTCGGGAAGCGGGGTGTGGACAGCGTCGAGAGCGGCGATACCCGCCAGCTGCATATCGTACTCGAAGTCGGCGCCGGCGGCTCGAAGAATTTCCAGAGTCGCGTCGGTGACCTCGGGTCCGATTCCATCTCCGGGAATGACGGTAACGGTCTGGGTCATACGGTGGATCGTCCTTCGGAAGAGGGATGCGGCAATGTAATGTGAAATCGGAGGGCGGGCGCCCTCCGTACGGCGTTCAGCGTCCTACGAATTCACTGCTGTAGGAGAACTCGGTGCGATCTTCACCCCATTCGACCAAATCCTCCAAGTACGAGGGTCGCCTGGTGCCTTCCAGTCGCGCCGTGCCCGCGACATTCTTGGCTCGCTTCCAGGTCAGTTCGTTGAGCTTGTCTCGCTGCAGGAAAGCCCGAGCGACCTCCGTGTCCCGCCGGCTCGTCCGCGTGATGACACGAACGCCCGCCAGCCCGGGATACGCATCGAGCACGGACTCGGTCTCTTGCGTGAAAAGGTAGATGTAGGGTCCGACCTTGGCCCACAGGGAGCCTCCACGACGGACCTGTTGGAGCGGCTGGTTCACCAGAATCTCCAACACATTCCCGCTCACACGAACGCTGATGGCCGATGAGGCGGAGTAGTATGCACGGGCCTCGGCCTCGGAAGGCAGCGTGAGGTTGGTTTCCTCGCACGCCGCACCGCCGAGGAGTCCGATGGAGGCCACGGCCAACAAGATTCTGGAAGTCCTGATCGCAATCATATTCTGTTCTGCTATCGCACGTACCATAACAACGTTTCTGCCAGCTTCTCTACCGCCGACGCCACTGAGCCGAAATCCGACACCGGCCCCGGACGACCCGCCACGACTCCCGACCAGACCACACAACCCGTCCTCACGTTCAGGATCGTCGTGAGGATCTCCACCACCGAGACTCCCCCCGCCCCTTCGGCGCCCGAACGAATGGTCACCGGGATGATGGCGATATCGGAATTCACCAACTCGGCCAAGCGGCGAACCTGTCCATACAGAGGGTCGCCGATCCGATCCACCTCCGCCCCGAGAAATACGCTTACGGGTAGGCCGTCCACTCTGCTCTGGACGACCGGCGCACGTGCGAGCGTGGCCCGAAGCTCCTCAGGAAAAACCCACTCGATCTCGCTGCCCCGCTCCCGAAACGCAAAAGCGATCTCCGGATCCACGTCCCCCGGCACGCCCTGCCGGATCTGCACCGGATAGACCATGACCCGTCGCCCCCGGAGGTCGGGCACGACACCCCGCATGCTCCCGGCTTCCGGAGCCGGCTGGGGACCGCCACCACAACCCTGCACGACCAGAACTGCAAGCACCATGCCCACACGTCGCACCACCAACGGGAAGCGCACCACGAGCTCGAGAAACTCACGAGATTTCATCCATCCCCCATGTGCGGTCGCGAGGTGCGTGGGCGCCCCCGGGCGGCGAGCCTCTACCGGCTGAGCCACCCCGCCGCGGCGGAGCCGCGGTTGCTGAGCCGGTGAAACCTATTCAAAGCACCGAAAAGGGTACACCCCGCCCACCAGACGAAATACGAGTGCCGACCGCCGGAATTTCCGTCCGCTTGGAGCGATGATCCGGAGTCAAAGCGACGCCGGCCTCTTACTCTCCGGCGTCGGGCTCGTTCGGCTCCAGAGTCAGTGCCGCAGAGTTGATGCAGTAGCGGAGGCCCGTGGGCTCCGGACCATCGGGGAATATGTGCCCGAGGTGTCCGTCACACGCCGCACACAAGACCTCGGTGCGACGCATACCCATGCTATGGTCGTCCTCCGTGCGCACCTTGCCCCCGTCTGCCGCCTCGTAGAAGCTCGGCCAGCCACACGCCGAGTCGAACTTGCTCCCGGAATCAAAGAGGGGCGTGCCACATCCGGCGCAGACGTACGTACCGGGGTCCTTGGTGTCCCAATACTCACCGGTAAAGGCCCGCTCGGTCCCCTTTTTCCTGAGGACCTGGTACTGCTCTGGCGTGAGGGACTCACGCCACTCTTCATCGGTCTTATTCGGCTTGTCGGACACGGTCATCTCCTAGCGTCCTGAGTCAGAAGTTCGCTGGACGGCGGGCGTGTTACGAACCCGGTAAACTAGCGGCCGCCAGGAAGCCAGGAAAACCGGGCCAGCCGGCCGTTCGCCCCGTGGGCGTGGCGCATCTTGCTCGCCCGCTATTCGCATGGTCTCTTGCAGCTTCACGCATTCAGGCCGCACCTCAGATCGAGCCTAGACCCATGAGCGATGCCTCCGTTCGACATATCCCTTGGGACAGAATTCCCAAAGAACAGCTGAACCCCCTTCTGCAGCGACAGCTGATCACGGGCGAGAAGGGCATGCTGGCCCACGTGCACCTTGCGCAAGGTGCCGTCGTCCCGCAGCACTCGCACCACAACGAGCAATTCACGTACATCGTCGAGGGGACGCTGCGCTTCTGGATCGGAGACGACGGGTCGGAGGTGATCGACGTGCATGCCGGGGAAGTGCTTCACATTCCGCCCCACGTTCCGCACAAGGCCGAAGCACTCGAGGATACGCTCGATCTGGACATCTTCGTGCCGCCCCGCGAAGACTGGCTGTCGGGGACCGACGACTACCTGCGGAGGTAGCTGGGATGGATCTGGGACTGAAGGGCAAGACCGCCCTGGTGGCGGCGTCGAGCAGGGGTCTGGGGAGGGCCGTCGCCGACGAGCTGGCTCGGGAAGGCGCCAACCTGGTGATGTGCGCGCGAAGCGTTCGACCCTTGGAGGTGGCCCGGCAGGCGATTTTCGACGAGACCGGGGTCGAGGTGGTCGCGGTCCCGGCGGACCTCAGTGAGCCGCACGACATCGATCGCCTCATGGCGGCAGCAAAGGCCGAATTCGGGCATGTCGACATCTTGGTTACCAACACCGGCGGGCCACCCTCGGGGCCCTTCGAGAGCCACTCCCGAGAGGTCTGGAGTGAGGCCGTCCGCCAGAACCTCTACAGCGTGCTGAATCTGACCCGCGAGGTCCTTCCCGCCATGCGAGAAGCGGCGTGGGGGAGGATCATCAACATCACGTCGGTGGCCGTCAAGCAGCCCGTCGACGGCCTGATCCTGTCGAACGCCGTGCGGGCCGCCGTCACCGGGTTCGCCAAAACCCTTGCGAACGAGGAAGCGCATTTCGGCATCACCGTCAACAACGTCATGCCGGGATACACAAAGACCGAGCGGTTGGAGCAACTGGCCGCCCAAGCGGCCGATCGCTCGGGGCTTCTGCCCGAAGAGGCCTACGCTCATTGGGAAAGCCAGATCCCCATGGGCCGTATAGGAACACCGGCCGAATGCGCGGCAATGGTTACCTTTCTCGCCTCTGAGCGAGCCAGCTATATCACGGGAGTCTCGATTCCGGTGGACGGGGGAGCGATCCGCTCGCTCCTGTAGGGCACGGAGGGCACTCCGGGGATCGGGTGTGGTGTCAGCGGCGCAATCGATGGTACTAACTGGAGAAAGCTATGTCGGGGAAGCTCGCGGAGTCCGAATACATATGGCGCGACGGGGAGGTCATTCCCTGGGGGGATGCTACGCTCCATATCCTGAGCACTGCGGTCCAATTCGGAACCTCCATGTTCGAGGGTATTCGGAGCTACGACACTCCCAAGGGACCGTGCGTCTTCCGGTTGGACGCACACATCGAGAGGCTCTTCCACTCCTGTAAAATCTACCGGATGGAGCCGGCGTATTCCCGGCAGGAGATCATCGACGCGTGCCTGACCACGGTCGAGCGCAACGGGCTGAAGGACTGCTACATCCGCCCCATGGTTCTGCGAGGATACGGCGCGGCGGGCCTGGATCCCGAGCACAGTCCCATCGAGACCTATATCGCCGCGTGGCCCTGGGGCGCCTATCTGGGAGAAGAGGCGCTCGAGAAGGGCGTCGATGTCTGCGTGTCATCGTGGAATCGGCCGGCCCCGAACACGTTTCCGGTGCAGGCCAAGGCCGCCGGCCACTACAACAACGCCCAGCTCATCAAGATGGAAGCCGTAGCGAACGGTTATTCCGAGGGGCTGGTGTTGTCCACCGAGGGCCGCCTGAGCGAAGGCGGCGGGCAGAACGTGTTCCTGGTACGGGGCGGCATTCTGGTGACGCCCCAACTCGACGGCTCACTGCTACGCGGCGTCACCCGGGACGCGGTGATCACCATGGCCGAGGACCTGGGTATCGAGGTTCAAGAGCGACCCGTCCCTCGCGAGGATCTCTACACCGCGGATGAGGTGTTCTTCACGGGCACCGCCACCGAGGTGACTCCCATTCGCAGCGTCGACCGCATCACCGTCGGCGAAGGGAAAGCCGGGCCGGTGACGAAAGCGGTCCAGAAACGGTTCTTGGCCGTAGCCAAGGGCGAGGAGGAAGACCTGCACGGGTGGCTGACACCCGTGTGTTCCGGCACGTAAGTCCCGCCCACAGCCGTTAGTTTCGTTCTCCGACCGCTGGTGCTACTCCGCGGAGACTAGTTCCCCACTGCCCCCGCGTCCACGTTTCTCTCATCGGCTGCTCCCAGACGGTCACCGGTCTGGGGATCGATCATGATCGAGTGGGCGAGCCCCTGCCCTCCCCTGACCGACACCGTGTAGCCGCGCCGCTCGAGTTCCGCCAACGTTTCCGCGGAAACTCCATCCTGCTCGATCCGCACGTTGTCCGGGAGCCATTGGTGGTGTAAGCGCTTGGCGTTGACCGCTTCCTGGATGTTCATGTCGAACTCGACGACGTTCAGAATCACCTGCATGACCGTGTTGATGATCGTCCGGCCACCGGGACTTCCAACCACGGCTACCAGCTCTCCGTCTTTGGCCAGGATGCTGGGGGTCATGCTCGACAGCATCCGCTGCTCCGGGCGAGCCAGGTTCGGGTCGGTGCCGATGAGGCCGTTGGCGTCGGTGAGGCCGGGGCCCGCGTTGAAGTCGCCCATCTCGTTGTTGAGCAGGAAGCCCCCGCCGGGCACCGTGATCGCTGAGCCGTAGCCCGACTCGAGCGTGTAGGTCACGGAAACGGCCATGCCATCGCGGTCCACCACGGAGTAGTGCGTGGTCTCCGGACTCTCGTAGGGCTCCGTCACGTCGGTCGGGACGGAGACGCTGGCGTTGACCGGATCGATATCGGATCGCAGCCGAGCGGCGTAGTCCTTGTCCGTCAATCGGTGCAACGGCACGTCGACAAAGTCCACGTCGGCCACGTAGCGGGCCCGGTCACGGTAGGCCCTGCGCATGGCCTCGGTCACGTGATGAATGTAGTCCGGCGAGTTGTGGCCCATGGACGCGAGATCGAACCCCTCGAGAATGTTCAGCATCTCGACCATGGCAATCCCGCCGCTGGAGGGCGGGGGCATGGAGATGACGTCGTAGCCCCGATACGTGCCCTTGATGGGGGTGCGCTCCTTGGCCTGATACCGCAAGAGGTCTTCAAGCGTGATGATCCCGCCGCGCCTCTCCATTTCGGCCACGAGAAGGCGAGCCGTCTCACCCTTGTAGAACCCGTCCCGACCGTCGTTGGCGATGCGCTCCATGGTGCGAGCCAGGTCGGTCTGCACGAGCCGGTACTCGGGGTCCAGCGGACGCCCGTCCATGGAGAACGAAGCGACCGTGCCCTCGTAGGCAGCGCCCCGTCCCTCGATGAGGCGCTGGAGCCCCCGAGCGAGCCGCGGGGTGATGTCGAATCCGTCTCGAGCCAGAACAGACGCCGGGCTCAGCAGGCGTCGCCACTCTTGGCTGCCATAGAGACGATGCGCCTTCCAGAACCCGGCCACGGTACCGGGCACGCCCACGGCCATGTGGCTGTTGTGGTGCTTGGTACGGGAGTATTCCCCTGATTCGTCCAACCACATATCGGGATGTGCGGCCAGCGGAGCCTTCTCACGGAAATCGAGCGCAGTCGTGCCCCCGTCGGGAAAGCGGATGACCATGAAGCCACCGCCGCCGATGTTGCCGGCCGACGGATGGGTCACGGCCAACGCAAAGCCCGTGGCGATAGCCGCGTCCACCGCGTTCCCGCCCGCAGCAAGAACATCGGCACCCGCCTTGCTGGCATGGACGCTCTCGGACACCACCATACCATGCGGCGCCCGAACCGGCTGGACCGTGTCGGCCTGAACACTCGCGGGTGCGAGCGTGGCGAGCGGCTGAACAGCGGTGAGTCCGGTCGTACCCAACCACAGTACGGTCAGCGCAGCGAAGGCGAAGAAGCGACGACGGTCGATCATGTATTTCTCCCTACTCGGAATTCCGGTCGTAGTCGTTGATGTTTCCCCACTCGCTGGCGTCCGAGCGAGCCACGACCGCCACCACCGGCTCCGTGTCGCTCATGTTGAACACCTCGTGCGGGACATCAGGCTCGATGAAGATGAAGTCGCCAGCCTTGTTCTCCAAGACATGCCTCAAGCCCGGGCCGTATTCATGGCGCACATTCCCCTCGAGGATGTACAGCATCAGCTCGAATCCCACGTGGATGTGGGCATACGCGACTCCCCCGGGGGGAATCGTGGCCACGTTCATGGACAGCTTGCTGGATCCCACGTTCTTGGCCGAGAGACCAGCCTTGTAGCGGATGTTGTTCCAGCCACGGAAGGTGCCGCTCGCACGGATCGTGGAGATACCCTCACCCCCCTCGACCATGGCCGCGAGATCTGCGGTTTCTTCGGACATCTGGGTTACGCCTCTGATTCCAGTTCTTTGACGAACGAGTCGGCCAAAGCCGGCCCCGCGCCTTCATCCTCGTGCTTGAAAAACACGAAGACATCCTCCCAGCCTTGGTCCCTGAAGACTTCGGCCCAGCGGGTCAACTCGCCTGATTCATACACCTCTTTGCGCAGCCGAGCATATCCGTAGGAAGTCGTTGCCACCACCGGAGGGTCGTCCTCCCCGCCCGTGTCGGCCGCCACCAGCGCCGCTCCCGCGTCCCTCAAGACATCGTAGACCTCCTCGTCGAACCAGGTCGAGTTGCGGAACTCGAACGCAGACCGGAAGCCCTCCGGAAAGAGGGTCACGAAGTTCCGCAGGCGCTCGACGTCCTTCTTCAGGTTCGGGGGAAGCTGGAAGAGGATTGGGCCGCGGCGCCCACCCAGCTCAGCGGATACGTCCAGGAGGTAGGCGAGCTCGTCGGCAGCCTCCTCCTTGAGTCTCTTGAAGTGCGTGATCTTGCGCGATGCCTTGAGCACGAAGGAGAAGTCGTCAGGCACCTTACCGGACCAGTCGGTCAGCACCTTCCTGGAGGGCATGCGATAGAAGGTGTTGTTGATCTCCACCGCATTGAGTCGCTCGCCGTAGTAGGAGAGCATCTGATCGTTGGGCAGATCCTCCGGATAGAAGCTCCCCTTCCACTCCTTGTACGAGAATCCGCTGGTACCCACCCAGAATTTCATCGTCTCACCATTCCAGTGGGCCCTCGACCCACTAGAGGAGGTACCCGCCGTCGATCGGGATCACGACCCCGGTGATATGCCGAGCCGCCTCGGAACACAAGAAGAGGACCACACTTGATACGTCCTGGGGATCTCCGAGCCTGCCCAGCACGCTCCGCTCGCGCGCCTGATCCAGGATCTCGGCGGGTACGCCGGCCGTCAGGCGGGTCGTGCGGATATAACCAGGGGCAACCGCGTTCACGTTGATATTCCGGGGGCCGAGCTCGACGGCGGCACTCCGGGTGAAGCCGATGATCCCCGCCTTCGACGCCGCGTAGTTGGCAATACCGAACTCGCTACGCAGTCCGTGGACGGAGGTGATGTTGACGATCTTGCCCCACTCCTGGGCCCGGAGATGCGGCGCCACCGCCCGGGTCATGTGGAAGACACCGGACAAATTCGTGTCCAGGACCGTAGACCATTGGTCGTCATCCATATGCCACAGAGCCCGATCACGCCCGACCCCCGCGTTGTTCACCACGACGTGGAGGCCGCCCAGACGCTCGACGGTGTTCTGGACGAATCCGTTGACCTGAGCGGAATCGCGAACGTCGCACGCCTCACAGTGGACGCGCACCTCCTCCAGCTCCCGCAGGGCACTCGCCACGTCGTCGGCCTCGGCCCTGGACTCCTCGCCGGTGTCCAGGAAGCAGAATGCCACGTTGGCTCCGGCCCTGGCCAAATCCATGACGATGGCCCGCCCGATCCCGGCGGATCCACCGCTGACAACAGCCACCTTGTCCCTCAAGCCCTCGAGGTTGAGCAGCGGCAGCGGCTGGGTTCGGATGCCCACCTCGTCGAGCAGTTGCTCGACAACATCCTCCAGAGCCGGAGGCTCCGCGGTGCCGATCTGCTCCTGCTCGGACGGCTCGTCGCCCCGCGCTGAAACGGTTTTGTCGGGTTGTTGGTCGGACATGGAACGCCACACGGCCAAGCCGTACGGGATCGGTAGGCCGTGACATAGTAAGGAAACGCCCGTTTACGGGATGTTAGGGGCCAAACCGTACCTTCCGCAACGGACCCCTCACGGCCCCTCGCTCAAGCGCTGTCGAGGAACGCCGTGATCTCGCCCTCGGTCAGGGTGTGATCCGTGGCCTTGGCGGCGTCGAAGAGCGTACGGCAGGCAACTTCGTCGTCGGCGTCGTATCCATGGGCGGCCAGCCAGGCTTTCACGTTCGAGAGCCCCGACATAGGGCCGATCTCGATCTCCTGGACCCTCCCTACCATCGAAGCCGGTACGCCCGAGTAGATCCGGTCGGCCAGCCACGCGTCCCCTTTGGCTGCAGCCTTCACGATAGCAGCCGCATGTACCCCAGTACCTGTGCGGAACGCATCGCGGCCCACGACCGGGTAGCTGCTCGGGAGGGGCACCTGACAGGCCTGTGCGGCCGTTTCGCAGTATTCGGGCAGTCGCGTGAGATCGGCGTCGTGGAGCCCGAGTAGTTTGAGGTTCACAAGAAGGAGGTCCATCTCCACGTTGCCCACGCGCTCACCGATGCCGAGGGCCGTGCCATGGATGCGGGTGGCGCCGGCCTCGATGGCCGCGAGGGCATTGGCCAGTCCGAGACCACGGTCACGGTGGCCATGCCAATCCACCCCTACGTCCTCCCCCGACGGCTCGACGATCTGCTCGATCACGAATCGGACCACGGCCCGCACGCCGTCGGGAGTGGCATGCCCCACCGTATCGGCCACACAGAGCCGGCGTGCGCCCCACTGGATCGCTTTCCCGTACAAGGCCTGGAGCGTTTCTGGCTTGGCGCGCACGGTGTCTTCGGTCACGAACATGACCGGCAAGCCCTCCGACACGGCGAACGTCACGGCCTCCTCCGACACCCGGAGCATCTTGTCCAGGGTCCAGTCCTCGGCGTATTGCCGGATCGGCGAGCTGCCGATGAACGTGCAGGCCTCGATCGGCATGCCCACGGCTTGGGAGATGTCCGCGATCGGCTGCACGTCGGCCACCACCGTGCGGGCGGCACAGTTGGCCGTGATGGACAGGTCGGCGCTCACGATCTCGGTGGCCAAGGCTCGGACGGCTTCGACGGCTCGCGGGCCGGCCCCGGGCAAGCCGATGTCGGCCGTGTGGATACCCAGCTCGTCCATCAGGTGGAGCAGCCGAATCTTCGCTTCGATGGGTGGGTCCACCACGGAAGGGTTCTGAAGCCCGTCCCGCAACGTCTCGTCATCCAACTCGACACCGGACACCGACGTCCAGTCGAACGCATCGGCATCGGCGGAGTTCCAGTCGTGAATTAGCTCCTGCTCGTCCATGGCCACATGATTCGAGTCGCCTCTGGGTGAGGGCCCCGAGGCCCACCCCATGTATGTACGCAAGATAGCCAGCAGCACGCGAATCCTACAGGCGACCTGGCGTCGTATGTGTCTCACGCGAGTCGGCGGGTACCGTTTGACGCGTCCTCGACAGGCCCCGAGCTTGGAGGAATGCCTTACTCCACGCTGCCCGACGTGACAGAGCTCCTGGAGCGTTCCGGCGTCAGAGCCGCACGTGACCACGTCATGGCCACCGACGAGCGTACGCTCCGAGATCAGGTGGAGCTCACCGAGATCCCCTCACCGTCCTTCGGAGAAGAAGCCCGTGGGCGGCGCATGGCGGAGCTGCTCGAGGAAGCCGGGCTGGTCGCGGTCCACGAGGACGATGTCGGCAACGTCATGGGAATACGCCCCGGCCTGGAGGCGGGGACGCCGGTCGTGGTGGCGGCCCACCTCGATACGGTGTTCCCCTCCGGCACGGATCTCTCGGTACGAGTCGACGACGGGGTCCTTCGAGCGCCAGGCATCTCCGACGACGGTCGGGGCCTTGCAGCTCTGCTCGCGGTGGCGAGGGCCCTCGCAGTAGCCGAAGTCCCGACCCGTAGGCCGATCCTCTTCGTGGCTACAGTGGGCGAAGAGGGAAACGGTGACCTCCGCGGGGCCAAACACCTATTTCGTGGCCAAGGGCCCGCCGCCGACGCGTGTGCGTTCATCTCCCTCGATGGGGCGGGTATCCGCACGATCGTGAACCGGGGGCTCGGCGCCCGGCGATTCCAGGTCGCGCTCAGCGGGCGAGGCGGACACTCGTGGGTGGACTGGGGCGTCCCCAACCCGATTCACGCGCTGGGTCGGGCCATCGGTGCCCTGGCATCCTGGCCCCCGCCGACGCAACCGGCCCTGAGTCTCACCATCTCACGTTTCGGCGGTGGCACCAGCGTGAACACGATTCCCGTCGAAGCCTGGGCGGAGATCGACATACGAAGTGAATCACAGCGGCACCTCGAGGTCGCCGAGGAGCGGATTCGGGCCGCCCTGCGACGGTCCGTGGAGGAGGAGAACTCGGGAGCGATCGACGAGTCGCAACGGCTCAACCTTCAGATTACGCTCATCGGCGTGCGCCCAACCGGGGCGACCGATGCCGACTCTCCCCTCGTGGAGGCGGCATTGGCCGCAACACGCATTCTCGAAGTGGAGGCCGACCTGGTCGCCTCATCCACGGATGCCAACCTCCCGATGTCACTGGGGATCCCAGCCATTACGCTAGGGGCCGGGGGAGAGGCGGGCGGGGCTCACACGTTGAAGGAGTGGTATCGAAACACCAAGGGGCCGGAAGGCATCTGTCGCGCGCTTTACACGGCGCTCCTGGTCGCAGGAGTGTCCTAGAGTCCTGTCCTAGAAGGTTCTCCTACTGACCGCCTACGATCTCGGAGTGGTCGACGACGCTGAGCTGGCCCCGAAACGCGCGCACCTGGGAGTGGGACCCCACCAACGAGCCCCTCAGGTCGGACCCCTCTATGACGGAGTCGTGGCCGACCATGGTGTCGACCAACCTGGAGCCCTCGATTCGGGCGCCGGACTCGATCGTGACGTTGGGGCCCAGGGTGCAACCGATGACCCACGCATCTTCCTCCACACGAACCGGCTCGACAAGGTTGCTCCCCTCGACCGTGGCCGAGTCGTCGACGCCCGCCCGGCCTCGCTCCAGAAGGTAGCGGTTCGTATCGAGCAGAGTGTCCGGCTTCCCGCAGTCGTACCAGCCTTTCACAGGCGCAACCCGGATCTTGGATCCGTGGTCGACCATGTACTGGAACGCGTCCGTCAGGTAGAACTCACCCGACGGCCCCGGCTCGGCAGCCAGCGTGTGGGCGACGCCCTTGAACAAGAGCTCCCAATCCTTCATGTAGTAGAGCCCGATGTTCGCGAGCTTCGAGACGGGCTCGGAGGGCTTCTCCACGATCCGCTCCATGTTCCCGTCCCGGTCGGTGAGGATGGCTCCGTAACGCTGGTAGTCCTCCACCTCCTTGGCCCAGATGATGCCCCCGGTGGTCTCATCGACCCGGCGTACGAGCGTGAGGTCGGCATCGAAGAGAGTGTCGACGAACAGGATGAGCACCTCGGCGTCCACGTAGGGCTCGGCGAGCGCAACGGCCCCGGCCGTGCCGTCTTGAACCTCCTGGACCACATAGTGGGCCGTAATGTCAGGATACGCCTCGGCGATGTACGACTCGATGACCCCCCGGAGATAACCCACCACGAACACGATCTCCTGCACCCCGAGCTCGGCCAGATCGTCCATGATGTAGCTCATCACCGGACGGCCGGCGACGTGGACGAGCGGCTTGGGCGTGACGTGCGTGTGGGGGCGGAGGCGCGTTCCCTTTCCCGCCAGGGGAATTATAGCTTTCATGGGGGCGGACATTACGGAACTCGTGTATCCGGTGCAATCAATGAAAGGGGAACACTCTTGCGGAGTGCGGGTCAAGACATCCGCCGCCGAGCCACTACTTCTCCGACATTACCCTGGAGGCTAACCGGTTGCTGAGAGAACGCCTCGAGCGAGCCCTCACCACCAATCGGGCAGAGACGGACCCCCGGTCCCAGGATCTCCGGCTTCAGGGGCGTACCTACGCCATTCCCTTCGATCAGGTCTGGACGGCGTGTCTCGATATCGTCCGGCGGCATGGGCGCTGGACGCTTCTCCAGGCCAACGACCTGGAAGGATTTATCCGAGTCCGGTGCGAAACGCTGGTCTTCAAGTTCATCGACGATCTGGAGATTCGGATCAGCCTGGACGAGCACGCCATGACGCGGGTCGACATCAGGTCTCGATCCCGCAAGGGACGAGGGGACCTGGGGACCAACGCCCGCCGGATCGGCCGGCTACTGAGACGACTAGACCGGCAGCTCGGCGCTGAAAACGGAATGATCCTGGATCCGACAGTCCTGGAGACATGGACCGTGGAAGCTGGATGACGGACGGAGGCTTCGTTCGACTTCGGGTTCTCCTCGGCGTGTTCCTCATCCTGACAGGTTGTGGGCAAGACACTCCACAGCGTCCGGCGTCCACCGGGGGAACCACGCCCGACGCCGGCCCCGATCGAACCCTGGACGACCGCGTTTATGAACGGAATATCGTGTTCGTGACGGTCGGCGCGGACAGCGCCATTATCGTCCCGTGGCTGTTCAGGTCGTCCGTGTCCGCACTGGGAGTCGAGCGAACCGCGGAGGGTTGGCTGGCACGATCCGGGCTTTGGGAGCCGTTCTTCACCGACCGATGGATCTCTCCATCGACCCGATCCCCGTTTCTCATCCACCCGCGCGGCCCCATGGATCTGGTGGTGGGATCGGACGGAGTCCTCGAGGAGATCCTCTACGAAGAGGGGCCCAGGCAGCTCGAGGTGATCATCGATGAGGGGATGTCGGACTGGAGCGGAAGTCGTGGGGAGACCTTCCGCGTTCACCAGGGGGCGGTCCACTTAGGTAATCAGCGCATCGAAGGCATGATACTGGACATGAGCCGGGTGTATCTCCGCGAAGGCCCGTATCCGGGCGAGTGGATGTTCCTGACCGGGCCGGGGCGCTTGGCGCTCATGATCGAGGAAACGGACGGATCCCCGCACTACACCGCCTGGGGCAGACGGGGCGAGGAGGAGTATCGTTGGCCGGAGATAGAGGTGGAATGGAGCTCGGTACGATCGTTCGAGGAGGCGCGGCGAGACGTTCCCGTCGCCTGGGAGGTTCGGTCCGACGACGGAGAGGTGGACCTCTCGCTCGTCAGTACCGGAATGGAACTCCGCACCGCGACGGGAGAGGGACCGCTTCTTCCGGTCGAGGGGCTCTATCAGGTCTCCGGATCCCTCATTCTGGCCGGGGATTCGTTGGAGGTGCGGGGACTCGTGCGCCACTTGCAGAGGTAGCGGCATGCCCGAGGAACTGATTCGTGCTCTGATAGCGATCACCTTCGGATCTCTCGCAGGGGGGCTCACGAACTCGGTGGCTATCTGGATGCTCTTCCACCCGTACGAAGCGCCGCGTGTCGGGAAGCGGGACATCAAGATGCTCCAGGGGGCCATTCCGAAGAATCAGGCACGCCTTGCGGCTGCCGTTGGACGCACCGTGGGCACACGCCTTCTCACCGAAGAGGATCTTGGAGAGATCTTCAGAGACAAGGACTTCCGGACCGCCTTCGACGGCCATCTCTCCGGTTTCCTCGAGGCGCTCCTCCACCGCGAAAGGGGCTCGGTGCGGGACCTCTTTCCCGAGGCCATGCACGAGAAGATAGAGGGGGTCGTAGAGGACGTGGCCACGTTTGGACTCGAGCGCCTGCACGAATACTTGCAGTCGGATCGTTTTGCGGGAACCGTCGTTGCTCGAGCTGGGGACATCGTCCACTCCATCGCGGACGAGCCGGTGGCGGGCATCCTGACTCCAGCCCGCGAAGGAGCCATTTCTGAAGCGGTCGACGAGTGGATGACGGGGGCGGTGGAAAGCGAGGACTTCAGCCAGGCTATCGACGATTACCTGGATCGCTCTGCCCGGAGACTCCTCGAACCCGATCGCACCTTCCAGGAGATCCTCCCGATGGGACTGGTGGGGGCCGTCGAGAAAGGCATCGCCGCCTACCTCCCGCTCGCGATCCAGCGGCTGGGAACGTTGCTTGAGGACAAAGAGGCACGCGCCAAGTTCGAGACGTTCATACACGACCTGCTCCACCGCTTCCTCGGCGATCTCAAGTTTCATCAGAGAGTGGTCGCCAAGCTCATCATCACCGAGTCCACAGTGGACATGGTCCTGGACACGATCGAGGCGGATGGAGCCGAGCGCCTGACCGAGATACTCCAGGAGCAGGCCATGCAGGACGCCATGGCGCGAGGAATCAACGACGCGATCGTCGACTTCCTGAGGCGCCCCGTGGTCTCAGTGCTCGGTGCTCCGGACGACCCCAGCGTCCTGGACGCCCGGGGGACGATCGTCGGGTGGTTCGTCGGTCTCGCACAGGACCGATCGTCACGCAGCTTTGTGGTCGAAAAGCTCAAGGTGGCCCTGGACAAGATGGGGGCTCGGACCTGGGGAGAGGTGTTCGAAAAGCTCCCGCCCGACCGGGTGGCCGAATGGCTGGTAGCCGGAGCTCGGAGCGAGCCTGCGACCACCCTGTACCGCGAGGCCGCGGACCGGCTCAAGAAAAATATCCTGGAACGCCCCATCGGGACGCCCGCCGATTGGCTCCCCGAAGGAGCCGCCCGCACCGCCGAAGAGACGCTAGGCAACCCGATCTGGGAGTGGCTCCAGACGCAGGTGCCCGACGTGATTCAACAGATCGACGTTGCGGGGCGCGTGGAGGAAAAAGTGCTAGCGTTCCCGCCGGCTAGGATGGAAGAGCTCGTGAAAAAGGTGACGCACAAGGAGCTCAAGATCATCGTGCGGCTGGGTTATCTGCTCGGGGGAATCATCGGGATCGCGCTGGTGATTCTGGACAGCATCTGGGGATGACTCCCTCAATCCCGAAGGGAATGAGGGACACAACCCCACTCCCGGCAGGGAGTGGGGGAACAACCTCACTCCCGAAGGAAGTGAGGCACACAACCCCACTCCCGAAGGGCACCCCTAGTCCTCGGAGCGCTCTTCCGCCTTATCCCGGGCCACAGCCGTCTTGAAGTGCCGGCGGCCGCGACGCCGCTCGGAAGCTCTGGGGCCGACCTTAAGGTAGTTGAGCCACATGAAGTGGCGCTTTGCCCTCCGAGGCAATCCCTTGCCCAGACGTGCCTCGACCTCGTCAGGGGTCTGGGTATAGCCTCCGCCACCCAGGTACATCCCCAGGGCGAGCGCAGCGACGCCCCCCAGAATCTTGAGAAAGAGGACCAATCCTGTCTCCGGCTCGAGTCGTGTGGACCGGCCTCAGGCCCGTCCCACGGACTCCAGGAGAAGCAAGGCCAGCCCCGTAGCCAGAATGATGGCGACGGCGTTGGTGCCCACGGCCACCAATCCGACGACTCCCCAGAACACTATGTGGATGAAGTTGTAGCCACCCGGAAGAAGATTCATCGCTCTGTGTGTTGAGGTGTCAGTCGTCGCCAAAGGCGCGGTACGCGCCCGAAATATGTGGCAGGCACGGTCGGTCTTCAATGGCCCGTCGTCAGTTGGGCACCTGCGGATCGGCATGGGCATCCTGATCGGTCGGGTCCAGGCCGACCTCCACCCGCTTCTTGACGTCCGCCAGGTACCCCGGCGACAGGTCCAGGAGGTGGCAGACCTTCCGCAAGAGCGACTCCTCGTCGCCCGACAGGTCACCGTCGGCGTACACGAGCCCCCACATCACCTCCATCAACACCATCTTCTGGCCCAGTGAGTAGTTGGCCTTGATGAGCTTGGTGAACTGATAGAGGTCCACGGCCTCTCGCCGGGCCAACTCCGCCAGATTGATGAGAGCCTCGGCGTGCTCTTCGCCGAGGCCGTACTGCCTGCGCACGGCAGATGTCAGGTGCCGTCGTTCGTCCTCCGTGAACTCATCGTCCGCATAGGCCAACTCGATGAGAAGGGCGCAGGCGGCCAGACGTACGTCCTCTTCACCCAGGTCCTCTTCCGCGTCCACGGGAGGGGCCATGGAGGCACTGAAGAACGATTTAATGGCGTCGAGCATCGGGAGATGCTAACGCGGCGTCCGGGTCTATGCCAGTTGTCACCCAGACTCCTGTTGATAGGCTCCGCGGACAATTTCAGCCGCTTCAGAGGCGGAGACGCAGCCATCCCTCTGCGTCATTTGTACCTGCGCCACCTTGAGAACCTCGTTGCCCACCAAAACATCGCCGGCGAGAAGAGCATGCGTTGAGTTCGCGCCCGCAAGCTCGACGATCTTGGTGTTCTCCTGATGCTCAAACTCGTAGCCTATGGGTATATGAGCCGTATGGGGTATTGCCTTAAGTCCACCGCCCACTACATGTTGTGGTCATGGCGGTTCCGGCTTCTCAGCTCCGTGGCGGCGTGGACTATCCCCGTACGCGGCTGGAGCTGGACGAGTTCTTCCCCGACGATGCGGCATGCCTGGAGTACGTGGAGGGTCTGCGCTGGCCGGAAGGGTTTGTGTGCGTGGGCTGTGGCGGGTTGGGAGAGGTCTGGCGAGCATCGCGGGGGCGTCTCGTCTGCCCACACTGTCGAAGGCAGACCTCGGTGCTGGCGGGAACCGTGTTCCACCGCACGCGCTCGCCCCTGCGTCTGTGGTTTCTCGCTGCCTGGGAGCTCACGAGCCAGAAATACGGAGCCAATGCTCTCGGGCTCCAGCGCGTGCTCGGACTGGGAAGCTACAAGACAGCGTGGGTCTGGCTCCACAAGCTCCGCCGGGCCATGGTCCGACCGGATCGCGACCAGCTGAGCGGCGTTGTGCAAGTGGACGAGAGCTATGTCGGGGGCGTGGAGGCTGGAGTGCGGGGCCGCGAGACGATCAAGAAGGCCATCGTCGCGATCGCCGCCGAGGTCGACGGACGCAAGATCGGGAGAATACGGCTGCGTTGGGTGCCCGACCTCTCCGCTCCGGTTCTGCGAGGCTTCGTCAAGGATAGCATCGCACCGGCAAGCACGGTGCATACCGACGGATGGCCAAGCTATCAGGGACTCGCCAAACTGGGCTTTCGCCACACGGTCACGAACCTCTCGACCTCCGGCGATCCCGCTCACGTGCTCATGTCGGCCGTACATCGGGTGGCGTCTCTCCTCAAGCGCTGGGTCCTCGGAACCCTCCAAGGAGGGATCGCCCGCGAACACCTCCCCTACTATCTGGACGAGTTCACCTTTCGCTTCAACCGACGCACATCCCGGGCTCGCGGCCTGTTGTTCTACCGCTTGCTTGAGCAGGCTGTTCAGTGTGCTCCCACGCCAGCTTCGGCCCTTTACCTCGGCACCGGACGTGGGAAACGGCCCGCAGAGCCCCGGTAACCACTATATCTTGGGGTCGGTGGACTTAAGGGAATACCCCCTTTGAGCCGTAACCATTCTGTCAGTCACCAAGACCACACCTGCACCATCGCCATAAAGCGCAGCGATACATACAGTCATGCGCTACCCCTCTTCGCGGCCCTCATGGTGATGTTGAGCTGTGGGGACGGATCAGGAGCGGCCCCGCGCGGGCTCAGAGCCATCGCTTGTCTTTGGTCTTGGGGCCTTGCTCAGGTGGGCGGTAGCGCAAGAGCGCCTCGGCTACCTTCTCGGGACTGGCCCCCTTGTAGTCGGCCTTGTGAGGCTTCTTCTTGACGTGCGGGGGCCTTCCGGTCGTCTCGCTGGGCGTCATCGGACCTCCTCGTGGTAGTGCTATCCTATACTATACTAATAACCACTTACCAGCGGCAGACAATACCCTTTTTTATCCCCATCTGCGCAACCCTGCTTTATAATTCCCATCAAAAGACCATCCGGACCCGTACACGACTCCATAAGCAGCCAGCAGCGGAATGGCCAGCAGCGCCACCATCCAGGACGAGTCCACAATGGTCTCCACGAGCCGCGCCCCATACAGCTTCAAGGAGTCGACAGGCGCCGCCACCAGAAGCTCCATGTCCCTCGAGAGGAAGTACGTGGAGAGGGCGGTGATGACGTTGGAGAGGAGCAGGATCATGAGGAACGTCAGCAGGGCCAACCCCAACAATTTTCCCGCGAGCAGGTTGCCGATGCCCTGCGTGCCGCGGAAATACAGCAACATTCGGAAGATGATCCCGAAGATGAACGCCCAGAAGAAGATTCCGACGAAGGCCAGGACACCCCACTTGAAGAGCCTGCCGTCTTCACTCTTGGCGCGGTTGACCTTCGAGCGGACCTTGGGCCGGAGCAGCCAGAGGACCCCTGCACCGCGAAAGGTGGTGCCGTTCACTATCGGGTCTCCTGAAGGCCGGCTACAACGTCGGCCATGTCCTCATTTCCGGTCATCTTGAGGAAGATCTCCTCGAGGTGAGCCTCGCCGGAGTCCACCTGTCGGCGAAGGTCGTCCATGGTGCCCTTCGCGATGATGTCCCCGTTTCGGATGATGGCCATGCGGTCGCACACGGCCTCTACCACCTCCAGGGTGTGGCTCGACAGAAAGACGGTCCCACCTCGGTTGGCGAAAGCCCGAAACAAATCCTTGAGAATTCGGGCCGATCGGGGATCGAGCCCTACCATGGGCTCATCCACCACGATGAGTTCGGGTTGATGAATCAGCGCCGAGGTGATGAGGAGCTTCTGACGCATCCCGTGGGAGTAGCTCTCGATGAGCTCGTCCTTCCACTCGGAAAGGCTGAAGACCTCGAGCAGCCCGTCCGCACGCTCCTCCGACGAGTGCTCGTCCTTGCCCCACAGGCCCGCCACAAAGCGCAGGAACTCCCCTCCCGAGAGTTTCTCATAGAGGTAGGGCCGGTCCGGGATGTACCCGATGCGGGACTTGGCCTGCATGGGGTGGGCTCGCAGATCGTTGCCTCCGATGATGATCTCGCCCGCCGTGGGCTCCAGCACGCCGGCCACCATACGGATCGTCGTGGTCTTTCCCGCGCCGTTCGGACCCAGGAAGCCGCAGATCTCACCCCTGGGCACGGTCAGGTCGATGCCGTTGACGGCGGTGAAACCCCCGTACCGCTTCACGACGCCCCCCAGCTGGAGCATCTCCGGGGTGGCGTCCTCCCCGGGCCCCACGCCGTCCATGAGTTCGGCAAGGCGAGCCTCGCGACCGGAGCTGGACACTAGATCACCTCGATGTTGAGACGGCCGATGAGTCGGATGATCTCAACCTGCTGGGCCAGCCCTCCGATTACGAACCGGATGTGCGAGGCGTCGGCGGGGTATTGGCCGAAGGTCGGGTCGACCGCCACCCACTCCCCCAACCAAACCTCCGGCCACGCGTGGTAGAAGAACGAGTCGTTGAGGTACACGAGACCGACGGCCGTGCGGGCCGGAAGCCCGAGGGCCCGGGCCATGGCCACATAAAGAACCGTGTGCTCGTTGCAATCTCCCTGCCTCGAGTCGAGCACTTGCAGGGCGCTGGGTATGGAGAACGTCACGCTCTTATCGAGCATACGATTCACGCGTGTGGTGAGCCGTGAAGCCGCCCCCTTGGGATCTCTGAGCCAGCGTCCCACGGCCTGACGAGCCTCTCGCTGAATTCGGGGGTCGTCGCTCTGGATCAACGGCTCTGCCTCTAGCTCCGCGCGCATATCCATCAGCTTGTACGGAAGCGAAAAATCGGGCTCGACAGCGCCCCAGTTTGCGCGACGCACGATGAGCGTGTCACCTCGGAGCGTCTGGCGTCCCCCGTCGAGCTGGAAGCCCTCGAGATCCACTCCCGTAAGGCGGAAGCGGAGCACGTCGTGTTCCTCAACGGATCCCAGGTCGGCGTTGCTTCGGATGGCGGTCGACAGGATCACATCCTCGTCGATGATCAAGGTGGCTAGACCCTCCGCTTCCTCCTGGGCCTGCCTGGCCAGCTCGTACTCGGTCTTCTGCATGGTGAAGCCGAGCGCGCTCGAGGCACTGACGACGCGACCGTCGTGATCCACCCAACTCTCGACCCGCACACCCCCGTGGATCTCTGCGATCTTCCAGACGGGAATCGAGTCGAAGCGGACAGGCTCCCAACGGTTGGTGGCGGGATTCAGGGCGGCGCTGTCCGGCACCATGAGCGTGTCGTGCTCCAGCACGTGGATCTCCACCGGTCTCGTGGCCAGAGTGGACGGATCGAACACCGGGAGCCGCAAGGTATTGCCCACCTCCAGCTCTCCAGCCATGGCAATACGAATGGGCAGAGCCGCGGAGAAAATGGGCGGCTCGGCCATGCGGTACGAAACCTCTTGTAGCGAGCCGCCGGCATCGATGGTGACGTGCAGGGTAGAGTCGGCGGCGAGCGTCCCGTCCGCCCGGAAGGTTCCGACTTCGGAGTTCAGTGAGAACGAGAACGACTCCATGACCAGCGCTTTGTTGAGGCGCACCAGCGTTCGCACCACCGCCGAGCCGGTCTGGCCCAGAGCGGGCAGGTCGAGGACCATGACGTCCTCCAGCTCGAACCCCTCGGGAATCGTGTCCAGGCGCGACGTGGCCTGGCCTACCGTGCGTTCCCCCATGCTGAGCGTGTAGAAGCTCACGCCCGGGGCTAATGCCAGCGCCGCCTCGGCCAGCCGTGTGAGCTCGGGCTGAAAGTACTCTCGCCGGACCTGCCACCCCACCATGACGAGCCAGATCGCCACGATGGTCACGGCCAATGCCTTCCGCCTCATGCGTTACGCTCCATCACCATTCAGCTTCCCCTCCTCACTCGACGCACCAACACCGTTCGATACTCCATTACTGCTCGACTCCCTGCGCTCGTCTTCAGGCTTATGGATTCGGGCAGCGAACACGTCGAACTCGTAACTGGACGTTACCATGACGACAACCTGCTTGGGGTATTCCTCGCGCTCCAGGTGCTCCCGCAGCGCCGACATCATGACGTCCGCCGCCGCTTCGGCATCCAGATTACCCGCTCCTGTGCCGAGAGGGGGAAGCGCGATGGTCTCGACCCCGAGACGACATGCGTGCCGAAGGCCGTTCAGGAGCGCCTTTCGTACACCCCCCGGCGTGGCGGGCTCCTCGGGTGACTGGATCACGATGTGGATCATGAACGCAGCCTGCAGCTCCCCGCCGGGCGTAATCACCGCCCCACCCACGGGTAGGTCGCCCATGCGCTCGATGCGCTCCTCGAGATCGGCACCGGCCGCAGCACCCACCGCACGGCTCAGGCTCGTTGCTGGATCCAGGTTCGACGTGACGGCCCGAACGACGCACTCGACGTCGGCCGTCAGTAGGTCGTCCTGCCTCACTTCGATCATCACACGTTCAACTCTCGGGCCCGCCGATGCATTTCGGCCGCTCTCTCGGGTTCGTGCATTCTGTCGAAGAGCATGCCCAACGTGTGATACGCACGCCAGTTGTGCGGCTCGAGTTCGATGACCCTCTCCATTACCGGAACCGCCTCATCGACTCGGCCGAGCCGGTTGAGAGCCTCGCCCCGATAGAAGTGGGCGGCGCTGTGGTCGGGGTCGCGTTTACACACCCCGCGCAGGCCCGCCTCAGCGTCGGCGTAAAGCCCCTTACGAAACGCCAAGAGCCCTTCCTTGACTCGAACTCCCACACTCGCCGGCTCGAGGCGAAGAGCAAGCTGCAGCTCGGTGTCGGCATCCTCGAATCGCCCCACAGCTCCGTACGCCGCCCCGAGGCTGGCGCGCACCTGAGCGTTGTCGGGATCCAACTCACTGGCCGCCAGAAACCACTCGATGGCCAGCTCAGGACGGCCGAGATCGTCATACAGAGTGCCGAGGCCGAACTGCGCCTCGAAGTGGTACGGCGTCTCGATGAGAATCTCGATGTAAAGCCGCACCGCCTCCTGCATGCGGCCTTCTCGAGCCGTCTGCGCGGCAACCCTCAGTCGCTCGTCCTCGGCCGTGGGCGCGTCCACCGGGTCGTAGTCGCGCTCCCGGTCGGCGGCTGCGGGTTCCTCAAAAAGTGCCACCTCCTCGACCTCGGGATCGTCGTCTGCGACTGTGAGATCGGGGTCAGTAGAGACGCCCGAGGGATCCTCGAGGATCCCTCGCTCCATTTCGTCCGCCAGATCGCCCACGAAGACGACGGGGATGACCTCTTCCTTACCGCGGTCGATGTCCTCCTCCGCGGCCGCGGACGCCAACAAGTCTCCCTGGACCCGCAACCCGTCAGCCTCCGCCTGGGCCTTCGCCCTTCGACGCCGGCCTGGCTTACGGTTCTTGCTGGCCATGGGTAGGCTCCGCCCGCGTGCACTCACGCACCCATTCGAGGTAGGGCTCATGCCCTCCATCGACCACCAAGGTCAGCACCTCGGGAACGTCGTACGTATGCAACTCCGCGACCCTCTCGGCGAGTCTCGCCGCTCGGCCCGCACTCGTCTTCAAGATAAGCAGAACCTCCGCCTCCTCCCGCATGGTTCCGTCCCACTCGAACACCGAGGTGACCTCAGGCAGAACGTTTCCGCAGGCGGCGAGCCCCTCTCTCACGACCTGGCGAACCAGAGAGAGACCTTCTTGCTTGTCCTCGGCAGTTACGAAGACAACCCGCACATCCGATGCCGGGGTCACGGTTCGAGGAAGACGTCCTGATCCCGGTTCTCTTCCAGGTAGAAGGCCTCGATGAGCTCGCTATAGCGGGCCTCCACAGCCCTCCGTTTGACCTTCTGCGTCGGGGTCAGGGTGCCATCCTCGATGCTGAAGGGAGACTCGACCAAACCGATCTTCTTGGGTGTCTGGTATCGCGCCAGCCCCCTCAGGGCTCCCAGCACCTGCTCCTCCATCAGCTCCTGGACCTCTTCCTGGGCCAGGAGCGCATGGGTGTCAGAGACCTCCAAGCCGATCTTACGGGCCCAGGACTCCAGGTTTGGAAAGCTCGGAACGATGAGGATCACGCAGAAGCTCCGGCGATCGCCGATCATGACCGCCTGCTCCACGAAGTCGTTGGTTTTCAGCAGATTCTCGATGGGCTGGGGGGCGATATTCTTCCCCGCCGCCGTAACGATGATGTCTTTGATCCTATCGGTGATCCGGAGAAATCCGTCCCCATCGATCTCTCCGACATCCCCGGAGTGGAACCATCCCTCGGAGTCGATAGCCTCGGCGGTGGCTTCCGGAAGATTGTAGTAGCCCTTCATCACCTGTGGGCCCCGAATGAGGATCTCGCCGTTCTCGGCGATACGGATCTCCGTTCCGGGTACGGGCTTGCCGACCGTCCCGATTCGGAAACCGTCGAAAGAGTTTACGTTGGTGACCGGACTCGTCTCGGTGAGCCCGTAGCCCTCCAAGATCCAGATTCCGGCCGCGAAGAAAAAGCGATTGATATCGGGGGCAAGGGGGGCCCCCCCGCTCAGGAAGTAACGGATTCGGCCGCCCATGGCCGCGCGAATCTTCTTGAAGACGAGAGCATCGGCGAGTCGGTATACCACCTTGAGGACGCCGCTGGGCTCACGCCCCGCGAGCTTTTCGTCGGCCCAGGCCTCGCCCACTTCCCTGGCCCACTGCACCAGCTTCTTCTTCAGACCCTCAGCCTCCATCACGGCGTTATAGACCTTTTCGTACAACCGGGGGACGGAGGCGACGATGGAGGGACGAACCACCTTCATGTCGGCCGCCACCGTGTTCATGGAGTGGGCGTACGCGGCAGAGTCTCCCCGCGAGAAAAAGAGATAGCTGGCCATGCGCTGGAGAACATGGGAGAGGGGCAAGAAGACCAGCGCGGTGTCACCCTCCTGACGCGGGAGCACTCGCGACGACGCAAGGACGTTGCTCCACAGATTGTTGTGGGTGAGCATAACCCCTTTGGGCTGGCCGGTCGTGCCCGACGTGTAGAGCAGGGTGGCCAGGTCGTCGGGCTCGGTCTCCAGTGCAGTCGCGCGGAAACTCTCGTCGTCTATTTCGGCAGCGACCTCGCGACCCTTTGCCAGAAAATCTTCCCAGACCTCAACACCGTCGGGGAGTGAATCACCGCCGTCGAAAACCACGATCTTGATGTCCCGGCCAATCTTTCGGCCCGCGGCACTGGCCTTTCGGGCCTGGTCTTGCGTCGACACGAAAATCAGCGACACACCCGCATTCTCCAGGATATACGCCACCTGAGGGACCGTCAGAGTGCTATAGATTGGGACGTCCAGAACACCACTGCAGATACAGGCGTAGTCGCAGATGGACCACTCGAATCGGGTCTCCGAAAGGATCGCCGCCCGGTCCCCCGCCTCCAGTCCCATAGCCCGGAGCCCACCGGATACGACCCGCACCAGGTCGTAGACCGCCCCGTAGCTCATATCCTCCAGGTGGTCGCCCTCTCCGGGAAAGTACCGAAACGCTGTCTCGTCGCGGCGTTCATCTACCGCCGACAAGAAGAGTTGGCTAAGGGTCCCCGGCGGGAGGTCGGCGGGATTGGACACGAAGTCTAGAGAGCCCATCCGATGCTCCTGTGGCCTTCTCGGGTCGCGGGATCGAAGCCGACGGTTCTCAGACGCCCTCGACCACGGTCTCGAACTCGAGATCCTGTCGGAGCGAGTGGAGAACGCTGCAGTACTTGTCGGACGAAAGCTCGATGGCACGATCCACCTTGGACCGTGCCTCGGCCGCCACGCCGCCCAGCACGAAGGTCAGGCGGATTCGCGTGAAAAAGCGAGGTGGCTCCGGGTTTCTGTCGGCGTCGGCGAGAACCTCGAGGGAACCCACTTCGACACGCCCCTTCTCCAGGATCATCAAGACGTCGATGGCCATACAGCCCATGAGTCCCATGAGCAGGGACTCCGTTGAAGAGGGACCGGCCTGGCCGTCCCCGTCGATGGTCACCTCGGGTCCGGATCCAGAGCGACCCTTGAAGACGTCGCCTTGCCCCGTCCAACGGAGGGTCGCCTGTTTAGAAGAACTCATCCTGTGTGGATTGGGGACCCTCTGCAGCGGGGGGAGATCCACCCTCTCCAGTGAGTCGGGTGAGGGTTTCGCGGGCATGGGACACATGCTCGCCGGCGTCCTGCCCAGCCGGTGCGTTCTCCAAGAAGGCTCGCAGATGCGGGATGGCGTCCGGCTCCTGGCCGGCCCTCGCGAGGAGGAAGGCCAGGCCGTAGTGGGCGCCGGGGGCGTCGGGGTTCTTCTGGAGCACGTGTCGATACGTCTTGGCTGCCTCTTCCGTCATGCCGATGCGGGTGTAGGAGATGGCGATCTGCTGAAGCACAACCGAGTCGCCCGGTGACTCCTTGAGCGCCAGACGGAACGACGTGAGGGCTTCATGGAACTTGCCCTCCGCCATCAAGGCGAGGCCCTCATCGTAGTAGGCGACGCGCCCGGAGTCCCCGGATGTGCCGAAAACTTTTTTCCACCATGCCATGGAGGAACTCGGCCGCGAGAAATGGTGCGGCGTTGTGGGCGAACGGATCGCCCTGCGAACGCCAGATTCGGTTCGGAACGAAAGTAGAGAAGCCCGAAATGCCACGCAACGACGGGCCTATTGTCGGGCCGCCACCACCGCTGCCTTCTCTGAAACCAGAACCGTCAGTCCGGCCTGCTCCAGAGCGGCATCCCAACCCTCGACACCACCCCACACGACCACACGACCCAGGCGAGCCACCACGCGCGCCACCTCGCCCGGCTCGAACGTGCCCTCGCCTCCGAACAGAGCCACGCCGCGAAGGGTCTGATCGCGGAACGGCAGGTGGGAGCCGGCGGTCAAGCGACTGACTCCCTCCGCTTCATCCCAACTCCGGAGCCCGGGGGAGATGCCCACGACCTCTATCGATTGCAGCATCTCGGCAAGGACATCCGCGTGCCCCCCCATATGTCCCAACAGGACCACATGACCGGCACCGTCGGTGATGCCCAGCAAGCCGGCGACCTCCATCAGGGTCGGAGAGACGGGCGGGGCGAGAGGCTCGCCGTCGGCCAGATCGGGCCGGGGTGGAGGCCTCAGGTCACCGAATCCGTCTCGAACCGGATAACGATCCCGGCAGTTGGGACAGCCGAGTGCTCCCTCCAGAACGCGCCGATCCTCGAGTCGATCCGCGAGGAGGATCAATCCGAACTCGGGTCCACAGCGGGGACACGTGAGCCGGTCGGTCAAGAGCAGATGCATGGGCCAGGCCGGGCCTCTTACAGGTCAGCTAAGACAGCGGGCTGTGGTTGGCCATGCAGAGGCGGAGGAACTCCGCACGGGTCTTCTCATCCCCGAGGAAGGTGCCGCGCATGGCCGAGGTGATCGTCATCGAGTTCTGCTTCTGGACGCCCCGCATCATCATGCACAGGTGGTACGCCTCTACCACTACCCCTGCCCCTTCGGGCTCGACCAGGTCCCACAACGCCTGGACGATCTGCTCCGTCAGACGCTCCTGCACCTGCAGGCGACGAGCGAAGACCTCGACCAGGCGAGCCGTTTTGGACAGCCCCACGATCTTGCCATTGGGGATGTAGGCGACGTGCACCTTACCGAAGAAGGGCAAGAGGTGATGCTCGCAGAGCGAGTACATCTCGATGTCCTTCACCATCACCATGTTCCGATGAGATTCCTCAAAGAGGGCGCCGTTGATCACTCCCTCGGGGGACATCTGGTACCCCTGGGTCAGGAAGGTCATCGACTTGGCCACCCTCTCGGGAGTTTTCTTCAGCCCCTCGCGGTCGGTGTCTTCGCCCAGCCGACGGATCATCTCGGCCACCAGATCCTCGAACGAGGCTCCCGACAGGTCACTACTCACCGGTGTATTCCACGTAGCTGCGGGGGGTCTCCCAGAGTATGAGCTTGTTCAGTTCCACTCCCTGTGGCAGGCCGTCGGCGAGACGATTCCAGATGGCGACGACCAGGTGCTCGGCGGAGGAGATGAGCCCCTTCATCCAGGGCACGTCGAGGTCCAGGTTCTTGTGATCGAGATCCCGGATCACGCGTGAATCCACGAGTGATTTCAGGTCCCTGAAGTCGATGACGAATCCCGTCTCCGGATCGAGAGGGCCTTCCACGGTCACGTGGAGCTCGTAGTTGTGGCCGTGCCAGTTGGGATTGGCGCACACACCGAACACCTCTTGGTTGCGCTCCTCCGTCCAATCGGGATTGAACAACCGGTGTGCGGCGCTGAACTCTAGCTCCGTCGTGACTCTCACCCGGGGCATGGACTCCTCATTGGCAATTCGGTCGTGCGCGATTCAAGTGGCATAGATTCAAGTGACACAGATTCAAGTCGTACTCGGCAGGCAACTTAGCGGATCAGCTACCCTGGTCCCAGGTTTTGGTTCGAGCGTTCACACCGCGGTGCCGGTGTTGCGTGTCTGTGAGGTGGAAGGCGAACCTACACTATGCAGAACACAGACTCGAAAGTGGCGCTGGTGACCGGGGGGGCCCAGCGCATAGGGGCGGAGCTGTGCCGAGCTCTCCACGGGGCCGGCTACGACGTGGCCGTGCACTACCGCAGCTCCGGCGCCGCCGCCGAAGATCTCGCCCAAGAACTCAACAGTGTCCGAGATGGATCGGTCACCTGTTTCCGGGCGATGCTCGGGGAGCGCAGCGACGCGGAAGCGCTGGCCCGTGACGTTGTCGCCCTATTCGGCCGCCTGGACCTGCTGGTCAACAACGCGTCGAGCTTCTTTCCCACGCCCATCGGGAGCGTCACCGAGGAAGACTGGGCCACGCTGATCGACAGCAACCTCAAAGGGCCATTCTTCCTGTGCCAGGCGCTGGCAGACACCCTCGGGCAACACCGGGGGAGCATCGTCAACATGATCGACATTCACGGCGAGAGGCCGCTGGCTGAGCATGCCGTACACAGCACGGCCAAGGCCGGGCTGGCCATGCTGACGCGGTCCCTGGCCCGGGAGTTGGCTCCGGCGGTCCGGGTGAACGGAATCGCGCCCGGCGCGATCCTTTGGCCTCAGAGCGATGAGGAGGAGGACGGCGAGCGGAGGGAGCGGCAACTGCAGAGGGTACCGCTCCGGCGTAAGGGAGAGCCCGGGGACATCGCGGAGACTCTGCTGTTTCTGGCCGACCGGGCCCCATACATCACGGGTCAGATCATCTCGGTGGACGGTGGGCGCAGCTTGACCTGACGCGACGTTCCTCTCGCCGGAGGCCGACCTCGTATAGTCCCTCGCCGGACGAAGCCTCCATTGGGGGCAGGGGTCTGAGGATGCGGGACCATCCCGGGTTCCGTGCGTTATGCGAGCTGTATGACTAGCGGCGCAGGGCACGGACCCTCACAGTTGCTGGTTGGCGGGATCTGTGAGTCCGGTACTTACGCTGGAGAACGTGATGTTTCGCGATAAGGTCATGCTTATCATCGTTGCCACGCTCATGACCGGTTGTGCCCGGCTGGGCGAATCGATGCTCGCCAGATCTAATGCGCAGGCGATGGAAGACCTCTCGCTGGAGGAACGATCAGTCCTCTCCGGAGATCACCGAGTCAGCTATTTCTTTCGCGAGGGAATCTCACCTGTGGTGCTGCTCCATGGGTTCACGGCCGACAAGACAATGTTTTTCGGCCTGATCGCCGAGCTCGGCGACAAAAGAGGCTTGATCGTTCCAGATCTCCCCGGCCACGGGGCCACGACGGGTCCTGAGACGTTCACATATACCGCGGAAGCGATGGCGCACGTCGTTGCCGATGTGTTGCGTGAGCATGATGGTGGGCCGTTCCACGTCGTCGGTGAATCGATGGGGGGGCACGTTGCCGGAACACTGACGTTGCAGGATGGGGGCCTGGTTCGATCTCTGACCTTCATTGACGCAACGGGGTGGCACGGCCTTGAAGAGAGCGAGGTCGATCGCGCCATGGCCCAAGGGCAGAATCCGTTCGAAGTCACGAACGGCGAGGAGTTCGACAGCTCCTGGGATTGGATCATGAAAGCACCCCCCGAAATGCCTGGACCGGTCATGCGTCATCTGAGAAATGAGCGCATATCCGCGAACCACCATGTACAAGCGATCAAGGAGAACTACGAGGCGCATCGCTTCAGCTTGGACGGTCGTCTCGGGGAGATCTCTCATCCACTTCAGGCCGTGTGGTGCGTGGATGATCGGATGACACACGTCAGTCAGACAGAGGTTCTTGAACAGCACACCGGGGCCAGCGTGACTCTACTACAAGGCTGCAATCACGTTCCCCCTGTAGAAAAACCCCGTGAGACCGCACTGGCTCTGAGGACGTTCTGGAGCGGGATCGATGAACTGAACGAGGTCTCGCCCCACGGCAGATGATGTTGAGCCTCCGAGACTACGGAATCACCTGAGGAGTCGAGAGCCGCTTGACCATCTGGTACCAGAACTCCAGCGCCTCGTAGAACGACTCCACTCGAACCCTCTCGTCGAGTCCGTGAGCCCGTCCCTCCCCGGGCACCCCGAAGATCGCAGAGAGCCCGTACGTCGGGATCCCTGCATTGCGCACGTAGTTCCCGTCGGTAGCGCCCGTGGACATGCTCGGGATGATGGGTATAGGACCGAACATTTCGTCAACCAGTTCACGCAGAGGCCTCATCAGGTCGGGTCGCAATGCCGATGCGGGGCTCCGCCTCGGCTGGTTGATGAGCGTGATCTGCACCGTTTCGTCGTCGATCAATTCCACGAGCTTGGCGCGCACCTCTTCCGCCGGGACGCCGGGGAAGATCCGACAATTGACCGTGGCGGTGGCGCTCCGGGGCAGGGCGTTGTCGGCGTGGCCAGACTCCAGCCGGGTTGGCACGCACGTGGTCCGCAGGAGTGCGTTATTGCCGTCGGAGGCTTCGGAAAGCCTCGCGGCGGCCTCCAGGTCGGGCGGATCCTGGGCGACGGCCCGCAGATCCGCCGCTTCTTGGCCGTCCTTGGTCTCGGCGGTCCGTTGGAAGTACGTGCGGGTGACCTCGTCGAGCTGCACGGGAAACACATGCTGTTCGATCCTCGCCAAGGCGTGAACCAGGTCGTAGATCGCGTTGTCCGGCCTGGGCCGCGAGCTGTGGCCCCCGGGATTCGACGTGGTCACGTGGAACGTCGTGTACATCTTCTCGCTGGCCTGGAGCCCGAACACGGCGTGTTCACCGTCTCGGAGCTCACCCCCGCCCGAATCCGTGTTGAGCGCGAACTCGGCGTTGGCCGCGTCGGGATAGGTCGCGAGGAGCCAACGGATGCTCGCGCTGGACGTCTCCTCGTCGGCCGTGATGACCACGATGATGTCTCGCTCCGGCACAAAGCCTTCCTGTTTGTACCGGATCAAGTTGGCCACCAGCATGGCGGCGCCGGCTTTGTTGTCCGACGTGCCCCGACCATAGAAAAAGCCACCGTCTTCGCGAAGGGTGAAAGGGTCCACCCCCCAATCATCCGCCACGGCGGGAACGACATCGAGGTGGGCCATCAGAAGCATGGGCCTGAGGCTGTTCGAGCGACCCCGATACCAAATCACCAGGTTGCCCAGATCCGGGTTCGGGCCGGTCACGCGGAGATCCTCCTCGGCAATCCCGCCCTCGACCAGACGCGTGGCGAGCATCTCGGCGGCGAGGACCGTCTCATGCGTATCGGACACGGAGGGAATCGAGATCAGGTCGGAATAGATCTCGCGAGCGAGCGCTCGATCCTGCTCGGAGATTTCGAGTTGGGCTTGAGCCGGCGGGGCGGAGAGCCCCAAGCCCAGGAAGAGCGCCGCGCCACCCACCACATTCCACAACCGTGTCGAATCGAGCATGTCCGTCATCCGCGCTGAAAGTTGAGCGCGAACGTTAGGTAACCGTCGCGGACGGTACCAGCAGGATCGGATCTGTTCTGACAGCCACGGTGGCCGATGTACTCGCGCTAGGAAGCCCTACCAGGGAGCGTCACAAAGCCCTGCTCTTCGAAGTGCCTGTCGAAGGCGAAGACGGTTCGGATACCGTGCCTACGCATGATGTGGAAGCTCATGCAGTCCACCAGGCTCAGATCTCGCCGATTCGCGGTGAGGAGTGCCTCGAGGGAACGTCCGTGGTCCTCCTCATCCACCGAGTGCACGTTGAGAATCGGGGCCACATCCTGGACCACCGCTCGCACCGCCTCCACTCCCAGCCGGTTCTGCACCAGCGCGAACGTCTCCACCAGGACGTAGTTGCTGATCAGGAGGTCATGTTCGGCTACGAGCTCCGTCCATGTGTCACGCGCCCGGAGATGCCATCGGTCGTCTCTATCCAGGACCGCGTAGAGCCCTGACGTATCGACGAAAGTCGTCACTCGCCGTACGCCTCCGGAAGGTGTCGGTCATGCTCGGAAGCCACGTCGGTGCATCCTGACGCAAAGCGCCCGGCCACGGCCAGGGCACGCTGTCGCTGCTCTTCGGGGGACGGTTGGGTAGCGGTCATCGTCCACCCCTCAACGGCTCTCCGTACGAGCTCGGAGACCGACACGCCCTCTCCGGAGGCCTGTGATTTCAAATCCGAGAGTTGGTCTTCGGTAAACTGGATCTGAGTGCGAACCATACGCGTGCGTGTTACCATCATGTTGGCTATTCTACCATCATGATAGCGCTAGGGGCAGCCTGTCACTCTGAACTGTCGACTCGACGGCACAAAGGGCATATGCCAACACAACGGGAATCTCGTTGGGATGTGTACCCGAGGGGATGGCTGGACGAGACGCGCACCTGACTCCCGATCCGGGTCAACCGCGGGAGATCCGCACCCCGCCCCACACGAAATCCACCGGCCACAACGTCTGCTCGCCCTTATCGAAGTCCCGCCAAAGCTCGGCGTACGTTCGCTGCGCGATCGGGTGAATCTCCCCCCCCACAACCTCTGCCAAAGGTCTCAGAACAAACGCGTTCTCGGTGATCTCCCCGCGGGGGAGTACCACACCATCGATCACACCAGCCACCTCCGCATAGATCAGCAGATCCAGGTCGAGTGTTCGAGCGCTGAACCGAGGAGTGTCTCGCCGTCGCCCACCTTCGTCTTCGATCGAGCGCAGGGCCTTGGCGAGCTCGCCGACGCTCTGTGCCGTATCCACCCCCACCACCACGTTGTAGAAGGGATCACCCTCGAAACCGACAGACTCGCTCTCGAACACCGACGACAGAGCGAGCTCTCCGTAGACCGCCGATAGGGCGTCCAGCGCAGCCGTCACATTGCGCTCCCGGTCCACGTTGCTGCCCACGCTGATGTACGCGCGCGCCACCTACCGGCCCGTGACCACTGAGATCTCCGTCCAGGGCATTTACGCTCGCGCTCCGCGCTCGATGATCACACCTACGTCGGCGGCTCCGGTGACTGCGCCGGGTTTGCCGACTCGAAGCCGCAGCCAGGTCACCGCGAACTCCTCACGCAGGATGTCTGAGATGCTCTCCGCCATCCTCTCAACCAAGAGAAACTCACTCCCCTCGACGAAAGCGATGATTCGCTTCGCTACAGCCTTGTAGTCCACGGTATCAGAGATATCGTCACTGCCCGCGGCTCGTCGGATATCGGTGGCCATCTCGAGATCGAGACTCACCGTCTGGCGCACCTCACGCTCCCAGTCGTTGATTCCGATGATCGTCTCGATCTTCAGATCACGGATGTACACAATGTCCATGTCGTCTCCGCCAGCTTCGTCATGCCCGGCATCGTGGCTCTCGGCCGAGGCGTCATCATGATCGGGGAAGAATCCGGGTGCAACCGTCGTCTAACCCATCGCACACGGTACTCGTTGACACACACGTGGATCCGACACAGGGAGACGACGATGCGAGGAAAGTGGAGTGGACTGGTTTGCGGGCTGGCGTTGACTGGAGTTTTGGCAGCTTCCGCGGCGGCACAGGAGCAGGCAGCTGAGAGCGAGTGGAGCCGTCCGGACGTGGCGAAGGCGGTCTGGCTGGATCCCGTCGAAGAGATGGACCTCGCCCTGAGCGCGGCACCCCGGGAGGTCTCACTCGGAGCGACCGTATTCGTGCTCGGCAACTGGGGTTATGAGGAGGCACGCACGGGCACCAACGGCTTCTCCTGCTACGTCGATCGGGGAATGGGCGGGCAGAGCGTGATTCCGACCTGTCACGATTGGGGCGGCAGCGTGTCGTCCTTCAAGGTGGCCAGCATGCGGGAGAGGCTGCGCTCCCAGGGCAAGACGCAAGACGAGATCATGGCGGCCATCGGTCAGGGCTTCGTGAGCGGCGAGCTGCGTACACCGCGGGCCGGGGGCATCACGTACATGCTCTCCAGCAACGGTTACCGGCATAACCCCGAGGGGGATGACTGGGCGCTGCGGCCGCAGGTGAAGGTGGCGGCTCCGTACGCTACGCACGCCGCCCTCGGCTTTAGCGATGAAGCCGGGGAGGCGGCGCGGTGGAGCGGCCTGCCCCACTTGGACTGGGCCAGCGGTCCGATGACCGCCATAGTGGTACCCATGGACGACTGGGCGACGAAGCAGAAGGCGACCGAAGAGACGGCCTCCAGGGACGAAGGATCGGATCAGAGGTGACGCCGCGACCCGCCCCCGTCATGCCCCAGGCGGGTAACAGCGCGAACAGCACGACGCGGATGGCGATGGTGTAGCCAGCCAAGGCCGCGCTGCCGAAGATGGCTAGTATCCTCATGAGGCTGATCCACGAAGCGGTCCCGATGAACGTCTGGAAGGTGGCCGAGCCGGACAGCCGTACGAGTCTCCACATGATGTGGTAGTCCGGGCGCAGATGGGCCCAGGTTACGGTCACCCGTCCGATCCCGCTGAACAGGGTGACCAGCTGGATGCACACCGCCGTGCCCCGCCCGATCACGGTCGAGACGGCCGCTCCTGCCACCCCGAGCTCGGGAAACGGACCGATCCCGAATATGAGCAGCGGATCCAGAATCAGGTTGATGGTGTTGGCGATCCAAAGGACGCGCATCGCGATCGTAGCGTCGCCCGCGCCCCTGAACCCGGCATTGATCAGGAAGAGCAGAAGAATCACGCCGTTGGAGCCGAGCATGATGGTCGCATAGCTCGATCCCGCGGCTATCACGTCCTCGCTGCCACCCATCCATCCCAGGAAGCGGGGTGCGTTCAGGGCTCCGATCACGCCCAACACCACGGCCACTGCGAGGCCCAGCAGAATGGACTGTGCAGTGGTGCGGGACGCCGCCTCGGGGTCCTTTTCGCCGGTGCGACGGGCAACCATGGCCGTGACACCGATGCTGAGACCCACGGCCACCGTATAGACCAGTGTCAGAAGGGACTCTGTGAGCCCCACCCCGGCGATGGCCTCGGCCCCGAGCCTGGACACCCAAAAGATGTCCACCACCGCGAACACGGACTCCATAACCATCTCGAGAATCATGGGCACGGCCAGCAACAAGATGGCACGGCCGATGGGTCCTTCGGTGAAGTCCTGGTTCGTCCCGCGCAGCGACTCTTTGAGGTCGCCCCACAGGCTGTGTTCACGGGCGTCGTACATGGATCTTGGTCGTCAGGGGGTTCAGCGCGTGTCGAATTCCACGCTGAGCACTACGGGAGCGGAACAGGGAGGCGGCCGGAAATCCGCCTAGAAGATCCTAACGGCGCCGGCCCTTCGCTCCTACCTCGTGTCCTGAGTCAGAAGTGTCTCGGCCATTCGAGCGAACCTCTGTAACACCACACTAGGAGATCGGGCGACCGTCCAGCTCTTCGATGGTCTTGACTGAGGGTCCTCGGGTCCTCTGGATTCTGCTGGCTGCGGACTCCGCCTCTTTCCACGCCCTCAGAACATTGCCACCGGCGAGCTTGGACAAGTCTCCCTCACTCCACCCGCGGCGGGACAGTTCGGCGAACAAGACCGGGAAGGTAGACACGTCCTCCAGTCCCACCGGCGTGTCCCCGATGCCGTCGAAGTCGGACCCGATGCCCACGTGGTCGACGCCTGATACGTCTCGGATGTGCTCGATGTGATCCGCCACGTCGGCCAGGGTGGCTTTCGGTGCGTCCCCCGGCCCCGAGTGGGTGCGATTGGCCTCGGAAACGAACGAGGGCACGAACGTGACCATGACGACCCCGCCGTTCTCTGGAAGCCGGCGCAGTACCTGGTCCGGCACGTTGCGCAGGTGATTGGTCAGGGCCTGAGCCGATGAGTGCGAATAGATGACTGGAGCCTCGGCCACATCAAGCACGTCGTTCATGGTCTCCGGCGACGTATGGGACAGGTCCGCGAGCATACCCAGGCGATTCATCTCGCGGATGACTTCCTTGCCGAACTCTGTCAGGCCACCATGCTCCGCATCGTCCGTCGCGGAGTCGGCCCAGTCATTGTTCCCAGAATGGGTCAACGTCATGTAGCGGACGCCCAGATCGAAGTAGGCCCGGAGCGCTCCCAAGGAATTCTCGATGGCATGCCCGCCTTCCATTCCGAGCACCGAAGCGACCTTCCCTTCGCCGTAGATCCGCTCTACGTCCGAGACCGTGTACCCCTGTTCGAACACGTCCGGATACTTCCGGATGACCTGCCTGGCGATGTCGATTTGCTCGAGCTGGAAGCGAGCGGCTCCCTCATCCACCGACTCCATGGGGATGTACACCGACCAGAACTGCGCGCCCACCATGCCCTCGCGTAGCCGCGCGATGTCCGTGTGACCCGAAGTCGTACGTCGAAGGTCGTAGGCCGCCACGTCGAGAGGTGCGCTTTCATTCTCTCGGATGGCCCAGGGCAGGTCGTTATGACCGTCGAAGAGCGGCATGGCGTCCAACACCCGGCGGGCCTTAGCCATGTGCTCGTCCTGAGCGTGGAGGGCGCTCGCAGCCATCAGTCCCACCGTGAGGATCAACCAGGTACGCTTCATCATCACTCGACACCCCGTTCTTCGTTTCGACTTCGCTGAGGCGCACGCCTCAGGCGGGCACCATCGTTACGTCCGCAGACGGGGCTTAGCAAGAGAAGGGCACAGGCCCATGCCACATCGGGATCCACAGGATATGTTTGCGGACCGATTTCACCACGTTTGAGGAACTCAGTCATGCGCTCATATCCGACGCGGCCCCTCTTGGCCAGTCTTCTCCCTCTCGCCCTCTTGCTCTTCGTGGCCCCGTCCGCCGCCCAGATCCGTGGCTTTTCAGCCGCCCGGACAGAGACTCAGGCGTTCTGTGAGGCCCGACTCCAGGAGCTTCCAAGCCCGGAAGCGTTCAGAGAACACCTCCGGACGGTGACCCAGGAGCCCCATCCCACCGGCTCCGAAGCCCAGGGCCGCGTGGCCGACTATCTGGTCTCAGCCATGTCGGCGGCCGGTTTCGAGGTGGAGCGTCACAGCTACGACGTATACCTACCTGAGCTAGGAGGCGAGGTTTTCGCGGAGATCGAGTCGCCCATCCGCAAACGGCTGAACAATCGCGAGCCCGCGGTGCCGGGGGATCCGTTCTCATCTCATCCGGACCTCCTGCCCGGGTGGAATGCCTACTCCGGTAGCGGGGATGTAACGGCGCAGATCGTCTACGCGAACTTCGGTCGCAAGGAGGACTTCGAGCGCCTTCAGGAGATGGGCGTTTCCGTGGCCGACAAGATTGTCGTGGCTCGCTACGGAGGGAATTTCCGAGGGTTCAAGGCCAAGTTCGCCGAGGCCGCCGGTGCGCTCGGGCTCATCATGTTCAACGATCCGGGGAGCGGCGGGGGTGCCGAGTATCCGGACGGGCCCATGATGAACGAGCACACCATTCAAAGGGGATCGGTGCTCACTCTGGACTGGACCGGTGATCCTCTCACTCCATTCGAGCCCGCATACCCGGTGGATTCGGGCAAGAGCGTCAGCCGCCTCGAGCCCGAGGATCTGCCCCTGCACACGATCCCCGTGCTCCCCCTGGGTTATGGGGCCGCATCCGAGATCCTGCGGCTCATGGAGGGCCAGGAGGCCCCTGACGACTGGCGTGGAGGCATCGACGCCACCTACCGAATCGAAGGGGGTGAGGGGCTGACGCTCCGCATCCACGTGGACCAGCCCAAGAAGCTGGTGCGGGCCACCAACGTGGTCGGGACGCTCCAGGGATCGGAGTTGCCCGACGAGTGGGTGATCCTGGGTTCGCATTACGATGCCTGGGGGTTTGGCGCCCTGGATCCCAACGGTGGCACCGCCATGTTGCTGACCCTCGCGGAGGCCCTTGGTCAGCTCGACGCCGAGGGCTGCGGGCCGCGGCGCACGATCAAGATTGCCCACTGGGACGCCGAGGAGTACGGCATCATCGGATCCGTCGAGTGGGTCGAGGAATTTCGCGACCAGCTGCGGGCCAAGGCAGTCGCCTACATCAATGCCGACGGCGCGGTCACCGGCGGCAATGTCCGGGTCTCCGCGTCTCCGTCGCTCAAGAGAACGATCGTGGAAGCCACACAAGCGGTGGCCTATCCCGACGGTCGCAGCATGTACCTGGCCTGGAACAGCGATGGCCTGGACGAGCCGGCCATCGGCGACCTAGGCGGTGGATCGGATCACGTGGGGTTCTACACGCACGCCGGGGTCCCGTCCGGAGGCGTGTCCATGGGTGGATCTTCGGGAGTCTATCACTCCAACTACGACGACTTCGCCTTCTTTGAGAGGTTTTCCGACCCGGACTTCGTGTACGGCCCAGCCCTGGCGCGCGTGGACGGGATCATCGCCCTGCGGCTCGCCAACGCGGACATCCTTCCGTACGACCTGGTCCGATATCCGACGGACATCGACCGTCACATCGATGCCCTTGAGTCGAGGGCCGGGCAGTTGGGGGTAAACCTCGACCTCGATCGCCTCAAATCGGCCACGGACGAGCTGGCCGACGTGGCGGAGGAGCTGGAGACGTCCCTCTTCGCTTCGGACAGCCCAGTTTACGACCCGGCCGCCGATCGGGATGCGGCGAACCGGGGCCTTCTCGACATGGAGAAAGCGTTCATCCGCTCGGAGGGCCTCCAGGGCAGGCCTTGGAGCCAATCGCTTTTCGCGTCCCCCGATCCGTTCAGTGGATACGCCTCATGGATGCTCCCGGGCCTCCGATTCGAGGTCGAGTCGCGCTCGGCAGCAGGCATCGCCGAGTGGGAAGGCACATATGTGGCCGCCGTGCAGGATCTGACCCGGAGGATGCGTGCCCTGAGCAATCAGGTCAGCGAACGACGGATCGAAGGGGCAAATCTCGTGGGTGCCGACGGCGAGGTGGAGTGGAATCGATACCACCGCTGGCAAGACGTTCACGCCATCATGAAGGTGTGGAGTGAGATGTACCCGGGCCTGACCGAGCTCTACTCCATCGGGAACAGTTACGAGGGAGTGGACCTGATGCTCATGGAGGTCACCAACGAGGCCACGGGACCCGCCTCCGACAAGCCGGCCATCTATCTCGACGGGGGGATCCACGCGGCGGAGCTGACCGGATCAGAGGTCGCCCTATACACCCTGGGCGAACTGCTCAACCGCTACGGCTCAGACGACGCGGTGACGGAGCTCCTCGATACGCGTGCCTTCTACATCCGACCGAAATTCAACCCGGACGGATCGAATCTGGTCCTCGACACCGACCAGTCTCTGCGCAGCTCGGTTCATCCCGTCGATCAGGACTTCGACGGAGTGGCAGACGAGGACCCGGGAGAGGACCTCGACGGCGACGGCCGAATTCTCCAGATGCGCATCCCGGACCCGAACGGGGACCAGATGATCAGCCCGAGGGACCCGCGGATCATGATGGCCCGAGAAGAAGGCTCCCCGGGGCCCTTCTACCGCGTCGTGTCCGAGGGCATCGACAACGACGCCGACGGAAGGCTGAACGAGGACGGATACGGGGGGATCGATATGAACCGAAACTTCCCCCGGAATTGGGAGCGGCAGCACGTGCAGTCCGGTGCCGGAGACTTTCCGCTCTCGGAGCCCGAGACGTACGCCACCGCGAGGTTCGTGAACGAGCATCGGAACATCGCGTTCATCATCCACGGGCACACGTCGGGGGGCTTCGTCTATCGGCTTCCTTCTGCGTCGGCCCCGTCAGAGTTCGACCAGACCGACCTGGCCCTGATCGAAGACCTGAGCGCTTTCTACACCGAGTCCACGGGCCGAGAGGTCATTCCCAGCTCGACGCACCCAACCGACCACCGCTACGGCACGCTTATCACCTTCGGTTATTGGGATCACGGCGTCGTGGGATGGGTGCCCGAGTACTCGCCCGGACCGGACGAGTGGGTGCCGGATGCCGACGGCAACGGGGAGATCGACGAATCGGACTGGCACGCGTACAACGACGGGAGCTTTGGCGGGGCGTATTTCGGCGATTGGACCCGCTACGACCATCCGGAGTTCGGCCCCGTCGAGATCGGGGGATGGCACCGGAAGTTCTGGGGACAAAACCCACCCGACGAGCTTCTGGAGCGCGAGCTGGAGCAACAGCTACCGTGGTTCCTACACGTGGCCGCTCGTACTCCGCTGCTGGAGATGTCCGCGCCGGACATCTCCCCGCTGGGGGAAGGCCGTTATCGGGTCGCGGTCACCGTCACGAACGTCGGGGACCTGGCCACGCACCTAACGCAGAGAGGGTTCGAGGGCCGTGAGGGTCCGGACGGCGGACTCACACAGCAGGTCGTCGCACCACCGACGGTCACGCTCGAGGTGGAGGGTGGCCGAATCGTGGAGGGAGGAGATGCACCTTACGCGACCGGACGGATCACCATCTCACACCTGGCCGGGGGCAATGAGATCACGGACAAGGTGTCGGATCGGTCGCAGACGGTGGAGTGGATCGTGGAGAGTACCTCGGTCGACGCCACCATTCGGATCACGGCCCACGCGCAAAAGGGCGGAAGGACGCGGAGCGGAAAGGTGACTCTGCGTTAGGGTCCTGACGCGGAAGTACGGCGACTAACTACCAGCCGGGGGACAGTACGAAGCCGATGTGCGCCCCCCTCGTCCGCTGGAACGGGTAGGCCAGGTACGTCTGGAGAACCAGGAAGCCCACGAAGTTCGATCGGAGTCCGACTCCCACGGAGGCGATGGGTTCTTCGTCCCCCACTGATTCGCGGAAGTCGAGGTTCTCGAGGTCGTTCCAAGCCAGACCCACGTCGACGAAAGCGAAGAGTTCGGTAGGCAGGAAGGGGAAGCTGATCAAACCGTGCTCCGGGGTGCCCAACAAGGTGGTACGGACCTCGAAGTTGGCCACCGCCAGACGATGTCCAAAGGGACGGGCGAACCCGTCACACGCGCTTGCACGAGCGCCCTCTTCCACATCCAGGTCGCACTCGAGAACGTCGTAGCTCTCGAACGAGTACCCACGCATCAGAGGTTCGTAGCCGAGAAAGAGCGGCTGGATCTTGGCGTCGTTCTGTGTCGGATCGAGTGCCCCCCCATACCGGCCGAAGTGCATGCCTCGCGCAGCGAACGTCAAGCTGCGGTTGGGGCTGTAGTAGCCCCGTAAATCCGCGACCACCGAGGTGAAGTCGATCGAACCGAAAGTGCGACCGACCTCGAGCCTGAGGCGGGTGCCACCCGACGGTGAGGTGTACCCCTCCGTCGCCTTGTCCCGCACGAGAGCCAACGTGGCGGCACCGAGAGTGACGGGGTCGAGCCAGTCGATCGGCTCCGTGCGATTCTGATGAATGGTCGTTCCGCCCAGACCCACGATCCAAACGTCCTCTTCGAGGGAGTAGGAGTAGTGCTGTATCCCGAAGTTGGATTCCAAGCGGGTGGTGGAAGACAAGGGGTAGGCGATGATGCCCCCTGCGTGCGCCAGACCGTAATGCTGCCGGCTGATGGCCAAGCGAAGATGATCCGTAGGGGCATGCCACCCCTGAGTAACGTATCCCTGTCGATGAGGTGTCCACCCGGCGACGAACCCCCAGTTGATCCGTCCGGCCTCGTTCAGGTAGTGGATCTGCCCTCCAATATCCCTGATTTCCCCCAGCAATTGAGCGGCAAAACCGATCTTGTGGTTGCCAAGTAAATCGCTGTAGTACGCCGTGGCACCACCGGCCGAATAGGCGGTGAATCGGTCGGTACCGACGCCCATATTGGGCTGGCCCGTGAAGTCCATGGAGAAGACGGGTTTGTAGTTCTTCGTACCCGCGGCGAGGTACGTGCCATTCGGCACGAGCGACGATTCCGGGTCCGAGAGGTATTGCGCCACCCTGCTCACCTGCACTGGGACGCCCGGATAAAGGATGCGGCCGGGCTGAGCGTCGGGGGACGCCGTGATCACCTCACCCCCCGCGTCGGCCTCGCTGGACTGCAGGCTGTACACGTGGAACTCGAAGTCGTCGAACACCGAGTACACGATCGTGCCCGCCTCGCGGGCGACCGATATCGCCGGCGACATGGCGCTGACGCCACTCACACCCGTCTGGAGTCGTGTAATTCGGCGGACTTCCGCGTCGTCGAACGTGTACTGGTAGATGTCGCTGAAACCGTCTTGATCCGAGATGAAGTAGAGGCTTCGACCGTCCGGGGCGTACCGGGGATTGATGTGCTTGGTCGCGCCGAAGACGTTCAGCGTGGAGAGGTCGCCAGAAGCCACATCCAAGAACGCTATGTTGGGCTCACCCCACGCGAGTCGATCAAGGTCGGTGCTCGACCCGCGATCCGAAACAAAGGCCACCGTCGACCCGTCGGGCGACCACGTCGGCTGGAGTGCAGCGTACTTGTCGCTGGTCAGTTGGCCCAAGGCACCGGTCTGTAGATCCCAGCTGTAGAGGTTACTCGAGCCTTGGTCCAGTCCGGAGAACACGATGGTTCGTCCATCGGGCGACCATGCCGTACTCGTGATCGCGATCTCTCCAAAGTCGCCTTCCCGCTCCACCTCACCGCTGGCCACGTCGACGATAGCGAGGCGGGTGTCGCCCTTCGAAGACACGGCAAACACGAATTTCGAGCCGTCGGGCGACCAGTCACCCGTACCGTCGACGAAGCGGAGCGCATCGAAGTGGGCCTCGACATCCGTGCTGACGAGCTTGCGCAGAACCTCCCCGGTCCGTGCATCCGCCACAAACAGGTCGATGCCCAAGTCACGCTCGGACAGGAAAGCGATGAGCCGCCCGTCGGGACTCACCGAGGGGGAGAGGTTCTGCGTGCCCGCACCGGTAGAAGGAGCCAAGAGCAGGGCTCCGGATTCGCCCGGGACCTGCTTGCCGGCCATCAAGGGCAGATACTCTGCCTCCACCGCACTGCGCCACACCTCGGAGACCCGCTCCGGGCCTCTCCGCAAGGCGTCCCTCAGAGCTTGACCAAACCCCGCCCGCTGTGCCCGGCGATAGATGTCCACGACCACCTCGTCTCCATAGGTGCCGCCGAGAAACGCCCACAAGGCGTGGCCGAAGTGGTGCGTGTAGAGACGACCGTCGGTCGCCACCTCTGCAAGGTTGGGGAATGCATCTCGCCGGATGGCCTCTCTCAGCCACATGGCGGTGTGCGGATCCTCGTTCCCCATCGACAGGTAGTCGGCAAGTCCCTCGCTTAGCCACAGCGGAACGTTGGCAAGACCTCGGGACCCGGGTCCGGACCGGCTCCGCGCGATATCGCTCTGGAACTCGTGGACGAGCTCATGGCCGATGAGGTGGTCGGTGTCCCGGTACGAATCCGTCAGGGAAATGACGATTCGATCCTTGAATGACTCGATAACGCTGCCGGTGCCTTCGCCCAGGTCTCCCGCCACGGCGTTGGTCTGTTGGAAGTCCGGGTGACCCGCATACAGAATGAGGGGCCTGGGACCTCTGAACTCATGTTGGAACAGGCGAGCGAAGCGCTCATACCAACGCTCCGCCATCCGAGCCGCGTCCTCGATCACCTGCTCATCTTCGAGATAAAACAGAACATCGAAGTGCGGAGTGGTGAGCACTTTGAAGTCGAAGGTCTCGTATTGGACCTTGTTACGCCCGAAGTATTGCGCGGATGCAGAGTTTGGTAGAGTGAGGAGGGACGAGGCCAGGGTCAGTGCGACGGCCAGCCGGCTCATCCACCCGGCAATCAGGACCCTGAATCCCATCAACGATCCCTCTCTCCGGCAAGCGTCTGGTCCCCCGCGGGACAGAAGGCGGGCAACATGGTACGCGGCATCGACCCAGTATACGGGCCACGACGGCTTATGTGTCAATCGAGCCTCAGTCGCACGACCGCGACGAACGTCATCGAGGCTCGAACGGTCCCGGAGACTCGGTCTCCAGGGAGCGAATGTAGCGCTTGAGGACAAGGTGCTGACGGGTGTCGATGTCCACAATCGATATCGCCAACTCGTACTTGCCTGCCCCGCTTGGATCAGCGCGAATAACCCGTCCGTGAGCGGTCACGTTCTGGCCGTGGTCGGGAAGCTTCAACGTGAACTCCACGAGGGAATCCACTGCCACGTCGCTATCCACGTTGACACGCAGACTCGTCTCACTGATGTCCAGGGTCGAGAACGGTCGACGTGTTTCCTCGAAGGTTCGAATCTCACCCTCGACGACTGCGCTGATTCGACGGTGTGCCCGACGATTGGCGCCATACAACTGGACCTGATTCTTGCCTCGAGCCTTGGAGATATACATGGCCCGATCGGCGCACCGGATGAGATCGTCCGTGCTGGTAGCATCGATCGGATAGTTTGCGACGCCGAAACTGACCGTGACTCGGTGCGTGGGATCGTCGGCCGACAACTCGAGGTCGCCGACGGCCTCACGCACTCGATCGGCCACCCCCGCGGCATCATCCTTGGACGTCGCGGGCATGATGATTACGAACTCCTCGCCGCCATAGCGGGAGACGACGTCCTCTTCCCGGCCAGCCTCCACCAGGGTCCGGGCAACGACCTGCAGCGTCGAGTTCCCCTGATTGTGCCCAAATCGGTCGTTGTAGTCCTTGAAGTTGTCGATGTCGCACATGGCGATCGAGAAGGTTTGCTCGTGCCGCTCGCAGCGGTTCTTCTCCCAGCCCAAGTATTCCTGGAAGAAGCGGAAGTTGTGGAGGCCTGTAAGCTCGTCTCGGTACGCCGAAGCTTGGGTCTCTTCGAAGACCTTCAGTTCGATCAGCTTCGGATTCTGGAGCTGACGGTTCACCTGTACGATGTCTTTCCAATGCCGCTCCGCCTCCGCCTCCTCGAAGCGTATGTGGGAAAGCAGGTAAAGGAGCTCGGAGTACACCGCGGCTCCCTCGGCCCGAGCGAGTGCCTCCAGTTCGGCTACGAGGTGGTCGAGTCCGAGATCGTCGCGGTAGAGAAGGGCGTAGATGGCTTCCGTGAGTTCCGGACGCCAGGGTAACACTTCGCCGCCCGAAGGCGGATCGGGGTGATCGGTCATTCACGTTCCTTTGGGTGGGCAGGATGCAGCCGACGTGGCCCCACCGGTCGGATGGAGCCACGTGAGGAGAGGCGGCCAACCTGGACCGGCAGACTCGGGCTGCAGATCTCTAGACCTCGCTGACTGGGGCACCCCTGAGCAGAACCAGCCCCAAACCACCCGCGAGGCCGACCACGAGGCCGATAACGCCCCATCCAGCTCCGGTCATGGAACGGGCGATGACCATTTCTTCGGCCGTGGCAGCGGTCATCTCCGCCGCATCATGCCCGGCAGCGTCTTTAGGGGACTCATCGGCGGCTTCAGCCACAGCCGACGCCGTGAGGACCCTCATGTCCAGGGCTGCCGCCCGATCTCCACTCGGTTCGTACGCGACCACCTGGTAGTCGCCGGGGCGCGCCGTGACGGGAATCATGAGGTCCTTGGTGAAGCCACCCTCGTCGCTGGCCGTCGCCTCACCAACCGAGTGCTCATCGGATACACCCACCAGAGCGAGCGTGACGGTCATGCCCGCGTGGAAGTCCTCTCCCACGAGGGGCAGCACCTGGCCGGCCTCCACAGACTCCATGGTGCTCTTCAGGACGGCACCGTGTACCGCGGCCATCAGAACACCGAGCAACACTAGAGATCCCACCCTACCCACTATGCGTACAGACATATCGTTCTCCCCCTCGATTACATCATGTGTTCTTGTACCTCACCGAACACACCGTACAGCCAAAGACACAGTATAATGACACCCAACGCCACTCCTATCCACCCTACCCACCCGTGGCGACCGGGCGTGTCATCCTCATCGCGATCCAGCAGTGGTACCGCCATCAGGAAGACGAAGACGGCGGCGGGGCCCAGGATCATCCCCCACGCCCCCAACAGGTTCTCCAGCCCGTACACCCAGAGGACGGGCCAGAACGGCTTCGTGATCTCCACCCCGGGCACCGCCGGGTAGCCGATCCCTTCCGGAATAAGGAGCGCGAGGATACCCAACCCGGCGAAGAGGAGCAGACCGTATCCGGCCAAACGTGTGGCATGAACCCGAAAGACTCCTGTCTGCGACGAGTCGGCATGAATCCCGAGGTGGCGAATGAGCCAGAAGTGCAGCCCGATCAGCAACCCGAGCAGCAAGGGCAGAAGGCTCGTGTGAAGGCTGAAAATCCGAGACAGAAGCGAGGTGCTCGGTGTAAAGTCGTCGGTGAAGAACGCCCCGAAGGCCCCCGTGAGGTTGCCTCCTGCGACGAAGTGAAGCAGCGCCTCGAAACCTTCTTGATCGTACCGAAGGGTGGTCCCAGTGATCACTAGCAGGAAGATCAAGGCGGCCATGATCACACCGGCCCACCACGTCATCTCACGAGGCCGCTTGTAGGACCTTCTCCAAAAGACGTAAGCCAGATGAGCGGTCACCGTCACCACGAGGGCGCCGGACGCCAGGAAATGTAAGCTGCGAACCCAATCGCCCAACGGAGCACGGGTGATGATGTAGAGCACACTGTCGTGGGCCCCCTGGGGAGTGGGATTGTAGAACTGGGCCAGGTACAGGCCCGTGACGACGATGACCCCGATCAAGAAGGCGGTTATGCCCCCGAGCATGTACTTCCAGCCCTCGGTCGACTTAGGCACCTCGTATTCGAGGGCACCGAGGGCAAGGCGCTCTTCGATCGCTCTCTGCAGTTTTCCGCTCACGAACTCTGATCTCGTTGGAGGGGAAGGCTTCGCCTCATTCACGACGACAACGTCTAGGCTACCCGCAGTTCTGGCGTCTAGGCAAGTCCGAGGAGAGATGTAGAGAGTCACGCATCGCCACCGCCGTTGGACGGCATCCGTCCTCATACGACGAGAGAGGCCGGAACCCAAAGGATTTCGGCCTCTCTAAGCGCACCAGAGGGGAATTATTGAAGCCCAGGGACACTGTTGGGTGACCTCCTTCCGAGTTTCGCCTTCCCTTCTCAGGGCATGACGTAGTCCGAAAGAGTCAGTCCCGGCTTCACGGGTGTTGGCTCAATAAACGAGCCCCCCAGCACGCCGATATCGAATATAGGCCGGGGCCCGGCTCCCTGTCTAGAAGGCTGTTGAAGAAGTACGGGCGCGTTGAGGCCCCCGCGCGGTTCGTGGGCGGAAAGATCTGAGGAGGCCTCCACGAACCAGGCTTCTATGCGTACTTCTTGCCGATTCTGACTAAAAAATGCCTATCACTCCCCCCCCATACCCGCATCGAGGGAGGGGCTCCCACAGGACGTAACAGACTATCTCATAAACACTTAAGCGTGTTTTCCACACCCCACCTACTCCTCCCCACTTTCACGGCACGACTCTTCCATTAATGCCCCTCCGAACGGGCACGAACGACCGCTCTGATTGAGGCAAACAAATGAGAACGCGCATACATGCAGATGGTTGGTTGGACGTTTCAGACCGTTGCCGAGTACGGATGCCCGGGAACCATGAGATCACCGTAGACCCCGCACCCGAGGCGGAAGCACTGGCGTTTCTGCTCTCGCACAGTTTTCCTGGGCACCGCAGGGTGATCCGGTCGATGAGCGAGGCGGATCGGAAACTGCTCCAACTAGCGATGTGGGCCGGCTCCGTGACCGAGCGCATGGGGCTCGTCGATCGGGTTTGGCGTCGAATCACCGAGGCAGTGTCCCCCCCAAGCAATCAGGAGCGGCCGGAGTTGATCCAGGTGGTGCGGTTCGGAAGCGCTTGGGCGTACCCGCTCTACCTGGACGGTTCGGTGACTCGAATCCTGCCTCATGGTGGAGTGCCGGTCCCGATGAAGAACAAGGAGTTCCGGCGCACGGAGCTTCAACTCAAACTGGACAGCGCCTGATCAGCTAGCGGGCTGATAAGCCCGGCGTGTCGACTGCGTCATCGCGCCGCTGACTCCCTCGAGGCAAGGGCGAAGGAAGCCGGTACGGAGCGCGGCACGTCGGGCGACCAGGGCTCGGGCCTACCCTTCGGGGAGCCCGGGCTCTGTCATTTTCCGTACGTCGAGTGCCTCGTCCACCTGCTCGGGCGCGATCAGCTCCCGTCTCTCCACGACTTCGCGCACCGAAATCCCTTCGCGCGCCGCCTCTTTGGCGACCTCCGCGGCCTTATCATACCCGATGTAGGGATTGAGCGCCGTGGCGATGGACGGGTTCTTCTCGAGAAGCTCCCGGGTCCTCTCTTCGTTCACCTCGATACCCGCCACGCATCGGTCTGCGAAAGTGGTGGCCATGTTCGCCAGGAGGGTCACCGACTCCAGCAGTGCGTGGGCCATGACCGGCATCATCACATTGAGCTCGAAGTTGCCCCGCTGGCCGGCTATAGTCACGGTCGTGTGGTTCCCCATCACCCGGGCGGCCACCATCATCATGGCCTCGGACATGACCGGGTTCACCTTGCCGGGCATGATGGAGCTTCCCGGCTGGATCGCGGGGATACGGATCTCCGAGATTCCCGAGGTCGGGCCACTGGCCAGCCACCGTAGATCATCGGCGATCTTGAAAAAGCTGACCGCGATCGTGTTCAGCGTACCGGCCGCATCGACCACCGTGTCTTTGGCGGCCTGAGCCTCGAAGTGGTTGTCCGCTTCACGAAACTCCAACCCCAGGTCCTCGGCCACACGTGCGATGGTCTTCGACGCGAAGTCCGGATGGGTGTTTATTCCAGTCCCCACTGCGGTCCCGCCCAAAGCCAGCTCACCGAGCCCCGCCGAGGCGGCACGCACGCGCTCGATACCCTTCGTGAGCTGGTGCGCGTAGCCCCCGAACTGCTGCCCGAGCCGGATAGGCGTGGCGTCCATCAGGTGGGTACGTCCCGACTTGAGGACGTGATCGAAGGCCTCGGCCTTGACCGCGAGGGCGTCCCTCAGATGCATGAGCGCGGGGATGAGCTCTCGCTCGATCGCAACCCGAGCCGAGATATGAATGGCCGAGGGGATAACGTCGTTGGAGGACTGGCCGAAGTTCACGTGGTCGTTCGGGTGTACCCGGCCCCCCTCCCCTCCGAGGATCTGATCGGCCCGGTGTGCGACCACCTCATTGGTATTCATGTTGGTGGAGGTGCCGGATCCCGTCTGATAGATGTCGAGCACGAACTCGTCATCCCACTCCCCCCGCGCCACCTCGGCAGCGGCCGCCGCAATGGCCTCGGCGATTTTTGCGTCCAGGTGGCCAAGCTCCAGGTTGGTCAGTGCCGCTCCCTTCTTGATGAGACCCATCGCCTGGATGAAGCCTCGGCCGAAACGTTGCCCGCTGATCGGGAAGTTCTCGAGCGCTCGCTGCGTTTGCGCCCCGTACAGCGCGTCGCTGGGCACCCGCACCTCGCCCAGGGAATCTCGTTCTATGCGATGACCGTCGGACATGCCTGCCTCATGGTTGTATGCGTGTTGAACTCACGGTCTGAATACCCCGAATGTACGGCATCGCGCCCCGAGTCGCGCGGCCATATTGCCGCTCAGCGGCAGCCTGGGCCCGTCAGCGTTGGGGGGGGCGACTGGGCCGCATCTCCACCCGGCTGACGAGGGAGTTTTCGGGGTAGGATAGGAGGTGCAGGGTCGCCGCGGCTACATCATCCGCCGCCAGCGCCCACTCCCTGTCCGGGCCGACCTCGTGATCGGAGAACGTCGTGTTCACGCTCCCCGGCATGATGATGCTCACCCGGATCCCTGAGTGACGAAGGTCCAGCATCATGGCCTCGGTCATGCCCAGCAGCCCGAACTTGCTGGCGTTGTAACCGGTGCCACCGGCAAAGGAGTTGCGGGAGGCGAGGGATCCGATGTTGATGATCCAACCCTTCGTGGCCTTCAGATGCGGAACCGCCGCCTGCGCACAGCAGAACACCCCTCGAAGGTTGGTGTCGATCTGGGTCTGCCAATCGTCGAGTGATAGTGCTTCGATGGAGGCGAAAATTCCGACGCCCGCGTTGTTGATCAACACGTCGAGGCGGCCGAGCTCCTGGACGGCGGCTCCGATGAGCCGAGAACACTCGTCGGCACGGCTCACGTCGGCCGGCACCCCCACCATCCGTCCGGAATTGGAGCGGTCCAGCTCGGCCACGACACTCTCCACGTCACCGGCCGTGCGAGCGCTCACCACCACATCGGCGCCGGCCCCGGCGAGGGCCTGTGCGATGGACCGGCCGATGCCCTTAGTGGCCCCGGTTACGATGCACGCCTTCCCTTTGAGATCCATGAGCAGCTCTCCGTGGTGACCGGCACATCCCCGCGGTTGTGGAAGGTGGCGGCGTAATGACTGCCGGGTCCCTGGCTCAGCCCTCCGCCCCGACTCCCGCCGAAACGCTCTCCACTCCACCATGCGCCAACCAACGTTCCGCGTCGAGCGCGGCCATGCAGCCGGTCCCCGCCGCGGTGACAGCCTGCTTGTAGTAGTCGTCTTGGACGTCACCGGCCGCGAAGACGCCGGGCACGGAGGTCTCGGTGCGCCACGATACCGGCGTCTCGATCCATCCGTTGGACTTGAGCTCCACTTGGCCGGCCAGGAACTCCGTGTTGGGTGTGTGGCCTATCGCCACGAACAACCCGCCCACCTCGAGCCGGTGCGCCTCACCCGTCTGAGTGTTCTCGAGCACCACCGCCGTGATCACGTCGTCCCCCTCGACATCGGTCACCACGTGGTTCCACTCGAACCGGATCTTTTCCTCGGCAAAGGCTCGATCCTGCATGATCTTCGAAGCCCGGAGTTCGTCGCGGCGATGCACTACCACGACCTCTTTGGCGAACTTCGCCATATAGAGGGCGTCCTCCATGGCGCTGTCACCGCCCCCGACAATGGCGATGACCTGGTCCCGGAAGTGGGGCAGAGCACCGTCGCAGACGGCACACGCTGACACCCCCCCACCGCTCTGGGCCAGGCGCTCTTCATTCGGGAGGCCGATCCACTGGGCGTTGGCTCCGGTCGCGAGGATGACCGTGTCGCTCTCGATTTCGGTCCCACCACTCGTCTTGAGCAGCAGGGGCCGTACCGAAAAGTCGACCTCGACCACGTCCTCGGTGATGACCCGCGTGTCGAACCGGAGCGCTTGAGCTTTGAAGTCGGCCATCATCTCGATACCCGTGATACCCTCCGGGAAGCCGGGATAATTTTCCACCTCGGTGGTATACATCAACTGCCCGCCGGGAATCATGGTTCTGCTGCCTGCGCCCTCGACCACGAATGGGTGCAGGCTCGCCCGGGCGGCATAGATCGCTGCGGTCCAGGCTGCGGGGCCCGAGCCGATGATGACGACTTGTTCGCGTTGGCGTTCAGACATGATCCTCATTCCCCGGGTGGGGTGTGTCTTTATAGTGACCGATCATTAGAACACTTGGAGGTTCCCGATCTCGTGTGGCCGGCGGTCCCGGTGTCCACTTCCCACCCCTATTTGTCCTTGAATAGCGCCAGGTTGGTCGAGTGGCCGGGATTCACGCGAGCTTCAGGATCCAGGTAAGTCACGGCGTTGTTCACGGCAATGGCAGCTTCAGCGTATCCGGTGGCGATGAGATCGATCTTCCCGGGATAGGACACCACATCGCCCGCTCCGTAGATGCCGGGGATCGAGGTCTCCATGAGTTGGCTCACCACGATTCTGTTCTTGTCGAGAGCTAGTCCCCACGACTTCATTGGGCCCAGATCGGGCTTGAACCCCAAGAAACACAGCACGGCATCTACTTCGAGCTCGAGGTCTTCATCCGTGCGGTTGTCGTAGATCGTGGCAGACTCGACGGAGCCGTTGCCGCGGATCTCGCGGACCTCGTAGAAGGTTCTCAAATCGATTTCACCAGCCGCATCAGCCGCGTGAAGCTGCTTGATGGACGCCTCGTGCGCCCGGAAACCATCCCGGCGATGGACCATGGTGAGTTGTTCGGCACGGTCTTTGAGGCTGAGGGCCCAATCCAGTGCGGAATCACCACCCCCCACAAGGAGCACCCTCTTACCGATGTAGTCGTCCGGGTCCTTTACGGCGTAGTAGATCCCCTTGCCGAGCAAGTCATCGTAGCCGGGACACTTGAGGTGCCGCGGCTCAAACGCACCTTTGCCACCGGCGATAAGTACGGACCGGCTCGCATAGTCGCCGCTCCTGCACCGAAACACGAAGTGATCGCCTCTATTGTCGAGCTCGCGGACTTCTTCGTCCAGGACCACGTCCGGATCGAACTGCGTGCCCTGCGCGACCATGTCTCTGGCCAGATCCTTGGCCAGGATCTTGGGAATGCCCCCTACGTCGAAGATATACTTCTCGGGGTACAGGGCCATGAGCTGGCCGCCCAACTCGGGCAGGGAGTCGATAATGCGGGTCGAAATCTCCCTCAACCCCGCATAGAAGGCGCCGAAGAGGCCTGTCGGTCCGCCTCCGATGATCGTGATATCACGTACGTCGTGGTGCATGGTCAATGACGATGGGGCCCGGTTCTCGGTGAATCAGCAGCCTGAAGTCTAACTTGGGACCGGAAGACGTCCAACCGGGCCTCGGGCCATGGAGACGGGTCTAGCTACCGTCGGGTCTAGGTACCTTCGACGGACCCCGGCTCCCCTCCCGCGAAGAGTTCGGAATCGCGGTAGCGATCGAGTCCACGCGCTACGAGTAGCTTGACGCCAACGGCGCCGGGCACGCCGATCAGAAGGCCGACGAATCCGAAGAAGAAGCCACCCACCGACAGGGCCAGAACGATCCAAACGGGGTGGAGTCCCACGGACTCTCCCACGATGCGCGGGCTGATGAAGCTGCCCTCCAGGATCTGGGTGGAGCCATATACCGCAGCCACCTTTATCAGCGAGGCCCCCACGTTACCGCTCATCAGTGCCACGACTATGGCTGGAATGATACTGAGAACGAGCCCCAGGAAGGGAATCAGCCCCAGGACCCCCACCAACGCCCCCAAAAGGAAAGGATAGGGGAACCGGACTACGAAGAGGAGCACGCCCGTGAGGAGTCCGAGGATGACGGCGACGGTGACCTGACCCCGCAGATACTTGGCCAACAACGCGTCGTATTCCGTGGCAAAATCGACGATGGCCGCTCGGCGAGAATGCGGAAGAAGCTCCCGGACCCGAGCGATGATCCTGTCGTAGTCCCGGAGCAAATAGAATGTCAGCACCGGCGTGAGCACGACGTACCCTACCAGCGTCGCCGCCGATCCGAGTCCCCTACCGAGGCCAAGAACGCTGGCCCAGGCCTGGGTAGCCAGGCTCTCTCGCCGCTCTTGCAGGAAGGCCACGATCTGAGTCGGATCCAGGCTTCGGGGGTCCGGAATCGATTCCTGGTCCAGGCCGGGGATGTTCGCGAGGACAAGGCGCTCTCTCAGCCCACTGACCCACCCGCTCATTCGCTCGAGGAACGCCGGGGCCGCCTCGATGAGCTGGTCCATCTGCACGATCAGGGTGGGGATCCCGAAGAGCACCAATACCACGCCGAGCCCCACCACGGGCAGGGTGAGAAGCACGATGGCCAGCGTACGTCCGACACCGCGACCCTCGATGGCATCGACGACCGGATCGAGCATGTAGGCCAAGACGAAGCCCAGCACGAAGGGCGCGAGCAGGAATCCGGTGGTGGCCAGCAGCCAATACAGCGTGAGAAGGGCAGCGACGAGGACGATCAACGCGTGCCCCTCCACCTTCCGGAAGGGGTAGAGCACCAGCACCAGGATCCAGAATAGAAGAAACGGGTTCAGCAAGTCCCGCACGCCGAACAGGAAGAGGCCGAGCACCAGAAGTGCCGCAGCGGCTTGTACCACATGCCAAACCGACTGTGTTTGCGTCGTCATAGAATGCCTTTCACTTCGTCCGACGCCAGAGCCTCCGCCGCTCTCTCGACGACCTGCCGCGCATTGTCGTAAGCCACCGCCGTGATCGCCTCCGGCACCGGGAGCCACAGGCACTCTGTAATACCCTCCTCCACCTCGGGTCTGGTGTCTCCGTTCGGCGAGGCTATCAGGAAGTACTCGCAAAATTTATGAATCAGATCGCCCTTCAGCCGAAAGTACCAATCGATGGTTCCCAGGGAGGGCCCCAACCGGAGCTCGTCGAGCCCCGTTTCTTCTCCGACTTCCCGGACCGCCGCCTCTTCCGAGCTCTCCTCACCCTCGAGATGGCCCTTGGGCAACCCCCACTTCCCGTAGGGATCCTTGATGAGCAGGAAGTGCACTGAGCCTTCGATCCGGCGCGCCACCACGCCGCCGGAACTCCGCTCGATCCTGGCCCGAGGTTCCCCCACCGCTAGAAGATCGAGAGCCGCACGTACTTGCGCGGATTCGCTCGGATGTCTTGCATGAGAAGGTTGAGTTCCTCCAACACCCCCTCCGCCCGAGTGGCGAAAGCCGTATCGTAGATGAGCCTGCCCAGGGATCCCTCTCCCTGCTCCACTCGAGTGGTGATACGACTCAGGGCCGATATGGTCGAGTCCGCCAAAGCGAGCGTCTCGTTGAGGTTCGCGGTCGCTGAGGAAATATCGCCTGACGCGTCCCGCAGGTCCGTGGTGATGACTCGCGTATTCACGATAATCGAGTCGACGTCACCCGAGCTGAGTATGGCGTCGATGCGCTCCAGGGAGCCCCTGGCATGGGTCAGGGCCGAAGCGATTTCGCCTGTAGACGTCCTCACGTCGTCGGCGATGCCCGTGAACTGAACCGACTGCTCGTCGACTACGTCACGCAGCGTTGCGGAGAGTTCCTCCATATTGTCGATCGCCTGAGCCAGCTGATCGGCGGACTCGTCGCTGAAAGCCCGGTCGAAACGGTCGGTGAGGGACGCCAGATTCTGGGCCACCTCGTCGGCGACGGCCGTCAGTCGTGACAGATCGGGCAGCGTGAACCCCCCCAACACCTGGATTCCGCCATCGAATCGTGCGTTGGCCGGAACCTCGTAGAAGTCGAAGCGAGGAAAACGGGAGCGTGTCACTATTTCGGCTTGCCAATCCCCGAACATCGACTCGGGAGCGATGACGACCGCCGCGTCCTGCTCGAGAATCCAGTCCCCTTCGAGCAGTAACTCGACCCGGACCGCGGAGCCTCCGGGTTCCACAGTGATATCTCCCACTCGCCCGATGCTCACCCCCCTGAACTTCACGCCGTTCCCGACGGCGAGTTGGCCTGCATCCCTGATGAGTACGTGGATCTCCGTTTCGGTACTACCAAAACGTTTGCCTTGGAGCCAGAGTGTTCCGAAAACCCCCACGAACAGTCCGGCAAGGACCACCACCCCGACCAGCAACTCCCGGCGGCGGGTCACTGAGCAGACTCCATCAGCTCCGGTCGGCCTTCGATAAAAGCCCTGAGTAGCGGATCGGCCGACTCTCGGATCTCTTCGACCGTTCCGACCGTGCGGAGGCGGCCCTCATGGAGCATCGCGATCCGGTCGGAGATGTGGTATGCGCTCTTCATATCGTGTGTGATGACGATGCCGGTCACACCCAGCTCCTCGCTCATCCGGACAATCAGGCGGTCGATGACGGTTACAGTGATCGGATCGAGCCCGGTGGTCGGCTCATCATACAACAGGTATTTGGGTCTCGTTGCGATGGCCCGCGCCAGGCCCGCTCTCTTCACCATACCCCCGGAAAGCTCCGATGGGTAGCGCCCCTCGACCCCCTGGAGATCCACCAAAGCGAGACTCTCCCTCACCCGAGCGTCGATCTCTTCCTCGTACATATCGGGAATCCTGCGCAGCCCCATGGCCACGTTCTCGGCAATGGTCATGGAGTCGAACAGGGCCGCAAACTGGAAGACGTATCCTATCCTGCGACGCAGATCGGACAGATCGTCCCCCTCCAGCTCGGCCACGTTCTGCCCGTCCACCCAAACCTCGCCCCGATCCGCTTGGATGAGCGCTACCAAGTGCTTGAGCGTGACGGACTTCCCGGCCCCAGAGGCTCCGATGATGCTCAACGTCTCACCTTCATGGACCTCGAGAGAGAACCCTCGCAGAATCTCCTTCAGCCCGAACGCTTTGTGCACGTCCTTGAGTTCGATGCTCAAAGGAGGACCAGCGCCCAGAAGGCGTCCAGAACCAGGATCAGCATGCTCGCCAGAACCACCGAGCGGGTAGCGGATATACCCACGCCGGCGGCTCCGCCCCTCGTGTGGAAGCCGTAGAACGATCCCACTCCCGTAACGATGAGGCCGAAGCTGGTGCTCTTGATAGCGGCGAACTGCACATCCCACGGCTCGAAAAAGAGCTTGAGCCCCTTCAGGAACTCGGCGCTCGACATGTCCAGCAGTGCCATGGAAGCCGCCCAACCGGCAACCACTCCCATGGCGGAGGCGAGGACCACGATGATCGGAAACATGAGGACGCCGGCCAACACGCGGGGCACGACCAGATAGGCAAGGGGATCGTAGGCCAGGGTCTCCAGAGCGTCGATCTGCTCCGTGACCCGCATGGTACCGATCTCCGCCGAAATGCTGGCCCCCACCCGGCCGGCAAGAGAGAGGCCCGTGAGCACCGGTCCCAACTCCATGATCATGGTCTTCCCGACCAGCGTCCCGACGAAATACATCGGGACAGCGCCCGTGAACGTGTACGAAGCCTGCAGCGCCAACACGATGCCGGTGAAGGTGGCGATGAACAGGGCTATCGGGACGGAGGCGACGCCGACGGCCACCAACTGGGGCATCAGGCGCGGCCCCCAGATTTCCACGTTCTTCAGGGCACGCGTGGCCCCGGCAGCGAGATACCCGGCCTTTCCAAGAGACCGCACGGCGCCCAACGTCCAGCGGCCGAGGTACCTCACGGGAGCCACAATGGTGCCGTTCATGGACTGAAGATAGCCGAGGCGAGATCGCGGTGGCTAGGGTGGTGTAGCAGAAGTCTGGTAGCCACCGAGGCGGTACAGCCTACCCTGATCCTTTACACAATGGCCTACACTGATGGTTGACAGGTTCCTATCAACCAGGGTTCTGCAACAAGGAGAGCCCGATGGACTGGAACCGGTCGACCATGTACGAGCAAAGAGTACGCTTTATCCTCGAAGTGCAACAACGGACGTTCAGTTTCGCCGAGTCCTGTAGGCGCTACGGTATCAGCAGGACCGCGGGATACACCTGGTGGAATCGCTTCCGCGCAGAGGGATTCGAGGGACTGCAAGAGCGATCGCGCCGACCCCATCACTGCCCACACGCCGTGGAGGAGCCGATCGTCGAACACGTCGTCGACCTGCGTCAGCGCTACGGATGGGGATCACGCAAGATCCGTAAACTCACAGCTGAGAAGTTTGGCTCGGCCCCAGCTCGCAGGACGATCGATCGCATCTTCGAGCGTCACGACCTGATCACGAAGAAGCGCAGACGCTCCGGCAAACCGGGCCACCCCGGCAAGCCGCTCACTGCGATGGATGAGCCCAATGCGGTCTGGACCGTCGACTTCAAAGGGCAGTTCAAGATGCGCAACGGTCGCTACTGCTACCCCCTCACGATCCAGGACGGCTTCAGCCGGTTCCTGCTCGAGTGCACAGGGCTGTATTCCACGTCGATCGAGCTCGCCAAGCCTGTGTTCATCAGGACTTTCCGCGAGTTCGGTCTGCCCGCCGTCATCCGCTCCGACAATGGTACGCCCTTCGCTTCCATCGGCCTCGCTCGCCTCACACGCCTGAGTGCCTGGTGGATCCGCCTCGGTATCCGTCCTGAGACCATCGAGCCGGGTAAGCCGCAGCAGAACGGCCGACACGAACGCATGCACAGGACCCTCAAGCGTGAAGCCACTCGCCCGCCCAAGGCCAACCTCAGTGCCCAGCAGCGCCACTTCAACGACTTCCGCCACACATTCAATCACATCCGCCCCCACGAGGCGCTCGACGACGCTACTCCCCATTCCGTCTACCGATCGGCTCTTAGAGCCTACCCCGACGTCCTTCCGCCCATCGAGTACCCTGAGCACTTCGAGGTCCGGAACCTGTCAACGACAATGGGACACTCTACGGGATTAATTAGAGAGCAATGTCCTGTGTGGTGAGGGAAGGGATGGGAGGATTGATGAAGACGGCCTCCGGGAGCGGTTTGGGATTCGGCACACCTCTGACGAAGCGTTCGGGATGAGCGGCCCATGCTTCGCGGAGCACGGATTTCCTGCCGGCAATGACCTGATCGGCGTTCCCGAAGTGGACCTGCTCGGGGGTTAGCATCGAGATGCCGCCATGGCGGTGCTCGGCATTGTACCAGCGGAAGAACGATCGACAGAACGTCTTGGCTTGGCCCTGATCCCCGAACCGTCCGGGAAACGAGGGATGGTACTTCAAGGTTTTGAACTGAGCCTCGGAAAACGGGTTGTCATCCGACACCTGAGGCCGGCTCAACGAGCGGGTCACGCCGAGGTCAGCGAGAAGTTGAGCGGTGCATTGGCTCGTCATTGGAGCTCCCCGATCCGAGTGCAGGGTCAGGACCCGGGGCTGGACGCCATGCTTCAGGCAGCTCTGCTGGATCAACCGGCCGGCCAGGGCCGAGTTCTCCCGGTCCGCCACCATCCAGCCCACGACGTAGCGGCTGTAGATGTCCATGATGACGTAGAGGTAGTAATAGCTCCACTTCTTCGGCCCGAGCAGCCGCGTGATATCCCAGGACCACACCTGGTTCGGCGCCGTGGCCATCAACTCGGGCTTCTTGTACTCGGGATGGGTGCGCTGCGCCCGGCGTTCCTGAACCGGCACCTCGGAGGCCAGAACACGATACATCGTGCGTTCGCTGCACAGGTAGACCTCTTCGTCGAGCAGCGTGGCCACCACCTCGGCGGGTGAGCGGTCCACGAACCGCTCCGAACACAGCGTGTCGAAGACCTCGCCTCGTTCCGTCTCGCTCAATGCCCGGGCGGGCGTCGGGCGGGGCTGCTGTTGCCCGGTTGATGGGCCTCGACGACGGTACAACGTCGATCGGGAGACCTCGAGGGCCGCGCACGCCGGTTTTACACCGACGTGCTTAGCCAGCTCATCGGCCGCCTTCAAGAGTTTGTCCCGTCGTCGAGGCTTATCCCCAGCAGCCCCGCAACTTTTCCCTGCACGTCGATGATCAGGTGTGCCTTCCTGAGCTCATTCCCGAGCCGTGCGTTTCGCCGCTCCAGCTTGCGTACCTTCTCATCCAGCGGATTTCGCTCCGGCTTGCGGCCGCGTTTCTTCGACAGGGCCTTCAGCGACCCGCTATGCGCCGCCTTGCGCCACGTCGTCAGGTGCGACGAGTACAGGCCCTCTCGCCGCAGGACTTGACCCACCTCGCCGGGCTCGGTGCACCGGTCCGCTTCTTCGACGATCCGCAGCTTGTACGACGGACTGAACCGCCGCCGTAGCGGCCTATCTACTACCTCCGGGTCCGCAGGAGCTGCCGCGCTTCGCTTGGCCTCCCCGGTTCCAGGGGCACTACCATTCTCTGCCATTCTCTCTCGCAGTCCCAACATGTTCGTTTTCTCTGCCTTCGCCCTACTCTAATTCTTTGCGTGCTCCGTGTCTCACGTACGTTGGCAGAGAGGGGTCCGTAAGGTCTCTACAAACGGAGGCATCCGCTGGCACTCGCGTTGGATCAACATCAGTTCGGCTCTGGGCAACGAGTTCATCGGGCTCGAACCCATCGGCCCCGCTCTGTGGCAGGTCTACTTCGGTCCCACTACCCTCGGGTGGTTTGACGAAGAACTCTTCGTCATTTTCGACACCCACGGTAACACAGGACGTAACCCAATCTGTTAACCATCAGCTGGCACACTTGTGTTAACCATCAGGTGCGCTGTTCAGGGCGCGGTCCGCGCCCGCAGATCAAGGCGCGACGACGAGGAATAGCACCGCTATTTCGAGGAGAAGCAACGCAGGGGGCACCCGCTCGCGAAGCGAGTGGGTCGCGGGATGCGGACGCGTCCGAATGGCAGCATGACTTCTGCTACACCACACTAGGGCGTTCTACGGTGTCAGAGCAGACGTGCCGGGTCGAAACGGAAAGTGGCCAGGTGTGACTCGCGTCAGCCGCGTGACGCCACGGGCATGTCGTCTTCCAACGTGTACACGATCTCTTCTGCGCCCCCGTCCGACGTGGGAATCATGCAGGTAACCTGGACCCTGCGCACGAGTTGATACGGATCCGAGACCGCCACCTCCATATCGACACCCTGACCCGGCGACATGATCCGTGTGCGGACCCGCTCTCCGGGACTCACCTCACGTTTCTTCGCCGGGTTTCGGAAAAGCGTCTTGGTGGACTGTCGGCCGCTGTCCAGCGTTCGAGTGACCTTGACCAACCGAAGCCAATCCGGCTGATAGTTGATGTGGTACTCGAAACCTTGCTGGTCCGCGCCCTTGCCCTCCCGGTTGTGCCTCCCCATGTAGCCTCCGAAAAATAGCAAAAAAAACGAAGAGCAAACGAATGTTTACCCGGTTCGGGAAATTGTCAAGTTTCTTTTCCTACAAAACCGGAAAGCGCTTTCCCTATTTGACGTTTCACTACATACGGAAGAATCAATTCGCTCCGACTCAGAAACGCACGGGGAGTGGCACAAAGGTCAGAAAAAAGATGAAGATGGCCGACCATGCGATCGCGGTCCGAAGGGGGTCCAGCCCCACTTGGGGCTGAAGCACCTTCGGGTGGGCAAGGCGTCCCCGGCTCAAGAGCACGGCGAGTCCCGCCCAGATCCACCATCCCCACCAGAGTCGGCCAAGGGGTAGCAGGGCGAGCAGGCAAACCGGCCCCGCCCACCGTTGCGCCCGTTTCGAGAGCGCGTGCAGGATGTGCCCGCCATCCAATTGGCCGAACGGAAGCAGGTTGAGGAAGGTGACGAACAGCCCGAGCCAAGCGGCGAAGGCCACGGGATGAAGGAGGATCACGTTGGTGCCGAGGTCGGCGGGAAAGAAGAGGTACAGGATCCCGTGGACGGCAAGGCCCGATCCCAACCAGATCGGTTGACCCGCGAACTCGACGACCATGGTCATTCCCGATCCGACCATGCCACCGACCGGCTCGGAGAGCGAGAGCCCCACCATAAGGAATAGGAGGGAGAGAACGAAGCTCGCGACAGGACCTCCGACTCCGATGTCGAGCAGAACGGAGCGCCTCACGATGGGTCCACGTATACGGATGAAGGCGCCCAATGTACCGATGGCCGAATAGTACGCGGGAAAGGGGATGAAGTACGGAAGACTCGCCGGGACTTGATGCCGTCTCGCCATCAGGAAATGGCCCATCTCGTGTGCCATCAGGATGGTCATCAGCGTAAGAGCGAAGGGCGCGCCGACGGCCATCTGCGTCCAGTTCACGGTGGTGGGAACCGGAATTCCGGCGCCCCAGACGTCGACGAACTCCGTCGCTAGCGGATCGATCCCTCGCAGCAGAGCGCCCGCCATGAAGGTCGTGAAGAATGTGAGCAGAAGAAGGACGGCGTGGATGACCCAGGGCCGGGGTGCCCGCGTGCGACTCGGGCGTAGAAGGGCCACCTCGACGCCGCCATCCGTGTTGGTCAGGTACGCCGGTCCGTCCCAGTCCTCGAGAGCCGCCACAACGAGCAGATCTCTAGCGTCGAGGCCCTCATTCAGCTCACCGACAACGAGCTCCGTGTCGCCCACCAAACCCATGCGGTACGTGGCCAAGATGGTCATCCAAGTACCGGACGAACTCTTGACCCCCTCCCCGTCCGCCATTAAAATCGACTCGGTCCCCTCAGCACACCCGGGCGCCCGGCTCCCACCGCGTGGACGCCGGACTCGCCGAACTCCTCGCAGGTCTTGTTCTCGTGTTCCCCTCCAGCCTGACGCATTAGACCCCGACTTGCCGTTTCGGCCACGTAGCCGCAGTCGGTGTGCAACCCGGAGTAGAAGTGGACATCGCGCAGTTGAAGAGCAAGAGCGTTGGAGACCTCCATGATTTGGCGGAGGAACTCAACATCTCCAACTATTCGGGGCTCCGCAAGCAAGACCTCATCTTTCGAATCGAGCAGAATCTGCTCGACCATGATGTGGTCCTGCGAGGCGAAGGAGTCCTCGAGATCTTGACGGAGGGCTACGGATTCCTGCGCTCGCAAGACTGGAATTATCTCTATGGTCCGGACGACATCTATGTAAGTCCCTCTCAGATCAAGCGCTTCGACCTACGGACGGGGGACACCGTCCTCGGCCAGGTACGGCCTCCCAAGGAAGGCGAACGCTATCTAGCGTTGCTCAAGGTAGAGAGCGTCAATGGCGACGACCCCGACAACGCCAAACAGCGCATCGCCTTCGACAACCTGCGGCCCCGCTACCCTGAGGACCGACTGACCCTCGAGGTTGCAGACGAGGATCTGTCGATGAGGGTCATGGATCTGGTGGCTCCGGTCGGGATGGGGCAACGCGGCTTGATCGTCTCCCCGCCCAAGGCGGGCAAGACGATCCTCCTGCAGAAGATCGCCAACGCGATCACAGCCAACCATCCCGACGTGCATCTCATCGTCCTGCTCATCGACGAACGCCCCGAGGAAGTAACGGACATGGAGGAGCACGTCGACGGTGAGGTCATCTCCTCCACCTTCGACGAACCCGCGTCCCGCCACACGCAGGTAGCGGAGATGGTGCTGGAGAAGGCCAAGCGGCTGGTGGAGCACGGAAAGGACGTCGTCGTCCTCCTGGACTCGATTACGCGGCTGGCGCGGGCATACAACACGACCGTGCCCCACTCGGGTAAGATCCTGTCTGGCGGGGTGGACGCGAACGCCCTGCACAAGCCCAAGCGTTTCTTCGGGGCCGCACGAAACATCGACGGCGGCGGATCCCTGACCATTATCGCGACGGCCCTGGTGGAGACCGGGAGCCGTATGGACGAGGTCATTTTCGAGGAATTCAAGGGGACCGGGAACATGGAGCTGATCCTGGACCGCCACATCTCGGACAAGAGGATATTCCCCGCGATCGACATCAACCGATCCGGCACCCGGAAGGAAGAACTGCTCCTCACTCCCCACGAGCTGAACCGGGTCTACCTCCTGCGCAACTTCCTCTCCGACATGCCCCCCACCGAGGCCATCGAGTTCCTACTCGCCCGTATGGGTCGGACCGAAACGAATCAGGAGTTCATGGAGTCCATGGCCGCCGGCGAGTAGGCACGACTCCACAGTATCCCCCCCTCACATCTCACGCCCCACGCGGCGAGTCCGCCGCGAATCCCCCACGAGGTGTGCAAGTCTGAGCCCTTCGTTCGTCGGTTGAAGTAGGCGGGAACGGTTCCTTCGGTCCCGCGACGGACCACTGATGGAGGAACCACGGTGCGCACCTTGACACTCTTAATGGCACTTCTCGCAGGGCTCATCGCCGACGAACGCCCGGGCGTACGCTCGCTCGGCGTGATCCTCGGCACCGTAACCGACGCGGCCACGGGCACGCCGCTGTCGGGCGTCCAGATCTACGCGGACGGTCTCATGACTAGCACCCTGACCGCCAGGGACGGAGGCTATTCGCTCGGGCTCGGCGCGACGACCAAGGGCGCACTTACGATCCGAGCGGCACTCATCGGCTACAGGTCCATGACGCGGCAGGTGACTCCGGGGGCCGACTCCGCCCGAGTGGACTTCGCTCTCGAGTCCACAAGGCGGCAGGCCCTGGAGTGGCTACCGAGGGACGAGTTCGCCGTCACCGCCGTGGCTGCGATGGACCCGGACGGGCAAAGACCTCGTGGGAACGGCGCTGTATTGGTCGCGTCACGAGCCGTCGAAGACGCACGCCGCAAGGTAGAGGCACTCCCGGTGAACGGGATGTTGGCCCGGCCCGGGATGGTGGTTCTCGGTGGTATACACCAGCGGGAATACACCCCCTCCGGGCGTTATCACCCGAACTTCGAGCGCGAAGGTTACGAGCGGATCTACGAGAACGAGTTCCTGGCCGTGGGGCCGAATCCGCTGTCGACGTTCGGCATCGACGTGGACCGGGCGTCCTACGCCAACGTCCGCCGCTTCATCCGCGGGGGGCAGCTTCCTCCCGCCGACGCTGTTCGTATCGAGGAGTTGATCAACTATTTCACCTACGACCTGGAGGCGCCCGACGGACCGGACCCGTTCGTGGTCCACACGGAAATGGCGCCGGCGCCGTGGAACCCTCTCCATCATCTGGTACGCATCGGCATCCAGGGGCGAAGGATCGACACCGAGGACCTGCCAGCCAGCAACCTCGTGTTCCTGCTGGACGTGTCGGGCTCCATGAGGCCGGCTAACAAGCTGCCGCTTCTCAAGGCCGCCCTGCGGCTGCTGATCGATCAGATACGTCCAGAGGACCGAGTGGCCATCGTCGTGTACGCCGGAGCCGCCGGGTTGGTGCTCGAGCCGACCGCGGGCAGTGACAAGGGAATTATCCTGGACGCCCTCGATCGCCTGGAGGCCGGAGGCTCGACCGCAGGGGGGGCCGGGCTCCAGCTCGCCTACGACATCGCGCAGCGGTATCACGTCGAGGGTGGCAACAACCGGATCATCCTGGCCACGGACGGTGACTTCAATGTCGGTGCTTCCAGCGATGCGGAGATGGTCCGGCTCATCGAGGAGCGACGCGACGAAGGCACCTTCCTGACTGTTCTCGGCTTCGGCACAGGCAACCTGCAAGACGCCAAGATGGAGAAGCTGGCCGACCACGGGAATGGCAACTTCGCGTACATCGACACCGAACTCGAGGCGCGCAAGGTCCTGGTGAGCGAGTTCGGCGGCACCCTGCACACCATCGCCAAGGACCTGAAGGTCCAGGTGGAGTTCAATCCCACACGAATAAGTGGGTATCGCCTGATCGGGTACGAAAATCGGATGCTGGCGGCGGAGGACTTCAACGACGATACCAAGGACGCCGGTGACCTCGGTGCCGGGCACACCGTCACGGCTCTTTACGAAGTGATCCCCACAGGCGTGGCGAGCGCCACACCGGTCCGCGGCCTGGACGACCTGCGCTATCAGTCCACCGAGATCAACCGAGAAGCTTTCGGTCCAGAACTGTTGTTCGTGAAGCTGCGTTACAAGGATCCCGACGGAAAACGGAGTCGACTGCTCACCCACACGGTGATCGACGGGACGACCATGCCCTCGACTGATTTCACGTTCGCCGCTTCGGTAGCCGCGTTCGGGATGGTCCTCCGAGACTCCAGGTATTGTGGGAGCACCGACATGGAGGAGATTCTTCGCTGGGCGCAAAGCGCCGTAGGAGCGGACCCGCAGGGATATCGGACTGAATTCGTGGAATTGGTGCGAGAGGCGCACAGGCTCTCAGCCGTGGACGAGTCGGGCGGAGCTTGGCGCTAATAAGAACTTGAGCGTGCGGCGGGGTCAGCCGCGACTCGCTGCCCGCCCGGGCCGGCAGGACCGGCCCCGGGCGGGGGGCGTCACTCGTCTACGGCACCCTGGTAGCGCGGATTGACCACCAGACGCTCTCCCTCGAAGACCTTGCGGTCCCACGGGAAGATGATGGTGGCATCGGTCTCGAGGGCGAAGTAGTCCGCCTTATACCCGTGGGTGCGCGCGAAGCTCGTGGCGGTGCGCACCTCCGTGGGACCAATGTCCCGGACGGCGGCCAGACCCAGGCGCAGCGTGTCACCGGAGGTAGCGATCTCGTCCACCAGGAGCACCCTCTTGCCTCGCGCCTGGATCGGGGCCGCCGACAAAACCGACGGCCGCTCCAGAATCTCCATGCCCCCCTGTTTGCGCGAGATGGTCATGGAGTAGAAGTCCACCCGCAGGATTGAAGCGACGATGGCGGCCGGAATCGCACCCGTGCGGGCGATGCCCACTACCAGGTCCGGGTGGTAATCCCGGGCAACGCGAAAGGCGAGGGCACGACAGAGCTCGCCAAACATCTCCCAGGACAGGTCGAGGTATTCGTCGGTGCCGCGGTAGTTGGGAGCCGGCGAGGGTTGCATATCATGCATGGGCTACGCTCCTGGGCACTCGGAGGGGGGTATTAAGGTAGACGAGGGGGAATGGCGCAACAATACTTCGGTTTACCCAGGGCAGGCGCCAAGGCGAAGACCAACCACTTATGACGGTACAACATGGACGAGGCGCTACAGAACCGGGCCGACGATCTCTTCGAAGAAACGCTGAAGCGGACCAACGCTAAGGACCCCCGGGAATTCTATCGGGAGCGTCTTCGGGAAATGAAGGCTTCCGATCCGGACGCCTACCGCGCGGCAGTCGACTACTACCAGCAAGAGCTCATCCCCGCAATTGCCGAAAAAGGGGCCGATCCCCTGACCTCGTGGAGAGAATACGGGTGTCGCCTAGCCGCGTTGAGTACTCCGGGAAAGCCGGTCGAGGTCGACGTAACCGGACGCACCCACGGATACCAACCCCCGACCCCCGAGGACCGCATGATCCTTCACATTCCAGAGGGGAGTAAGGGTCGAGCGCTGGTCGTGGGACTGCCTCCGGAGTTGTCACCGGCCCAACGGGCCACGTACGATCTATTGGTCTCGGGACGCCAGCGACTGAGGGAGTAAAGGAGATTCGATGCCGTATGACAGACGCATGAGGACACCCACGAACATGGTTTGGGCACCGCGCCCGGGTTGGGCTACCGTCCGACTCGTGGGCACGTGCGCGGACCGGACCCTACGTCGCGGTCAGATCGTTCTTCATTCACCGAGCGACGAGTACGACATTCCGGGGCAGGATGACGGGCTGACGGCCGGCACGCTGGTGATCATCCTCCACGAAGCTGCACGGCTCGTAGAAGACGACCTGCATCTGGTGCCCGAACACGCCGTCGTGGCGATCGGTGAACCGCTCCCCTAGTGTCCTGACTCTAGAAGGCTGCTTCTTCAACAGCCTTCTAGTCCTCCACCATATAGGCGACACCCCACGCTCCCGTACCTAGGTGGGTGGAGATCACGGGGGTCGCCGGCGCGCTCAGCATCTCCACTTTCCCGTACCGCTCGATCAGCTTCTCCCTCACTTCGGGGACGATGTCGGGAGCGCCCACATGTACGATGCCGAACCGGACCTTTTCGGGCACCTCTCCCATGTCCCCGGCCATGACGTCCAGGAGCGCTGCCATGACACGGTTACGGCCGATGGCCTTTCCCTTGGGGACCACCCTACCCGCCGCATCCAGCCCGAGAATGGGCTTCACGTTCAGGAGCGTTCCCAGGAGCGCCTTGCCCCTCCCGACACGGCCCGAGGCCAACAGTCGATCGAAAGTCTCCACCGTGAACAGGATGCCGGACCGGGCTCGGATACGGTCGAGCTCGGAGACGATCTCGTCCGGCTTCTGACCCATCTCAGCCATCTCGGTCGCCTTCAGCACCAGGAGACCCTGGAGGAGAGATGCGCCTAGTGAGTCCACGAGCCGAACCGGAAGCCCATCCGCCCTCGAAACGGCTGCTTCAGCGGACGTGAACGTCCCCGAGAGGCCCGATCCGAGGATCACACCCACCACCTGTTCGGCGTCCTCGGCGGCCCGCTTGCATCCCTCTAGGAACGCACCGGGTGGCGGCTGTGAGGTAGTCGGCAACGCTTCCTGTTTGGCAAGCATCTCGTGGAACTGCTCAGCCGTCACGTCGACTCCGTCCCGGTAGACGTCATCACCGTCCACCAGCATTAGGGGCACCACCTGAATGCCGTGGGCGCGCACGATCTCTTCGGGAAGATCGGCGGCGCTGTCGGTGACGATCCCCACCGGACGACGAGCCAAAGAGAGGTGCGAAGTGCCCGCTCGTCCCACGGCAGCGTGCTGAGCCTTCATGTCCTCTGCCTTGTGGGTCACCAGGTTGCCCAGACCCTTCAGGTACTCGAAGACGTCTTCAGGATCGTCGGTATGGATGTGCAGCTTGAGCACGTCGCCGGAGCGGATGACGATCATCGAGTCGCCACGCTCGCGGAGCCGGTCACGTACCTCGCGTTGAGTGGGCAGCCCTTCCCCACGTACGAGGGCCTCTGTGCAAAAGCGATACCGCTCGTCGCGGTCGGGGTACTCCACCATGGCCACGGCCGGCGGACCAGCCGCGAATTCGCCCTGGACCTTCTCCGTCAGCGGATCCCCATGGAGGAAGAGGACCACCCCTTCGAGAAGGCTCACGAATCCTTTGGCGCCCGCATCCACCACCCCCGCGGACTTGAGTACGGGGAGCAACTCGGGCGTGCGCAGCAGGGAGTCCTGGGCCTTCTCCAGCATGTGCTCCATCAGCGCAGCGATGTCGGCGGTCTGTGCCACGGAGACCGCCTCGGCCGTCTCTCGCATCACGGTGAGTATCGTTCCCTCGACCGGTTGCTCTATGGCCGCGTACAGGTGCTCCACCCCGGCGGTGAGCGCCATCGCAAACTCCTCGGCGTCGATACGATCCCTATGCTTCAGCACGCCAGCGAATCCGAGAAGGAAATGTGATAACATCATGCCGCAGTTGCCACGGGCACCCAACACCGCAGCCTCTGCCGCCTCCTGGGCCACATGGCCCACCGAGCGGTGCGTGTCCCCCTCCAGATGGTCTGAAATGGCCTGGACCGTGAGGGCCAGGTTGGTCCCTGTGTCTCCGTCCGGCACCGGAAAGACGTTGATCCGGTTGAGCTCACTACGCTGTTGGGCAGCCCACTGACACGCCGCCGCGAGCGCCCTGCGGAGGCGCGGGCCGTCTATGTAGCCGATCTGCATGTGGCCAAGATCGAAGGCGTCCTCAACAGGCGCAACGCGCGCTCTCGGTAGAAGATCAGTTTGAATTCGAACGGATCCTCTAACGTGTTGTCCGGAAGCGATGCGCGCCCGGTCCGGAGTCACCATATTGCTATGATATTCACGCAAAGGGGGTATTCCCTTAAGTCCACCGACCCCAAGATATAGTGGTTACCGGGGCTCTGCGGGCCGTTTCCCACGTCCGGTGCCGAGGTAAAGGGCCGAAGCTGGCGTGGGAGCACACTGAACAGCCTGCTCAAGCAAGCGGTAGAACAACAGGCCGCGAGCCCGGGATGTGCGTCGGTTGAAGCGAAAGGTGAACTCGTCCAGATAGTAGGGGAGGTGTTCGCGGGCGATCCCTCCTTGGAGGGTTCCGAGGACCCAGCGCTTGAGGAGAGACGCCACCCGATGTACGGCCGACATGAGCACGTGAGCGGGATCGCCGGAGGTCGAGAGGTTCGTGACCGTGTGGCGAAAGCCCAGTTTGGCGAGTCCCTGATAGCTTGGCCATCCGTCGGTATGCACCGTGCTTGCCGGTGCGATGCTATCCTTGACGAAGCCTCGCAGAACCGGAGCGGAGAGGTCGGGCACCCAACGCAGCCGTATTCTCCCGATCTTGCGTCCGTCGACCTCGGCGGCGATCGCGACGATGGCCTTCTTGATCGTCTCGCGGCCCCGCACTCCAGCCTCCACGCCCCCGACATAGCTCTCGTCCACTTGCACAACGCCGCTCAGCTGGTCGCGATCCGGTCGGACCATGGCCCGGCGGAGCTTGTGGAGCCAGACCCACGCTGTCTTGTAGCTTCCCAGTCCGAGCACGCGCTGGAGCCCGAGAGCATTGGCTCCGTATTTCTGGCTCGTGAGCTCCCAGGCAGCGAGAAACCACAGACGCAGGGGCGAGCGCGTGCGGTGGAACACGGTTCCCGCCAGCACCGAGGTCTGCCTTCGACAGTGTGGGCAGACGAGACGCCCCCGCGATGCTCGCCAGACCTCTCCCAACCCGCCACAGCCCACGCACACAAACCCTTCCGGCCAGCGCAGACCCTCCACGTACTCCAGGCATGCCGCATCGTCGGGGAAGAACTCGTCCAGCTCCAGCCGCGTACGGGGATAGTCCACGCCGCCACGGAGCTGAGAAGCCGGAACCGCCATGACCACAACATGTAGTGGGCGGTGGACTTAAGGCAATACCCCATTTCACGCAAAGGGGGTATTCCCTTAAGTCCACCGACCCCAAGATATAGTGGTTACCGGGGCTCTGCGGGCCGTTTCCCACGTCCGGTGCCGAGGTAAAGGGCCGAAGCTGGCGTGGGAGCACACTGAACAGCCTGCTCAAGCAAGCGGTAGAACAACAGGCCGCGAGCCCGGGATGTGCGTCGGTTGAAGCGAAAGGTGAACTCGTCCAGATAGTAGGGGAGGTGTTCGCGGGCGATCCCTCCTTGGAGGGTTCCGAGGACCCAGCGCTTGAGGAGAGACGCCACCCGATGTACGGCCGACATGAGCACGTGAGCGGGATCGCCGGAGGTCGAGAGGTTCGTGACCGTGTGGCGAAAGCCCAGTTTGGCGAGTCCCTGATAGCTTGGCCATCCGTCGGTATGCACCGTGCTTGCCGGTGCGATGCTATCCTTGACGAAGCCTCGCAGAACCGGAGCGGAGAGGTCGGGCACCCAACGCAGCCGTATTCTCCCGATCTTGCGTCCGTCGACCTCGGCGGCGATCGCGACGATGGCCTTCTTGATCGTCTCGCGGCCCCGCACTCCAGCCTCCACGCCCCCGACATAGCTCTCGTCCACTTGCACAACGCCGCTCAGCTGGTCGCGATCCGGTCGGACCATGGCCCGGCGGAGCTTGTGGAGCCAGACCCACGCTGTCTTGTAGCTTCCCAGTCCGAGCACGCGCTGGAGCCCGAGAGCATTGGCTCCGTATTTCTGGCTCGTGAGCTCCCAGGCAGCGAGAAACCACAGACGCAGGGGCGAGCGCGTGCGGTGGAACACGGTTCCCGCCAGCACCGAGGTCTGCCTTCGACAGTGTGGGCAGACGAGACGCCCCCGCGATGCTCGCCAGACCTCTCCCAACCCGCCACAGCCCACGCACACAAACCCTTCCGGCCAGCGCAGACCCTCCACGTACTCCAGGCATGCCGCATCGTCGGGGAAGAACTCGTCCAACTCCAGCCGCGTACGGGGATAGTCCACGCCGCCACGGAGCTGAGAAGCCGGAACCGCCATGACCACAACATGTAGTGGGCGGTGGACTTAAGGCAATACCCCCTTCACGCAAAAACATTCAACGCATGGAAGAAACGGGGAGGGCGCCTCTTGAGTGACCACTCGGTTCATTGGCTCGCAACGATCGCGATGCGAGCGGGGCTCGGAGACGCCATGGATTCAGGCGTGGCCGACGATACTCCGGTCGACAGAGCCTGGCCCTGGGTGGCCGACTTCCTGGGAATCTCCCAGGACAAGCTCGCAGAGGGTGTTGGTGAGGCTCTTCGTCTGTCCATGGCGGACTTGTCCGCCGCCGATCCGTCGGCCCTCTCGTTCCTTCCGAAGGAGCAGGCGGAGCGACTGAAGGTCTTCCCCCTCCGGGTCACCGATCGCGAGTTGGTGGTGGCCACCTCCGATCCGCTGGACTTCGAGGCGGAGCGTGAAGTGGGGTTCCTCTCCAGCCGCCGCACGGTGTTCGAGGTGGCCCCGCCCGAAGAACTCTCCGACGCTCGGGAGAAGGCGTACTCTCAGGCCAAGGTCAGCGCTCGGGAGACCATCGGCGGTGATCAGCTCGACGAGGCGCACAGCCAGGTACAGCTCGACCCCGACTTCGAGGGCACGATCCCCTACCATGCCGAAGCGACCGTAAAGGTGCAGCGATTGATCCTTTACGAAGCGTCCAAGCAAGGCGCGACCGAGATTCACGTAGCGCCCCGCGGTAGTGTGGGACGAGTGCAGTTCGAGTTGAACGGCGAACTCAAGACCTTTGTTCGCGTCCCGCTAAAGATCATGGCGGACGTCGTGGATCGGCTGCGCACGCTTGCGGACCTCCCGCACAGCGGGACCGAACGGCAGTCCGGGACCATCCCCCTTCTCATCTCCGATGCGAAGTACGAGCTGTTGGTTCATACGGTACCGTCGGCCGCCGGGCACCTCGTGCTGGAGCTCAAGAGAGACGGTGCGCCGGCACCCTCCACGCCCAAGAAGCGAGACTGGCAGCCGACCACGGCAACTAACGAAGGGCACATCCTCATCGTCGACGACGATGCCGGCGGTCGCATGCTCATGCGGACGGTCCTGGAGAAGAACGGGTTCGTGGTGACCGAGACCGATGATGGCACCTCGGCCATCCCCTTCCTTCAGCAAGCCGAGGACATCGACGGCATCCTCCTCGACCTGATGATGAAGAGCATGGACGGGTTGGAGACCCTCGAGCGCATTCGGAAGTCGATGAAGACGTCGGCGCTGCCGGTGGTGATCCTCACAGGGTCACCGGACCCCGAGGACGAAAAGCGCCTCATGAAGGCCGGGGCCGATGACTACCTGCGAAAGCCGGTCGATCCGCTACAGCTCGTGACCCGTATTCGATCGGTGCTCAAGAGAGCCCGGTCCTGATACTCGGTTCGGTTATTCGGCGAGCAGCCCCTCGGACGCACCGATCCCGGTCTCGAGGAACGAGCGACAAGCCTCTTCCTGATCCGCCGCTCCGCCCGCCGCGATGAGAGCATTGGCAGTCATGACGGCGCCAACCCAACCCTCGCGATGCCAATGTGCCCCACCCGGCAACTGCGGCAGATCGACGGCATCCGGATAGGGGTAGGGCGTGACGTACAAGTAGGGCGCCGGAAACCCCTCGTCGCCCGGAGACAGCCCCACGCCCACGCTACGGCCGACCTCCGTACCGAGTTGCCGATCGAGAATCAGGAGCGTAGCGATGTCGAAGTGGTGAGGCCAACATCGCACCGGTGTCGCTTCGGGTCGGACCGACCGCACCGCCCCCAGGATCGCCTCGGCATTGCCAAACCACGCTTCGAGTTCGAGCAACTGATCCTCCGAGACACCGGAGAACGGGGCTCCGTAGGCCACCGGACCGGGCGGAGTCACGTTCTCGCGACGGCCGAGCTCCACGCGCGGCCCCCCCTGAATCGCGTGCAACTCGTCCTCGAGCCAACGGTAGGTCTCCTCCAGCGTGCCACCCACCAACGAGCGCTCAGCGGCGACAACACCTCCTACCCGGATGGACAGGGTCACGTCTCGGGGCCTCAAAGCCACTCGCAACGGCGATGAGCCTCCCGTCGGCTCGGAGAAAAAGGCCGACTCCTCCGCATTCCAGGTCATGCTGCGATGGCTGTAGTCCGGGCTAGGCTCAACGTAGGCCTGCCCGAAGGACGCGAGGGGCTGCACCGAGCCGTGAAGCTCGACCCGCGCCAATGCCAGATCATCGGGATCGACCCCACCCAGCTTTTTCCAGGGAACGGCTTCGAGCTTCATCCGTGCGCCTCGCCGAAGTAGGATTACTCCGACAGCCGGGGTCACTCCGAAGGTGGAGTCACTCCGCCAAAGGGAATCCCTGTGAGCTCGGCCACGTTCCGCTTCCACGTGGTGAGATAGCCCAGTCTCATCTCTGACACATGGTTCTTCCCGCAGGCTCGTGCCAAGACCTTCATGAGCTCCGTCGAAGCCGTGAGGTAGTTGGCAAGCCGCCGCGCCGACTCCTCCACGATGAGGCGCGACCTGAGGTTCTTCTTCTGGGTGGCGATACCCACGGGGCAGTTGTTGGTGTGGCAGGCGCGCATTCCGAGGCAGCCGATGGCCTGGATCGCGGAGTTGGCGATCGCCACGGCGTCGGCGCCGAGAGCCAGCGCCTTGATAAAGTCCGACTCCGTTCGAAGGCCCCCGGTGATGATGAGAGTGACGCCGTCGGCTCCGACCGAGTCCAGATGCCGGCGGGCACGTGCCAGCGCCACCATGGTGGGCACCGAGATGTTGTTCTTGAAGATCTCGGGAGCCGCACCGGTGGCACCGCCCCGGCCATCGAGAATGACGTAGTCCATACCCACCTCGAGCCCGAAGTCGAGGTCGGCCTCGATGTGCTGCGCGGACATCTTGAAGCCGATGGGAATACCCCCCGTTCGTTCTCGGATCTGATCCGCCATCTCCCGAAAGTCGCTCGGGGTCACGAGATCGGGAAAGCGCGATGGAGAGATGGCCGGCACGCCCTCTTCCAGGCCTCGGACCTCAGCGATCTTGCCCATCACCTTGTGCCCAGGCAGGTGCCCACCCGTTCCGGTCTTGGCTCCCTGCCCTCCCTTGAAGTGGAAGGCCTGCGCAGAGCACGCTTTGTCCAGGCTCCATCCGAAGCGAGCCGACGCCAACTCGTAGAAGTACCGGGAGTTCGCCGCCTGCTCCTCGGGGAGCATGCCGCCCTCTCCGGAGCAGATGCCCGTGCCCGCCATCTCGGCGCCGGTTGCCAGCGCGACCTTGGCCTCCTCCGAGAGAGACCCATAGCTCATGTCGCTCACGAACATGGGCATCGCCAGGCGTAGAGGCTTCCCGGCCATAGGGCCGATGACCACATCGGTACCCACGGGATCTTCGTCAACCAGGGGCCGGGTGGCCAACTGTGCAGTCAGAATCTGGACGTCGTCCCAGCGCGGCAGCTCCGTGAGGGGAACCCCCATGGCGGACACGACCCCGTGGTGGCCCACACCCTCGATGCCGCCTTTGGCGAGCCTCTGGATGTATCCGTTGTGGGGCTCCACAGGAGTGCCGTGGACATCGGCGTACAGGCCGAGATACTCGTCACGGCGATAAGGCTGGACGTTCGTCGCTTCCCATTCGCGAACCTCGTCGCCACTCACGAAAACCGCGTCCTGCTCGGTGTCGATCCACGAACCGAACTTGTGGAGCACCTCCTCGTTGTTGTACTCGCTCACACCCGTGTCGTAGCGATAGTCCCAATTGTGCACCCCGCAGATGAGGCTCTCCCCACGGATGTGTCCGTCGGAGAGAAGAGCGCCGCGGTGAAGGCAGCGGCCGTACAGCACGGAAACGGCGTCATCGTAACGGATGACCACCAGATCGACGTTCTCGACCAGGGCGTACGCGGGCTGCCTGTCCTCTAGCTCGCTCCAGGTCGCGACCTTGACTGTCTGGGGACTGAGGGTGGGAAGATCCATGGCGGGTGGCCTCCAAGCGGGGTGGTTGGATAAAATGCCGGATCCCAACATACGCCCCCCGACGTCACTTGACCTCAGGGTGGGAGCGGACATCCTCGCCTCGCGTGGGGCGGGCATCGACTATGCTGGACCCCACCTCAGGCTGGGGCCTTTACCGAGCGCGGAGGCTTGAAGCACCACGGTTAGCCCGGCTCGACGCCAATCTGTCGAGCCGGGCTTTCCGTCAGGACTCCCAGTCGGGCCCCGCCTCCACGTCCAATAGCCTCTGCTTTCTCCAGAGCCCGCCGCCATACCCGGTGAGTTTTCCGTCCGCGCCGATCACACGATGGCACGGAATGAGGATGGCGATTCGATTGTCGCCGTTCGCACGGGCCACGGCCCGGACGGCGGTGGGCCGACCGATCTCTCTCGCGATCTCGCCGTAGCTCCTGGTGGTGCCGGCGGGGATGGCCCGGAGGCTGGCCCACACTTGCTGCTGGAAGGGCGTACCCGGAGTGACCAGGGAGACGCTGAACTCCGTGTGCTCGCCCCTGAAGTAGGCGTTCAGCTCATACGCCAGCCGATCGAAGACGTCGCTCGTGCCCGGAACGAACACACAGTCCAGGTGCTTCTGCAGCCGCACGAGCTGGGTCTCGAGCATGCGCCTGTCCGCGAACTCCAGCAGGCAGAGAGCGTCGTCGACAGCCCCGGCGACCATGGGGCCCAAGGGTGTGGGGATGCGGTTCACGGTCACGACTGTCGAGCTCTTCACGTCCCGGGGTGCCTGTCCCACGAAGCGCTTGAAGGCTTCGTTGAATCCACTCAAGGACTCGTAGCCCGTGCTGAAGGCGGCTCGACTGACGCCCGATCCCTGCTGGATCTGACCCAAGGCCAAGCCTAGCCGGCGCACCCGTGAGTACGCATGAAACGTCATCCCGTGGTTCGATTGGAACCACCTGCGAACCCGTTCGGGGCTGAGCCCGAGACTACGAAGATCCCGATCGGTCCAGCGCCGCTCGGGCTCGGCTTCGAAGTCCTTCATGAGAGTGTCGAGCCAGTCCGGCAACGACCCCGACGGCTCCATCGGCCGGCACCGCTTGCACGGACGGAATCCCGCGAGGAGGGCTTCCCGAGTCGTGGGATAGAAGTCGACGTGCTCCTTGCGTGGTTTTTTGGCGGAGCAGGTTGGGCGGCAGAAGATGCCCGTGGTGCGCACGCCGGTGAAGAACACGCCGTCGTAGGACCCGTCTCGTGACAGGAAGGCGGCAATCATCTCGCCGCGGCCGGGTAGCGTATGTGTATTCATGACTGACAATCTGAGATATCCCCATCCGGGTTTCCACCGGAAAACGGACGTTGAATTCTGACCCTGCATCTGCGGTCCTGAAACCCCTTCGGTCGTTTCCGCGTCCTATCCCACAGGGGGAGTTCTTTTTTCTGGATTAGTTCTAGTTTGTAGGACATGTATTGAGCACGGCCCTCGATCAAGGGGGCGCCACCTGTACCAGGGTCAGACATGAGCAAAGGGACGTTCCTCGGAGAGTTCGAGCCGGTGGTCCTGCTTGCGGTGCGGCGTCTGAAGGACCACGGCTACGGCATGTCGATCCGCCGCGAGATCGAGAAACGAACAGGCCGAGGCGTCTCCATAGGTGCCATCTACGCCACGCTGGAACGGTTGGAGAAGAAGGGCTACCTGACATCGTGGGAGGGAGACGTCACGCCCGTACGTGGCGGAAGATCGCGCCGCCATTTCGAGCTCCGACCGGAGGGAGGCGACGCGCTCCTACGATCTCGAGGCATGCTCGACCGTATGTGGGACGGCGTGGAGATTGCCGGGGAATCGAGAGCACCGTGAAATATCCCCCACCGATTGCCCGCTGGGTCCTCCGTCAGTGCGCCGGCAGCGTGCATGGCGATGCGATGGTGGGGGATCTCGACGAAGAGTTCCACGACCACGTTCTGGGTGAGCGGAGCCTGTTCGAGGCTCGTATGTGGTACCGCGCCCAAGTCATCAAGTCACTCGGCCCCACGCTCCTACAACGAGCCCATCGGGCCGCAGAAAACCGCCACTCGGGGAAGATGGGAGACGGCATGATGTCCACGTTCCTTCACGACCTTCGCTTTGCCCTTCGCGGGGTACGGAAGAGCCCGGCCTTCGCTTCGTTGGTCATCCTCACGCTGGCCTTGGGCATCGCGGCGAACACGATCATCTACAGCGTGGTCGACGGGTTGATTCTCCACCCCTACCCCTTTCCCGAAGCCGACCGGCCCATCGCCGTGGGCACGGAGTTCCCCAAGCTTGGAACAGACCTCAGCTTCGTCGAGCACATCTCCCCACCCGAGTACATCGACATACGGGATCAGGCTCGCACCCTCGAGAAAGTAGTGGCGTGGGACATGGGGAATCGACAGGTCTCGTTCGGCGACGTCACGGAGAACCTGTTTACTGGCTTCTGGTGGGGTGACGCGTTCGAGACTATCCGCCTGCCGGCGTTCATGGGCAGGGGCATGACCCTGGAGGAGACCCTGCGCGGAGATCGCGTGGCCGTCTTGAGTCATCGGGTCTGGGAGACCCGCTTCGGAGCTGATCCCGACATGGTTGGCAATACGATAGGCATGAACGGCAATCCGTATACGGTCGTGGGAATCATGCCAGCCCGCACCATTATCTACGGAATGGATCTGTGGATTCCCATGGGTGTGGGCCCGGAAGCCATCCCCCGCCAGCGGCGGCAGTGGCAGGTCATGGCGCGCATGCGGGACGGATCAAGCATGGCGGAGGTCAACACCGAGCTAGAAGGCATCTCCCGAAGAGTTGAGCAGGAGTATCTGGCGGAGATGGAGGAGTACGAGGGTTGGCACATGCGCGCCCTCACCTGGACCGAGGCCAACGTGCGCACCTTCAAGCTCGCGGCCTTCGTTCTGATGGGGGCCGTGGGGTTCGTCCTCCTGCTGGTTTGCTCCAACGTCGCGAGCCTGATCCTGGCGCGCTCGTCGGGCCGGCGACGGGAGATGGCCGTGCGTACCGCACTCGGCGCCGGACGCATCAGGCTGATCAGACAGATCCTCACGGAAAGTGTCGCACTGGCTCTTGTTGGAGGTGTCCTCGGCGTTGGTATGGCCTACTTCGGCACGACTACGCTGGCCGACATCGCGAGCCGGCAGCCTTTCCTGGCGGGCGCGGTCGAGCTGAGCACACGGGTGCTCGTCTTCTCGGCCGTCGTTTCCGTCTCGGCCGGCATTCTCTTCGGGCTCTTCCCGGCCCTGCAGCACTCCATGTCCGACATCCAGGAGGTACTCAAGGCCGAAGGCTCCGGGGCGACTTCGGGTGTGCGCCGCCTGCGCCTCCAGAGAGCATTCGTCGTCGTGGAGGTGGCACTTGCGCTGGTCCTTCTCGTGGGAGGCGGCCTCCTGGTGAACACCGTGATGCACCTCAACTCAGCAGAGACGGGATTCCAGCCCGACCAGGTCGTGAGCATGCGACTCACGCTGCCTTGGGAGGAGTACGACGGACCGGCCATCGGAGCGTTCTTCCAAGAGTTGGAAGAGCGGGTGGGTGCCATCCCCGGCGTCGAGGCCGTAGGACGAGGCGCTCAGTTCCCGCCCATCAACTTCGCTTGGAATCGAATCGCCGCCGAAGGATTGGAGGTGGTTGAAGAAGGCCAGCTGCCAATGACGATGACCACGCTCGCGAGCCCAGGCTATTTCGGGGCACTCGGCATTCCGCTCCAGCGTGGCCGGAGCTTCAATGACCTCGACGTGGAGGGTTCGCCTCCGGTGGCTGTCATCAACGATGCGGCGGCCGAACTGCTCTTCCCCGGTCGGGACCCCATAGGATCGCGCATCCGTTCAGGAGCCGACTCGGAAGATCCCTGGTTCGAGGTCGTGGGAGTTGTCGGGAACACGATCAACCAGGGGATCGCTCGGGCACCGGCGCCCGAGGTGTTCGCGAACCACCGGCAGATGCCCGGATGGTCCAACCAGATGTTCCTGCTGGTTCGCACGGAGGTGGAGCCACTCAGCGTTATTCCGGCTATCCGCGAGACCGTGAGGGCGATGGACCCGGATCAACCCATCTATCGGATCCAGAAGCTGAACGACGTGCTGGTCCTGAGCACGGCGCCACAAGGGATCGCGGCGGGCGTCCTTTCGGTCTTTGCCGCCTTCGCTCTCACGTTGGCCGCAGTGGAGATCTTCGCCGTAGTCTCTTTCGCCGTGGGGGAGAGAACCCGAGAGATCGGACTTCGCGTGGCGTTGGGCGCCGAGGGTGGGCAGGTACGTGCGCTAATGGTCCGTCAGGCCCTCGTTCCTGTTGCGCTGGGCGCAACCGTGGGTCTATTGGGAGCCGTGGCCCTGGGAAGGGTGATGACGGGCCTGCTGTTCGGCGTCAGTGGAACGGACCCGGTAACGCTCGGCTCGGTTGTGGCGTTATTCGGGGCCGTGGCCTTGGCCGCCAGCTATCTACCGGCCCTCAGAGCGAGCAGGCTCGACCCGGTCCAAGCCCTTCGTAACGAATAGAACGGCCTTCCGTACAATGCGGTCAGGGGCCGGCTAAGCGTCGAACGGGAATCATGCATTGAGATCCCGACGTCGCATCGCTGGGACGGCCGGCCCACTAGCGTCCAAGGGAGCGTTTCGGCTAGACTTGGGCTTGGTCCACGTGAGGGCCCCACACCAACCCTACCATCAGGAGACGTGTTCCGTGAAAGTAGGCAAGCTGGGACTAATGCTGCTGCCGGCGATACTGATCAGCCTGGCCTCGTGCGAAGGTGGCTCCTCGTCCGATATCGATGATCAGAGAGTCGTAGTGATCACGGTTGCGCCCCCCACCCCGACCATCACGGTCGGGAGCACGGTCCAATTGGAGGCGACCGCAAGGGACGTGAATAGCCAAGTCGTCAGCGGTGCCAGCTTTGTGTGGAGCAGCTTCAACGAACCGGTGGTCACCGTCGATGCCAACGGACTCGTGACGGCCCGTGCCGTAGGCGATGCCATCGTCGATGCGCGCATAGTGGGCGTTGCGGTCACCGCCGGGTCGGCGAACGTGCGGGTCGTAGAGGTCTCTACGCGGTAGAGCCCCACTACCACGCAACGTCGCGAGCCTAGCGGACTCACGACATCGGCGGGGCCCACTCAGCGGACCGTCAATCGCCATCCGTCCACAGGTGACGCAGAAACCTCTCCGGCTGCGCCAGGAAATCCCTCATCAGGTTCACGTGCTCCAGATCTTCGAATGCGACGGTGCAGACCGGTCGTTGATCGAAGCTGAAGAGGGTGGCGCCCGGAATGGCCATGAGGATCGGCGAGTGGGTGGCAATGAGAAACTGGGACCCGTCGTCCACGCTGTCCTTGATCATGGCCAGAAAGGCCAGCTGGCTCTGCGGAGACAGCGCGGCCTCGGGCTCATCCAGCAGGTAGAGACCGCCGGGGACGAGACGCGATTGGAAGAGCTTGAGAAAACTCTCCCCATGGGAGTTGGCATCCAGATTCTCGCCATAGCGGCCTTCCATCTCGCCCAACGAGCGGTTGGCCGGTCCCCGAGCGAGCATGCGTGCATATTCGGAGCGGTCCCGGTAGTTCTTGTCGATCTCTCGAAGATCATCCTTGAACTCGGCTCGCATCTCCACCAACCGCCGGGCAAATCCGAAGAAGTCCTCGGCCCGCAGGAAGAACCCACGGCGACTCCGGCGATTCCAGACCAGCTTCAGACACCGCGCCAACCTGGCTTGCGCCTCGAGGCTTCGATCACGGGACGCACTGACAGAGCCCACCGTGGGCAGTCCTGTGGCAATAGCCAAGGCCTCCATGAGCGTGGATTTCCCGGAGCCGTTCTCGCCGACGAAGCAACAAACGGGGCCGTCGAGATCGAGTGCATCGAGGCCCTGGAGAGCATCCACCGAGAAAGGGAACACCCTCGGGTTGCCATCGTCTTCGGGGAGCCTGAGGTCGATTCTCCTCAGAGGGACATCGTGCACCAGAGTGATCGCCTCGGTCGAGTGGCCCAGAGGAGCAGAATGACCCCCTGGCCATCGAACCTCCGGAGGCTCATCCTCAGTATTCCAGCTAACAGAAGCAAGTCGAGGACCGGAAAGCATGACCATTACGACGGTAAATCCCGCCACTGAGGAAATCGTGTCGACATATCCCGAGATGTCGGCGGCGCAAATCGAAGACATGGTGCACAACTCGGACGCGGCTTTCCAGATGTGGCGACGTGTCGAACTCGCGGACCGGGTGAAGCGGCTCCGAGGACTGGCGGCCCGCCTGCGCGAGGGTGAAACAGAATACGCCCAGCTCATGGGCCGTGAGATGGGAAAGCCGCTTGCCGAGGGTGCGGGGGAAATTCAGAAGTGCGCCTGGGTCTGCGAGTACTACGCGGACAACGCCGAGGAATTCCTGGCCGATGAGGTGATCGAATCCGACGCGTCACGGAGCTTCATCACGTACCAGCCCTTGGGTGTGATCCTCGCCATCATGCCCTGGAACTTTCCCTTTTGGCAGGTCATCCGTTTTGCGGCGCCTACGCTCACCGCCGGCAACACGGCGATCCTCAAGCACGCCCCGAACGTCACCGGGTGTGCCATGGCGCTCGAGGCGCTGTTCCGGAAGGCGGGATACCCAGGTCACGTCTTCAGCACCCTGGTCGTGGACGTGCCCCAGGTGGACGCGATCATCCGGGACGAGCGCGTCCAGGCAGTGACGCTCACCGGCAGTACCCGGGCGGGACGGGCAGTGGCCGCCACCGCGGGGTCGGCCATCAAGAAAACGGTGCTGGAGCTCGGTGGAAGCGACCCCAGCGTGGTCCTGGCGGACGCCGACGTCGGTGCTGCTGCCACGGCCTGTATCACGAGTCGGCTGATCAATGCCGGGCAGAGCTGTATCGCGGCCAAGCGGCTGATCGTGGTAGACGACGTGCGCGACGAGTTCGAGGCGGGGGTGGTCGAGCGGATGTCGCAGGCAGTGGTAGGAGACCCGACGGATCCGACCACCACGGTAGGACCTCTCGCACGAGCGGATCTCCGAGACAACCTGCACCGGCAGGTGACCGAGAGTATCGCCAAGGGGGCCCGCACTCTGATGGGTGGCGAGCTGCCGCAGACGCCGGGCTACTTCTACCCAGCCACCGTGCTCACCGACGTGGGGCCCGGAATGCCGGCCTACGACGAGGAGCTCTTCGGACCGGTGGCAGTGATCATACCCGTGGCGGACGAAGGGGAGGCCCTGCGTGTGGCAAACGACACAGCGTATGGGTTGGGTGCCTCCGTCTACACCGGCAACGTGGAGCACGGGCAGCGGATCGCGGCCGAATGGCTGGACGCCGGCGCGTGCTTCGTGAACTCCTTCCCCAGATCTGATCCCCGCCTACCCTTCGGCGGCACCAAGCGGAGCGGATACGGCCGGGAGCTCTCCCCACTAGGAATCCGGGAGTTCGTGAACGTCAAGACGGTCTGGGTCGCCTAGTGTCCTGTCTCAGAAATACGGTGACGCACCGAGGGGACCGATGCGCCGGCCTGGCAAGGCGAGACGACGAGGAATAGCAAGGCTATTTTGAGGAGGAACAACGCGGCCAGGGTGGATGCAGCGGTTCACGAATGCCAGCGTATTTCTGAGACAGGACACTAGACGTCTGTTGAAGTAGCACGGCGGGTTGGCACCCTTCCTGCATCGTGTGCCCTCCGTGCCTGAGCGCGACCAGCGCGTTCAACAACGAGCACATGAGCACCCATGATGCAGGAGGACCGATGATCAACGCGGGAACCCGGTTGCAGGCGACTGCGGCCCTGACCCTTTTCCTCGCCGGCCTTACTGGCGCGTGCGCCCATGTGGGCCGCGAGCAGTTCGACGCCGAGGTCGAGTCCCTCCGTCGGCAGATCGAAGAGGGCGACCGAGCCAACCAGGAGCGTGTGAACGATCTTGGCCGGCTCACAGACGAACAGATGGAGGAGCTTTCGGCCTGTCTGGACGGACTGGCCCAGAGCCTCACGGCGCTTCAGAGTGAGTTCGATATCACGGTGGAGCGCCTGGGGAGCGCCGTTCGCTTCGACATGCCCGTGTACTTCGCGTTCGATGAGGCCGATCTCCGATCCGAAGATCTGCCGGTCCTGGACCGGTTCAGCAGTGTCGTGTTGGAGTTCTACTCCGAGGCCCTCATCACCGTGGAGGGATTCACGGATCCGGCCGGGTCGGTGGCATACAACCGACAGCTCGGATTGAGACGGGCGGACGCGGTCCGAAGTTACCTGGTAGAGTCAGGCGGATTCGACGAGAGCAACGTCCGAACGGTGAGTTATGGGGAAGACATGGCTCGCCTCGTGGCTCCCGGCCAAGCAGGGCGGGAGAAGGGCTGGGAGAATCGGAGGGTGGCCCTCGTCATCGAACACGTCGGCGCAGTAAGCGACGAGGTCGCCATGACGGAAGGATCCCGCTGAGCGCAGAGCAGGCCAGCGCGGTGTCCCGTATGTGCCGCAATCGAGCGCACTACCGGGACACCAGACTAGTCCGGAGTTTCGATCTCCAATTCTGTAGTGATGTCGACACACCCCTCGATCGTTCTGTAAACAGGGCAATGAGAGTGATGGACCTCCTGGCACCGCCGGGCGGTCTCTTCGTCCGCGACATCTGCCACCAGACGATAGCGGACGTGGATCCGCTTGATCACGAGGACCCCATCCTCTTTTTCGACTTCTCCCCTCACTCTGGCCGTGAGTCGTCCGTCGCCTGCCGATATCCCGCGCGCCTCCAGCGCGCCTCCGAGGGTACCGGTCAGTCAGCCACCCGCGGCGGCCATGACGTGATCGAGCGTCGTAGCGAATTCTTCTTCAGGCTCGACTCCGTAATGTTCGGCGATGGCGCCGTGCACGCCGAACATCGTGGGCTCGGGAGTGGCGGGAAGGTAGGCACGGCGCACCGGGCCTTTCATACGTTCGATGCGGATGTCCGCCGTGTAGACCACTTCGCCCATCGGGGTTTCTCCATGCCTTGAGTTGCCCGATGGTATCGGCTCTCCATGGGCGAGAGCAAGCGGAAAGCCGGCCCCGTCAACCCAACGATCGGCACGCGCAGCAAGGCTCCATGGAACCTCAACCCGACTCCGGATCGTATGTAAGGGATGCGCGACACAGATCGTTGATGAATCGGCGGTTGATCGGAGGGGAGGGTGCGGCATGAGCGAGCGTGGTCGGGTTCCCGTCATCTGGTGTCCCGGATACGAGGTGGACATCGGAAAGCACGTCTTCCCCGTAGAGAAGTACCGGTTGGTAAAGGACCGCCTCGAAGAGGGGGGCTGGCTCGAGAAGGCTCGCCTCGAGTCACCTGAGCCGGCGTCTGAAGAGGCCGTCCTCCGAGTCCATACGCCCGAATATTGGGAGCAGATTACGACCGGGACCTTCACCTCTTCGGAGGAGCGTATCCTGGAGCTGCCCTTCTCCGACGACCTGAGGACGGCGTCCCTTCTCTGCGCCGGGGGGACCACCCAGGCTGGACGACTGGCGCTGGCAGAGGGCGTAGCCGTCCATCTGGGCGGTGGATTCCATCACGCATTCGCAGATCACGGCGAAGGCTTTTGCCTCCTCAACGACATCGCCATTGCCGCGTCGGAGCTACTGGCGCAGGGCGTGGTCGAGCGCATCGCGGTCGTCGACCTCGACGTTCACCACGGTAACGGCACCGCCTCCATCTTCGCGGAGGAGCCGGGTGTCTTCACCTTTTCCATGCACCACCACTGGAACTACCCTGCCCTAAAACCGGCGGGGGATCTAGACGTGGGGCTGGAGGACGGCGTGGGCGACGACGAGTACCTGGGGCTACTCGGGGAGCACCTGCCCCGCGTGCTGGAGGAGTATCGTCCTCAGTTGATCCTGTATCTCGCCGGAGCCGATCCGTACGAAGCCGATCAACTCGGCGGACTGGCGCTCACACAAGAGGGCTTGAGAGCGCGGGACGAACACGTCCTGGCAACCGCCAGGGAAGCGGGCGTGGGCGTGGCGATCACTCTCGCCGGAGGCTACGCCATCCGACCTGCTGACACCGTGGCGATTCACTGTGGAACGGTAGAGGCGGCTCTTTCCTGAGCCCGCGACACGTACGGTTCGAGCTCAACGAGGCAGGTCCAGTACCTCCGTGACTTCGGTGCCGATTCTCGTCTGTGCCAGACGCAGTGCCGCCGCGTCCCCAACATCGTATTCCCCACTCCAGACAAGTGCGCCGCTGTCGATCCGGAAGAGTTCAGCCAGGAGCACCAGCGTCGCCTCGCGGGTGATCTCGCGACCCACGAGGATCATGTCGGCCTGGAGTTCTCGTCCCACCGCGAGTGCGTCTCCGTCGGCCGCTACCACGCGGTCAGCAGTGCTGGCAGGGCCGAAGACGAGGAGATCTCTCGGATCCATACGGCTGAAGTAGGACGCCAGCCCCTCGCCGAACCCAGCGTAGCGGTTGGAGCCCGACGTGGAGCCCACGAACGGAAGGATCGCCAACACCGGGCGCCCCTCCGGAATCCGACCCCTGCCCTCCAGTACCATGAAGGTCACCGACCCGACGACGAGGGTCGAGATCGTGACGACCAGGATCATCAGCGTCCGGCGTGCGCCCACGCGGCGCTCGCGCTGGGACGGTCTGGGGGGGAGAGCGTTTCGTGTCACGGGACTAGGCTGATGCCGATACCGATCAGGGTCTCCTCGGCCTCGGCCATTTGCCCCATCGGAGAGGCGCCGAAGTGGCCACGTGCCTCGAGCCGTAGAATCCGTCCGTTTACCATCGTCCCCATTCCAGCCACCAGCGTAGTCCCCGACCTGCGGGTGAATGAGGGGTATTCAAAGTTGACCGCACCGAAGGGCCAGACCCGATCGTGCGTGCTCGGTCCTCGCGGATCCCACTCCAGCCCCGTTCGGAGTACGGCCCGGGACGTCTTCGAGTTGATGTGGAGTTCACGTCGCCACCGGCATAGATGCGTCCGCCCAAGCCGAACCTCCTGGCCAATAGGCCCTCGACGCCGTCCCTGGTGCGTTGCGGCAACTCGTTTTTCTCTTGTAACACCGTCTCGGAGAAGCGCGTCAGGTAGTCGTCTCCCTGACGCAGCCGTCTCGTGGCCCGCTCAACTTCGACCATCTTTTCCATGAGGAAGCTCCTTGTTCGTCCGACCTGCTCACGCAGGCCGGACTCCCGGGTTCAGCGTGGGAGCTGAGGTGCCGGAGCGTTATCCTGATCCACCAATTGTCGTTGCGGATGACCACCGGCAATCCCAGCCGATAATCGATGTTGATCAGGTCCTTCTGGGAGTTTTGCATATAGAAGCGCGAGAAGACGCCCAGCTGGTAGCCGAGAGTGACCGCCCGGAGGCTCGTGTCGCCGCCATCCATTCTCAGGATGGCCCGGCTGTGACCGATCACCACCTCCGCCTCGATGTTGCGGCCTGGATAGTCCCCGATGTCGGGTCGGTCCGCAAGAACCAATGATCCCCGGAACTGAGTTTCACGCGGGGCAGCGATGAGGGGATCGAAAGAGCGGAGTCCCGGCAACCACCGCGACGTGTCCTGGCCCCAAAGTGCACCGGGACACAGCGACGGCCCGGCGACGGCTAAAGCCAAGAACCCAGCCAATGCTCTCGCGGAGAGGCGGAGCCTCACTCGGCACTCCGTCTACTCGAACGAGCCAGGAACCGCCTCCTCCAACTCCTTTGCCAACTCCTCGGCGGGACGCATTCTCGAGAGATCCAGTTCATAGTCCGGCAGGTCGCGCGGGTGGAGCTTGTCGACCAACTCTCGAGCCTCCCTTCCGGAAAGCCCCATTTCCTTGAGATCGTCGGGCGTGAGCCGCGACACGTTCGACTTAGCTCGCACACCGTCTTCGTCACCCTCGAGCAGATGACGCAGCACGGTCATCTCGGCTCGGCTCATGGGCTCGGCTCCAACGTTGTAGTCCAGCCACGCCTCGTAGCTGAGTGGGGCCACACGCTTCAACATGCCGGCCATGACCCGTGCGAACTCCTGGATCTCCCACTGTGCGTGGGGGTCGGCCCGAAGCGTCAGGAAGTGGAAGAGGTTGTGCAGGTCGATCTTCCAATACCACTGCGTGTACGTGGACATGGGAAGATCGATGCGGGCGAGCTCGCGAGCCACGTCTTCCTCGACCATCCATCGGTACCCCTGAGAGGCTTCCGTACGGACCCGCTCCCAGTGCGCCACCGTTTTCTCGTACAGCTCCGACGGAGCGGACTCCGACTGTCGGCCCTGGTTGTTGTCTGCACTTTGGAGCGCGAAGTGCTCCAGGTCCGGCTTGTAGAAGAGGAGCGGCATGAGCGAATAACGGCCACTATACTCATTTACAGAGGCCATCCGATGTCGTATCCACTGACGTGCCACGAACATGGGCATCGCACAGTGGAACTTGAGCTCGACCATCTCGCTCGGCGTCGTGTGGTAATGACGGCGCAGATATCGGATCAAGCCCCGGGTCTGGCTCACCTTTCGGGTACCGTACCCGTAGCTGACACGTGCAGCCCGCTCCACGTCTTCGTCGGTGCCCATGTAGTCGACAAGGCTGACGAATCCATGGTCGAGGACGGGGAAATACCCCCCTAGGATCTCCTCGGCGGCGGGGTTGGTGGGTCTCTTGGTTTCCATTGTGGGGGCCCGCGGCCGAGGCCGGTGAGGTGGACGAACGGGTGGTCCGAATAGATCCAAAGGGTGTCCCACCCGCAAGCGGGAGGGGGCACTTGTTGGCTGCCCGATACTCGTGGATCGAGAGCGATACGAGCGAGGGCTTCGCCATGTCGTCGAAGCTCACTTCCTGGACATCGTGGGGAGGTGCCGAGCATCTTGTGAGGGTAGCCAACCGGGCGGTCTCACCTCACGAGCCGGCCCTCAGCAGCGGACGCTCTCATGAGCCCTCCTCACTCAGACCTATCCGAATCCCGCCGGCTGGCGGCGGTCTGGTTTGCCGATATCGTGGGATACACCGCGCTGTCCACTGGCGACGAGCCTCTGGCCCTGCTGATCGTGGAGGTGCTCCAGACGGCGTCGCGGAACGCCGCTGAGCGGCACGGCGGCACCGTCGTGAAGTTTCTAGGAGATGGCGTGCTGGCTCAGTTTCGCAGTGCGGAGGGAGCAGCCCGGGCCGCTCTGCAACTCCAGCTTCGCTTCCAGCAACTGACTGAAGGCTGGACGGGCGGACCGCATCAACTCCGCATCGGCGTGCACCTGGGGGACGTGGTCGTCCGGCCGGACGGGGACATTATGGGAGACGGGGTCAACCGCGCCTCGCGATTGGAGGGCCTCGCCGAGCCAGGCCAGATCCTGGTGAGCGAAGAGGTCAGGCGTCAGCTCCGTCGCCGGCCCGACATGCAACTCACGGACTGTGGCACACGGACAGCCAAGGGCATCGACGAACCCATCAAGGTCTATCAGGTGGAGAGTGCGTTCGAGGCCCGGTCTCCCTCGCTGATGTGGCTTCCCACGGACCCCGTTTGGGAGCCGCTGCAAACCAGTCCCGACTTCCAGCGAATGGTTGAGCAGATCGACTCGGGGTCTTGATCGGGACGCTCCGCAAGCCCCTCATACCGCTCCAGCCACCTCTCCTTGAGCCTACGCTAGACACCGTGCGCCTCGCCTTCTTCATCTCACCCCACGGATTCGGACACGCGGCTCGGTCGGCCGCCGTGATGGAGGCGCTCCACGCACAGGACCCGACGATTTGCTTCGACCTGTTCACCACCGTGCCGGAGTGGTTCTTCGGGGGTTCGCTGGAGGGACTGTTTCAGCACCATCCCTGCGCCGCGGACGTCGGCTTCAGCCAGACCTCGCCTCTCGAGTTCGATGTCGGGGCAACCTGTACGGCCGTCGAGGCCTTCATCTCGCGGGCGCCGGAAGAGGCTGAGGTACTCGCCGGCCAGCTGAGTGAGCTGGGATGCACGGCTGTGGTTTGTGATATCTCACCTCTCGGTCTGATGGCGGCCGAGAGAGCGGAGCTCCCTTCGGTTCTGGTCGAGAACTTCACGTGGGATTGGCTTGACGAGCCCCTCATCGCCCAGGACCCCCGCTTCGACCCGATAGCGGAGTGGATGCGGGCACGATTCGGCGAAGCCGGCCAACACATCCAGGCTCGACCGAGATGCGATACCCTGGCCGAATCCGACCTGGTGGTGCCGCCGATCAGCCGCCGTCCGCGACGGGAGCGTCAGGATGTGAGAGATGAGCTCCATGTGGGTGGCGAGGTGCCGCTCGTCCTGATCACCATGGGGGGGGTGGGCCAACCCCTTCCCTTTCTCGGGGAGCTTCGGCGCCGGGAGGACGTAACCTTCGTGGTGACGGGCTCGGAGCAAACGGTACGAGAAGGCAACCTTCGGCTCTTTCACAACGCCGAACGGCTCTTCTTGCCTGACCTGATCCGAGCCTCCGACTGGATCGTCGCCAAGCTGGGATACGGCACGTTGACTGAGGTGTGGGCGGCTGGCAGGCCTCTGGGCTACGTGGGACGGAGCGACTTCCGCGAGACGGGTCCACTAGAAGACTTCGCCCGGAGCGAGATCCCGTCCCTGGAGATTTTCCAGGCGGACTACTCCACAGGGGCCTGGATCGATCGGCTCGACGATCTCATGGCCTTGAATTCGGTTCCTTCCAAGCTCACGAACGGCAGTGAGCCGACCGCACGCTGGATTCTCGACTCGATCGGAAGAGCCTAGATGCTGTAAGGTGCGTTCGCGTCAGCGCAGGCGCTCACCCGCGATCCGCGCGGAATCGATCCGGCCTCTTCACAAGATCCACCGGAAGGCCCAACTCTCCACTGAGCAACGCGGACATCGCGTCGGCGGGCGGGCCCCACGGGATTTCGTCCCCCAGACAGAGCCGGCGCCCCCCTCTCAAGAACGCCCGAATCGTCACCTTGCGCTTCGCCTTGGCACCGTCACCCACCCGGCTGCTCTCGTTCATCTCGAGGCGTTCGACCTCGTCGATCCGAGCCGACCGGGTAACGGGCAGGAGAAACCACCGGCGTGTCGAGATCTTGCCATTGCGTATCTCGACCACGAGAGAATTCAGGAGCGAATAGAGTCCCAGGAACATGATCAGGGCGCCCACCCCACCGAAAATCACGAGGAAGATGGATCCGAAGGCAACAGCGACGACGCCGAATGCACTCCCATCCGTCATCTGCGAGACGGCACCGAAGAAGAAGACACCCATACCCGTGAAGATGGCCCCGAACACCAGGAACATCACGCCTGCCAAACCACCACGGCCCACAGGATAGTGGAGCGTCAGGGCACCCCCGCGTCTCGTGACACGAACCACATCGTCCGGTAGAGCCTCCGTTCGCACGGGCGTCGGCGTGGCCAACGTAGGACGTGCCGCATGCAGCACCGGGTCGAGGACTAGCACCGGCACCTCGAACGCCTGGTCCAGATCGGCGCCCGCAAGATCCGCCTGCACACGCACGACCCACTTGTGATAGTCATCGGATTTCTCGCCGGTCGGCGGCAGACCCCCAGGGATCTGAAAGGTGAAGCGAACGAGATGCCCTCGGCCAGAACGCACTACCTCGGGGATCATCTCTTCGGCCCACTCGATGGACTCCTTTCGGGACGATCCGTCGCTCGTCTTGTGCAGACGGTCGCGGATGCACACGAGGAGAACCCGAACGTTTCCGTCATCCACACGGTGCACTGGAAGCTCCAACGACCCACCGACATGCCCGCCCAGCGAACCAGGGTGAGGGTCGAGTTCCATGCGGAGATTACGAAAGCGGCTCCAGCGCAGGGTCTCCCGGACAGCGATGACCAGGAGTAGACCCCCCACCAGTGTAAACCCCGGGAGCAGGAGCGACAGGAAGAGGCCCAAATCCTTGTCCCCGAAGAGCGCGAGCCATCCGACAGGAACGCCCAGAGTATTCCAGATGAGGGCACCCACCCAATGGGTGACGAGCTCCGGACCCGCAGCCGAGCCGGCCCATCCCTCTGCCCAGCCGGGCCGGCTGAGGAGAAGGCTCTGGACCTCGTCCTGGGATAAACTCTGCATGGTCCTTTTTTTTCGGGGAGTTCGCGAGCCACCGAAAGTGCCGAGACGCTTCTGTAGCACCACACTAAGTCAACGGGGTGCGTGCGCACTCCGGACGTCAGAAATCGACACAGCGCTTTCCCCGTAGGGAGGGTGATGATGGGTGGAAATCGGGAAAGCATCATGAATTTGGATCTCGGCGTTGTGCGCCCGAGAAAGAAACGGCTGTGGGTAAAGGCCCTCGGCCTGGGAGCCCGCGTCGGATGGTTCTCGCTCAAGGTCGCCATCATTCTGGCACTGCCCTTCCTACTGCTGGTGCGCGGCTCCGTGTACGCCTATCAGGACCTCGGGTGGGGTACGTGGTCCTCATTGGCCAGTGGGATCTTCGCCACTGCGCTGCTCTTCCTCATCTACGCTTCGATCCTCTGGAAGCGGATGATCGGCAAGGGAAGTGTGCCGCGGTTGGCCAGGCACCTGCTCTTCGCGGTGGTGGGCGGATATTCGGTCTACGGACTGCTGTATCTGTCCGCGGCGAATGCGAAGACGCCCGAGCTCCGGGCGTACTACACGTCACTCCACCCCCTCATGCGAATCGGTGCGAGTACGTTCCTGCTCTTCGATCGTGAAGCGGTGGTCACCGATCTGGGCCGAACGGCCGAGGACTACCTGAAGATGGGACTCCCCGTGAACGAGACGTCACTCCACTTCACGTTGCAGGACCGCTTCGTGCATGCCCTGGATCTGCGGACCGTCGGGCGAACCGAGCGCAGAAACCGACTCACCGCGGGATACTTCCGGATCATGGGGTTTCACACGCTACGGCACGTGGGTACTGCGGACCACCTGCACGTGTCGCTGCCGATGGCGGGCCCGTGACTCGGGGGTTGTGAGCCCCCCACAGGCCGGACGCCGCCGACGTCACCCCTGGCAGGACCGTGGAGGACAGCCGAGACTGATTCGCACGTATGGTACGCAGGACTCTTACGCGACAAGGACTACAGATATGGCCAAGGACTTGAAGCCGCCTGCCACCGACTTCTTCTGGGAGCTCGCCAGCCCGCTCTTCGCCGCGGATGCTGTGACGGAAGGAAGCCTGATGGGATTCCCGTGCCTGCACACAGGCGGAGAGTTCTTCGCCACCTGCGATCATCGGACGGGCGAGCTGATCGTGAAGCTATCCAAGACGCAGGTGCAGGAGCTCATAACGACCGGGGTCGGGCAGCCCTTCGCCCCGGCGGGCCGGATTTTTTCTCAGTGGGTGCTCATTCCCGAACGAGACGAGAGGGTCTGGGTCGACCTGATGGCCGAGGCGCAGGCCTTTGTCGGTGGCTCCGTCACTTGAGCGTGTTTTCGCAGGCCGCCGTCGCCACGCGTGGCGGAGCCTTAACGTTGTGCGTCCTCCTCGCGATGTTCGGTCGCCTCCCTGCGCAAGACACCTTCGAGCTCGTGCAACTCGCCCCGAACGTCCATGTGGCACTGGTCCGCCCGAATCCTCCCCGGTACGTCTTTGCCAATGCGCTCATCGTCATACGAGAACGGGACGTACTAGTCGTCGACTCCCATCAGTCGCCGTCCGCGGCGAACGTCCTGATCGACGAGATCAGAAAGCTCACGCCTCTCCCGGTGCGGTACGTGGTGAATACCCATTGGCACGGGGACCACGTCTACGGCAACCAGAGCTACAAGGAACAGTTCCCCGACGTCGAATTCATCGGACACGTGACCACGGTCACGGACGTGCACTCGCAGGGTGCAGCCGCCCTCGCTCAGGAGATTGCCGACCTGCCGGCCAGCATCGCCGATCGGGAGGAGCAGATAAGAACCCGGAAAGGCCCGAGCGGAGAGGATCTGGCGAACGCAGAGGTCGAACAGTTGAGTCGCAGCGCCCGTCTCCGCCAAGGTTACCTGGAGGAACTCCAGACACTACGCCTGACGGCTCCCGACGTCACCTTCGAGGAAATTCTCACGCTGGCGGATGATGCGACTCAACCCATCCATCTCCTTCACTTCGGCCGTGCCCACACTCGAGGGGACATCGTGGTGTACTTGCCGGCCCAGCGAATCCTCGCGGTGGGGGACCTTGTCGAGGACGGCCTTCCTTGGGTGGACGAGAGCAGCTCTCCCGCCGGCTGGGCCCGAGCCCTAACGGCCATCGCCGAGCTCGACGTGAACATCATCGTTCCCTCGCACGGGCCCGTGTTACGGGACGCAAACCTGCTGCAGGGTCAGCGCGACTTCATGCGGACGGTGGCGGATGCCGTTGCCGAGGTGCACCGAGCGGGCCTGGGGTGGGACGCGACACTCGAACATATCAACCGCCTCGCCCTCCCCTACTTCCTTGATCGGTCTGATCCGAGGCGAGGTGACACGTTGCGAGAGTACGCACGCGAAGTGGCCAAGCAGGCCTACGAGGTCGCAACGGCGCCTCGCTGACACCACCCCCTTTGCCCGCAGATATCCACCGGTCCCATCTTACGGGGTCGCACTCCGGAATTCTTGCGGACTTGGAACTCATTGCCGTCGATCATTGAGAAGAGCGGACATATGAAGATGCCCAGAGCCTACGCCTCGCTCACATCGTGGTGCCTTGTCCTGGCCGTCCTGTGCGTGGTAGGGACGCCAGTTCACGCCCAAGAAGACGCGTCCAGCGACCCAGCGGAACTGACGGCCTTCCTGAAGTGGCGTGAGATCGGTCCCGCCGTTGTAGGCGGGCGCATCAGCGACCTGGCGGTGGATGAGGCGGACACCCGCAACATCTACGTGGGCACGGCCACCGGCGGGGTGTGGAAGAGCACCAACCACGGCACCACCTGGACCGCGGTCTTCACCGACCAGTCCACGGCTTCCATCGGGGATGTCACCCTGGCACCGTCGAACCCCAACGTGGTGTGGGTGGGCACGGGCGAGCCGCAGAATCGGCAGAGCTCGCCGTGGGGTGACGGCGTCTTCAAGTCGATGGACGGCGGGCGTACCTGGAACAGCATGGGCCTGCAGGAAACCCGGCACATCGGTCGCATTCGGGTCCATCCGCGCGATCCCGACGTCGCCTATGTGGCCGCCGTCGGTAATCTCTGGAAGTCGAGCCCGGAGCGGGGTGTCTATAAGACCACCGACGGCGGCGCCACCTGGGACCTGGTCCTCTTCGTGGACGACCAGACCGGGGCCATCGACTTGATCATGGATCCGGCCGACCCCAACACGCTGTTCGCCGCGATGTACCAGCGTCAGCGTACGGCGTGGGGCTTCAACGGGGGCGGCCCGGGAAGCGGCATCTACCGCACCTTGGACGGTGGCGCCACGTGGAAGCGTTTGGAGGACGGTCTCCCGGACGGAGACCTGGGGCGCATCGGGCTCGACGTTTACAGACGGGACGGCAATCTGGTCTTCGCCACGGTCGAGGCCCGCCGGGGCCAGACCGGCATTTACGCATCGAGGGACCGAGGCGACACTTGGGAGAAGCTGTCGAACACCAACCGCCGCCCGATGTATTTCAGCATGATCCGCGTGGATCCGAACAACCCTCAACGCGTCTACGTGGGTGGCGTGAACCTGATGCGGTCCGACGATGGCGGGCGGACGTTCACGAGTGAGGGTGCCCGAAACGTCCACCTCGACCACCACGCCCTGTGGATCGACCCGTCCAACTCGAACCACCTGATCCTGGGAAGCGACGGCGGTGTCTCGACCTCGTTCGACGGCTCGGAAACTTGGCGTTTCTACGACAACCTTCCCGTGTCCCAGTTCTACGAAATCGGCTTCGACACGCGAAATCCGTACTGGGTGTGTGGGGGATTGCAGGACAACGGAAGCTGGTGCGGCCCGACCAACACGCTCGACAGTCAAGGCATTCGTAACGCCGACTGGCAGAACATCGGGGGGGGAGACGGCTTCTACGTCCAGATCGACCCGGAGGACTCGAGCGTGCTCTACGCCGAGTCTCAGGGCGGCCGTGTGAGTCGTGTGAACCTGGCGACGGGGGAGCGAATGTCGATCGCACCGACGCCCAACTTCGACCTGGAAGAGGGTTCGCCTCGCAAGAAGGACTACCCCTCTGCGGACGATCCCGACTCGGAGGACGCTCAATACCGCTTCAACTGGAATACACCCACACTGCTCTCCTCCCACGACCGGAACACGGTCTACACAGGCAGCCAGATGCTGATGAGGAGCACGGACCAAGGCATGACCTGGAGCCAGATCAGCCCCGATCTGACCTTCGACATAAATCGGTCTCAGCTGCCCATCATGGGGGTCTTGCCCTCGGACTCCATGATCTCGCGTCACGACGGGGTTTCGACCTACAGCACTCTGACCACGGTGGGAGAGTCGCCCATGCGTCCAGACGTCCTCTACACCGGCAGCGACGACGGCCGGATCATGGGTACGCAGGACGGAGGTGTGAACTGGGTGGACCTGACGCCGGGAATACGGGACTTGCCCACCAACACCTACGTCAGTCGCCTGGTAGCCTCCAACGCACGAGAGAGCCGCGTCTACGCCACGTTCGATGGGCACTACTCGGGAGACTTCGCTCCGTACGTGTATGTGAGCGACGACTTCGGTGAGACTTGGACCTCGATCACCGCGGGGCTCCCAAACTCTTCCGTGAACATCCTGGCCGAGCACCCGGACCAGGAGAACCTGCTCTTTGTCGGAAATGAGGTAGGCCTATATGTGTCGACCGATCGCGGCTCGAGCTGGGCCGCGCTGATGAACGGCTTGCCCACGGTGCCGGTGGACGACATCAAGATCCAACCCGACCACAATGATCTCATCATCGGAACCCATGGCCGGGGCATCTGGGTGATGGACAACATCACGCCGCTCGACGAGCTCGCTGCCGGATCCGTCGAGGCCTCTCGCTCCTATCTCTTCCGCGTCGGCCGGGCGGTGGACTGGAGGAACTTCCGCAACCAGGAGTGGACCGCCTCTGGAGAATTCCGCATTCCAAACCCGAGCACCGGCGCTCGTATCCGGTATTGGCTGCCCGAGGAGGCCACGATGGCCGACGACGACGCTGACGATTCCGACGACCCGGACGATGAAGCGGCCGACGAGGAGGAATCGGCCGACGCAGAGCAGGAGGCCGACGACGACTCGATCGACATCCAGATCACGACGGCCACCGGGCAGGAAGTGCGGACCCTCGAGGGGCCGTCCTCCCCGGGAGCCCACGAGGTCATCTGGGACTTCCGGCTGGATCCACCCTACGAGACCGAACAAGCCACGGGCGGGGGAGGCGGGTTCGGAGGCCCTGTACAGGGTCCCAAGGTGCTCCCCGGAGTCTATCAGATCCAGATCGAATACGGTAAGACGACCATGCTGGGTGATCTGGTGCTGCGGCAGGATCCTCGTATCGAAGTTTCCCGTGGGGATCTCGCAGCGCGCCAAGCCGCCATCATGTCGGCCTATGGGCTCGAGACGTCGATCCATGACGCTGGACAAGCGATACTGCGACTTCGCGACCAACTCGGCGACGTGGACGATCTCTTGAACGACGCCGACGATGCGTCCGAGACACTAGGCGAAGAGGTGAAGGCGATCAAGGAAGACCTCGGCAGTATCAGCGACGACCTGGATGACCTCTCGGTGCGCAGAACCCGCTCGGCTATCGAGGGATCCACGACACGGCCCACCGAAGACCAAATCGAGGCCGTAGACAAGGCGTGGAGCGACGTGCCAGGCATCATAGAGCGACTCAACACCGTGATCTCGGAGCGCATGCCCGCTCTCAACCGCAGTCTCGACGATGCGAATGTACGGGCCGATCCCGGGGATGTCGTGGAGATCCCGACACGAGGAGGCCGCTGACGGCCCCGGAGGTGCATAAGTGAGGATCCTCCCATGCGTCTTGGTGGGAGTCTTGTGGGCTCCTCCCCTGGAGGGGCAGGGACCACCCGCTCTCGACACGGCTGCTCTGTCGGAGTACGTCGCTTCGGTGGCCAGAGTAGGGCAGCTCCCGGACGTGGCAGTGGTTGTAGTGGGACCGGAGGGCCCCTTGTACGAAGGACGCTTCACACCCCGCGGCCCCAGTACCGAAGGGGTGGCCGCCTCCCCCGATCGCTTCTACCTGGGTTCGGTCTCGGAGACGCTCACGGCGTTCGCGGTCATGCGGCTCGTGGATGACGAATTGATCGATCTGGACGCACCGGTCGTCCGATACCTTCCGCGACTGGCCTTCAAGGATGCCGCCCGCACCGGGCGCCTGACGATCCGTCACCTGCTGGCCCACCGTAGCGGACTTCCCCGAATCGGTTTCTACAACCGCCGAGTGCAAGTCCAAGGGCGGCTCGACCATATCGATTTCGTCCGCGAGCCGGGCGCGAAGCACGAGGCTGCGAGCCTGGACTACCTGGTCCTGGGCAGAGTCTTGGAGGCCGTATCGGGGCAACCGTATTCCGAGCACATGGCGGAGCGGGTCTTCGAGCCGATCGGGATGCGATCCGTCAGTGCGGACGGCGAGACCGCCCGGAACGAGGGAGTCGTAACGGGCCATCGCTACATGTTCGGATGGCCCATGGCGACAGACGGCCACGCATACGCGGACGCCGTGGTCCCCGCCGCCCGCGTGGCCGCCAGCGCCGCAGACCTGGGCCGGTTCTTGTCTGTGCTTCTCGCCCATGGGACTCGCGACGATGCGCCATCGCTGTCGGTCTCGGGAGTCGAGGCGCTTCTGCCGACAGCAGTGAATCAGGCGACCGGCACAGACCCGGCACTCGCCTACGGTTGGGAGCCCCTCTGGGGCGAGGATGTGCGAGCGAGGTACCAGGAGGGGCTGAGCCCAGGATTCCACGCCTTGATCGCGGTCCTTCCGGAGCAAGGTCTGGGTATCGTCGTTCTCGCAAGCCGCGCGGGGGGTCCCGGGCCCGACGCGGCTAGCGTGCTCCTACGCGGCGTTGCGGACCGGGCTCTGGGGCGTGCCGGGCAAGCCTACTTTCTTTGGGAGCGTATCCTGCACCTGATGCTGTTGATCCTGGTCGTCGTCGGGATCATCCTGCTGCCGTTGCGCTGGCTTCACCGTTGGAGGGCGAGTGGACGACCCACGGCCATCGCTCACACCCCACCCATCCTCAGTCGCCTGGCTCTGGAGCTTGCGTTCGCCGCGGCACTTCCACTGCTGATCATCCTGGGCGTGGAAAAGATGTCGATCATGGCGCTGCTCCGGCTCCACCCCGACCTCGCGATCGCCGTCATCGCATTCCCCTTCGCCGCCATACCCACGGCCGTCTGGAAAACCTTGGTGCGCTCCGAGGATTGGCGACGCAGTCAAAAGGCCGTACCTCCCACCTCGTGATCCTGGGTCACACGCGGCGCTCACGTGGTTGGCTCCGTGAATGACAACCGCGACATTCGTCGCGCTTATTTTTCCGGCAGCTCGAATTGCCGTAACGAGTCCTGAGGAGTGACCCGTGAAGCTGGATGAGATCCAGGCTGTCATCGACAGCGCCAAAGCGCGAGGCACGGGAGTACTCGAGCGGTATATTCGCGACAGGATGCCCGAGGCCTCGGAGGAGGAGGTCCTCGACGCCGCTGAGGTCGCGCTCGAGATCATCGAGACCGTCCCCCTTTTATTCGCTACGGCCGCTCAGGAAGCTGCAGACCGCGGCATGACTCCGGTCGTTCAGCCCCTGCTGGACCGGGCGGCACGTTACTTTCTACACCCCGTAGACATCCTCCCCGAGATGACTCTGGGATTGGCCGGACTTCTGGATGACACGTACTTGGTGCTCCGCATTCTCCAGGTACTGGAAGATGGCCCCGAGCCCCTCGTGGAATGGGATCTAGATCACCCGACGAAGTTCATCCGCAAGCTACTTGGGGAACAGATAGGTCAGCAGCTCGACGCCATATCCGCCATCGCGTTCGAGGAGGTGGCCGGATCAGCAGGTGGACTCTGGCATACGGAACCGTTCGACGCTTGATTCACTAGCGAAAGTCACCGAGCGTCGGCCGAGACGTATCGAGTCAGATGGGGAATCTTTAGCAAGGAGGGGACGATGCGGCTCGTGAATCTGATGCCACTCACAGCCCTGGCGCTGGGGCTCTCGGGCGGTGCCCTGACGGCCCAGCAAGCCCAGGAGATCGAAATCGCCGAATGGAAGGTGCCTTGGGAGGAGAGTCGGCCACGCGATCCGTACGTAGCCCCGGACGGCAAGATCTGGTTCGTCGGCCAGCGTACCCATTACGCCGCATGGCTGGACCGGACAACCGGGGAGTTCAAGCAGTTTCCCCTGAGTGACGGGACCGGCCCTCACAACCTTGTCGTAGACGATGACGGTACGGTCTACTACACGGGCAACCTGGTGGGGAACATCGGCAAGCTCGACCCGACGACCGGTGACATCGAGAGGTTCAGGATGCCGGAGCTGGCGGCTCGTGATCCCCATACGCTGGTCTTCGGTGAGGGCGACGACCTCTGGTTCACCGTTCAGGGCGGGAACTTCGTCGGACGCTTCGTCTCCGGCACCGGTGACGTGAGTCTGGTGAAGGCCCCCGAGGTCATCAGTGGAAGGGGCACCTCCAGCCGACCCTACGGGATTCACATGGACTCGCAGAACCACCCTTGGATCGCGCTGTTCAACACCAACAAGATCGCGACCGTAGATCCGGAGACGATGGAGCTCACCTCCTTCGACCTCCCCGACGAGCGCACGAGACCGCGCCGCCTCGTGGTCGACTCCGACGATATGATCTGGTATGTGGACCACAGCCTGGGTCGGCTGGGTCGGCTAGACCCGAAGACCGGGGCCATCGAAGAGTGGGACAACCCGTCGGGCGAACGGTCGAGGCCCTACGCGATGGCGATCGATGGGGCGGACCGGATTTGGTTCGTCGAGACCGGAGTGTACCCCAACAAGTTCGTCGGCTTCGATCCGTCGACCGAAGAGTTTTTCTCGGTCACCGACATCGGAAGCGGCGGGGGCTCGGTTCGTCACATGTTTTATGAAGAGAGCACCAACTCGATCTGGTTCGGATCCGATGCGAACACTATTGGGCAGGCCAAGCTCCCTCCGCTGAGGCCGCGCACGACCACCGACCAATAGTCAGTCCGCATGGCAAAGCAGCTGCCGCGCTTCCGGTCGAGGGCGGTCCTTAAGGGGGCCGCCCTCTTGGCGTTACCGGCCCTGATGGGGGCTGCCTTCTCGGTGTGGCCTGCTCCTGAACCCACTCTGTCTTCGTCCCCTTATGCGAGCAACCCTCCGCTCGGCCACACGGGCGGATTCGGCGAGCCCACTTGCCGGGCCTGCCACACCGACGCCGCCCTCAACGACCCGGACGCCACCCTCGCGATCGATGGGCTTCCCGAGCAATACACGTCGGTAACCGTATACCGCATCACGGTTTCCGTCACCGGATCAGGGCAAGGGAGCAACGGCTTCCAGGCTTCGATTCGGTTTGCTGAAGGTCCACAGAGAGGCTTGCAGGCGGGGTATCTGAGCGCCATCGACAGTCGGGTGGTGGTCGGTTCGGACACACTGACCGCGGTGCAATACGCGGTCCACACCGCGATAGGCGCCGAGCCGGTCGCTGCAGAACGTGGAGAGTGGGTGGTCGAGTGGACGTCGCCTCGATCCGGAGACGCCGTGGCCCTCCACGTCGCGGGCAATTCGGCTAACGGTGACAACTCGCCCTTTGGGGACCTCATCCATACGCTGGAACGGACCAGCGCGGGTCCTACTCCATGACTACCGTTCCATCGGATCTCACGCGAGCGGGCCGGCCGTCGATCAGTCTGTTGAAGTCCGCATCCGTGAGGGCGATGATTGGGGGGGCCCGACCATACATCTCGTCGGCCACGATAGCCGTCAGGGCCAGAAACGAATCGGTCCCCGCCGTCAGGAGAGCAGCGGGCGCGGTTCCCCGCCGGATGGCCTCCAGCAGGACGGCCGTCGTGGTACTCGAACCTCGAGTTCCCGGAATGGCGAGAATCCGGCCTGATGCGTTCTCCCCCGAGAGGGGATGGCGGCGATCGATAATCTCTCCGGTGTCAGCGTCGTAACCGCCCCAGAAACTTAGAGGCTCATCGGATACCAGAAGGCTCCCACTGGCGTCGCCCGGTAACAGGGCGCGGCCCGTCAGCACTATTTCATCACCCGATATCATCGTCCGTCTCTGCTCCGTCCTATGGTCACGGGCCCGCCGGCTCCCTCATGCGGCCCCGGGGCCCGCCCCTCGCCTCTCCTCCCCGACTCACTCGAGGATCATTCCGATCTGAGCGCCACCGCCGGCTGGACTCTCGCAGCCCGCGCTGCCGGGACATAACACGCCACGACGGCCACCGCTACCAGAACGGCCGTGATCCCGAGGTATGTGGCGGGGTCCGTGGCCGAGACCCCGAAGATCAGGCCGGTCATGACGTTGCTGAGGAAAAAGGCTCCCACGAGTCCGAGTGCAACACCGATGAGCACAAGCCGGAGTCCCTGACCGATGACCATCCGCAGTACGATGTCCGCCCCGGCCCCCAACGCCATGCGAACGCCCACCTCGTGGACCCGCTCACGCACGCCATACGACAGAACCCCATACAAGCCGATGCAAGCCAGGAGGAGTGCCACCACCGCGAACACGCTCAGGAGGGTCATGGCGAACCGGGTCGGTGCCAGGGCATCGCGACTGTAGTCCGACAGGGGACGCATGTCCAGGATGGGGACGGTTGGCCCGGCCTCTCGAACAGCCTGTCGAATCTGCGTCGTCAAAACAGCCGACGGAGCAGAGCTCTTGACCACGTAGTCGAGCCGATACGCCGGGCTGTAATGGAGCGGACAGTAGATGGCGGGACGGCCGAGGCTGGCCAGGTCTGTCGAACGCACGGCTTCGACCACACCGATGATACGGGCCGGTCGGATCCCGTCGGCCGTCTGGAATCCCCCGGTCGGCGCCCAGATGGTGAGTTCCTGTCCTACCGGATCCTCCCCCGCGAACGCCTGCTCCGCCATGATCCGGTCGATCACAATGACCGGAGTCTCATCGGCGTTCTCTTCATCCAGGTCGTCGAACACTCGCCCTGCCAGGAGCGGTATGCTCAAGGTCTCAAAATACCCTGGTATCACGGTCCGGTAGTCCGCCTCATGGCGCTCGTAGTCGTCCGCATCGTCACGGCTGCGGGTGAAGCCGCCGATCTGGCCCTCCGCCTGATCGGTGAGGGGCAAAGGCATGACGGCCCCGGCCGACTGCACCCCGGGCATCTGCTCCAGTTTCTGAGACAACTCGAGGTAGAAGTCACGCATCACCTCGCTGTTCCGGAACTCGAAAACCGGAAGGGCAAAGCGGAAGGAAAGAACGGCTTCGTCGTCGAAGCCCGGATCGACAGACGCCAATCCTGTAAAGCTCCGGAGCAGCAGCCCCGCCCCCACCAGGAGCACTACGGAAACGGCGACTTGAAGCACCGTGAGCGTGGCCCGAGCACGATTCCTCTTCCGGCTCCCCGTGGAGATCCGCTCTTGAAGGATCCCGGCCGGATTGACGCGTGACGATTGAAGGAACGGGGCCATGCCGAAGAGGAGAGCCGCGAACCCGCCCGCTACCGAGGGCGGCACGGACCGCCATCTCCTTCTCCCGCGACGACGCACGAACCATAAGCAGGTTCGCGACATTGGCGCAGGCAATGAGCAAGACGAATCCCACCGTCCCGAAGAGCACGATCAACACCGGGCGCACGTGAGCCACGGCTTGTCTCTGTAGCGGGGTCACGTCCACCCTCGTGTTGCGTTGAGCGTGGGGCTGGGACCCCTCCGTGATGCTGGAGAGGATGGAAGACATCTGCGCCTGGGACTGTTCGACGGTCACCCCCTCCGCGAGCCGGCCGATGACCGTTACGAAGCCTGCCGGACCCGGCTGCATGTCCGCGAGTTCGAAGGGCCACAGCGTCCAGACGTCGATGTCCGTCGGCATAGCCACGTCCGCGGGCAGATGCATCTTGAACCACGGCGGGGCCACACCGATGACCGTGACGGTCTGCCCGTTGATGCGCAGCGTGCGTCCCACCACGGAGGGGTCGCCACCATACCGGCGCTGCCAGACGCCGTTCGACAGGACCCCCGCCAATGAAGGTGGGGTGGCGTTGGGATCACTGAAGATGCTCGGGTCAATGGACACCACGTCGTCCTCGGTGAAGCCGCGTCCCAGCGTGGGCTGCACACCCAGGAGGTCGAAGAAGTTCGGCGTCACCCAGGAGATGACAGCACCCTCGGCGTCTCCGTCACCGGTGATGTTGGTGTCCACGGCAAAGGTCGCGACCACCCCTTGGAAGAGATCGGCTGCCTCCCGATAGGCGACAAAGTCCGGGCCCGAGAGGGCCACACCCTGAATGCCCGCGTCGGGAAAGGCATGGGTCACGAGTACGAGCTCCTCGGGAGCACCGTAGGGCAACGGTCGAAGAAACACACCGTTCACCACGCTGAAGATGGCCGTGTTGGCACCGATACCGAGGGCCAGAGTCAGCACGGTCACAGCCGTGAAGCCCGGCGCCTTCCGGAGGGACCTGAGCACCTGCCTGAGATCCTGCGCCCATCCACCCATCACGACCTCCCTGAATTCTTTCCGTTCATGTTTCGTCGTCAAGCGACGACACTCGACTTCCACGGAATCACGTTCGCCAAAGTCCCTGACCGCCGCCCGCCAAGCCTGCTCCGCCTCCAACCCCTGGCTCTTGTAGTCATCCGCCAGCATTTCCAAGTGAAAGAGGATCTCCTCTCTGACCTCGCGCTCGACGGCACGGCGACGACGCGCGCCACCGAACAGCCCCTTCAAACTCGAAAGCACTGCGTCAGCCCTCCGACACGGACCCGGTTCCCGAGATCTTCACTTCAGCGACCATCGAGGATCATGGAGACACCTTCGGAATACTGGCTCCAGCGAGAGACCTCCGAGCTGAGTTGCTCGCGCCCAGCCTTGGTGAGGTGGTAGAACTTGGCTCGACGCTTGGTCTCGGTAAGGCCCCACTCGGTCTCAACCCAACCCTTCAGGCGCATGCGATGAAGCGCGGGATAGAGCGCCCCCTCGCCGACCTCGAGGAGTCCCTGGCTAGTCTTTTTGATCCACGAAGCCACGGCGTAACCGTGCCTCGACCCCTTCTCCAGGGACCGGAGAATGAGCAGGTCCAGCGTTCCGGGGAGCAATGCGCCCGTTTCCATGATTCCTCACAGGAGACGTTGTCAGCTTCTCGTACCCATCGATATCTGATGTATCATTTTAAAACAGATACATCATCAGTCAAGGGGTGGCTGAAACGCCGCCCGGAGGATCGTACTGCCGTCAGGCGCCCCAGAGGCTGTGGTCGCGAATGACCTTGCCCTGGACGGCAGACTCCACGCAGTCCGGCGTGGAGCCGAAAGCCATCGCCCGGCCCAGCAGCCCCGGTGTGTAGTAGGCATACTTCGCCGAGTTGGTCATGAGGATCTCGATTTCCGAAGGCAGCATCGGGGTGGTCAGGATGCACGTATCGACCGTCACATCCCCACCGAATTCGCGTAGAACGTCCAGGAGTCCGGCTTCCTGCGCGATCAACTTCACTCCTCGTCCCGTCGTCACCAGGAAGCGCACGTCAGGGTGCCTTACATGTCCCTTCAGCAGCGGAGCAAGCGTCTTGAACTCCTCCAAGGAGAAGTGGGGAGACCCCAGGACGACCATGTCGAGGCGTTCTCCCTCGGAGGTGGAAAGCTGATCGCGGGCGGCGCGCAGCTCTCCCATCCCGACGTCCAGCGTCTCTTCGGCATCCCTCTCCTGAAGAGCTTCATCGAGCGTGGACGCCTCGGGCGTAACGCCCACCCAATGGAAGAGGGCCACCGCCCCCGACGACGCACTGGCGGCACCGAGGGCCTTGAGCTGGTCCTCCGAAGGGGTCACGTCCAACCCATCCAGCACGGCGACGCGATCGCCTGCCACTTTACCCACCAGGTGTCCGAGAACCGGGTAGAGCTCATCGGCGGCCAGCAGGTTGGTCTGGAGGTCGTGAAAACGGAAGAGTACCTGCCCTGCGCGGTTCTCCGTCAGATGAAGCCCCACCTCGGGGACACGGCCGGTGATCGCCGCACAGATGTCCAGGAGGTCCGGATAACGCTCGGTACGAGCCCCGAGAACGGAGTTGGCGAACACGATGGCGCTGGACTCTCCCCAGGCGATCTGGTCACCGAAGGCCGGTCGAGCCTCGGTCTGATAAGGGGCGCACGTCCAAGACGGAATGCACCCCATGCTCTGATACGCGACCATCTGTCGGCGGGCCTTGTCCGCCCACTCGGGGGGCACCGACCAGCTCTCCCATCCGTGGGGGTCGACCCCGGCCACGTTGAGCGTCGCCGGCACCACGACCTTGGCGCCCAAGCCGGCCAGACGTTCGGCGTATTCGAGGGTCGCGTCCCCCATGTAGAGCGAACTGTCGATGTGCGCGGCGGTCACCGGAATGAGCCGCTCGGCCTCCTGGACCTCGGCCACGCGCACCAGAATGGACATGGCCATGCGGGCCCCTTCACCCTCTTCGCCCTCCAGGAGGGCCCGATCCGACGCTGTGAGCTCGAGTGTCATGGCACCAGACTAGGAGCCATCGGTGATGGCGAGCAACCTTCGCTGCTTCGCGGACGACGAACGAACAGAGCCAACTTGCAGCGAAAGCATCCGCGCTCACCTTTGAGCGTAATCCCTGCAGGCCACAGGACGGCACCGGAGGATCACAAGCACCCCGGGGGGCGAGCACGAGACCCGGCACGGAGGGGGCATGACGACGAGGTACTTTACCCAGGCGACGTTCACCTTTCTGAAGGACCTGAAAGCGAACAACAACCGGGAGTGGTTTCAGGCCAACAAGCACCGGTACGAGGATGATCTGAAGGATCCCGCGATCCGGTTCATCTCCGACTTCGGCGCTCACCTCAAGAAGATCAGCGAACACTTTCGCTCAGATCCCCGTACCGTTGGCGGCTCCATGTTCCGTATCTACAGGGACACCCGCTTCTCACCCGACAAGACGCCGTATAAGACGCACGTCGGCATCCAGTTTCGACACGAGCTCGGGAAGAATGCCCACGCCCCCGGCTTCTACCTCCACCTGGAGGTGGGGGGCTGCTTTGCCGGCGCCGGAATGTGGCGCCCCGACTCCCCCAGCCTGAAGGGCATTCGGGAGGCCATGGTCGACGACCCCAAGTCGTGGAAGCGGGCCGTGAGTGGAAAGCGCTTCAACGACAGCTACCAACTCGAGGGCGACAGGCTGAAGCGTCCCCCGAGAGGGTTCGATCCCGATCACGCTCTAGTCGAGGATCTGAAGCGGAAGGACTTCATCGGGGTCGCGAACATTGCGCAGAAGACGATCACAGGCCCGGAGCTGCCGAAGGAGCTCGCCAAGGTGTTCGCTGCGGCCACGCCCCTCATGAAGTTCCTCTGCGAGGCCGTGTCCGTTCCGTTCTGATCGGGCCTTGGGCTCCCTGCAGGACTTGCCGTGCGCCCCCACCTCTTCGAGGTTTCAATCGCTCGTGGACGTCGGATTGTGGATGATGGGTAAGGAGCTTCCTGTATGAAGACTGGGACCGCTGTCGCATTAGGCGCCGTTCTCGTGAGTGGTTCGATGTTGGCCAGCTCGCGCGCCCCCGTAGCACCTGACCTCGCGGCATTCCTCGCGACGGAGCAGAACGCTCCCGAGCCGGTCGCCTTTACGAACGTGAACGTCGTTCCGATGGATTCTGACCGAGTCCTGAGGAATCAGACCGTCCTCGTTGAGCAGGGCCGGATACGCCGCGTCGGGTCGACCGCTGAGGTGCAAGTCCCCGTGGGGGTCACGACGGTGGATGGCGCAGGGAAGTACCTCATGCCCGGCCTGGCCGAGATGCACGGCCATATGCCCGGTGGAGACGTGGAGGAGATGGTGATGTTTCTCTACGTGGCCAACGGAGTCACAACGGTTCGGGGCATGCTCGGGCTCGACGGTCACATGGAGCTGCGCCGCAAAGCGAACGCCGGTGAGATCGTCGCCCCGACCCTCTACATGGCCGGGCCCAGCTTCAACGGGAACTCGGTTTCTTCGCCTGAGCAGGCCGCCCAGAAAGTCCGCACGCAAAAGGACCAGGGCCGGGATCTCCTGAAGATTCACCCCGGACTCACCGTGGCCGAGTACGACGCCATGGCCATGACCGCCCATGAGGTGGGCATCCGTTTCGGGGGTCACGTTCCCGCCGAGGTGGGGCTCGAGCATGCCATTGCGATGGGGCAGGAGACGTTCGACCACCTGGACGGCTTCATCGAGCATCTCAACGCCTTCGAGGAGCCGATCGACCAGGGCCGGCTCCGTGAACTGGTCGCCATGGTCAGGGCCGCGGACGCTTGGGTCGTGCCCACCATGGTACTCTGGGACGTGGGCGTCATCGGCCGTGGCGACGCCGGAGTCATGGCGGCCTACCCGGAGATGAAGTATTGGCCCAATGGGGTATTGCCTTAAGTCCACCGCCCACTACATGTTGTGGTCATGGCGGTTCCGGCTTCTCAGCTCCGTGGCGGCGTGGACTATCCCCGTACGCGGCTGGAGCTGGACGAGTTCTTCCCCGACGATGCGGCATGCCTGGAGTACGTGGAGGGTCTGCGCTGGCCGGAAGGGTTTGTGTGCGTGGGCTGTGGCGGGTTGGGAGAGGTCTGGCGAGCATCGCGGGGGCGTCTCGTCTGCCCACACTGTCGAAGGCAGACCTCGGTGCTGGCGGGAACCGTGTTCCACCGCACGCGCTCGCCCCTGCGTCTGTGGTTTCTCGCTGCCTGGGAGCTCACGAGCCAGAAATACGGAGCCAATGCTCTCGGGCTCCAGCGCGTGCTCGGACTGGGAAGCTACAAGACAGCGTGGGTCTGGCTCCACAAGCTCCGCCGGGCCATGGTCCGACCGGATCGCGACCAGCTGAGCGGCGTTGTGCAAGTGGACGAGAGCTATGTCGGGGGCGTGGAGGCTGGAGTGCGGGGCCGCGAGACGATCAAGAAGGCCATCGTCGCGATCGCCGCCGAGGTCGACGGACGCAAGATCGGGAGAATACGGCTGCGTTGGGTGCCCGACCTCTCCGCTCCGGTTCTGCGAGGCTTCGTCAAGGATAGCATCGCACCGGCAAGCACGGTGCATACCGACGGATGGCCAAGCTATCAGGGACTCGCCAAACTGGGCTTTCGCCACACGGTCACGAACCTCTCGACCTCCGGCGATCCCGCTCACGTGCTCATGTCGGCCGTACATCGGGTGGCGTCTCTCCTCAAGCGCTGGGTCCTCGGAACCCTCCAAGGAGGGATCGCCCGCGAACACCTCCCCTACTATCTGGACGAGTTCACCTTTCGCTTCAACCGACGCACATCCCGGGCTCGCGGCCTGTTGTTCTACCGCTTGCTTGAGCAGGCTGTTCAGTGTGCTCCCACGCCAGCTTCGGCCCTTTACCTCGGCACCGGACGTGGGAAACGGCCCGCAGAGCCCCGGTAACCACTATATCTTGGGGTCGGTGGACTTAAGGGAATACCCCCTTTGGCCCAAGCGGAACATCCCGCGGGTCGTCGAAGGTGTGGAAGGCTGGATCGGCAGACACGACGGAGGAGCACAGCGAGCGCAGGCGAATCCGGCAGCCGCGGACCTTTGGGCAGCCAACAGGCTCGAGGTGCTCAAAGCGTTGTCCGAAGGCGGTGTGGGCATCCTGATGGGGACGGACTCACCACAGATTTTCTCGGTGCCGGGCTTCTCGTTGCAAGGTGTGGAAGGCTGGATCGGCAGACACGACGGAGGAGCACAGCGAGCGCAGGCGAATCCGGCAGCCGCGGACCCGAGCGGTTGGGCAGCCAACAGGCTCGACCGCCGGAGCTGGAGGAATGGCGGCGGGTGTTCCTGGAGACCGGTCAGCAGGGACTGAGACGCCGGGGCCGAGACCCTGGAGAACGGGAGCTGACCCGGACCCGGGCGAAGCTGGGAGAGTTGACGATGCGACTGGAGCTTGCGAGAGAACTCCTGGAAAAAAGGGGGTACGGGGACGAGCTGGAGAAGCTCTTGAAGCGCGGACGCGGGTGAGTCCGGGGACAGGGCGGCTCTACCCTCTGACGATGATCTGCGAGGTTGGCGGGTGGGGCGCTCGACGGTCTACGCCGAGATCGAGAAGAGAGCGACGGGCCGGCAGGGCTGAAGAAGCGCGGACCGAAGACGAAGCTGAGCGACGAGGAGTTGGTGGAGGAGATCCGACAGGTGCTGAAGGAGAGCGACTTCCTGGGCGAAGGCCACCGGAAGGTCCGGGCCCGTCTGAGAGCCAAGGGGATCGGTGTGGGCAAGAACCGCGTGCTGCGGCTGATGCGGGAGAATGGGCTGCTGGCCCCCGTACGGCGCGGAAAGCACCCGCGTGGGGACCGGAGCCACAGCGGCCGGATTCGCGTGCTGCGGCTGAACGAGCTTGCATAGGGAAATGCAGGCCATGGCCGAAGCCGGCATGTCACCGTACGAGATCCTCGTCGCGGGCACACGAGCCGTGGGTGAGTACTTCAGGAGGAGCGACACGTTCGGCACTGTGGCGGTGGGCCGGAGGGCCGACTTGATCCTCCTGAACTCCAATCCACTGGACGATGTCGGCAACGTAGCCGACCGGGCAGGGGTGATGGTGCGGGGCCGCTGGTTCTCTGACGGCTACATCCAAGAACGTCTCGACGAGATCGCCCGGAGGTTCGCGACAGACTGAAGTGAGCTCCGTGAAGCAGCGGGGTCGACGCTGCTTCCGGAGGGATCAGCCCCGCGCCTCCGCTTCCAGGCGCACCTGCTCGAGGCCGGCGCTGACCAGCCTCCATTGAAGTCTCATCTGATCGAGGATGGGCATGGGGGTGAGCCCGCTGGCCCGAATCTCGTCGGAGACCTCAGCGCGGACCGCGGCGACTGAAGACCCTTCTCTCTCACCCATGGCTGCCTCGCGCGGACCCTCCGTCGGCTTCGTACGACCCAATGCTAGCTGCCAGCGAGCGCGCCGCGCCTTCCATTCTTCACCAACGGGGTCCGGCGGACCCAGGGTCTCGCCTACTCCCGGGGTAATGAACAGGGGCATTTCGCTTACCAGCGTCAGGGGATCACCGCCGAGGGAGCGGATGGCCTCCATGGAACTCGGTCGAAAACGGGCGGCCGTGTCCTCGTCTCCGAGTGCCAGGAAGTGGTCGCGCATCGCCGTCGAGCTGGGTCGGGTACAGAACCCGGGCCCCACGCGGTGGAATCCCTTCTCCCCCTCCCTCTCCACATCGTGAAGTCTGTAGCCGAGGCGACGGGCCTCCTCGGCACAGCACCGTTTCAGGTGCTCCACCCGGTCTAACCATTCCGGCTCCAGCAGGAACCACGGGCCTCCGGCCAACGCGATGCCGTGGAGAGTGGCGTGAAGGTGGAACGCCGCACCGGCACTCCTCCACCACTCCAGCACGGCTCGACTCTCCGGCCGGACGTCGGGGTCATCCCGGGATCTGGGAAAGCCGAACTCCAGGTCATCGCCCGGTAGCTCGCGGACTACTGAAGACAGATAACGAACCGGATCAAAGACGTCTGAAGGTGTTACCGGACCGTCACCTTCGTGCCAGCCTCTGTTCCTCTCCGCGCCATCGGGGTTGATGTGAGGCACGATCCACCACCCGTGATCCGTGAGCAGTTCATGGCCGGTTGGGAGTGACAGCAGGTACGCCACCAACCGGGACAGGAAGCGAGGCCCGACAGGCTCATCGGCGTGACAGCCGCCGATCAGACTCGCTCGGACAGCGCCGGTGCCCAAACGAAAGCCCTGGATCGGCCGCCCTTCGCGGGAGGTTCCCAGGTGTACTCCGACCCGCGGGCCCACCGGCGCGTGGTTGATGATGATGTCGGCCAGGTCGTACAGATCTTGCGAATCCAATACCGGAACTCCATGATAAAAGTGCTGCCGCGCCCTGTGGGCCACAAAAAAGGATGGCTGCACGGAGGGAGCGAAGAGCCTTCGGGCTCGCTTCCAGAACTTACAGCGGTTCATCCGTGGCACGAGCGTGAGCAGCGCGGACTCGGACGTCTCCTCGATGGAGAACTTACGGTGCGCTGACGCCGTCCCGAGCCGCCGCAAGTGGTCGGCATCGCTGGAGGAAGCCATGCCACCCGGCAGTCCAATCGGCCGGGGTGCCCTCACGGGTGCCTCGGCCGACGTCGTTTCAGGCGGCCCTAGTGTGTGCGTCCCCGTATTCCAGGATGGGGCACTAGGGAAGCTCTGAACAAGACGGGTGTAGTTTCGTGGTATGAAACGACCGGGGAGCTGTGGGCCACAAAAACTGGAGGATGGCTGCACGGAGGGAGCGGAAGAGCCTTCGGGCTCGCTTCCAGAACTTACAGCGGTTCATCCGTGGCACGAGCGTGAGCAGCGCGGACTCGGACGTCTCCTCGATGGAGAACTTACGGTGCGCTGACGCCGTCCCGAGCCGCCGCAAGTGGTCGGCATCGCTGGAGGAAGCCATGCCACCCGGCAGTCCAATCGGTGCCGGGGTGCCCTCACGGGTGCCTCGGCCGACGTCGTTTCAGGCGGCCGCTAGTGTGTGCGTCCCCGTATTCCAGGATGGGGCACTAGTATCGCCAGCTCGTCAGATCCGCGCCCGGTGGCGACCCCGCGCGCAAGCGCTCTAGAATCCTCGGTACGTACATGGTGTTGTAGCGCAGCCGTGAGATGTGATTGCCGTTCTGTTGGTCACCATTCCAGCAGTGCTCCGCCCGGTCGCCGTAGTCCACCTCACCGCCGTAATAGGGCTCGGTGGTGCCCTCCAGGAAGTCCTCCGTCAGGTAGACGGCGTTGTTCAGGTAGTAGTTGTCCATGTCGCCCACGTAGATGTGGACCTTCCCTTCGAGCTTGGGACCCAGCGTCGCCCAATCGCGCTCCATGATGTAGCGCAGGTCGTAATTCTCTCTCCAGTACTCGGCCACCCGACGGTCGATGACTCCCGTGCGTTTGTCCCAGATCGGCTCAGGATATCCGTCTTCCCCCATCGGCGAATAGACCGCCTGCCAGATATCCCACTGCTGGCCCGAGCGACCTCGCGTGGCCAGAGCCAGCTCCACGTGGTTGTCATCCTCGACGGAGCGATCGACAACCCCCAACCAGTCCCGCCGTCCGGCCCTCTCGGTCCGCTTGAAGGGACCTTCCATGAAGTAGGCGTTCTCGTCCTCGTAGATGTTGACCTGGGTAAAGGCCCTGAAATCGATCGGGTCAGGGCACGCGGCAAATGCGCCGTTGTACTCGTCCGGATACATGACCTGCACGGCCAGCGCCTCCCATCCTCCAGTCGAGCCCCCGTAGGTGAACCGGGACCACCCCTCTCCGATCCCACGGAACCGCTCCTCGATGTATGGGATCAGCTCATAGGTGATCGCATCGCCGTACGGACCGATGTTCGCCGAATTCACGGCATAGGAGTCGTCGTAGTAGGGATTCGCATGCTGCACCGAGATGATGAGCATCCGAGGAAAGTCGGGTCCAATCCACTTGCGGTAGAAGTCGTACGCCTCTTGCTGCTGAATCCGGTTGTAGCCGTCCACGTCGAACCGAGCGCTATACGTGGGCTCGAGGTCGGGATCGGGCGGCTCGGTGCGAAAGCCGCCGAAGTCGGCCGGAAAGTGGCCGTGGAACACGACGAGGGGATAACGCGCCTCAGGGTGCTCGTCGAACCCGTCGGGAAGAAGTACGTGAGCGCCGAGGTGCATTGGCCGTCCCCAGAACTCGGTAAGAAGGTCGCTCTGAATTCGGACGTGCTTGATGTACTGGGTATCCTCCGGCCCCGCGATGAGAGGAATCTCCTGGTCGAGCTCGATGGATACATGGCCCCCCACGGAAGGATCGACTTGGATCCGGCGGGGCGTGCTGTACAGGTTGCCTGGCGCCTGTTGCCAATGCTGTCCCTCGCCTCGGTCCATCGGCAGCTTCACGGTCTTGCCGTTGGCCAGGTTGAAGGTTTCATATTTGTGTAGCACCGCTTGCACCCAGTACTCGCCGGCGGGCAATCCCGACAGGCTCTCAATCGGGAAACCGAACACGCCTTCATCGATGACGGCCTCACTGCCGGGCATCAGGCCATTCACGTCGATGCCAAGCACCATCGGAGCCATGGGTCCCGAGTTCACCTGGAAACGCGGCTCCGACCCCTCGTTGGTGCTCAGGATCAGGATGACGCGACCGTCGACTGGCTCGGAGCCCAAGGACTCGCCGAAGGAGACGCCGAACGTGGTGGGCCCCTGGCCGGAGCAGGCCGTGAGAATCAACAAGACAGACAGCGGAACCACAGCGGGAACGGAGAACAAGCGGCGATCAGACATCCCGGACCTCCGGTGTGCGCGACCGGTTGACGACATTCGAAAGACGCCCGGCCGGTGTGGTATGTGCTACCCCTCCACCACCCTTGCACGCGTGATCACGTCACCTTCGGCGACCAGATCCGCCGTATCCATCCCTCTCACTACCTCGCCGAAAACGGTGTAGTTGTGATCGAGACGGAGATTGTCGATGAGATTGATGAACATCTGGCCATCACCGGTATCGCGACCCCTGGTCGACGTCCCGACGGTCCCACGCCAGTGCGAAATCAGGCCGAGCTCATCCCTCGTGTAGGCCGCGTCACCGGCGAACTCGTTGGCCGCCGGGCTTCCCCCCTGAAGCACGAAGTTCGTGACCACACGATGGTATGTGAGCCCATCGAGCTCCCCTGACCGGGCGAGTCGCACGAAGCGCGCGGCGTGGGTGGGGGCATTGCGGGCCAGCATCCGGATCTCGATCTCTCCACCCCGTTCCATTTCCAGGACGACCCGAGTCTCGGCGAGCGCATCGATCTCCTCGGGGGACGGCACAGGTGTCCGCGCAACAGGTCTGGGTTCGGCCTGCCAAGCCCCGCCCGTCCAGCGACTCAGAATTTCCGCTACTCGCTCCGCGAGCAAAGGGTCGTAGTCCGTGAGGTACGGCTCCAATCCGCCCGCTTCGTCCGCACCGCCAAGCTCCGCGATGCGGTTCAGGAGGGCCATCCGGGGATCCCGGGCCGTCTGTCGTCGGTCCACGGAAATCCTGGCGAGGGCGTCCATCAGAGCCCTCACCGCGCTGCCGTTCGACGTGCCCTCCAGCAACCCGGCCACGGTCAGAAGAAGGAAACCGTCGTCCTGATCGAGCTGCGCGATCAGCAGGTCGTCGGCATCGCGCCCACGAAGTCGGGCCACCCCCTGCACCGCCGCCGTACGGACGTTGGGGACCGCGTCGGTAGCGAGCACCTCCAGCGCCTCCACGTCCCCCAGAACCGCAGCCGTCCGGGCGGCGTACACACGAGCGAATGGGTTGGCATGCCGGACAAAGCCCTCGAGCAGCCCGGCCGCTCGGCCCTGCGATACCGAGGCGAGGGAAACGAGCGCGTGCGCAGGCCTGTGCCAGTCCAACGGACCGGCCGCGTCGAGCCCGGCTGCGATGCCGGCAAGCAACTCGATCTGGCTGAAGCGATCCGCACATCTCTGGGCGAGAAGATCCAAAGCCGCCACCGCGACGTGGAGATCAGCGTCGATGGCCGCATCAAGAAGGCGCCGACATTCCTCGTTACCGGGTGCCAGGGCGGCATAGCTCCGTACGGCCTCCGCCCGCACGCGTGGCGATGCGTCGTCCAGGCCCCTAATCAGGAGATCGATGTCGACGTCGACCGAAGCCTCACCTCTCATGATGGTCACTGCGATTCGTCTCACGTCCGGATCGTCGTAGTCCATGGCTTCGGTCAGGGCGCTGACGCTGGGGTTTCCGAACCACGAGAGCGCCAGCATGGCCGTGCGCCTTATGCGGGCGGCGCTGTCCGGATCGTCCGATCCACCCGAGCGGCCGAAGGCGGCCAAGTCCTCCAGCCTGCTCACCGTGGCCGCCGAGAGCCCTTCGGGGCCCAGGCGGCGGGACAGGGACTCGAGGCCCATGACGGCCCCCGTGAGGGTTGCCGAAGGTGCGTCGGCCTCCGTGCCCCTGGTGAGCTGCACCAGCATCTGTTCCGAGGCCAGGGCCCGATCGGCCTCCGCGTATTGAAGCCTCCCCAGCGTCCGTGCCACTACGCCCCGGACTCCGGCGTCCCCTTCTCTGGCAAGGTGGGCGAAGAGCAGGTCGGCCACTACGTCCCCTTCCGACGCCAGGACGGCCTGCCCGAGCGCGTTGACAGCCTCCGCCCTGACGCTCGTATCAGACGACGCTAGGAGAGGTGCGATCAGGCCGATGGTCTCCGGTTTCTCGAGCCGCCCCACGGCTCGCACGGCGAGCCTCTGGATCGCGGCCTCGGCCGAGCCCAGTCCCCTCTCGAGGGGCTGGAGTCCTTCGGGGCCGGTGGCCCTGGCGTCCTCGGCGTCGATGATCGCGGCTCGCATGAGGGCGTCGGATGTGTCCCCACAGCCGGAGAGGGTGACAGCCGCCACCGCGATGAGCACCGCCAATGTGCGCCTGCGTGCCGTGGGTCGGGCCCAACTCGCTGGGGGAATCACTGAAACGCTCTCACCCCCAGTCCTTACAAGGCTCACAGCCCCAACAGCCCCGCCGCGTTGCCACCGCACACACGGGCCTCGTCTTCGGCAGAGAGTCCCAACTGCGCGATGGAGGACTTCATCTTGTCGAGGCTCCCGATCATATGCGGGTAGTCGCTCCCCGCGATCACGTGATCTGGCCCGGCGAAGTCCAGCGCCAACTTCAGGCAGGCCGGGTCGAAGTTCACCGTGTCGAAGTAGAACTGGCGGAGGTAGTCCGTGGGAGGTCGGGAGATGTTCGCCCTGCAGCGCGGAAACGCCTCGAACCCGCGATCCAGGCGCTCGGCCAGGAAAGGAATGGCACCTCCCGTATGACAAAGTGCCCATCGAATGCCAGGAAAGCGCTCGGGAATCCCGGCATAGATCAGATGAGCGGTGGCCAGCGTCGTGTCCATGAGAAAGCCGACCAGAGGCATGAGCATGTAATCCTCCATGGCCTCCACTCCCAGGGGATAGGTCGGGTGGATGTAGATCACGGCTCCGGCCTCGTCCGCCCGCTCGTAGAGCGGCCAGAAGCGCTCGTCGGCGAGTGGCACACCGCTAGCATTGCTGAAGAGCATAGCTCCCGGAAAGCCCAGTTTCCCGAGCACTCGGTCGAGTTCTACGGCAGCCGCCTTCGGATTGTTCAGGGGCAGGTGGGCCAGGGGCGTGAAACGATCGGGATGCCTGTCCCGGGCATTGGCGAGTCCGTCGTTGATGATCGTGGCGAGCTCAGCCGCTCTGTCCGGCACCTCGATGCTCGTCCCAGGAGCCGTGAACGTGATCACCTGCCTGTCCACACCGGCCTCGTCGAGGACGTTCCGCCTGAAGTCGATGTCCCGATGGCCCGGAACGATGACATTGTAGTCCCCGGGGGAGTGAAGGACAGGATTGCCCTCCTTGTCCTCGGTGATCCTGAAGTTGCTCGGCCCCGAACGGATGGCGTCCAGGAACTCCGGCGGGAAGAAGTGATTGTGGAAGTCGATGATCATGCTTTGGTCTCGGGAGGAAGACGGTCGGGCCGGGCCCAGAAACGGTACACGGGATAGCCGATGGCGACCATACCGAGACCGAGGGCACTTTCAACCGGATCGTTGATGACTTGATTTACCACGATCGCGAAGGCGGACAGGGCAAACAATGCGGGGGCCCACGGATAGCCCCACGCGGAATACGCCCGAGTCACCCCGGGCCGGCGTCGGAGCACGAAAAGGCCGATCGCCATGAGGCCAAAGAAGATCCACTCCGTGTAGACCACGCGCGTAAAGAGCGCTCGATACGTGCCCGTCGCCACGAGAACGGAGGCCCACACCGCTTGCAGCACGATAGCCCGATGTGGCGTGCGATAGCGGGGATGGAGGCCAGCAACCCATTCGAACAACACCCCGTCACGAGCCATCGCGTAGTAGACACGTGGCCCAGAGAGGACGATGCCGGCCAGCGCTCCGAAGGCGGAGAACATGACAAGGCCGGTCATGGTCACCCCGCCCACGTATCCGAAGACGCGCTCGGCAGCGTCCGCCGCCACACGTTCGGAGGCGATCACCGTCTCCAGGGGCAATACATAGAAATAGACCGCGTTGAGTGCGACGTAGCAGACGGTCACGATGAGCACCCCCCAACCCAACGCTCTGGGGATGGTCTTGGTCGGGTCCACAGTCTCTTCGGCGTTGTACGTCACCATGTGCCACCCTCCGAAGGCGAAGAGTCCGGCGACCAGCGCCAGGAGAAAGTCGGAGAAGGTGCCGCCTCCCAAGAGGCCGCCACCCGCCGCCGCTCCGGCCGCGCCGACTACAGCCGAGGCGCCCACGTCGCCCGCATCGGGCGGAGATCCCACGGAGAAGCCCAGGGCCACGATCAGGACAATGGCAAGGACCTTGATGAACGTGATCGCCGTCTGAAGGTCACTCCCCCGCTTGACGCCGAAATAGTTGACGGCGGAGATCGCGAGAATGGCCGAGATCGCCACTGCACGTGTCCCAATCGGACCCAACTCAACGAGAAATCCCACATAGAACGCGAAGACCATCCCGATAGCCGCAATGATCCCGGAGTGCATGGTCCAGAACATGGCCCAGCCCCACAGGAAGCCCAGCCAACCGCCGAAGGACTCCCGCAGAAAGGCGTAGACCCCCCCACTCTCCGGAAAGGTAGAGGCGAGTTCGGCCGTGACCAGCGCCCCGATGAGCGTCAGCCCGCCTGCCACCAACCACACGAGGGCAGCTCCAGTGAGAGACGGAACCTGGCCGGTGACCTCCGAGGGCTGCACAAAGATCGCGGTCCCAATGATGGTCCCCACCACCATGGCCGTGGCGTGGGGCAGACGGATCGCCCGAGACAGCCCGGCTTCGTGGTGTTCGCTCATGAGGGCGCCCTATATGATCTCTGTATCCACGTTACTCTCACCCTCGGACCGCGCGATAATTGCGGCGCCGCAAGAGTCGCCGAACACGTTGACCGCCGTGCGGTACATGTCGAGCGGCCGGTCGATCGCGAGCATCGAACCGACGATCGCATTCACCTCCGGCCCCTCCAGGCCGATCTGGCCGAGAACGATGAAGATGATCACGAGGCCGGCCGAAGGCACCGCGGCCGCACCGATCGATGCGGCCAGCGCGGTGAGGACGACGACGGCCTGCGTGGTGATCGAGAGGTCGAACCCTAGCACCTGGGCGATGAAGAGCGCCCCGGCGCACTCGAAGACTGCGGTGCCGTCCATGTTGACGGTCGCTCCCATCGGGAGCACGAACGAGGTGATCTTGTTCGAGACGCCGACTTTCTCCTCGACGGCCCTCATCGTTACGGGAAGCGTGGCGCCCGACGAGCTGGTCGAGAACGCGATCAGGAGCGGCTCTCGCATATTCGCGACATGGATCCGCGGCTTGATCCGTCCGAGGAAGATGAGGAGCAGTGGGAGCGTGACGAAGAAATGGATCGAGACGCCGGAGAAGATCGTCACCGCGTAGAGCGCGAGCGGCCGGAACGCGTCGAAGCCGGTGGTTCCCACCATCCGCGCGATGAGCGCGAAGACGCCGATGGGGAGGAACTTTATGATGCCCGACGTGAGCACCATCATCGCGTGGAAGAGCGCGTCGAAGGTGTCCGTGAGGAGCGTGCGGGCTTTCCCCGGTAGCGTCGCGATCGAGGCGCCGAAGACGATGCAGAAGAAGATGACCGCCAGCATGTCTCCGGCCGCCGTCGCCTGGACGAAGTTCTCCGGGACGACGTCGAGCAGTAGGTCGACCGGGGAATCGGGCGTCTGCAGGTCCGGCAGCTCTGCGGCCGCGACGTCGACCATGTTCGCGCCCACTCCCGGCCGGATCAGGTTGACCATCATGAGCCCCACTATCGCCGCCAGGAAGCTCGACAAGACGTAGTAGCCAAGTGTCTTGCTGAAGAGCCGCCCGAGCGCGCGACCGCCGCCTACCGATGCCACGCCCGAGATGATCGACGTCAGCACCAGCGGCACGATGATCATCCGCAGGAGCTTCATGAAGAGGTCGCCGATCCAGCCGAGCTGATCGGCCGCCGGCGCGCCGAAGATGGCTCCGGTCAGAGCGCCGAGGCCCATCGCGACGAGTACTTGCCAGTGAAGCTGGCGGTACCAGGGTAGGTCCGGATTGTGCTCCATGGTGGTCGGCCTTTTAGGTTCGGGGGGTCGCTGGGACCGGTAGGGCGCAAGAATACGTGGCACTCACTCCGCCGGGCAACTCACTTATCTAGGCAGGCAGCGACCCATGCCTGTCCTTCCGAGAAGGCTGTGAGGCTCTGAAACTCGCCGAAGATAGGCGCTGGGATGGACTCCCGACAACTCGTGCGGGGACGCACTAGCCGGCCAGCCGGATCAGCGCCTCCTTGGCCCAAGCCATCTCGTCTGCCACCAGCAATCCCTCGTCGGCTCCTTCGAGCAGCCTCAGAAATCGATCATACGACGCGCGTGCCTCCGTCCCTCGGCCGGCCCACTCGAGCGCGCGGCCCAGTTCGTAGTGGCGGAGGACTTCGTAGTGGAAGTCCGGCCAGAGTACGTCGTGGAGAAGGCGTCGCCCCTGAGCGGCCGTAGGGGTCCATGACGCCATCGCCGCCACCAGCCGGAAGGAGAGCGCAGCCCCGCCTCCCATGGCACCGAATGCGTCGGTCGGAGCCGTATTAACACCCGCAGGAGTCCATCGACCCGCCTGCGCGAGTCCGACCTGCAGCCTCTCGATTCCCGCCGCCGTGTCTCCCCTGAGGAGCAGGGCCCAACCCCGAGAGGCATCCACAAGGCCCAAGGCCGCCGATGCTAACTCGATCGGGGGATCGTCTAGCTGCAGCACCTCTAAGGCAGCCTCGCCCCGCCCGGCGTCTCCCGAGGCCAGATAGGCGAGCGCCTGAAGGAAGCGGGTCTCCCACGGCGGAACCGAGTCCGCGGCGTCGTCGGTAACCCCGATCTCTAGCCCGCGTGTCACAGCGGCCGGGTCAATGAATCCTGCCACCGCAGGATAATCGGTGAGGTAGGCCCGAACGACGCGAGCCGGCACCACGTCCAGCCGGGCCGTGTCGGCCGCCGCCGCCATCCGGCCCGTGGTGGTCAAGAGAAGAGTCCGAGTACTCCAGAGAGCCGTCTTCCGCTCGGCGGGTACCAAGGAGACCACCGCGTCGAGCCCACCGCTGAAGTCGGCAGGGCTACCAACGCCCACCCTGTACGAACCCACGGTGTAGGTAAAGGCCGAACCGATGTCGGCCATGAGCTCGCGAGCAATGTCTTCACGGGTCTCGGGAGCATGCCAAAGAGCCGTCCCGACACGCCGGAACGCAGGCGCACGTCGGAGGCCCGTAGCCTCGGCCATCCCCAAGTAGCGCTCGAACCGCGTCTGGTCACCGAACTGCAGCGCTACCTCGATGGGGTGAATCAGGCCCGTGGTCATGGTCGAGTCCAGGGCCAAGAGTTGCTCGACCGGCTCCGTCAGCTCCTCGAACCCCAATCCATAGATCGTGCGTTGATGGAAGCCGATCTCCGCCAGTAGATGGAGAGCCTCCAGGTCGTCGGGATAGGCATCGAGGAGCGCTCGGATCGAATCCGCCGGGGCGCGGTCGCTCACATCCTGGCCTGCCTGCCAGCGAGCGACGATGAGGCGACGTCTACGGTCGGGAAGCCTGTCGGCAAGCCGATAGGCAGCCTCCGCATTGAGACTGGCACTCTCGGTGAACGCGCCGTCGGCCCACCCATACGTGTCTGACAACCGGGCATACGCCAGCGCGAAAGTAGTGTCGGCACGCACGGCTCGCGTGAAGGCGGTAGCAGCGGCCCTCCACTGTCCCCGCCGGAAAAGGGCCTCGCCTCGCAAATAGTGATTCAAGGCCTGGGAGCTACTCGTAGTGACGGCGCCGACGTCGAACTCGGACACGAGCTCTCGGGACCGCCAGATACCTTTGATCAAAGTCCCGGACAGATCGTCCACCAGTGCGGACACCTCGCTGGCGGGCCCTACGGCCCGGGCCTCGGCGATCCGCCAGCCGTCCGTTCGACGGAGCGTGGCCGACAACTCGAGGTCGGTCCCGCGAGCCGCGACGCTTCCCGTCAGGACAGATCCGGCACCGACGCCGCGTGCCAACGCCAGGGTGGCCGGTAAATCTCCGTCCCCGGGCCGGCCCGCCTCCCTATGACGCCGGAAGACGATCCGGCTGTTGGCTGTACGGATAGGGCCCACGCCCTCGAGGTTGAGCGCCAGCAGATCGGCCAGCCCCTCGGCAAGGTGGTTCGCTCCCTCGCCCGAGACGGCAAAGGGTAGAATCGCCACGACCTCCGCACCTCTCGCCACCACACCGTCCCTGGGCTTGAGCCACCAGAGCGCCACACCGAAGAGGGCCAGTCCCACCACGAGAGCATTGACGTATGCTGCCACCCGTGGTGGGGCCTCCCACCGTCCTGACAACGTATCCGCCCGCCGGAGTCCGTCGGACGTCCAGACGAGAGTCCAGCTCAGAATCAGGGCCAGGGGGAGGCCAAGGACGATCACGACCGACACCGAATCCAAAATCTGGAGCGGCAGCTGGAAGAGGACGCTGAGCAGGTCGACCACCTGATAGAGGGCAAAAGCGGCCACCATATAGGCCACAGCCACACGAGTGACGCCTCTCTTGTGCGCCTCTATGAGGAGGGCGGGCACTCGTGACCTGGTGGACTCCTGCATCCGTCTAAGGTAACCGGTCGTCTCGCGGGACCCCGAAGCTCGCTCCATGTTGTCGAGTCGCTCCAGAGCGGAGGACACACGATGAGGAAAGGTCGGGGGCCATTCTCCGACGTCTCACATCGGTCGGCATCTTCTAAGGAGAGCACGTGAGCCCTGCTACCCTGGCCACCCTGGCCGCCCTACCGATTCTCCTGGGCGGAGTTCTGCTCGTCGGTTTCCGTGTTCCCGCCAAGTGGGCCATGCCGCTCGTGTACGTGACGGCAGTGGTCATCGCCCTGGGTGTGTGGAACATGCCGGCGGCAGACGTGGCGGCCTCCACCGTCCAGGGGCTGTTCCTCACGTTCGACCTCCTGTTGATCATCTTCGGTGCGATCCTGCTCCTGAACACCCTCGAGCGTTCGGGTGGGGTGGCCGCCATCCGGCGAACCTTCCACGGAATCAGCGATGACCGGCGCGTGCAGGTGGTGATCATCGCCTGGCTCTTCGGATCCTTCATTGAAGGTGCAGCAGGCTTCGGCACCCCGGCCGCCGTGGCCGCGCCACTCATGGTGGCCATGGGCTTCCCCGCGGCGGGCGCGGTGATGATCGGCATGATGCTCCAGAGCACCCTCATGCCTGTGACGTTCGGAGCCGTCGGCACGCCGATCCTCGTCGGCGTGCAGGGCGGTGTGGCCAGCCCCGAATTCGCCGCCGCCCTTGCTGAGTGGGGGGTCAGCCTGGACGACTACATCCGTGCCGTGACGGTCCGCGCCGCCCTCCTCCATGGAATCACCGGGACCCTCATGCCCACCCTCATGGTCATGATGATGACCCGCTTCTTCGGCGAGAAGAAATCCTGGACCGAAGGCCTTTCGATCGTGCCCTTCGCCCTCTTCGGAGGCCTCGCCTTTACCGTGCCGTACGTACTCACCGCTTGGCTCTTGGGACCCGAATTCCCATCTCTGCTGGGTGCCCTGGTAGGGTTGGCCATCGTGTCCTTCGCGGCCCGGAAGGGTTTCCTCCTGCCCTCCGACTCCTGGGAATTCCCCCAACGGAGCACATGGCCCGCCGGGTGGGTGAGCGGCATCGAGGTGGCTTCCGAGACGGAAGGCGAGCACCCGGAGATGTCGGCGACCAAGGCGTGGCTCCCGTACCTGCTCCTGGCCGTTCTACTGGTACTCAGCCGGCTTCCTTGGCTGCCTCTCGGGACCGCGCTCCGGAGCGTGAGCATCCAGTGGCCCGAGATCTTCGGCACATCGGTGAGCGCGACGACGACGCCTCTCTACCTGCCGGGCACGATCCTCATCGTAGTGGTGGGGATCACGGCGCTTCTCCACCGAATGAGCGCCGCGGCCCTCAAGACCGCCCTGGTCGACTCGAGTCGAGTATTGCTCGGTGCCGGTTTCGTCCTGGTGTTTACGGTCCCCATGGTACGCGTCTACATCAACTCGGGAATCAACGGGGCGGGCCTGGCGTCCATGCCCCTGACGATGGCCGGATGGGTGGCAGACAACGTGGGGGGCATTTGGCCGCTGTTCGCGGGAGTCACCGGTGCCCTGGGAGCCTTCATCGCCGGGTCCAATACCGTGAGCAATCTCATGTTCGCCGCGTTTCAGCACGGAGTGGCCACCAGCCTCGCCATCTCCAGTGCCATGGTCGTGGCGTTACAGGCCGTGGGAGCCGCAGCCGGCAACATGATCGCCATCCACAACGTGGTCGCCGCTTCGGCGACGGTGGGGTTGTTGGGAAGGGAGGGGTCGACACTGAGGAAGACCATCCTCCCCACGCTCTACTACCTGGTGGTGATAGGAGTGCTGGGGTTGGTGGCGGTCTACGACCTCAGGCTGGCCGGACCGCTGTGGGCGGGATGACCTCTCCGGCCTAGACCCTCCGGCAAGCCTCTTCGATGTGCAGTTTGGAACGCCTCTCCGAAGAGATGATATCGTAGAAACCGTCCACATACTCGAGGGCCCTCTTTCTCTCGGCCTCCTCGAGCCCCTCCAAAGCCCCATAGATCTCCTCGATCTCCGGGCGGTGCCCGTTGAACTCGGAGTACATGGCGGAGAAGTCCACTTCGGGACGGCAGAAACCGCGATACATGCGGTCCTTGATGGTCCGAAGACCGAGCCGCTCGTCGGGCGTGGCATACGACGCGGCTACGAGGCCGGTGAAGTCGAAGTCGTACGGCACCGGAAGGTGGGCGCCGTCGCTGGTCCGAAGCAGTTTGACGTTGTGAAAGTAGACCATGTCCCAGTCAGTATTCCCCACCATGTACTGGAACAGCGCCATACGAGTCGAGGCCTCGGCACTCAGGTTGGTCGGATGGACCTGGGGTACGTCGAGCATCATGCCGCCCAACCTCTGGGCGACAGCCTCCTTCTCCTCGATGAAGAACGCGTACCGGATGACGGGAGCGTCCTTGCCCCGTGAGTCCACATACGTGATTCGAGCCAGGCGCACCCGGAAGCTGTTGTCCGTTAGCACGTTGAACGTCCGGTAGGCCAGGTATTCCTCGAGGACGTTTTGCTCGTCGCTGTCACGGTCGCGACAATGACTGACCAGCTTGATCTTGTCCTCTCCGTCGAACACGGTCCCACCCAGCGACGTCTTGGGAAGATTGACTTTGAGGGGAGGGAAACGGCAGGTCTCGAGCCTGAAGTGACCGCGCGTCTTCAACTTGATGTCGATCGTGCGTGGAGTACCGTCGTCGGCCGTAACGGTCATGATCGCGGGGCGGTACTCGGTGTCCAGGCCCCGATCTGCCTTGAGCTTGACGAAGTTGGCTTCCAGCGAAAGGTCGATCACTTCGTGGGACGTGAAGAGTTCGGACTCCGATGCCTGCGTACCCGGCACCGACTGCGCGCTCGCTGGTCCAGGCAGGGCCAAGACGAAGGCGGACAAGACCAAAAGGAGGGCTGGTCCCACGCCGCGGAACCGCCCCCCGATACTGCGCGTGTACATCCGGGTCCTCCCGTCATCACTCATCTATGATCCACCACACTATCAATCACCACCCTGCAACTTACTACGGATGCCCCGGAACAACTGTTTCAGATATCGTCCGCGTAGCCGGGTCCGCTGGTCCTTCTCGGTCAACTCAGTCGACGAACCAGCCTCTTGAGTCCGCGAGTGTAGCTCGCGTGTTCCACCTCGAGGTGGTGACGGTACGTCTCGTGATAACGCACACCACCGCTCAGGTCTTCCTCAGGTGAACGCTTTCTCTGCTTGAGCCAGGGGTTCAACCTCCCACCGCCCCATCCCGAGGCCAGATAGAGAGCCATCGCCCGACACTGCCAGTGGACGATCCCGAACTGCCCGCTGTCAGGTTGGATCAAACCGACCACGAAAAGGTTGTCGCTCTCCGGGTGGAAGACATGCTTGTAGAGAATCGGGCGTCCGTCCCTCCAGTTGAGGTGGCGCTCGTCCATGAAGGGAAACGTGATGAGGTACCCGGTAGCCCATATGAGAAGATCGATGGCCTCCGAGGTCCCGTCGGAAAAGTGCACGTGCTCCCCGTCCAAGCGCACGATGTCCGGCTTCGGCGTAATGGCCCCGTGTTGCACGAAATAGGGCAGGAGTGTGTTGACGATCGGGTGTGACTCGAAAAGCCGATGGTCCGGCTTGGGAAGGCCGAGATCTTCGTGGCGCCCCATGAAGAGCCGCAACGAGATATTGGCGACGATCCTCTGGACTCCCATCGGAATGCGCAGCGCGTGCATGAAGCTGGCCACCTGATCCGAAGGTTGGCCCCAGAGGTACTTGGGAACGTAGTGGTACCCCTTGCGAGTACTGTGGAACGCCAAAGCAGCCTTGTGCGCCGCCTCTACCACGATGTCGCAGCCGGAATTCCCCCCACCCACGACCAGGACCCGCTTGCCCAGGAGAGTCTCGGAGACCTTGTAGTCGGCCGAGTGCATGACCTCACCATCGAAGCTTCCCGGATACTCGGGTATTATGGGATCGCGGTTGTGGCCGTTGGCAATGACCAGCGCGCCGTATCGACGTCCCTCTCCACCCGACAACCACACGTCCCAACACGGGTCTCCGGTGGGTCCGGTCGTCGTCGACGGCTCCACGCGCGACACCTCCGCGCCGTATTCGATGAGCGGCCCGAGCCGGAAATGCTCGGCATAACCTCTCAGATAGGCCAGGATCTCCGTGTGGTGCGGGTAATCCACGTAAGAAGCCGGCATGGGATAGTCCGGAAACTCGGTGCCCGGCTTGGATGAAATGGTGTGGGTGGACCGATAGACTCGGGACGCCTCAAGAGGGTAGTTCCAGTTCCCTCCCAGATCATCACAAGCCTCGAGCACATCGACCTCGAGGCCGACCTCCCGGAGGTTACGAGCCGCCGCAAGCCCGGAGCTCCCCGCGCCGATTACACAGACGCGTTCGCTTCTGTCCGAGAGTTCTCCAGCATGGGAGCCCATCGACAGACCGGGGAGACCTTCACTCAACCGATTGGCGATTCCTACGACGACCGGCGTACGGCAGACCAGGTTTGGCGATGTGGGCTCTCACCTCAGCCTCTGCCGAGAACGGCTCGCCCGTCCAGCCTTCGAATCTCCCCTGGAGATCAAAGGCATCAGACTCCAACGGGATGGTCATGTAGTTGAAACGATTCTGCACGAAAGGAGTCACGTAGCGACGCGCAAACTCGAAGATCCCCAACTCGTCGTACTGGACCAAGTGGACCATTTCATGGAAGACCACCGAGTGGGACGGCGGCCAAGGCACCTGGTCGTCGCTCACGAGAATGACGTCCCCGAACGTGATCGCAGCCCAGACGCTGAAGTCGAGGGGGATCGACTGCCCCGACTCCTCGAACTCCCGGTAGAAGGGCGGGTTCTCGATCACGGGCACCCTACGGATGCGGGCCCTGTCGAGCGTCTCGTCGCTGAAGAAGCCCCGCAGGGCTGCCATCGTGGTGTCCGGCAGCGGCTCTGAATGAGCTCTGTGTAGATCACGCTGGTTCGAGATCCAGTGCCCGGCGTTGTCCGCCAGGAACGAGACCAGCTCCTGCATGTTCAGCCTTTTCGGGTCCGTCAACGGGCTATCCCCCGGTCATTCGTGAAGCACGAATCGAGTCCGGCCATTTGCAGGCCGAACTTCAAAGGTACCGCCTCTCGCAACCCGGGCTCAAGCGTCCCGGCTACACGCCGGGCTCCACGCTCACTCCGTCCTCAACGCCACTACCGGATCGACATGTGCCGCCCGCCTGGCCGGAACGAAACAAGCCAGGAGAGTCACGGCCCCCAGGAGCCCCGCCACCACCACATATGTCAGTGGATCCGTCCCGCCCACGCCCCAGAGGAGAGACGAGACGAAACGGCTGAGGATCAGGGCTCCCACGGTACCCACGGCCGTACCCGTGAGCGCGAGACGCGCGCCGGAGAACATCACGGACTGCATGACCGCGCCTCGGTCGGCACCGACGGCGACCCGAATTCCGATCTCGCGGGTCCTCTGGCGGACGGAGAAGGCCATGACGCTGTATGTACCCACCGCCGCAAGGAGCAGAGCCAGCCATGCGAAGAGTCCCAGCAAGGTGCCCTGGAAGCGCGGCGCGGCCACGGACGAGTCCAACACACTGTCCAAGGATCGAAAGCGAACAACCGGAAGGTCAGGGTCGACGTCGGCCACCAGAGTCTGGGCATCGATCAGTGTGAGAGGGGCTCCCCTCTCTTGACGTACCAAGACGGACATCCCGCGGCCGAACCACCTCCACACCTCGGTCGTCTGCAGGTGGGTCTGGTAGAGCTCCTCCGTAGGATCACGTTGTGGCCCTGCCCAACGGATGTCTCCGATGACCCCTACGATGCGCCGTTGGACGGGCTCCTCTCGTTCGTCTTGCGTATACGCGATCAGCCTTCCGACGGCGCTCTCTCCCGGCCAGTATCGCTCTGCGGCATACTGGTTGATCACGACCGCCAGCTCACCCGCGTCGTCGTCGTCCCGGCTCAGGAGCCGACCTTCGACGAGCGGGATTCCCAGCAATTCGAAGTAGCCGGGAGTGATGACCTTGATGGCAGCGTGTGGAGAGTTGGTCCCCATCTGCTCCGTGTCACCGTCCAACTGTACCGACGACGCGAGTCGGGCCCCCGACAGCGGGAGGTGGGAGGTGGCGGCGACCTGAGCGAAACCGCCCTGCTCCTCGAGTTGCGCCAGGACTCCGTTCAGTCCGGCAATCACCTCCGCCGGCTCGACGTAGTCGGCGTCGGGGAAGGTCAGGCCGAACGTCGTGACACCCTGGGGGTCCAGGCCGAGGTCCACGGAGTAGAGGTTGGACAAGCTCCGCAGGAAGAGTCCCGCACCTACCAAGAGAATCATAGCCAACGCGAACTCGGCGACCACGAGCCCGCCGCGCACGCGAGCGTACCCGGACTTCGTGCGAAGTCGACCGGCGACCGCCCCACCCGAGCCCGCCACCGTGCTCAACTGAAGTCCGGGGAGTGCACCCGAAGCCAGCCCCGTGACGCCCGAGGCCACCAGAGCAAAGCGGAGGACCCTCCAGTCCAGGGAGAGTACGCCGACGCTCGCGAGCGAGGCCGGTACCAGGGCCTCGATGGGACCCAACGCGAGGTACGCCACAGCGACGCCCAAGGCCCCGCCCACCAACGCCAGCAGCAGACTCTCCGTCAGCAGTTGGCTGAGTAGCCGACCTCTGGAGGCCCCCAGGGCAACGCGAACCGCGAGCTCCTGCTGCCTCCCGGCTCCGCGGGCCACCGTGAGGCTGGCGACGTTCACGCACGCGATGAGCAGAACGAACCCGACACCCCCAAAGAGCACCCACAGGCTTCCTGAGCTCGAGGCCACCACCACATCGTGAAGCCCCCGCACTTGTACTCCCCAACCCTCGTTCGACAGCGGATAGCTCGACGCCAAGCTCTCACCGATGACGTCCATCTCGGCCTGAGCAGTGGGCAGGCCCACCCCTTCAGAAAGACGTCCGATCACGCGGAGGTTGTGACGGCCCCGATGCTCCAGGGTCTCTTGTGTGAAGGCGAGGGGGGCCCACACCTGGGACGTAAACGGAGGCAAAAGAAAGCCTGGTGGAAGCACACCGACGATGGTACTTCGGACTCCATCCAGCACCACGGTCTCACCGATGACTCCGGGGTCGGAACCATACACGCCGAACCACAGATCGTGACTGAGAATCGCCACACGCTCGTTGCCCACCATCCCTTCGTCCTCAGAGAAGGAGCGTCCGAGCATGGGCTGGACACCGATCAGGCGGAAGAAGCCGGGCGTTACCAGGGCGCGGGTGACCCTCAGGGGACGATCCATCTCTGTTAGGGTCGCGGACCATTGATGCACGGCAACGAGATCCTCGAACGCTCGTGCTCGATCCCTCCAGTCCAAGAAGTCGGGAGCGGACACCGCACCCTGGCGTCCCTCCTTGCGGCCCTCGAGCCATACGATCCTGTCCGGCTCCTCGATGGGAAACGGCCGCAGCACATAGGCGTTGATGACCGTGAAGATGGCCACGTTGGCCCCGATCCCGAGGGCGAACGTTAGCATCGCGGCACAGGCATAAGCCGGGCGAGTGCGGATTGTACGGAGGGCGAACCGGACGTCTTGAGCCCAAGCCCCCGGCTGGATGCGCCGGAAGCTCAGACGCATCGCGTCCTCGGCGGCGGCGGACAGGACGCGGGTCCGTGCCCATGCGGAAGCTGCGTTGCCAACGCTGAGAGCTCCTAGTTCACCCTCCCACTCCTGCCGCCAATCCTCACGCTCCGAAGACGGCACGAGCGTGCTGAGCAGCCCGAGGACGCCGTTTCGACGATACGACCCGTTCACCTTCCTCTCGCCACTCATGCTCGCCTCGGCACGGCGTGGGCAAGGGCAGCGGTCGCGCGAAGCGGATAGCGGGCTCGGGCAGTGGCGATCAGCTCTTCGGCCACCGGAGCCACCGTGTAGTACTTCCGGGGGGGGCGGCCCTCTTCCCGGGAGATGTGCACCTTCTCCCACTGTGACCGCGCCATCCCGGCCTCTTCGAGCCGCCGGAGGATCGGATACACCGTGCCGCCCCTCAATCCCGTCGCCTCCGCGATGTCGAAGCCATACCGATATCCCTGGTCCAAGGCCTGTAGCACCATCGCCGTGGCGTACGTCATCCGCATTCCGCTCATCACATTTCCCCGTTTGGTTTCGTAACGCTTCCTTGGACAGGCCCCCACCTAGATTGGTTGCAATGTAGATCTATCTCTATCTAGACAGGGTGGCATGACGCATCTGCCGGCAAGGTCACCAGGCAGCTGCGGGTGGATCAATCACCGCCGACAAGCGGTAGTTGGCGCATGATCCGACGATGGTCAGACGGGCCGAAGATCCGTTCACGGATCGGGATCTCGCTGCGCCTTGGCACGTTGCTTGGGTGGGCGTTGCTGACCGGCCTACCGATTCTGTCCTGCTCTACCGTCACCGAAGTGTGCACCTGTACGACGGAGTTCCGCTTCTTTACGGTCACGGTGGTCGACGCCCAAGGTCAACCGGCCGGCGACGTCGAGATCTCCGCGACGCGGGTCTCCGACGGGATGGACCTCACGCCCGACGATATGGGATTCGGACAACCTGGCGTGTACGTCATCCTAACGGACAATGCGGTCGACGATGTGACCGAGGAAGGCACGCGTGTCGAGGTGGTGGGAACGCGCGGAGACACCGGTTTTCGAGCCGAGTTCGTTTTCAGCCGTGATGACTGCCAATGCCACGTGAGCCAGGTATCCGGCCCCGGCACCGTTCAGCTGGAGCCGCTACCGCTCCCCTGATCCGCCCCCCTGGCAGTCCCTCTAAACGTCCAAATTTTTCACGTACTTGGCGTTCTTCTCGATGAACTGGCGCCTCGGTTCCACGTCGTCGCCCATGAGGCGGCTGAAGATCGAGTCGGCCTCCGCCGCGCTATCCACGGTGACCTGATAGATCGTCCGGGCCTCCGGGTCCATGGTGGTACGCCACAGTTGATCGGGGTTCATCTCCCCAAGACCCTTGTATCGCTGAATGTGGACACCACGGGCCGGGCCGTCGCCTTCCTCTTTGCCGTTGGAGAGACGCTTGGTGTACTCCTCCCGCTCCTCCTCCGAATAGGCGTAGAATTCCTTCTTCCCCTTGGCGATCCGATAGAGAGGCGGCTGGGCGATGTAGATGTACCCCACTTCAATGAGGTCCCGCATTTGGCGAAAGAAGAAGGTGAGCAGCAATGTTCGGATGTGGGCTCCGTCCACGTCGGCATCGGTCATGATGATGATCTTGTGGTAGCGAGCCTTCTCCAGATCGAAGTCCTCCCGGATCCCCGCCCCGATCGCGGTGATCATGGCGCGGATCTCTTCGTTCGAGAGAATCTTGTCGATCCGGGCCCGCTCCACGTTGAGGATCTTTCCCTTGAGGGGAAGGATGGCCTGGAACGAACGATCTCGGCCCTGCTTGGCGCTACCCCCGGCGCTGTCACCCTCGACCAGGTAGATCTCGCAGAGGCTCGGGTCCGAGATGGAGCAGTCGGCCAGTTTGCCCGGCAGCACGCCGCTCTCCAGCGCACTCTTCTTGCGAGCCAGGTCTCGGGCTTTCCTGGCCGCCTCCCGGGCCCTGGCCGCCGACAACGACTTCTCGATGATTGCCTTGGCGGCTTTGGGATTCTCGTCCAGGAAGATGCCGAGGTGCTCGTTGATAGCCGCCTCGACAGCCCCTCGGACCTCACTATTGCCCAGCTTGGTCTTGGTCTGTCCCTCGAACTGGGGCTCCATGACCTTGACGCTGAGGATGCAGGTCAGCCCCTCCCGGACGTCATCTCCCGAAAGGCTCTCGTCGGCCTTCTTGAACAGGTTGCTACGCCGGGCGTAGTCGTTGATGGTGCGAGTCAGCGCCGCCTTGAGCCCCGTGAGGTGCGCCCCGCCTTCATGGGTGTTGATGTTGTTGACGAACGTATGCGTGTGCTCGCTGAAGCCATCGTCATACTGAAACGCGAGCTCGATGTCCGCCTCCTCGCGGCTGGCCTCGAAGTAGAACACGTTCTCATGAAGAGGATGCCTTGAGCCCCGCACGTGTTCGACGAACGACGCCAAGCCGCCTTCGTACTGATGCTTCTCTACGGTTCCGTCGCGATCATCGGTGATCGTGATCGAGAGGCCCTTGTTCAGGAACGCCATCTCGCGCAGACGGTTGTTCAGAGTGTCGAAGTTGTATTCGAGCTCGGTGAAGATCTCCGGGTCCGGCTTGAAGGTGACGTAGGTGCCGCTCCCCTTCGCCTTTCCGACGGTCTCGAGCTCCTTCTCCTTGATCCCACGGGCATATCGCTGATGATACCGCTGTCCGTCGCGGACGACTTCGACCTCGAGCCACTCCGACAGAGCGTTCACAACGCTGACGCCCACTCCGTGCAAGCCGCCGGACACCTTGTAGCTGTCCTTGTCGAACTTTCCACCGGCATGGAGGATGGTCATGGCGAGCTCCACCCCCGGCACTCCCTCCTCGGGGTGGATGTCCACCGGAATACCACGTCCATCATCGGTCACATGGACCGACCCGTCCTTCCGGATCGTGACGCTGATCTCTGAGCAGAAGCCTGCCATGGCCTCGTCGATGGAGTTGTCCACCACCTCGTAAACCAGGTGGTGCAGCCCCCGGGCCGAAGTGGATCCGATGTACATGCCCGGGCGCTTTCGTACTGCCTCGAGTCCCTTGAGGACAGTGATCTGCTCGGCCGTGTAGTCGCCGTTCTGTTTCTTCTCGTCTTCCGCCATCTACCGCTCGCTCGGTTGTGGGTGTCGGGGGGTGCCCGCCTTCGGCACGGGAGTCCTTACCCGTCCCCCTCCATCAACGTAAGAACGATCCTCTCGATCGCCCCGTCTCTTTCCAGCTGTTCATTCACGTGCTCCAGCAGAGCCCCCTTCATGAAGTCCAGCTCCATGAGCCAAGCACTGCTCTTCACCTCCACGAATAGCGTCGTCGCGACGACCGCCTTGGCGTGAGTCACAGCAGCGATCTTCTCGCCTACCGCTTGCGCCCACGCATCCAGCGCGCCGACGCGCCGGATCTGGGTCCCGACACCCCGCCGCTTCAGCACGTCGTCGAGCAAAGCCCCGACCCGGGTCGGCCCGCCCCCGCTCACGCGCAAATCCGCCCATCTTTGATGCCCCATCGAGGAAGTCCGTCTCCCTGGAGGGGCAGGTCGCTCTCTTTCGGCGCCGTGAGGATGACCTGTCCGAAGCGCCCACTGTTCATCAGTCCAACCACCCGCTCGCGCCGCGCTTCATCGAGCTCCGCGAACGCATCGTCCAACAGGAGGATCGGCTCCGTGCCCCGCGTGCGACGGATGCAGTCACCCTCCACCAAGCGGAGGGCCAACGCGGCGGTCCGCCGCTGCCCCCCCGAACCGCACTCCCGCATCTCGGTGGGTTGCGCATCACCCGTCAGGCTCAGCAGCAACTCGTCACGATGGGGTCCGATCCCGGTACTCCGGAAGCGGACGTCCCGCGACCACGTGGCCTCCAATGCCTCGCGATACGCTTCGAGGACACCTTCTTCGTCCCAGACTCCAACAGAGACATTCGGCACGTAGTCCATAGACGCCGACGGTCCCCCGCTCACGACCTCATAGTGGCTCCGAAACGTCTCTCGCCACTCCTCTACCCAACGGGAGCGCCCTAACATCACGGAAGCGCCGCTTCCGGCCAACGGCTCGTCCCAGGCTCGGATCACAGACGCCGGCTGATCACCCCTGAGGGCCGCGTTTCTCTGAGCCAGAACGTGCTTGTACTCCTGTAGCGCGGTCAGGTAGCCGGCGCAGTTCAAGGAAAGGACGATGTCCAAGAACCTTCGACGGCTCGACGGCCCCTCATTGATGATCGCGACGTCCGCCGGCGAACAGATCACGGCCCCTAGTAGTCCGACGGCGTCTCCGATCCGAGGCGGCTCCGATCCGTCGACCGTCACCTTGCGACGACCACTCGACGCCTCATACGCCGCGGCCACTTCCGTGCCCCGGACCTCGGCTTCGTCCGGCGAGCCCACACACGCCGACACCCGAAACACGTCTTCTCCGAAGGCGATCAGCTGCTCGGCGCGGGCTCCTCGGAACGACCTGAACGTCTCCAGATAATAGATCGCTTCGAGCAGGTTGGACTTCCCTTGAGCATTAGGGCCGACGATCGCCACCCCCTCCGGAGGAAAGGAGAGCTCCTGGTGCCCTAGGTTGCGAAAGAACCGGAGCTTGAGCAGGCTCAGGTACAAGGCGCGGACGCCGAAAAGGGCCTTTCAAGCATAGAGGAATTTAACGATTCCCGGGGTTGCCAGCCAGCCCCCGAAGAAGCCGAAACCCCTTATGGCGCGCCCGTTTTCGGCGCCACGCTCACTTCCCCTCGAATGCCGGTTTCCTCTTCTCGAGGAACGCGGTCATACCCTCCTTCATATCACCCGTCGACGCGAGCAAGCCGAAGAGGGCCGATTCGAAGCTCTGAGCATCGGCCGGGGCCGAATCCTGGGCGAGGTAGATGGCCTCCAAGGCCATCCGAACGGCGACCGGACCGTTCTTGGTGATGCCACGAGCAAAGTCCTTGGCCCGGTCCAAGAGTTCCTCCTGGGGGTACACGGCGCTGACGAGCCCGATTCGCTCCGCCTTCTGGGCATCGAGCATCGCCCCGGTAAGCGTCAGCTCTACGGCCCTGCCCAGCCCCACGAGTCGGGATAGCCTCAGAGTTCCCCCGTAACCCGGAATGATTCCGAGGCCCACTTCCGGGAGTCCGAATTGGGCATTCTCGCTCGCTACTCGAAGGTGGCACGCCAAGGCGAGTTCGCATCCGCCACCGAGTGCGTAGCCTCCAACAGCAGCGAGAACCGGCTTGGGAAAGCGCTCGATCTCGGAGAAGATCCGCTGACCGTCGCGGCTCACCTGGACGCCGCTCAGTGGGCTCATCTTCGCGAGCTCGCCGATGTCGGCGCCTGCCACGAATGCCTTGTCGCCTGCCCCGGTAAGGATGACTCCCCTCACGTCGTCGTCGTCGCGGAGGTCACGGAAGACATCGCCGAGCTCCCGGACCACCTCGGCGTTCAATGCGTTCAGTTTGTCCGGACGGTCGATCACCACAACGGCCAGATCTCCGTCCCACTCGACACGGATGAATTGAAGGTCACTCATAGGCCGACTCGGTTGTTTCAGAATTGCTTCGGAAGGCGCCATTCGCCGGCGCCGGCAAGGGGAAAACTAGGAGGGGGGTCCAAGCGCCGCCACCCGGGCATAGCGCCTCGTTCCGGCCTTTGATACTTTGGGCTCCGCCCGGCCTCCGAGCCGGATCGCACCCCGCATGAACGCCAAGGAGTACTCTGAAATGAGCCGGTCCCTCAACAAGGTCATGCTCATCGGTAACGTCGGAAGCGAACCTGAGATTCGCGCCACCTCGTCGGGTAGTCGCGTCGCGAAGTTGTCGCTGGCCACCAATCGGCAGTGGAAAGACGGCTCGGGACAGCAGCAGGAAAAAACCGAGTGGCACCGGCTCACCTTCTTCGGTCGGCTCGTCGATATCGTAGAGCAGTGGGTGAAGAAGGGTGATCGCCTCTACGCCGAGGGCCGCGTCGAGTACTCGCAGACGGAAAAGGACGGCCAAACGCGATATTGGACCGACATCGTAGTTTCCGAGATGGTGATGCTGGGGTCCACCGGCGGCGGCGGTGATGGTGGTGGTGGGTTTGGAGGAGGAGCGCCGGCGCCGAGCCAGTCGCCATCCGCCCCGATCGCGGAGCCGGACGACGACTTGCCGTTCTAGGCGACGACTACCGTCCTAAAGGAGCCTCGGGGCTCGCAGAGGGGAGTTCATGAGTCGAGCGCCTCTCTCAGCTCGCTCTCCCAAAGCCCCAGGAATTGAGCCTCGTACTGTGCCGGGTTGCGAGCATAGTCCTCCGCCCAGGCATCAAAAGGCGGCAACGCCAGACGGCGCGAGACGCCTGATGTAGCCAGATGGACCATACGCTCGTACGTGGGTTCGCCCTGGCCTCCAGCCAAGCGATGGGCTTCTTCGGCGAGCAGATAGATCTCGTCGGGTGACAGCAACAGAAGATGCTCGGCTACCTGTGCCGAACAGTACTCCAGATACTTCGACCGCAAGACCAAGTCAGTCTCGCTTTTTTGTCCGTGAGGGGGGGTCTTGGGATCGGCGTCACTCACGCCCGGCCTCCCGAATGACTCTCAGGCTCGCCATGCGTACCGTCATTCGGCGCGCAAATGCAGGCCCGTCTTGTGGTTACGTATTAGTAGGGGTACCCCGGGAGAGTCAAGTCCGGGCGGGGAGTCGGTTCGAATCGGTGGGCTCTCGCCAGGGTTCGCGAGTACTCAAGGAGAGGCACCGAGAGGGGTCCGTAGCGGAGCTACGGCAAGTGAGGTTCCTCAGGTCGCCAGTTGCGTCTGTGCGTCTCCGCTGTCCTGACCCTGGCCCCGTTCGCGCAGGTGACGATAGATCGACCGGCGGGTGAGTCCATATAGCACGACCCGGCTCAGAAACTCCGGATCCGTCTTTTGAACTTCTTCAGCCTGCTCCGCGATATCGCGAGGAAGTTGGACGTTGAGCTGAACGGAGCAGGTCTCCCACATACGCACACCTCTCCCCTGGTTTGTAGTTGAAATTTCTTGGAATGTTAGCTGGAATCGGATGATCCCAGCGCAAACCAAACGTCGTCCGGAAGGACGAATTATTTTCTTGAGGCGACTCCAGTATACAGGTCACTTTCCAGGGACGCAAGCCTTTTCTAAAATTGTCGTGTGCCCAACTAGATCTTGTAACCCATTGTGTTACAATGACTTATGAATATGGCTTTTGGGACGAAACCAACTGTTCCTCACTGATCCACGACACCGCTGTTTCTTGATTCTCCCGTTTAGAAAACCAGCAACGATGGGCACTTACGGAGTTGAGGTCACCGAGAATCGGTGTCTGGATGCCGGTTCATTTTTTGCAAAAAATGAGCTACGGAAGAATCGACCGGAGGAAGGCCGCCAGCGTGGCCGACGTGAAGGAAAGAAAGCGGTCGCGGAGGTCCTGGAGCTCCTCCTCGCAGAAGATGTCGCCCGTACGTACGTGTGCCTCGGCGGAACCCCGATGGAAGCGAATGTATCCTCGCCAGACGTTGCCGTCTCGATAGACGTCGAGGGAAGCCTGCCAGCAATCCGACGCGTGCTCCACTTTTCTGAGCTCCACCGTAACGGGCTCCGAGGGTTCACCGGAAGGTGGATAGGGCAGACCCGCCTTGAGATGCGCGAGACGATGGCTTTCGTAGTCCGCCAACCAGACGTCGAACGACGGCAACGGCAGAAGCTCGCGGCAAAAATGATGGAGAGTAGCCATCGGATCCTTCGACTCGTGTACCCCGCGGCTCATCGCCCACTCCCGGGCCTGTCGATATAGCGGGCGCACACCCTCGGCCGGCACCAACTCGACAAGACCGGCGGCCTGCCACCGACAGTACTCCCGGTACTGCCGCCTCAACGCCGTGCCTGTCCGCGGTCCCCCAGGACCCGCATGGAGACGGGGTCTGACCCCTCGAACTCCGTCGAGTTGCATCGCCATGGGTACGCGGAGGACCTAGTGCACGGTCCCGCCACCGACCGTGGCGGCGTGGGTACGAAGTGGGACCGACTTCACACGACGCTCGCGAATGGAAAGACGGGCCAGGGTCTCACGAGAGCCGAACGTGGACAGGTGGTGTTCGACAGCCTCGAAGCGGCCAGGTTCAAAGCGGGCCAGAAGCCGGCCCAGGCCCCGCCGGATGGTCTGGAGCTCTTCACGAGCCTCGGCCAAGGTCACCGGAAGGTTGAGGCGCACCTGATACTGCACCGAACCGCCTTCGTGGGCTTCGGTGACTCGCAACACTTCGCTGTGGGGAAACGCTTCGAGAACCGCGGCTTCCAAGATCGCGTCCGGCTCTGGGGAGGGGGCACGGAAGATCAGCGAGTTGGCGTCGTAGTCCAGGTAGGCCCGCGTGATCCGGTGCTCTCCCGCGACGATGCGCACGGAGGTGCCTTCGTGGAAGTCCAGGTCTCGGCAGATGTCACGAAAGCCGATTCTGAGGATGGAGGGCCGGGTCAGCGCACCATATCCCACACGACCCAGCAGGCTCAACGCCATTTGGAAGCAGTAGGTGCTCAGTCGACCACCGTGCTCGTCGGTCTCGCCGACGGCACGCTCCCTGATGAGCCCGTTCACATGCTCCAAGGTCGGCTCGTACACCCAGTCCAGCACGACCAATTCCGAACTGAGATCGAGCATTTTGACCGTCGAACTCCCCAGATCGAGCACCTCTGCCGAAGACGCAAAGCGCCCTTCGAGCACCAACGCAAGCCCGATGTCCTGAATCCTGCCACCAGGAAGATCAATCTCGTGCAGGTCTCGGTACTGGACCACTGCTCGCGTGAGCGGAAGCTCACAGATTCCGGGCACATCGGCCATCGCCTCCGGCCGCGCCTCAGACTGAAAAGAAAGAGTCGTCGCGTTCATCGTGTCTCCTCTAGCGTAAAACGCCCCCACTGCCGGCGGGCCGGCCAACGGGGGCGATTCCGCGAGTCCCAGGCGTACAACACCCTTGACACTCGTTCGGCGATTCTCTTACTTTTCCTTTGCGAACGAGGAAAAGCGGGTCGCCACCCGTGTCTTCCAGCGAGAGTCTCGGTGCCAGCCGGGACTCTCACTTTTTTTATGGGTATGTCTCGCCCGACCGGCGCCACACCGTGGCTGACCGGGCAAAAAAGCCCGGCATTCTCGCCGGGCCTCGTCTGCGCTCCCAACAGCCATCATTGGCCGTGGGATGCGGTCTTTCAGGGTTTTTCATGCCCCGTGAGTCTCACGATAACAATATGTTTACCATTCTGGCAAGACGTTTCTCGCTGGCGTTCCGAACTCAGCACTCGTCTTCCTTGCCCCTGCAGACATGTGCGGACATCTTGGACGTTGATCATGGTGTGCACCGCTGCGCGGCAATCTCCATGGCCTCCTGAGCACCTCGTCCCACTGAAGACTTGGCTGAACACGCCCTCATCGATCGCGCTCGCCAACGTTCTCTCGGGTTTCTCGAGTCGGACGGCGAGAAGTGGGCGTGCTTCCTCATCACCTTCCAAGGCCGTGACGTGCTTCCTCATCACCTTCCAAGGCCGTGACAACCAGTGGCACGGCCACCTTTCTTTCCGGCCCCGAGACAGTGAAGGCGAGGTGGACGAGGTCCGGACGGCAGATATCTTCATCGAGGCATCCGAGGCGGATATCGACCAAAAGGCGAGAGGGCTCGGTCGACCCCTCCTGAGAGCGTTGTTCTCCTCTGCTCTTCATGCCCAACAAAGGGACGAAGTAGCATCTCCCAAGCTGCGCAAGTGGTTCCGGAACCTCCTCTCTGAGAACTCCCGGGAGATGGCGGCTGCCGCGGGAGGCTGTCTCGACGATCCGTCCAGCCAGGCCAACATGGCGGAACTACGGTCTCTCTACGCCTCCTACCGACTGGACCAGGTCTGCCATTTCATCGCGCTTCTCAGGCCCGACGACTTCGAGGCGGCGGTAGATAGCATTCTGGAAGGGCAGGCGGTCGACTTTGGGGCAAAGGACCGCCTACAGCTCGCCATGATGGTGGTGGAGTACCTCGAGATGCGCATACCCATGCCGCCTTTCGAGGTCTGGACGGCCGACTTCCTGGCCCACCGAGAAGAGTACCTCCTCTACGCCCATACCCTCCATCGTGAGGGAAGGCTTCCCTGATCGGTCCGGCTCCACTATTTTTTTGGCTCTTGGCTTTGGAGATTTACCAGAGGAGAGAACCTCTCTTGGAAGTAACCATTCAGGACAACGAGAGCCTCGAGCGAGCGCTCCGACGGTTCAAACGTAAAGTGCAGCGATCGGGACTCTATTCGGAGCTTCGTAAGCGTCGCTTCTACGAGAAGCCCAGCGCCCAGCGGAAGCGGAAGCGTGAAGCCGCCATCCGGCGAGAGCGACGGCGTCAGCGACGCGGTAAGCGGTAGGCACCGACCCACGGTCTTTCTCAGGCCGGCAAGCCGATACAAATGAAGAACGGTGACCCTCAGGTCACCGTTCTTTCTCGTAGAGGAGCCACAACGCCTCTCCTACGCCGCCCTCACCCAGAGCGGATCCAACGCAGCCCACCGGTTCAGATAAGCCGGCGTCAATAGCTCGCGACTGATGCGAGTCAGAACGTGTAAACGTCCCTCCAGGGTCGAGGCCTCCGACAGAGTGAGGCCCGTCAGCGAGCGGAACGCGCGACAAAGATTGCCGTTGCTGGAGTATCCCAGGTGGAACGCCACCCTGGCCGTCGTCATGCCGTGTCGGGTCAGTAGTTCGCTGGCGCAGAGCGCCCGGAGACGGGTCGTATATGCGAACGGCGACGGCAAGTCCCGACGTCGGAAACGCGCCTTGAGCGCTCCCGGCGTGAGTCCGATCGCCTCGGATACGTCTTCGAGGCGGGCGTACCTCGAGGGGAACTCCAGGGTCCTGCGCCCGAGCGCGCTCAGTGCGGGTGGGAGGGAATGTCCCGCCGTCCGGCCCAGATCACGCAGGAGGCCCTCCACCCAGGTCACGGGAAGCGCCGCTTCGTCGATCAGTTGGCGCATCCTGGCCGGAGCCATATCGATACGCTGAATTGCAATGGCCGACGCCGAGCGACGCAGTCCGGGCAGATCGAGGGGCGCCACCTCCAGCACGGGAAGGTTGGAGCCTCTGGCCTGGAGGAGCCGCTCCACCGCTCCGCCCGCACCCCGCTCGACGACACACATTCTCGGGAAGCCCAACTCGAGTGCCGCCGATACATCCTCTACAGCAGAGAACACGTCCTCAGCGGGCAGAGCAGCCCTCCGGACGGAATGGAGCAGAAACGGATCGTTGACGGCAGCGAGGATCATTCTTCAATACTGGGAACGGACCGAAGGCCGGGCAAGCTTCGCTTGACCATGTCAGATGGGAAGAGGGGTCGGTTGCTCTCCCGACCAGTCGTAGAATCCCTGGCCCGTCTTCCTCCCGTAACGTCCCAGCGCCACGATGCGCTTCAGCAACGGAGGGGGGGCATAACGCTCCTCCCTATACTCGTCGAACATGATCTCGGAGATCCGATAGAGCGTATCGATCCCAACGAAATCACAGAGTACGAAGGGTCCCATGGGGTATCCCAGACCGAGCGTCATCGCCTTGTCCATATCCACGATGCTTGCGACTCCACGCTCGAGCTGCCGTATGGCATCGAGCATATACGGCACGAGGAGGAGATTCACCACGAAACCAGAGTTGTCCTTGGCCGTGATGGGGTCTTTACCAAGCGCGGCTGCGAAAGCGAACGCCGAGTCGAAGGCCTCGTCACTCGTGGCGATGGTGCGCACGACCTCGACGAGTTTCATCACGGGCACAGGGTTGAAGAAGTGAAGGCCCACGACCCTGTCGGGACGACCCGTGGCGGCCGCGATATCCGTTATGGGCAGCGAAGAAGTGTTCGAGGCGAAGATCGTATCGGCCCCGCAGATCTCGTCGAGTGCCGAAAAGAGCTCGTTCTTGGCATCCATGTCTTCGACGATGGCCTCGATGACGAGATCCCGATCAGCGAGGTCGGCTAGATCGGTGGTGAAGCGGATGCGGGCCAAGGCTGCGTCCCGGTCGGCGGCCTCCAGCTTACCCTTGTCAACGGCCCGATCCAGTGACTTCTCGATCTTCCGCTGGCCGGCTTCTATCAATTCGGCGCTGACTTCACGAATGACGACGTCGAAGCCCGACTTGGCGGCCACCTCGGCGATCCCGCTCCCCATGAGACCGCAACCGACGACGCCTACTTTTTCTATGTTCACTGGTCCTCCAGATGATTAGGTGCCCCGACGACCACAAGGGTCAGATCAGGAAACGACCGACGGGCGCAGGTCGGTCTTAGAAATCTACGTCATCCCCAGACAACTCGAGCTTGAACCGCCTGGCTTGACGCGTCACCCACCTCCGCCACGACGCGGGAGGAGGTGAGAGGTCATCGCCGCGCTCCAACCGATCGAGGATCCCCTCCAACTCCTGCTGGACTTCCTCTCGACGTTTCCGCGAGTAGTGACCCGTGACACGGACCACTCCGAGCGCCACTGCCGCACCCACACCGATGCCGAGAGACCACGCACCCACCATCGGGACCGCGAGAGCCGCACCAAGAAAAGCTGCCACACCGAAACTCACTCCTCCACCCGCCGCCAGCCCACCCAGGACGGCACCGGCCGTGTAGTCGGACCGGACACCCGGGTCCACGTGGATCTCCACCAGTGTGGTGTCTTCGTAGACTTCCGTGAGTCGAACCTCGATCTCCTTGGCCGAGGCCCAGTACACCGTCTGTGACATGGAGGCGCCAGCCCGCGCAAAGTTCGAGATCCAGTCCACGGCCGGCCGATAGAGGAGAATGTCCGATCCCTGGCGCACAGGCTGAAGCAAGTGCCCCGCCACGAGGAATTCGTCCATGATGACCCGAAGGCGCTCCCTGTCGCCCGGCACCACCCTCGAAACCCGCACCGTCACGGATCCAAACCAACGAGCGACCAGACCTTCCGGATCATCGGCGGTGCGTAGCTCGGTGAGCGCCCGCTGTACATGGGCGTCCGAAAGCCCCACCTCACGAGCGATTCGGAACAGCTCTCCTTCGTCGAGAGCGCCCTCGGCACCCTCAGGGTCCGATGTAGAGAGCTCAGATGCGCGCTTGATCACGGCCTCAAACTCCCGCCGGGTCAGGCTCGTGCCTCTCTCCTCGGCCATGCCCGCGGTATCCTACGGGATCTCGACGATCACGGCCCCACCCTGCCCACCACCGATGCACGCGGACCCGAGACCGTAGCGCCCCCCAATCCGGCGCAGTTCGTGAAGCAGGTGAATCGTGATACGGGCACCGGACGCGGCCAAAGGGTGCGTGATCGCGATGGCACCACCATTGACGTTGGTCTTCTCAGGATCTAGCCCGAGCTCCTTCTCCACGGACTTGTACTGTGGCGCAAAAGCCTCGTTGACCTCCACGAGGTCCATGTCCTCGAGAGTCAAGCCCGCCTGCTCCAGCGCCATGCGGGCTGCCGGTGCGGGCCCGATACCCATCACGCTGGGCTCCACTCCCACGAAGCCCCAGGATACGATGCGTCCCAACGGCTCGATTCCGTTCTGTTCGGCCCACTCGGCCGACGCCACTACTGCGCTCGCCGATCCGTCGCCGATTCCACTGGCGTTTCCGGCCGTCACGAGTCCGTCCTTCTTGAAGTAAGGACGGAGCGCACCGAGGCCCTCGAGGGTGACATCCGGACGTATGTGCTCATCATACGCGAACTCGGTCTCACCCTTCCTCGACTTGACGGTGACCGGCGTGATCTCTGCCTCGAAGCGACCCTCGTCCCAAGCTGCCTTTGCCCGCTGTTGGCTCGCGCAGGCGACTTGATCGACCTCTTCACGCGTGACTTCGTAGCGCTCCGCCAGTTCCTCAGCCGTCTGGGCCATGGTCAGGTCACAATTCGTGTCCATGAGCGACTCCCAGAGCAGGTCCTCCAGGGCACCGCCCGCAGGTCCGAGCCGAAGGTTGCCCCACCGCGCCCCTCGAAGCACGTGCGGAGCCTGGCTCATCGATTCGGTGCCCCCGCAGAGGGTCACGTCGGCACCGCCGAGCAAGATCTCCTTGGCACCCTGCACGATAGCCTCGAAACCCGAGCCGCACAGCCGATTGACCGTCAGGGCCGGCTTCTCCTGGGGAACGCCCGAGCGGAGCGCTACGTGGCGCGCGAGGTAGATGGCATCCGCCGAGGTCTGCAGGGCGTTGCCGAAAAAGGTGTGGTCGACCTGATCGGAGGTAATGCCCGCGGCATCGATGGCGGCCTTGCTCGAAAACACGCCCAGATCGGAGGCGGTGAAGCTCTTCAGGCTCCCCCCGAAGGTCCCGAAAGCGGTCCTCTTGCCAGAGAGGATGACGACGTCCTTGGATTGCCCCTGTGTTCCCATCTAGCCCTCACAAGTCTGATGATCGTTGCTCACGAATCGGCGCATCGGAATCGAGGTGCCACCGGACCTTGGGCTACCCCCGCCGAGTTGGAACGATTCGTGATTCCGCGCGGCCACGCACTACACTCTGGGGCCGGCCCCAGAAGGCTGGGGTAACGCTGCGGGTGGCGTCAGGAGCACCGAGGATCCAACAAGCAGGCGACGATTCCGCACCAAGGCCCTCTAGACGAACTCCTCGTCCGGCTTCTGCTCCAGGTACTGCTTGAACGCGTCTTTTTGGTTGGCCTTCATATAGGCCTCTGTCCCGTCAATCACGCCCGACATGAGGTACTCGAGGATGTGCTGATCCATGAGCTGCATGCCGTCCTTCTTGCCGGTCTGGATCATGGACGGGATCTGGTGGATCTTGCCTTCCCGAATCAGCGCTCTGATCGCGTTGGTTCCCACCATGATCTCCCAGGCGGCACAGCGGCCCTTGCCACCCTTCTTTCGAAGGAGAACTTGGGCGACCACCCCCTTGATGGACTCGGCGAGCATGGACCGGATCTGCTCCTGCTGGTCCGCCGGGAAGACGTCGATGATGCGGTCGATCGTCTTGGGCGCGGAATTCGTGTGAAGCGTCCCGAACACGAGGTGACCGGTCTCGGCAGCCGTAATGCCCAGCTCGATGGTCTCCCGGTCACGCATCTCTCCCACGAGGATCACGTCCGGATCCTCCCGGAGTGCCGCCCGCAGCGCATTTGCAAAGCTCTTGGTGTTCGTACCGACCTCGCGCTGGTTGACCAGACACTTCTTGTTGGGATGCACGAACTCAATGGGATCCTCGATGGTGAGGATGTGGTCGGCACGGGTCTCGTTGATGAGGTCTACCATGGCCGCCAGCGTCGTGCTTTTGCCCGACCCTGTGGGCCCTGTGACGAGCACCAGGCCCTTGCTGAGCATACACATCTTCCGGACCGCCTCAGGCAGACCCAACTGGTCGGCAGTCAGGATTTCAGTGGGGATCGTTCGCATGACCGCGCCGAGCCCGTTTTTCTGATGGAAGACGTTGACTCTGAAGCGCGAAACCCCCGGAATCTCGTAAGCGAAGTCGAAGTCCATCTCGTCGAGGAACCGCATCCGCCACTCCTCTTCCATGATCTCGAAGATGAGCTTCTCCGTGTCCTTGGCCGATAGCTCACGGAACTTGATCCGCTGCATATGGCCGTGGACACGGATGACGGGTACGGAGCCCGTCGTCAGGTGGAGATCCGAACCCCCCTGGTCCACCATCACCTTGAGAAACTGGTCGATCTGAGCCATCAGGTGTCCTTGTCGTTCGTATTCTCAGTGATTCCGCGCGTGCCCCTGGTCATCCGTGGAGCGGCTCCAGGCTCCACTCGAGCTTGTCCCCCTCTCGAGCTTCGATCTTCAGCTCCCAGCGGATGCCGGCCTCGTGGGCGACGCGGGTTTCAGCCTCACCCGTCCAGCGCACGAACGCGATGGCGGCGATGTCCAGCGCCGACTGTAGCCACTTCTCAGGATCTCCGGGCAGGTCCACCGTGACCACGTCGAAGTGAAAGCCACGGATGGAGTCCAGCTCCGCCGCCCAATCATCTTCGCTCATCGGGAGCTCGACCGAGAAAGCTTGGCTCGCGGCGCGGCTTTCCGGGTCCGTCAGGTAGATGCTTCGCCATGATGTGTCGAGCATGAGCGTAGGCAGGTGAGGCAGAATGTCGTGGCCCAGCTCGAGCGGGTCCGTGACGACCAGGAAGCGAGCGGTTCCCGACCGGGCCAAAAGCCTGATCTCGGACATGATTCCCGCGGCCGGTGGTGGATACTTCTCCTGCAGCTGGGCGTGAGCCTCGATGGGCCGGAACAGGTATTCCGAGCCGCTTTCATCTGCCAGATACTGGATCTCGATGGGTGTAACCATGCCCTCCCTGTTGACGTGCCCACTCCATTTCGCTCTCAGGGCATCACCGATTTCCTCGTTCGGCGGGGGCGAGATGAGCTCCTGAAGCTCGGAGTTCCAGAGGCCCTCGAGTGGCCTTCTCAGGATCCGACCGGTGTCGTCATACCATGCCCAAGCCCGATGGCCGCGGGTGGAGATGCCGAATCGCTTGGACGTCGCGTCCAAGGCCATCGAGAACACGTCTGAGATGTTGGCCGGAGCGGGCCGCTCTCCCTCGTCCTGGGCGGCGGCTCGAGCGTACACCTGGCGGATCAGCTCACGGATCTTCGTGGAAGAAGCCAGAGCCAGTTCGATGGTCAGATCTGTCCGGGCCTGGAGCACGTCCACGGCCTCCGTCTTGATGGGCGAGTCCACCACCACGGTGAGGACCCTCCTTGTTTTCATGATGGGAAGCGTGAGGTTGGCCAAAGCCCACTCAGGCGACACAAGAGCCGCCGCCTCGGGATCGATGCTGTCGGCATCAGGGAACACGTAGGGGAGGTCGAACTGGGACGCCAATCCCCACTCGAGCTCCTCGGGGCTCACGAGTTCCAGAGCCAGAAGCGACTCGCCGAAGAACCCTCCGGCCTCTCGCTGATGCGCCAGCGCCTTCTCCACATCCTCTTCCGTGATGCGGCCGAAGCTCATGAGGATCTGACCGATGGTGCGTCGTTCAGCCATCTTGGGTCATCCGTTGCTGTGAGATGTTCAGGGCCCGCCCGTCGCCAGGGCGCCGCAAATCCACCGACCAACGTCCGACGTGGAACTGCTCCCCCCGAGATCGGGCGTCATCACGCCTTCGCTGAAGGCCTCCCGGACCGCGCTCTCCACCGCCGCCGACTCCTCGTGCCACGCGAAGTGGGCAAGGAGCAGGGCGACGCATCGGATCGCGCCCATGGGGTTCGCGATGCCTTTCCCCGCTATGTCAGGTGCAGAACCATGGACCGGCTCGAAAAGAGCGTGGCGACCCGGATGTATGTTGGCCGAAGGGGCAAGTCCCAGCCCACCCGTGATCTCCGCGGCCAGGTCGCTGAGAATGTCCCCGAACAGATTCGAGGTCACGATCACCGAGTAATGGTCCGGCCGGCGCACAAGGTCCATGGCCATTGCATCCACATACATACAGTCTTGCCGGACGTCAGGATAGTGCTCGCCCACCTCCGCGAAGGTGCGGCGCCATAACGAGCCGGCCTTGGGCATGGCATTGGCCTTATCGACCATGGTCACTCGATCGCGTCCATTCGAATCCGCATGCTCGAAGGCCGCCCGTATGATGCGCTCCACCGCCGGCCGGGTGTTGAGGTCCTCCTGGATCGCCACCTCGTCGGGTGTCCCCTCGTCGATGACCCGCCCACGGTTCACATAAAGACCCTCGGTGTTCTCCCGGAAGATCTCCAGATGGATGGGGCCCGCATCCTTGAGGGGACAAAGCGAGGGATGCAGGGGCACGCACGGGCGAAAGTTGACGAAGAGGTCGAGGCGGAAGCGCATGCCCAAGAGGATATCCCGAGCGTGGGCATTGTCGGGGACCCTCGGGTCACCCAGGGCCCCCAGGAAGACGGCGTCGTAGTCTTCGGAGAGGGAACGAAACTCCTCTTCCGTGATGGTCACCCCGTCTCGAAGGTACCGCTCGGCCCCCAGATCCTGTTCGACGAGTTCGAGGTCGAGTGTCGCGACGTCTCGGAGGCATTCCAATACGCGGATCGCCTCACGCGTCACTTCAGTCCCGATCCCGTCTCCGGGAATGATGGCGATTCGAGGCATCGCCTAGGGTTTCGTTACCGAAGCTCGGGAGCCCAAAAGAGGGTCGGAGCGCCGTGGGCTCAAGACGGGACTGTTCCCCTCCGGACAGTGATACTCCCGTAGACCGGCTCTCCATGACTCCGGCTCGAGAAGACGTATCGTCCTTCCGGCGCCCCACTGAGGTCCACGAGGAACCGGGTCCCTCGCTCGAGGAGGGGCGGGCTGTGTACCTGGTCCGTGGTCCGCAGATAGTCGTAAGCCTCGGCAGCGAGAGAGTCGACGATGAACGAGAGGGTGTGCACCCTGCGGTCGAGAGTGATGAATTCGACCCATCCCGCCGAGATCTCACTGGCCAGGGGAATCACGTGTTCCTGATCTCTACCACCACCCAGTTGGATGATCTGGACGATCTCCACGCCCGGGAGCGGTGGCTCGCGGACGGTAGCAGAAGCGGCCTCTCCGGCCTGTGTCTCGGCCTCTACTCCACACCTGGCTAACGCGAGCAGCACCAGCGCCGGAACGTGGTGAAGCCTACTCACCACTCACTTCGGTCCCGCAGGAGACACAGAACTGCCAGCCAGGCTCGAGTTCCTCCCCACACTTGGGGCAAGGGAAGAGCCTCATGTCGCTGCCGCAAAAGGGACAGAAGTTGAGGAGCTCACGACTCGGTAGATTCTGACGGCACCAGTGGCAGGCCGATGGCTCACCCTCGTCTGACGCAGCGGGAGCCGCCACCCCTTCCGGCTCCTCGGGCGCCGCAAGCTCACCGGACTCCTCCGGCTCGTCGATCTGTTCAGACTCGGGCTCCGCGGACCGCTCGGGCACCCCCGGCTGCTCGAGCTTGGCAAACGTTCCCGGCTCGTCGGGCACGTCGTTCTGCTTGGCGAGCGCCTCTGAAGCGTCCTCGCCGCTCGATGCCTCTGAGGCGTCGTACCCCTGCGGCTCGATCTCCTCTGCCTCCGTACCCGGCATCGCGTTCAGGAAACCGACATCCACCAAATCGATGTGACCGACTACCCCATCCTCTCCGGACGCCCCAACTTCCGGAGCGTCTACACCGCCCACCTCACCACCGTCCTCGTCGGGACTCAGTTCCGCGATATCGACGACCACCTCCGACTCTTGCGGTTCGATCTCGAGGAGGGACGTACCATCCTCCTCTTCGCGCTGCGGATCGCCATTCCGATCAACCGCGCCGGCAAGGATCCGATCCGGGTTCAGCCGGACATCTACAGCCGCAAAATCACGGAAGAGACCCGTATTCGGATTCGGGCTCTCCAACTCCTCGCGGATCTCACGACGAGCCACTTCGGAGTCGAGGACGAGGTAGTCACCCTCTCCGGCCAAAAGCCTCAAGAGAATATCCTCGTAGTCCCCATTCATCTCGACACCGATGAGGTCGCGATGGGACCGGTACGGCACCAGATTCTGATAGATCTCCGCAACCGTAAAGGGCGTGGTCAGGTACTCGGGTCGGGACTCCGAGATCTCATGCAGCAAGACCTGGTGGAATCGGTCGAGAGTGTCGCTGGTTGGAGGCATGGGACTCAGTCTGCGAGGGGACTCAGTCTTCGAGATACACCACAGCAGCCTTTATGGCCGCCTGAAGGAAGCTCTGGGGATCAAGGAACGGAATCTCTACACCGCATTGCTCGTGCCAGCGCTCGGCCAGCCTCCTCATGTAGTGTGACAACGTCTCGTGCGAGAACCCCGCGTGATCTCGCATCTGGCGCACGATTTCATGCCAAGTCCCCCTAAACAGGTGCCCGTCGGCAAGACGAATCTGGTGCACCTCGGTGTCCGCAGTGCGCTCTCCACGCTCGAAGAGCTCGAGCTGGCTGGGGTCGGGCAAGGGTCCCTGTACTCCATTGACCTGAGCTTCGACCTCCGCGAGAAGCCGGTCGATCGGATCATGGAGCGCCTCGAGTCCAGCTAACCGCTCCTGCCACGGCTCCAAGCGCTCGTCACCCTCCTCCATGTGCCAGAGCGCCCGCTTGAGTTCGATGAGTCGCCACACCGCGAGTGAGTCCCAATGATCGAGCGGCGGAACACGCTCGAACTCCCGGAGCGCGCCATCCCAATCGCCGCGATCGTACAGAAGGTGTCCGAGATACACCCGGGCCTCATGGAGGTCGGGGTCCAAGCGCAAGGCTCGTCTGATCTGCCGACCCGCTCCGACCTCATCACCGAGCCTGTGGAGCGAATAGCCGAGCGAGGCCGCCGCCTCGGCGTTGTCGGGTCGGGCCGCCGCGGCCTTGGCGAACACGTCTCGGCTCGCGGCGTAGAGACTCTCTCGGTAAAGCGCACGTCCCATGGTCAGCATGAGCTCGACATCGTCCTCGAAGCCCATGGAGGCGACACGCTCGAACAAGCCGAGCGCCGCTTCCTGCTCACCGAATCGGAGCAGCGTCTCACCGAGGCCCACCAAGCCGTCCTCGTGCCCATTGTCGAGGACGAGAGCACGCTCGAATGCCTGCCTCGCCCACGCATATTCCTCCCTGGCCAGACGAGCGTAGCCCAGCCCCACACATAACTCGGCGGCATTGGGGTATAACGAAAGGCCCTCCTTGAGCATCTCGAGGGCCCCTTCATAGTCACCGTCGTTGTAGAGCTGGTGCGCTTGTTCGTCGTATTCCTCGGAGCTGAGGAATCGCTCTGACATCGCGATATGGCTCCTTCGGCTGGAGGTTAGACGTCTGCCCCGAACTTAATGAAGGCCGATCCCAATCACCACCCTGTTTTTTTTAGGCCTGCCGACGTCATCGGTTTCGGAGTTCAGCGCATCACGCTTTGGCGAAACGCACCCCGCAAAGCGGGCACAAAAAGTCGTTCTTTACACGGATCAGGAGCTGGTCCACATGTCGTGGGCACTTGGGCTCCCGGCCATCGTCCACCATCTCCCGGACCTTCGCTCGCTCCGTGCGCGTGGCCTTGTTGACGTTGAGCCGGTAACGGAGAGAAGAGGAATTGCACTCGAGGAGCATCGACCCCGACCCGTCCGCCTCCGGCTGCACGCGCAGCACCATGAGGAACCCTCCCGTGGGGGACGGTAAACGGTTCCCCTCGTAGTAGAGCCGTAGGAGTCCCTTCTCGTCGGAGAGCGGAAAGGGCGTTTCAGCTTCGTCCACGACGCTATCCGGTTTCGTGTTGCTCATGAGATCTCGTAGCGCTCGACAAGCCCGCGGTCTTGTGTTCCAAGAGAATAGAATTAAGCCCAACCGGAGGGCTGTGGGATGGCCCGTCCGGCCCTTCTCCATCCCCATTCCGCCGCGAAAGGCCCGGCAAGATATCACGCGTCACGCGAGTCCGCAAAACGTGGGCATGAGCAGGTGGAGATCTCGGCCCATCATGGCCCCAACTTCAGTGACCTACAAAGAAAAACGGCGGGAAACCACCGTCCCCCGCCGCTCCATTACTGCGCGGCTCGATCGCTTCGATGCGCTCAGGCTGCGTTTGCGTCGTCGCCTTCGTCCGGGGTATTCTCGGCTCCACCCGTCGAGGCGGCCGTCTGCTCGTCGAGCGAATCGCCTTCCGCGACGGGCTCCGCCCCGGGCACGACCTCCGCTTCGGTATCCGCAAGCGGAGGATCTGCAACGGCCGTCTGGGTCGGCACGTTGTTGATAGCAGGCTGGCAAAACCGTATCCCTACGGAGTACAGCTCGGAGAGATCGGGCTTCGCCAACTCGGGGTAACGCTCGCCTAGATAGTCGATGGTCTCGTCCATCCAAACAGTCTTGTCCTCATCCGTGGCGGTGAGAACACCACATCGGTTGATATGGCTAAACAACTCGTCCCGAGCCTGCGCGAAGAGTTTTTCGTTGGGCACCTACACCTCCCGTATACGTCAGGAGCGGGACTCTTTGCCCGCTCCGAGAATGCAACATAATATCTCAGCCATTCAACTTAACTAATGCCCCATGGTCGGCCAACTAGCGGTCTACGCGCCCCTGTCGTGCCGAATCGGGCGCTCCGTACGGGCGCCATGACGGATCGCACGAGGCCGGACGCGGTGACCCTGGAGGTCTTTCGACACCTCTTCACAGCCCTCACCGAGGAGATGGGGGCCGCCCTCCGGCGCGCTTCGTTCTCGCCGACGAGGAGACCGTCCTTCCTGCCAAGGCTTCGTTCGGAGCCGAGGCCGGAGACATTATCAGTATCCGGTCACCTGGTGGCGGGGGGTGGGGTATGCCCGAAGTGAATCCCTGATCGTGTTTGTCCCATGACTCACTGACCGGAACGTCGATGCAGCTACAGCTCGCTCTCGTGTGCGACCACGTCGAGGAAACTCCCGAAGGAAAACTGGACCTCAAAGGCGTGTTCCACGACCTGGCGGCCCCTGGCTTCCCGGCCAAGCACGACATGTTTCTCGTGCTGGCGGTGGAGTGGGGCCGATCCGACCAGGGAAGATACGACTTCCAGGTCGATCTCCTGGATCCCTCCGATCGATCCACGATGACCATACGGGGGCACTCCGACGTGGACCGACGCGATCCCGAGCGCCCGCCTGCACGCACGCGGATCATCATGCCCTTGCAGGACGTGGTCTTCCCCGAGGCCGGCCAGTACCGGTTTCAGATACAGGTGAAGGGCCGGACCCACCAAGGTCCCTCACTCTTCCTGATGGAGGCGGAGCCGATGGGGGATGCGCCGGCGTGAACTCTAGGGGAGCCGGTGCGGACGTACACCTCGCTCATGCCGACCGTGTGTGCATCGTTCTTCTCGGGGGAATCGGCGACGTGGTCCACGGCCTCCCGGTTGCCATGGCCCTCAAGCGAGATCGCCCCGCTCGTCAGATGGTGTGGGTCGCCCAGCCCGCCCCAGCCCAACTCCTCGAGCACCACCCCGCTATAGATGAAATCGTCGTCCTGCAACCGAAAACCGGCCTGAGGACCTTCAAGACGCTGTGGTCCGCCTTTCGGGGAAATCCCTGCGAGGTCACCCTCAACATGCAACGATACGCCAAGACCCTGCTCCCTACGTACCTCTCGGGAGCATCCGTGCGCGTTGGTCTGGCCCCATCGCGAACCCGCGACGGGGTGAGGTTCATCAACACGGTGCACACACCGGAGGGGCCTTGGCGTCACACTCAGGACTTGTTCCTCGAGTTCCTCGATACGGTGGGCATCGATCAGCCCAACCCGTTGCAGTGGGGTCTCACTCTTTCCGACGAAGAGGAGAAGGAGGCTGCCGGGTTCTTCGCTCAAGTCGGGGATCCGCCGGTGGTCGGGCTGGTGCTCGCAACGGCCAACGCAAAGAAGGATCGGCCGGTCGATCGCTACACCGCCTTGGCTGACACACTGGAGGAGGATTTCGGCTATACCGTGCTGCTCCTGGGGGGGCCGGGAGATGCCGACCAGAAGGCCGCGCGCGTCGTCGTGGATCAGGGACGCGGAACGCCCGTCTGGGGCCTCTCCGATTCGGTGCGGCGCTTGATCTGGAGCATCCGAGGTTGCGATCTGGTGATCAGCCCCGACACGGGCGCGCTTCATATCGCCCACGCCCTCAGAGGACCGGTGGTGGGTCTTTTCGGGCATACCAACCCTTGGCGGGTGGGTCCCTATGAGCGCTTTCACAATCTGGTGATAGATCGATACTCCGAGTCAGGCGAGACACCTGACGCCTCACGGTACGAGGCGCGCCAGGGGCGGATGGAGCGCATCACGGTGGCGGACGTCATCGAGCGTGTCCGGGTTGCGGAGCAAGCGTACGGCGTGGGTGCGGCGTGAGGGGGACGGTGCTGTACCGGGAACTTACCGTCCCGGGCTTCGAGTCCGCCCGGGTGGGGGGAGCACTGATCGTCGCTCGGCCGCGGGCTCTGGCGTGGAGCAGGGAGGCCTTGAGCCGGCACGGGTCACTACACGCCGCGGCCTCGGAGAACGCGACCATTCGGCTTCAGGGTCGAGGAAGCATCCCCGTGATGCTGAATCCATCGAGTGAGGAAGGCCCCGCCTGGGTGGTTCGTCGTTACCGGAGAGGAGGGGGAATGCGCTTCCTGGCCGATCGCTTTCTCCGTTTGGGAACGCCGCGTAGCCTCCGGGAGCTGGAGAGCAGCGTACGAGCGAGAGAGTTGGGGATCCCGTCGCCACGAGTGGTGGCAGCGGCGGTCTACCCGTCCGGGCCGTTCTACCGGGCCGACCTGATCACCGAATTCGTCTATGACGCACGAGAGCTGGCGGATGTCCTGCTCGGCACTTCGGACTTCTCCATTCCCCCTTCCGACGCCGACACCCGAGCCCTGGCCCTGGCGGGCACTCACCGACTGGTGGCCAGCCTGGTGGCACACGGAGTACGGCATCCGGACCTCAACGCTCGCAACATTCTGCTGGCGCCGACCTCGCAGGGGATGGAGGCTATCGTACTCGACCTGGATCGGTGTGCCGTGTCTGGCTCGTCGAGGCCCGGCGACGGCGAACGGCTGCGTCGACGTCTCGCTCGCTCGATCCGAAAGCTCGAGCGCACGCGCTCAGGAGGCCTGAGTGATGAGGAGATGGAGATCATTCTGAAAGGCCCGGATGCATCATGATCTGGGCGCACGAGTCATGACGCGGGACACCGATCCGCCACAGTCCGTGTGCATCGTGATGTTGAGCGCCATCGGCGACGCCGTCCACGTCTTGCCGGTTGCGAACGCGCTGAAGCGCGCATTGCCCGAGACGAAGATCTCCTGGATCGTCCAGCCCGGTGCGAAGATCCTTGCGGAGGGACATCCGGCGGTCGACGAGCTCATCCCCTACAACCGCCAACGCGGCGTCGGCTCGTGGGCAGGCTTTGCCGAGCTGGGCCACCACCTCAAGGACCGTCGCTTCGATGTCGCGCTGGCGCTGCAGGTGTATTTCAAGGCCGGCCTGATCACGGGGATGCTCCCTGCCAAGCGAAAGATCGGGTTCGATAATGCCCGGGCACGGGATGCCAACTGGCTCTTCACCAACGAGCGGATCCCCGCCCACACGCCGCAGCACGTACAGGCCCAGTACCTCGAGTTCGTGCAGCATCTGGGCGTCGATCCGGAGCCGGTCGAGTGGGGCATCCACTTCTCCGACGAGGAGCGCGAGGCTCAGGCCGATTTCTTCGACACCCTCGACAGGCCGGCGTGTGCCGTGGTGGTCGGGACCAGCAGGCCCGCCAAGAACTGGACGGTCGAGGGTTACGCCCAAGTGATGGAGGAGCTCGAGTTCACGCACGGGCTTCAGCCCATCCTCGTGGGTGGTCCATCGCCCGTGGAGCGGGACATGGCCGACCGCATTATCGAACGCACAAGAGCCCACCCGGTGGACACCCTCGGCAACGATCTCAGAAAGGCGATCTACCTGTTGGACGGTAGCGCCCTCACGGTAAGTCCCGATACGGGGCCCCTCCACATCAGTCGAGCACTGGAGACTCCCGTCGTGGGTCTGTACGGCTATACGAACCCCAAGAGGACCGGACCGTACCGGCGCTATTATGATCTGGTGGTGGACGGGTACGCCGAATTTCCGGGTGAGGAGTATCCTATCTCGATGGAGTACCGCGAAGGGATGCAACGCATCACCACCGAGATGGTGCTCGAGAAGGTGGATCTCGCCGTGCGGCGATACTTATGAGTAGACCGCAGATGTTACGTGTGGCGGCCAGCGTGGCCGCGGCCGCGGTGACCGGGGCGTGCCAGGGCGGCGGCGAGTCGGCCGGCGGCACCCTTGTCGACGAAGTCCAGGCGCTGCTTCTGCAGGCCGCAGCCAACGCACCGGACGAGTTAGCCCAGGGCAAGGAGTTGTTCGGGCAGAACTGCAGTGTCTGCCATGGACCCGCCGCCGACGGCACCGCGCTGGGCCCGCCGTTGGCACACACGATCTATGAGCCGAGGCACCACGCCGATGCGGCCTTCATGCTGGCCGTGAAGATCGGCGTGCGATCTCACCACTGGAGGTTTGGGGACATGAAGCCCCTCCCGCAGGTCACCGAGGCGATGATCCAGGAGATCACGGCCTATGTTCGATGGCTTCAGCGACAGGTCGGAATCGACTAGGAGGTTGTTGAAGGAATAGAGCGGGTCGCGCAGAGGGCCTTGCCGAATCTACCGATGACCCGATTTCGTAGGCACCATGCAAGGGGTTGGAGGGTTTATGCTCACCCACTTGCAGCACACCGGAGGACGGCCACACATGCGACGACTCGCGGCCATCATGTTCACCGACATGGTGGGCTTTACCGCCCTGATGCAGGAAGACGAGCATCGGGCGAAGAGCATCCGGGACCGGCATCGCGCCGCGCTGCGCGAGTCGATCGAAGCGCATGGTGGCGAGATCGTCCAGTGCTACGGTGACGGAACGCTCAGCGTTTTCGAGAGCGCGATCGAGGGGGTGCACGCAGCCGTGGCGGCCCAACGCCAGCTCCGTGAGGGTGATCCGATTCCCGTGCGGGTCGGAATCCACATCGGAGACATCAACCACGATGAGGACGGCGTATACGGTGACGGCGTCAATGTCGCGTCGCGCATCCAAGATCTGTCGGTCCCGGGGGCGGTGCTCATATCGGGCAAGGTATTCGACGAGATCAAGAACCACCCGGAGCTGCCCGCCCAGGCGTTGGGCCAGTTCGAGCTGAAGAACGTCAAGCGACCCATACGGATCTTCGCGGTCTCGGCCCCCGGGTTGGTGGTGCCCGATCCGAAGCGGATGAAGGCCCCAGTAGACAATAAGAGGAGCATCGCCGTGCTCCCCTTCGTCAATATGAGCGCCGATCCGGAGAACGAGTTCTTCAGCGACGGCATCTCCGAGGAGCTCATCAACGCTCTTACACGGGTCGAGGGACTCCAGGTGACGGCCCGCACGTCTTCGTTCGCGTTCAAGGGGAAGAACAAGGATGTGAGAAAGATCGGAAGGGATCTGGGCGTGAGCGCCGTCCTGGAAGGAAGCGTCCGCAAGGCCGGCAACCGGGTCCGGATCACCGCTCAGCTCGTCGACACCCGAGATGGCTACCACATCTTTTCCAAGGTGTACGACCGAGTCCTGGAAGACATCTTCAAGACGCAGGACGAGATCTCCTTCGAGATCGCGAACGAACTCCGGGCAACGCTACCGGGGAATGGCCAGCAGCCCTCGCTCGTCGTCGCCCCCACCGATAATGCGGAGGCATACGACTCTTATCTGAAGGGCTTGTACTGCTGGAATCAGTGGCGCCCGACGCGGTGCGACAGGGGGTCGATCACTTCCAGCACGCCATCGACCTGGACCCCGAATTTGCGCAGGCGTGGGCTGCGATGGCCCGCAGCCACTCATTCCTTGCCGCCATGGGACGGCTCACCAACTGTGGTGAAGCGTACGGGTGCGCGTGCAGCGCGGCCGAGAAGGCCATCGAACTGAACCCCGACATCGAGGATTCGCACGTGGCCTTGGCCTTGGTGCGACTCTTCCACGACTGGGACCTACCCGGCGCGGAAGCTTCCTTCCTTCGGGCTCTCTCGATCAATCCGGATTCGGTGGACGTATTACACAGCTATTCGATGTACCTCAGTGCGGCGGGGCGGTTCGAGGAAGCCGCTAACGTGCTGGAAAAGGCGGTCACCATCGACCCCCTCAACCTTCCGGTGCGGGACTACCTGGGGCGAGCCCACATGGCGATGGACCATTTCGACGAGGCCCTCGGCCAATTCGATCGGGTCATGGAGTTGGACCCGGAGTTCCGGGCCGCCCTCGAGGGCAAAGGCTGGACGTACGTGGTGATGGGGCGTATGGAGGACGCGATCGCCACCTTCGAGGAGGTGCGTGAGCTGACGCCGCACCCCAAGGGTGGAATCACTCCATTGGCGGTCGCCCTAGCTATGGTGGGGTGCACGTCGGAGGCCGAGGATCTCCTCGGCATCATCGAGGAACGGGAGCGGGAAGAGGCCGACGTGGCTCTCCACCTGGACTTTGCGTCGGTGTACGCAGCTCTGGGGCGGACCGACGAGACACTGGCCCGGCTGCGCAAGGCGGCCGAGATGCGAATCGGCGCCCTGGTGTTCTTGAGGCACCACAAGAGTTGGAGGCTCGCACAGCTCGACGGCATTTCCGAGTTTCTGACCGAGATCGGGCTCTAGGACCCCTGTCGGAGCAACGGGGCACGACGGGCTACCCCCACCGATGCGTCTACGGCCGTACAGTACCGTCTGTCGAGACCTGAAAGGACAGACCGGGCTCCACGCCGCTCCCCGGAGTATCCACGACGCGGACCAACAGAGTGCCGTTGGCGAACACGCCGTCGGTGCTCGCGCCGGTAGGGTTTAGGGCACACGTGTTGGGATCGCTGACCCGTACGCGTTGCTCCTCACCCACGGGCACGTCGGAAAACGTGATCTCCCAACGATCGTCCCCCATCGCCGTCATGAAGACCGCGTTGAAGCCCCTCCATCCCGGATGGATATGGGTCGCGGATACGCCTTGGACGCAATCGGGGAACGCCGTCTCGACTCCCGGATCAGTCGTCGTCGAAGCCATGTAAACGAACCGGACAGTGGCCATCGTCGCGGCCGGACCGGAGGGGTCGTCTCCGCATCCCAGGACACACAGAAAAGTCAGAAGTGCGGAACGACGCCGGAATCCCACGGGACCTCTTTCGATTCAGGTCATGATCGGGGCCATCGCCCTATATATTCGCACGAGCGGCGCAGGGCTTTCCGGTGTACTCTTCTCAGTCTCGGAGTCCCCCTTTTCCGTCGGTTCCCGCAAAGACGTCTCGACGCCGCAAGACGGTGGTACCGCCATGAAAACCAGACAGGTCACCCTCGGAGTCTCGATCTTGCTCCTGTGCGTCACCGGCTGTGAAGCTCAGGCGACGGAACGGAAGCAGTCGATAGACGGGACGCCGGCGACCTTCACCGAACGGTTCGAGGAGTCCCGTGTCCTCAGGTGAGCACGACGAAGCCGCAGGCTTCGACATCCGGGATGACTTCGAGCGCTTCAACCAGAAGAACGACGTGTTCAGACGCTCGTGGTGGGATGAGCGTATCCGGAGCGAGAAGGCCCGGCTGTTCTACGCCACCTACCGGGAGCCCCTGAAGACCTTCAGGAAGGCAGACGGCTTCACGCAGAAGGACTACGCACTCCGGAACGCCTCGTGGCACGTGAGCGATCTCTTCACCGAGCTCAAGGAAGACGAGGATCGCCGTGAGGGCTTCAGCGACGAGTTCACGCTTTACCGCGGTGTGGCGCCGGAGAAGATCGACCTCGGCACCCCCGAACAGGCCGCGAACGAGATCAAGCACGTAGCCAAGACCTTTGGTGCAGACCTGGTCGGCATCACGCGGTTCGACGAGCGCTGGATGTACGTCAACAAGTTCAGCGACATGAGCAAGCGTGAGAAACCTCAGGAGATCCCTGAGGGCATGACCAGCGTGATCGTGACGGCCCAGTCGATGGACCACGACCTGATCCGTACCGTACCCTCTGCTCTGAGTGGGGCGGCCACGGGCCACGGCTACTCCCGCGACGCCATGGTTGTGATTTCCCTGGCCCAGTACATCCAGAACCTCGGGTACCGGGCCGTGGCCAGCATGAACGATACCTCTCTGGCCATTCCGACCGCGATCCAGGCCGGATTAGGCGAATACGGTCGGCTCGGTCTCTTGATCACGAAGGAGTTCGGGCCACGCGTGCGCTTGGGAAAGGTCTTCACCGACGTCCCGTTGGCGCACGATGCACCCATTCGTTTCGGCGTGCAGGAGTTCTGCGAGGTGTGCAGGCGCTGCTCGGACGCATGCCCGGTCAAAGCCATCTCCGGAGACGATCCCAGCACCGACCGATACAACGAGTCCAACATTCGCGGTGTGAGCAAGTGGTCCGTGGATGGGGAGAAGTGCTTCGGCTATTGGACCGCACAAAACACGGACTGCTCGATCTGCGTGCGAGTTTGCCCTTACAACAAGGACTACACCAAATGGTGGGCCCGCGTGGGGCAATGGTTGGCCGGCACTCCCCTCAGGCGTCTCATGCTTTGGCTCGACGTCAAGCTGGGTTACGGAAAGCGCATGGCACCCCGGGACTGGTGGGCGAGCCGGTAAAGAAGGAGGTAGGCACCGAGACGGCTCAGCCCAGAAGGACCATCTTGAGCACCAGAACACCGTAGCCGGCCACCGCACCGAGACCGGCCTCCCACTCCCGATTCCTGACGTATTGCGCCACCGAGAAGCGGTGGCCCGCAGCAGGTGTCTCCACCGACCCCCGGTAGGGTGAGAAGCGAGGCACGAAGAACGGCACCGCCGCAGAGTAGGTCCGGTACGACTCGCCGAATGCCTTTTCCAGTTCCGACTCTTCCCGAAGGGCCGTGGCCCGATAGACGGATAGGTAGAACGCCAGGAAGAGGGCCATGAAAACCCACTGTCCCCCCGCCGCGGTCACGCCGAGGCCCAGGAAAAAGCTGCCCAGATACAACGGGTTGCGGGTGTAGGCGTAGGGACCGTCGGTGGCCAGCTCCCGGTTCTTCTCGATCGAACCTGCCGCCCACGCCCGGATCGTCAGCCCGACCGACCCCAACGCCACACCCAGGACCAGGGTCGAGGCCGCCGGCGTGGCGAAGTAGTAAAACGGAACGATAAGAAGCCAGACGGCCCTCAGGCGGAGCTTTCTCAGTGAGATCGGCACCGGGCGAGAATCAGTGGTGGGTGCCCGACGAGCGATCACGATTCGATCGCATCGAGCAACGGATGCTATCCGCCCGCGCCCGGATGGATGGGCGTGCCCTGCGTGATGCGGTCGAGATGGAGAGTGATGGACCCGACAACGGGCATCTTGATGCGCATGTAGACGAGGTATCGGTGCTCGTCGTCCGTAAAGTGGAGCTCCGCCTCGCCTCCCTCGCTGAAGAGGCCGCTGGTCTTGATGGTGGGGCGCACCACGATCGTGTTGAAGGTGCCCGCGTCCGTCTCGCGGACGTCTCTGCCCTCCACGTAGATGATGACCGGGTTGCCTTCCTTCTTGAAGTAGCGTGGAACCGTATAGGTCTTGCCGACCTCGAGAGGAAGGGTTCGCACATAATAGATGAAGGCGATGTCGTCGAGCGGCAGCGCTGTAGCCAGGTCGCCCGACTCGTCGTTGTCAGCCCGCTCCCAATAGAGCTCCTCGGGATAGAATTCGTATTGCCGGTAAGTCGTATAACCGGGCTCCTTGAGGTCCCGGATGTAGCGCCGTGTGAGCAAGAGACGTGTGTCGATCCACGAGTCCCAGTGATCATCGAGCTTGGCAGCGCCGAAGAGGAGACTTCCGCGGAGGGCCATCTGGATATGGTAGGTGGGCTCCCCGCGAACCGAGTCCACTTCGATAACCTCCATGTGAGCTTCGCCGGCATTGAAGATCCCGAGCTTGACTCCATACTCCAGGCGCTCGCCGGGGCCCCACGGGACGACGGCGGCGAGCGGATCGATCTCGTATTGCACGACGGCCGCTGAATCGGCGGTCCCGGCATCGACGGTGCCACCGTTCACGGATCCGTTGGACACCTGCGCCGCCACCCTGAGCGGTGTGACAACTACCAGGAACCCCACCGTCCAGCCCAAACGCATCAGTCTGCTTCCTTCCGTTCGAGAGCCTCCCACTTCTCTCGTCGTACACGGAGCAGACCGCGAAGGGTTCGAATGGTCCCGAATCTGGAGGGACGTTGGCGTATGTCGTAGCGGAGCTTCAGAGGGGCCTCGGCGATGCGTCGCGCAAAGGGCGCCACGATCCCGAGAAGCTCGAGGTTGGCCGCCCAGCCTTCCCCGGCGAGCAACGGTCCCGGTCGGTCTCTAAGTGCCTTCTTTAGCACGACGAGGCGATAGGCCCGGAAGCCGCAAAGCGGATCGGATACGGGAGCGCTCGTATGGGCCTTGCCAAGGACCAGGGGCGCCATCCATCGTGCCACCTTCACCGGGCGCGGGATCGGGCGACCGTTCTCCTCGACACTTCCGGCCACCACGTCGGCACCGCCCTCGAACGCTTTGATGAGCGCCACGATGTGCTCGGGGTTCTCCGTGAAGTCGCCCTGGATAACGACCGCTGCGTCTCGCTTGGGATAGCTCGAGCGATCCAGCGCCTCACGGAGCAGTCGCTCTACGGCACGTGAATAACCCACCCGCTGTTCCTCCCGAAGGACACGGACAGGCAGGACATTACGGTACCGTCCCAGAACCTCGGGGGTCTCGTCCGAAGATGCATCGTCGAGGACCAATACCTCGTACTCCCGACCGAACTCCAGCATCACCTTACGGATTTTCCAGAGAAGCACACCGACGGTCTCGCCTTCGTTGTGCGCGGGAATGCAGACGTAGATCAACGGCTCACACCATTAGAGGGTCAGGTCCGGTGCTCGGACCCGGGAACGAGGCGGAAATCTAATACAGATACGCGCGCAGCGCGGTTCCTGGCCCGATCAGCGCGGTTCCGGAGACGGTCGTGTCTTCCAACGACGGTGCTGCCAGAAGTACTGCTCGGGGGCCTCCCGTATGCGCTGCTCGAGGATCGAGGTGTAGCGTTGAGTGAGTTCCAGGATCGCCTCGTCGACCGGTAGGTCATGGCGAACAGGCACCCTCTCGGCCCTGACCTTGTAGCGGGATGGCCAGCCCGGGAGGCGAACGGCTGTGCCGAGAAACACAGGGGCACCGCTCCGCAGGGCGAACATGGCCGGGCCCTTGGGAGTCGCCGCGGCACTCCCGAAAAAATCCACGAAGACACCTCGCCTGCGAATGTTCTGATCCGCCACGAAAGCGGCGACCCGCCCGGCAGCGAGTGAGCGCCTCGCGAGGCGAAGCGCATCGTTCTTGACCATCACCGTCAGTCCCAGGCGAGCGCGGGTTTCCACTAGATAGCGGTCGAAGAGCGGATTCTTCTGGCGGTGCGCCACCACATCCATCGGTACCCCGCGGGCGGCAGCCGAGGCCCCGGCAATCTCCCAGTTACCCAGGTGGCCGGAAACCACCACGGCACCGGCGCCCTCCCCCACCGCCTCCCGGAACTCCTCGAAGCCCTCCATGTCGGTCCGCCGAACGACCTCCTCCGGATCCATATTGGAGAGGCGGAACGTCATGGCCGCCTCCCTGGCAAAATGGCGGTAGCTGTCCCGTGCTACACGCCTTCTCCACGCCGAGTCCTCCTCAGGAAACGCGAGGGCGAGGTGCCGGTCCACATCCGCGCGCCGGATGCGCAAGACAACCCCGGCCAACCATCCCAACGCCGCACACGTACCGAGCGCAAGCCGCTCCGGAACCACACCGATCATCCAGGCAAGCACTCGAAACGCCAGGAACTCCAGACGGTACCGGAAGGACACCGGGCTCAGGACTCCAAGGCGTCGCCCGGGAGGGACTCCGAGAACTGAAGCTCGTATAGCCGACGATAGAGTCCCCCGGCAGCGTGGAGTGAATCGTGGTCACCCCGCTCTACGATCCGTCCCTCATCGACAACCAGGATAAGGTCGGCGCGCTGGACCGTGGAGAGTCGGTGAGCGATGACCAGTACGGTCCGGCCCGCGAGAAGGTGCTCCACCGCTTCCTGCACCAGCCGCTCCGACTCGGCGTCGAGGGCACTCGTGGCCTCATCGAAGACCAGAATGGGCGGGTCCCTGAGGATGGCCCGGGCGATCGCGACGCGCTGGCGCTGTCCTCCGGAGAGCCGTGTGCCGCGCTCTCCCACCACGGTGTCGTATCCCCCGGGCAGCGCGACGATGAAGTCGTGGGCGTTCGCTGCGCGCGCGGCCCGCTCGACCTCTTCTTGGGTCGCATCGGTCGCACCGTAGGCGATATTGGCCCCGACCGTGTCGTGGAAGAGCACCGTTTCCTGCGAGACGATGCCCATCGCGCCCCGGAGGCTGGAGAGAGTGAGGTCTCGTACGTCGACGCCGTCGAGTGCGACCCGTCCGGCGGTCACGTCGTAGAACCGTCCCAGCAGATCCACGATGGTCGTCTTCCCGCCTCCACTCGGACCCACCAGGGCGACCACGCTACCCTTGGGCACGTCGAACGAGATCCCGCGGAGCACCGGCTCACCGGACTCGTACTCGAAGTCCACCTCCTCGAAGGCGATGCCCGTCTTGGGTCCCGTCAGCGGCCTGGCACCCGGCCGATCTCGGATCTCCACCGGTGCGTCGAGGAACTCGAAGACCCGCTCGGCTCCCGCGAGACCGGGCTGCACCAGAGCGGGAAACTTGGCGACGTACTTCACCGGAGCGTACAGCTTTAGGCTGAGGGCCAGGAACCCGACGAACTGTGCACCACTCAACTCGCCCTGCACAACCACCAGACGCGCCCCGTACCAGAGGATGACCACCGTGCCGAGAGTCGCCAGGGTCTCTGTGAGGGGCCCGGCCAACGCCCGCAGCCGCTCGGTCCTGACAAAGGTCTTGTAGTAGTCGCTGGTGATACCGTGAAAACGCCCGCGCTCCATCTGCTCCGCGGCCGACGACTTTACCAGGCGGATGCCCGCCAGAGTCTCCTGGATGTGGGCATTCACATCCCCGGCAAGATCCAGCACCCGCCGGTCGCCCCCGCGCAGACGCTTCACCAGCGGTCCCCATACGCCCATGGTGCCGGGAATCACGATGAAAGCCGCAAGTGTGAGCTTCCAGGACAGGAGGACCATGAACGCCACGGCGGCGATGAACTCGAAACCTGAGGACAGGATCCTGGCCAGCTCCTTGGTAATGAGCCGTCGGACCTGCTCCACGTCGTGCGTGAGCCGCGAGGCGATCTGCCCTACACGGGTACGACCGAAGAACGCCAGATCCAGATCCAGAAGATGATCGTACACCGCATTGCGCAGGTCGCGGGTCACCGACTGCTCAGCCCGGGCCACAAGGTAGGTCCGCCCGAAGTCGAACAGGTTCTTGACGACGAAGATCGCCAGAATCAACAGGATGATCCCCTGGACCGCCTGGAGAGGATCTCCCTCGACGTCCACGACCCGATAGACCGTTGCGTCGAGCAGCCGAGTCATCGGGTCCGGGTCCGCACCGCCCGCCCCAACCGCGTCGGCTCCCGTCGCCTGTCCGGAAAAGAGCGTCTCGACGAAGGGAATCAGCAGTACGAACGCAGACGCGTCGAGGGCCGCGAAGATGAACGTAGACACCACAGCCGCTGCAAAGACGCCGGCATGAGGCCTCAGGTAGGAAAGGATGCGGAGATAGAGCTTCACTAGGACCGGCCCGAGCCTCTCTCGTCCTCTGGATGGTTCATGACGGTCAAGCTACCGTATTCTCTTATCGTGAAGAACTCCAGCCCGATTCGATCGATCCACGCCTGCGGCAGCCGCCACCTCGGTGGAGCCGAGGCCTTCTTCGCCAGACTGCTCCGAGGTCTGAACGACCGCGAGTACCCGTCCATGGGAGTGGTCCGTTCGGGCACCCCGCTACAAGACGAACTAGGCGATGTCCCCGTGATCGGTACGGGCATGCGCAACGGACTGGATGTGTTTACGGTTCGGCGAATCCGAGAGCTGGTGCGGCGGCATCGACCCGCGGTGGTCCAGACATACCTGGGCCGGGCCAGCCGTCTGACACGGATTCCCAAACAAAGCGAGACGCTTCACGTGGCCCGTCTGGGGGGGTTCTACCGGGCCAACGCGTATCGGCATGCCGACGCCTGGGTGGGGAATACCCGGGGCATCTGCGATCATCTGATCGGTCTCGGCTTCCCCCGGGGGCGTGTCTTCCATATCGGAAACTTCGTGGCTGACTCTGCTCCGGAGGGAGCGCCGGAGGACGTTCGGGCAACGCTCGGCATCTCTCCCGAATCCACGCTGATCTTCGCTCTCGGTCGTTTTGTCGAGAAGAAGGGCTTCGTCGACCTCCTCCAAGCGTTCTCCCAACTTCGCTCCATCGAGCCAGAGCGACCGATGGTGCTGGTGATCGCGGGCGACGGGCCGGACCGGAGTGTCCTCGAACAGAAGGCGCGCCAGCTCGACATCGCGGAGCACGTCCGCTGGCCCGGGTGGATACAGCATCCGGGAGCCTACTTTCGCGCGGCGGATATCTTCGTTTGTCCGTCCCGTCACGAGCCTCTGGGCAACGTGATCCTCGAGTCCTGGTTCCACGGCGCCCCGCTGGTGAGCACCCGAAGTCTCGGTGCCGAAGAGCTGGTCACCGACAACCAGGACGGCCTGCTCACACCCGTTGCTGATCCTGAGGGCCTGGCGCACCGCGTCCTCGATCTGCTCCATGCCGACGCCGCCCACGTCGAGGCTCTGGTGGAGGCGGGCCGTCGCACCGTGGAGCAAAGCCACAGCGTCGGTGCCGTCGTGGATGCTTATCTGGAACTGTACGCACACCTCGCCGAGTTGGGCCGGGCACGGTAGAGGAAGCCCCTAGTGTCCTGTCCCGGAAATACGCCGGCATTGATCTCGCTACGCTTCGATCGTCTCGCGGTCAACTCGGCACTCAAAAGAAGCGTGCAGGTCGCTCGGCTCGGGAACCGCTGCATCCACCCTGGCGGCGTTGTCCTGGGACAGGACACTAGATATTCCCCGCGATCGGTACTCCGGTGGCGCGCGGGGTGAGCCGCGCAATCGGCACGATCATCTCCTCCGGCGAGATGCCCCCGTGCAGGAAGGAGTTCCGGTACCTCTGCTGGTACTCCCTCAGCTTGGTGGGATACACAAAAAAGTAGTCGTCCAGAGCCAGCACGTACGTCGTGCCCAACCTCCCCTCGGGCAGGCGAAGGTCGGCGTGGTTGGACGTCGAGAACGCCGCAGACGGGTCTTCGGCTCGGAGATCCTGGCCGAACTTGTAGCGAAGGTTGCTCGTGGCATCGCGCCGAGCGAACACGGTCGTCGGATGCTGGCACAGAATGGAGCCGTGATCGGTGGTCATGATCACCTTGTGACCTGCGGCCGCCGCCTCCTTCAGAACGGAGAACGCGGTAGATCCCTTGAACCACGCTCTCGTCAGCCCGCGTAGCGCCGCCTCGTCCTTCGCAACCTCCATGAGGATGGGCGACTCGCTTCGGCCATGGGTCATGAGGTCTACGAAGTTGAACACCATGGCGATCACGGAACCCGGCTGTTTGAGCGCCGAACGGACCCGACTCCGCACCTGTTCGCTGTTGCGATCGGTGAAAATCTTCTCGTAGTGCACCGGCACCTTGCGACCGGTAATACGCTCCAACTGCTCCTCCAGCAGCTCGTCCTCGAACGCGTTCAGGCTGCCCTCATCGTCGGAGCGATCCCACCAACTCGGCCGGTCTCGGGCGATCTGATCCGGGTACTGACCGCTGAAGATCGCGTTCCTGGAATAGGGGGTGGCCGTGGGCAAGATCGAGTAGTGGTACGACTCCTCTATCTCGAAATGTTGGGCCAGGAGTGGGGCCATGACCCGCCACTGATCCAGCCGCATGCAGTCCAAGACCACGAGAAAAACCGGATCCTCGCCCAACAGCGGAACGATGTGCGTTTCGACCACATCAACGGAGAGGGGAGGCCTTTCGCCCTCGTCACGCAGCCACCGTGGATATTCCTTGCCGACCCACACACCGAAGTCGGTACGCAGATCGATCAGCAGCGACTGGACCGTGTCGAGCAGACCAACCTCGCCCGCCTCCTCGAGTCGCACGTGCCAATCCGTAAGCTCGATGTAGACCTCCGCGAAGTCGGCGGCCGACCGCGCCTCCTCACGCTTCATGGACAGCCGCCCGAAGCGGGCCGCGAAGTCCTGTGCCACCCGCTGCTGCCTTATGGACGACCCCTCCAGGATGCGCGTCACCACCGACAGGACCTGCCGGGGACTCGTAGGCTTGACCAGGTAGTCCGCCACACGCCGTCCGATCGCCTCGGTCATGGTGTGGTCCTCCTCCGACTTGGTCACCATGACCACGCGAGCGTGAGGATCTTCTCGGCGCAGGATCTCCAGCACCTCGAGGCCCCGCATCCCCGGCATCTGCTCGTCGAGCAGGACCAGGTCGTAGGGCTGCTTCCGAATGAGCACCAGCGCGTCGTCGCCGTTGGTGATGGCGTCGACATGGTACCCTCGAGCCTGCAAAAACAGGAGGTGTGGTCGGAGAAGGTGGATCTCGTCGTCGACCCACAGGATACGTTTTCTGGTGGGTTCCATGGCGGAAACTTAAGCCCGGCCCGGATTCGAAAGAAGGTACGGCCCGACGCCCGGGAATCCCTGGAAGGCCAAGGGCCCCGCTCGAGCCCAGATTACGTGCCGGCCCGAAGCTCGAGCTCGACCAGGACTCCGTAGTGGTCGGAGAGGGGCGGCTCGCCATCCAACCCCACCCGATGGTGAAGCAGCTCCATCCGGAAACCGGGAGGGAGGCGGTAGAGCACATAGTCGAGCTTCTGCTGACCTTCGACCCCGTTGCTCGATATGATTCAGTGTTATCTTGGTACTAAGTTACCATTAGGAGCACCCATCCCGTTTGGGGTCACACTATGAGCAACGGCGTCAACCCGATCGAGCGCATCCACGTGGAGCGCCGTGGGTCGGTCGAAATGGCTCTCTCCGCGGAGAAGGCCTTTCTGCTCTTTCAGCCCGAAGGAGAGCGGCGATGGGTCGCCGGATGGGACCCTACCTATGTGCACCCGGCCAAACCCTCGGTCGGGGAGGGCGTTGTCTTCCAGACCATGACGGGTGAAGGGACCGCGACCTGGGTGCAAACGCGATTCGACCCCACCTGCTATGCGGCATCGTACAACTACGTGGTACCGAACCACCGTGTCACAATAGTGGACGTCGAGGTAAAGCCCGCCGGCGCGGGCCAAAGCCGAGCCCGGGTCACCTACCGTATGACCGCGCTCTCAGCCGAAGCGGACGACTTCGTGCAGGCATTTGGCGACGGGTTCGATGAGTATGTGGCTCACTGGGCAGAGGCGATTCAGGAGCACATCGTGGAGGGGGTGCCGCTGGCCCCTACATGCTAATCGTATAAGGGAACCAAGAGCTCACGGCCTTCCCACCCTTCTTGGCCGGCGCAAACACCCACTCCGAGGCCTCTCGCACGAGACGCCGGTTGAAGTCCCCATCCGACGTGGGCGGCCTGAGTTGAGTTGAGTCCGCGACGACCCGTCCGAGCTCGTTCACGAACACCCAGACCTCGACCTCTTGCCCCTTCAGGCTCTTGTTGGCCGGCGGGATGATCATTCCCCGGGGCGAAGGCGGGACCATGCGGAAGAAACCCTCCGCGGCCGTACCTCCGTCACCCCGACCGTCTCCTTCAGCGAGCCCCGGGCCATCGTCCCCGGGACGGTCACCCAGGATCGACGCCGTCTCGATCTGTTCCTCCATCTCCATCTCCAGCTGCAACACGGGCTCGACGGTGGGCAGAGGAATCTTCGGAGGAATGATGGGACGCGGCGGCGGGATTCTGAGGCTGACCGTCTGCATGCCACCGGATGCGGCTCGGTTGTCCCCGGCCCGCGGACCTGCGGCGGCGAACGGAGACTGGAGGGGACCCTCGGACGACCAGAGGTAGAACATCAACAGGTGCATCAGAACCGAGGCGATGAGCCCGTTCCGCCAGAACCTTCGCTCGGCGAATCGCCTCTCCGCATTGCTGAGAGTATGGCTGCTGTGCACGGTCATCTCGAATCGGCTCACTCATGCCTGCGTCAACGTGTACACCTATTGTACTGCTCTACCCGTGCTCGGGTTTCGCCCGCGGCTACCCAACCCGTAACATGCCAGCCGAGATCCCGCTCTCAAACGCCGGCAAACGGCAGGTGGGCATGAGTATACCAGATACCACGCCGTCAGGTTCGCGCGAATCGTGGGGCAGCCGCTTCGGCTTCATTATGGCGACCGCGGGGTTCGCCGTGGGACTCGGCAACATCTGGCGTTTCCCTTATGTGACGGGGAGCAACGGGGGCGCTGCCTTCCTGCTCGTCTACGTGGCATTCAGCGTCCTGATCGGCATTCCCCTGCTCACTGCCGAGATCGGTCTCGGACGAAAACTGCGACTCACTCCGCTCGCGGGAATGAAGCAAGCCACCGGCAACTCCCTACACCCCTGGAACGCCATCGGGTGGATGGGCACGGCGACCGCGACCATCATCATGGGTTACTACCTGATGCTCCTGGGTTGGATCGCGGGGTATCTGGTCATGGCCGTTTCCGGAGATCTCGCTGCTCCTCCCCAAGGCGATTACGTGGGGCTCTACGAGAATTTTGTCTCGCGACCCGGCGTCGTTTTGGCACATACGGCTGCAGTCTTGGCCGCGATGTGTGCCATCGTCTTGATGGGCGTACGCAAAGGGGTTGAGCGTCTCGCCCAGATCGGCATGCCCCTCTTCTTCGCGATCCTCTTGGGGCTCGCCGTCCGCTCGCTGACGTTCCCCGGTGCCGCTGAGGGGCTGGCCTGGTATCTACGTCCGGACTTCTCGGCTCTCGACGGTGAGGCGGTCCTCATCGCACTGGGCCAGTCCTTTTACTCTATCGGTATCGGCATGGCTGCCGCGTTCGGGTTCGGCAGCTACCTCCACCGCACTCAGAGCGACGTGCCGGGCAGCGCGGCGATCGTCGTAGCCTTCGACACGCTGGTCGCCTTCATCGCGGGCCTGGTGATCTTCCCGGCCCTGTTCGCGTTCGGCCTGGAGCCCGACGCGGGGCCCGGGCTCCTCTTTGTCACCATGGCGAACCTCTTCGGCCACATGCCTGCTGGACAGCTTCTCAGCATCGCCTTTTTCCTGCTGCTTCTCTTGGCAGGAGTGACGTCTGCGGTGGCCCAGATCGAGGTTCTCGTAGCCACCCTGGACGACTCCGGGAGTATCGGTCGAACCAAGGGTGTAATCCTGGTGGGAGGCGGTCTGCTACTGCTCAATGTCCCTGTAGTGCTGTCTCAGGGACCGTGGTCCGAATTAAGCGTGTTCGGCATGGATCTGTTCGTGCTGACGGACTACGTCTCCGGAAGTGTGCTCTTGCCCATCGGCGCGTTGACCCTGGCCTTGTATGTGGCCGTGTCCTGGGGATGGGAGGGGTTTCGGGACGACCTCAACCAGGGAGCGGGTGCGGTGAAGGTCGGCGCCAGTTGGAAGCCGCTTGTCATGGCGCTCATTCCGCTGGCGGTGGCGATGATCCTGCTGGTGGGCTTTGGGGTGATCTAAAAGCCAATCGAAGAAGTACGAAGAGCCCCGCACACAGTGCTTGCTACCCCCTTCCCGTTTGGACAACTTCGTTGCTCGTTGGACCGCACCTGCCATACGTGAGTTGAGTGATGACCGACATCAAACAGAACATCCCACGGGGCCTTCGTCCCGACCTGCCCAAGCGGCCTGCGATGGACGGGGACGCGTGGGCGCAGATCCAGGCCGAGCAGGAGAAGATGAAGGAGCGTGAGTACGTGCGCTTCTCCGTGTTCCGGCTCGATCCCGCCTGGCGTCGGCTCCCGAAAGAGGAGCGGGAACAGCACAAGGACGAGTTCGAGAACGCCGTGGCCGACCGGGTCACCTCGATGATGATCTACTCGTACGCACTGGTCGGAACCCGCGGTGATGCCGACTTCATTCTGTGGCAGGCGGGAGCCGATCTGGACCTGCTCCACGACCTGGCGGCAGCCCTCAACCATACGGCCCTCGGGGGATACCTTTCGCTCCCCCACTCCTACTTCGCAATGACCAAGCGGTCCATCTACCTGAACCGCTATGAGAAGGAGTACATCGCGGCTTACGGGGGCGCGGACGTTGTGGACCGATCACGCGTCGGCCTCAACCCGCAGGGATCGAAATATCTGTTCGTCTATCCCATGGCCAAGACAAGGGCGTGGTACAAGCTCCCTCACGAGGACCGTCAGCGCATGATGGACGAGCACATCCGCATCGGCCATCAATGGCCGGACGTGAAGCTCAACACCACGTACTCCTACGGATTGGACGATCAAGAATTCGTGGTGGCTTTCGAGGCAGATCATCCGGGGCGCTTCGTCGACCTGCTCATGGCCCTGCGTCTCACCGAATCGTCGTCGTATACCCTCTTCGATGTGCCCGCCTTCACAGGCCTCGCCATGTCCATGCGGGACACTCTGGATTCCCTGGGTTGAGATGTTGAGCCCCTGGCGTACGACCCGTGTCTGAGCCTGTCGTGACCGAGGCGCTCGAGGAGCAGGCGCCTGAGCAAGGCACGGGTAAGGTCCGAGCCCTCTACGAGCTGACGAAACCGGGTATCGCCGGATACGTCATGATCACCGCCGGCGTGAGCTACTACGTCGCTGCCCAGGGCCAGGCGGAGTTTCTGCCCGTCACGCATACACTGCTGGGAGTCGCCCTGGGGACCGCGGGAGCGCTGGCGCTCAACCAGTACGTAGAGCGGGACGTGGACGCGATCATGACGCGCACACAGAGGCGCCCCCTCCCTTCCGGAAGACTCAAACCACTCGAGGCGTTGGCGTTCGGCTGGGGACTCCTGCTGGTAGGGCTGATCTATCTGGGAGTCACGGTCGGTTGGCTTCCGTCTGTCCTTACCGCGGCGTCGGCCGCGGCGTATATCCTGGCCTACACCCCTCTCAAGACCCGCTCCTACCTGGCCACTCTGGTGGGCGCCGTGCCGGGTGCCTTCCCGACCCTGATCGGGTGGAGCGCCGCAACCGGCACCGTGGAGTTCGGGGGCGTGGTGCTCTTCTGCATCGCATTCCTCTGGCAGCTCCCCCACGTGCTGGGGTTGGCCTGGCTCCTACGTGAGGACTACGCTCGGGTGGGGTTTTTCCTGAGCCCACCCACGGATCCCAAGGGCGTCCGGATCGGGAAGCACATGGTGTACCACTCGGTCTCCCTCCTGCTGATCAGCACCCTACCCACGTACCTCGGGATGACGGGCTTGATATATCTGACCGGAGCCATCGTTCTGGGTCTGATCACGTTGGGGTTCTCGCTGGCGGCAGCGGCTGAAATGTCCCGCACGCGAGCTCGCAAGGTCTTCCTTTGGTCTCTGCTCTATCAACCGGCTCTTCTTGCATTGCTCTTGATAGACACCGTTCGCATCTGACACCATCTGACAACGTACGCACATGGAGCGCCGTCATGATTACCCACAGAACTCTTTTCCTCGCTGCGCTTCCGATGCTCGTTCTCGCCCCTGACGCCGTGAGCCAGGACCGACCCCGCGCGCGCGACCTCGGCATGACTGTGGGAGTCTTCGCTCCCGGACCGCTGAACGCCATCACCGACGTAGAGGGCGTCTTGGTCGGTCAGGTGACGGTGACAGAGGGTGATCGGGTAAACACCGGTGTCACGGCCATTCGACCCCACGGTGGCAGCCTGTATCACGATCGGGTGCCGGCGGCCATGTACGTGGGGAACGGGTTCGGCAAGCTCCTCGGTGTGACTCAGGTGCGGGAACTGGGTGAGCTTGAGACACCCGTGCTCCTTACTTGCACACTCTGTGTGTGGAAGGCCGCCGACGCGATGGTCGAGTGGGCACTCGAGCAGCCGGGCATGGAGCGTGTCGGATCGCTGAACGCTGTGGTGGGCGAGACCAATGACGGGGGGCTGAACGACATTCGGAATCGTCCCATCACACCGGCTCATGTCCGCGAAGCCATCGAGTCAGCGAGCAGCGGGCCGGTCGAGGAGGGGTCGGTAGGCGCCGGAAGGGGCACACGGGCCTTTGGATGGAAAGGCGGCATCGGCACGAGCAGCCGTATTCTCCCCGAGAGCCTAGGCGGCTTTACGGTGGGAGTATTGGTCCAGTCCAACTTCGGTGGAATCCTCACCATGGCGGGCGCACCGGTTGGACAAGAGCTGGGCCGCTACTCCTTCCGCAATGCGGTCGAAGGTGGTGCCCAGGATCAGGACTCTGATGCCGCCGACGCCGGCACATGGACGGATGCGGACGAGGGTCAGGGGTCCATCATGATGGTCGTGGCCACCGACGCTCCCCTCTCGCCCCTGAAGCTCGAACGCCTGGCCAAGAGGGCGATCATGGGCCTGGCCCGCACAGGCTCGTTTGCCGCTACGGCGGCGGTTCAGTCCGTCGTACAAGCTGCGGATTCGGAACGGGTCGGGTGACTATGTACATCGCGTTTTCGACCGCCGAAGGAGTGAGACGTCAGCCCGGCGAGGAGTGGTGCACGGAGTCGACATCGAGGTGCCGAACGATCGACTCTCGTCGAGGCCCATCAACCGGGCAACAGCAGCCCCGCCCGACGCCCGCCCGGGCATTGAGCGAGACGGAACGAGGCGAGGTCTCGACACGCTGTGTTCGGAGCGGTTCGTGGACGCTCACCCGCCGAGGTGTGGCCACGCTGCTCGACGAAGAGGTCTACCTGTGCAGCGAACGCACGATGTATCGCTGACCCAGGAAGCGATCTACAACTCGCTGCTGGGATATCAAGAAGTGGAGCGATCATGGACATCTACAGCCGCTCTCCGGATGGTGGCATCGGGCCGGCCGGTTGATCGCAGAGCTGGAAGCGGCGTCCAGCCCCGGGTCGACCCTGTCGATCGAGCTCCAATGTCGCTCAACTTCTCGCGCGTTCGTTGAGCCGGCCTCAGGTGTCGGATGACAACCCGTTTTCCGAGGCTCAGTTCAAACCTTAAGTACCATCCCTCGTTTCCCGGACGGTTCGGGGATCAGGGCCAAGCCAAGACGTTCTGTCGATCGTTCTTCCGCTGGTACAATGCCGAGCACCGCCATGGCGGCATCGATGCTAACCCCCGAGCAGGTCCACTCGAACGGATCAGGTCATTGCCGGCAAAATCCGTGCTCCGCGAAGCATGGGCCGCTCATCCCGAACGCTCGTCAGAGGTGTGCCGAAGCCCAAACCGCTCCCGGAGGCCGTCTTCATCAATCCTCCCATCCCTTCCCTCACCACACAGGACATTGCTCTCTAATTAATCCCGTAGAGTGTCCCATTGTCGTTGACAGGTTCCGATCATGGGCCTGGCCCGCACAGGCTCGTTTGCCGGGAACGGGTCGGGTGACTATGTCATCGCGTTTTCGACCGCCGAAGGAGTGAGACGTCAGCCCGGCGAGGAGTGGACGGAGTCCATCGAGGTGCCGAACGATCGACTCTCGGCGCTGTTCGAGGGTGCGGCCGAAGCGACCCAGGAAGCGATCTACAACTCGCTGCTCAAGGCGACCACCGTCTCCGGCATGGGCCGCACGGCGGACGCGATCGATGTCGATGAGGTCGTGCGCGTTCTAAGGGAGTACAACGTACTTCGTCCCTGACGACCCTCGAATCGGGCTCAGCAAGCGCTCCGGTCACATAGTCCCGAACGCTCCGGATCGGAGATCCAAAAGCGCTGTCATCCCTCGTCCGGGGACGCGGGCTCAGTCGCCCAACAACACCGCTCGAGCGTCGCAGATGTCGTCCTCTTCACGTAGGACCGCGAGAAGGCTGGATCCCACCTTTCCGTCCACCGTAACGGCTGCCAGAGCCTCGCCACCCTCGTCCTGACGGGCCTGCACGTACTCAGCGATGTTCAGGCCATGCGTGCCGAGCAGGGTGCCGACCTTTCCGATAACACCGGGCACGTCCTTGTGCCGGAGCACGAGCAGGCATCCCTCGGGCTTCACGCTCAGGGTGAAATCGTCGATCTGGACAATACGCGGATGTAGTTGATCTCCGAGAAGGGCTCCACAAATTCGGACTTTCTGCCGCTCGGTTTCCAGCACCACCTCTAGGTACTCGGAGTAGTCGGAGCGCTCGCTCACGAGTCCCGTTCCGACCGCGATTTGTCTAGACTCCGCCAGATGCAGAGCATTGACGTAGTTGACGTTGCGCCGTCCCACGACCGGCGTGAGCATGCCGGTCATCACAGCCGCGGAAAGCGGATGGAGAATCTCGTCCGTCTCGGCCGCCAGACCGATGTCGACACGTCGCATGCCCCCCCAGCCCAGCACCGCGGCCACCCGCCCCATCTTCCGGCCGAGATCGAATAGAGGCCGGAGCACCTTGAGCTCCTCTCCCCCGATCGCGGGTGTGTTGAGAGCCCTCGAGAGATCTCCCTCGAGAAGGGCTCCACGAACGCCTTCAGCGATCTCGAACGCCACCAGTTCTTGGGCCTCGGCGGTGGATGCCCCGAGGTGCGGCGTGAGCACCAGGTTGGGGGCTCCGCGAAGCGGGCTCCCCTCCTGCAGGGGCTCGGTCTCGTAGACGTCGAGGGCCGCTCCGGCGATCTCCTCGGCCTCGAGGGCCGCCACCAGGGCGTCCTCGTCCACCACACCCCCCCGGGCCGCGTTGATCAGAATGGCCGTCGGCTTCATGGACTGCAGCTCTTGGCGGCCGATCATTCGCTCGGTGGCGGGTGTGAGGGGCACGTGCAGGGAGATCACATCGCCCTGGGATAAGGCCTCAGCCAGCCCGACGCGCTCCACCTCGAGCTCTTCGGCCCGGTCTTCCGTGAGGTAAGGGTCATGGGCGATGGTGCGCATGCCGAAAGCCCGAGCCCGACTAGCTACCTCGGCCCCGATGCGGCCCGCACCCACGAGGGACAGAGTCTTACCGCGCAGCTCCATACCGCTAAAGCTCGAACGCTCCCATTCGCCGTCCCGCACTGAGCTGTCGGCCGCCGCCACCTTGCGAGCCACCGCCAGCATGAGTGCCATGGCCAGCTCGGCGGCGGATACCGTGTTACCCTCCGGCGCGTTGATGACCGGAATGCCATGCTCCGTGGCCACGGCGAGATCGATATTGTCCACTCCGACGCCGGCACGGCCCACGACCCGAAGGTTGGGTGACGCCTCCAGAAGCTCCCGGGTGACCTTGGTGGCGCTCCGCACGATGAGGCCGTGCGCCCTGGCCATGGCCTCGTGTAATTGCTCGGTATCCCACCCGTTGGCCAACACGACCGCGAAACGGTCATCTCCCGTCAAGGGAGCCAGGCCCGAGGCTGAGATCTTGTCCGCCGCTACAACCACCAGTTTGTCGCTCATGTGAGCACCTCCTCGAGCGCCTCCAACACGGCCTCGAGCTCCTCTAGCGTATGATCGCCCATGTGTCCGATCCTAAAGCTCGTGCTCTTCAGCTTGCCGTATCCCCCACCGATCACGAAACCGCGCTCCTTCATACCGGCGACCACGGCGGGACCCTCCAGGCCTTCGGGCAACACCACGCACGTCACCGTGGGCGATCGCTCGCCCTCGGCTGCGAGGATGGAGAGACCGATCCCGTGTTCGTCTCGCATAGCGTCCACCCACTGCGCACAGCGTTCGGCCATGGTACGGTGGCGAGCCCAGCGACTTACCATCCCCTCGGCCGCGATACGCCGGAGCTGTTCCGCCAGCGCGAAGAAGAGCGACACGGCAGGGGTGGTGGGTGTTTGCAGATTGTCGAGCTGCTTGGCGAATAGCTCAAGATCGAAGTACACGCCTTTCCGGGGGGCTACATGAGAGCGGTCCATGAGCCGCTCCGAGGCCACCCCGAAAGCCAGACCCGGTGGCAGCGCCAAGGCCTTCTGTGATCCAGTGAGCACGAAGTCCAGCTTCCACCCGTCCGTCTGGACTTCCACACCACCGACCCCGGTCACCGAGTCGACCAGAAGCATCACGTCCTCGTTCTCACGAACGGCCTCCGAGATCTCGGCAATCGGATTCAGCGCACCGGTCGAAGTCTCGGAGTGCACTACGGTCACCGCGTCGTACTCACCCTGGGCCAAGCGCCCACGGACCGCATCGGGAGTCAAAGTTTGGCCCCACTCCACGTCGAGAGTGTCGACCTCCAGTCCGCACGCCTCAGCGATGTCGGCAAAACGCTCACTGAACGCCCCGTTTACCAGGCTGAGTACCCGGGAGCGGGCGCCGTTGCGTAACGAGGCCTCCATAAGGCCCGTAGCGGAAGACGTCGAAATCAGGACGGGGCTAGCGGTGCAGAACACGTCCTTGAGACCGGTCTGCAGCTCGCCCATGAGCTCTTTGATCGCGGGCCCGCGATGGCCTATGACGGCTCGCGCCTGAGCACGGAGCACATCGGGATGTACTTCGGTAGGGCCGGGTAGAAAAAACCGGCCGAAGGGTGGGGCGTCCTCCGGAGGCGGCGGCTCCACTTGTTATCTCCTCACAATGTGATCTGAGCATGGCATTGCCGGACGGGGGCGCGGGTCCGGCCGATCGCCGGCCCGCCAGGTAGGACTGGCCCAAGATAACGCCTACGGTCAGGCCGGAAAGGCCCCCCGCGTTCAACGCCAGGCTTGCTCCCAACGGGTATAGTGGACCGAGGTGACCCCGCCGCTCGCGAGAACTTCGAGGCCTGCCGGATCGCGATACGCCTGTCGGTAAAACACATAAGCGACGTTCGCCTGGATCATGAGCTTGGCACAGGCCACGCAGGGACTTGCGGTAACGAACGCCACCTTCCGCCGCAGAGCCCCCGGAGACTTTACCAGCGCGTTCTGCTCGGAGTGGATGCAGCCGCAGCTTCCCGGCGTAGGACTGTCACACCGATTCGGAAATCCTCGAGCGTTTCCATTGTATCCGATGGCCACCACATGCTCGAGGTGCTCGTCGGTGATCACCGTGCCGACCTGGAGTCTTGCACAGGTACTCCGCTTGGCGAGCTCCTCGGCCATCCGCATGTAGACCTCGGACAGCGGGGGGCGAACAACGGAGGCCTCATCGACGACGTCGGTACCGAGATTCAGCGGGTGGGTGTTGTCGGGGACGAGGTCTTTATGAGAGGTGGGCATCGGCCCTCAAGCGGCTGCATCCATTAAGTCGAAAATCTCTCTGAGCATGGTCCGTCCACGGTCCTTGGCATAGTAGCGCCGGACCCGCTTGTACCGCTCGGCGGAGGGCATGGAGAGCCCCTTGGTTAAGAACCACCCCTGCAACGGTCCCGGTCTGGGACCCCACCAGCCCCGCTCGACGAAATTGTCGTCCAGCAACAGCACCACCGGAATCGACCGGCTGCGCCCGCCCGTGAGATGTGCATCCATCAGGTCCGGGTTCTGGTCACGAGAGAGGAGACGAAGGTCGAGACCCGGCACCTGCTCCGCCAGACGGGCCAGCACCGGAAGCAGGTTCACGGCATCGCCACACCAGTCCTCGGAGAGGGCCAGCATATGCCATGTTCCGGGTATCCGGCGGGCCTCATCCAGAATCTCCGGCGAGATCGACGCCCGCTCATAGATTGCGTGCCAAAGCTCCTTGTTCTTTCCCACCGACTCCAGGTACGAACGAAAGTCCGTGGCCGCCAGGTAGCGCTCCTTCATCGTCATCCTTAGAAGGCTGTTGAGGAAGTACAGCGGGTCGCGTTAGGAGCGCCGAGGGTCCAGCGCGTAGGCGGCGCGACGACGCGATGCTTAAGTATCGGGGAGGAGCGCCAACACCCGCGATGGGCCCTCGCCGCCCTAACCCGGAGGGCACAGGGGGGTTGCGGTCTCATACGTTGTCTCTCCTCCTCGCCGTAGCCCTGCTACGACTCGTCGTCGTTCCTAGTCTGAGCCTCGCAAGACCCCTGTGCGCGACCCACTGTATTTCCTCTTCAGCCTTCTAGCGTGCCTCTGTGCAGTGGACCGGAGGGCAACCGAGCATCATGCCCTTTTGCGTGCCGCCTTCTTGCGGGCATGAATGTCCAGATGCCGCTTCCGCAGGCGGATGTTGTCCGGGGTGACTTCGATGAGCTCGTCGTCCTCGATGAACTCCAACGCGAGCTCCAGCGTGAGTTCCCGTGGAGTCTCGAGCCGGATGTGTTCGTCAGAAGACGTGGTCCGCATGTTGGTGAGCTTTTTTCCCTTGCAAACGTTGACGTCCAAGTCACCCGGACGCACGTGCTCACCCACGATCATGCCGCTGTACACGGCCTCGCCGGGGCCGATAAACATGGTAGACCGCTCCTGAAGGTTAAAGAGAGCGAACCCTACCGACGTTCCCTCACGGTCCGCTATCAGCACGCCTTTCTTGCGCCCTGTGAGCGGTCCGGCATGGGGACCGTACTCGAGAAAACGATGGTGGAGCGTTCCTTCTCCCCGCGTGTCGGTGAGAAGCTCGGATCGATAGCCGAAGAGCCCTCTGGCCGGTACCCGAAACCGCAAGCGCACAGGCCCTCGATCCGTGGGCTTCATCTCGATCATCTCACCCCGACGCGGTCCCATCTTCTCCATGACCGGACCGATGCACTGCTCGGGAATCTCGATGACCACCTCCTCGAACGGCTCCAACCGGCCCTCCGGACCCTGTTTCTCGATGACCCGCGGACGGGAGACCTGAAACTCATAACCCTCGCGGCGCATGGTCTCCATAAGGATACCCAGGTGGAGTTCGCCGCGACCCGACACGGTGAACGTGTCCGGCACGTCGGTCTCTTCCACACGGAGCGCCACATTGCGCTCCAACTCCTTGACAAGACGATCCCGAACCTGCCGCGTCGTGACGAACTTTCCCACCCGTCCGGCAAATGGCGAATTGTTCACCGTAAAGTCGACCGAGAGAGTAGGTTCCTCGACGGCGATTCCACGGAGCCGATCTCGAGTCTCGGGGTCGGTGAGGGTGGTGCCGATCTCGACTCCCTCGAGTCCTGCCACCGCCACGATCTCTCCGGCCCTCGCCTCTTCGATCTCGACACGCTCCAGACCCTCGAATCCGTAGAGTTGGGTGACCTTGCCCTTCAGCGCGTCATCGACGGCTACCTCACCGGGCTCCCCGAGTGGAAGGAGCGTCACCACCTCACTGACGCGCACACTTCCACGCTCGACCCTACCGATGCCGATGCGCCCCAGATAGCTGGAATAGTCCAACGTGGAGATCAGCATCTGAAACGGACCGTCGGGGTCGACAAGCAGTGCGGGAATGTGCTCCGTGATGGTGTCGAAGAGGGCGCTCAAATCCCCGCCGGTCTGGTGCGGATCCGGGTTTGCCCACCCTTCCCGCCCGACCGCGTACAGGAAGGGCGCGTCGAGCTGAGCGTCCGACGCCTCCAGATTCATGAACAGCTCGAGAACCTCGTCGTGGACCTCCTCGGACCGGGCATCGGCGCGATCCACCTTATTGATCAGGACAATGGGCTGAAGACCCAAGTCGAGAGCCTTGCGCGTGACGAACCGCGTTTGCGGCATGGGCCCTTCGGCCGCGTCTACGAGCAGAAGGACTCCGTCCACCATGCGGAGGATTCGCTCAACCTCTCCGCCGAAGTCGGCGTGGCCAGGTGTGTCCACGATGTTGAGCTTCATGTCACCCCAGCGCACCGACGTATTCTTGGCAAGGATCGTGATGCCCCGCTCCCGCTCCAGCGGGTTGGAGTCCATCACCCGGTCTTGGACGGCCTCATGGTCGCTGAATACGCCCGCTTGGCGCAGCATCTGATCCACCAACGTGGTCTTACCGTGATCCACGTGGGCGATGATGGCGATGTTCCTGATCTTCATGTGCTGACTCGGTGGGACCCAGACGTCAGAGCCCCTGGGACAAGGTTGCCGATCCGTCGAAACGGCCGTACTCAGGCGATCGCTCGTTAGCCATAAAAGGTAACGGAAAGGCTCTCGGAGATCAGTCTCCGAGCACGTGGGAGAAGATCAGAGGAGCCACGATGGACGCGTCGGACTGAATGTGGAATCGCGGAGTGTCAGGAGCCAGCTTACCCCACGTGATCTTCTCGTTCGGAGGGGCGCCGGAGTAACCGCCGTACGAGGCCGGGGCATCCGTGATCTGGGCAAAGTATCCCCAGAAAGGCGTCTCCCGCTTCAGATCCTGGATAATGCAAGGCACGGCGCAGATCGCGAAGTCCCCGGCGATGCCTCCTCCGATCTGAAAAAAACCCACCGAGGGCCTTCCTTCTCCCGCCCCGTTGTTCGCCAGATACCACTCCATGAGGTGCTGGAATTGCTCGGTTCCCGAATCCACGCAGTGGTGGTGCGGGACCACACCCATCATGACGTTGGCAGCAAAGATGTTCCCCGTGGTCGAGTCCTCCCAACCCGGCGCATAGACCGGAATCCCCGCCTCCATGGCCGCGAGCACCCACGAGTCGGCTGGGTCGATCTGATAGTGCTCCTCGAGCGCACCTCCCCGCAGGATCTCGAACAGGAACTCCGACGGGAGTCTCCGCTCTTCGTGCTGGCACGCGCTCTTCCATTCCTCGGCAAGGCGGGCCTCCACATGGCGCATGACGTCCTCCGGAATGCACGTGTCGGTCACGCGGTTCATTCCTCTGCGGTAGAGATCGGCCTCGGCCTCCGCACTCAGGGCCCGCCAGTCGGAGATGATCTCATACTCGTCGTGGGCCAGAAGATTGAAGACGTCCTCCTCCAAGTTGGCTCCAGTGCACGAGATGGCGTGAACTTTCCCCTCACGAATCATGCGGGCGAGACTCACGCCCAGCTCCGCTGTGGACATGGCGCCCGCCAACGCCACCAACATTCTTCCGCCGGCCGCTACATGGGCGTCATACGCCACCGCAGCCGCGAGGGTCTCCCTGGCGTTGAAATGCCGGTAGTGGCGTGTCATGAACCGTCTTACGTGACCCATACCTATGCCTCCGCTACGTCTGTATAAAATGTTCTGGACTCACACTCGGTTGAGCTTGTATCGTTGAGAGAAGGTCCAGAAACGCTCCATCAAGAGAGCAATCCGTGCTCGCACTCATCGCCGTCGTTGGAATCCTCGCCATGCTCCTTGTGGTGACGACTTCCGTGGCCTATCTGGTGCTCCCCCGTGGGCGGATGTGTCCGCGCTGCGGTGGTTCCACAAGCCCGGTGGTGTTGCGCAAGATGTTGCGCGTCCTCTCGCGATGGGTCCAGTGGAGGTGGTGCTCCCGGTGCGCATGGGAGGGCCCGGGCAGAAAAGGCCCCGAGCTGGGCATCCTCGATCCCCCGACCGACCACGACTCCGGCTTCCGATGGGGTCATCCCAATCTCCAGGGGGTGCCGGTCTTTTATTGGAGGGACGAGAACGAGGTGAAGGAGCCCTCAGGCCCCCCTCCGGTCCATCCCTCTGGGTTCGAGTGGGGCGCCGATGAACGGGAGGGGGCCGACCGACGCATGGCTGAGCGCCGTGAAACCGCTGAGCCGGATGACTCAGGCTTCCACTTCCGGTCCCCTCAGCATGTCGAATCGACCGGCTTCCAATGGGGATCCGACAGACGCGCCTCCGACAAGGAGGAGCCGGCTCGCCCCCCCTCACGACGACCCTGGTATCTCGCGTGGTTCGTCGCAAGGGATACCGAAGGCTTTCAGTGGAAGGATTCTCGGACCTAGTGCCTCCGGACGACCCGCCCGGGCAACAGACCCGTGAACTCGCCGCTCGACAGCGCCGCCTCTCCGTTGACAAAGACCTCGACCATGCCTTCGGCAAGCTGATGGGGTTCGGTGAAGGTGGCCGGATCGTTCACACGGGTGAGGTCGAAGACCACTATATCGGCGTAGGCCCCCTCGCGAATGATGCCACGATCCGGGATTCTGAAGATCTGAGCCGGTAGGGACGTCATGCTCCGGACCGCGGCGGCGAGATCGACGACACCTTCCTCGACCACGTAGTAGCGGATCTTGCGCGCGAAGGCGCCGTAACTCCTGGGATGGGGCACTCCTTGGCCCAGAGGCGTCAACCCACCGTCGGACGAGGTCATGTTCCAAGGCTGTACCATGAGCGTGCGCACGTCGTCCTCGTGCATGTTGTAGGAGACGATCCCCACGCTCCCAAGGCGCAGGAGTCCCGCAGCGGTATCAACGGGATCCTCACCCCGCTCGGCGGCGACATCCGACAGCAGCCTCCCCTCCAGTGACTCGTCGAACACAGCCCTCCGGAACTGCACCCGATCAGGCCCGCCCCGGCGTGCCAGGTTGTCGACCATCTCCTCACGGATCCTGGCAAAGGTCTCCGGTCGGTTGAGCCGGGCTTTGAGCGAGTCAGCTCCCCCGGCTTCGGCCCACCGAGGGATCAGGGCGGCTCCCAGCCCAGTGGACGACGCGGCGTATGGATACTGATCGCTGTACACCTCGACCCCCTCTTCGCGGGCCATCTCGATCCGTCGTACTATGGCACCACTAAAGCCCCACACCGTGGGTCCCAAAGCCTTGATGTGGGTGATCACCCCGGGAACGCCGGTCTGGCGTGCCACCTCGATCACCTCCTCCACCGACTCGATGACGCCCACCGTGTAGCTTGCTTCGTCGCGTATGTGGCTGGTGTACGCACCTCCGAACTCCGCGACGACCTTGGCCAACTCGATGATCTCCTCGGGCTCGGAATAACTTCCCGGGGCATAGAAGGTCCCCGACGACAGGCCAAAGGCGCCCTCCTCCATGCCTTGCCGGACCGCGCCCCGCATCTGATCCATCTCGGCCGAGTTCGGCGCCCGATCGCCAGAACCCACGATCTCTCGGCGAATGGAGCCATGTGCCACGAACTGGGCCACGTTCACACCGATTCCGTGCTCGAGGAGCTGGGTTCTCTGCCTTGCGAGATCCACCGGGCCACCACCATCCGGATTGACCATGACCGTGGTGAGGCCTTGAGCCAGCAGGGGCTCGCCATGGCTGAGCTCCGCGGTGGCCAGACCCGGACCCGCGTGGGAGTGCGAGTCGATAAAGCCCGGAGCGACGTACAGCCCCGTGGCATCCAACTCGCGCCGCCCGGACGCGCCGGAGAGGTCTCCGACTGCGGCTACACGCTCGCCCTGGATCGCGACGTCGCCCAGGAACCAGGGGTTCCCCGAACCGTCGAGAACACGCCCATTCCGGATGAGGACGTCGTACTGCTCCTGGCCAGCCACGAGGGTAGGTGAGCAGCACAGGAGGCATACGAGGGCCGAGATGGTCCCCCTCGGGGACAGGGGCAAGCATATCACGATTCAGACCTTCGTTCTGGGGTCGGACGGCAGCGGTGGCGGGTGGCGCGATACGGGTCTCGGGCAAAATGGTCCGGTACAAAGGGGCCTGCAACAGCTCCCGCCCACGGGCCGCTTCAGCGGGGGTCGAATACGAGAAGGCCCGCCAACCCAGAGGGCTGGCGGGCCACGGCTGTCTAGCAGCGCGGTTCTATCCCGCTCAGAGTCCAAATCGGCTGAAGTACCCGAGCACCAGAGCGCCACCGGCAGGCAAATTCCGGCCGGCCAGGGGCACCCTCCAACCGACCTCGAAGCCTCCCACTGGAGTGATGTACCAGAGTGACGACGTGAGCTGAAGATACTGACGCTGGCTGGATTGGATGGTGATGCCCTCTTGGACGGGGGCGTCCGAGTCCCACCCCTCGGCGACCAGCTTGTACTGGAATTTCCCGACCGCACCGCCCACCTGAGCCAGGAAGAAAATTTCTTCTCCCGGATCGATAAACGCTTCTTCATTGAGCTTCCGGTACCGATAGCCCACCCACCCGTTCACATAAACGGAGCGGGGCCAGAAGGAGTGCCCGACCTCGGCCATGATCTCCCAATCCGTCTGGCCCTCGCTGAGGGGAATGATCTCGGCATCCACGGGCGAGTCGCCGATGGGTAACTTCACCCCACCTCGGATCGCGAACGGAAAGTCCACGCCCAGGTACTTGAGCGGCGCCACGCGCAACCAGACGTTGGCGTCGCCCAGTCCATCTTCCGAGCGTTCGGCACCGAAGTCGGAAAACGACAGAGAGTTGACGGAGCCTCGGGCCCACAGATCCCAGTTCGGGACCAGTCCCACGGCGAACGTAACGAAGAGGGCCGTGGACTTGGCGTGGCCCTCGAACGGGATGGGACTCTTTTCGGCCTGCAGATCATACTGTTCCGTCGTGTCCTGGTGGTAGACCTCGGCGCTGATCCACCCTTTTCCCGGCGCCTCGACCCACTGGCCGGCTACCGCGCTCGGAAGAATTATCACCGCGATGGTGGCCGTGCCCCAGGCAAAACGTGCACCGCGATCGAACGTCGTGCGAAGCAAGTCGGAACCCATTCATCGCCCCCGAGAAGAGTCCAGTTCATAAGCCACGTGTGACAGGTTCACGCGTGGCCACGCGTAGAGAATCACGACGGGAGGGCAAAGGTTCCGAAGCAGCGCTCGCATGCGAGATCACACACAACGAGCGCGACGAGGAACCGGCGGGAGCCCAGGGGTGTCCGATGGGGTCCATGAGCACGAAGGAAGCCCTTGTCGATCTGCTTGGGCAGATCGACGGAAGAGGATACAAGGCCTACAAGGCCCTCCGTGGCGTCTGGGCGTTCTCCGACTTCGTCTTGCACCTCGACCACGTTCAGGGAGACCCCTTCGCTGCGCCGAGCCGGGTGAGAACCCTCCTCCCCCCCTCCACCACCGGCCTGGCACTAGAGGCGTGCGCAACCACCGCCCGCCGCCTCGGCGTGGCGAGCCTGCTCGCCCGGCGGTTCCATCGGGTGGCGCTCGCCATCATGAAACCTCGGGGCATCGGCAAGAGTGGCGCCATTGAAATCGAGGCCCCCGGTCAGGAGGTCGTAGCGCACACAGCGGTGATCGTATCTGACGATGGCAGCCTGGAGGCAAGGTTCACGGTCGGCCTCCCGGCTGCGGGCCGCAGGGTGTTGGGGCAAGAGGCCGTCGCCCTACTCACGGAGGACGTCCCCGCCGTGGTGCATGCGAGTCTTCTCGATCGGGCCGTGGGTTCCGACGAGGTACTGCGCCACGCTCTCGTCAACGAAGACGCCCACGCGTTGCGCGCGTCCTTGAGCGACCGGGGCTGGGTCGCCTTCGTGGGCAACGGATCCTCCCTTCCCCGGAGGAGTGGTATCGATGACAGGCCGCTTTCGGGAGACGAGGTCGTACCCTTCGTCGCTCCCTCCAGCCTCGCGGCCAGCGTCGAGCTACCCAATGCCGGCTGGCTGACCGGAATGGCGCTTCCCAGAGGTGTCAGCCTGATTGTGGGAGGCGGCTATCATGGAAAGAGCACACTGCTCCGGGCCCTGGAGGCGGGTGTGCATAATCACTGCCCGGGAGATGGCCGCGAGTTCTCCGTGTCCGAAGCGGCGGCGGTCAAGATCAGGGCCGAAGACGGGCGCTCCGTCTCAGGAGTCGACATCTCCGGGTTCATCGACGGCCTGCCGCAGGGTCAGGACACGCAAGTGTTCTCCACGCCGAACGCCTCCGGATCCACGAGCCAGGCAGCCTCGATCATGGAGGCGCTGGAAGCCGGCGCCACCACACTCCTGATCGACGAAGACACGGCGGCCACCAACTTCATGATCCGTGATCGCCGCATGCAGGCTCTGGTACCCAAGTCCGGGGAGCCCATCACCCCTTTCGTCGACCGGGTGAGAACACTTTGGGAAGATCGGGGCGTGAGCTCGGTGATCGTCTTGGGAGGAAGTGGAGACTACCTCGACGTAGCGGACATCGTGGTGGCCATGAAGGAGTTTCAACCCCATGACGTGACCGCAGAGGCTCGCCGCGTCGCCGAGGACCTCCCCACCGGACGCCAACAGGAGACGCCGAACCCGATGGGGCCGATCCGTGGTCGGGCCCCGGTCCCCCACTCACTGGATCCCAGCCGGGGTCGACGTGAGGTGGACCTCAAGGTTCGTGACCGGGAGACGCTCGTGCTCGGTAGACACGTGATCGATCTTTCGGCCGTATCGCAGCTGGTATCACGAGCACAGACGAGGGCCGTGGGACGTGCACTCGTGCTGGCCCGTGAGCGTTTCTGGACGGGAAACGCTCAATGGGTGAGATTTCGCATCTGGTTGCGCGTATCATTGAGGATGAGGGGCTCGACGCTCTTGACGAGCGGCGGACCGGCGATTTGGCCACGTTTCGGCCATTGGAGTTCGCCGCCGCGCTCAATCGTCTACGTACGCTCGAGGTGAACGTGAACGCCGACTGACGGAACCGAACTCCCCCCAGTCGGACCCGTCGTCTGGATACTCCCAGTGCCCCGGAGGGCACTCATCGAGAAGGAAGAGCCATGTCTTCGCCAACCCGTTACTCCATCCCGAGGTCCCTCGCCGGATTCGCGCTCCTAGCCCTGATGATGAGTGGCTCCTTATGGGGTCAAGAGGTCACGCGCGTCGGCGAGGTGGAAGGAATCGTCGAGTACCGCCTCGACAACGGGCTTCGTTTCCTTCTCTTTCCGGACGCCAGCAAGCCCAGCGCCACCGTCAACATCACTTACAACGTAGGATCGCGGCACGAGGCATACGGCGAGACTGGGATGGCACACCTTCTCGAGCACCTCGTCTTTCAAGGGACCCCCGACCATCCTGAGATTACGGAGGAGCTCACGGAACGCGGCGCCCGCCCCAACGGCACCACCTCCTTCGACCGGACCAACTACTACGAGACCTTTCCCGCCACCGAAGACAACCTCGAGTGGGCGCTCGACCTCGAATCCGATCGGATGGTCAACTCCTTCATCAGCGCGGATGACCTCGAATCGGAAATGACGGTCGTCCGGAACGAGATGGAGTCAGGGGAGAACAGCCCCTTCCGTATTCTCATGCAGCGCACCCTTTCCACAGCCTATCTCTGGCACAACTACGGAAAGTCGATCATCGGGGCCCGCTCCGACGTGGAAAGTGTGCCGATCGATCGGCTCCAAGCGTTCTACCGGAAGTACTACCAACCGGACAACGCGCTGTTGATCGTGGCCGGCAAGTTCGAAGAGGACCGGGCCATCGAGTTCATCGTGGAAACCTTCGGACAGATCCCCAGGCCGGATCGATCCGGAGCCAACACACTTTGGGAGACCTACACCCGGGAGCCCGTGCAAGACGGCGAGCGTATGGTCACGCTCCGGCGCGTTGGAGACATCCAGGTGGTGATGATGTCGTACCATGTCCCTCCGGGCTCCCACCCGGACTACGCGGCGGTGGACATCTTGGCGCAGGCGTTGGGAGACCAGCCGTCGGGCCGGCTGTACAAGGCACTCGTGGAGCCTGGGCTTGCCGCGTCCACGGGGGCCTTCGCCTACCAGCTCCGTGAGGCCGGGCCCCTGCTCGCCTTTGCACAGGTCCGCCCCGAGGACGACCTCCAGAGCGCCTGGACAACGATGAGTGAATCCCTCGAGGACGTTCTTCGCAATCCGATCACTGGCCAAGAGGTCGAGCGAGCGAGGACCGCACTTCTCAAGAGCGTCGAACAGGTCTTCAACGATCCGGAGAGAATCGCCATACAGCTCAGTGAGTGGGCCTCCATGGGTGATTGGCGACTCTTTTTCCTGCACCGGGACCGGATCGAATCGGTGGAGGCCGCCGACGTCCAGAGAGTAGCCGCCGAGTACCTCAAGCCGGATAACCGCACGGTCGGCCTCTTCTATCCGACGGACGAACCGGACCGGGCCGAAGTCCCCGATCTACCGGACATCGCTGCTGACCTGGAGGGGTATACCGGCCGAGAGGCCGTGGCGGCGGGCGAGGAGTTCGATCCGGCGCCGGACAACATCGAGAGCCGCACTACCCGGTACACGCTGTCCAACGGTATGAAGATCGCGCTGCTCCCCAAGTCGACTCGAGGAGAGACCGTAGTAGCCCGATTCCGCGTGATTCTGGGCGATGAAGAGGCTCTCACCGGACGCGCGACCGCCGGGAGCATGGCGGGCGCCATGCTCATGCGGGGATCCAGCGGGCACACGCGCCAACAGATACAAGACGAACTCGATCGCCTGCAGGCGTCGGGCTCCGTGGTGGGAAGCGTGACTCAGGCATCGGGTCAGGTCCAGACCACACGCGAGAACCTGGCCGAAGTCATGCGGCTCTTGGCGGAGATCATCCGGACACCCACCTTTCCCGCCAGCGAGTTCGAGACCCTGAAGGAGCAGCGCCTTTCCGGGCTGGAACAACAGAGGTCCGATCCCAACTCCCTGGCGCAGATCGCCATGGGGAGGCACATGAACCCGGTGCCTCCGGGACACCCGAGCTACACACCGACGGTGGAAGAGGCCGTCGCCGCCATGGAGGCCGTCACCTTGGCCGATGCCCAGGCGTTCTACGACGACTTCTACGGTCCGCAGCTAGGAACGCTGGCTCTGGTCGGCGATTTTGACGAGGCCGAGATGCGAACGGCCATCGAAGAGGCTTTCGGTGACTGGGAAAGCCCTTATGCGGCCACCCGGATCGCTACGAGATTCCTCGACCCCCCAGCCGTCCATCTGCAGATCGAGACTCCAGACAAGGCGAACGCCATCTTCGTCGCTCAACAGAACCTCTCCCTGCGGGACGACAACCCCGACTACCCGGCCCTGATCCTTGGAGGCTACATGATCGGGGGTGGGGTCATGAACTCGCGGCTGGCAAAGCGTATTCGCCAACAAGACGGGCTCAGTTATGGCGTGGGCGGCGGCATTAATGGTCATCCCATCGACGAGTCGGGCTCCTTCCTGGCGTTCGCCATCCACGCCCCGGAGAACGCCGAGCCGCTGGAAGCAGCGTTCCGAGAGGAGATGCAGAAGGTGCTCGACGGCGGATTCGCTGAGGAGGATCTCGCAATCGCGAAGCAAGGATACCTACAGTCACGTCAGCTCAACCGAGCTCAGGATCCTTCGCTGGCGAGCGTTCTTACACAGGGGCTTTACTTCGACCGCGACCTCACATGGGACGCCGAGTTGGAGGAGCAGATTCAGGCCGTCACCGTGGCGGAAGTCAACGCCGCGGTGCGTCGATACCTCGACTTGAGTAAGATGACGATCGTGAAGGCAGGCGATTTCGAGGGCGCCGCGACGAAGGTGATCCCCTAGTGCGCCTTACGGCCGGACCCCAAGAAAGGCCGATGGACCTGAATGTCAGGACTCAGTCGGAATCTGCGTCCCCAGAGTATCCACCCTCCGCGAGGAGCTCTTTCAGACGAACCTCACGCTCAGGCAAGTTCGTCTTCGCAATGGCTCTTGCCAGGACGATGCGGTCTTCATCCGAGACGTTGTCCAAGATGTTGATCGGGGCGCCGTAGCGCAGGAGGATGCGCTTGGCATCAACGACTACTGAATCGGACACTTGACCTCTCAAGACCAGCCTTGGACCATCAACGTGAAATCGGCTAAAACTAGCTGCATCCGTTACTTATGCCAACGGAGAACCTGCGCGTGACACCGCTGGTCCGCTACGCTAGCGCCGTCTTGCTTCCGGTCGCTATTGGTGTCCTAGTGGGTCTCTGGGTTACGGCGTCGGCATTCGAACGGCTGCAAAGAGACGCCGATCTCCGCATCGCGGCCTCGGCCACGGATGTGATTCTGCAAGAGATGGGCGCCGCACGCGACGCTCTGCTGAATGAGGCGGAGGCCGTCGAGCCGTCCCTTCCCTACCCACCCGGGGTCGAAGCGGCGTTACGTGGCGACACCGTGCTGGCGCTCGGCAGCTCCGAAGAGAGCCTCGAGCTCACGGTGCTGTACGGAGAGGGGCCTCTGGTGAGGATCGCTACCGGACCCTTCCGGCCTACGGTGCTCGAAGAGCTTACGAGTATCACGGGGTACCGGTTGGCCCTCTACCTGCGGGGAACCCGTACGGTGACCACAGAGCCTCCGTTCAGCCCCGAAGCGCTACATCCGGACGTGCTGCTCGCTCTGGCCCGCCAAACCGACGGGATGGTACTGGAGTCGGACGGAGTGACGGGTACCCTACGTGCCTTTCAGGCGATCCCCGGCCGCCCGTCGGACGTTGCCGTGCTGGCCGCGGAGGAGGAGAACACGGACGTCGTGGCCGGTGACGTGAGCGCCCCCGTCACAGTCTTGTTCGTGGTCTTGCTGTTGTCGGGGTTCGCGGCCTGGACCACCCTCCACCCTCGCGATCCCGTGGTTCCCGGCACCGCGCAACTGGAGCATTCGACCCTGCAGTGGTCCCTGGTCGTGCTGGTACCGGTAATGGCCGGTGTAGCCATCGTTCTATCTCTCGATCGAGACTACCGGCAGAGTGCCACCGTGAGTATGCGGGACCAGCTCAATCGGGCGATCATCCTGGTTAAACAGGTCGATCAGATAGGCTCGGCATCCGCCGCGGGCGCCATCACCGGATTCGATGCGGCCCGGCTCCGGGCGGGTAGCGTCGAGGCGACGACGCGAGACGAAGCCGATCTGATCGACGCACTCGCTGAATTGCGCCCTCCGCCCCCGAACTTCACGTCATCCGGCGTCTTGGCACTCGAAACCGAAACCCGATTCTACTCGGCGGCGCGCACTCCCGACGGAGCCACTCTGGTCCTCATCGGGCCCATCATGGCCCGGAGGTCAGGGAACTTCGCCGAAATCTCGGCCTGGCAGGCCTCTTGATCCTTCTGCCCCCGCTGCTATTCCTTTGGCGGTCGGAGCCGCCTGGATCAGAAACGATCTCGGAGGCATCCCCAGCGACGTAGCCGCGGGACGCTCTGCAGCAGGCCGTCAGTTCATCAAGTCGGGGTCGTCAGGCGCACTTGCGGTGAGAGGCGCCTCGAGATCGAAGCGCGGAATGGTGACCTCGAACTCCTGGCCGTCCGGACCCACGAAGGTGTAGTACCCCTCCATGAAGCCCGCCGGGGAGTGCAGAACGCAGAAACTCTCGTATGCGTGGGAGTTGCCGGGTTTCAGCGTGGGCTGCTCACCGACGACTCCTTCACCGTCCACTTCCGAGTCCTCGCCCTGGGCGTCATGGATATGCCAGTGACGAAACAGTAACGTCGCCGGCTCATCGCCCTGGTTCTCCAGCTCGACGAGATAGGTGAAAACGAACCTGCCCTCAGCCGGCTCGGAGTGCGACAAGGAGAAGCTCGGTCTCACGGACACCCGAATGCCCTTTGTGGTGGTCTCATAGCTCATGAGGGCATCATAGGCGGTTCTCATTGGTGACGCCAACACAAGGGACAAAAGCGGGCCCAAGAGACGGGAGAGCCCCGATCCGGAGGCGGTCCCCGGGGTTTCCACGCGTCTGGGCTTCGCACATGTTTACGTATGGAAGACCCAGTTCGTACGCTCCTCACTCGATCGGTAGAGGACTACCTCAAGGCGGTCTACTCCCTCACCGAGCGTGGCGAGGCCGCCTCCACGAATTCCCTCGCTGCGGCTCTCGATGTCCAGCCCGCGTCCGTAACCGGGATGGTGAAGCGCCTGGCCGAGAGCGGGTACGTCGAACACGCCCGCTATCGCGGGGTGCGACTAACCCAAATGGGTACTCGCGAGGCGCTGAGGATCATCCGGCGGCACCGTATTCTAGAGACCTATCTCAACGTTCAGCTGGGCTACTCCTGGGATGACGTCCACGCCGAGGCCGAGCGTCTGGAGCACGCTGCGTCCGAGGAACTGATCGACCGTATGGCAGCCGCGTTGGAATATCCCAGCCACGATCCACACGGGGCTCCCATCCCCACACGGACCGGTGAGATCGAGCCCTCCGACTTTGCCACCCTCGACCAGGTGGGTCCCGGAGCCACGGTCCAGATAAAAGCGGTGCAAGACGAAGATCCGGAGCGCCTGCGGTATATGCAGGCTTTGGGTTTGATTCCGGGAACGCGTCTTACGGTGGTGGACCAGGGCGATTCCGACGGTCCCCTCACCGTGGCCGTGGCCGACGCCAAGGGCACCGAAGTCATCGGGTCCGACCTGGCAGGCAAGATCTTCGTCACTCCGATTACGCCGGAGCGATAATGGCCTTCGTCACCTTCAACTCCGCCACATCCTCGAGTGCTTGCCCAGCCTCCTCGAGGGTGTAGCGTCCCCCGATCACAGAAGCGAACGGAAGCCGGTCCCTGTGCCGGCCAAGCAGACGAAGGGCACCCACCAGATGATGAAAGTCGGTACCCCACTGTCCCTTGATGATGGCGTGCTTGCGATTGATATCGATGTGGGGGTTGAGGGGAACCTCCCCCGCATCGGTGTAGTGTCCGGCCACTACGTACGTCCCCCCGTCGCGCAGCACGTCGAAGCCCTCCCGCACTGCCTGCGGGTTCCCCGATGCCTCGATCACCACGTCAGCACCGCGTCCCCCCGTCGCATCTCTGACGGCGGCCACACGCTCAGCGGCGCTGGTGGCGGCAAGATCCAAGCCCACGTCGGCTCCTAACGTCGCTCCCAACCCGAGACGCGCCTCAGGGGCCCCGATGAGAATCACTTGGCCCGCGCCCCGCAGGTTGGCGAAGGCCGCCGCCGACAACCCCACGGGACCACAGCCTTGCACGACCACCACGTCGCCCATGGCGAGGTCGCTGCGGTCGACGGCGGCAAAACCCGTGAAGAGACCACACCCCCCGCCGATGACGTCGTCCGCACCGAGCCCGTCGGGCAGCTTGAGGACACGGACGCCCGGCTGGAGGTAGATGCGCTCCGCCCAGCCACCGAAGGGCCCGTCCTCGGCGCTGTAAGTGATCCCGTAGACCTTGCGACTTGGACAGCGGTTGGGCTGACGCACCACGAGGCAGTGGTAACACGATCCACAGACCTCGTGCACGTCCAGAAAGGTGACCACGTCACCCTTCGACAGTGGCTCATCAAGCGCATCTCGCTCCACCCCGGGGGCCTCGAGCACCCGCCCCACACTCACGTGGCCGGGAACGATAGGATAGGGCACACCGGCCAGGCGCCCACGGTGTAGGTGGACATCCGTTCCGCACACCTCGCTGGCGATCGTCTCCAGAAGAACGCCACCCTCCTGGACCTCCGGATCGGGAAGGTCCCATATCTCCATGGGCGCTTCAGGCGCTGTCATGACAGCGGCTCGTATCGGCATGTCTGCTCAGAGTTGAGCGGGATCCCGAGAAAGCGTCATCCTCCCTCGCGGACCGACCGCGTGCTCGTTAGTGTCCCCGGTCTCGGGCGTTGGCCCGGCAGCTAACATACATCTAAACACCAGCCAAATTTGAACGACGTCTTCGCACGGCTCCAGGCGTGGCCCCGGAGCTCATTCGTCAGGGAGCCTACACCCCTGCTCCAAGCACCCAACCTGGCGCGGATCCTGGGACGAGAACCGTCCGATGTGCTCCTGAAGATGGACGCCGAGACATCCTTCGGGCTGGGAGGCAACAAGGCCAGAAAGCTGGAGTTCGAGCTGGCCCCGGCACGTCTGGAGGGGGTGACCTGCGTCATCACGTGCGGCGGTCCGCAATCCAATCACGCCCGCCTGACCGCGGCGGCAGCAGCCCGGCTGGGCCTTCGGTGCATTCTGATCGTGAACGGTGACATTCCTCACCCTCCGACCGGCAACGCATACCTACACAAGCTTCTCGGAGCCGAAATCCACCCGGTCGACACACGAGAGGACCGCGACCCGGCCATGGCAGAGGTGGCCGCCCAGGTCGAGGCCGGCGGAGGCAAAGCGGTCGTCATCCCCCTCGGTGCTTCGACACCTCTTGGATGCCTGGGCTACGTGCGGGCCGCGGTAGAGATCGCGGACCAACTGCAGACGCTTCCCGCGACGGGGACCACGTGGATCTTCGTCTCCGCCTCCTCTTGTGGCACCTATGCAGGGCTGGCTGTCGGCTTCGCCCTGTTGGAGCGGACCGACGTGCGGTTGGTCGGCGTGAGCCCGGACGTCGATGTCGAGGAGATCCAAGCTCTTACGGAGAATCTGTGCCAAGGCACTGCCGAGCTGTTGAACACTTCCGTTTCGTTACCACCGAATCTCCTCATGCCCACCGGACAGTACATCGGAGACGGGTACGGGATTCCGACTGAACACTCGGACGAAGCCACGTCGCTGCTGGCACGCACCGAGGGAGTGCTGTTGGATCCCGTCTACACGGCCAAGACAGCCGCAGCCCTGCTTGACTGGGCTCGAATGGATAGAGTGCCCTCGGGCGATCGCCTGATTTTTTGGCACACCGGGGGCTATCCGACAGCCTTCGTTTGATCGCGATGCGCGTGCCCGACCGGATCGAGGGCTCGTGGCGCCCCCTCGGACCGCTCCTTATCTTCGAACGTCCTTCGAAACGTCTGTCTCCTACCACCGTTTTTCCATATGGACGCAACCGAACACCTTCTCCGCGTACCGCTCTTCGAAGGGCTCGATCCAGAGGCCGTCAAGAAGCTGGGGAGCCTTACACGGATCGCCTCGTTCCCGACGGGCGCCAAGATCGTGGAGATGGGTGACTCGGGGATCTCGCTCTTCGTCATTCTCGAAGGACAGGTGCGGGTGCTTTACCCCGCGCGCAGCTCCAACTTCGAGCTGGCCCGGTTGGGTCCAGGGGACTTCTTCGGTGAGATGGCCCTTCTGAACGACAAGCCTCGGAGCGCGACGGTCGAGGCCATGGAGGACGTCGAACTTCTGGTCCTCGAGCAGGACGACTTCCGCAACGTGATACTCGAGGCGCCACCCGTGGCCATCCAACTCATCGAAAGCCTCTCGATTCGTATCCGCAGCGCGGACGAGCACATCAGCTCACTCAGTGACAAGGCCATGCGCGACCCACTCACCGGGCTGCTGAACCGCCGGGCCTATCGGGAGCGCAGCAAGGAGGAAGTGGATCGGGCCCTGCGTTACGAAGAGCGCTTCTCCCTGATCCTACTCGATCTGGACCAGTTCAAGTCGATCAACGATACCTTCGGTCACGACGTGGGAGATGTGGTCCTGGGTTGGATCGGTCGGCTCCTGACCGAGCACACACGCTCGGCCGACACACCCTTCAGAATCGGCGGCGAGGAGTTCGCCATTCTGGCGCCGAGCACCGAGGGCAAAGTGGCCCACATGGTCACCCAGCGCCTGGTGGACGTGGTGGCCGAAGCTCGGCCACCGGTGGACTTCGAGTTGAGGGTCACGATGTCGGGTGGTTACGCGTGCTGTCCCGACGACACGGCCTCTCCGGAGGCGCTGTTCACGATGGCGGACAAGGCCCTGTTCCGGGCAAAGGCCGTAGGGCGGAACCGGGTCTGCGAGCCGAAGACGGACTGAGCAAGAAAAAGGCCCGGCCAGCTCAAACGAGCCAACCGGACCTGAGTCAGAACCGCCCCGAAACACCCCACCCCGCATCCTCCCGGGTAGTGTCACTAAGATTGTGTAAAAGGGGGTGAGGGCGTCCGAGGAGGGTGGACAGCCCGGAAAAGAAAGAGGAAGCTCCTTGTGAATTGTTCATCATCACATGAACCCGGGAGTCCGGCCTGCGTGAGCAGGTCGGAACCGGAACAAGGAGCTTCCTCATGGAAAAGATGGTCGAAGTTGAGCGGGCCACGCAAGACGAGCTGCGTCAGGATTTGAAGTCGCTGTTTCAGGGCGCGATCCGGCTAACGCTCGAGATGGTGTTGGAGGAGGAGTTGAAGGCGATGGTCGGAGCGCGACGATTCGAGCGGGTCGGCAGCCGGAAGGGCCACAGGAACGGGACGTATCTGAGGCGCCTGCTTACGAGCCTGGGTCAGATCGACGTGACGGTCCCGCGCAGCCGGGAAGGCGGCTCGCCCGCCGACGTGATGGGTCGCTACCAGCGCAGGAGTGAAGAAGTCGATGCGATGATGGTGGAGGCCTACGTGAGCGGCGTGTCGCAGCGCAAGATGGGCGACGTGACCGAGGCACTCATGGGTGAGCGCGTGGGACGCTCGACGGTGAGCCGGGTCGCGAAGCGGCTCGACGAGGGCGTGCAAACGCTGCGGAGTGCACCCATCGAGGGGGCCCACCCCTACCTGTACCTGGACGCGACGTTCCTCGATGCCCGCTGGGCCCGAAAGGTCGAGAACGTGAGCGCGCTCGTGGCCTACGCCGTGGGCCCGGACGGCCACCGCCGGCTCCTGGGCATCACGCTGGGCCCTGAGGAATCGGAGAACAGCTGGTCGGAGCTCCTCGAGCAACTCCTGGAGCGTGGTCTCAGCGGCGTCCAGCTCGTGATCGCGGATGAGCACGCGGGCCTGGCAGCCGCGGTGCGCCGCTTCCTGCCCGAGGTGCGCTGCCAGCGCTGTACTGTCCACCTGCAACGCAACGTGCTGGCCAAGGTCCCGCATCGCCTGCGCAAGCGTGTGGCGCGCGAGGTTGCCGCCGTCTTCCGGGCCCCCGGGCTCGCTGAGTCGAAGAAGCGCCTGGCCGAGATCACGGCGCGCTGGCACAAGGAGCTCCCCGAGGCAGTCAACGTGCTTGAGCGGGGCTTCACGGCCGCCACCCAGTTCTACGCGTTCCCCGAGCCCCACTGGGCCCGACTGCGCACCACGAACAGCCTCGAGCGCCTGCACACCGAGATCAAGCGTCGGATCCGGAGCGCCGGCGCCTTCCCCGACCGAGCCAGCGCGCTCCGCCTCATCACTGCGGTTGCTCTAAGGACTACTGCGGCCTGGAGCGAACGTCGCTACCTGGATCTCACGCTTCTCGAACCGAAGGAGGTCGCCAAGGCAGCCTAACAGAAGCATCGAGGAGCTTCCTCTCACTTTTACACACAACTCGGGACTTGACCTCCTCCCGACCCTTGTGTCCGCACCGTACCACCGAGTCGGTCCCAACACATCCTCACCCACATCCACATCCCATCCCGTCTGCTTTCCTTACGTGTTGGATGCCCGAAGGATTCAATCGGTTGCATCCCCACGCCGTTCCTGCACGAACACCTACCGCGTTTACAGCTCAGAATTACAGCGAGTCCGTCGCAAGGGGATGACCGGTCAGGCGCGATCAGGCCATCAATGGTCTTCCTCGACCGAATGACCGAGGGCCTCGAGCGCAACGATGATCTCGTCCACGTGCTCCCTACCTCGAGTCTCGAGGTGCATCACGATCTCGACGTCGCCCACGGAGATATCGGCGAAGGCCCTTCTGTGCGCGATCTCCAAGACGTTGGCCCCCAACTGCGCCGCGAGGCTGGTCAGGCTCGCAAGTGCTCCCGGACGATCTCTCACCTTGACCATCAGGCGGGCGAGCCGTCCATCGGCCACCAGGCCCCGATCGATGATGCGCGAGATGATGTTGATGTCGATGTTCCCACCGCATAAGACAGGGACCACGGTATCTCCCGCCGACACGTCGATGTAACCGGCGATGAGAGCGGCAAGGGGCACTGCACCGGCTCCCTCTACCACCATCTTCTCGCGCTCCAACAGCATGAGAATGGCGCTTGCGATCTCCTCGTCCTCTACGACGACGATATCGTCCACGAGCTCCTCGATGAGGGGAAATGTGATCTCTCCCAGCCGCTTGACCGCAATTCCGTCGGCAATCGTCTCGCCACTCTCCGCGTCGACGATGTGGCCTTGTTCTCGTGACAGGCTTGCCGAAGGAGCTGCGGCCGCCGCGACTCCGATCACCTTGATCTCGGGATTGCTGCTCTTCAGCCCGAGGGCCACACCCGAAATCACGCCCCCACCGCCAATCGGGACGATCGCGTGGGTCACCCCGGGGCACTGCTCCAGAATCTCCAGCGCGATGGTGCCCTGCCCGGCGATCACGGCCTCGTCGTCATACGGGTGGACCATGACCAGACCCTGATCGGACTCCAGTCGCCGAGCCTCGACCATGGCCTCGGAGAGTGAGTTGCCCGAGAGGGCGATCGTGGCGCCGTGACGACGAGTGTTGGTCACCTTGATCAGCGGAGTCGTGACGGGCATGACCACCATCGCGGGTACACCCAGACGTGCGGCGTGATAAGCTACGGCCTGCGCGTGGTTGCCGGCGCTCGCCGTTACGACCCCTCTAGAACGCTGGCCGTCGGTCAGCTGGAGTAGCTTGTTGCCGGCGCCGCGAGCCTTGAAGGATCCCGTCCGTTGCAGGTTCTCGAACTTGAACGCCAGGTTACAGGGAACCAGATCCTCGAAAACGTTCGAGGCTGCACAGGGCGTGCGGTTCACGGAGTCCTGTATGCGCGTGCCGGCTTCCTCGATGTCACGCAGGGTGAGGGGCATGGCCTTCTAGTGCGCCTTGTAGAGTCCGACCCTCAACGGCGGATCGATGCTGGAGTAGAAGTAGAGTCGGTCTCACCCTCCACCACCACATTCTTCTGTCGAGTCTTGGTTCGGGGGTAGTCCGTGCCCTTCTCGCTCTCTATGAAGAGAAGCTGTTCCTCACCCAGAGACTCATGGAGGCTGGACAGTCGCCCGAGCAGATGATCCAGCATCACGGACTCGACCTCGTCCTGCACGTCCCCCTCCGCCTCGGCCGTCAGGGAATGTTCGGAGAGTTTCTCGTGACTCTCGAGAAATCCGTCTGCTGCCATGGAGAGCTCGTGATCTCGACGGAACCCGATTTCAGTGAGGGCCTTGGAGTCGCAATTCACCTCGACGCTCTCAACGTTGTTCCCGTATCGGCGCAGTATCATTCCCAGTCCTGGAATCAGAGTCGTTGCTACACCACACTAGTACTCGAGGAGTTTCGCCAGCTCTTCGTCGGTGAGCTCGTCTGCAGTGCGGGATCCCATGCCGGTCGGAGAGCGGGAGTGGCGCCCCCGAGTGGGCGACGCGCTAGAGGCCGTCTGCGGCGTGCCCGTGTAATCGAACTCGGGAAGGTGCACCCGGTCCAGGTCACGTTCGATGTGGTACATGAGCGACTTGAAGGCCCCGAGGTCGGCGGCCGCCACAAACGTCACCGCAGTACCGACGGCGCCCGCACGGGCGGTTCGACCGATGCGGTGCGTGTAGTCCTCGGGATCTTGGGGCACGTCGTAGTTGACCACGTGAGAGATGCCTTCCACATCAAGGCCCCTCTGGGCGATGTCGGTCGCTACCAGAACCCGCACCTTCTTCTCGGCAAAGCGCTCCAAAGCCCGGGTCCGATGAGCCATGCGGAGATTCGAGTGCAAGGCCTCGGTACGGATGCCGTGGCGATCGAGACGGGTCTTGAGCGCGTCGGCGCCCGCTTTGGTTTTTGTGAAAACCAGTACCTGTTCCCAAGAGGGATCCTCCAGAAGGCGCAGCAGCAGGTCCGGCTTCATCTCCGGCTTCACCGAGTACACCACCTCGGTAATCCCCTCAGCCTTGGTTCCCGACCGGGCCGCCTCGACCCAGACGGCGTCCTTGGTGAGGCGAGAGGCCAAGTCATGAACGCCGTGGGGCATGGTAGCCGAGAACAGCATGGTCTGCCGCTCCCGCTTCATCTCCCGTAATACACCCTCGATCTGCGGACGAAAGCCCATGTCGAGCATGCGATCCGCCTCATCGAGGATCAACGTGCGCACCCCACCGAGCTTGACCCTACCGCGCCCCATATGATCGAGAAAGCGCCCCGGTGTCGCGACCATGACTTCGGTGCCGTTGTCGAGAGCCTCCAACTGCGGGCCATAGCTGACGCCCCCGTAGATGGCCGCGGACCGAATCTTCGTGCCCTTGGCCAAAGCGTCGGTATCGTCACAGACCTGCTGAGCCAGCTCTCGGGTAGGACACAACACCAGGACCTGCAGACCCTGTCCCGCCTCAATCCTCTCCAAGCAGGGGATCATGAACGCGCCGGTCTTTCCCGTACCCGTCTGGGCGATCCCCACCAAATCGTGCCCCGCGAGCCCCGCCGGGATGCCCTTCACTTGAATCGGAGTCGGATGCTCCCACCCGAGGGCCTCGATGGCGGCACGTAGCGGCGCCGACACCCCGAGATCCTCGAATGTCTTGGCCTCGGGAGCTTCCTCCTTAGTCTCTTCTTCCACCGGGTTTTTTCTTCGGGAGGAGCCTGCAAGGCCCACGATTCGACACGAATGTGGGGTGCACAAGGCTGGGAATCAGCCTATAAGTTGACGGCAAAGGCTTGATATTCAAAGACGTACGATCACTGAGATGCCATGACGAGCAATCACGAGATATCTGTTCTATTCGTCTGTCTGGGTAACATCTGCCGGTCACCGCTGGCCGAAGGGGTTCTGGCGCATCGGCTCGTGGCCGCTGGACTGTCCGACCTCGTCTACGTCGACTCGGCCGGTACGGGGGCCTGGCACGTCGGGCAGGCCCCGGATTCGCGGTCGATCGCCGTGGCTGCACAGAACGGGATCGAACTGCCCGGTAAGGCACGTCGCGTGCGTCTGGAGGACTTCTTCGAGTTCGACCTCGTTCTGGCCATGGATCGCAGCAACCTCGAGGACCTCAAAGATCTCGAGTCGGGAAGCGGCTCCGACGCCGCCATCAAGCTCTTTCTGGAGTTCGACTCCGATCCGGACGGTGATCCCGACGTCCCCGACCCCTATTACGGGGGTGCCGACGGCTTTCAACGGGTCTTCGAGATGGTCGATCGGACCTGTGAGGCCCTGGTGGATCATCTGCGTGACGAGCTTGCCTCTTGAGCCTTGGGATTCCTCCCGACCTCGAGGCCTCGGTTCAAGGCCACCTCACAGAGCTCGGCGGAGGAGCCACAAAGATTGTAGAGACGAGCCCCATATCGGGCGGATGCATCCACGACAGTCTCCGGATCTCGACCGACCGAGGACAGAGCTTTTTCCTAAAGTGGAGCCCGGATCCGGTAAAGGACGCGTTCCTCGCCGAGGCCGATGGCCTGGAGGCCCTCGCCCACTCCGGAAGCCTGAACGTCCCCGAAGTGGTTGGATACTCGACTCCTGACGAGTCACCCTCATGGCTGCTACTGGAGTTCATACCCCACGGCAGTCCCACTCACGACTACTGGGAAGCACTGGGCCGAGGTCTTGCCGACCTCCACCGAGTCCGATCAGGACCGTACGGCTGGGAACGTTCCAACTACATCGGCTCACTGCCGCAACACAACGACGTAACCGAAGATTGGGATGACTTTTGGTGGACTCGGCGACTCCTGCCTCAACTGACGATGGCGCGGGAAACGAATCGACTTCCCGGGAGTTGGCATGAGTGGGAGCTGCTAGAGACGAGGTTGACGGGGTTGATCCCCGCCGAGAGCGTGCAGCCTGCAATCCTGCACGGAGACCTTTGGAGCGGAAACGTCTTCGCCGGCCCGTCGGGCGAGCCGATCCTGGTGGATCCGGCGGTATACCGAGGTCATGCGGAGGTCGATTTGGCGATGACGGAGCTGTTCGGTGGCTTCCCCAGCTCGTTCTATGCCGCGTATTCGGCGGTCCGGCCCATCGATGACGGTTATCGGGAGATTCGAAGGCCCCTGTACCAGCTGTACCCGCTGCTGGTGCACGTGAACCTGTTCGGCGGATCGTATGTGGACTCGGCCTTTCGGACTCTACGGCAGGTCTTGAGCCACATCTGACAACGGGCTCACCGACTCACGACCGGAGCACCGCACGACTATACGTATGATCGAGTTCCAGTCGTACGTATACGATGTGGAGCGTGGTGACGGACCACTCCTCGTAGTGTGGAAGCGCGCTCAGAACGCGAGCGATAGCATCACGACTCCCCAGACGGACAAAGCGACGCCGGTGGCATAGCCCAGCCAGTGGCCGGCGGGGACGGTTTTTTCGAGAAGACGAACAGGGCGAGGCCGGCTATCCAATAGAGGTTCATCACACCGCCGAAAAACAGGAGCCCCATCAGGAACCAGCAGCAGCCGACGCAGTAAGCACCGTGCTCCAGGCCCATCCGCAATGCGCCCCGGGCGCCCCGCCGCCAGTGGGTGCCGAGGAACGCATGTGGCGATCGGCAGTGGCCAAGACAGGCATGCTTTATCGGGGTGAGCTGGTACACACCTGCGGAAAGCAGCAGGACACCCCCGAAGATCACGTTGGCCCCGACGAGGGTCGGTGAGAGGAGATCCGCACGCTCGAATCCCCACTGCAGGATCACTGCGACTAGGCTGAAGCCAGCCCAAACGGCGAGATAACCGAAGGCGAAGACGCTTGTCGCGACATAAGGATGGCCGGTTTCGCGCTGCTTGCGGTTGACCATCGCGAACAAAAGGACCACCGGCGCCGCGCTGGGAAGCATCATCGCGAGCATCATGATCCACCACATGAAGAACATCAGGACCGCATAGCCGAGCGTCCAGCTGGCGGGTGTCATCATCGGCGTGCCGGCCATGGGCTCCGGTATCCCGAGCTGCGACATGCGGGTCATCTCAAACGCCGTCGTGCTCATACCTGCGCCGACCAGCAGATACCCCCACGACAGGGCGATCACCGTAGTAAGCGCGGCAATTACGACCCGGCGATCGCGTCTAACTACGGCCTCGAGTGTGGCGTCGATGGAGACCGTCATCCGTCTTCAGGCTCAACAGGACCAGGACCTACGAGTATGGCATGTCGGCATGCGTCGATACCGGACCTGCCGGAGATCCCCCCTCAGGGCATACCGGCCTGACATCACTCAGTGCGGATCAATCCGTCCTGAGTGAAGTGGAGAACGCACCACATGCCATAGGAATCTTCGAATGCCATGTCCATTCCACCGGTCACCGTGGTCGTCGCAAGTCCGAGTTCCGCGCGCGTGAACTCGACGCTCCCACTGGGGCGAGCCAATGCAACGTGGAAGGGTTCACCATTGAAGTCGTTGATCAGAGGCCTGCCGCGGCTGGTCAGGATGCCGGGAATGTGAGCCGTCGCTGTCCGTTGGTCGAAATCCGCCTCGAGCTCGATGGGCAGGAACAAGGTGTCGAGAAAGTGCTCGCACATGGAGCCGTAGACGGAGAAGACATTGCTCAGGGGAACGCACGCCTCACCCGAGATGATCGTCTTGAGCGCTACCCGTTGAGCTTCGTCTGCCCGCTCATCAATGATGATCTGGCGGGTGCCGTTACCCTCCGCGATCTCTCCAGGCCATTTCCAAAGACCCGCCCACCTCAGGCCGGCGAGCGGCGTCTCATCGAAGTGGCCTTCTTCCACGGTGCCCATGTAGGCTGTCTGACAAAAGCCATGTGTACTGGGCAAGTTGAATTGACAACCGCAGTTCATGTCGCAATTGCAGTTGTCGTAGGTGCGGCTCTTGAACTCCCACTGGTCTGGCATCTTGGCGAGCCTTTCCGAGTTGTGACGCTTCCTGGCTTCGTAAGAAGCGGTTGGCTCGCTACAAATAAGGTGGGGTCCTTTCCGTCGGCAAGCCACCAGCGCTGGTGCACGGGTCGATGCCAAGGGACGAACGGGAGCGAGTCAGGGGTCCGTGAACGACTCTGATCCCGTTTCAAACGTACGTATGCGGTGCGGAGTGTCCGCGAAGCGCTGGGTTCGGTGAAAGGTCGGCGATGACCTAGTTGGCCGGTTGGGTGGTCGCCTTGTGTAGCTGGTCAATCGCTCGCACGACATCGAGGTGAGTGCTTTGGATCCGGGAGTGATAGATAGACCTGTTCACGAGCAGATTCTCGAAGCGTGGCTGCGCAAACAGTTCCCCGTATCGCGACTCCGGTGAGTGGCTTGGAACTCGTTCGAGGATCAATCCGAAGCCGCTGCCCGGATCAGGCTCGCTAGCCTCAATGAGGCCCCTCAGGTTGACGTACTCCAGCCAAAAGGGCTGCATTTCATTGAACCAATTGTCTTCGAGGCGCGTTTGTTCAGCCAAATCGCGCTCCAACGCGCGGATGTATGCGGCCACTGCCCTGCGCACATCGTCATCCTCGATTTGCGCCATTGTTCCTGAGTTTACGAGGTCGTCGAGTGCGGCCTGAGGCGGCTGGTAGGCAGCGAAAGGACCTAGCTCAAAGAACAGCGGCTCAAACTCTGTCGAATTGGATGGGTACGCCTGCGCAGCACCGATCAAGTGACCAATAGTCGCGTCTGCAGTGCGGTACTGTTCGATTCGCGCCTCGAAGCCTTGCCTTGCCGCCTCGACCTCGCCGACCAATGCAAGCAGGTGCTGCTGGACTTCTCTTCTCACCTGCACGTCGGTCCACCAAGCGTCGATTGCGAAGGCCAGCAGGATCGATAGTACGATGCCAAGGCCTTCCAGAATCCGAGAGACGGTACGTCGCTGGGTTGTGGCGCCTCCCATTAATCCTCCCGTGCCAATGACGGCTGCATCCGGACTTCGAAACCCATGTCACGTAACGGCCCGACTCCCGACATCAGCCAGCCGCGGACGCCGACTCCCGTATCGCGCCGGCGACCCGCTCGATGGCCTTCTGAAGCAACTCATCCGATGTGGCAAAGCTGATACGGACGTATCGGTCGTCACCGAAAGCCACTCCGGGCACCATGGCGACCCCCGTCTCCTCGATGAGCCAGGTGCACAGATCCGCGGAGCCCGAGATCCCGTCCCGGAAGAGCGAGTCCACCCGAATGAAGAAGTAGAACGCCCCCGTGGGCTCCACGAATGCGAGCTCCGGGAGCAGCTCCCTCAGGAGCTTGACGACCAGATCTCTCCGGCGACGAAACGCCACGACCATCTCCTGAGCCGCTCCCCGGGCACGTGCCGGATCGCCAAAAGCGCTCAGGGCGGCCATCTGGGACGGCGCCGCCGCATTCGAGGTGGTATGGCTCTGAAGAGAATTCAGCTTCTTTGCTGTCTCCACATCGGAGTATGAGAAGCCGATGCGCCAACCCGTCATGGCAAAGGCCTTCGAGGCGCCATCGATTAATACGTGCCGGCCCAACGAAGCCTCCGCGAGCTCGAGGATGCTCGGGGCCGAAGCCCGATCGTCACCGAAATAGATCTCCCGGTAGATCTCGTCCGCCACAAGGCACACGTCACGATCCCTGGCCCACTCGGTGATCGTCCGTAATTCGTCCTGCGAATAAACGGCTCCCGTGGGATTACAGGGGGAGCACAAAATGAGTCCCTTGGTCTTTTCGGTGTACGCCGAATCGAGATCGTCGGGCGTAAGCAGGAAATTGCGATCCGCACTTCCCGAGACCGGGACCGGCTCCGCCCGGGCGAGGGAGACGATCTGCGGGTAGCTCGTCCAGAATGGAGTCGCCACCAGGACCTCGTCGCCCGGCCCGAACAGCGCGAAGATGGCGTTGAACAGGGACTGCTTGGCACCATTTCCGACAACGACACCCTCCCAATCGATGGGGCGGCCGGCCACCGATTCGAGGTATCCGGCAATGGCGCGCCTGAGCTCGGGCATCCCGGGTGTGGGGGTGTACCGCGTCTTGCCTGCATGGATGCCTTCAATGGCCGCCCCGGAAATCCATGCGGGCGTGTCGAAGTCGGGCTCACCGGCGCTCAGGTCGATGATGTCACGACCTTCGGCCTGGAGGCGCTTGGCCAATGAGCTCACGGCGATGGTGGCCGAGGGCTGAAGCCGGGAGATGTTGTCGCTGTATTTCATCCGGGAATATCGAGGGAGGTCATCCCTCGATCAAGTAAGGCCGTCAGGACTTGGGGGCCGAGACCCAGACTTTGTTCAGAAGCCCCCGATGAGGTTGATCCCACACCCCCAGGGCGGCAGCTTTCACAGGTGAACGAGCACGCGAACGTCGTATTCTACTTCGACTACGTAGATCCCGGATCTTACGTGATGGACTTGCAGCTGGGTCGCCTGCTGACCCCTGAAGTGAGCATCGTCCGCCATCCGTTCGAGCTTCGGCCGCCCCCCGAGAACCTGGTCGATGCGGCGAGCCCGGAGTGGAGGAGCCTTCGGCAGTCGGCTGTCGACCTCGCGGCGGAGATCGACCTCGAGCTGCCCTCCCACGATTTCATGCCCTGGACCCGAAAGGCTCATGAACTGCGACTTCACGCCGCCGAGAAGGGCCTGGAGGGTCGGATGCACGACGCTATCTTCAAGGCACGGTTCCAGGATGGAGCCGACATCGGGCGGGTCGACGTCCTGGTGGATCTGGCGGTCGGCCTCGGTCTGGATCTGACCGAAACCAAGGCTGTGCTCGACGTGGACCGTCACCTCGATGAAGTCGTGGAGCTGAGACGGCAGGCGCAGGCGCAGGGTGTAGGCCGCACACCGGCCCTCCACATCGGCTCTCAGAGCCTTGAAGGTCCGCTCCGGATCGACGAACTTCGAGGACTCTTGAAGGCGGCGCGTCTCACATGAGTGACGTTCCGCGCCGTATAGTAGGCACCGCACCAGTCGACACAGAAGGACATCCCATGGCAGGATATCAGCGCAAGACGGCCCTCTCGCCGGCGGAGGTTCTTGCGAAGGCGGAGGAGCTGCTTCCGGAGTGGATCGGCCTGGCCAAGTCGAAGAGCTCGACCCACAGCGCTACGTACACGGGAGGAGAGGGCACGGTGACGCTCTCCGCCCACCGACACGGCCCCTATACCGACGTGGTCGCGTCGAGTGATCGCGTGCGCACGTCTCGCATGGACTACGAGATTCAGAAGTTCCTGACCGAGCTTCCGTACGAGCCTGGCGACGCCGGCGGGCGGGGATCCGGGAACCCCTCGTGAGCCACTCCTTCGAAGATCTCGACATCGCTCCTGAGCTCGTCGAGGCTCTGGCGGCCGAGGGGCTCGAGGAGCCTACGGAGTTTCAACGCGCGGCCGTTCCCGTCATGCGCCGGGGCAACAACATGCTCGCGGCCGCAGGACCCGGAGCCGGCACCCTCGTCTGTTATGGCGCGGCTCTCCTCGAAAGCGTCGAGAGCGGGGCCGAACGACCCGGAGCGGTGGTCCTTACCGCCACGAGCGAAGCCGCCACAGCTCTCGCCGAATCCCTGGGACGGCTCGCCCTGGCCACAGGGCATACGGTCGCTGCGCTCGGCGGTACGTGGGCGCTTCCAGAGCGGTCGGACATCCTCTTCGGCACCGCCCAAGACATTCGCGCTCTGGTGGACGGCTCGCAGCTCACCTTGGAAGGTGTCCGGAGCGTGGTCGTAGACGGAGCCAGCGCCATCGAGGCCGGCTCCGGGTTGGAATCGGTATGCGCGCTGTTCGAGTATCTGGCGACCGGGACCCAGCGAATCGTCCTCAGCCTTCCGATTACGGACGCTGTGGAGTCGCTCGTCTCAGCACAGGTACCCAAAGCGGTGCAGGTTCCACCCCGCCCGATCTCTGACGAGCCGGTAGCCAAGTCGCCCTCGAGGGGAGAGTTGCGCTTCCGGATCACTCCTGAAGACAAGGTGGAGGGTTTCCTCAATCTCGTGGCCGAACTCTTCGCGGATGAGGCTCGACACGTACTCGTATATTGCCGCTCTGAGGACCGCGTCGCGGACGTGGCGGATTTCCTGGCCTTGCACGGATATATGGCGGGGGAACCCGGCGACGAATCGGTTCCTCTCTGGTTGTCGGTAGCACCGCTACAGGCACGTGAAGCGTTAGCGGCCCTCACCTCGAGGGACGGCGTGAGTATCGTCAGTCTGGACTGTCCGCCGGACATGGACACCCTGGATCGGCGTCACGGCGGCGGCGGCGAGGGTACGGTCGTTCTGGTCTCTAGAGAAGTCCCACATTTTCGAGATACGGCTCGTCGAGCGGGTTACGGGGTCCGCCCCCTGCCACCACCGCCCTCGGTGGTGGAGGGCCGCATCGGCGAGATACGTCAGCGGTTGGCGGATACGGCGAAGCGTGAAGATCTCGCGCCTCACTTTCTGATTCTCGAGCCGCTCCTGGAACGATTCAGCCCTCAGGAACTCGCCGCCGCCGCCCTGGCTCTTCTGTCGAAGCCGACGGGCACGGCCGCCGAAAGCCACCCGGCCGCGAAAGCCAGGGCCGAGAAAGCCACCGGAACCGACGGCTGGACCCGTCTCTTCGTCAGCGTCGGGGAGATGGAGGGCGTGAATCCGGGCAGCCTCTTGGGAACCCTGGCGGGCGAGTCCGGTGTCGACGGTTCTCTGTTCGGGAAAATCGAGATCCGCGAGACGTTCTCGTTGGTGGAGGTCCGGCCCTCAGAGGCCGAGAAGGTCATCAAGGCCGTCAACGGACTGAGTATCCGGGGGCGTAGCACGCGGGTGGACTACGATCGCGGATCTGGAAGCAAGGGTAGCAAACCCCAAAATCGAGGGGGGACACGTCCCCGCCCCCGCAGATCCGAAGACCCACGGCGCTGATAATAGAAGAGGCCACGCCCCCCTGACCGCGTCGGGGCGTGGCCTCTATCCGATCCTTATCATCCTCAGGGGGGCTATCCCGCCTGGGCCGTTCTTACTGAATGGCGTCTTTGAAACCCTTACCGGCACGGAAGCCGGGGGTCTTGGAAGCCGGAATGTGAATTGTAGCGCCTGTGCGAGGGTTCCGGCCCATGCGGGCCTTGCGGTGCTTAGCCTCGAACGTGCCAAAGCCGGTGATCTGGACGCGTTGTTCCATCCGCAGCGCACCGGCAACGATGCCGTTTGAGCCGAAGAGTGCGTCCATGGCCCGAGCGGCGTCAGCCTTGGTCATGCCGGCGCGGTCGGCAAGGGCGTCTACCAGATCGGATTTGTTCATTGCGGTTCTCCTCAAATAATGTGATGAGATGCGGATCGCGGCCTCTGCTGGCCTTCAACGAGCCCCGAACGGGATCCTCGCGCCTCGGGCCTTTCGCGCAAGCAATCCGGGACAAACGGGCCGCGACTCACTTCGGCGAGCTTCGGTCTGGTCTACGGTAAGGCCCTCCCAACGGGGCGTCAAGGAGAAAATTGGCCGAAAACCCGCATCCTGCCTAGCTTCTCATGGCATTCGTACGTGGATCGGACCTCTGACCCCTCTTCAGGAGGCTACTGAGCGATGCGTGTGTTCGTCCCACGCTTCCTGGGAGCACTGGCCTACTTGGTCGGGCTCACCCTGGTGGGAGTCCTCGGCTACACTCTCATAGAGGGGTGGGGCATCCACGACGCACTCTACATGAGCGTGATCACGATCACGGCCGTGGGCTTCTCTGAGGTACTGCCCCTCTCTCAGCTCGGTCGGGACTTCACCATGGTCCTGCTGGCGGCCGGCATTACCGGTGTAGGCATTTGGTTCGCCCTCATCACCTCGCTCATCGTCGAGTTCGATCTGAGTGACGTCAGAAGGAGACACAGGATCATGCGCAGCATAGAGGCTTTGCAGAACCACATCGTCCTTTGCGGGGGCGGACGGACGGGGCGACAGGTCATGGAGGAGCTGATGTCCCTGGGGCAGGACTTCCGGGCCCGCGGCCTGCTGACCTGCTGACCTGCTGACCTGCTTGAGCGCGGATACGGAGAATGTATTCGTGTGCCTCTCCGCCAGACATCTGAAGCCCGGACCTGACCATCGTGGCACGCGTGCTGGAAGAGGCAGCTCTGGACAAGCTCTACCGGGCAGGCGCCGACCACGTGGTGAGCCCCAACGTCGGCGGAGCCATTCGCATGGCCTCCATGCTCCTCCGCCCGGAGGTGGTCGCGTTCCTGGACATCGCAACCCGATCAGACGGGTTGGAGCTCCGATTCGAGCAGGCTGCCATCCAGTCCGACTCTAAGCTGGCGGGCCTCACCCTCATGGAGGCGCAGATCCTCAGGAAACAGGCTTGATCGTCATCGCCGTGAGAAAGCAGACGGACGAGACCCATCAGTTCGTGTTCAACCCAGTTGCGAATACACGACTGGAGCCGGGTGACGAGATGATCGTGCTCGGACAGCCGAAACAGGTGGACCAATTACGGAAATACGCCGAGGCCTAAAGGCGCGCTGACCGGTTCAAGGCTTACTTGTACCGGTAGGTCACACGGCCCTTGCTGAGGTCGTAGGGTGACATCTCGACCTTGACCCGATCGCCCTCGAGGACGCGGATGTAGTGCTGCCTCATCTTGCCCGAGAGATACGCCAGTATCTCGTACCCGTTCTCCAACTCTACTCTGAACTTGGCGTTCGGGAGGACCTCACTGACGGTCCCTTCGATCTCGATCGCTTCTTTCGCCACTCCGCCTCACATCCGGTTAATTGATTACAGCACTGGACCATAGCACGCCCTGTCAGGGCGAGCAACGTCCGCTGACGGGCCGAATCACCCCACTCGACCCACCCCTTCGACTACCGCAGGCCCCGCGTCTGCAGGCACCGCCGCACCGGCCCTCGCGATCGCCCGCGCAGGCTCCTACATGCGGAACCGGTAGCTGAGCTTCGCGAACAAGCCATCCGCTGTAGGCTGGACGTCGTCGAACCCGAAGCGACTGGCGTCTTCCATCTGTCGTGTGTAGCCGAAGAAGAACACCGTGCCCGGTGAAGGCTCGTACGACATGAGTCCCTCGAGCAGGATTCCGTTATCAGAAGACCCTTCGAGCAGTTCGCACCCGTCTTCATCACACGACTCGATCGGTAGGCCGGTCTCAGGGTCTCGGAGCTCCCCGAGCTCAGCGCTGGCGTACTCCAAGGTGCCCCTCAGGAAGAAGGCTCGCGTGAACTGATACTGAGCCTTGATCCGGGGAATAGTCGCACGGGAATACTGGGACCCGTCCAACTGGCGATTTAGTACGGCATTCCGCACCGCCATTTCCACGGACAGGAAGCGCGTGGGGAGCAAGGTCAGACTCACTTCTCCACCCCAACTGTCTGCTACGTCCACAGGGGCACCGGTGCTTCTGTAGAAGATCGGCACTTCCTTGAAGTCGGCGCTGATCCGGCCTCGCAGCCTCTCCCAGCCGCTGGCGAACATGAAGACGTTGAAGCTGTTCAGCCCCTTGAACTGGTCGTCATCCGGGAGAAATGACTGTGGCACACCCCCCGGCCGAGTCACGAGTCCCTCATAGTCTTCGACCGGCGAGGAGACTCCGACCTCCTGACCGTGAGCCAAACACTGAGGTTGTTACGCAGGGAAAGGCTCATCGTGAGTCGGGCCTCTGCCTCGTTCCAGCGGTTTCCCTCCCAGAACGAGTCGTGGTCCCAGTATGCTTGCACATCCAGGCTGGGGCCCCATCGCTCCACGAAAGCTCCGCGCCCACCGTACCAGCTATACGAAGCCTGGGTCTGCGTGTGGGCTTCGCCAAGGCGTCGGATGAACCCGCTCTCCGGCTTGAAATCCGTACTCAGGTCCTCAAAGAGGGCGCTGAAGGTCAGACCCCGCCCGGCCCTCGCCAACTGGGCATAGAACAGACCACCGGTGGTGGTCGAGCCGCCGGGGTCCCGGTCCCAGCTTCCCGCCCCCTGGACCTGCAGCGTATAACGCCGCGCCATCACAAAGCGACCGTCCAAACCGGTGACCCGGTTGAAATCCGCGCTACTCCTGGTCCGATCCGTGTAGATAGCCCCCACAGTGGACGCCGCCCCGAGGTCCTGCCGAAGTCGCATCAGGTTGACGTAGGTATCCCCGTCATCGCCGGCCTCGTCCACCGCACCCAGATACCCCAGGCTGGCGCCTCCCACCTTTCCGGTGAGCTTCGCTCCCGTCATCGGGTCGACAATGGTTCGAGTGAAGACCAGTTGCCGGGGCAGTCCGAAGATCTCGGTCCCTTCGAGGAAGAACGGGCGCTTCTCCGGGTAGAACAAGGCGAACCGTTCGTTCACCGCGATCTGCCCGGCATCGGCCTCGACCTGACTGAAATCCGGGTTGACCGTCCCGTCGAGGGTGAGGTTCGACGTAATGCCATACGTCAGATTGACGCCGAATTCTCCGTTCGGATCACCGCGGAGGAAGTCGTCGTTGGCATCCAGGGCGCCGTCCAGACTGCCCGTCATCACGGGATTGATCTCCATGAAGAGCCCCGGATCGAGGTCCCGGAGTTCCAGAAGTCGACCGGCCTCCAGGAGCTTGTTGGGCTGATTCGCGAAACTGGGCGCCCAGGACTCTTGGTAGCCGTTACGCTGGATCCGGCGGGTCACCTGGACCCCCCAGGACTGTACCGGGAGTTCCGCGAAGCGCAGACTCTTGAATGGAATCCTCAACTCGACCTCGTACCCCTGGTCGGTGAGGCGTCCTACAGACTCCCAAATGAAGTCGGGGTTATCATCGATGGGCGGGCGGTTGAATCCACCACCGCCTCCGCCGCCTCCATGCCGTCCTCCTCGGCCACCGCTTCCACCTTCTAGCCAGATTCCGTCCTGCTGGACTCCGAACGGGTTCACGGAGAAGGCATAGGCCCGCCGCTGATCGTTGAAGGTGTCGAGAATCACTCGAACGTAGTCGTTAGAGCGTGTGACCTCGTCGCGCTCGGTCATCGTCGCGCGCATGCCGGCCGGATCCGAATCGAAGGCCTTTATCGCAAAATAGACCGCGGCATCGGTCACGAAGACGCGCACCTCGGTTCTCTGCGAGGCGGGAATTCCCTCGGACGGGTCATATTGTGTGAAGCCGGTCAGGACGGGTGCGGCATCCCAGATCGACTCGTCGATCCGGCCGTCTACACTCACGTCCGGGTTCACAAAACGCGGGGTGACAATCTGCGTCTGCCCCGCTGAGCCGTCGTACTCGGGCGCGGCCGTGCGAGACGAGACCACCTCGGACGAAGCCGACGCGGTGCTGATCTGGAGGATGGCGAACAGTACGGGAATCATATGATTTCGCTACGGACGAAATGGGTCACAGTTGAGCCATGAAAGATATCGAATGGAGAGGCCACGTGTGAGTTCTACGCCCTCGCACCTGCGGCCATCACGTACTAGATGACCCCCATCTACCCAATAAGGTTGAGGCCGAGCCTTGCGTCCATCCTATCCATGGGCGTCATATGCGCCTGATCACTGGTCAGGCCTGCGCCGAGATCCACCGAACCATGGGGTGATGAGCAACAACTTCGAGCCGGCTGAGCGCACTCAGATCCAGAACGACCTGGCGTCGGGGGTCGTCCCGATGTGCCCCGGCTGTTCGACGCGCCTTGATCGCACCGAAATACCACCGCGGGCGGACGTATCATACGTTCGACACCGGGTCTGGCTGACCTGCGGATCGTGCCAGAAGAGCCTCGTCCTGGACCAACCGAAAGCGATATAGCGTATATGCTGAGACCCAAGATCGGCAGATGGACCCCGACCGTCCCTATCCGAGCGCGGATTCTTGCCCGCGTGCCGACTCTGATCCTCGCTCTTGCCGTCAGCGCCACTGGCCCCTTGATGGGTCAGGTACGCGAGGACGGCCCCGTCATTCTACAGCTTCCAGCCAGTACCAGCGCCATGGCCATGGGGGGGGCGTTTCAGCTCACGGGTGGTCGCAGCGACGCCATTTTTTACAACCCCGCACTTCTCGCAGACGCTTCAGGCTTCGGGCTCGAGGGTCAGACTTTCGACTCCAAATCCAACTACCTGGTCCTGTCGGCCGTTACCGACTGGTGGGAAGGGAACGTAGGCGTGGGCTTACAGGCTCTCAGCTACTCCACCGACGCGACAGCCGGGACGGAGGTGGCGTTGGGTGAGACCGACCTGCTGACGGGAGGCGCGACTGGATCGACCGAATTCGTGGCCACCGTCGGGTACGCCCAGGAGATCGCGGGTCTCCAGTGGGGAGTCGCCGCGAAAACGATCGAGCACCGGCTAGGTGGAGACAAGGACTTGGCTTTGGCGGCGGATCTCGGCGTCGCCGTCGAGGTAGGCGACCTGAGGGTCGGTCTGGCGGCCCAGAACCTGGGCTCCGACCTGCGGTTGGGCGGAGCGTCGGTGGATCTTGCCCGGCGGGTGACTCTAGGCGCCTCGGGCCAGGGATGGCAGGTCGGCCCGTTCGATCTCGGGGCGTCAGCCGCGCTCTCGGTGGAAGCCGACGGCACGGTGATCCCTGCCTTGGGAGGTGAGATAGCATGGTGGCCGGTCAGGGGTCGGACCTTTACCGGATGGGTCGGCGTGCGCCAGATAGCAGATGGCCCGGCCGACGAGGTCACCTTTGGCGGCGCGTTTCACGGAGATGCCTTCGGCATCGAGTACGCCTACCTGGGCTTCGACTCCTTCGGGGGAGCCCACAGGCTCGGCGTCAGCTGGCGCTGATGAGGCGGGGCGTCTCTTGCTCGGTCGATCCTCAGGGCTGGGGAGCGACCCTCACGGAGGTATAGGCCGGATCCAGATAGGCGATGCCCACATCGTCCACCACCACGGTCCCCGCCTCGGTCAAATCGAAAACCAACCGGATTGTGCTGAGACTGCGGAGATCCAGTGCAGGACGCAGACGTGTGAAGTCCGACAGCGGAATCGAGTAGCTCTGTAGCACCATTTCCGAGAGCTCAGTGAACTGCTGCTCCTCGAGGTCACCGCGCCGAAGAATGTGTGTCTCGAGTGGGCGGCGGATGGGGCCATAGGCGCTGAGGGCTACCTTGGCCGAACGGCCCTGTGAGTCCACGACCTCGATGCTGAGATCGACCGGCTCCTCATCTCCCTTCTCGGCCACATCCTCTCCCTCGTCGCCCCCCCCTTGGTCGGCTCCTCGATCAGTGCGTGCCTCGTTCTCTTCCGCCGCGACGCTGTCTTCCTCTGCGTCCCTCGGCCCCGGCACGTCGCTGACCGCGGTCAGAGCCATCTGCAGGGAGGCGCCCTCTCCCAATCTCCAGGCTCGACCCAGCGTGTCGGGCAGGGAAATCGTGAAGGTGGCCGGGCGGCCCAACTCCTCAGCACCCTTCACCTCGCGGTTCCAGCCCAACCACAACGCTTGATTCATCTGCGACGACGAAGTCGTGGGTCGATTTCGTGAACGCAACACCAGCTCTTTCTCTTTCCAGGTGGACAGGCTGTCGCCGCTCAGCTCCACACCGGCTGCGCTCCCGGTCGTCACGTCGATGTCCTCTTCGAAGGTAGCCAGGGACCGAAAGCTGTCGTCCTCGAAGCGAGTCACGTACATGGTCTTCGGCAGCCACCCGCCGGCGACTCGATGGTCACGGAAGATGGGCAGGTATTCCGAGTTGCCACGGAGTGAGTACTCGAGGAAGGCCGACACGTAGATCTTCGCGAACTCCTGTTGCTCGCTCGGTTCGAGCAGGGGCCGCAGATCCAAAGTCCGCCCGCTGCGTGGTCCGTTGTCGTGAGGACCCCACACACTGTTCCACTGGCCGTGGTTCGCCCTATACACGAAGATGGCCGTCTTCAGGTGAGGGAGATCGTCTGTAAATTGCACGCGGTTGTAGAGCCGAAGCCCGTGGAAGCTCGTGACGTCCCCGTCGTGGGACCCGTGGAACACCATGTAGTTGACGTTCTCTACGGGGACGAAGCGGTCCGTCGGAAGGTACTGGCCGTCGACCGGAGCGATGGCGATGATCGCCTTGATGTCGAAGTTGAAGTCGAACGTCACATTGGCGTCATCCGGGTAGTGGCTGAGGCGGTTGAATGCGGCTGCATGCCCCACGGCTCCACCACCCCTGGAGTGTCCCATGAGAGCGAGGTTGCTCGTGTCCACCTTGCCGAAGAACGGGTTCTCGGGATCGTCGTTGAACGCCTCCCAGGCCTCGAGGTGCTTGAGCAGTAGCCATCCCCGGGCATCGTTCTCCTGGCGAATTCCACCGTTGACAAAGTTCATGTCGATGGACGCCAGGATATAGCCGCGACTGGCCAACAGCTCACCGAGATAGTCGTAGCCGGGGTCCGAGTAGTCCCGCATGTTGTGGTTCCCGTGCACCACGAGAACGAGTGGAAAGGGCCCTGACCCGTCCGGATACCACACGCGCCCGTTCAACGGACATTCCTTCGGAGTAAAGCCCCAGTACCCATTTCGGGACTTCGCCTGGTCCCCCAGGTCGATGAGCTTGGACGCGTCCACCGTCTCCGTGGTGAACGCGACGCCGTCGCGGTATTCCTGACGGTTCTTGTCGTCCCCGTGCCCGTATGTGAGAGTGCGGACTGTGAAGTCGCCACGCGAGGAGGGGCTGGAGCCCTCCATGAGCTGACGGGCCAACACCGTCGGATGATCGCTATCAACGAGCTGAACCGCACCGCGACAACCTGCGATCGCAAGGACGAGCAGCCCTCCGACTACGAGGCGATGGTGACTCGGAACGTCCATGGTCTCTTCCTGCCGTTTTCGGAGATGGGAGCGAGAGGACAAGGTACAGGCCCTTTGCGGATTCTAGGCGGGGACCGGGCAGCAGGGCAATTCCGAGCCGGTGATAGACTGGACCTCAGAGGTCGGGTTCGCGAATGTTCCGGGTCACGCTCGGGAGTCCGCTCTCCTCCCGGCCACGCACTAACCGACGCACGGGGACGCAACGACGGCCCCGCGCGTTTCAGCAATAGGTGAGTCCATGCCGAATCGAATCGCACGATTCACGACGAATCAAGGGGAGTTCAAGGTCGAGCTCTTCGAGGAAAAGGCGCCCGCGACGACAAAGAACTTCATCGACCTCGTGGAGAAGGAGTATTACGACGGCATCGTCTTTCACCGGGTCATCGCAGGCTTCATGATCCAGGGCGGTTGTCCTTCAGGCACCGGGACCGGCGGCCCCGGCTACACGATCGATGACGAATTCCATCCCAAGCTGAAGCACGACTCCGAGGGCATGCTTTCCATGGCCAACTCCGGGCCCAACACCGGAGGCTCGCAGTTCTTCGTGACTTTGGCTCCGACCGCGTGGCTCGACGGGAGGCACGCGATCTTCGGCAAGGTCATCGAGGGCCTCGAGACGATTCGGACCATCGGGACCACCGCCACGGGCCCCGGCGACCGACCCCTTCAGGAGATCGCAATGGAGAAGGTCGAAGTCATCAGTCCGGACCCGTCTACCGAGTGAGACAGATTATTACGTTTCTACGGTGATCGGCCATCCTGGCACTGAGTTTGTCGCCGGCGTCGTTCGCCTGCCGCGCGGGTCAGGAGGGAAGAAGCCGGGTCCTTTGCCGGGGCGCTCAGTTCCCCGATACCCAGACGCGCCCTTCCTCCACAGGAACTCTGGGCCTAGGTGCCCTGACGATCCCGTGTGTAGGTGCGCTAACGATACCCAGCCGCCTGTAGCGTAAAGAGCTCTGCGTATCGACCCTCCAGGGCCAAGAGCTCCTCGTGGGTGCCATCCTCCGCAATGCCACCGTCCTCGAGGACCACGATGCGGTCGGCCATACGCACGGTCGAGAAGCGATGAGAGATGAGCACGGCCATCCGTCCTCGAGTCAGCGCCGCGAACCGCTCGAAGACCTGGTACTCGGCCTTGGCGTCCAACGCAGCCGTGGGCTCGTCCAGAATGAGCATCTGGGCGTCACGCATGTAGGCGCGTGCCAGGCCCACCTTCTGCCACTCCCCTCCAGAGAGGTTCGCGCCACCCTTGAAGCGCCGGCCGAGCATGTGCTCAAACCCCTCCTCGAGCTCGGCCACGACCTTGTCGGCGAGACTGTCTTCGGCGGCCCGCACGATACGCGATTGGTCCTCGAGGGCCTCGATTTGACCCACCGCGATGTTCTCCCGCATGACCAGATCGTAGCGGACGAAGTCCTGGAAGATGACTCCGATCGCACGTCTCAACTCGTGTACGTCGTACTCCTTCAGGTCGACTCCATCCAGGAGGATGCGTCCCTCATTGGGGTCGTAGAGTCGCGCCAGCAGCTTGACCAGCGTGGTCTTCCCGGCCCCGTTCTCGCCCACGAAGGCCACCCGTTCGCCGGCACCGATGCGGAGTGAGACACCGCGAAGGGCCCACTGGTCGCTGTCCGGATACCGGAACCCGACGTTCTCGAAAACGATGCCGTCCTCGATGGGTCGAGGTACCGGCACAGGATGAGCCGGGCTCGGAGCAGCGGGCTTCATCTCCAAGAAGGTGAAGAGGTCTCGGAGAAAAAGGCTCTGCTCGTAGACGTCGGCGGACCGTAAGAGAATGCCACTGATCAGTGCCCGGCTCCTCTGGAACGACCCCACCAGGAACGTGAGATCCCCCAGACTGAGGACTCCGCGAACCGTGTCCACGATGATGAACACGTTGGCGGCGTAGTAACCCAAGGTCGAGACCGCAGTCAGTCCCCCTGAGGTGACCGCCCGCTTGGTGGAGAGTGCCTTGTTGGCCGCGTAGAACTCGTCCGCCAAGCGTTCGTACTTCCGCGTGAAGTAGTCGGAGAGCCCGAACAGCTTCACTTCCTTGGCCGTGACGTTGCTGGTGGCCACGTACCGCAGGTAGTCGAGTTCTCTGCGCTCGGGAGTCCACTTGAAGAGCAAGGAATACGACAGTCCAGCGAAGTGGGTCTCGCCGATGAACGACGGCAATACGGCCAATACGAGTAGCAGCAGGAGCCACACGTTGAACGCTACCAAAGCCACCAGGAGAGACGCCAGCGTCAGGGCGCTCTGCCCGATGCCGAGGAGCAGCGCGACCAGACCGATGCGCCCTACGGTCTGGCGCCGGGCCCTTTCGAGCGAGTCATAGAACTCGGGATCCTCGAAATTTTCCAGATCGAGTGTCGCGGCGTGTTCCATGATGCGGACGGAGAGCCGGTTGCCGAAGAGATCGGCCAGCAGGCTCTCCAACAGGTTGGACGCCCTTTGGAAGAGGTCGGACACCAGGGCGACCGCCAGCTCCAGCGCCACCAGCCGCATGATACCGGTCCAATCGGGCTGCGCGGCCCCGATGTTGGCCACCACCCCGTCGATGATGAACTTGCCGATCCACAGCTGCACAACCGGCGAGAACGCCAGTACCAGCCGCAGAGAAACGATGGCAGCGGCGTAACGAGGATGAGCGCGCCAGACCATGCGCAGGAAGCGTGGCACGAGGCGGAGCGCCACCAAACGTTCTTTGAAGGGCGGAAGATCGACCGAGCGGGGTCGCCCCAGACCCGGGGGCACGGGTTACGCTCTCCGCCTATGGTGGAGGATCAAGCTTCGTCGTTCTCCAAAACCCTGGCGCCAAACTCCCGATCCAGCATGAGAAGCGCGGCCTGATCGTCGCCGGCCATGCGAACCTGATCCCGGGCCGCCGAGGCGGCGTCCTCTTCCTCGACCTGTTCGGCGATGAACCACTGCAGCTCCTGCTGAGCTGCCCAATCGCCCTCCTCCCCCGCAAGCTCGAAGAGGCGATGGATCAGCCCCGTCACCTTCTGCTCGTGGGCAAACACACTCTCGAACACTTCCGCAGGCGGTCCGAACTGCGTCTGAGGGCCGTCCATCTCCTGGAGCTCGACCCGCCCGCCACGGCGCAGTATGTGGTCGAACAGCCGCAGGGCGTGCTCCGACTCCTCCTGGGCTTGCAACCTCATCCAGTGGGCGAAGCCGGGAAGATTCTCGGCCTCGAAGTGGGCGGACATGGAAAGGTAGAGATATCCTGCGTAGAACTCTTGCTTGATCTGCTCGTTGAATGCGGCCTGCATCTTGTCGTTCATTGCGACCTCTTGATGCCTGAGCGTCTGGCCGCCGCCCAAAGGGTAGCTAGCCGGAGGAACGGTTCACGCTACCCCCGACCCTCTCAGAAGTGCAGTGACGGCCCCCGCATCTCCCGGCGGGTCAGCCATAGGCTGGTCCGCCGGCTCGATCCTCTCAGATCTCGTCCCTGAAGTCGGCGTCGGGGCCGAGCTTCTTCTGAGGTTCGTCCCCTGCTCGGATAAGCTGCTCGAGCGTGCCCAGGAGCGTGTCGCTCCCCGCCTTGCTGACCCCGAAGAGACCGTCATCGCTCGACTCGGCCCGCTCCGCCGCACCGTGAAGGTTGAGCCACAGGTCGAACTTCTCGCTCACCCGCATGACCTTGTAGAAGTACCGGCGGTTCCCGTGGCGCTTGAAGACGAGGTCGACGGCAAAAGCGACGAACGATACCGTGAACACCGCGCCGTCCTTGAGGCCATCGATCAACAGCTTGAGCTGGAAGATGGCAAAGTCTCGGATCGAGACCTTGGTTCTATGGTCCATGAGGATACCCTGTCGCCTTCCGGCCTTCAGTCTCATTTGACGAGGCCAACCTTATGCATCTATTACGTGTTTTGCTTCTCCACCGCCAGCTTTCTCAGACGGTAGGATCCTCGGCTTTCTTTGAGGAACCTTTAACAGGGGGTTACGTACCGATACATCCCCCTCGGCCCGGCCAGAACGCCACTGTCGCGCGTGCGAGTGATCCGGCCGGGAAAGGGAGGGTTGACGACGAGATTGGAGTGAACGGTGCGCGCATTGGTGTCTCTGATAAGTGCGGCCACGCTCACGCTCCTCACCGGTTCTCCCACCCTGAACAGCGCCCCCCCCGAACCGCTCCCCCAGTTTCCTCGGGAGGGTCATGTGGGGTCGACTCATTTCCTCTCGCCTGAGACCGTTTCGGCGGCTCGGGAGCTGTCGCGCTCCGAGATGTCCGGCGATGCGGCGGTGCAAGCCGAGGGGATCCCGCGCGAGTTCTACTTCTCGCGCGTAGCCTATACGGGATACAGCCGCGGGTTCTACGGGCGGGGCCGCTCGTGGGCGACGGACTATCCCAAGGCCGACCAGATTTTCCTCTCGTTCATCGATCGGCTTCTGGCCAACCTGGATGCCTACGAACGGGAGCACCCGGTGCGACTCGACGATCCGAACGTGCGCCGCTTCCCGTATCTCTACGCTCTCGAAGTCGGGCGTATGGCCCTCACCGACCCCGAGATCCAGGGCCTCCGGAGCTATCTCATGGCGGGCGGCTTCCTGGTGATCGACGACTTCTGGGGATCTCGAGAGTGGGCCAACTTCGAGTACCAGATGCAGCTGGTGCTGCCCGGCTATTCCATCGTAGATCTGCCACTCGAACACCCGATCTTCACGACGTTTTATGAGATCGAGGCGATCATGCAGGTGCCCAACGTCACCAATGGTGTGAACGGCTGGCAGACCCACGAGCGCGACGGGATCGTGCCCATGGTCAAGGGTATCCACGATGAGAACGGCCGCCTCATGGTGGTCATCAATTTCAATACCGACCTGGGCGACGCCTGGGAGTGGGCGGACAACCCTTACTATCCACTCAAGTACTCGACATACGCCTACGAGATGGGCGTGAACATGATCGTGTACGCCATGAGTCACTGATCATGCCGCAGGAAATGACCTGATGCAGGGCATCTTCGAGTTCCTGTTCAAGTACCGCCCTCTCCTTTTCCAAGAGGGTGAGTTTACCTTCGGATCTCCGTGGCCCACCATGGCGGTGCTCGGGCTGGTGGCAGCGCTGTCCATCCCGACGGTCCTCACCTACACCGCTGCCCGGGGTAATACACGGCCGGTGGACCGGACCGTCATGGCCACGCTACGACTCGGGGTCATCGGGCTTCTGGTCTTCATTCTCTTCCAACCGACGCTGGTTCTCACGTCGGTGGTGCCCCAGCGGAATTTCGTTGGAATCCTCATCGACGATTCCCAGAGCATGCAGATCACCGACGACGACGGTGTTCCGCGCAGCGACTTCATCGGGCAGACCTTCGGAGCGGAGGGGAGCGAGCTACTCAACGAGCTCAGCGACAAGTTCGCCCTCCGGTTCTTCCGCTTCAGCAGGGGGTCGAGTCGCCTAGGCGACGTGTCGGAGCTGACCTATGAGGGAACGGGCACACAGTTGGGTAGAGCGATGGTCCGCGCTCAAGAGGAGTTGGCGGGTGTTCCCCTTTCCGGCCTCGTCGTGATTTCCGACGGCGCCGACAACTCGGGGGAAACCCTCGCGGAGTCACTGTTGCCACTTCAGGCGGCCAACATACCCGTCTACACGATCGGACTCGGGCAGGAAACCCTTTCTCCCGACGTTCAGGTCAGCCGGGTCGAGGTCCCGCGGACGGTGCTCAAAGGGACGTCCCTGGTCGTCGACGTCATCATCTCGCACCGTGGCTACTCCCAGAACACGGTCCCCCTCGTGGTAGAGGACGGAGGGGTCCTCATGGCCACCGAGGACGTGACACTGGCCGGAGACGGAGAGCCGGTCGTCGCGCGCATCCGCCTCGAAGTCTCCGAGAGCGGGCCGCGCCTACTCCAGTTTCGGGTGCCGATTCAGGACGGGGAAAGAGTCACCAGAAACAACGTACGTGAGGTCTTGGTCGACGTGGTGGACCAGGCGGAAAAGATCCTCTATTTCGAGGGCGAGCCTCGCTGGGAGGTAAAGTTCATCCGTCGCGCCGTGTCCGACGACGACAACCTTCAGGTGGTCGTCCTCCAGCGGACCGCCGAAAGCAAATTCCTTCGGCTCGACGTCGACGACGCGGATGAGCTTGCCGCCGGCTTTCCGAAGACTCGTGAGGAGTTGTTCCGGTACCGAGCCCTGATTCTGGGTAGTGTCGAGGCCAGCTTCTTTACCCACGACCAGCTCAACATGATCGCGGACTTCGTGTCTCAGCGGGGCGGAGGACTTCTTCTGCTCGGAGGACGCAATTCGTTCCGGGAAGGGGGCTACGAGGGCACGCCTCTGGCGGAAGCCCTGCCCGTTTTCCTGGACGACGAGCTGAGCGACGGCCGACCCTTCTTCACCGAACTCCTCGTCAGCCCGACGCGTACCGGACTCACCCACCCAGCGACCCAGCTCGGAGGAGATGGAGGCGATGAGGTCAGAGAGCTTTGGGAATCCCTCCCTGCGGTGTCGTCTCTGAACCCCATAACCCGCCTGAAACCTGGAGCCACTAGCCTCCTCACCGGCGGTAGTGAGGACGACCGCACGACCCAGATCGTGATGGCCTACCACCGGTACGGCCGCGGCAAGGTCATCGTGCTCCCCATCCAAGATTCGTGGATCTGGCAGATGCACGCTGACGTGGACCTTGAAGACCAGACCCATGAGACGTTCTGGCGCCAACTCCTGCGATGGCTGTCCGACGGCGTGCCGCACCGAGTCGGCGCCCAGAGCGATCAAGAAGTCGTGGAGCCCGGGCAGGCGGTCGCGATCTCGGCCGAGGTGAACGACTCGGCGTACGTAGAGATCAACAACGGCAGCATTGTCGCCACGGTCCTGAGCCCGAGCGGAGACTCACTCACTGTGCCCTTGGACTGGGCGGTCGATCAGGACGGGCGCTACGATGCCAGCTTTACGACATCGGAGCCGGGACTGTACGAAATTTCCGTTCAGGCCATGCGGGCCGGGGACACGCTGGGCACGGCGCTCACCTACGTACAGGCGGCCCCCTCCAACGACGAGTACTTCGACGCGAGCATGCGAGGTACTACGCTCCGCCGAGTGGCGGAGGAGACGGGGGGCCTCTTCTACACTCCCGACAATGTGGCATCGCTCGCAGAAGACATCAGCCTGACCGGTGCGGGGGTGACGCTTACGGAGGAACGGGATCTTTGGGATATGCCCATCCTTCTGATCCTGCTTCTGAGCCTCATGGCCGGCGAGTGGGGCTACCGCAGGAACAGGAGCCTGGTGTGAGGCGGAAGCGTCTCGGGGTTACCACCCTCCTTTTGAGCCTCGTCGTACCGTGCGCGGCATCGATGCCGAATTCGGCCTCTGCGCAGGATACGCATGTCCTTGTGATCGGTGGCCTAGGCGGGGACGATACCTACCGACAACGCTTCCTCGAGTGGGGCGGCTCCTTCGTCGAAGCCGCCACGGAAAGGCTCGGTGTACCCCGAGACCACATCGTATACCTCGGCGAAAATCCGGATGCCGATCCCCGGATCACCGACCGATCCAGCCGAGACAACGTGGAACGGATCTTTGCCGAAATCGCGTCCAAGGCCGAACCCGGCGACCACGTGTTCATCATGCTCATCGGACACGGCAGCTACACGTCCGGAGAGTCGCGCTTCAACCTGCCCGGGCCCGACCTGACCGCAGAGGACTTCGCGCTCATGCTCGATCAGTTGTCCGATCAGGATGTCTCGTTCGCCAACGTGTCCAGCGCCAGCGGCGGGTTCGTCTCGGTCCTCTCTGGCCCGAGGCGTGCCATCGTCACCGCGACCAAGACGGGCATGGAGCGCAACGAGTCCGTCTTCGCGGGCTACTTCGTGGGCGCGTTCACGGGAGACGGAGCCGACCTCGACAAGAACGGCCGCGTATCCATGTCCGAGGCCTTCGAGTTCGCAACCACGGAGGTGGCCCGTGAGTACGAGGCCGACGGCCGGATCCAGACCGAGCACGCACTCCTGGACGACAACGGTGACGGTGAGGGAAGCACGAACCTGGAGGAGGGCCTGGACGGGGCGCTTGCCGGCACGCTGTTCCTTGGAGCCAGCCCGACGACTGTGGCGGCCCTGTCCACGGACGACCCCGTGCTCAGGGTGCTGTACGAGGAGAAGGCTACCCTGGAGCAGCGTGTCGCCGAACTCACCGACATCAAGGACCAGATGGAGGAGGCGCGCTACGAGACCGCGCTCGAGGACCTGCTCGTCGAGTTGGCCCTGAAGAACCGTGCGATTCAGGCTCGGGTGGGTGGGGGCTCATGAGGCGTTGGCTCCCACTCGTTGCTGTCGCGATGGTCGCCCAGCTCGGCTTCTGGGCCGAGGGCAACTCGCAGATGGCCGACCAAGCCCTGCGCCAGCTACGATCCGGTGAGTACGACGCGGCCATTTCGGCGCTCCGCGAGTTGGCAGCCCCGGGAGAGGCGACTCCCGCCGGTGTGCTGCTCGAGGCCCGCCTGGATGCGTACGTTGGCTACTTGGGTGCGCTCGCGGAGATCGGCCGCTACGAAGAGGCGATCAAGGAGGGAGCGAAGGCCCCCGACGCGCTCTCCGTTGAGCTGGCCAACTCCATCGGTGAGGTACTGTACGAGGTTGGCCGTCTCGAAGAGGCGCGGGAGCACTTCGTGCGAGCCTGGGAGGGTCGAGCTTGGGACCGGCATACGGCTCGCCTCAATCAGGCGATCCTCGAATGGACGTATGGGGATCGCGATTTCGCACTTACGGAGTTCGACTCGTTCATCGATCTGTACAGCGACGCCGCGGCTCTCTCCTCGAAAGAACTCACCGCGATCGCCACGGCCGTGCGATACCTGGGCATCGCCCACCACGAGCTCTTCAAGGACGCCCTCAGGGCCTACGACGAGGCGATCGCGGCCGATCCCACCGCTCTGGAAGCGCGCGTGCTCGTGGGCGAGCTGTTTCTGGAGAAGTACGACGGTACAGAGGCTGACGCGTCCCTGAAGGGAGTCCTCGCCCAAAACCCCAGGCACCCGAGGGCACTCCTGGGCATGGCCCGGGCCATGAAGTTCAACGGCACCGTCGGGGTGATGGATCGAGTGAAGGAGGCTCTGGAGAGCAACCCCAATCTCGCGGCCGGCCACGTCTTCAAGGCCTGGCTGCACCTCGAAGTGGAGAACCATGAAGAGGCTCGCTCCGAGATAGACGCGGCCCTCGACGTGAACCCCGTTTCACTGGGAGCCCTGAGCGCCCTGGCTGCCTCCCACTACCTGCGCGGCGAGGTTAGTGACTACGAAAGAGTGCGGGACCGGGTGCGGGACTTGAGCCCTGGGTACGGCGACATCTACAACGACATCGCCGAATTGACCGTGAAGAGCCGGAAGTACCATCAAGCTGCCCTCCTCGCTTCGGAGGCCATCGCCCTCGACCCCCAGTCCTGGAGAGCCCACGGCATCCTGGGGGTGAATCAACTCCGGCTCGGACGGATCGAGGAGGGACGAGCCAGCCTCGAGACCGCGTTCGAAGGTGACCCGTACAGCGTGTGGTTCTTCAATACGTTGAGCCTGCTCGACACCTTCGAGGACTACGAAGTTCTGAAAGACGACCCTCGCTTCGAATACGTACTCCACGAACGCGAGGCCGAGGTGCTCACCCCCTACATCGAGCAGATCGCGACGGAAGCTCTGGAGTCTCTCGTGGAACGGTACGGCGGGTACACCCCACCCCTGCCGATCCGGATCGAGGTCTTCCCTAACCATGCGGACTTCTCGGTGCGAACCGTGGGCCTGGCCGGCATCGGCGCCCTGGGCGTAACGTTCGGGAGCGTCGTGGCCATGGACTCGCCATCGGCCAAACCCGTGGGGGACTTCAACTGGGCCTCCGTCCTCTGGCACGAGATGGCTCACGTCTTCCACCTCGGCCTTAGCGAGCACGAGGTCCCCCGTTGGTTCTCCGAGGGCTTGGCCGTGCACGAGCAGCGCCAGGCCCGACCGGGCTGGGGCCATCAGCCCTCCCCCGGATTCCTGGGCCGATACCAGGAGGGGCTCATGCTTCCGGTGAGCCAGATGAACGCAGGCTTCGTGCAGCCGTCGTATCCCCAGCAGGTGGTGGACTCATATCTGCAGGCGTCGCTGGTCTTCGACTTTATCGAGAGCCGCTGGGGATTCCGGCCGATCCTGGAAATGTTGCGCGGCTACAGAGACGGGGAGACCACTCCTGTGTTGGTGGAGCGTCTCCTGGGCATCGAAATGGAGGAGCTCGACCGGGACTTCGACGAGTACTTTCAGGGCCGGTACGAGACCGCGCTGAACGCCCTGGCCGCTCCGGCCGCGAGCGCGGGCATGTCGGAACGGCCCACCTCGATCGAAGACCTGACCCGCCTTGCCCGTGAGAACCCGGACAACTTCCGCGCGCGACTCACGGCAGGCGTGGCCCTCTTCCAGGAGGACCGCCTGGACGCGGCGGAAGGAAACCTGCGGGCGGCCCTGCGCCTTTTCCCGGAGTACGGGGGAAACGACAGCCCGTACTGGTTCCTTGCTCAGATTCATACGAAACGAGGGGAAACGGGGCTGGCCGCGGCGGCTCTGGCGCGACAGACCGCTTTGAACGAGAGCCACTATGAAGCGTTCCTCCAACACGCGGCCCTGCTCAACGAAATGGGAGACGTGAACGGAGCGGCGGCGGCGTTGGACGCGGCAGTGTTGATCTATCCGTACGAGATCGATCTGCACCTTCGCCTGGCCGAAGCCCACTCCGAGCGAGGCGACCTGGTCGGCGCGGTGAGGGAGCGACGAGCCGTGGTAGCGCTCGAGCCCACGGACAGGGCCGGAGCGCTCTACCAATTGGCCCGTGCGTATTGGGCAGACGGCCAGGCACGGGATGCCCGCAGGTCCGTCCTGTACGCGCTCGAGATCGCGCCCAACTACGAAGAGGCGCTGGACCTCTTGCTGGAGATTCGCGCCGGAGGTACGTCGTGAGCCGCGCATCGATGCTCACGCTGACGGCCCTGGGTGTGGCAAGTGCCCTGGCAGGATCCGTGGCACTACTCGGCGTCGGTTCAGTCGGTGCTCCGGATGCGGACGCCGGGATCGCCGCGCAGGTGGGCAACATACCCCAGGTGGGCAACACACCCCAGGTGGGCAACACACCCCAGGTGGGCAACACACCCCAGGGGGCAACACACCCCAGGTGGGCATGACACACCCCAGGCGGGCAACACACCCTATGACGGCCGGTTCACCTTCGCCCGCATACGTTTTGGTGGAGGAGGACTGACGAGTGGCAGCTTCCGGGGTCGCGGTCGCGGCGGACAGCCAGGGTGGGCGCACGACTTTCCCAGGGCTGAGCGGAACTTCATGAACATCATTCGGGAGACGACGCTCATCCGGCCTTATATGGACGGGGGAAACATCTTCGACACGGACGATCCGGAGCTGACGCGCTTCCCATTGGCGTACATCTCGGAGCCAGGCGGTTGGTATCCGTCGGACGAAGAGATCCTGGGTCTACAGAACTACCTCTTGAAGGGCGGCTTCATGATCGCCGACGACTTCCGGGGGAACGATTGGTACAACTTCGACGCCCAGATGAAGAGGGTGATCCCTGGTTCCCAGTTCGTGCAGCTCGACGAGACCCACCCGATCTTCGACTCCTTCTTCCGGATCGAGTCGCTGGACACCCTCCTCCCCCCTTATTCTCGTGGCGGACGGCCCGTGTACCTGGGCCTGCACGAGGACAATGATCCAGAGAAGCGTCTGGTCGTGATCGCGAACTACAACAACGACATCGGGGAGTACTGGGAGTTCTCGGACGTCGGCTGGTATCCGATCGACCTCTCCAACGAGGCCTACAAGTTGGGTGTGAATTACTTGATCTACGCCATGACCCACTAAATGACGAAGAGAATCGGCCGATCCCGGCGTTGGGCTGCGGTCTCGGCTCCCTGCGGCGTACTGGAGTACGCCTCAGTCGCCTCGCCTTGCCCGCCTTGGGCTCGACTCAATTCTCTTCGTCATTGATGAGTGATGCGATCGGGGGAACGACTGATCGAGGTATTGGCGTGCAAGCGGTTGAGGCGGACAACGTAAACCACAAGACTGTGACAAAGAGTCACCGGGCCGCATCCGCGGCCTGAACGGAGCACCAAATGGCATTCATCGAAGAACAGGCAGCAGTCGACGCGACAGCCGGGTCGGATGAGCTTCCACTCGACAACCCCGACGACATCGACCTCGCCGACCGGATGAAGGCAGGACGGGTGAAGATCCTGTCCGAGATCCGAAAGCTCATCATCGGCCAGGAAGAGGTCATCGAGCAGGTGCTGCTCTCGCTCTTCGTGGGCGGAAACAGCCTGCTCATCGGGGTGCCCGGCCTGGCCAAAACGTTGCTCATCCACACGGTGGCCGAGGTGTTGGATCTGAAGTTCTCCAGAATCCAGTTCACCCCGGACTTGATGCCTTCAGACATCACCGGTACGGACATCATCCAAGAGGATTCCGAGACGGGGCGACGCAGCATGGTGTTCGCGCCCGGCCCGATCTTCGCCAACATCGTCCTGGCTGACGAGATCAACCGTACGCCGCCCAAGACCCAGTCGGCACTCCTCGAGGCCATGCAGGAGCACCGGGTCACAGTCCAGGGTGAGACCTACACCCTGGAAGAGCCGTTCTACGTCTTCGCTACGCAGAACCCCATCGAGCTGGAGGGGACCTATCCCCTCCCGGAGGCGCAGCTGGACCGCTTCATGTTCGAGATAGTCATCGAGCATCTCTCCGAGGAAGAAGAGCTGGACGTGGTGCGCACCACGACGGGGATCCAGGACCCGGACTTCAGCCACGCGATCACGGGACCCGATCTGGTGGCCTTCCAACGGCTGGTCAGGAAGGTCCCGGTGCCTGATGCGGCCCTCCGCTACGCCGTGAGCCTGGTCAGGGCCAGTCGACCAAGTCCGAACGGGAAGTCCCCGGATTTCGTGAAAAACTGGATCGCCTACGGCGCCAGCGTTCGGGCGGCACAGTACCTGACTTTGGGGGCGAAGGCCCGCGCCATTACCCAGGGTCGCTACAACGTGAGCTTCGAGGACATCAGGGCCCTGGCACATCCAGTCATGCGCCACCGTATTCTGATGAACTTCCACGCCGAGTCCGAAGGTGTCACGTCGGGCGAGCTGGTGGACAAGTTGCTGGAGGCCGTGCCTGTGCCGACTTCGGGGCTGTAGGAGTAGGATTTCGTGGTCATCAGAGCTCGCTCGGGATTTCAGGCCAGTGGGGCGCAGTTCCTCGATCCGGCTGTTCTGGGCCGGATCGATAACCTGGAGCTGTTGGCGCGAACCGTGGTGGACGGCTTTCTCCACGGCCTGCACCGCTCTCCGCACCTGGGACTGTCCCTCGACTTCGCCGAGCATCGGGCCTACATGCCAGGCGACGACATCCGGCGCATCGACTGGCGCCTCTTCGCTCGTACCGATCGTTTCTACGTAAAACAGTTTGATGCCGAGACCAGCGCGAACTTCGTCGTGATTCTCGACGTCTCGAAGTCCATGAGCTTCGGCACTCATTCAGCCACCAAGCTCGACTACGCCCGTTATCTGGCCGCTGCACTAGCCTATTTCTCGCAAAAGCAGCGGGACCGGGTGGGGCTGGTCACCTTCGACCATGACATCGTGGATTGGGTGCCCCCTTCGCCGCGGCACCTCGAGCTCATCCTTCACAGCTTGGCCCGTGCCGAGCCCGGACGCCCCGGCACGCTGAGGGATCCGTTGATGCAGGTCGGAGAGAACCTGAATAGTCGCGGCATCATCCTCTTGCTCTCGGACTTCTACGAAGAGCCCCAGCAGGTCATCGAGTCCGTCCGACACCTGAGAGCCCGCGGCCACGACGTCATCGTCTTCCACGTGCTGGACCCCGCCGAGCTCGACTTTCCGTACGAGAGTCCGGCCAGCTTCAAGGATCTCGAGAGCGAAACGATGATCCCGATCGTGCCGGACGAACTCGCCACCGAGTACCGCCGCCTGATCGGTGAACACACCAGCGAGCTTGAGCGCCTCTTCACGGGCAGTCGTATCGACTATACGGTCCTGGATACGTCAAAGCCCCTGGATTTTGCGCTGTTCCGCTATCTGTCGAGCCGCGAAAAGCTGAGCAGGGTGCGCTGATGGGATGGCTCGCCCCCCTGTTTCTTCTCGGCCTGGCCGGGCTGGCCGTGCCCATCCTGGTCCACCTCACGGAGAGACAGCGCCGCAACGTGGTCGAGTTCCCGTCGCTCATGTTTCTCCGGAAGATTCCGTACCGCTCGGTCCAGCGCCGGAAGATCCATCACTGGGTACTACTCTTCATCCGTGCCATGGCGCTCGCACTTCTGGTGGCGGCCTTCGCCCGCCCGTTCTTCCAGAACGCGGAGCTCGCCGAAGGGTCGACACTGGGTCCTCGGGAGGTGGTGATCGTACTGGATCACTCGTACTCGATGGGCTACGGCGATCGCTGGGAGAGGGCTACCGCCGAGGCTAGGCGACTCGTGTCGAGCCTCGGTGCGTCGGACCGTGCCAGCCTGGTACTTCTCGGTCAGGGGGCGTCGGCGGTCGTCCGATCCAGCTCGGATCACCAGCGGCTGCTCATCGCCGTGGACACGGCCGACGTGAGCGCTTCCGGCACTCGGTTCGGACCCGGGCTGAAGCTCGCCCAGACCATCCTGGAGGAGTCCGAGTTGGCCAACCTGGAAGTCGCTATCATCAGCGACTTTCAGCGCTCCGGATGGTCCGGTGACGAGGGCGTGAGGTTTCCGAGTGGGACGGTGGTGACCACACAGCAGATTTCCGAGCCGGAGACCCCCAACGCGACCGTGGCGTCCGTCACACTCCGCCGCGACTTCTTTTCGGGTCGAGAACGCATGACCGCCACCGCCCGGGTGACCAGACGTCAGGGCGCCGACGCCGTCGACTTGCCCATCATCCTCGAAATCGATGGCCAAGAGGTGCAGAGCCGGAACGTCCGTTTGGATCCGACCGGGTCAAACACTGTTACGTTCGACCCGTTCACCCTCTCGGAGTCCTACACCCGCGGAACCGTTCGGCTGGGCCCCGACATGCTCCTTCAGGACAACGAGCTCCACTTCGTGCTCTCACCGGGACGGGCGCTGCGCACACTGATCCTGGAGGGATCAAGCGCCCGCTCCGACGCCAGCCTCTACATGCAGCGCGCCCTGGAGATCAGTGAAGAAGCAGCGTTCCAGGTCGACGTGCGACGCTCGACCAACGTCGGCACTGCCGATCTCGACGTCACAGCCGTCGTGGTACTGAACGACATTCGTCTGCCACAAGGGAGCGTCTCGGACCGCCTGAGAGGGTTCGTGGAGGCCGGTGGGGGTATCCTGGTCGTGCTCGGCGAGCGAAGCACATGGCAGCCCGGGATGGAGGATCTGATGGCGGGCCGATTCGGCGCCGCCACAGACCATGTTCGTAAGGTCGCCCGGCTCGGGTTTCTGGACTACGCCCACCCCATTTTCGAAGTGTTCGGAGGCCCGCGGGGGGGCGACTTCGCACGAGCGCGCTTCTTCCGCTCACGCTCCGTTACTGTGGGTCCCGAGGATCGTGTCTTGGCACGCTTCGACGACGGGTCGGTCGCCTTGGTCGAACGTCGGATAGGCAAGGGCCGTGTGTTGCTTTGGGCCAGTACGCTGGATGCGTTTTGGAATGACCTGTCGGTTCAGCCGGTCTTTCTGCCGTTCATGCACCAGCTCGTCCGGTATCTCGGCGGCCACCGAGAGCGCGTCCCGTGGTACTCGGCCGGCCAGGTGCTCAACCTTGCGGATCCCGAGGGCGCAGCGTTCGCGATCGGGCTGGAAGAGGAGCTCTCACTGGGTGATGAGCAGATCGCCCTTACCCCAAAGGGGGGTAGCGTGTCGCTGCCTCCGGGAGAGGCGACCCGGTTCCTCACGCTCGACGAGCAGGGATTCTATCAGGTACGGCGGCCCGGCTCCGATCCCACCCGGCCGTTCACCGTGGCTGTCAACGTGGACGTGGCGGAATCGGAACTCGAAGCGATGGACCCGACCGAGTTGGCGGGGTCGATATCGCCGAGGGACGCGGATTCCGAGGCGGGAGTCGCGGGCCTCTTACCGGCCGAGGTCAGGGCACAGGACCAGGAACGGCGACAGGCCCTCTGGCGATTGCTGTTGGTCGGGGCGCTGATCCTGCTGTTGACGGAGACTGCCGTGTCGAACTGGCTTTCTCGCGGTGTGACGAAGAGATTCGAGGATGGGAGGGAGTATGCACAGGGGTAAACACAGAGCCATTCGCCACATAGAGATCCTTCGCGTGATCGACCGGATTCGGCGACGCTGGCGCGCCCGCATCGCGATGCGAGGCATGGCTGTCGTGCTCGGCGCGAGTCTCGGCGCGTTTTTGATCTCGGTATATGGCCTCGAGCTCTTCCGGTTCAGCGCAACGGCTGTGGTGTCACTCCGGATCCTCCTGTGGCTCGCCGTCGGCGCACTCGTAGCCCGTTTCCTCGTATGGCCCCTCGCACGTAGGGTTTCCGACGAGCAGGCGGCCCTCTATCTGGAAGAGAACGAGCCATCCCTCGAGGCCTCTGTGTTGAGCGCCCTGGAGGCTGGGAGCGGGGACATGAACACGTCTGACGCTCTCGAGCGTGGTCTCGTCGACAACGCGTTGGATCGCGCCCGCAAGGTCGACTACGGTCGAAGGATCGAGCAGAAGGGGCTCTATCGGGCCTCGGGGGCGTTGGCCGCTGCAGCCCTGGCCACGCTGGCCCTCATGCTCCTCGGACCGGCTCAACTCCGCCACGGGGCCTCGGCCCTTCTCTTCCCGACGCGGGACGCATCAGCAGTGAACCCGTACTCCATCGTAGTGGAGCCGGGTGACGTGACCATCGCCCGGGGATCCGACCAACTCGTGGCCGTCCAGCTCGTCGGGTTCGAGAGTGACGAGGTTCGCATTTTCTTCAAGGCGGAATCGTCCGATGTGTTCGACCAACTTTCGATGCTACCCGAAGTGTTCGACGAGCTCTCCATGCTCCCCGACCAGGTGGAGGGCTTCGAACTCCTCCTTCTCGGCCTAAATGAGCACACGGAGTACTTCGTGGAGTCCGCGGGCATCCGTTCTGCCACCCACCGCATCGAAGTGGCCGATCTCCCCTACGTGGATCGCCTCGAGCTCGAGTATCACTTCCCGTCCTACACCGGGCTCGCCGTACGCACCGTCGAGGGAGGCGGCGACATCGCCGCCCTCGAAGGGACGGAGGTAAGAGTAAGGATCTTCCCTACCATGCTCACGCCCGGTGGGCGCCTTTTGGTCAACGGAGAAGCCGCAGAACTCACCGAAGTCGGAGACGGAACGTGGCTGGGCACTCTAACGGTGGAGCGGGAGGGATACTACGAGATCGAACTGGCCCGAACGGACGGTGATCTGGTCCCAGCATCGCCCAAGTACACCATCGACGTGCTCACCGATCAGCCACCTTCCGTGTCGTTCTCCAAGCCCGGACGGGATACGAGGGCAAGCCCCATCGAGGAGTTGTTCCTCGAGGCCAAGGCCGACGACGACTTCGGGATCTCCGAGCTGCTCCTCATCTATTCGACCAACGGGGAGCCCGAGGACACGATCGCCCTGTATGACAGCCGACCGGCACCCGAGGTCACCGCGGGACACACGCTGTACCTAGAGGAGTTCGAACTCGAGCCTGGCGATCTGGTCTCCTACTACGCCCAGGCCAAGGACAACAACAGGTCCAACGGTGTCCGTACGGTCACCAGCGACATCTACTTTGTGCAGATCCGTCCCTTCCGGATCGATTTTCGCCAAGGTGAGCAGGCCGGTGGCGGCGGCGGCGGTGGCATGGAGGAAGAAGGTCTTTCGGATCTCCAACGCCAGATCGTCGCGGCGACCTTCAATCTGGTCCGGGATCAGGAATATCTCCCGGAGAGCGAGTTCGAGGAGAACTTGGTCAGCGTCCGACTCGCCCAAGCCCGTGTTCGTGAACAGGTAGCGGGCCTGTTGCAACGTCTCATGGCCCGCGGAATGGGGGCTGATCCGCAGTTCAAGCGCATCGCCGAGCTGCTTCCCCAGGCCCTCGAGGAGATGGAGAACGCCGAGAGAATCTTGGGCGACAGTGACCCCAAGGAGGCCATCTCGCCCGAGCAAAAGGCCCTTCTCCACCTCCAAAAGGCGGAGGAGACCTACGAAGCGGTCGTTCAGCAGGGAGGGCAACAAGGTGGCGGCGGTGGTGGTGGTGCCTCGGCTGATGACCTCGCCGATCTCTTCGAGCTCGAGCTTGATAAACTGAAGAACCAGTACGAGACCCTGGAGCGCGGCGAACGCCAACAGGCGACCGAGCAGGTGGACGAGGCCCTCGAGAAGCTCAAAGAGTTGGCCAGGCGTCAGCAACAGCAGGCCGAACGACAGCGCCGTGCCGCGGCTCAGCAAGGCGGCGGTGGTTCAGCACGCGGTCAGCGTGAACTGGCCGACGAAACGGAAGAGACAGCGCGCCAGCTGGAGCGGCTTGCCCGGGAGACCAACGATCAGCGTCTGATGGAGGCGTCGAGAGAGCTCCAGCGGGCCGCGGACGAGATGCGCCGCTCCGCCGCGTCGAGTGGGAACGCGGGCGTTGCAGATGCCAACTCCGCGCTGGACCGACTCGAAGAGGCCCGCCGTCGATTGGAGCGGGACCGCGTCGATCGCCTGCGCGACGAGGCCGAAGACGCGTCTCGCCGGGCACAAGCCCTGGCCGAGGAGCAGCGTGAGATCCAGCGACAGATGGAGGCACTCAACGAGCGGGAAGGAGCGGCTCTCCAGGAGGCCGCCAGGCGTCTGTTCGAGCGCAAAGAGGCTATGACCGAGGAACTCGGGGATCTCGAAAGCCAGATCGATCGGTTGAGTGCTGATGCCCGTGCAAGCCAGCGAGATGCCTCCGACCAACTGGGGGAGGCCGCCAACTCCATCCGTGATAACAAGCTGAAGGAACGGGTGCGTTACTCGCGAGGGCTCATCGGAGCGGGAGACGGGGACTACACACGCGAATTCGAGGCCGAGACGCAGCGCGGACTCGACGAGCTCGAGGATCGCCTCGAGCGTGCCGTAGGAGCCGTGGGCGAACTAGAGAATGATGGTCGCACCGAGGCCCTCGACCGTACCCGGGACCTGGTGCGAGGTATTGAGTCCATGTCCCGACGCCTGGGAGAGCGGGGTGACCGAGGCCAGCAGGGTCAGGGTGAGCAAGGCCAAGGTGAAGGACAGGAACAGGGTGAAAGCCAAGGACAGGGCGAAGGCCAAGGACAGGGTGAAGGCCAAGGCCGAGGTGAAGGCCAGGGACGCGGCCAACAGGGGCAGGGTCAGGACGGCGGAAGCCAGGGTGCCCTCGGCAACCCGAACGGGGGCGGCGGGGGCCGTCAGCCGGGGGCCGTCTCACCAGGAGACGTCCGCCAGTTCCGGCGTGAGATCCGAGAGCGCGTCCAGGAGGCCCGGGAACTCCAGCGAATCCTGGAGCAGGAGGATCTCGAGGCCCTGGACGGACGCCGGCTCGATGAAGTCGTATCGGCCCTGAGGGCGCTGGACAGCGAACGGGTTTACTCGGACCTGGCGGAGGTCGAACGACTCCAGGCGCAGATTCTGGAAGGACTCAAGCAGCTCGAGTTCGGGCTTCGCCGAGAACTGGATGGAGAAGATCGTGATCGGGTCTTCGTATCAGGTTCGGACGAGGTGCCGACGGGCTTCCGAAAGCTGGTGGATGAGTATTACAAGGCTCTGTCGCGCAAGCCAGGAAACTGATCTTCGACTTCCCAGCCGGTCACCAGGTCTATCACGGTTCTGGCTGACAAGCCGAGCTTCCATCGCATGATCTCGAAGGAGGAGGGTCCGGAATGGGCCCCTCCTTACACAATCAAAAGTGACTGGCCATGACGACCGGTGTTCTGATCCTCAATTTCGGAGAGCCCGAGCAAGGCACGCTGGAAGAGGTCGTACCATATCTGGAGCGGATCTTCCTTCGGAACGCCGCCCTGGAATCAAAGAAGAGTGGAGCACAACGGGCTCGGCAGCTTGCCGATGCCCGGGCCCCAGGCTTGATCGCGGTGTATGAACAGATCGGCGGATCTCCGCTCAACCAACAGGCCCGTAAACAGGTCCGTATGGTGGAACTCGCGCTGAGACGGCGGGGGATCGACGTGAAGTGCTATTCCGGCATGCAGTTCACCGCCCCATCCATCGGCGCGGCCGTGCACGAGGCGCATTCAGACGCCGTGGAGAATCTGATCGCTCTACCGCTCTATCCCCTCTGCGGCATGTCGACCACGATTGCGGCACTCGACGACGTGAACGCCGCTCTCGAGGAACTCGACTGGGACGTCCCCATTCGGGAGATCACGGGATGGCACCGTCACCCCGACTACCTGTGGTTCCGGGCCGACAACATTCTGGAGTTCGTGAAGCAGCAGGGCGTCGATCTACACGCTGCGGACACGAGACTCGTGTTCTCGGCGCACGGCACCCCTCTCAAGTACATCGAGAGCGGACCTCGATACGTGAACTATGTGGAGGAAGCTTGTCGTATGATCGCCCGTGAGTTGGGCACCACCGACTACGTGTTGGGATACCAAAACCACGCAAACCGAGGGGTGAAATGGACCGAGCCGGAGGTCGAGCAAGTGGTGCAGAAGCTCGAGGGAGCCCGCGTGGTAGTCGAGCCGCTCAGCTTCATGCACGAACAGTCCGAGACACTATCCGAGTTGGACCATGAGCTCCGGGAGGTCACAGAGGCCCGGGGTCTGGATTTTTACCGTGTCCCGATCCCCCACGCCGACCCCCGCTTCACCGCCCTACTTGCCGACCTGGTGGAAGACGCCCTTAGGCCCGAGCCCATCATGGGAGAGCTCGGCCTGCGGCGCTGTCTGTGCCGTGCAACGCCGAAAACGTTCTGCCTCAACGCGGCGGACTGAGGCTGCGGGCCAGCCGTTGAGCCTCGACGATGCGGCCGGCTATGCCCGGCCGGGCCGAATAGTTGGAGCAGAGGTGCAATCCGACCGGTAGGTCCAAGTCCGGCATCGCGTTCCAACTCTCGTCCCAAGCCGGCATCCTGGTTCGGGAAACCATCAGCGTCTCCGCCGCATGCCCCGTCACGGTCTCGAATTCCCGGCACGCGATCCGGCCGATCTCGTCGTCGGGTCTGTCAACCATAGCCGGGTTCTTCATTCCACCCAGGTACGCCGTATAGAGTCCCGAGCGTCTGAAGAGGCTGTGGTTCCAAGTTACGCCTCGGGTCTCGAACGGTTCTCCCAACGCCAGTTGGTAACCGAGGCCGTGAAGATCGGCCTGGGATCGCATGTGCACCACAGCCAGCGGGTTGTACCGGATTCCGGCGAGAGTCTTCGCCCCCTGGGGGCAGACGTGCTCGACGATCTTCGCGGCCTGGTCCGCAGGGCAGGTCAGCACCACGTGGGAGACCTGCACCCTCCCCTCCCCGTCGAGCACGACCTCCCACCCATCTCCGCTCTCCCGAAGAGTACGAACTGGGCTGTCCAACTGCACCCTGTCCCCCAAGTGAGCTTGGAGAGCCCGCGGCAGGGCGGCCAGACCGTCACGAAACGAACAGGGCGGAGCTTCATCGGCTTGGCCACTTGCACGGATCATTCTCCAGAGAATGCTCCGACCCACGCCCATATTCTTCAACGTGCGCGCGAGTGCGTGCCTTGCCGGCATGCGATCCGGATCGGACCCGTATAGTCCTCCGTAGAGGGGTCCGAGAAGGTCCCGGTACGCCGTCTCCCCGAACTTTCTTCTTAAGAACGCGCCCGCCGTCTCCTCGGGCCCGGGCCCCGAGCGGAACGGCTCCGTCAGGATCCGCACCTTGCTCGACAGCGGGAGCAAGTCCGTAGAGATAGCCTGCCGCAAGGACAGGGGGGCCGTCCTGAGCTTCCCACGAGTGTAGACGAACAGCGGAAGATCCACCGGCGCCGTGACCAACTCTTCGGATAGACCTACGGCCTCTACGAGACGTCGAAATCCATCTGTAAGTCGGGCTCTCTGTGGTCCCAACTCCACCTGCACTCCCCCGCAGTCCCGAGACCAGAGCACGCCGCCAGGCCTCTCGGACGCCTCCCAGAGCAGGACCTCGGCTCCAAGGCAGACGAGTTCGTGAGCGAGCACGAGGCCCGAAACGCCTCCCCCGACGATTCCTATCAACTGGGTTCCTGACCCCCGATTCGACACCAAAACGTCTCTCGCGATCGCAATCGACCCGTGGGAGTCTACTGCGTTGATGAGAAGTATCAACAACCCTCTCCCAGCTCGACACCGCCTTCCGATTCCACGACCGACGCAGTGTGCTTAGATTGTGCCCCCACAGGTCTGTAACCCCCGCGTGAACCGGATTCTATGATGGGCAACGAGCAGTTCATCTACGTCATGAAGGACCTGCGCAAGCTGGTTCCCCCCAAGCGTGAGATCCTCAAGGGCATCTGGCTGTCCTTCTTCCACGGGGCGAAAATCGGCGTCGTTGGACCCAACGGATCCGGCAAGAGCACCCTGTTACGCATCATGGCCGGGCTCGATGACGACTTCCTGGGAGAGGCCTGGGCCGCGAAGGGCACCCGTGTCAGCTACCTGCCGCAGGAGCCGGAGCTCGACCCCACGCTCGACGTTAGGGGCAACGTGGAGGAGGGCGTCCGTGAGACCCGCGATCTCCTCAAACAGTTCGAGGCGGTCAGCATGAAATTCGCCGAGCCCATGAGCGACGACGAAATGGAGGCGCTCATCGCGAAGCAGTCACGCCTCCAAGACCGCATCGATGCCTCGAACGCATGGGACCTCGATCGCAGGGTGGAGATCGCCATGGATGCTCTGCGTCTGCCTGCTCCGGATACGGACGTGACAACACTCTCCGGTGGTGAAAACAGACGTGTGGCCCTGTGCCGTGTGCTTCTCGAGGAGCCCGACATGCTGCTGCTGGACGAGCCCACCAACCACCTGGACGCCGAGTCGGTCGCGTGGCTCGAGCGATACCTGGCAGAGTTCACAGGAACCATCGTCGCCATCACGCACGACCGGTACTTCCTCGACAACGTCGCCGAGTGGATTCTCGAGCTGGACCGCGGCGAAGGGATCCCCTGGAAGGGCAACTACTCCTCGTGGCTCGAGCAAAAGAGCGAGAGGTTGCGAGTCCAGGAGAAGCAGGCCTCAACCCGACAGAGCACGCTGGAGCGAGAGCTGGAGTGGATCCGCATGGCCCCTCGGGCTCGCCACGCCAAGGGGAAAGCGCGCATCGGTGCGTATGAGGATCTCCTGGCCCAAGACGAGCGTGAGCAGATCAAAACCGCCGAAATCCTCATCCCGAAGGGCCCTCGCTTGGGCAACGATGTCGTTCTCTGTGACGGGGTAAAGAAGGGTTACGGTGAGGTCCTGCTCCTCGAGAATCTTTCCTTTTCGCTCCCCCCGGGAGCAATTGTGGGCATTATCGGCCCCAACGGCGCGGGCAAGACGACTCTCTTCCGAATGATCACCGGACAAGAAGAGCCGGATGACGGGGCGGTTCGCCTGGGGCAAACCGTTCAGCTCGCCTACGTCGATCAGTCGAGAATGGACCTCGATCCAGACAAGACGGTCTTCGAGGAAGTCTCCGAGGGCGTGGAGATTCTCCAGTTCGGCCGGGTCGAGGTGAACCCGCGTGCCTACCTGTCCTGGTTCAACTTCCGAGGCTCGGATCAACAAAAGAAGGTTGGAGTGCTCTCGGGCGGGGAGCGCAATCGCCTGCACCTGGCCAAACTCTTGAAGGAAGGTGGGAACCTCATTCTCCTCGACGAGCCCACAAACGATCTCGACGTCGACACGTTGCGTGCCCTCGAGGAGGCGCTGCTCTCTTTCGCGGGATCGGTCATGGTCATCTCCCATGATCGTTGGTTCCTCGACCGGATCGCGACCCACATTCTGGCCTTCGAGGGCGACAGCACGGCGGTCTGGTTCGAGGGTAACTACCAGGAATATGAGGAGGATAGACGCCGGCGACTCGGGGCGGAGGCCGATCAGCCTCACCGCATCAAGTACAAGAAACTCGCGACCTAGAGGGCACACCGGAAAAAAAGTTTGGTGCGTGGCGCGAGAAGGGTGTTTATCTTTGATTGGGGATGCTTCCCTTGGAGCCATTCGAGAATGGCTTCAGGGAGGCGTTTTAGTCTAAGCACGTCAACGAGGCGAGGGATGAAGCCGAACAGGCCCGACGACCCGGAGTTTCAGCCGGCGAGCGAACAGCCTGAAGAAGCTGGGATCCTTGATGTGGAGATCAGCCAGGCCCGCGAGCGCGATGCCGTGTTGGCTGCGGTCATGCGCGAGCAGAGCGAGAAAGCCGAGCACGAGGAAGAGGCTCGTGTGGTACTCGCAGGGAGGCAGGGGTACGGTCGCAGGCATGTGGCGCTCGCCCTCGCCACGGCCATTACCATCTGGATCTGGACGTGGCCGCCCGACGTGTTGCGCGTCCCGACGCCTGGGCCTCCTCCCACCGAACAGGAAGAGGCGACACTGAGGCTGGTCATGTACTTCCAGGCCCAGAAGATCGAGCAGTACCGCATCGACACGGGGCGCGTGCCCGTGGATCTCGAAGATGCCGGTCCGGTCTTCCAAGGCATGGAGTACATCCGACTCACCGACCGCGACTACCGGATTCTGGGACGCACCTCTAGGGTCATCCTCTCGTACTCGTCCGTGGAGCCCATGGACGACTTCGTAGCCGAGGGCGCCGACATCCTCGACCTCGCGGTGATCGACTGATGGGCCAGAAGCAGCGTCGGGGCTTCACCTTGGTCGAGGCGGTCACGGTTATGATGATCGTAAGCGTTCTGACCCGTATCGCGATCCCACAGATGCAGGAGGTCCTGACAAGGGCCCGTGCTACGGAGGTGAGGGCCTCGTTCAGCGTCGTGGAGGAAGCGGCGACCCGCCTGTCCATCGAGAACAACCCTTGGCCCGACGATACCGACGCGGGCGTCGTACCCCCGGAGTTGGTCGACTTGTTGCCCGCCAACTTCGCCTTCGATCGCGAGAGATACCAACTCGATTGGGAGCACTGGATCCTCCCCGGCGGCATGCCTGGTAACCCGTCGGTGCGAGGTCTGATCGGTATCTCCATCACCACATCGGATCGGGCCCTCGGGATGGCCCTCCTGGACCTGATCCCGAACAATGCGAAGTTCGAGTTGGGCGAGACCTACACCTTCATTTTCGCCACGCAGTAAGCTCGGCTTCCCCGGTGCCGACCCCTCCCGCAGTACCTCCCAACAAACAACGCCTCCGCGTCATCGAAGAAGAAGGCGGCGGGAGACGACGTACGTCCACCGGTGACACTTCGGCAGCTCGATGAGCCTACCGGTCCAGCCCGCCACACCATAACGAGGGGATGGGCAATGAGTAAGCGACGGTTTACCGGCTGCGCCTTGGTGCTCCTTGGGGTTGTGACGAATCAAGCGGACCTCAGCGGCAAGACCACGACGGCAGCTGTTCAAGAACAGGTCATCGAGGGATCCTGGAACGCGAGACTCTACCGAGGTGAGCCCGAACGTACTCGGATCCAACTCAGCGTGTGGGAAGACCGGTGGCGGAACCACTCCTCGATGACGCTGTCGGCCAACGTCGTCGATGACATGATCGACCTGGCGGAGGGGAATGGAGGCGACGTCCATTTCGAGCTCGTGCGCGCCGCAGGCACCATCGTGTTCGAGGGCCGACTACGACGCAACAGGGGGTCTGGCGACTTCACCTTCACGCCCGATCCCCGGTATGGGGATGTCATGGTCGATCTCGGATTCAGGAGCCTGTCCGATCGGGACATGTTCGCAGCAGCGATGCACGATGTCGATCCACGGTTCGTGGACGAGCTGCAGGCAGCCGGATTCAGGAATCTCGACTTCGATGACGTGATCGCCGCCGCCATCTTCGACGTCAGTGGCACGTTCGCCGCTGAGATGGCGGACCTGGGCCTACGGAACATGGATTTCGACGAGTTGATCGCCTTCCGCGTCCATGGACTGGATCGCAGCGACATCGACGAGATGCGCGGCCTCGGCTTTGGACGTTTGAGCGCGGACGATCTTGTAGCCATGCAGATCCATGGCGTTTCCGCCGAGTGGCTCCGCTCCATGGAGGCCGAGGGTTTCGACTTCGACGACGCGGACGATGCTGTGGCCTTTCGCGTCCATGGCATCGACGCGGAGTTCATCCAGGAGACACTCGACCTGGGTTTCGGCGAACTGGATGCCGACGAGCTAATGGCCGTGAAAATCCATGGTGTGGACGCCGACCTGGCTCGCGACGCCCGCGATCTGGGCTTCGGGCCTTTGAGTTTCGACGACCTCATGTCCATGTCCATCCATGGGATCACTCGGGACTTCGTGGCAGAGATCGACGACCTGGGCTTCGGCCGGATGGACTTCGACGATCTCTTGTCCTTCAAGATCCACGGCGTAAACAAGCGCTGGATGGATAACCTCGCCGAGATGGGATATCCGCTTTCGGATCCGGACGACGCGCTCGCGTTCAAGATCCATGGAGTCGACCGGGACTTTCTCGAAGACCTGGCGGATCTCGGTTTCGCAGATCTCGATGCCGAAGACGTGTTGGACTTCAAGATCCACGGCTTCGATCGGATGCTCAGAAAGCGAAGGGTGCGGCGTTAGGAGGCCCCGCCGGGGACAGCACGCAACCGAGACCAGCCCTTTGAGGTTTGGGCACCCCCCTTCGGCGCCGCTACGCTACTGCCGCTGCGCGGCAGACGCGCCTCAGGCGGGTACCCAAACCCCACGGGCCCAACCAGTCACACCGTCCTCGGCGGGGCCCCCTACTGGTGTTGGGCGATATGCGTGACTAAGGGGCCTAGGCGATGATCGTTCGCATGATGCGCTGAAGGGTCTCGATGTGTCGCTCTAGCTCGTCCTCGAGCACTTGCAATCTTTGGTGCGCATCCTCGCCGGGCTTTTGGTCGGCGCGTGAAGTAGAGGTAGCGGAGCTGGTCGACGAGCATGGGCGTCTGGTAGCTGCCGTCCGTCCTGGAGACCAACGCGGCCTCCACCTCGGCCAGCGCTTCCAGCGCCGCGAGAGCCCGCTCTGCGACATCACCACCGGCCTCCCTGCCCTCCTCCGAACCCTCCTTGGCCGCCTCGATGTCCTGCACGGCCAGGCGCCCCCGGATGATGGCGTCACGGATCTGGATGTTGAGGGCGAACTGCTCCTGCATATCGGCCAACGTGACGTTGTCCCGCGCCACACGCGGGTCGATGAGGACCTCGAATGATCGGGTCTGGCTGCGACCGTCGACGGTCAGGCGGACGTCGAAGCGTCCGGGTACGGCGAGAGGGCCACGACCGGCCAGGCCGCCGGGGTACTGCAGGTCCCAGACGAGCCGGTGCATTCCGGCGCTAGTAGCGACTCGCGGAGCTCCGGAGCGTGACACCTGTGGCGCCCTCATCTCCTGGAATTCCTCGTACTGATAGTCCTCGGTGGTACTCGTGAATCCTCGTACGACCTTCCCTTCGTGATCGAGGATCTCTACGGTCACATCGCCCCCCACGTCGTCCCCGAGATAGTAGTCGATGAGTGCACCCGGCTGGGGATACTCGGGCCGCCCGGAAGCGGGGCCGCCACCTTGCCGCCCACTACGTCGGACCCTGTAGGCGTCCTTGGGCTGAAAAAGGTGGACCTGGGCGGAGGCCAGCGTCTCGTCGATCTCATGGAGCGGAGTGACGTCGTCCATGATCCAGAACGATCGGCCCATGGTCGAGACCACCAGGTCCTGATTGTGAATCTTCAGGTCGGTGATGGGCGTGACCGGAAGATCCAGCTGGAAGGACTGCCAGTGCCCCCCGTCGTCGAAGGAGATGAACATTCCGAACTCGGTCCCCGCGTACAGAAGGCCTGCCCGATCGGGATCTTCGCGCACCACTCGCGTGGGATAGTCGTCGGGAATCCCGTTGGTCCCGTCGGTGAGGAGTGTCCAACTCGCCCCATAGTCGTCCGTTCGGTAGATGTAGGGCCGGAAGTCGTCCAGCAGGTAGCGGTAACCGGCCACATAAGCACTGCCGCCCCGATGGGGCGACGGGTCGATGTTCTGGATGCGTCCCTCGGCGGGCATGTCAGGGAGTGTGACCTCGGTCCAGGTTTCCCCGTCGTTCCGGGTCACGTAGACCGGCCCGTCGTTGGCGCCGGTCCATATCACTCCAGCCTCGACCGGAGATTCCTCGATAGTATAGAGCACACTATAGTGCTCCTCCCCGGTGATATCGCGAGTGATGGGAGTGCCAGAGATCACTTGACGCTCGGGTCTGAAAGCGGTCAGGTCGGGACTCAGTTGCTCCCAGGTGACACCTTCATCACGAGTGCGATGAACGTACTGTGAGCCATGGTACACCGTGCCGGGATCGTGTGGGGAGACCTCGATGGGGACGACGCGCTGGAAACGGTACGGCAGCTCCCGGGGGTTGACGCCGTACAGGTTCACGGCACCGACATAGTACTGTTTCTCCTGGCCCGTGCTGTGGTTGTACCGTCCGAAGCGTCCCTTGCAGTTCGCGTATACGATGTTCGAGTCACCCGGCTTGGGGACCACCGGCCCAGTCTCACATCCTCCAACGGCCATCCAGTAGCTCTCGGGACCCGAGAGGCCGCTCACCTCGGGAACGCTGCTGGGGACCATGATCGTGCTGTTGTCCTGCTGGCCCGCGTAGAGCCAGTAGGGGAACCGATCGTCCACGTCGACCTGGCACAGCTCCGCGGTGGGCTGGTTGGACTGGGTAGACCAGGTCACCCCGCCATCCCGGGTAACGTTTGCTCCGCCGTCGTTCGACTGCACCATGACCAGGGGATCGATCGGGTTGATCCACATGTCGTGATTGTCTCCGTGCGGAGTCGAGCGCTGTACGAAGGTCGTGCCGCCGTCGGTGGACTTCCAGAATTGGGTCGCATTCACGTAGACGACATCGGCGTCCGTCGGGTCGGCATCGATGTTGGTGTAGTAGAAGGGCCGATCCATCAACCGTTTGTGGTCCGTGACCATCCGCCAGGTGCTCCCGACATCGTCGGAACGGTAAAGCCCTTCCTCGGGCTCTTTGGTCTCGACAAGCGCGTAGACGCGGTCCGGATCGTCCATGGACACCGCGAGATCGATCTTGCCGATGAGTCCGTTGGGCAGACCTACGTCCATGAAGCTCCAGGTGTCCCCGCCGTCCCGCGAGCGCCAGATCCCGTCTTCCCGCCCGGATGCCTCCATCCCGCTGATGATGGTCCATGGTTTGCGTTCGCCACGCCACATGGCCGCATAGAGCGTGTTGGAGTCGGTGGGGTGCATTTCCAGGTCGATCGCCCCTACCGAATCGGACGTGAAGAGCACGTGATCCCAGCTGGATCCACCGTCGCTGCTTCGGTAGACCCCTCGGTCGGGATTCGGTCCGAAGGCGTGACCCAGGGCCGCGACATACAGCAGGTCGGGATTCCTCGGGTGGATGACGAGCGCACCGATCTGGCCCATATCGCGGAGCCCGATGTCGCTCCAGGTCCTACCCGCATCGTCGGATCGGTAGGCGCCTCTGCCAGCGATGACATTGCTCCGGATGCCGTCCGAGCCCGTACCCACGTATACCACCCGTGGATTGGACGGGGCCACGCGAATGGCCCCAATCGAGCCGGTGGCGAAGTACCCGTCCGACACGTTCCACCAACTCTGGCCGTAGTCGGTCGTCTTCCAGACTCCCCCGCCGACGGCCCCCATGTAGAAGGTCCCCTCCGCTCCGGCGTGTCCTGCCACCGCCGTCACTCGCCCGCCCCGGGAGGGCCCGACCATCCTGTAGTCCAGCTCGGCAAAGAGGGCCGGATCGTATATCTGATTCGGATCGGTCACGGCCTGCGCGGCGACGTTCCCGGCACCCACCGACATCGAGGCGGTGAGCATTACCCCCGTGAAGACTCTATGAACGGCTTTCATCCACATACCAAGAACTCCCGTACGGTGCATCGGTCTATTTTCGTCGGTGAGCGCGGATCATTTCGCGCACTCCCGGATCTCGGAGGCGGACAGATTCCACCACGGACGCGAGGTCGGGTGATGAGCGGATCATGCTCCGATCGCACGATCATTTTGTGGCATGAGTGAGAACCGGTCAAACGCCGGACGGGAACGCAGCCAGCCGAGCTCCCTTCTTGAATTGCTAGACGACCCCAGAGCCGATTATCTTCCGACACGAACCGCCAGGGGTACCCCACGCCGATGGGGTTGAGACAGTCCCTTGGAACCTGATCCGGTTGAAACCGGCGTAGGGAGCGCGGCATGGAGGCATCAGAGACGACCACGGGAGCCGCCCGGCACGTAGCCGGGGCGGCTCTTTACGCTTATTCCTCCTGAGGTCCCGCTCCGAAAGGAAGATTTCCGTGCAGAAGCAGAATGGATCGGTGAGCAACGGCGAGCGCCCACCCACGCAGTCGACGGAGGGCGACTACGGCGTCGCGTTCCCGCACTCCCGGAAGGTGTTCGTAGAGGGCCGCCACAACGTGCGCGTCCCGATGAGGGAGATTGAGCTTGCTGGTGGTGAGCCACCGCTCCGGGTGAACGACACCAGTGGCCCGCTGGGCATCGATCCCCACCTGGGCCTTCCGAAGCTCCGTGAGGAATGGATCACGGGAAGAGGGGATGTGGAGGAAGGGGAGATCACGTATCGGCCGGTGGACCCCGAGGCAGCCGTGGCCATTCCGCCGGCGCTTCAGAACCGCCCGCTTCGCTCCACCGGCGGCCCGGTCACACAAATGCACTACGCCAAGCGAGGCGAGATCACGCCCGAGATGGAGTTCGTGGCGATCCGAGAGGACATGGATCCCGAATTCGTGCGCGCGGAGGTGGCGCGCGGGCGTGCCATCATTCCATCCAACGTCAATCACCCGGAATCGGAACCCATGATCATCGGGCGCGCCTTCCAGGTGAAGATCAACGCCAACATCGGCAACTCCGCAGTGAGCTCGTCCATCGAGGAGGAGGTCGAGAAGCTCCGCTGGGCCACCCTCTGGGGCGCCGATACGGTCATGGATCTCTCCACTGGAAAGAACATCCATGAGACCCGTCAATGGATCGTGCGCAACTCACCCGTACCCATCGGCACGGTGCCTATTTATCAAGCCTTGGAGAAGGTGAACGGGGTCCCCGAGGACCTGACCTGGGAGGTGTATCGGGACACCCTGATCGAACAGTGCGAGCAGGGTGTGGACTACTTCACGGTCCACGCGGGAGTGCTGCTACGCTACGTGCCCATGACGGCCACGCGAGTCACCGGCATCGTCTCCAGAGGTGGCTCCATCATGGCCAAGTGGTGCCTGTCCCATCATCAGGAAAGCTTCCTCTACACGCGCTTCAGGGACATCTGCGAGATCATGGCGGCGTACGATGTAGCCTTCTCGCTGGGAGACGGCCTCCGACCCGGCTGCCTGGCCGACGCCAACGACGAAGCTCAGTTCGCCGAACTCAAGACCCAGGGCGAACTCACGCGAATCGCGTGGGAGCACGGGGTCCAGGTCATGAACGAAGGCCCGGGACACGTGCCCATGCACATGATCAAGGAGAACATGGACAAGCAACTGGAGTGGTGCGACGAAGCGCCATTCTACACGCTGGGGCCCCTCACTACCGATATCGCGCCAGGCTACGACCACATCACCAGCGCAATCGGTGCCGCTCAGATCGGATGGTACGGCACGGCCATGCTGTGTTACGTGACGCCGAAGGAACACCTCGGTCTCCCGAACCGGGACGACGTGAAAGCCGGGGTCATCACCTACAAGATCGCGGCCCACGCCGCCGACCTGGCCAAGGGGCATCCTCGTGCTCGAGAGTGGGACGACGCCATCAGCAAGGCGCGCTTCGGGTTCCGTTGGGAGGACCAGTTCAACCTGGCCTTGGACCCGGTAACCGCCCGGGAGTACCACGACGAAACCCTGCCGGCCGATGGAGCGAAAGTGGCGCACTTCTGCTCCATGTGCGGCCCCAAGTTCTGCTCGATGAAGATTACCCAGGACATTCGGGATTACGCGGCCGAGAAGGGCATGGACGTGAATGAGCAGCTGGTGGAGACGGGCCTTCAGGAAAAGGCGGAGGAGTTCAGAGAGAAGGGTGGGAAGATCTATCTGGACGTGGGTGCCGACTGAGGCGGGGCGACCAAGCACGCCCGTTTCCGGATCGAGGCGGACATCCTTGGAGCAGGTCGACCCCGACCGAGAGCATATGAAAGGGAATACGATGATGAGAACGAGACATCTGAAGCTCGCGGGTCCCCTCCTCGTGATCGTCGCGATGGCGGCGCTGCCGCGAGCCCTCGCCGCTCAAACGCCTACGTGGCTGCTCGTCAGGGCCGTGGCAAACGACGCCAAGGTGATTGGGTCGGGAGTCGGTGGGGCCCGGATCACCGTCCGCAACGCCCGGACGGGAGAGGTACTCGCCAACGGGGAGCAGAAGGGCTCGACCGGGGACACGAATTCGATCATGGTCGCACCGCGGATGCGGGGGTCCACGGTATTCGGGACCGAGGGGGCTGCCCACTTCATCGCCACTCTGGCTCTCGAAGAGCCTACCCTGGTGGAGGTGGTGGCCGAGGGCCCCCTAGGGACAGAGCAGGCACTGCGACAGGCGAGCAAGACCATCCTCATGATTCCGGGGGAGGACTTTCTGGGAGAGGGCCTGATCCTGAACCTGTACGGCTTCACGGTGGTTATCGAGGAGCCCGCAGGCGACGGTGCCCGAAAAGCCGGATCGCCGTTCGAGGTGAAGGCAGAAGTCACCATGCTGTGCGGGTGCCCCACGGAACCCGGCGGAATGTGGGACTCGGATCAAATATCCATCACCGCACGGCTCCTCCGGGGTGACACCGTGGTGGCCGACGCGACGCTGCGATACGCCGGGGAGCGCAGTACGTATGTGGGCTCACTCACGGTATCCGAGGCCGGGCACTACGACCTTCTGGTGCTGGCGGTGGACGCCGGCAGGGCGAACAGCGGAATGGCGCGAAGTCGGGTCGAGGTCCGCTAGAGGAATCTTGCGGCTAGTCCGCGCGGAGGGCTCGTACCGGATCGATGCGGGTCACCCGTCGAGCCGGCAGTCCGGTCGTCAGGAGCGCTACCACAACGAGAACGCCGGCAACCCCGACGTAGGTGACCAGGTCCAGCGGAGCCACTTCGAACAGAAGGCCACGCAGGAGTTGGGTGAGCCAGACTGCGGCCCCCAACCCCAGGACCGCACCGGCCCCGGCCAGCGAGACGCCCTGTGTAACCACCGATCGGACGACGGCGTCGGGGCTGGCACCAAGAGCGATCCGGACCCCGAACTCCTTGGTCCTCATGGTCACCGAATAGGAGAGCACGCCGTAAAGGCCCACGATCGAAAGCACCAGGGCGGCTCCCGCGAACGACATGAGGAGCCACATCACGAAGCGCCTCTCCCCCTCCGATCCAGCCACAACCTCGTCGAGCGTCTGCGCCTGTCCCAAGGAGGCTGAGGGGATCACGTCCGCAACCGCCTGCCGGACCGAGCCGAGAACGCTCAGCGGGTCCTCACCGCTGGTCTTCACCACGAGCGTGCCTCCGAATGCAGGCGTCGCCAGAGGGAGCACGATGGGCGGGCAGTACATCTGCCGACCGGCCTCCACCGAAAGCGCATCGTCCCGCACGTCTCCGACCACACCCACAATGTCCCGCCACACGTGGTTCGGTGGCATGTTCATGTTGAGACGCTTGCCGAGTGGATCCTCGCCGGGGAAAAGGCTCTCGGCCACTGACTCGGAGATGATCACGGCCGGCCGTTCCCCAACCGCCTCGGCTCGATCGAAGAGCCGTCCGCGCAACAGGGGAATTCCCATCGTCTCGAAGTAACCCGAAGTGACCAGGTCGTAGTCGATGAACGAGACGCCCTCGTCCTCTCGGTTCTCGATCTGGACCCACCAATTTGACGTCGCCTGCATTGGAAGGAGGAAGGTGTAGGCACTCCTCTCGACACCCGGCAGCGCGTCTAGGCGGCGGACCATCTCTTGGAAGAGCCCGTGCAGCTCGCCGTCCGTGGTGTAGCGGCCCGGCGGGAGCAACAGCTGCGCTACCATCCTTCCCTCCGGCTCGAACCCGGGCTCGATCTGGCGGAGCCGATATAGGGAGTTCACGAGGAGGCCCGCACCGATCATGAGGACCAGGGTCACCGCGACCTCGGCGACCACGAGCAGAGCACGCACTCGCGCCCTCCCGGACACATAGGACCGTCCGCCCTCGGAAAGCGTGGAGCGAAGGTTCGAGCGGAGCGTGACGATGGCCGGAGCCACACTGAAGACCGCCCCCGTTACCAACGTGAGCAACAGCGTGAAGCCCAACACTGCCCCACTCAACTGAGCCTGATCCAACCTCGGGATCGTGGCCGGCGCCAGCGTCCTCACCACGTCGAGCCCCATGTACGCGAGGGCCAGTCCGACGGTGGCGCCCACGCCCGCGAGCAGGAGGCTCTCGGTCAGGAGCTGACGCAGGATCCTGCTATGCCCGGCCCCCAGGGCCGATCGCACGGCGAACTCCGCACGCCTCCCCTCCGCCTGGATCAGAAGCAGATTGGCGAGATTCGCGCAGGCGATGAGGAGCACGAACGCCACCGCACCGAAGAGCGTAAACAGGGTTGGCTCCAGGCTTCCAACCTGGAACTCCCGAATCGACAGCACGGAGAGGATCTCTCCGTCGGAGAAGGCATCAGGGCGAACGTACGCGGCACCACGCTGCGTCTCGGCGAGCACCCCGGCGATCGTCTCGTCGGATGCCTTGGGGAGTCGCCCGACAACAGTCCGATTGTTGTTGAGGGCCGCATTGGCGACGAAGCGGGCTGGATCGATGGGCAGAGGTACCCAAAGCTCGACTCGCTCGTCGAGGAACAAGAAGTCGGCTGGCAGCACACCGACGATGGTCCTCTCGCCCACACCGAGGGTCATCGACCGACCGAGGACGCCCGGATCGCCGCCGTATCTACTCATCCAGAGTCGGTGGCTCAGGAGCACGACGGGCACCACGCCCGGGTCGTCGTCATCGGAGCCGAAGGTCCTGCCGAGCCGAGCCTCGACTCCCAAGACCTTCCAAAGACCGGAGGTCGCGGCCGTCACAGTGGTCTGGAAGGGGCGATCCTCTCCCCCGGCCACAGTGGGGAAGGTGGTGAACGGGGCCAGGCCCTCGAACCCTCGGTTCGCCTCTTGGAGGGCCAGGAACGCGGGGTCCGAGTAGGCTACGCGACGTAGCGTGCCCTCGTCGTCGGGCCCTCGACGGTTCAGCACCACTACGCGGTCCGGTTCGTCATACGGAAGTGGCCGGACGAGCACCGCCTCCACCACACTGAAGATCAGTGTGTTTCCCCCGATCCCGATGGCCAGCGTCAGCACGCCGATTCCGGCGAATACCGGGCGCCTGACAAAGGCTCGAACCGCATAACGAAGATCCTGCATCCACACTTCCATCCCCGCCCCCCCTCGTCGTTCCCCAGTAGTACTTCTATGACGGCTCTCCCACCGCTCCGACACCCCATTTACCAACACGTCTCTGACAGCCCGCACATAGAAACAAGCGACCGCGAGGCGTCCCCTCCCTCCCGCCTCAGCCCGAGCGTCGCGAAGGAACCACACCATCTCCTCGCCATACCGGTCGCGGACACGCGTCGGATACAGGTGCAAGAGGAGCCGGTACAAGCGAAGAAACATCCGACCGCTCCTCAGACCAGGTTGAGGGCCCGGGCCGTGTCGACCAGGCCGGCGAGCCGGGTCGCCTCCGCCGACAGAACGGCCCGGCCGAGTGCCGTCAAGCCGTAGTAGCGGCGGCGTGCGTCGTCCGAACCGGAGTCGGGTGGATCCTCGGACTCGAGGATCCACCCGTCGTCGACCAGCCGAGCAATGCTCCGATAGAGAGAGCCCGGATCGAGGCGCATCGTCCCAGCGGAGTGCTCCTCCACGGACTGTTTGATCCGATATCCGTGGGCCTCACCCTCGGACAGTGCCATGAGAATGGCGAAGACCCTCGGGTTCAGGGGGAGCCAATCCGTTGGGCTGCGTGAATCGGTCATGAGGAAAGGCTAGCCCGTATCCAGCTGTATGTCAATTGCATCTAGGCGAGAGGCAGATAGATTCCACATCATCCATGTCAAGTGTTGACTACCGCCAGCGCGCCTGCAGCTTGTCCAGCGCCTCGCTCCCCGGGCATAACTTATCGTAGGGCACGGCGGAGAGGGCCTCGTCCACCGTCTCCTCGAAGGCATGCATGTCCTGTCCACTGGGCTCGATATACAGCAGCCCGGTAGGGACCTCACCACGGCCCTGCACCTCTCTCAGGTGGTTGTACGCCGCGTTACGGTCCGTAGGATCATATCCTTCGGCCACAGAGCGGAAACGGACCGTGCTTCCATCGTGCATCATGACGGCCGTGACCGAGCCCTTTTTCTGCTCGGCCGTGATCTCGCTTCGGAGGGGCACGAAGTCTGTTTCCACCACTTCGGTGCTGTGGTCGCGCGTGTGGGCGTAGCTCTTGGTGGAGCCCTCGTGGTCGTTGAAGGTCACACACGGGGAGATGACGTCCAGCAGCGCGAAGCCCCGGTGCTTGAGCGCGGCCTTGAGAAGCGGCACGAGTTGGGGCTTGTCACCCGAGAAGCCGCGCGCCACGAAGGTCGCACCCAAGGTGAGCGCCAGCGAGACCGGATCGATGGGGTACATCCTGTTTTCCAAACCCCGCTTGGACAGGGTGCCGACGTCCGCGGACGCCGAGAACTGCCCCTTGGTGAGGCCGTAGACTCCGTTGTTCTCCAGCACGTAGGTCATGTCCACATTGCGCCGCATGGCGTGACACAGTTGTCCCAGTCCGATGGAGAGGGAGTCCCCGTCACCCGAAATGCCGATGTAAACCAACTCCCGGTTCGCGGCGTTGGCCCCCGTGGCGATGGATGGCATACGTCCGTGTACCGAGTTAAACCCGTGCGCCTCGCTCAGGAAGTACGCCGGCGTCTTGGACGAACAGCCGATTCCGCTGAGCTTGGCGACCCGGTGCGGCTCAATGTCCAACTCGAAGAACGTCTGGACGATGGCCGCCGTGATCGAGTCGTGCCCGCAGCCGGCGCACAGCGTCGACATGCTTCCTTCGTAGTCGCGCTGCGTCATGCCAAGGGCATTCTTGCGAAGGCGCGGGTGGCGCACCGTCGGTTTCGCTGTCTGTGCCATGAACGCTCCTACCCGACTTCCGTCGGGATGAGTCCCAGTTGCTCCTTGACGCCGTCCACCACGAAATCGGCGGTCAAGGGAAAGCCACGGTAGTCTCTCACAGACGCGAGCTTGCCCTTCTCGATCCCTGTCTCCAGGGCCAGCAGGCGAAGCAGCTGCGCGTCGCGGTTCTGCTCCACCACGATGTTCGTGTCGTGCGCATCCAGGAATGCCTCGATGGAGTCATGGAACGGGAACGCCTTCACCCGCATGTAGTCCAGTCCGACACCCTCGGCGGCCAGCCGATCGACGGCCTCCAAGACGGCTCCGCGGCAACTGCCCACGGTAACGATGCTGACTCGCGCGCCCTCCACCACCCGGACCTCGGGTTTCGGCACGTATGCAGCCGCTGAGTCGATCTTGCGGGCGATGCGGTCCACTACCTCCTTGTAGAGATCACCGTCTTCCGTGTAGCGCCCGAAGCGGTCGTGCCCCGATCCACGCGTGAAATAGGCCCCGTCCGGATGCACACCCGGCAGCGTGCGATAGGGGATACCGTCTCCGTCGACGTCCATGTAGCGATAGAACTTCTCGAGACCCTCGATGTCTGATGCGGACAACACCTTACCCCGGTCGGGTACGTAGTCGTCATCCCACTCGAGCCGCTTGCACATCCAGTCGTTCATCCCGATGTCGAGATCCGAGACGACGAACACGGGTGTCTGAAAGCGCTCGGCGAGATCGAAAGCTTCGACGGACATGTAGAAGCACTCCCCGGGCTCCGCGGGGAATAGGGCCACATGTTTGGTATCACCGTGCGACGCGTATACGACCTCGAAGAAGTCCCCCTGTTGAGTCCGCGTGGGCATGCCCGTGGACGGACCCGTTCGCTGAATATCGAACAGGACCGCAGGTACCTCGGCGTAGTAGGCCAGGCCGATGAACTCGTTCATGAGCGAGATGCCCGCGCCGCTCGTGGGCGTGAACGCCCTGGCTCCCATCCAGGAAGCGCCCAGCACGATTCCGATGGCCGCCAACTCGTCTTCCGCCTGAATGATGCAGTAGAGGTTCTTTCCCGTCTCCGGATCCTGACGGAAGCGACTACAGTAGGCCTTGAACGAGTCCATGACCGACGTGGCCGGCGTGATGGGATACCAGGCTCCTACCGTAGCCCCCGCGTAGACGCAGCCCAAAGCCGCCGCCGCATTCCCCGTGATGAGCACGCAGTCCCCGGTGCCGTCCATGGTCTCGAGGTGGACCGGAAGCGGACACTCGAAGTGCTCCTTCGCATACTCGTATCCGAGGCGGATCGCGACCTCGTTCGACTCCATGAGCTTGGGCTTGGCCGAGAACTTCTCGTTGAGCAGTTCGTCGACTACCTCGGTATCGATGTCGAGGAGAGCCACCAGCGTACCCACATAAGCGATATTCGTCATGAGGAGCCGCTCTCGCGCGCCCTGGAAATTCTCGACGCACATCTTGGCCACCGGCACGCCGAGAAACGTGACGTCGTCCCGCATCAGTTCCTCGTCCAGAGGCCGGGTCGAGTCGTAGACGACGAACCCCCCCGCCCGGACCTCGGCGACGTCCTGTTCGTACGTCTTCGGGTTCATGGCGACCATGACGTCAAAGTGGGCCGCCCGGGCATCGTACCCGTCCTTGTTGATCCGGATCTCGTACCAGGTGGGCAGCCCTTGGATGTTCGACGGGAACACGTTCTTTCCCGAAACCGGGACCCCCATGCGGAACACCGCCTGCATGAGCAGGCCGTTGGCGCTGGCGGATCCCGTACCGTTGACCGTAGCGATCTTCAGAGCGAAGTCGTTCATACGGGCTCGAGTGTCTCCGTCCTAGTCGGTTTTCCTGCGTAGGGGATCAGTAGATCGAACTTTTGCATGTCCCATGCGGCCGTGGGGCAACGCTCGGCGCATAGCCCGCAGTGCACACAAAGGTCTTCGTCCTTGACCATGACACGAGCGGTCTGGGGGAGTCCTTCGGACACGTAGAGGTCCTGATCCAGGTTGTCCGCAGGGGCGGTGAGGCGGGTCCTCAGCTCGTCCTCCTCGCCATCGTGGGTGATGGTAAGGCAGTACACGGGACACACGTCGATGCACGCATCGCACTCGATGCACAGCTTGGCCGTAAAATCGGTCTGAATGTCGCAGTTCAGACAGCGCGCGACCTCGACGGCGGTCTGCTCCGGATCGAACCCCAACTCGACCTCGACTTCGAGCGCCTTGAAGCGCTCCACGAGGTCGACGTGGTTCATCTTGGAGCGCAAGGCCGGGTCGTAGTCACTCCCGTAGCTCCACGAGTGGAGTCCCATCTTCTGGGAGACCAGGGTCATACCATACTCGGGACGCTCCGTGAGGGGTGTACCTTGGCAGTGGTTGTGAATGGAGATCGCGGCCTGATGTCCGTGCTCTACGGCCCAGATGATGTTTTCCGGTCCCCAGGCCGCATCCCCGCCCATGAAAACGCCGTCTCGCGTCGTCTGGAACGTGGTTCGGTCCACCACGGGCATGTCCCACTCCCCGAACTCGATTCCGATGTCACGCTCGATCCAGGGGAAGGCGTTGTCCTGGCCGATGGCGAGGATGACGTCATCACAGGGAATGACGATGCTGTCGAGTTTGGTGGCCACGAGCCGCCCCGAGTCGTCCGGATGCCACTCGACGATGTCGAATTCCATCCCCACCAGACGACCGTCTTCCAGAACGAAGCGCGCCGGAGAGTGGTCCTCTACAATCTCGATTACCTCTTCCTCGGCATCCTCGAGTTCCCACGCGGATGCCTTGAAGTAGGGGCGACTCTTCCGGGCCACGACCTTGACGTCCTTGCCACCGATCCGCTTCGATGTGCGGCAGCAATCCATGGCGGTATTGCCGACCCCGATGACCAGAACCCGCTCGCCGATCGACTCGATGTGCTCGAAGTGGACCGACTCGAGCCACTCGATGCCTATGTGGATATTGGCGTCGGCCTCCTCCCTCCCCGGGATGCCGAGCTCCTTACCCTTGGGCGCTCCCGTGCCGATGAAAACAGCATCGAAGTCTTCGTCGTCCAGGAAGGTCTTCAGGCTCTCCACGGGGTGGCTGTAATGGACCTCCACACCCATGTCGAGAACGGCGGCGATCTCTTCATTCAGGACATCGGCCGGTAGCCTGAACGAGGGGATGTTGGTCCGCATGAGTCCACCGGGCCGATCCATCTTCTCGTACAGGACACACTCATAGCCGATCTGCATGAGGTCGTTCGCCACCGTCAACGAGGCCGGGCCGGCACCGATCAGAGCCACTCGCTTGCCGTTCTTGGCCTCGGGCGCCTTGGGGAGCAAGTCCGACACGTCGCCTCTCAGGTCGGACGCCACCCGCTTGAGACGGCAGATGGCCACTGGTTCGTCCTCGACGCGAACCCGCCGACAGGCAGGCTCACAGGGCCGGTCACACGTCCTTCCCAAGATGCCCGGGAAGACGTTCGAGTCGCGGTTGAGCATGTACGACTCGGTGAAGCGCCCCTCTGCGATCAAGCGGATATACTCGGGCACGGGCGTATGTGCCGGACACGCCCACTGGCAGTCGACGACTTTGTGGTAATACTGCGGATCTGCTATGTCCGTTGGTTCCACGCTCAGGACCTTTCAGGTCGGTGGATGCGGCGAATTAAGCGACCATGAATGCGGGTACACCAGGGATTCCGCAAGGTGGCGAGAGGGCTCAGTTCGTGGCCCCCGTCAGGTTGCGCGAAACCACCTCCAAGACGCGGTCCTGGCAAGCGAACAATACGAGGCCGTCCCCCGCCTCGAACGTGATCTCTCGCACAGGCTGAACGCTCACCTCACCGTTCCGCTCCACCGCATGATGCCACGCCGCAGGGACGGAACGGGGGATCCATCGGCGACGACGGAAGCGCAGGGTGCGGGCCAGCCGGCTTCGGACGCCCGAAGGCAAGCGCGCTCCTCCATGTAGAAGACGACCACGCGAGCGTGGCGGGCCTGGCGAGATCGGTTTGGGACGTTGGAGGCTACCCACGGCCTGCGCAAAGGTTACGCTTCTGCGACACCTACAGCTCCGCGCGCCAGATCCGGTGGGGCCCATCATCCAGGACCGCCTCGACGATGTCGAAGGCCGCCTCCAGATGAGACCGGATCGGAAGGCGCCGCTGGGTCACGAGCAAGAGCGTGCCCTTTTCGGTCAGGTGTGCCGGAGCACCGCTTGCCAGCTCCTCCAGAACCCGACCCGTCTCGCCCTTCCCTTCATGGTACGGAGGGTTGCTGACAATCAGGTCGTAGCGCCGGTCCCCTACCTCGCTGAGCCCGTCGGACAGGATCGTACGGGCACCGGGAAGGTTCAATTCGACCGCCTCGAGTGCCACAGTGTCGGCGTCGAGAAAGTCTACTGAGACCCCGGGCTCACGCGCCGACACGAACGCGCCCAGGAGTCCGGACCCACAGGCGAAGTCGAGCACTCGCGTCTCTGCGGTAAGCAACGGAATCGTTTCCATGAGAGCCCGGGTCCCCGCGTCGACTCGGCCATGCGCGAAGACGCCCGGATACGAGATCCAGCTGTCCGGGAGGTGGGCGATGTTCAGGGGAGACGAACGCTGCCACGCCTCCAGGGTGTTCATCGACCGTGACACCCGATCGGGACATACGGACTCGACGACCCTGCAGCGCCCCCCTGTGGCGATCGTGGTCGACGAGCCCATCACCAGTTCGATCCGCCCCTCTGCGGAGCCGGCCCCCTCGTCGTTGGCCCCGTACACCCAAAGGAGCCCACCCGCCCGGAGGGAAGCGGCGGCCGCATGAACGGCCATCTCAAGCTCGTCTTTCGCCTTCGGAAGCCTGAGAGTCGCGGCCTCGAACGGTCCGGCGTCAGGCCATGGGGTGGCAGCACGGCCGCCGAGTGCCGTCCTGTGCCAGGAATGAGGTGTTCCGCCGGACGCACGCACAGCATCGGCCACCTCATCACACCCCTCGAGCATGACGAGTACATCTCCCTCGACGCCGACAGCGGAGAGTGTCTTGGCCATGAGTCCTGCAGCGGCCTCATCTCGCCAACCGGCGCCTCGCGGGTGCGCCATGGGTCCTCCGACTCGTCGCGTGAAAACTGCCCGGCCCTAGAAGCCACTAGTCGCCCTGAAGCATCTCCTCGAGGCGCTCCAACCCCATGCGAACCTTGGCCTCAGGCGGACCGAAGGAGAAACGGACCCACTTCTTGAGGTCCTTGTTCACCGGCTTGATTCCACCTGGGTTCACATCGAAGAACCGCCCCGGAACAGTCAGCACCTTCTTTGCCAAAGCCGCTCGAAAGAACTCGTCGGCATCATTGAAAGGCTTGGGTAAGCTACCGATATTCGCCCACACGTAGAACGTGCCCGAGGGCTCGTGCTCGCATTCGATGCCCATGCCGCGAAGTCCTTCGAGCATCAAGTTTCGCTTCCTCGCGAACACGCTGCGTACGGCCTCGGTCTCCTGATCGGCTCTCCCCGGCTCTAGAGCCTTGATGGCGAGACGCTGGGCCGGGAGGCTCGGTCCTCCATCGATCGCGCTGGCGGCCCGGTCGATGTTCTCGATAATATCAGACGGCCCCAGAGCCCAACCCAAGCGCCATCCGGGATATCGGAAGCTCTTGGTGAGGCCGTCCACCAGTAAGACCTGATCTTTCTCCACGTGGCGCACATACTTGGCGGCCGAGACGGGGCCATCCGCCACCTCGCCCCCCTCACCGTAGATGAAGTGCGAGTAGAACTCGTCGAAGATGAGCGCACACTTCTGCTTCCGGGCCACGTTCACATAAGCCTCGAGTTGGGCGTCCCTGATCACCTGCCCGGTCGGGTTACACGGATTGCTCATGAGGAAAGCCCGCAGCTTTCCTTTGGTCATCGCCTGTCCCAAGGCTTCCGGTGAGAGCTTGAAGCCCTCGGCGGGCGTAGTGGGGACCGGGACCGGCTTCAGACGGTAGCTGTGATAGTCCAGCATATCCTCATACGCCGTATAGTCCGGCACCTGATAGCCCACCGGGACCTCACCGAGGGCCGCGAAGATCCGGGACAGCATCAACCGCCCGCCCGACGCGATGGTGACGTTTTGTTTCTTGTACCTCGAGTCCGAGCCTTGGCGGTACAGGCGGTTGTAGTGGTCCGCCACAGCCGTCTTGAGTTCGGCGATACCACCGACGGGCCCGTAGGCTTGATCGTGCGGCTCCAGAGTTATCCACGTGAGGCGCGGCGGCCCTCCCTGGATCGGACCGATCTCCGGCTGTCCTTGGCCAAGATTGCACCAGTCCGGGTGGCCATTCCTGAAGCCGAGCTTCACCGCTTCGGCCACGACGTAAATGACACCCATGTACGGAACGTCCCGGAATGTCGGCTGCTGCTTCTTGGCCACGGATCAGATCTCTCTTCGTGGGCTACAGGTGGGGGCGGTCAAGCCGAGTCGGCCGTCCGAAAGGTCCGGAATGAACGGAATTTCCTAGTTTAAGGTCTTGACATTCGACGAACATGGAGATTGGCCTTCAGGATATGGCTCGCCAGGCTTGTCCGAGTCTTCCCAGATTCACCCCTTCACCTCATCGTCCAACAGAAGTTCAATTGTGTGGTCAGGTTTGGGGAATGCCCGGGCCAAGCTTCGCTTGAAATTGTTCCAGTTTGGAGCGGCCTTCATGAGCGCGAGCACGGCGGCCAAGTGCTCCCGTAGTTTCGGATGTCCTAAATCAGGAGTGAACCATTGGTGGTGTCTGTGACGCCGTGCTTTGGTATCAGGCTGAACGGGATTCAGTTTACGAAGTTCCTTTAGTATCCCTGGGGCCAATCGCTTATAGACGAAATCGTTTGTGTAGTGGCCGATTACTGACGGTCGCTCGGCGGAAGCCGATCCAGTCCAACCCTTTAGGCGGAAAATCTGTTCGTAGAATTCAAATGGGAAGGTCCGGGTCCAAGGCTGAAGGTCCTCGGCGATGAACTTCTCAAGGATGGTAGCGAGCGCACGTTTCTCCCTGATTCGTTGGTAGCCAGTCGCTTCATCGACCAGCGCGATGATACCAACGGTCGCGAGACCGCGCAGGAGGATTTCAGCCCGATCAGCAATGTGCTGTTGCGATGTACGCAGGGCTCCGGCATCTTGCGCCTTCAAATAGACTTCACAGACTGCTGGTAGTATTTCTGCCCGGTATCCAATCGCCACGGTACCGCCAGTTGTAGCCTGAAACAGGACTGGTATTGAAGAGCTGGTCAAATCATTGGTAATAAAGGGTTTAAGGTTCCTAGGCTGCAAAAAAACAGGTAGTTTGAAGATGTCATCTGTGGCACCTTTTTTCGGGCCGCCTGTTCTTCCTATGGCCCGAGCAAATCCTCCCTGGCTAAGGACACGAGTCTCGTCTTCCAGGACGTAGCATGGTATCTCGATTTCGCCTATGATCAGCGGTCGATCTGGTGCACCGGCAATGACTCTCAGCGGCTCGTCACTCATCATGCCACCCCCAGCCCGCGATCTATCGTGAGCAAGAAGCTGTGATCCGGCTCTACGCCACGGAGGTTGTAGCGGTAGCAGAATTCGTCTATGTAGCGTTGTAGGTGCTTTCGGCTGACGCTGTGGAACTGGCCGAACATTCCACGCTTCAGGAGTGCCCAGAAGCCCTCAATCGTGTTCGTGTGGAGATCGCCGTCCACATACCAGTCGGAGTGCTTGATGACCGCATGCGGAAGCACCTTCGACATTCCGAGATAGCCCTTGTACTCGTCCGTTATCAGGCAAGCTCGCTCAGTGTTGATTCGCGCCCGAACGAAGGCGCGAAGGTGACGACCCTTAAGCTTATCCTTGGCTACCGTCTTAGCTGTGACGTTACCTCCACGCTCCACGGCACCGACAACAGGAGCTTTCTTGGTGCCGCGTCCCCGCGTGTGCTGGCCGTCCGGCCTATCGCCTTTGGTTCCCCTCCTCGGCTTCCCGCCCACATAGGTCTCGTCCATCTCGACGATGCCCGTTAGCAGGTTCCGATGTTCGGATTGTGCCATGGCCTTTCTGACTTGCATGGTGATCCGCCACGCCGTGTTCTTGTTGACCTTGAGATCCCGAGATAGCTGAAGCGCGGAAAGCCCCTTCTTCGCGTTCAGCATGAGCATGATGGCGAGAAACCACTTTTGGAGCGGTAGGTGTGTGTGGTGAAAGATCGTTCCGACTGTGACACTGAACGAGGTTTTGCATTCGTAACAACGGTGACGATGTTGGCTAGGCGCGGTGTTCAGCGATTGGCAGTAGGGGCACCTTGGCTTTACGCCCCATCTGGCCTTTTCGAGGTGGTTGATGCAGTCTTTCTGGGTTGGGAATTGCTCGAAGATTTCTACGATGTTCATGCGGTACTCGCCTGTCCGGGGTTCGGTGACAGATTCAATATCGCACTCTTGAGCGAGAACCGCAAGACCTTAAACTAGGAAATTCCGGGAATGAAAGAGGGATCAGCGTGGCGAGGACCGAACCGAAGAAGACGAAGGCGATCGCCCCTGTGAGCGCGAAAACGACTCCCGACGACGCCCCGAGCCAGGCCGGTGGGATATACGTCTCCGCCGGTGCAAGGCGCATGCGGGTGACGCCCGTGACCACACCCACCACGTGGAGCCACAGCACCAGGAGGGCGACCCCGACATTGAGACCTATGACCGACCACCTCATTTGCGTGCAGTGAAGCGGATCCGAGGCGACTTCGTCCCCCCGGGCCCTCAGGTATTCGCCCACGATCCAGATCACGGCGCCCAACAGGATCATCGTGTCGATTCCGATCGTGGCTCCCATGGCGTGACCCGTAACTGCATACGTGCCATGGATGATCGCGTTCAGCGGCGGAATGGAGATCAGCACCGCGGAGCCGACGATAGCCACAGACCAGTACTTGGCGGCGGCGAAGCTGCCCCTGGTGGCACAGAACGGCCTGTCCTCCTGGGTCCGCACCAGCTTGACCAGGTCCGAAACGGCCCGGACCAGAATGATCACCTCCATCATGCTCACCACGAATGCGATCCACTTCACGAGCTCACGCTGGGGGAGATGGTAGGTGTGGTGCGCAAAATTCGTGAAGGAGTTCAGGAGGCTTACCGTGAACAGCGCGTACGCGGTCCGTGAATGTCCGTACTCGGCATCCCCGGAGATGCGCTCTCCGATGTAGATGACGGAGCCGTACACGAAGAGGTTGAAGGTCCCCACCATGGTGCCGGTCGCCTTCCATTGGACCCGCAGATCCTGCACCGGATCTTCCCATAACCCAGAAAGGAGGTAAGCATGCTGTTCAAGGAACGTGTAGACGAAGAACACCGTCCCGACGCCCCACATCGTCACGTAGAGGGGGCGGTTCCAGAAGCCGGGTCCGACGACGCGGAAGAAGTTCCAGGCGTAGCAGAGCCAACCGACCAGGATGAGTACCGAGAAGGCCGGGTGAAAACCCACGTACTCCCGACCCGAACCGACACCGGCCAGGAGTGTGACGAGGATTCCAAAGCCTGCCGCAGCCCAGCAGAGTACCTGCACCCGCAGCCTCCAGCGATCTCCTGATGTGGCCGGACCTCCGTGATCCATGAGGTAGCGATGAACCACGGCCATGCCGCCGAGAAAGATCCATGCAGAGGCGAACGTTGTGTGAATGGGGCGTAGCTGCCTCAAGTCGAGACCGAGGGACTGGAAGGTGGGCGCTAGGGACGGGACCGAATACAGGGCCCCGAGCAGACCACCCACGAGCGTGATGGCAATCGCGATGAGCCCGCCACGCACGAAGGTCAGCGTCGCGAACTGACGTACCGGGTCGGCATCCTCGAACGGAAGGATCCGCAGCTCGGTGCCGACCAAGGCCGGCTCCGCAGCTGCAGGTCGCTCCAGCGTGCCGGTCCCTCCCCCCTGCTCGCTCACCCGGCTCATCGGAACTCCCACCACGGCACTCGTCCCCAATCGATGGGTGCCGCTCCCGACGACCCTCTGGCCAAGCTCACCTCGAGCTCTTCCCGGTTGTCACTCAGCCAGCGGAGGAACTCGACCACCGCCTCCCGCTCTGACGGCTCGAAAGCCGGAATCGGGGGCGGCATCCCCGCCGCCGGGCGACCCACCATGAGCACCTGCTCCAGCTCCCCCGAACTGAGACGCCCCGTGACCGTGGAAAGATCAGGGGCGCCTACCGGAGAGTCGCTCAAGGGAAGGTGACAGCTGCTACAAGGCCGGGCTTTGAACGCCACATATCCGGCACTCGCTTCGGGGGACGCCGTACTCAAAGCATCATCCACCACCGCATCGAAGACTCCCCAGGGCCCGCTCCCTTCCGGTGCGGATCCGAGGCGCAGCTGTCCCTGACCCAAATCGGGGCGATCCAACGCCTCGAGATAGGCGGCGACGGCGTCGATCTGCTCTGGCGTGAAGTGAAACGGCGGCATCTGTCCGCTGCCCACAGTCAGGAGCGATTCGAGCCGGGATCTGTCCATGCGGCTGGCGGCGTTGGTAAGATCCGGACCCAGAAAGCCACCCTGCCCATACACCTGGTGGCAGACCTGGCAGGCATTGTCGTGCCATAGGGAACGACCGCGAAGGGCCGCCTCGGACAGAGGGTCCTGACGCGTGTCCGTGTAGACGAGGGTGGTCTGAACACCAAATGCGGCCACCAGACAAGCCATCGCGGCCTTCTTGGCGGTAGCCCTAACCATACGCCGTCATTTTCCTCCATTTTCACGTGGCACCATGAACAGACTGTCGAACAAGAGAGCAATTCTAAAGCGAATGGGCCTCGCGCCCAAGTCCGACTCCTACCACAGGTGACCCCGTCCCTTCCCACCCAAGGCCGGTCTTGGTAATCTGGGTCCCTGAGGGCCGCAAACGCGACGGTCCACCTATGCCTCCTAGGGCTTCACGGTAGCAATGGCACACGATAGCATCGCCGTCATAGACTTCGGAGGGCAGTACGCCCACCTCATCGCCAACAAGGTTCGCCGGCGGGGTGTATTGGCCGAGATTCGGCAGCCTGAAGACCCCATCGACGCCTTCCAGGGCTATCGCGGGATCATCATCTCCGGCAGCCCCAGCCTTGCATCCCATGGCGAGGACTCCGACTACACCAAGGAGATCTACGACCTGGACACGCCCATCCTGGGCTTCTGCTTCGGCCATCAGGAGATAGCCAAACACTATGGCGGTCGTATTGTCCACGGGGGACGAGAATGGGGTCGGGCCGATCTACACGTAGACCCGGATCATGCGTTGTTCCGGGGGCTCGACGAGGTAGAGCCCGTTTGGATGAGTCACTACGACTCCGTGGTCGAAGTCGGCCCGGAGTTTCGGGAACTGGGTTACACGGTGACGGCCGAGGGCTCGCCCGACCACCGCTTCGCCGCCATCGGCTCAGACTCGCTTCGACGTTACGGGTTTCAGTTCCACCCCGAGGTCGACGACACGATCCGGGGCGACGACATGATCGCAAATTTCGTGTTCGGCATCTGCGGCTGTACGGCCTCCTGGTCCATGGACGCCTTCATCGAGGAGCAACGAAACCGCGTGAGCGAGCAGGTCGGAGATCGCTCCGTCTTCCTTTTGGCGTCGGGCGGGGTCGACTCTACAGTTGCGGCCGCCGTCATCGGACAGGCGCTGGGCCCCGAACGGCTGCACCTCCTCCACGTAGACAATGGGCTCATGCGGAAGGACGAGAGCCGGGCAGTGTTGGACCTCTTCGGGGAACTGGGGCTCGACACGAATCTCCATTTCGTAGACGCGAGCGACACCTTCCTCGACGCTCTGGCCACGGCCATCGATCCGGAAGAGAAGCGCCGGATCATCGGAGACACCTTCATCCGCGTCTTTCAGGAGAAGGCTCGGGAATTGGGTGTCGAGGACCATCTCCTGGGCCAGGGCACGATCTACCCGGACACCATCGAGACGGGCGCCACCAAGCGGTCCGACACGATCAAGACGCACCACAATCGGGTGCCGGTCATCCAGGAGATGATCGCCCGCGGAATTGTGGTGGAGCCCCTCGCCGAACTCTACAAGGTAGAGGTGCGAGAGCTCGGGGAGCGGCTGGGTATCCCCCACGGGGCTCTTTGGCGCCATCCCTTCCCGGGGCCCGGCCTCGGCGTCCGGCTCCTCTGTAGCGACGGTGTCCCGGACGTCGAGGGCCTCGAGGGGGCTCACGACTCGGTGCCCGAGGCCGCGAGCCTGTTCGGGCTCGAGGCGCTCGTCCTTCCCATCCGTTCGGTAGGCGTGAAGGCCGATCTTCGGGCGTACGAGCACCCTGTCTTGCTCTCTGGAGACGTCGCTTGGTCGACCCTGCTCGATGCCGCGTCGCTGCTCACGGCGAAAATCCCCGGAATCAATCGCTGCATCTGGAACCTGGCGTCGGAAGCGCCGACCACGGCCCGACCCATCGCGGCCACAGTTACCCGGGCGCGACTCGACACGCTGCGGGAGGCCGATGACATCGTCATGCAGGCGCTGCGCCGGCGCGACCTCTATGACGAGATCTGGCAATGTCCGACGGTGCTCGTTCCCATCGAGGTCGGCGGGCGAGAAGGCGAGATGGTGGTCGTCCGGCCCATCCGGTCACAGAGAGCCATGACGGCCTCTCCCGTGGAGCTCCCTACGGATTTGCTGAACGATCTACGCGAACAGATCCTGGACCTCCCCGGTGTGTCCAGCCTGGCACTCGACATCACCTCGAAACCTCCAGGCACGATCGAGTGGGAGTGAGCGGCCAACTGCACTAGTGTGGTGTAGCAGAAGTCTGGTAGCCACCGAGGGCGCGATCCGCGCCCGCAGATCAAGGCGCGCCGACGAGGAATAGCACCGCGGGCACCGCGGCCGAAGGCCGTGGTCCGAGGAGAAGCAACGCAGGGGGCACCCGCTCGTGAAGCGAGTGGGTCGCGGGATGCGGACGCGTCCGAATGGCAGCATGACTTCTGCTACACCACACTAGCCGGGGTCTCGGAGCCACCCGCACGACCCTGAGCCTGTAGACGGCCCTGACGGCTTGACGGTCAGGGACTGCACAGCCCTCTTGTGTGAAGGGTCCCTCCCCGCCGGTTACTCAGAAAAGGGTAGCCAAAGTCCGCCTCCTCACTCGGAAAGTGCGATGCGTATCACTGTCGACGCTCGGTTCGTTCTCACCTCCTGCCTGATCGCCGTCTGCGCCGCGTTGCTCTCCACGCCCCAACTGGCGGCTCAGCAAACCACCCTTCTCCGGCCATCGAATGTGTTCGACGGAGAGGTGCTTCATCCGGGATGGGTCGTCCTGGTACGCGGGAATCGCATCGCGGCCGCCGGCCCGGCGGCCGAGGTCGACGCGCCCGGCGGAACCGTCGAGATCGAGCTCCCGGGAACCACGCTGCTTCCGGGGCTTATCGAAGGCCATTCCCACATCCTACTCCACCCATACAACGAGACCGCGTGGACGGATCAGGTTCTGAACGAATCGCTGGGCCTCCGCACGGCTCGCGCGACAGTTCACGTGAAGAACAGCCTCATGGCGGGTGTGACCACGATGCGCGACCTGGGATCGGAGGGAGCCGGGTTCGCCGACGTCGGCATCAAGCAGGCCATCGATCGCGGAGTGATCCCCGGCCCACGCCTTCTCATAGCAACGAAGGCGATCGTCGCGACCGGCAGCTACAACCCGAAGGGCGCGCCCGAGCTCGATCTGCCCAAGGGCGCCCAGGAGGCGGACGGGTACGACGATCTCATTCGGGTCACGCGAGACCAGATCGGCCGGGGAGCCGACTTTATTAAGGTCTACGCCGACTATCGGTGGGGTCCCAACGGAACCACTGCACCCGCCTTCACTCTGGAGGAGCTCGAGACCATCGTGAAGGTCGCCAACACGTCTGGGCGGCCGGTCGTCGCACATGCCTCGACCCCGGAGGGTATCCGCCGGGCCACGTTGGCTGGGGTCACGACCATCGAGCACGGCAACAGCGCCACCGACGAGTCGTTTCGGTTCATGGCCGAGCATGGAGTCGCCTTCTGCCCGACGCTGGCCGCGGGCCATTCCATCCGGACGTATTCGGGCTGGCGCCCGGGCGTCGATCCCGACCCCGAGAGCATCACACGGAAGCGTGCGAGCTTCGCCCGCGCACTGGCTTCGGGGGTCACCATCTGCTTTGGAGGTGACATCGGCGTGTACACACACGGCAACAACGTGCTCGAGCTCGAGCTGATGGTGGACTACGGAATGGACACCAGGGCCGCACTGATGGCCGCGACTTCCGGAAACGCCCGAACCTTCGGGATCGACGACCGTGTGGGTCGAGTCGAAGAGGGTCTCCTCGCTGACTTCGTGGCGGTCGAGGGCGATCCCACGAAGGACATTTCCGCCCTGCGCAATGTCCGTTTCGTGATGAAGGATGGAGAGGTCTACCGCAGTCCATGAAGAAACCGAAGCTGCTCAAGAAGCAACTCGGCCTATGGGATGTCTACGTCATCGCCACGGGCGCCACGCTGAGCTCCGGCTTTTTCCTGCTTCCAGGCCTTGCTGCGGTCGGGGCCGGACCCGGACTCCCGCTGGCCTATGTGCTGGCCGGCCTACTCCTCGTTCCAGGCCTGGTCAGCATGGTCGAACTCTCCACAGCCATGCCACGCGCCGGGGGGGTGTACTACTTCCTGGATCGCAGCATGGGCCCGCTCGTCGGTACGGTGGGTGGCTTCGGCACCTGGATCGCCGTCTCTCTCAAGGCTGCTTTCGCCCTTATCGGCGTTGGGGCGTATCTCGGTCTGTTTCTTCCCGACCTCAACGTCGTACCCATTGCGATGGGTTTCGCCATCCTGTTTGGATTCGTCAACATCCTGGGAGCCAAGAATTCCACCCGAGCCCAGGGCTTCATGGTGGCCGGCCTCCTGGTGATCCTGGCGTGGTTTACGGGTGCCGGATTCATGAGCCTGGAGCCGGCGAACCTGGCGGGCATGTTCGGTCAGGAGCCCACCGGTATCGTCTCCACCGCGGGCCTGGTCATCATCAGCTACATGGGCCTCACCCAAGTCGCGAGCGTGGCGGAAGAGGTTCGGGACCCCGAGCGGAACCTCCCCTTGGGGATGTTTCTCGCCTTCACCACCGCCATCGTCGTCTATTCCGTCGGCACAACGGTCATGGTGGGTGTCGTCTCCGCCGAGACCCTGGCCCGCAACGGCGGTGACCTGACCCCGGTTGCAACGGTGGCCGAGGTCCTGGTGGGGCCCTGGGGGAAAATGCTGGTGACCGGGGCCGCCGTCCTCGCCTTCTCGTCTGTCGCCAACGCCGGCGTCATGAGCGCCTCCCGGTATCCGCTGGCGATGAGTCGCGACAACGTGCTGCCACGGTTCTTCTCCAAGATTCAGGCCGGTGGTGCGCCTGTACGCGCCATCTACACGACGGTCGCACTGATCCTGACCTTCGTCGTCTTGTTCGACCCGACCAAGATTGCCAAGCTGGCTGGGGCTTTTCAGCTCATGATGTTCGGGCTGAGCTGTCTAGCGGTAATCGTGATGAGGGAGAGCCGCATCGAGTCGTACGACCCGGGCTATCACTCACCTTTCTACCCCTGGCTCCACGTGCTGGGAGTATTGGCGCCCTTTTGGATGGTCGTCCAGATGGGATTCCTCTCCAGCCTGTTTACGGGAGGCCTCGTCGCGTTCGGAGCGATCTGGTATACCTACTATGCTCGTGACCGGGTAGACCGCGAGGGCGCCATTCTGCACGTCTTCGAGAGGCTCGGTCGACAGCGGGACGTGGGCCTGGACCGCGAGCTCCGGGAGATCATGAAGGAGAAGGGGCTCCGGGACGCCGATCCCTTTGAGGAAGTGGTGGCCTCGGCAGCCATCATCGATGTGCCGGGAGGCACGAGCTTCCGAAACGTCATTTGGGAGGCGGCCGCCTTTCTTTCGGAAAGCTGCAACACGTCGGCCAAGAAGTTGGGCGAGGGCTTCCTCAAGGGGACCGTCGTGGGCATGACTCCGGTCTCGCACGGCGTGGCGCTCCCGCACCTTCGTCTCACGACGATCGAGTCCTCCAAGATGGTACTGGTGCGCTGTTCCCACGGGATCGAGATGGACGTGGAATCCCCGGCCGGAGCCAGCGAAGAGCAGCCTGAAGCCGTGCGAGCCGTATTCTTCTTGGTCAGCCCCGAGAAGGACCCCGGGCAGCACCTCCGCATCCTGGCCCAGATCGCGGGTCGTGTGGACAGGGAGGACTTCATGGAAGCCTGGATATCGGCGTCCAATCACCAGGAGCTGAAGGAAGCCGTGCTGCGGGACGAGAGGGTCTTGGCGCTTACGCTTGCCACCGATACTCCCGCCGCATCACTCATCGGTCTGGCCCTGAAGGACGTGGACATGCCCGAAGGCACACTTATCGCCCTGGTGAATCGCGAGTCGGAGATCATCATTCCCCGGGGTGCGACGGTGCTCGAAGAAGATGACCGACTCACGGTGATCGGGGAGCCTGCCGGCCTCATGATCCTGGGACGACGCTTCAAGCGAAGACCGGTCGAGCCTGCTTCCGACTAGAACCCGTGGCCTCGTCGACTCACGGAACCTCGGGCACCTGCCGGTTGATGAGGACCGTGACAGACTCTTCCGCATCGTTCACGGCCCAAGCGCAGGCGACGAAGCGGCCGTGATGGGACAGCGATAGGTCCAGGGGCAGACGCTCGCCTCGGCGCTGCAGGGCGGGGATCCCCTGGTCGGTCAGGATCTCGATTTCTGTCGGAGCAACGTTCATCAGAGATCCGACGGCGGTCCGAGCCACCTCCCTGACCCGGGCGCTCGGGCCGTCGTTACGGACAGCAGAGTCTCGGCCTTCCTGCTCGACCCGACCGATCCGTGCACCGACCCCGAGGGGGGCCGCTTCGGACACACATCCTCGCACCTCGGCAGATCCGACGGGAGCCTCTCGAACCGGACCGGGCCGGCCAGGCGTCATAGGCACCGCCACGGCGTGAAGCCACGCGTCCGCCCGTTCGAACCAAACGCCGAAGCCCCCCACTCGATGGCTCACCGCTGCCCTCCCGTCACCGAGCATGCGGACGGCGAACTCCCGGGGAAGGAAGCGCACGCCGCCATCGAGCTTGCGGGCGACCTTGAACGCGCTCTCTTTGGCCGCCCACAGGGACCAGCGAAGACGATGCGCAGAGCGGCTCGCGCGAATACGAGCGCGCTCGGCCGGGGTGAAGGCCCGGCTGTCGAATCGGGGGTGGATCTTGTCGGGCTGACTCCACGGATCGTGGAGATCGACGATGTCGTTACCGACTAGCAAAGTACTGCTTCTCCATACGGGAGAGGTGCGCGACGATCTGCTCAGCCAGGTCCCTGGAGCGACGGAGGCCCGAATGCTCCGACACGGGCTTGAACAACTCGAAGTCGACGTAGAACGAGTCCCCACGAGCCGGAACGGTGGACCAGGTCGTCTGTCGGTCGCCCCGCATGTACACACAGAGTGCCTGGCAGTCCCGTACCGAGTTCATGATCCTCCCGACCCCGTGGGCGATGGAGTCGAACTGCACACGCCCAGTCCGGCTTCGACCCGCCTCGGGGAAGATCAACGCGGTCTCACCCCGCGTGAGCAGATGTTGCACGCGCTTGATGACGCCCGACACATCCTTCCGATCGCCCCCCCTTCTGATCGGAAGACATTTGGTTATCCAGGCGCCGAGTCGACTAGGCCAAAGAGCTGCATAGTTGGTGTACTCAGGAAGATTCCAAGGGAAGCTGGAGTAGTTGAAAACGTACCACCAACTCCCCCCCAGGGCCCAGGCAACAACAGCGGAGTCGGCCATCGTCAGGTGGTTCGCACAGATGAGCAGGGGCCCATCGTTGTCACGCATCATCGCGCGAAAACGCTTACGGATCTCGACCGCGTCTTTGACGCGATACCGCATCAGATACCGCATCGCGAAGACGATAGTCGTGATCCATACGACGGACGACACCCGACCGACCTCGCGCTGGAGGGTCAGCGCCGCCCGCGTTCTGAGAGGAAGCTTCATCACGACTCGTACTGCTACGAGATCTTTTCCTGGATGAGCCCTACGGCGTCGCCGACGGTATTCACGGCGTCTGCGTCTTCATCTTCGACCTCGATGTCGAACTCATCTTCGAAGTTCAGTATGATGTCGACCAGCCGCGCGGAATTCACCTTGAGGTCCTGGAGGATGTTCGTGTCCTCATCCACCGCGTCCAGCGCCTCGGGGTTCTTCACGTACGGCTTCACGATCTCGACCACCTTCGCGAAGATCTCTTCTCTTGTCATATGCGTTTCCTGTTTCGATCCCGTGCTAAGCGACCCACCTGCGGAAGATCGCACAAGAATTTACATCACCAAAGCCAAAGCCGGCTTTGATAATGGCATTCAGCTTCGGCATTTCTCGCACTACATGCGGGATCGAGGCCGCAAAAGGCTCGATCTCCGGGTGTACATCCTCACAGTTCAAAGAGGGATGAACGAACCCCCCCTCCAGCATCAAGATACAGGCTACAGCTTCCAGACCTCCAGCAGCTCCTAGCCCGTGCCCGATCATCGACTTGGTCGACGTGATAGCCGGGAACGTGTCCGGCGTCCGTTCGAGCGCCTTTGCCCAAGAGGCCACCTCGCGCGGATCTGCGCCAGTGGCCGTCAGGTGACCGTTGATCGCGTCGATCTCGTCCGGATCGATCGACGCGTCTTGCACCGCCTGGCGGATACAACGCTGCACTCCCGCCGGATTGGGCGCCGTCATGCTACCTCCACTACGATGCCCTCCGCAATTGAGGGCGCCACCGAGAACCTCGGCGTAGATCCGCGCGCCCCGCTCCTGCGCGCTCTCCAGGCTCTCCAGGTGGAGTAGTCCCGCGCCGCTTCCGGGAACGAATCCGCCAGCCGACGCACTGAGTGGACGTGAGGCTTTCTCGGGCTCGTCGTTGTGGTTGCGGCAGAGGACACGCATGGAGTCGAAGCCGGCCCACGTATAGTGGCTAGACCCCTCGGCTCCTCCACACAGCATACGTTCCGCACGCCCCTCACCGATACGCTGGTACCCCTCGATGATCGCCTCCAACCCCGTACTGCACGCGCTGGAGTTCGAAGTGACCTGGTTGCCGAGGGCGAGGAGTCCGGCCACACGCGCCGAGACACCGCTGCCCATGACCTGCTCCACAATGGTGCTGCCGAGCCTACGCACGCGGCCGGCATCAGTCATCGGCACGAGCTTCTCGCCCGTGGTGTCCAGCCCGCCGATCCCGGTACCGAGCACGGTGCCGGCTTCCCAATAGATCCGGTCGTCTCCCGGCTCGGGTCGCTCGAACCCGGCGTCCGTCCAAGCGTCGACCGCAGCGATACACCCGTACCGGTGGCTGCTGTTCATGGCGAGGAGCTCGTCCGGCTCGAAGTATTCGGCAGCTAGCTCGTCGGTGCCCTGAGGGATCCCCCCCACGGTGCATCCGAACTTCAGCTCCTCCAGGAGCGGTTTGTGCCGGATTCCGGAAACACCGTCCCGGAGAGCCTTGGCGTACTGCTCGATTCCGACGCCGTTCGGGGCAACCACACCGATTCCCGTGACAACGACTCGGCGGCTCATTTGACCCGCCCCACGCCGGAGATGGTGCCGGACAGGACGACGGTTCCATCGTCCAGCGTCATGGTTCCCTCGGCGCGAAACTTGCCACGACGCCAGAAAACCCTCTTGGCCGAGATGGTCACACGTTCACCCGGCTTCACGACTCCCGTGAAGTCGACGTTGGCGTCACAGAACAGAGCCTCTCGATCCTTCACGCCCTGGATTCCGAGTTCGAGGGCGATGTTGTAGAGGCCCAGAGCCACCACGCCGGCCTGGGCAAAAGCTTCCAGAAGAATGACCCCTGGAGTCACCGGGTTATCAGGAAAATGCCCACGGTAGAAGTCCGCGTCGGGCCGGAACCGGTAGCGAGCCAGGATGTGGTCCTCAGACACCTCGAGAATTTCGTCCAGGAACCGGAAGGGCTCCTGCTGGGGGAGTAACTCCAAAACCTCGGCCGGTGTGAGTTCGGTGCGAACGGATCCAGACATGCTCACTCTCCCATCTTTCCGCCGCGAGACCGCTCCGAGGGAAAGGGGTAATCGGCATAGTCGATATCGCGAAAGACCCCCACCTTGGCCCTCTTGATCTCGTAGATGGCGTCGCCGTCAACGAGCACCTTGGCATCCCCGATGGCCACAGCAGACCCCGACGCCGGTAGATCCTGATACCGCACAATCTTGATTTCGTATCGGACGACCTTGTCGTGGGGTCGGATCTGCCCAGAGAACTCCACCTCGGAACAACCCAGAGCCCGCCCGGTGCCCAAAGCACCGCTCCATCCACAGTAGAACCCGATGAGCTGCCACACCGCATCCACGCCGAGACATCCAGGCTGAACCGGATCGCCGAGGAAGTGACATTGGAAGAACCAGTCGTCGACCCGCACGTCGCGCTCGGCCACGATGCGGCCCCGGGCTCCCTTCCTCGAGATATGCTCGATACGATCGACCATCAACATGGGCGGGACCGGAAGGCGTACCTTGAACTCGGACGGTGGGTCTTCGATAAGCCGTCCGTGGGAGAATGCCAACAGCTCTGCTGCCGAGAACTGCGATCGCTCGCGGTAGTCATCGTACTTCACGGTATCTCCCCAAAGCGGAGTACGTAGCTCGACCACGATAGTCCTGAGCCGACTCCGATGATCGCCACGTCATCGCCATCGGCCCATCGATCCCAATTCATGGACACAACCGACGGAGCGCCCGCAGCTCCCGTATTCCCGAAGTCCACGACATTCGAATGGTGCAGGTCATCCTGGATGTCGCAGTGCTGACACACTGTTTCGAGCATCCTGAGGTTGGCTTGATGCCCGATGAAGTGGAGGGAGCGACCCGGCGGGGGAAACTCCTTCTGGATCTGCCGGAGCAATCGCACGGTCTTCTTGATCGCGAACATCTGCACGGTACGCCCCTCTTGGCTGAAGTGGCCAAAGAGGGGGACGACCACCTTGTCGCTCCCCGCCGGACTCGACGCCAGCGTGTTACCCAGAATCTGCATATGGGAGGAGACCTTGGTCGAGACCACGGCGGCCGTCGTGCAGTCTCCCCACAGCACCGACGCGGAGCGATCGGAGTAATCCACAGCCGTGGTGAGGCTCTCGGGCGTCACCAGCAGGACGTAATCGGGCAACGCTTCGGGGCGCATCATGGACAAAGCGTACAGCGCGACCCACATGCTCGTGCACGCGGAGTTCATATCGAAGGCCGGCACCTCCAGGCCCATGGCTTGGGCGATCATGCAAGCATCGGCAGGGGAAGACCACTCCGGCTTGCTCGAGCCGGCGATCACCATGCCGATGTCGTCCTTGGTGATCCCCGCGCGCTCGAGAGCCATCGCAGCCGCTCGGCTACCGGTCTCGGCGTGAGTGTAGAGGGCGGCCTCCACAGCCCCACCGGGGTCCGCGTTGCGCGTCTCCCGGATGTAGTCGAGGGAAAGTACCGTACGGCGGGCACGGATTCCCACCCGCTCCATGATCCACTGGTCGTTCGTACCGATATCGAGATCCGTGAGGAACTGGTTGGTGATTTCACTCTCGGGATGGAAGTGCCCCAGCCCGTGGAGGTACAGGCTCATCGAGAGGCCCCGGAGATACGCTCTCCTCCGTCCACTCGGACGACTTCTCCGTTGATCCAAGCGGACTCGGGTAAAGACAAGAGATAGATGACGTTGGCCACGTCCTCGGGACGGGTGAGTCGTCCGAAAGGATTTCGCGTGCGTGCCTGCGCCTTCAGGTGGGCGCTGCCAGGGATCAGGCGCAACGCAGGCGTATCGGTGACCCCCGCCTGGACGATGTTCGAACGGATTCCAAAGGGCGCCATCTCCACGGCGATGGAGCGTGAGACGGATTCGAGCGCCACCTTGGCCGCTGCCACTGCGGCGTACCCCTTCCAGGCGACCGCATTACCCTCACTGGTGAGGCCGAGCACACGAGCATCGGCCGCGAACATGCCTCGTGTCAGCAGCTCCTGCGTCCACCCGAGGAGGCTGGTGCCCATCGAATGGACGGTGCGGGCCATGTCCTCCTCCTCCAGGAACGAGTCGGCGGCGTATTCGGGAGGCGTGGTCAACCCCTGAACACCGTCTACGCCCTCTTCGAAGAGGCGGTCGGCAGCGGCCTCCAGGGCTGACTCCTCCACACCGAGGGCCTGGGCGAGCCGCTCGCGAGCCTCGTTCGAGGTTGGCGCCTCCGGCCCGATCAGTTTGAGGTTGCCGAACGCGATGGAGTGGAGCACGACTCGGATCTTACCGTCCCCGCCGAGGGCCTCGCCCAGCGCGTCGAGAATCCCAGCACGCACATCCGAGTCGAGCGCATCCTGATTGAACGACAGTAGAGTGACGCCCCGTTCCCGAATCGCTTCGAACTCCGGTTCGATACGACGCATCGCCCCGCGCCGATCACGATGTACGACACAGAGGTTGAGTCCGTGCTCCGCCAGCTTATGAGCGGTGGCGAGCCCGAAGCCGCTCGATCCGCCCAAAATCAGTGCCCATTCGTCGGCACCGAAGGGTGTATGAGACATACTCACGCAGTTCGTTTCTCAGCGTCCGTCAGGGAGAGGTCCCGGGCATTATAGCGATGAGGAGCCCCGACGTCGGGGCCCTGCCCTAATCGGTGGGGCACACAGGGATACAAGGATACCAAAGGGGAGCGATTCTGACTAGGAAGAGTCCAGTGGGAGGCCGTTCACGGCGCACGGTCCCGGCCTCGCGGAGGCTCCAGTCACACGGCACGAACGGTCGCGGTTTGCTTGCTCCACGGCATCTCGCAGCCTATCTGTACCTGAGTCCCCCACACCGACATGACCCCCACGGCCGACGAGTGGAGTGATGGAGCAACCCCGGCTTGCCACCGAGTCCATTGCGGGCCTGCGGCCGTATCAGGAAGATGCGGTCCTTACACGGACCCTGTCGGATGGGCGCCTTCTAGTTGCCGTCGCCGATGGAATGGGCGGGCATGCGGCAGGGGAGGTCGCCAGTGCTCTCGCACTGGAAACGCTGGCGGAGGCTCTGGAAGAAGGCCAGTCTCTCGACGAAGCCTTCCGTCTCGCCAACCGCCGCGTCAACGACAAGGCGAGGGAGCCCGGAAAGCAGGGCATGGGCACCACGATGGTGGCCATGCTCCTGGACGCGGACGGCTACGCAGTCGCAAACGTGGGCGACAGCCGGTGCTACCTGATTTCGGGGTCGGAGACACGCCGCATCACAGAGGACCACTCCTTCGTGGCCGAGGCGATGAAGCGAGGACAATCTGAACAAGAGGCGCAGGCGTCACAGTGGAAGGACGCGCTGACCCGATCGATCGGAACGGATGAGGAGGTCGAAGTCGACGTCTTCGGACCGTTCCCGGTAGAAGGCGATACGGCGATCCTCCTCTGTTCAGACGGACTTTATAAGACGCTCGCAGATGCCGACCTCGGGGACCTGTTCCTCGAATCGGGTGGTCCGCGTGGCGCAGCCCAGGCGTTGGTGTCGACCGCCTACGAGAGGGGAAGTGACGACAACATCACGGTGGCCATCGCCGAGTTCGGCGAAGTCCCGAGGACTCGACCGGTAGGCACCATGCCGATCGAGTTCGAAGCACCCACCGAGGTAGAAGAGCCAGAGACGGCGGCGGGCGCGGCAGCCTCGTCAAGTGAGTCCAGCACTCAGCTCGGGGAGCTGGACGAGATGCGGGTGCCAACCCGACCACCCGTGGGATTGATCCTCGGCGTGGCAGCCATCATCGTGATCGCCGTGATCGCGGTCCTGGTCCTGAGGGGATAGCGCGGTCGGCCCGAAGCACTTCTAGTGTGGTATAGCAGCAGTCATGCTGCCATTCGAGTTCGTCAGGCGATGTCCGCCACGAATGTGAGCTTGAGCCCTCCCACCACTACCACGTCTCCGTCTTTCAGACTCGCCGGATTCTTAGCGGACCCGTGCACCTTCATCTTGGTCCAGTTATGCAGGTTCCTGACCTCACAGCCGTCATCCGAATTGATGACCAGGACGTGGTGCTTGGGCGCTTTGGGCACCCTCACGTCACAGAGGGCGTCCGTGCCGATGAGCGCAGCCGGAGACTCCGATAGAAAGTGCGTGCCGCGCTGACCACCCGACTCCCATGCGGCGGATCTCGGCCTGTCTCCGGGACACGGACGGGTTGTCGATGAGGATGTCCATATCCTCCTCACGCCCGATGCGAATGGCCGGCTGATCCAGGTCGTAAACCTGCATCGTCTTGCGGCCCAGGAGCAGCGTGCACTTGGACACTGACTGAATTACCTCATGGCCGAAGGTGGAGGCACGAACTTACCGGGCGTTACGAAGTCGGGTCAACAAGAATCGGGGCTTGCCACTCCAGGGCCTCGGTCTTCCTTTACATCGTATGCGACCCCGCGACGTTTGGATCCTGGCCTCCACTGTCCTCCTGGGGGGGTGCTCCGGTGAAGCGGAGCCGGCCGGCGACCCCCCGGCGAGGGACCCCGAGCAGAGTGAAGTCATCGTTCAGGCGGTGGATGCCGGCACGGGAGGTGCCCTCACCGACGAGCAGCTGACCGTGAGGTACCTGGTGCGGGCGCCCATCACCCTGGACGCCTCGGCGGTGGAGCAGATATCGGCATCCGAGCCCTACCGTATCGCTCACGCCGTCTCTGAGGACAACCTCGTGGTGGAGCTTCGGCTGGAGGCCGAGTCCTATCACCGGCTGGACACGGTGCTCACCGTGCCACGGGGGGCATCGGCGGGGCCCTATACCGTGCGGATGACGCGGCGCCTGGAACGAATCGCATCAGGCGTCGGGACCAGACCCTCGGCCGGCGGAGGTCGGGCGGACACACGGCCCCCGGCGGATGCGCAGCCGTCCCGGCCCACCGACCCCGACGCAGGCATCGACCGCGCGGCCCTTCGGACGGGTAATGAGGCCGTCCAGGCCGGAGACTGGGTTGCCGCCACGAGGGCGTATCTCCGCATGGTGGAGCCCCCGAGGCGGACGGGCGTGTACGCCCGCGCCTATCAGCAGGCCCTCGTGCGTCTTGGTGTAAGCCACATCAACCTGGGTGAGTGGGCGGGCGCGCTCAATGCACTCGAAGAGGCGGTGTCGTTCGATTCACCCGGCTTCAACGCGTATCTGACGCTCGGCCAGGCTCAGTGCGAAGTCGGACGAACCGACGACGGCCGCCGGTCGCTCGGACGGATCGACGACATGGCGACGTCGATCCCGGGCCAGGACCGGCCGGTCGTTCTGGCCCTCGTGGCCTACCAAAGGTCCGTCTGCAGTCAGCGCGACTTCGAGCGGGCCGAGAGCGCCCTACAGCGAGTGCAACAGGGCAGCCTCACGATTCAGGCCTTCGAGGCGTTCATAGAGCTGGGCGAGGCGCTCAACCCGCAGCCCGCCCGACTTCAGCAAGCCGTGGGCAACGCCCGGCGGCGCATCACCGAAATCCGGGATCGGATGCGCCGCGGGGAAGCCTACTCGTAGCGCAGGGCGCTCGCGGGCCTCACCCTGGCCGCTCGGGCCGCGGGTATCCAACAGGCCAACAGGGCCACGGCGGTAAAGAGGGCCGGAACGGAAACGAACGTTGTAGCGTCCTGAGCTGTCACCCCGTACAACAGCCCCTGCATCAGGTCCGTCATGAACCAGGCCGCTCCGGTCCCGACCACCACACCGGCTATCGCCATGAGCACTCCCTGGCGTACTACCAACCCGATCACCTGACCGGCCTCGGCCCCCAGAGCCAGCCGGATGCCGATCTCCCGGATGCGCTGGCTCACCATATAGGCCAACACACCATAGATACCCACCAGGGCGAGGGTCAGCGCCAGGATCGAGAAGGCCCCGAGAAGGACCATGGTAAACCGAGGTTGGGCGACGGACGCAGCAAGCACATCGTCTACGGTCCGGATGTCGGAGATGGGCATGGACGGGTCCAGAGAGCGAATCTCTCGGCGGATGGGTTCGATGAGGCGGTTGGGGTCCCCCTGAGCGGAGACCGTTAGCGTCATGGCCCTCATGTTGCCGGTCCTGAGCACCTGGGCGTGAGCCAGATAGTACCGGTCCTTCACTTCCATCGTGATTCCGTTGTGGCTCACGTCTCCGACCACGCCCACGACCACGGCCGTGTCGGCGCCGAAAGCGAGGACCTCCGATCCGAGAGGGCTGTCCTCCCCCCAGTACCGGCGGGCGAGGTGCTCGTTGATCATGACCACTGTCTGGCCGTCGCGAACGTCTCGCTCGTCGAAGGTGCGACCCTCCACTAGCGGGATGCCCATCGTCTCTATGTAGCCGGAGGTCGCGTATTGCCAATCCGCCTGTGTGGATTCGTTCGGCTCGGGCTGATACCAGGCGGGCCTGAAGCCGGAGTCTCCCATCTGACTGGCCAGGGGTAGCAACCTTGCCGCGCCGGCACCCTTCACACCCGGCACGTCACGGACGCGCCTGAGCAGCTCCTCGTAGAAGCCGGCGACGGCTTCGCCGTCCGGATACCCCCCGCTGGAGGCGGTGACCCTCATGGTCAGGACGTTCGTGGCGCCGAATCCCGGATCGATGCTGAGCAGGCTGATAAAAGTCTTGATCATGAGGCCCGACCCGGTGAGCAAGACCACCGCCATCGCCATCTGAGCCGCCACGAGCAGGCCCTGCATCCGGCTCGCACGCCTGCTTCTGCGTCCATCCCGTCCTCCCTCTTGGAGTGTGGAGCCCACACTCCCTCGGCTTACCCGCAGCGCAGGGATGACCCCGAAGACTGCTGCGGTCAGGGCGGACACCAGCAGTGTGAACATCACCACGGTTCCATCGAGTGATATGGAGGCCGAGCGGGGAACGGCGTCGGGATCGATAGCCAGAAGGGCGCCTACGCCGACGTACGCCAGGCCAAGGCCGATCGCACCGGCCAGACCGGCCATCACGAGGCTTTCGGTAAAGAGCTGGTGAATAATGCGCCCTCGCCCAGCTCCCATGGCCACTCTCACCGCGACCTCCTTCATGCGCACCTCGGAGCGGGACAACAGCAGGTTCGCCACGTTCCCGCAGGCGATCAGAAGTACGAAGCCGACGGCCCCGAGGAGTACGAAGATGGTACCTCGCGCCGTCCCCAGGATGTCGTCCATGACAGCGTAGACACGGGGATGGAAGTTCCTCTCCTCGGGGAAGATACCTTCCGCCCGAAGCCGGTCGAGGATCTTCTCGAGATCGGCCAGTCCCGATGTCGCGGTATGTCCCTCCTTGAGCCGGGCCACACCATAGTTGCCGTGGTTTCCGCCGCCGATTGGCACCTGCGCGGGGGAATCCAAATCCACGTATTGCGGGAAGTAGACCTCAGACACGTTAGGCGAGCCGAAGTCGTTGGGCAGCACAAAGCCTTCGGGGAGCACCCCGATGACCGGGAACATGCCGCCGCCGATCTCCACGCTGCGCCCCACGATGCCGGGATCGCCATTGAAGCGACGCTGTCAGGCCTCATAGCCGATCAGGATCGGAGAAATCGAATCCTGCGCCTCCTCCCAGGTGAAGACACGCCCCACCACCGGCTGTACGCCCAGCACCGAGAAGAGGTTTGGGGTGACGCCCGCAGCCCCTACACGCTCGGGATTGTCCACCGCCGTGAAGCTGACGCTCCCCGTACCGTAGATGGCCATGTCCTGGAAGGCGGAATTGTTCTGGTGGTAGTACTGGAATTCAGGGACCGACATCCAGGTTTTGTCGGGGAAATTCGACCACGAACTCCACACCGTGACGATCTCGTCCGAGTCCGCATAAGGCAGAGGACTGAGTAGCACGCCGTTGGCAACGCTGAAGATCGACGCCGTGGCGCCGATGCCGAGAGCGAGCGTGAGCACGGCCGTAGCGGCAAAGCCCGGGCTGCGCCGAAGAGAGCGCAACGCAAACCGGAAATCCTGTCTGAACGAACCCATCATTCCTCCCATCCCTTCGGTCAGCCACCTCGGAAGTGTGTGGCGTATCAGTCGTGTAACGGTCGGTCGAGCGGGTGCCTGTTCAGAGCCGAGTGTCACGATGACGATCCGCCGCTCTTCGGCGACCTCAACGCACATGAGGTCCTGATCCCCCGCCGGTACAGAGCACAATCCCGCCTCGTCCGCATAAGCGCGGAGCCCGGGGGGAAGTCCGGCATCCCCCAGGTGCTCGATGCGGGCAGCTACCCTCGTCTGTTCCTGACGCGGCAGCGCGCGTAGCGCGCTGACAGCGGCCCCGGTGAGGTCGACGTGCCATCGCTCGGTCATCAGGTAGACTCCGGCAAGACGCTACAGATCGAGCTCACGCCGGACCTCGTCCCAATTCCGCGTCCCGGAATCTTCCATCTCCTGGATCGCTGCCTCGAAGTCCTTTGCGGCTAGCAACGCCCGGAGCCGATCGAGGAGTGTGACCTCCTCGAGCGGCACGATCGCCACCAGTTCTTTACCGTGTCGAGTGACAACGAAACGCTCCTTGGCGTACGCGGCCCGATTGAGCAGCTCCGCGAGGTGCTTTCGTGCCTCGGCTGTGGTGATCTGTTTCATGATTTGTCCTCTCCAACCTGATTGGACGGCCCCACCGATCAGAAGGTTGGAACAATTTGTAAAGTTTGTACAATTTGTGCAACTAAGAGCACGGGACATCTCTTTCGTCCAGGCCTGAAGCATGCCCGTCCCACCGTGGCGGCCGCCGCCTGTCCTCATGGACTTGTTGCTTGCCTGCGCCCCCACGCATACGATTGGTTCTGTAGCCCCAGACGGAGCAGCACACATGACCGAGAGGAATCCCTCCGACCACGCGGGCCCCTCAGGGCCTGATGTGATCCCGCCACCCCCACAGAGCGAGTTCGGCGAGGCCGGCGAGGTAGTCGAATGGCTCGCAGGCCGCTCCGGTATGTCTCGACGGAGCTTCATCAAGGGAGTCATCGCTTCCGGGGTGGCCGTATCGGGCGTGCCGTATCTGGCCAACGCCAGTCCCAGACCGGCTCTTCAGAGCGGCGCGGCCGAACGCCTCATCTCACTTTACGTAAACGGGCAGATCCGTCGTGTAGACGTGCTCCCCAATGAGACGCTCGCCATGACGCTGCGCTACAAGCTCGGGCTCACGGGAACCAAGCTCGGGTGTGACCGGGCGGAGTGTGGCGCCTGTACGGTGCTCATCGACGACGTCACGCACTACTCCTGCTCCACGCTCACGCACCGGGTGCGAGGACGAGAGATCACCACGGTAGAGGGGCTCGAGAGCCCTTCGGGCGAGCTGCACCCCGTTCAACAGGCCTTCATCGACGAGCTGGCTCCCCAGTGCGGGTTCTGCACGCCGGGACAGGTGATGGCGGCGGTGGGGCTCCTGAGGGCGAATCCGAATCCGACCCGTGAGGAGGCACGGCAGGGGATGGCCGGCAACATCTGCCGATGCGGTGCCTACGATCACTACCTGAACGGGGTCATGCGCGCGGCGCAGGAGGTCTGACATGGCACTCATCGGTGAGAACTTTACGCCTCCTGATCTCCGAGCCAAAGTAACGGGACGGGCGAAGTACGCAGAAGATATCCGGGCCGATGGTATGCTTCACTGCCGGCTCCTCACGAGTCCCATGCCTCACGGCCGCGTGCGCGGTATCGATGCATCCGAAGCACTGAGCATGGGGGGCGTCGTCGCCATTCTGACCGCCGACGACGTCCCCGAGATCCCCGCACCTGGCAACCCCATCCTGACCAACGAGCCCCACTACGTAGGTGAACCGATCCTGGCGGTGGCCGCAGTGGACGAGACCACGGCGCAGAACGCAATCGCCGCCATCAAGCTGGATATCGAGCCGCTGCCGTTCTGTGTCGATCCGCTGGACAGTCTACGCCCCGACGGACCGAACGCCCGAACCGACGGCAATACCGCGGTCCGCGGCGAGGGCGTCCAGGAGCACAAGTGGACGGCCGCGGACTTCGCAGAGGCGGGCGAAGGCCAGTTGCCCATGGGAGAGCCACTTGCCGAGTGGTCGTACGGTGACGTGGAGGTGGGGTTCGCCGAAGCGGCCCTGGTGCTCGACGAGACTTTCGTCACGGCGAACACGTCGCACCACTCCATGGAGCCCCGGAGTGCCATGTCGTACTGGCAGAACGGGAAGTGTTACCTCTACGGATCGACCCAGAGCCAGAGCTACATCGTGCCCGGTCTCGCGAGATATCTCGAGATCGAGCCCGATGATCTGGTCTACATCGCCGAATTCTGCGGTGGTGGATTCGGCTCTAAGGGTGGCGCCTACCCCATCATGGCCGTGCCGGCCTATATGGCCAAGAAGACGGGGCGGCCCGTTCTCATGCGCATCAGCCGCGCCGAGGAGAACTTCATCGGCTCCGCGCGTCCCGGCTTCCAGGGCCGCATCAAGATGGGGTTCCGGACCGACGGGCGGCTCACGGCGGTCGACCTGTACATCGTCCAGGAGAACGGTCCCAACTCGGGCGGTGGGGACTGGAACGCCGCCAGCGGTGCCGTGTCCCTGGTCTATACGCCCCCGGCCATGCGGTTCCGGGGGATGCCGGTCCTGACCAATACGCCTGCCACCGGCGCACAGCGCGGTCCGGGGCAAAACCAAATCGCGACGGCCGTCGAGCCGATACTCGACAAGGCAGCGCGTGAGTTGGGGATCGATCAGGTGGATATCCGCCGGATTAATGCCCCCGACAACGACACACGCCACGGCCCAAACCAAGGTACGGTCACGAGCGCGTATCTGCGCGAGGCCTTGGACATCGGAGCTCAACAGTTCGACTGGGCGGGCAAGAAGGCCCAGAGCGGCCAGCGTCGCGGCTCGAAGGTGATCGGGGTCGGCGTCGGCCAGGCCTACCACTCCGCGGGATCAAGCGGCTATGACGGTCTGGTACGGATCACATCAGACGGCACGCTGCATATCCATACGGGCGTCGGTAACCTCGGAACGTTTTCTTATGCGAGCACGTCGCGGGTCGCCGCCGAGGTGCTCGATGTGCCGTGGGAGAACTGTGAGATTCACCGTGGCGACTCGAGCCGGGGTCTGCCATGGAATCTGGCTCAGTTCGGCAGCAACACGTCGTTCACGATGACCCGGACCAACTACGTCGCCGCCATGGACGCGGTACAAAAGCTCAAGGAGATCGCCGCGATGGATTTGGGCGGCTCGCCGAGCGACTACGAGATCGGCAACGAGACCGTGTTCGCGAGAACCAATCCGTCGCGGCGCCTCAGCTACGCTGATGCGGCACGCCGGGCCGTCGAGCTGGGCGGCAAGTTCAGTGGACAGGAAGTCCCCGACGATCTCAACCAAATGACCAAGTCCGCCGTTGCAGGACTCGCCGGCAGCGGGCTGATCGGCGTGGCCAAAGACAACCTCGAGCGCAACGGGACCGTTCCCGCCTTGGCGGCGGGCTTCGTCCGGATCGAGCTCGATGTCGAAACGGGGCAGTTCGAGATCCTCGACTACGTGGGCGTGGCGGACTGCGGGACGGTGCTCCATCCGCAGGGGCTGGCCACGCAGATCAAGGGAGGCGCCGTGCAGGGCTTCGGGATGGCCTCACTCGAGCGCCACCTCTACGACCCCCACTACGGCCTGCCGGGCACGGTGGGTCTACATCAGACCAAGCCGCCGACCTATCTGGATGTGCCGCTCGAGATGGGCTGGGCAGCCGTGAACATTGCTGACCCCCAGAACCCCGTCGGGTCCAAGGGAATTGGAGAACCGGTCATGGGATGTGCCGCCGCTGCCCTGTTGTGCGCCATCTCCGACGCGCTGGGCGGTCACTACTTCAATCGGACGCCGGTGGTGCCGGACATGATCGTGAACGCCGCGACCGCTAGGCCGCAATCGCATTCACCTCTGCAAGTCAACACGCCGTGAGGAGCCGCCCATGTTGAAGGACATGATGTCGCATTTCGAGCTGTTTCAGCCGGCGGACCTGGACAACGCGTTCGACCTCCTCGAGCGCTTCGGAGACGACTGTTGGACGATCGCCGGTGGACACGACAGCCTCGGCTGGTTCAAGGATCGAGGCAAGCAACCTTCGGCGGTCATCGACCTGGCGGGCATCCCAGGGCTCGACGGCATCCGGGAGACATCAGACGGGATCGAAATCGGAGCCATGACGACTCTGACCACAATCGAGCGCCATCCGGTCATCCAAGAGCGTTATGGACTGCTCGCGGAGGCTGCGTTGGGGGTGGCGAGCCCACAGATTCGTAACACCGGCACACTGGGTGGCAACCTCTGCCAGGACACCCGCTGCTGGTACTACCGCTACGGGCTCTCGTGTTATCGGGCCGGTGGTAACACTTGCTACGCCAACACGCCGGTGGGGCTGAACCGCGAACACAGCCTGTTCGGTGCCAGCCGCTGCGTCGCGGTGACTCCCTCCGACCCGGCACCCGCTCTGGTGGCCCTGGACGCCTCGATGGTCATCCGGAATTCATCCGGCGAACGAGTGGTGGCGGCCGAGGACTTCTTCATGAAGCCTTCTGTCGACATCACGAGGATGACCGTGCTCCAGCCCGACGATCTCCTGACGCAGATCCGCATTCCCGACACGTGGGCGGACGCGAGCTTCTACTTCGAGAAGGTCGCTGATCGCGGCGCCTGGGACTTCCCCCTCGTGAACGTGGCGGCGGCGCTGAGGGTCCAGGGCGACCGCATTGAAGGCGCTCGAATCGCCTGTGGCGGAGTGGAGACCATCCCGCGCCGCCTCGAGGACGTGGAGGAGCTGATCACGGGTCGTGCCCAAAACGAGGAGACGGCGGAGCTGGCCGGCGCGCTCGCCATCCGAGGAGCCGAGCCCCTGAACCACAACCACTTCAAGATCCCGCTCATGGAGAACCTGGTGAAGAGGGCGGTACGCAACGCCTGAGCGCCGCGGCAGACAACCCCTGCCGCGTTCAGTCCAACTGGATCGGCAGCTCCCTGACGCGCTGACCCGTGAGCGCGAAGAGGGCGTGCGTGACCGCCGGCGCGACAGGCGGCAGGCCCGGCTCACCGACGCCACCCGGCGGATCGCCGCTGGGCGCCAGGACCACCTCCACCTCGGGTGCCTCGTTCATCCTCAACATGGGGTAGTCGTGGAAGTTGCTCTCGGCGACCCGCCCCCCCTGGATGCTCACGCGGCCGTAGAGCGCCGCCGTGAGTCCGTACACCATGGCGCTCTCCATCTGCGCTCGTACGATGGCGGGGTTCACTACCACGCCGCAGTCGACCGCACACCAGAGCTTGTGGACTCGCAGCTTGCCGTTGTCCACGGAAACCTCTGCCACCTCCGCCACGAACGAGCCAAAGGACTCCACCACGGAAATACCCCGAGCTCGCCCCTCGGGAGGGTATGTGTCCCACGCCGAGGCTTCGGCCACCGCGTCCAGCACGGCCCGGTGCCGCGGATGGTCCGTCAGGAGCGTCCGCCGGTACTGATACGGATCCTGCCCCGCCGCGTGGGCCAGCTCGTCCACGAAGGACTCCACCACAAATCCGTTCTGTGAGTTGCCCACCGAGCGCCAGAAGCCGGTGGGGACCGGGAGTTCGACGTTGGACCAGGTGACGCGAACATTGGGAACATGATAGGGGTGGTTGCCCGCCGCCTCGACGGCCGTGGGGTCCACACCGTCAGGCATGAGTCCGGCCCAGCTAGCCACGAACTTGGGCATCCAGCCAGGGAGTAATCGTGCCATGATCGACTGCGTCGCGATCTCGTGTCGCCACCCTACGGGACGCCCCCCCTCGTCGAGCACGGCTTCGAGTTCATGATAGGACGCGGGCCGGTAGAAATCGTGCTGAATGTCGTCCTCGCGGGACCATACGACCCTGACGGGGCCGTCCACCTTCGAGGCCAACTCCGCTGCCTCGCGGACGAAGTCCAACTCGGCCCTCCGGCCGAAGCCACCACCAAGGAAGGTCGTGTAGACTTCCACCGCGTCCTCCTCGACGCCAGCGGCCTTGGCCGCAGCCTGGCGAGAGCCCCCCCCGATCAGCGCCGGAGCATCCTGCAATTGTGTCGGCGCCCACACGGTGCACCGTCCATCCGCGACGACCGCCGTGCAGTTCATCGGCTCCATGGTGGCGTGAGCCAGATAGGGCAGCGAGTACTCGGCGGTCACGCTCGTTCCCGGCTGCCCGAGGGCCACATCCACGTCTCCATCGTCGCGTGCGGCCTTCCCGCCCGCCTCGACGGCCTCGCGAAAACGCCGCGCGATCTCTGCGTCATCGATTTCGGCCCCCGGACCCTCATCCCAGACGATCTCGAGAGCGTCACGCCCCTTCTTGGCCGGCCAATAGCCCTCAGCCACCACGGCCACTCCACTCTCGATGTCCACCACTTCGTGGACACCATCGACCGCCAAAGCAGGCGCCGGGTCATAGGACACGACTGAGCCTCCGAACACCGGCGAACGGGCCACGACCGCGACCCGGGCGTCCGAGGGGCCCGCATCCACTCCGAAGGTCGCCTCGCCCCTGGTTTTCGCGGGAATGTCCAAACGGTTCGGTGACGTGCCGATCAGGCGGAAGTCCGCCGGATCCTTGAGCTCGACCGTCTCCGGGACGGAGATGGTCGCAGCCTCGGTAGCCAACTCGCCGTACGTGAGGATCGATCCGTCCGTGTGGATGGCCGTCCCGTCGAACATTCGCACCTGGTCGGCGGCCACACCCCAGCGGCGGGCGGCGGCTTCGCGCAGGAGCCAGCGCACGGTGGCGCCCGCCTCCCGAAGGGGCTCCCACCCAGTAGACACGCTCGTACTCCCCCCGGTCACCTGCATCCCCATGGTCGGATCGCCGTACGCCGGATGGGCCGGTGCAAACTCGAGGATACGCTCTCCAGAGAGACCTCGAGTTCCTCCGCAAGGAGCTGTGGAAGGGCCGTTGTGATGCCCTGTCCCATCTCCGACTTCCCGATCACGAAGGTGATCGTGCCGTCGGTCTCGATGCGTAACCAAGCGTTCGGCGCGAAGGCAGCGTCGGTGGGCGGCAAGCCCGGGCCAGACTGCACTTTGAAGTAGATGCCGAGCGAGAGTCCGACGCCGCCTACCGCACCCACCTTGATGAAGGTCCGCCGCGAGACGCTCATCGCTCGCCTCCTTGCCCGTCACCGTCGGCCATCAGAACGATCTCCCGAGACAGCTCGGCCGCCCTGTGGATCGCCCGCCGGATAGCGTTGTACGCCCCGCAACGGCACACGTTGCCCGTCATGGCCCGGTCGATGTCCTCATCGGTAGGCTCGTCCACCTCGGCGAGCAGACCCACAGCGGACATGATCTGACCCGACTGGCAATAACCGCACTGGGGCACCTGCTCCTCAATCCACGCCTGCTGGACCGGGTGCGACCCGCTCGGCGAGAGGCCTTCTATGGTCGTCACAACAGCTCCCTGGACCGCGCCGATCGGCGTGGTGCAGGAGCGGGTCGGGATACCGTCGAGGTGGACCGTGCATGCCCCGCACAGACCCATCCCACAACCGAACTTGGTGCCGGTCAGTTTGATCGTGTCGCGGATGACCCACAGGAGCGGCGTGTCTTCCGAAACGTCGACCTCCTGGGCCTGCCCATTCAGCGTGAAGGTGACCATGGCGGAGTCCTGCCGGCTCGGGGAGGGGAGTGTGCACCTAAGGTGTCTCGGCCCGAGCATGGGACACAAGGAGGCCGGGTCGGTCCTCCTTGCCGCGAGCCATCCATATTGATACTGTTCGATACCAATACTATTTGATATCATTCTCTGGGAGCCCTCATGATTGCGCGGCCGCTCAAGCCACAGTGGTTTCAGATTCTTCTGGCCCTCGCGGGACAGGACCGGCACGGCTATGGGATTCAGCGGGCGGTCCTGGAGCAGACGGACGGACACCTGCGGCTGTGGCCGGCCATGCTCTATCGATCGTTGGCCAAGCTCGAGGAGGGCGGTCTGCTGCTTCGGGCGGAGGCTCCGGTGGAGGAACCCGAGGATGAGCGCCGGCAATACTACCGGCTCACTCAAGAAGGACGGCTTCGGCTCGAGGACGAGGCAGAGATGCTCGCCCGTTGGGCCGCGGCCGCACGGCGTGCCGGGACCTGACGTGTCGGTTCCGCGCCGACTGCGCGCTTACCGGGTGCTGCTGCACCTCTTCCCCCGTGAGTTCCGCGAGTCGCGGGGTGGGGAGATGGAGCGACTCTTCCGGGACATGTGCGCCGAGTGGGAGGAGGTGAGGGGGAGGTTGGGGCTGCGCTTCTGGGTGTCCCTTGCGTGGGATACCGGGCAGCAAGCGCTCGGCGAGTGGTTCTCCCTGTCTCGTGACGCGATCGCGTCCACTGTAACCAAGAGCCTTGGAGAACACATGTCCGTACTCATTGGAGACATCCGCTATGCGGTCCGCCAACTCGTGCGACAACCGTTGTACGGACTCATGGTGGTCGTGTTGATGACGCTCGGCATCGCCGGCAACACCGCCATGTTCAGGGTCTTCAACGGCCTCTTCCTGCGACCCCTGCCGTTCGAGGACTCCGCACAACTCGTCGACCTCAACGAGGCGGCTCCGCAGTGGGATCTCGAGTTCCTGATGATCGCGTACCGCGACTTCGCTGCGTGGCGGGACAACAACAGCACGTTTCAGTCGATGGCCGTCTACAGCTACGGCGGTGGCAACCTCGTGATGGAGGGCTCGGCCCAGCGAGTAAACTATCTCGCCTCCGCACACACCATGGACGACGTGCTGCGCATACGGCCCGTGCTCGGTCGTTTCTTCGGCCCGGAGGAGGATCAGCCCGACGGACCCAGGACAATGCTCCTGTCCCAGGGGTTCTGGGAGCAGCCATTCGGAGCGGACCCCAGCATCCTTGGTAGCACGGTCTCATTGAGTGGATCCCCGGTCGAGATCATCGGCGTGCTACCTCCCGAGGCAAGCTTCTTTGCCGGCGTCGACGTCTGGCTTCCGCTTCAGGAGTCGGAGACGGATTGCGACGGTTGGGGCCTCAGCGGCATCGGGCGGCTGAAGCCGGACGCATCAGTCGAATCGGCCCGCGCCGAGCTTCTTGCGATTCACAAAGGTCTGGTCGACCAATTCGAAGTCAACGAGATCTCGTTCCCCGTGGTGAGCTCGCTCAGGGATCGCTACTTGGGCGACTATCGCCTCGGCTCCGGTTTCCTGCTCGGGGCGGTGGGCATCGTCTTGCTTATCGCCTGCGCGAACATCGCTGGCCTCATGACGGCCCGATCGATGGCGCGTGGGCCCGAGATGGCAGTGCGGCTCGCGATGGGGGCTCCGCAACTGCGGATCGTTCGGCAATTGCTAACAGAGAGTTTCGTGCTCGCTGCGGTGGGGGCCGTGACCGGATCGGCGCTGGGGATTTGGGGATCGAAGGCGCTCGTGGGACCGATGGTCGACCAGTTCCCTCGTTGGATCAGTTTCGATCTCGACCTCCGCTTTCTCGTGTTCACACTTGCCGTTACGGTTGGAGCAGCCCTCCTGTTCGGGCTCGCTCCCGCTCTGGAGGCATCGCGCAACCGTGGTGCGGCATGGAGCACTACTCGGTCCACCGCCACCGCGAAGCGCCGACGAGGAATGAGCTTCCTCGTGACCGGCGTAGTCGCACTCGCCCTGGCCCTGCTCGTCGTGGGCGGCCTGAGCATGCTCGACGTCAACCGCTTGGGACGGGTCGACCCCGGCTTTCGAGCGGATGGCCTCGTCTCGTACAGTCTTGCCTTGCCGTCGACTCGATATGGCGACGACGAGGCCAGGCTGGCATTCGTCGATGACTACCTCACGCGACTGGACGCCATTCCCGGAGTCGAGTCGGCCGCGGTCGCCAACGACCTTCCTCTCGGGGGTCACTGGGGCTGGTTCTTCCAGGCCGAAGGGGCACCACCTCGGGCCGAAGACGAGGCGAACCCGGTGGTTCTGAACCGCGTGGTGACACCGGGCTACCTCGAGACGCTCGACGTCGAGTTGGTTGCTGGGCGTCCCTTCAATTCGTTCGACGGTCGCGAAGAGGGCAACCACGTGCTCATCGTCAACGAGACGTTCGTCCGGACACACCTCTCGCACTTGAGTGACCCGATCGGGGCTCGGGTAACGCCCGGAACCGACGCGCCCGCCGACGACGCAACCTGGCTGACCGTGGTCGGCGTGACCCGCGACGTGAAACACTACGGGGTCGATGAGGAGATGCGGCCGGGCGTCTACCAGCCGCTGGTCCAGTCCCCGAGGAGCGGCTTCGCAGTAGCACTGCGGACGCGCGGTGAAACAGGCACGATCGTGTCGGCGGTGCGCGCCATGACCGCGCGGGTGGACGTCGAGCTCCCGGTCTACAACGTGCAAACCATGACCGAGCAGCTCGATGCGGCTCTCTGGACCCGGCGGGCGACATCGTGGCTGATCGGGGCCTTTTCGACCGTGGCACTGCTCCTGTCGATCGCCGGGATCTACGGCGTCATCTCGTACAGTGTCGGACAGCGAACCCAAGAGATCAGCATTCGGATGGCCATGGGGGCACAGAGCCAGCAGGTCCTGCGCCAGATCATCAGGCAAGGAATGTCCCTCGTGGTAGTCGGCGTGGTGCTTGGCTTGGTCCTGTCCTGGGCCGGCGGAGGCCTGGTCTCGGGTATCCTGGTGGGCGTCAGTGCGACCGATCCGGCGGTCTACATCGGAGTGACCGCACTGCTGTTGGCGGTGGCCGCGCTCGCCAACTATCTGCCGGCCCGAAGGGCGGCTGCCCTCGATCCCATGGACGCACTGAGAGGCGACTAGAGCGCTGCTGAAGAAGTACTGCGGGCAGCGTTAGACCTCATTCCGGCTCCTCTCTCGGACGCGTGGTCGGCCAGACTCCAACACCTGGCCGACCACACGTGTCTATCGTGGGTGGTACGTACCCTTCCGTTTGTCCAGTTTGTGAGCCCCCTTTCAGATTCGAGAGCCGATACATGGCACCGAGCCTTGTCCGATCCCTGATACGAGAGACAACCCTCGTCGCGGCAATTCTCGTCCTCGGCCACCCCCTCGTAGCCCAAACGGTCGGTGCCCAGACACCCGTCGGTGGAAGCAGCGACGGCCAGGCCGTCGACCTCATCGCACTGCGGCTCGGAAACGACGAAGACATCGACCTGGACGGACGTCTCGACGACGACGCGTGGCAGCGAGCCATCCCCATCACGGACTTCACGACGCAAGAGCCCATCGAAGGAGGAACGCCGTCGGAACGCACCGAAATCCGCGTCGTCTACGATGACGACGCGATCTACATCGGAGCCATGCTCTATGACGATCCGAATGGGATTCTGGCGTTCCAGAAGCGGCGTGACGGATTCCTGAGTGCAGACGACCGCTTCATGTGGATTATCGACACGTTTCAGGACGGTCGTACCGGCTACTTCTTCGAGACCACAGCCACCGGAGTGATGAGCGACGCCCTGATCTCGGGCGGCGGCGGGGGTCGTGGTGGTGGCGGCGGTGGTGGCGGCGGCCAAAGTGGTAGGGCGTGGGACGGTATCTGGCGAGTGCAAACGTCGATCCTGGCCGACGGCTGGTCGATCGAGATCCAGATTCCCTTTCGCACCCTCAACTTCGACGAGACCTCCGACACCTGGGGGATCAACTTCCAGCGCACCATCCGGCGGAAGAACGAGGAGATTCTCTGGCGGGGGTACCGGCGCAACCAAAGCCTCCGTCAACCCGTACATGCCGGCAGGTTGACCGGTCTCGTGGGGATATCCCAAGGCATAGGAATCGAGGCGGTACCGTACGCGGTGACGAACTGGAAGAACGTGCCCAGTGAAGCCGATCCGACCACGTATCCGAGCGACATCGGTCTCGACGTCAATTACAACGTCACTCCGAGCCTTCGAGCCGGAGTGAGCGTGAATACCGACTTCGCCGAGGCCGAGGTGGATCAGCGACGCCTCAACCTGACGCGTTTTCCTCTTCGCTTTCCGGAGCAGCGCGACTTTTTTCTCGAGGGGTCAGGGGTCTACAACTTTGCACCCAGCAACGGTGCCGAGCCCTACTTCAGCCGGCGCATCGGGCTCCTCGAGGGGGAACAGATCCCTATCAACTATGCCGCCCGGCTCGGAGGCCAGGTCGGTCGATACGAGCTGGGGTTTTTCCAGGTCAACACCGGCGAACTCGAGTCCGCCGATGTGGATGGCGGAACGTTCGCCGGAGAGAACTTCACCGTGGCCCGCGTCAAGCGGGGCATCTTCGAGCAGTCGACCATCGGCGCCATCTACACTCGTCGATCTACGGGTGCCGACCCCGAGAATCCGACCACGCTGGCCCCCGAAGACCGTCACACCGTAGGGGCCGACCTCTACTACACCACGGCTCGACTCTTCGGCGACAAGAATTTCACCTTCCAGGCCTTTGCCGCCTGGAACTCCAACCCGGACCCGGACGTCGAGCGTTCGACCTCGGATCTGTCCGCGCGTGGAATTCGGGTCAACTATCCGAACGACGTCTGGTCGGGACACGTATCGTACCGTGAGTTCGGAGACGACTACGACCCCGCAGTGGGCTTCGTCACCCGTAACGGCTTCCGCCGGGTCGAACCCCGGATCGGCTGGCGGCCCCGGCCCGACATCGACTGGATTCGCCGATTCGATTTCTCGGTGCAATTCCGGCACCTCGAAGGCATCGACACCGGCATCGACGAAGAGCAGCAGTGGCAATTCAAGATCCTCGGAATCGACCTGGAGAGTCAGGACAACTTCGACCTCAACCTCGAGCGCCAGTTCGAGTACCTCGATGAAGAATTCGAAATCGGTGATGGCATTTTCATCGAGGAGGGCGAATACACCAATTGGGAATTGTCCGTCATGGCTCGAACGGCGAATCGCCGCGTCGTATCGGCCAATATCGAGGTCCGCCGAGGCGGATTCTGGAGTGGCGACCGAACGCAATTCGAGGTCGGCCTGGAGCTGCGGCCGTCGCCGGGAGTCCTCCTCGCGGCCGACGTGGAAACCAACAACGTCACCCTGCCTCAGGGATCCTTCGACGCAAACCTATTCCGGATCGAAGGCGAGTGGAACATCACTCCTCTGGCGAACATCACGGGCAATATCCAGTACGATGACGTCTCTGAGGTGATAGGGCTCTTCATGCGGACCCGGTGGATCATTACTCCGGGAAACGAGGTCTTCCTGGTCTTTACCCAGAACTGGCAGAACCTTGGGAACGGGCTCTTCGACGAGGACGGCGAGTTCATGACCCTCTCACGCGGCGCGAGCGTCAAGGCGAACTATACGTATCGGTTCTAGGTAGAACCCTAGTCGATGGCCCTGAACCGTGCCTGGTCGGAAGTTGCGGCACTATACCGTATATGAAACCGATGCTCGGTGTTGTCCGTAGGGCACGACACGTCCGGACGACTCTCGTCGCGGGCTGGGCTTGAAGAGTATTACTGGAGGACGAACGGATGAGAGCTCTAGCGCCGGTCGCGCTTACGGGACTCGCGGGTCTGATCTTGCTGGAGATTCTCAAGATCATCATGGAGCCCGTGGCAGCATGGCTCCTGGGGATACTCGCCCTCGGTCTCAAGATCTCCCTGGGTTTGGCCGCTGTCGGCGTCGCGATCTACTTTGCCAGGCGCTACTACCGGTCGCACAACGAAGCGGAAGCCTGATCTGACATCAGGGACCTGACCCGAAGCACCTCCCTCCACCACAGACGACCTAGCGCCTCAGCGCCAGCGTACACACAAACCGGTTGTCCACCGTCTGCTCGATGAGGTGCACGAAGAGCGACACGGACCTCTCGTGCTCACCCGGGACCACGTCTAAGGGGCGGCCCTCGCAGTTCTCAGATCGAAGCTCAACGACGTGCTCACCCTTTTCCACGCGCAGTCCGTTGATGGGCTGACGCCGTAGCATGTGCAGCGTATCCACGACCTCGCCGTCGATCACGACCTCGGCTCCAATCGCATCGGCCATCGCGAACGTGAAGTCGATCCGCACCACGTAGCCACGGCCGCTGATGGCCACGTACCACATGATGAGCAGAGCGAGCCCGACGACCATCCACGCTGCGCGCCAGCGAAGCCCTCTGCTGAAGTCCGCCACGGGGCACCCCCAGTCTCGATTCGTCAGGCCGGGATGGGATGCTCTCCCGACCCCGTGCCCAACGTCCTACGGCGAAACCGGCCGCCATGCAACTCGTGCGCCCGTGTACTAGCACTCCGGCCGGGCTCCTGGCCGGCCTGGTCCCGGTACCGGTCCCGGCCGCCCGCCAGGCACTCACTCCGACAGCTGGAGGGAGAGTCCCCTGTTCGACTCCAGCGCCCTTTCGTAGACCAGGGCGGAAGACGCCACGTCCTGCAACGCCGTCCCGGTGCTGTCGAACACGATGATCTCGTCAGGCGACTCGCGACCCGCACTGAGTCCCGCCACGACCTCGCCAAGCTCCGCGTGCACATCCCCACGGTCCATCAGGCTCGCAGCCATCGCATGGTGTAGGTCACCTATCTCGACGCACTGGTCGAGGGAATCCACGACCACCTTCGAGGCCGCGAGGAGGTCGGGAAAGATCTCGTGCTTCTCCGGATTGTCCGCTCCCACGGCCGCTATGGTCGTGCCCGGCCCGATGTCGTCGAGGCCGATGATCGGTCGGAGTGACGGGGTGCAGGTGACCACGATGTCGCTCTCCAACGTAGCCGCTCTCAGGTCGGTAGCGACGTCTACCTTAAGTCCGAGCTCGGCCCCCATATCGGTGGCGAAGAGGCGTGCCCTCGCGGGATCCAAGTCCACGACTTGGACGCGCTTCAGGTCCCGCACAAGTGACAATGCTCGGAGGTGGCTCATGCCCTGGACCCCACACCCCACGATGGTGAGGACGCTGCTCTCGGGCCGCGACAGGTGGGCTACCGCCACCGCCGAAGCCGCCGCCGTGCGGAGCTCGGTGATGAGAATCGAGTCCATTATCGCGAGCGGCAGGCCGCAACAGGCGTCGAAGAGCGCGATGACGCCCTGAATGGACGGCAGGCCGAAGCGTTCGGGGTTCGGCGGAAAGTTCGCGTTGGTCTTGGCCGCGAAGTATTTCCGCTCTCGCTCGAGGGAAGCGGCCTTGATGTGGAAACCGCCGCCCGCCACGTGGACTCCCAGAATCTCAGGGGGTGCCACCTCTCCCCGCCCCAAGAGTCCAAACGCGCCTTCCACCGCGGCAATGCACTCCTCGAGGCTCAGCAGTGCCTCGACATCGCCTTCTGTCAGAATCAAAGTCGCTCGCTCCACCAGATGCCCTCGTACCCTCACGGAAACAAGAGCCCTTACGGCACCGCCGAACGATCTCGCCGCCTGATACGGACTCGACTTCATCTTGAAGTCTTCGATCCATAATGATACAATTGTGATATGGATGATTCAAGTGTATCACAAGATAAGGCAGCGATCGAGTGCGGTATCCCCGACGAACGGCCCAGTGATCCCCCGTGGCTCCTACTCACCCACCACATTCCCCCGACACCCGCATACTTCCGTGTGAAGGTGCGGCGGCGACTCGTTCGGATCGGGGCCGTGCCGTTGAAGGCCTCTGTCTACGTGCTCCCCAACGGAGACGACGCCCTGGAGGACTTCCAGTGGTTGCGTCAGGAGATCGAGAGCGAGGGGGGTGAGGTGACGATCTGCGAGGCCACGTTTCTCAACCGTGCGACGGACGAACGCCTTGCGGCGCAGTTCCGAGAGGCTCGGGAGGCCGACTACCGCGACGTTACCGAGTCCGCGGTCGGCCTGCTCCACACTGTGAGCGACGGCGAACGTGATGATGGGTCACTTGCCTCGCTTCGAGCGAAGACGGGCAAGATCGAGAATCGGCTCGCCGATCTGGTCGCCACCGACTTCTTCGCCGCACCGGGCCAGTCGGAGGCGCGCAGAGCCGTGATGTGTCTGAAGGAGGCGGTGCGATCCGTGCCCTGGGGCGCCACGGAACAAGGGACTGCCCCGGGGTCGGGGCGGCATATCGGCCGAACGTGGGTGACCCGCCGCGGAATCAAGGTCGATCGGATCGCCAGCGCCTGGCTCATCCAGAGGTTCATCGATGGTGCGGCACGGTTCAAGTTCGTGACGGCCAGGGGCTACGACGCGGAGGAGGGCGAGCTGCGATTCGACATGTTCGAGGGGGAATACACCCACGTCGGTGAGGCATGCACGTTCGAGACCCTTCAGGCCGAGTTCGACCTGAACGAGCCAGCCCTGGTGGCTCTGGGGGAGATCATCCACGACATCGACTGCAAGGACGACAAGTTCGGGCGTCCCGAGGCCCCGGGCCTGGCCTCACTGATCAACGGCATCACCAGAGCGCATGAGGACGACGAAGCCCGCTTGGAGCGGGGGATCGCCACCCTCGACGATCTGTACGAACACTTTCGGACACCGACCTGCTGATGGAGCTGCCCGCGACCGACGTTCAGGCGGTTTCGTTACGCGATGCCCTGCCCACCTGGATTCGTGTCGCGCTCCTCAGTTTCGGGGGACCGGCCGGCCAGATCGCCGTGATGCACCGCCTGGTGGTGGAAGAACGGCGGTGGGTGGGCGAGGAGCGGTTTCTGCACGCTATGAGCTACTGCATGCTCCTCCCGGGACCGGAAGCCCAGCAGCTTGCCACGTACCTGGGATGGCTCCTCCACGGTGCGCGCGGGGGGTTGGTGGCGGGATCGCTGTTCATCCTACCCGGCTTCATCTCGATCTTCGTGTTGAGCGTGCTTTACGCCGAGCTGGGGGATGCACCCCTCGTCGCAGGGCTCTTCTACGGGCTCAAGCCGGCGGTAATGGCGGTCGTGGTATCGGCTCTGGTTCGCATCGGGAGTCGCGCTCTGAAGACGCCCGGGCACTGGGGCATCGCTGCGGCCGCCTTCGTCGCGATCTTCTTCTTCGCCGTGCCCTTTCCGCTGATCATACTGGCCGCGACGCTGTTGGGTCTCTTGGTCGGACGCTCCGGCGCACCCCCACAGACCGCGACAAGGCACTGGCCGTCACTCACCGCTACCGCCCGGACCGCCGCGTTATGGCTGGCGATCTGGGCCGCTCCGATCGTCGTGCTCGCCCTGGTGTTCGGCACGGGTAGCACCTTCGTCGCCGAGGGCGTGTTCTTCAGCAAGGCGGCCGTAGTCACCTTCGGCGGTGCCTACGCGGTGCTGGCCTACATCGCGCAGCAGGCCGTCGAGGTCTATCAGTGGCTGGCCCCGGGTGAGATGCTCGACGGGTTGGGGATGGCAGAGACCACCCCGGGGCCCCTCATCCAGGTCGTTCAATTCGTGGGCTTCATGGGTGCCTACCGGCACCCGGGCCCGCTCTCACCCCTCGCGGCCGGAGCCCTAGGCTCCGTGGTAACCGCATGGGTCACCTTCGCCCCCTGCTTCCTCTTCATCTTCGTAGGAGCGCCGTTCGCGGAGTATCTGCGGGGGCGACCCACCCTACAGAGCGCCCTCACGGCCATCACGGCCGCCATCGTAGGCGTGATCCTGAACCTCGCGGTGTGGTTCTCGCTGCACACGCTGTTCGCGGAGGTCTCGACCGTCGCGTACTGGCCGTTGAAGCTTCTCGTGCCCACGCTCCAGACCGTCGATGTCGCCGCGGTGATCCTCGCCCTCGGCGCCGGAGTCGCAATGCTGCGTTATAAGACGGGGATGTTGACCACGCTGGCTGCTGCGGCCGGGCTGGGGCTGGGGTACTACATCCTCACCCTCTAGGGATCCAGGCAGGCCCAGGTGACGAGCTGCACCTCTCCCTCCGGCTCGGCGCAGTATCTACGGGAATAACGAGCAGCAGCGCCAACGCTCATGAACGCCTCCAGGCACGGTTCATCGCCAGGTGCCCGACACTGAACGATCTCCAGCGGCCCGGCACTGTACCACCCTCCCCCGCCCGACATCGGGGCACAGTCGAAGTCGACGGTCACGTCGGTACGCCTGCCTCGCCGGATGCGAAAGTCGCCTTCGACGGGCGCCAACTCCGGACTCCACTCTCCGATGTCGACCTCCTCGAACTCACGGTCCGCGTCGTCGGCAGGGATCGGGACCCGTAGGTCGTCCCCCAGGAGTGGGATCCGCCACAGTCCGGAGCTCACGGATATATGGGCCGCCAACATCACGTTGATCGCCACGCGGGACCCATGATCGACGAAAACGCGCTGTACTCCTCGTGAAACGTACGCGATGGGCAACTCGGGCATCGGTGCCAAGATGTGCACCGCGTCCGAAGACCATGGAAGGAGCACGGGTCGGGTGATGGCACGACCGCTTGAAGCTGAATCACCCTCGGATCGTCCGGCCTCCTCGGGAACGCACCCGAAGATCGGCAGGGTCGGCGCCACGATACTTGCAGCCGCTGCACGACGAAGAAACGAACGACGGTCGTACCGATTGGTCATGGACACCTTTGGTCATGAAGCAGGCGCTTCGGCCGCTGGGAACGGACGAGGAGGACGGTAGGCCCGACATTCTCGGCAAGCAAGACAACCGTTGGGACAACACCCCCTACTGGCTCGCTCTCTGATCCCCGTCCCCGTATGGTCATCGCATGACCGACATTTTGCATGGGTCCCTCCTACGACAGGCAGCGGCCCTCCGAGAAAAGGCCCTCTCCGCCTGCGAACTGACTGAGGAGGCGATCAGAGCACACGAGGCGACCGATGCGAGCAATCACGCCTACAAACACTTCGACGCCGACGGCGCCCTGGAGGCGGCTCGAAGAGCGGACGAACGGCTCGCCCGCTGCGCGGACCCGCCTCCTTTCTGCGGCATTCCCGTCTCCGTAAAGGATCTCTACGGGCTCCAGGGTCTGCCTATCTTCGCCGGAACGGCTCGCCGCCTCCCGCCCGAGTGGGAGACCGACGCATGGTTGGTGAGCCGCCTGCGCGACCAGGGTGCCGTCTTCATGGGGAAGACCCATACCGTCGAGCTCGCCTACGGCGCGGTGGGCATCAACCCCCACTGGGACACGCCCCGAAATCCTTGGGACGACCAAGCTCATCGTATCCCGGGCGGATCATCCTGTGGCGCCGGCGTGAGCCTGTGGGCCGGATCGGCCCTTTTGGCCCTCGGATCCGACACCGGCGGCTCGATACGTATCCCGGCCTCGATGACGGGCACCGTGGGTCATAGGATCACATACGGCCGATGGCCGGTGACGGGCGTCGTGCCCCTGAGCACTACCCTGGACACGGTCGGAGGGCTCACCCGCTCCGCCCAAGACAGCGCATTCTTTTTCGGCGCCATCGATCCCGCATGGGGAAATCCGCAGGCGTTCTTGGGGGAGTTGGAACAGACAGATACAGCCCGAATCCGAATGGCAGTGCCACGGTGCGCCATCTGGTCGGACTGTCAGGTGGACCTGGCGGCCGTCCTCGATCAGGCCCTGGACGAGTTGGTCTCGTCCGGCTGGGAAAGAACCACAACCGACGGAAGCCTTCTCGACGCATCAGGTGATCTATACATGACCGGCGGCATCCCGGGAGCCGAGTGCCTGGCGTTTCTCCGGCGGGATCTTCCCGGCTGGCTGGAGATTCTCGATCCGATCGTGGGTCGAAGACTAGAGGGCTCGCCCGGCCTGGACTCCGAGACGTATTCCCAGTCCATCGCCGCTCGGAAAGCGATGGCGAGCCGGTCAGGCACGCTGTTCGAGAAAGCGGACGTTCTCGCGCTTCCGACCGCCATCATTACGCCCCCGGTCGTCTCGGATCTCGACGATCCGGACCGGTACGTCGAGACGAACGCGGCGACGCTCAAGCCCACCGGCCCCGTCAGTATGCTCGGGCTGTGCGCGGTGACGATCCCGGTGGGGCTGGACCAGAGCGGTATGCCCGTCGGTCTTCAGCTCGTGGCCCAGGGCGGGCGGGACGAGATGCTGCTCGGAGTGGCCCTGGCGGCGGAGAGGATCCTCGGCACGGCTCGGCAACGACTGGGTGAACCTCCAATGGGTGAAGCTCCGATGGGTGTGCCCCCACGCTGTTGAATCGCTCCTTTCGAGTCCTATCGTGCCTCTCCGACCAACGTCTCCCGAGAATCTGCCATGAAAGAGTGGAAGCGTCAGACCCAGGCAATCCGCACTCAGGCCGAGGTGTCGTCCCACCGAGAGCATTCGGTGCCGATGTTCCTCACGTCGGGTTTCGTCTTCGACGACAGCGAGGAGATGCGCGCCGCGTTTGCGGGCGATATCCAGCGTAACATCTACAGCCGATTCACGAACCCCAACGTAGCCGAGCTCTCGGAGAAGATTCGCCTGATGGAAGGCGCCGAGGCCGGACATTCCACGGCCACCGGTATGGCCGCCGTGTTCGCGACGCTGGGGGCCCTCTGCTCAGCCGGTGACCATGTCCTGGCATGCCGCTCGCTCTTCGGCTCGACCCACACGATTCTGACCAAAATCCTGCCCAGGTTTGGAATCACCCACACCTATGTAGACGCGACAGACCATCAGGGCTGGCAGGCCGGCATCCAAGACAACACGCGCCTCATGTTCCTCGAGACGCCCACAAATCCCGCTGTGGACGTGATCGACCTCGAGCCCCTGGGACGGCTCGCCGCGGAGAAGGACGTAATCCTGGTGGTGGACAACTGCTTCGCCACACCCGCCCTCCAGCGTCCGCTCGAGCTCGGTGCACACATCTCTCTCCACTCGGCGACCAAGTACATCGATGGCCAGGGGCGAGTGATGGGCGGTGTGGTGGTGGGGTCCGGAGATCTCATCCAGGAGATCTACGACTTTGCGCGTGCCACCGGACCGGCCCTGTCTCCGTTCAATGCGTGGGTCCTCTCCAAGAGCGTCGAGACGCTCGAGCTCCGGATGGAGAAACACTCACAGAATGCCATGGAACTGGCGCGGTGGCTCGAGAGTCACCCCACGCCCGCCTCCGTGCGTTACCCCTTCCTGCCTTCACATCCACAGTATGAGATAGCCAAGCGTCAGATGTCGGCCGGCGGCGGGGTGGTCACCTTCACTCTCGATGGCGGACTCGAGCAGGGAAAGCGGTTCATGGACTCGATCGAGATGTGTTCCTTGACTGCCAACCTCGGCGATACCCGCTCGATTGTCAGCCATCCGTCCTCTACGACGCATGCCAAGCTCTCTGAGGAGGAACGGCAGGCGGCTGGTATCACCCCGGGATTGATCCGAATATCCGTTGGGCTCGAGGACATGCGAGACGTGATCCACGATGTCGAGCAGGCGTTGGAGAAGGTGATGGTGCTCTGACGTCCCAATTTCCCCTTTTGCACGGCAAGCCCCCAACCGTACCTTGGTCCCCATGACGACCCCTTCACTGTGGGACCGCCTTCGAGGCGCGAGAATCGTACAGGTCTTCATGGTCTATCTGGGTGCTTCCTGGGTTGTCCTGCAGATCATCGAGACGGCGACCGGCTTGCTCGCCCTGCCCGAGTGGGTTGGCCCGGTAGCCGTGCTCCTGTTGGTGGTCGGTCTCGTGGTGGTTCTGGCCACCGCGTGGGTTCAATCGCTTCCGCAGACCACAGCGGCCGAAGAGGCGGGAGAGGTCCCGACGGATTGGCAGGTCGCACCCTCCGACGTCCTGGCCAGCCTCAAGGCTGGGAAGCTCCCGCACCTGACCTGGGGCCGCGCGATCATGGGTGGCGTGGTGGCGCTCTCGCTCCTGTTCGGGGCAGCCGGTGTCTTCGTGATCCTTCGCGGGGGCGGGTCCTTGATCGGCCCCCAGGAGGCCGGTGCCGAACTGGCGGCCAGCGGCATCGCTGTCCTGCCCTTCCATGTGACCGGCCCCGACCTGGAGGTCTACCGGGAGGGGATGGTCGATCTGGTCTCGGCCAATTTGGACGGGCTGTCCGACTACCGGGCCATCGACGCCCGCACGGTTCTGGCCCGTTGGAACCGAGAGATCGGTGAGACCGCCGACGCCGAGCTCGTGGACGCGCTCCGTGTGGCGGGTGGCACGGGCGCCCGCTACGCGGTGGTGGGCAGCGGCGTGTCCGTGGGTGGCCAGGTGCGCTTCACCGCCCAGGTTTACGACCTGGCAGACGGCTCCCAGGTGGGAGATGGAGGACGGGTCGAGGGATCGCCCGACGAGGTACTCGAGCTGGTGGACGAACTCACCGTCGAGGTCATGCGATCTCTCCTCGACGCCACGGAGCAAGGTTCGGCGGCCCAGAACTTCCGCCTCGCGAGCCTCCTGACCGGGTCCGTGCCCGCCCTCCGCCACTACCTCGAGGGCGACGCGGCCTCCGCCGATCACGGTTCGCGGAGGCCCGGGAGTCGCTCGAACGCGCGATCGCAGAGGATTCGACCTTCGCTCTCGCGCACTGGCGACTCGGCGAGACCATCGGCTGGATGGACGGCATCGGTGACCCGGAGGGACGGGCCGCGAAGCAGATGGCCAGACAATACGGTGATCGACTACCGGCTCGGGAGGCCACCTTGCTCACGATCGGTGCCTCGATCGCGTCGTCAACCGTCTTCGACGAGATCGAGACGCTTCGTCGCTATGTCGCGCGGTACCCCGATGATCTGGACGGATGGTACCTGGTGGGCGAAGCCGCGCTCCACACGCGCACCGCGACCGGGGTCACTGACGAGCAACTGGAAGAGGCGCTCTACAAGACCGTCGAGCTCGATCCCACTTTTGGACCCTATTACGTGCACGCCCTCGAGTGGGCCAGCGCCAAGGGACAGGCCGAGAAGTTCGTGGCACTGATGGAGGGCCATCAAGCGGCCGGGGCGGATCCTGAGCGACACGCGGGATTACAACTTCGGTGGAATCTGTTACACGGCAGCGCCGAGGAGCGGGCTGCCGCTGTCAAAGACCTGAGTGAGATAGCCCCCTCTGAGGTCGTACGCCTCGACCAGAGTCTCCTGGGTATGATGGACAAGGATCTCGACCGTGCGAGACCGATGCTCGAGGCCGTCCCCGATGGACCCAGCCCGGGCGATGACATGGCCAACCTCTACATCCAGCAGGGTCGCTTCGCCGAGCTCCAGGACCAGCTCGCCGCCGAGTCGACGGCCTCGGCCCAAGCCCAGCTCGTCTCGACGATCCTGCTCCAACACGACCTGGGAGACGCTTCCCTCGAGGACGTGCGAGTCGCCTATGAGTCCCTCCCCGAGGGTGATTCAGGCCCCGATCTGGAGGTAGGCTTTGCGCGCGCCTTCGCAGCGGCCGCTCTCGGAGATTTTGACACCTTCCAGGCGACCAAGGATCGCGTGCTCACCGGGCTGCGATCCTTCTTTGGGCGGGCGCCACCAGGAGTCGTCGACGTGGAAGCAATAGTGGCCGATGTCGGCGTCACCCTGGAGAGTCTTCGACTGTCGAGGGGCGGAGACCCGGAGGGCGCCTACCAACTGCTCAGAGAAGGCCTGCATTCGATGATCGGTGGTGAGCTCATGGGAGAGTTGGGCGACCTCGCCTGGAAAACCGAGCGCTGGAGGGAGGCGATCGGCGTCTTCGAAGGTATTTCCCGCAGCACCAACCAGCGCTCGTGGGCCAAGTTCCGGCTTGGGCAGTCGTATGAGGCCGTGGGTGAGCCGGAGAACGCCTTGGCAGCCTACCGCACATTCCTGTCTCGGATGGAGAACGCCGACCCGGGGCTGACCTGGGTCCGGGAGGCCGAGGAGGCCGTGGAGCGGTTGGGCGGCTGACCCTAGAACGTGATCTCCGACTTGTCGATCCGAACGTAGTAGTTCGCTGCGTTGGGGTAATCCCCACTGCGACCGTTCAGGAGGACGATGTCCAGGTACTCCTCCGAGTCGGAGGTGCCGCCTTGGCGAGTGGCCACGTAGGGGTAGATGCCGGACATGTCGCCCGGAACGGGAATCTCCCGAATCGTGGTGCCGGTCTCATCCATGATGTATAGCTGCTCGTTGCTCGTACCTACCAGATATCGGGTTCCACCGACCTCGATCATCTTCACCCAGTTCAGGTCGAGCAACGCTGGATCGATGGTCTGCGTAGTCCAGGATCCCATTGATCCGGTCAGATGCTTGATGGAAGACAATCGTCCCTCATCCGCACTCAAGTACTCCTTGTAGAAAATGTGGACACCGTCGCTGGCGTCGACGTAGAGGTCACTCTGCTCGAGGAGCCGGGCGCGACCGGCTGCCAACGTATGAGATGTGTGATCGACAATGTTCTCTGCGGACCAGCCCGTGCCGCTGTTCTTGAAGAACCGAATGATCTGGTAGATGTTCGGATTCCCGATACCAGTAAAGTCATCCTGGACGGGCAGGAGGCAGATGGCGCCGGTTGAGGTGAGCGCAACGAAGGGATAGTAGAAGTCGTGTCCCAGCTGGGTGCCGGCCGACTCCTGCATCCACGCTCCCCCGACCACCTTGCTGAGCACCTGCTCCGTAGCGCCATCCGCATCGGTTCCCAAACCGAAGGCGACCACCATTCGGTCGGCGGCGCCGATGGCCGCTCCAACTCGGATATTGACCGTCTCGTCTCCACTGACGTGGTCGACAACAGTCTCTCGGGTGAAGCTGGTGATGTCACCCTCGGCCGCACCGGCCATGGTGTAGTGGAGAAGTTTCCCGACGGAGTCGTTCTCACCGATATCCGTAGCTTCGAAGACGAACGCGTGGAGTCCGCCGTTCGAGTCAATCAGGATATTCCCCGGCCGAGTGGTAGCGAATTCGGCACCCGCCGTCCAATCCCCGTCCCCGTCCTTCTTGTATATCCTGAACGTGGAATAGGTGGACGGGTTGTCGTCGTTCTCGATGACGTACGTGAAAACGACACTACCCCGGCGAACGACCTTGCTCATGTTGTAGCCCCACCAAGTGCCGTCGGGGCTATGGTTGCGACTCCCGGGCAGCCTCTCGACGAACGCGGGCAAGGTTGAGGCACCTGCGTCCCCGCCTGCACCGCCGGGAGGGTCTCCCCCACCAGGTCCGCCATTGTTGTCACCCGGCCCCGCCGGATCGTTCGATCCGTCGGAGCAGGCGGCGCAGAGCCCGAGCGTCGAAAGAACCAGCAGGGCCTTCTTCAGGCAGAGACCACTCATTGCCTCGATCCTCGGGGTGGGGAGGGTCAGACCAACTTCGCTAGTGCTCGAGCATCGGGCCAGCCGCGGAGAGCGGCACCGGAGATCCACAAACTCCGATCCGAGCGAATGTCGGGCGTCCTCGCACACTTTCTCGCAGACGCCTGTGCTCGCATGTTGCACCGACCCAGACGCCGTATCCGCCAGGTGAAAGGAAACCGCATGAGGTCACAAACACCGAGAGTCGTGGTCCGGAGCGTGATCACCCTCATCGTCGCGCTGGGTCTGCTTTCCTCCCGTGCCGAGAGCCAGCAGGCGCGCGTTCTGTCCTATGGCGAGCCCGAAGATGTCGGCATGTCCTCGGCGGTCCTTCAGGGAGCCGTGGGCCTCTACGAGGAGGCTGTCGAGCGAGGTGACCTGGTCGGCGCCGTGGTGCTGGTGGCCCGCAACGGACGGGTGGTGCTGCACCAGGCGATAGGGTCGAAGGACAAGGAGCAGGGGCTCCCGATGGAGCGGAACACCATGTTCCGCATGGCCTCGAACACCAAGCCAGTCATAGCCACGGCCATCGCACAGTTAGTGGAGCAGGACCAGCTGGCGTATGACCATCTAGTTCGGGAGTTCATCCCCGAGTGGGACAACTATCGGGCCGGTTTCATTTCCGTCAACCACCTGCTGTCCCACAGTAGCGGCCTTCGGATCTCGAGCCTTTTCCTCCAGCCTCTGATGGAGCCTTCGCGGGATCATCCCGGGGCCTCGACCCTGCAACTGGAGGCGGCACGCTTCGGCACGGTCGGAGCCGCTGTTACGCCGGGCGAGACCTACAGCTACAACAACCCCGGATACAACACGCTCGGCGCACTCGTGGAGATCGCTTCAGACCAACTTCTCGAAGACCAGCTTCGCGCAAGGATCTACGCGCCGCTCGGAATGGCGGACAGCTACAACCACCGAGCGGGACACGAGCTCGACGGCAAACTGGACCGCATGGGTTCCGTCTACTACCGGCGGGGCGCATCAGGCGAGTGGGAGCCGGGCGGGACTCCCGGTGGTCCGGTGGCATATCCCTTTGCGCGCGCGTCCGGCGGCATGGTCTCGACGGCGTGGGACTACGCGATTTTCTGCCAGATGTTCTTGAACGGTGGGATCTACGACGGGGTCCGGATCCTCGAGCCCGAGAGCGTGAAGCGCATGACGTCACCCAAGATTCATATCTCCGGAGAGGGCGACGAGGCGTCGTATTACGCATATGGATGGCGAGTGACCGACGGGGCCTACGGCCACGGCGGCTCGGACGGTACCAACGCGTGGGTCGATCCAGAGCGGGGGATCATCGGGTTGGTGTTCACGCAGACGCCGCGAGGTCCAAACCCGCTGGGCCGCTTCCGGGAACTGGTGAACCTGTCGATCGAGGAGCGATAGGGCTGCCGCCGGAAGCCACTCCATGCCCGTGGACGCCTCGAATGCACTGCCCTCGGAGAATCGAGAACCACGTCCAGTGATCACGTACTCGACAGTGAGCCGCCGTTGAAGAGACGCATCGGTCTCTTCGGCGCCGTTGCGATGCTCGTCGGGTACATCGTCGGAGCGTCCATCTTTATCCTCCCGGGCGAACTCGCGGCCGTCGCCGGGCCCGCAGTTGTGGTCTCCTACCTACTGGCCGCGGTTCCGGCGTTTCTGTGTTGCGTGGTGAGCGCCGAGATCGGAAGCACGTTCCCGGTCAGTGGAGCGACTTACGTCGCCGTCAGTCGAGTGATCTCGCCTTTCTGGGGGTTCATCACTGCCTGGGCAGCGCTCGCGGCGGTCTTCGTGGGTGTGCCGCTGGTCGCGTATGGACTCGCCGACTACCTGAGCCTGCTGCTGCCGGGGTTCGAATCCGGGGGTCTCTTGCGAACCGCCATCGCACTCGCTGCCGTGCTGCTCACGTGGGCCGTCAACGCTACGGGCGTGCGCCTGACCGTTCTCGCTCAGGCTGTCATGGTGATCGGATTTCTGGCGGTCCTGGTCCTCTTCGGTGTCGGAGGCATCGCCACGATGGACTCTTCACGCCTGAGTCCATTCTTCCCGGTCGGGGTCACCCCTGTCGTCATGGCCGCGGTGCCGGCCTACTTCTCGTTCATCGGTTTTTTTGCCATCGTCGAGATGGCCGAGGAGATCGAGCGCCCGGCTTGGACGATCCCTCGGGCACTGTTGATAGGGTTCGCGTGCGTGCTTCTCGTCTACGGGATGGTCTCGGTGGCGTTGCCGGGACTCATCGACTGGCAGGACCTGGCGAGTACGCCTGCGCCCTTGGGCGCCGCGGCTTCGACCTTTCTTCCGGGGTCCTTGGCAACGCTCGTGTCCCTCGGCGCCTTGCTGGCGATCGTCACCTCGCTGAACGCCATCTTCCTTCCCAGTCGCGGGATATTTATGCACTGGCTCGCGATGGGATCCTGCCGGAAGGCCTCGGGCGCCTCTCACCTCGATCGGAAACGCCCACACGGTCGGTGACTGTGGTCGCGGTTATCGCCGTGCTCGGAGTGCTCCTCGGGGCATCGATCAGACGCTACGCGACGCTGGCGGTGGTGGCGAGCATGGTGGTCCAGGTGCTGGCTTCACTGGCCTTCCTGCGGTTCGAAAGTGCCACTCAGGCGCCACCACACGGGTTCAGGCTCGGCCCGCTGTCACGTACAGTCGTCGGCAGCGCCCTGATCCTTTGCTCGCTTGGTCTTGCGATCCTCGCGGTGATCGACAGCCCGGCGACGAGCCTGGCGTTTCTGGCGCTGATCGGCGCGGGAGCGGGATACTACGTGCTCCGTCGGCGGGCCCTCGGGCGGAGGGGCATTCGGATCGAGGACGCCCTGCGAAAACTGTCGGAGTCCCGAGATGAGCCCGCCGGGCGGCCTTAGGATCTCGACCATGAACGCGATCCCTCGGCTCGACACATTCTCGGATTACCTTCGGCACTGGGCCGAGTTGGAGCCGGACCTGGCCGCGTTCAGCTTCGAAGACATATCGGTCTCCTACGCCGAATTGGAACAGCGGAGCGACCAGTGCGCCCGTGCCTTCCTGGACTTGGGCATCGCTCGGGGAGACCGCGTGGCGACGATACTGCCTCCTGGTCCCGAGTGCGTCGTGACGTTCGCCGCCGCCAACAAGATCGGCGCGATCCTGGTTCCGCTCGACGTCCGTTTCCGGTCGGCCGATTTGCGGCGGTTCATCGGCGCGGCCGAGCCCGGCGTGCTGGTGGCCGCTCACGGCCCCGACGAGGAGGCGATTACCGATCGGCTACGCGACATCCAGGACCTCCTCGAGACCACGACCGTCGTAACGCTGGAGCCCTCGGATCTCGGACCGCGCTTCGATGACTTGGTGGGCAACGCTGGAAAGAGCAGTGTCGACCTGACCGGGGCGCTGGATCAACGCCGTGCGGAGGACGGTGCCCTGATCATCTTCACCGGTGGCTCGACGGGCGTCCCGAAGGCCGCGCTCCTCTCCCAAGCCAACGTCACTGCTACGTGTCGCACACAGGCCGAGTCTCTCGCCCGCATGCTGGTTGAGCAGGGGCACGAAGGTCAGGTCCGCGTGCTCGGCAACCTGCCCCCCAGCCACATCGGCGGAGCTCTGGAGCTGATCGCGGCCCCGCTCGTTGCCGGTTGGGAGGTCGTCCTCCAGGAGAAGTGGAGCCCCTACCCGGTTCTCGAGGCGATCGTCGAACGCCAGATCCCGATCTGCGGGGCCGTTCCGACCATGTACGCGATTCTGCTGTCGCTGCCTGACCTCGATCGCTTCGATCTCTCCTGCCTGAAGATCGTGTTCCTGTCGGGCGAGAAGGTGGCGCTCGAGCTGCTACGGGGCGTGCACGACCGGATCTGCCGGCAGGTCGTGGTAGGCTACGGCAGCACCGAAGCGGGCGCGGAGGTGACGTTCACCGAGCCCGGTGATGCCCTGGAACTGCTGGCCAGCGGATACGTGGGCAAACCGCAGCAAGGGGTGCACATCGCGATCGTCGACGAGAACGACGAGCCACTGCCGCCGGGGCAGATCGGCGAGGTCCTCGTCGGTGGGGCTCTGACGATTCCGGGATATTTTCGGATGCCCGAAGAGGACGCGGTCGGCTTCACCGAGGACGGCATGTGCCGGACCGGTGACCTCGGGCACCTGACCGAATCCGGCGCACTGGTTATCCAGGGCCGAAAGAAGCAGATCATTCGGGTAGGCAGCTACACGGTCCTCGCCAGCGAGGTCGAGGAGGTGGCGTTGACGCATCCCGACGTGGCAGTGGCGGCGGCACTGGGTGTGCCGCACGAGATCTACGGCGAGGTGGTCTGGCTGGTGGTCACGCCTGTCGAGGGTAGAGAGATTGGCGTCGACGCTGTTCGCGAGCTTTGCGAGACTCAGCTCGCCGACTTCAAGGTCCCGCGCCACATCGAGGTCCGAGAGCGGATGCCCATGTCCCGCATCGGCAAGATCGATCGAATGCGACTGAAAACCGCACTACTGGAGCGACAATGACCGAGCCCACGAGGACTGACGCTGCCTCTGTGAGTATGGACGAGGCCACCGTTCGGGCGGCGTACGGCGAGGAGCCGCTGGTCTCCCACTGGCTCGAGGTCACGCAGGAGCTGACTAACCAGTTCGCCGAAGCCACTCTCGATCCCGACTGGATGCACATCGACCCCGAACGTGCCCGTCGTGAGGGCCCCTACGACGTTACGATCGCCTTTGGCTTCTGGACCATCTCCATGCTCACCTACTTCATGCGCCAGTCCACTGGCTATGACTATCCACCAGGTGTCACGCACGGTTTCAACTACGGCTTCGATCGGGTGAGGCTACTGGCCCCGGTTCGAATCGGCTGCCGCGTGCGCAATCACTGCGAAATCGTCGACGTGCGCGGCAAGGGAGACGGACGATTCGTGATCCGGACCACCAACCGCGTCGAAATCGAAGGCCAGGACCGCCCGGCAAAGGTGGCGGAGTGGCTCTTCATGCTGGTCTACCAGGACCCGGATAGTGGGGGGCCGCCCGACCGGGAGAACGACTAGGGAGTCGGAGCATGCACCTGAGTCGGAATATGCACTAGCGATACCGCAGCGGAATCACGACTCCAGAGGGTCGGGTGGCGCTCCTATGAACCATCCACACCGACTGACCTTCTGCCGGGTATCGGTCGAAAACCGATGCGTCGTGCCCGCCTAACGCGATTCGGATCCGGCACCCCGCCGGTACGAGCACCGAAGTGTTGTTAGAAGCCGAAGCGAACGTGAGCGACTTCTCCAGGCACGAGCGGGAGCGCATCGGCGCGGGCGAACGTGTGGCAGGGACCCCAAACCGGATACCGCGGATCGCCCTCGCACTCTCCCCTGTGTCTCGCCCTGAGCTGGCCCTCCGTCACGTACCGTGACGTCCCGTCGGGGGCTACGAGTTCCAGGTACCCGAAGAAGGCCGCCTCTTCCGTGGAGGACGCTACATGAAGATCGAGCTCCACCGCGCCCGTGATCTCGACGTCACGGTCGAGCGGCTCAGAGGTGAAAGTCAGCAGCTTCTCGTCCTGGGCGGAGCGATCACCATAGACGACGTCGCCACCGCCGAGCTGCGTGTGCCACCGGGTTCGAGTTCCCGTGGTGTGTGAGAAATCCACGTCGTATTCGTCATACGCCTCAACCTCCGCTGGGGGAGTGGGGCCAAGCGTACCGTCCGGGCCGAAGTACCAACGGGTGGACGTCATGCCCTCGGGAGGCCAAGAGGGACTCTTGTTCCATCCTCCCCCGAACGTGTAGTAGGAGATTTCTCCAACGCCTTCTCCCGGCTCACTCGCCTGCTGGCTCACATAGTGGTCGAAGAAGTCGAACAACATCCTCCGCTGTTCGCTGGACGACGGGTCGGTCCCCGCGTCATCGGGAAGGAACGGGTCCGTGTTGAAGCCACCACCATGTGACCACGGCCCGATCGACAGCCGTACGGGATTGGAGAAGGTCGAGAACAGTG
>CBDDCX010000004.1:0-111061 GCA_965226375.1 Longimicrobiales bacterium | reverse complement strand
CGTAAACGGCGTAGCTAAGCCATAAACTCAAGGACGACTTGCAGCGGTACGGCGACCATATCTAGCTTTGCAAGCCAGAGGTCACCGGTTCGCATCTCTGGGCCGATTGGTGTGTCGGTTGGGCCGCTTTTTGTGTCGATTCAAAGCGGCAGATGTGAGCATCGGACCGAGGCGAGAGTAGCAGATCGTGCGCCCTACCAGTGATTTACACGGTTTCTTGCCGTGAATCACGCCACCGGTACTCTGCCGAGTGGGCCGAGATCGATCGGAAGGAGGCGGTGTGGACGGTTCCCCCGGCGCGCATGAAGGCGAGGCGGGAGCACCGGGTACCGCTATGTGGCCGCGCGACGGAGATCCTCGAGGAAGCTCGGAAGCTCGGAGACGGCAGCCCCCTCGTGTTCACTTTTGGCGACGGCCAACCGATTTTCGACAAGCGGCTGCGCCGATTACTCCGGAAGCTTAAGATCGCGGCCGTGCCGCATGGGTTCCGGTCGAGCTTCCGCGACTGGGCGGCCGAGGAGACGGACCATCCGCGCGAAGTCGTCGAAGCCGCGCTGGCGCATGTGGTCCGGAACAAAGTCGAGGCGGCCTACCGGCGCTCGGACCTGTTCGAGCGCCGGCGCCGGCTCATGAACGACTGGGCCAGCTACTTGGCCGGCGAGCGAGACCCGGAGGCCATAGCAATCCGTTGATCCGCCGTGCTCGTCATCGGCTCCGTTGCGAGTCGTTTAGCCCACGTGAGCCAGCCTACCCTTTGGGGCCACGCTTCGCGGGTCGCCGGCAGGGGCTGACGATGGGCTCCGCCCCCTCGACCCCCGACAGGTCCGCGCTCCGGCGGAAGTCCACGGGCTGTCGCACGGCTCCCGCCTCGACGCGGCAACTCGGGATCCGACGCCGCCTGCGACCGACACCATGTCCCCCAACCCAGCGGCATGGCGCGTCCGCATCGCGCCGGGAGTGGAGGCGGGGTGACGGCCGCCCCGCCACGAGCGCACCGGGGACGGGTTCGGAAGCGGCGTCCCGCGGCGCGGGACGCTGGGGGTTCAAGGGGGTTGCAGAGTCCCCTTGCCAGACCGTCCGTGTTAAACACGGCGTGGGCTGGCTTACGCTCATTAAGTGCGCCAGACAGCCCCCGGCGCGGCCCGCGCAGCGAGACGCCCATCTGGAACGACCAGAACCGCACGCGGCCCGTCCGGGTGTCGGATCCGACCTGATAGGTGACGGACCCGCTCGCATGATGAGAGATCGCTGCGTCGAGCCCGATGCGCGGCGTCACGTCCATGGACATTCCGGTGCCCAAGCCCGGCGAAGAATGCCCAGCTGTCGAACCGCGCCACGCGTGGGAGCCCCGTAAGGCAGGGCTGGACAGGTCCGGTCAGAGGCATAGGGAGCGGCCTCAAGGCCCAGATCGGCATCGACGCTTCGGAGACCGCTGCGCAACCACAAGGCGGCCAGTGACATACGCCAACGACGGTGTACACATCAGAAGGCCAGTCTTAGTGCACATCGACCCCGACGTCACATGTGCATCTCTGGATCGGCATCGGCCGCGTCGAAAACCTCGCGGGTCCGCAAAGCGCGTGTTGGCTCAGACATCTAGACCTCCCCGGCCACTTTGCGGGTGGCCTCTTCGAGGATGTCAGTCAGCGCTCGCAACCCACCGTCGATCAATTGGCGGTCGGTGACACGGGGTTCCGATGACTCCCCGCGGAGGGCGTCGTAGCGGGCGCCGACGAGGCAGGCGAGGAGAAATGCGATACCTTAGCGCCCGTGGACCGCGAACACCTTCTTGTCCATGCGGATGCTGCCGTCGAGGTCGATCAGGTAAGTTTAGCTTGCGGGTCGCCATCAGGGCCTCGAAGGCCGCTCGGGCGTTTTCGAGCGACCTCGTGGAAACTCGAACCATCTTGCTCGCGTCGGGCATTGGCCTTGCTCCGGGTCCAGGGTTGTGCGCGCTGATCTCTTGTGCGCCTCGGTCTATCCGATATCCTCGTCGTGGCGCCGTACAACGCTCAGGTAAGCGCGCTGGCCGAGGCGTTACCCGAAGGCACCCGTGTCGGCACGGTCGACAAGTTCCAGGGGCAGCAGGCGCCGGTGGTGATCTATTCGATGACGAGTTCCAGTGCGGAGGACGCGCCTCGCGGGATGGACTCTCTCTACAGTGCGAACCGGCTAAATGTGGCGACCTCGAGGGCGATGTGCCTGGTGGTGGTGGTGGGTAGCGCGGACTTGTTCGCGCCAGAGTGTAAGTCGGCGAAGCAGATGCGGTTGGCGAACGCGTTTTGTCGGTTGAAGGAGATGGTGCTTTAAGTGGGCGTATTCGTCCCTATTGCGGATTCCTGAACTTCACTAAATCGATCTCCCAAGATTGGAGTTTCCATGGCCAGACTCGCTGAAGCCGCCCCAATTCTAGAGGCCGCCGAGCAGTGGAAGAACGATTGCCTCCTAGGGGGCGGCTCGGTGTTTTCAGATAAATCCCTCTGGACCCGCCCCAATTTCGAAGCCCTGAATCGCTTCTATGTAAACAACCTCGATGAGGGTGAAGGCGATTTTTTAGGCAAGCTGAAGAAGCAGCTGGAACCGGCACCCGCTGGGGCGAAGCAACGCGCGGCAGAGTTGTTTTGGGTGATGTACCTGATAGTCCATGAGTCTGGGGCGCGTTCTGAGACGAAGCGCTTCCAGATCAAGAAGGTCTGGGAGTGGTCCGGAGAGCCCCTGCCTCAGGATCACCCCGCCCTCGGAGACCTCCTCGCGGCGGGAGTCTCCCGTCCCGGGACCGCATACAATACGCACCGGTGGCGAGAGCTCGTTTTCTTTGTCACGACGATGTGCGATTGGGTGGCGCTCGACCCCTCCCAACAGGCGGAGTTACTGGCCGATCCTTGGAATTATGCGGACTGGCTCGAGACGCGGGATTTCGCCCCCGGCCGTCAACTTCGCCATGTTTTGCTCTTCCTCCTCTTCCCGGATCAGTTCGATCGAATCCTGACGACGTCACAAAAGCAGCAGGTCGTCCGGAAATTCACCGCAACATGGGGCGAGGCGCCGGACTTCGACTATTCCGACCGGGTGGCTCTAGACCGCGCAGTCCTGGCTGTGCGGGAGCGACTCGAAGCCTCAAGTGAAGGCGAGGAGGTGGACTTCTATCGAGCCCCTGTGGTCGAGGTCTGGCAGGAGCCGAAGGAACCTCGTCAGGAAGAGCCCGAGGATCCAGGCCCTCCTTTACTGCCACAGGACCAAGCCGAGGCCTGGTTCCAGGAGCGCTTTGGGAACATTCGCGTCTGGGCCTTGAGCCCTGGTGAGGGGGGGCGCATGTGGCCGGATTGCCTCCAATCGAGCATTGCGGCGATCGGCTGGGATGACTTGGGAGATTTGAGCGAGTACGACTCCAAGGATGCGATCCTCAGCGCGCTTGCAGGCGAGGATGGAGATTCGAGGCCGATCATGGGTGCCCTCGCAAATTGGCAGTTCAGCCACGAAATATCCCGCGGCGACCTCGTCATCGCCAAACAGGGTCGGTCGAAGATCTTGGGGTGGGGCCTCGTGACCGGAGACTACCTCTATGAGCCCGACCGAGCCGAGTATCAACACACTCGCCGCGTCGACTGGGAGCTGACAGGGGCCTGGAACATTCCTAGAAAGCGAGGGATCACGAACAAGACCTTAACCGAGTTTACGGAATACAAGCCCTGGATCCGGTGGGCCTTTGATCGTATGGAAGGAAAGGACGGCGGAACGGTTGACCCCCCAGTTGGATCCGACCCGCCGTATACGCTTGAGACTGCTCTGAAGGGCCTCTTCCTTCCACCAGGACAGTTCTCCCAGATCCTCGATACCTTCAGTCGTCGGAAGAACTTGATCCTCCAGGGCCCTCCCGGTGTGGGCAAGACGTACATTGCCAAGCGTGTTGCGTGGAGCCTAATCGGCCGCAAGGATCGGACTGCGGTTCAGATGGTCCAGTTTCATCAGTCCTACGCATACGAGGATTTCATCCAAGGCTGGCGTCCGACGGACACAGGTGGATTCACCCTCCGTGAAGGGGTGTTCTACAAGTTTTGCAAGCGTGCGGAGGAGCATCCCGATCGGTCTTTCGTCTTCATCATTGACAAGATTAACCGAGGGAATCTGTCTCGGATTTTCGGCGAACTGCTCATGCTCATAGAACCGGACAAGCGCGGGGAGGAACACGCGATTCCTCTGACCTACTCCGAACCTGGGGAGAACTTCTCGGTCCCGGACAACGTTCACATTCTCGGAATGATGAACACTGCGGACCGCTCCCTGGCCATGGTCGATTATGCGCTCCGCCGTCGGTTCGGGTTCGTCACGTTGGATCCGGGCTTCGGCGGTGAGCTATTCCCACCGTTCCTCCTCGCAGAAGAAGTCCCTGAGGCGGTGGTCGAGCTGATCGACAAACGAATGCTCGCTCTTAATGAAGAGATCAGGAAGGACATCAAGAACCTGGGCCCGGGATTTCAGATCGGGCACAGCTATTTCGTCCCGAGTGGGGATGAAGAGGCGCTCGACGAGGAGTGGTATAGAAGTGTGGTTCGGACTCAGATAGTGCCTCTGCTGAAAGAATACTGGTTCGATCAGCCTGCACGGGTCGATGAGTTCCGCGACATACTACTGGCGTGAAAATCCCGATCAAGAACGTCTATTATTTGCTCTGCTACGCATGGAGCCACGTAGAGGAGAGCGACCTTGTCGATGTCGCGGCGCTGGATGAATTCGAGCGCGTTCAGGATTTGCTGGGGACGATCCTAGCGGACGGCACTTTCCGACTTCTTCGAGTGGGCATTGATCGGGGCTATCGGGAGACCCGCGAAGATTTAGCAGGGATTCGGGGGAAGCTTTCGGTGAGTGAGATGGCGAAGCGTGCTCTACGTGCCCGAGGTAGGGCGGCATGCATCTTTGAAGAACTCTCACACGACATTCCGCACAATAGGATCCTTCGTTCAACACTCGCGGCCCTCCTGCGCGTCAACTCCCTCGATGTGAAAGTTCGTGCCCAGGTGGGCCTCGCGTACCGCAAGCTCGAGGGCATCAGCGTGATCCGTGTGGATGGGCAGGCGTTCCGACAGGTGCAACTCGACCGGAATCGGCGAATCTACCGGTTTCTGCTCTCGGTTTGTGAGCTGCTACACCGGTGCCTTCTCGTGTCGGAGGACTCCGGCGACGTCCAGTTCCGTGATTTCAGAGAAGACTCGACACGTATGTGGGAGTTGTTTGAGAATTTCGTCACAGAGTTCTACCGGCGGGAGCAGTCATCCTACAGAGTCAAAGGACAAGGGAAGATCCGCTGGTATGACCTGTGGGCGGCCTCGGATGTTGACCTAATGCGCGTGCCGGACATGAGGCCCGACGTGATGTTGGACGGTGCGGAGCGCAGAATCGTGCTTGACACCAAGTTCTACGGAGAGGCCTTTGGCGGCCAATTTGGAGGCAAGCTCAGGTCTGGCCACCTTTACCAGATTATGAGTTACATGCGCAACCGGCAGGCGGTCGAACCTGCAGGTCCACACCACGAAGGCGTTCTGCTGTATCCCGTCGTAGACGAGCCGTTCGCGGTCGATGTCAGGCTTGAGGGCTTCCGTATTCAGGCCCGGGGGATCGATCTTGGACAACCCTGGAAGCAGATCCACGAGGATATGCTGGAGGTGATCGCCTAATGTCGTCTGAGTTGCCAGCAATGGATCCAGTGCGACGTAAGGGTTCGGAGCGATTCAGGTCGGGAGATGAGTCGCTGGACTTCAGTGTGTCCGATTTCTGGAGCTGGAGCGCATCGGATCTGGTCAGTAATACGGCACGGGGAGCGTTGGCCGAATTTATCGTCGCAAAGGCGATCGGCGCGATCTCCGAGGGCGGGGTGCGGGGAGATTGGGACCCTTGGGATCTGACCACTGAAGCGGGAATCAAGGTGGAAGTAAAGTCCTCAGCCTATATCCAAACGTGGTATCAAGAGGAATACTCTAGACCTGTTTTCTCCATTCGGAAAAGCCTTGGTTGGAATGCGGAGACCAACGAGTTCTCAGATGTGCCTGAACGACCCGCCGACGTCTACGTCTTCGCCCTTCTAGCACACCGAGATCAGACGACTTTAGATCCCCTCGATCTCGCTCAATGGGAGTTCTTTGTTGTTCCGCGGCTTGTTCTGGACGATAGGAGCCGGAGCCAGCATTCCATTACGCTTCCGTCGTTGCGCAAGCTGTGTGATGGGCCGGTGGGGTTTGAGGGGTTGGGTGCTGTTGTTGAGCGGGCCGTCGCCCAGCCTCGGCCGGGACGGGTGACCCCCTGAACCCCATGCATTATTAGGGTCTTTTGCTGAGTTGGGCTGAGTTCGGTTCAGTGCCGTAAGTGTGTTATCCGTTGGCACTTATGTGAGGTCGGTCTTTCACTCCGTATTTCTCTGTTCTGCCCCGTTTGGCTGAGTTGGCACACTGGTGGCACACAAAATCGTCCGTGATTTGGGCCTTCTCGGAGGGCCATTGACTGACAGGCACACTCTTGCACCAGTACTTGAGCTGCTAACCCACCACCTTCGGCTATACCTACCCCAACTACGACGTCACAGCCCTCGCCGAGCAAGTTTGCACGGGATGTGGATGGGAGTTGACCCAGGTACGGTTCTACACCGGGATTCCTGATGTCGGCGATGACCCTAGGTGGCACCACTTCTGGACTCATAAGCTCGCGGCAATGGGCCGACAGGGCGTCGTCGTCTTCAGCAGGCCACTCCGGTACGGGAACCGCACGGTTGCGCTACCAGACGGCACGCAACACTCTTTTCTGACCCGAGAAGAGAAGGGGATCGACGTGCGGATCGCACTCGACGTGATTGCGCTTGCTCACCGCCGCGAATACGACGTGGCACTTGTCATGAGCCAAGATCAGGATCTCTCGGAAGTCGCCGAGGAGATCCGGACGATCGCGCGAGAGCAGCGACGGTGGATCAAAATTGCCAGCGCCTTTCCGCAGAGCCCGACCAGTCCGAACCGCAGGGAAATCAACAAGACCGACTGGATCAGGATCGACCGAGAGCTCTATGACCAGTACCTTGACCGGCGAGATTACCGCTGGCAACCCGAGGGAGCGTAGGGCCTTCACCTGGGAGAACTCTTCCGAGGGTGCGTGCAAGAGCGGTACAATCAGGAAAGCACCTGGCACTTTGGATGTTGGCGGACACCGGTTCATGCATGGCGGATTGGGACGCTGGTCAGGTCGATGAGTGGATCATGGCGGGGGCGCGTCTTCAGGGCGCGTCCTCGATCCTCGGGGGGACGAATGGTCAAGAGAGACGAGACGCCAGAACTCATCGAGGCAAGGCAAGAAGCGGCGAAGAGTCGAGTGCGGGTCTACGTCACGCATCTCGCCGCAGCCTTCGTGTTCGGGGGCGGTGCGGTGCTGGTCGTCGTATTGGGCGCTGGATGGGTGAACGCCGGTGACGCCAACGTCATCGCCATGAAGGACGTCTTCATGACCGTCCTACCGATCGCGACCGGAGTGATCACCTACTGGTTTGCGGATCGAGCGGCGAGTAAGCGGCGCCCGGAGGAGGGTTCGCGGGACCGGGATGGCGTGCAGGATCAGGGGGACACATAGAGGAAGTGGCTGGCACGCGTCCTCCGATAACTTGCCGCCCTAGTTTCCCCATCGGCTGGACAGCCTTCCCCGCCAGGGATCATTGGAACGGGAGCGACCCCCCCAGGGGCGGTGCGAGGTTTGTGAAAACCCGCACCGCCCCACGCCATTACTAGGGCGTCAGCAGGGGGGGTCGCTCCCATCCCGGTCGGCGAGCCCGGTGCGTCCCCGCCGACCGGGCAGAACCGGGTGCAACCGCAACAACCGCAAAGGAATCCCGAGCCATGCCTCTGTGAATCGCGACCGGGGTCATTTGTGAATTGGCCCCCTGCGTCGTTTTCACATTCCAGTCGTGGCATGAGACGTAGACCGGTCATCGGAAGTGCGCCCCGGAGAGGCGCGCCGTTTCCCAGGTACTGCCGCGGTGGATCAGTCCCCGGTCGGCCGGCTGGCGCGCCTGCTTCTTCAGCGCGACGCTGCGCTTCATGGCGGCCTGCAGACCATCATACTCTCCGAGCACCCACCCATCGCCCTGAAGGATGGCCTCCTCAACTCGGGCCATCTCGTCGGTCGCCATGCCCCGTGCGATCAGGGCGTGGACGCCGCAGCGTACCTGTTCAGGATGCTCATCTAGGAACCGGGACCTCTAGTCGCGTATGAAGACGCCGCTGTGCAGACAGGCGAAGGCGATCCATTCGGCCCGGCGCCCTTCCACGCGAAGGGCTCGAGCGCCTCTCTCGCGTCCCTGGAGTTGGGCGATCATCGTTGCTCCGCCTCCCTGAGTCCCTAGCTATCGGCGCCCGTGTAGAACAAGGGAGCTTAAAGAGGAGCCATTCCCGCAGCCTGTCCGGGTCCTGGAATGCGGCCACCCGCATCTGCTCGATGGTTCTCCCTACCAGTTACAATCAGGAGCCGCCTTCGCGCGATGTCAATCATGGTCAGCGACGGAATATCCCAGGTGGTCTATTCACGTACTGGAACCGGGTCGAGCTCCGCCATTGGGTTCTTGAACTCTACAGCCGCGAAACGAAGGAAGGCACGATGCGCGCTCTCGACATTGCTGATTGCATCAACGAGACCTGCCCCTGGTCCGGCAAGCCGGTGCAGGCCGGTTCGCTCACCGAGTACGACGGCCATGTCGTCGGGTTCTGCAATCCCGGTTGCCGCAACAAGTTCGAAAGCGCAGTCCGCTATTTCGAGGAGGCGAAAGCATCGCAAGCTACCCGATAACGCATTGCGCGGTCGGAGCAGGTCGCTTGGGTACCGCATTCAAACTCCAATTAGGCGGCCGGTAGCGGGCGAGCCATTCCGCCAGCGGGGCGTCGCTCATGGCCTCGCTCCCGTCTGCCTCCGAAACGACCGGTCAACCCCGGCCACCCCGGGGACTAACTCGATAGACCGCCCCACTAGACAGGCAGCGTCGTCGTTGGGGTGCCCATGTAATCTCAACGGAGCATTCGAATGGTGAAAGTGGTTTGCTGGAACACCAACCATCAGAAGGAGCCATGGCGCTGGCTGCATCAAATGGACGCGGATGTCGCCCTCGTACAGGCGGCATGCGCTCCGCCGTCCGACGCGCGGGATCGTGTCGACATCGGCCCCAAAGAACATTGGGATGCAGCCGTATGGAATTCCGAGTGGTGGACCGACAGACCGCTCGGGCCACCGTCGGCTTGGCCGTCAGGTCTCGTGGTCACCGTCGACCGGGTGGTCTTCCTCGTGAGATCCGAGCACTAGAGCACGGTTCAGGGAATAACTCCCGGAAACCCATAAGCCCTCGCCATCTGTGCCGGAGATCCTCTTCCCGAAGTTCTGCGCGCGCTGAATGGAGGCTTCCTCTCTGTTGTAGTACGCCCTTTCCCTGGCCTCTCGGTCCCGGCGTCCATCCTCCGTCTCACCCTCGACGCGGAAGAACATTGGGCCGGACAGTCGATCCGCCGCGGCCAGGCGTTCTCCCACCCATCGCAGGAGAAGGGCGCGCGGGTCTGTGTCGGCCGACTCTCCCTGCAGCTCATGCGCCATGACAGACTCTGCCCAGGCTCTGGCGCTCTCCGGGTTTCGGTCGTGAGCAGCCAGAACCGCGTCCTTGAGGGAACCGTGCTCGTATCGGACCCCCGACGACCACGGCACCTCTGACATGAGGCCGACGAGGACCCCCACCATCAGGGAGTAGCGGACGGCGTCACTCTCTTCCCGCGCCGTGCGCGCCTCGCTCAAGACGGCAAGCATCTGTAGAACTCCGGCCGCCCAGTCGAGACCGCCCTTGCCGGGAGACGGGTCGTCCAGCGGGTGGTCCGACCTCAGCCTGGCTACAACCGTCCTCCGGATCTCGCCAACCTGGTCCAGATCCCGCTTCTCGGCGGCATCGGAGATGTCATCGAAGAGGGCCTCCGACTTGATCCCCGGCAGGCGACCGAAAAACGCGAGTCCACCCGCCGCCCCGAGGTGGAACATCCCCGACCGCTGAGCGTCGTGCACATCCGGACCCTCGGCAGGAGGCCGTTCCAGCCAGAAGAGGGCTTCCTCCAGCGCGTTCAGGACCTTCCCGTACATGGATCCCAGCCGCTCGTCACGGTCCATCCGGAGACTCCTCTGCCGCCCTTACGCCGGGACCGTGGCTTCAGCCTTCGCCATCGCAGATCCTCCCTTACTCCGTCAGCGACCCATATCGCCCAGAACAATCGACCGGCCCGCACCGATTCCCGGGCAGCCATCAAGCATTTCCTCTTCGATTCTACCATCCTCGGCAGGGGATCGCCTGCGGTCAAAGTGCGGATGACCGTCGTCCGCCGGCCCAGACATAATCCTACACCACGTTTCAGCACTGCGCGGGGGGCCGGTCATTCGGTGGACCGGCGGGCTTGCCGAAGACTTCCGTGAGTACAATTGAGGGCAATTGTGAGATTCCGCGGGTACAGATGAAGCTTGAGCAGATTATTTCGGGGAGCCGTCTGTCCGGCATTGTGGGGGAGGGTGCGGTCGAAATCATCGGCCGGGCTATCCCAAGGACGTGGTCGACACCGTCCAGGCCAACGCCCGTGACCTCAAGCTCGACGAGAAGAAGTTCGGCTTCGAGCGGGACTGACGGCCGAAGCTTCCGAAGGCTCCAAGACACAGGCGCGATTGGCCGCACGCCTTCCCCGGCCCTGAGCTAGTCCGGGTAGTCGGCTCATTCCCACACCGACAGGGGGGCCGCCTCCGCAACGATTCAAGTCAGCCCGTGCGCGGCTCTCGCATCCAGGCCGGAAGATCCCGCGCCCCATGCAGGACGCGCCAGACATCGATGTCTGCCGGCCTCTCGACATAGAAGACCAGATACGGAAACCTCCTGACAGTCCGCGAGCGCAGGCCGGGAATGTCCAGCTCATGCGCGTAGCGGGGCGAGCCGGCGGCCGGCTGTTCGGCGATTCGGCGGCGGGCATCTTCCAGCACATCGATGAATTCCAGCGCAACCGCCGGTCCGGCCTCGCCCAGATAATGCTCGACCGCCTCATCGATATCACGCCGCGCCCGCTCTCGGAGGACAACTGGTTTGCCGCTCACCGGCGGCCGGCTTCGCGGACCCGACCGCGTAGCCGGTCGAAGTAGTCCGCATCGGCCGTGACCGCCTGTGGCGACTCCGCGCCTTCGAGAAGGAGACCGCGCAAGCGCTGGCGGTCCTGATCCTTGCGGATTAGTTCGCGGACATATTCGCTGGAGGTGCTGTACCCGCGTGCGCCGACCTGATCGTCCACAAAGGACTTGAGCGCTTCGGGCAGCGATATGTTCATCGTGCTCATGGTACGACGCTAGCGACCTTGGCAAAATTTGGCAAGAATCGCTCTGCTAGTCAGGCCGTCAGGCTGTGAGGCACGGTGGTTCGCACCCCATTCCGTGCCGGTCGGTCTTCCGTGGGGTGCAAAGAGTGCCTTAGCCGGCTTCGACGCTCGCTCGCCACCTATCTAGGGGCGTCCTCGGCCGCCCCATAGATTCCCGTTCAGGAAGAGGGATGTAATGAGGGAACCAGGTGGGACTGGTCAGTAATAAAGCCTTATATGACAATAAATTACAATTTATTTAGCGCGTCTTGCGCCGCCGCGGCCATGGCACACCCGCCCCTCTGGCCGATCGTGGTGGATGCGTTGAAGGACCGGGAACTCTCCGCCGCCGCGTCGGAAGCCCTCATCGGCGCGGGTGAAGCGGCCGTTCCGAGTCTGATGAAAGGATTCGAACGTCACAAGCGGGACCGCCACTTCAGGCTTCTGGTCATGCGGATTCTCGGGCTGATCCGTGGGGAGGAAGTGATCCGCCACGTCTGCCCGTTGATCGACCTCGAAGGCCGCGAAGAGCGGCACGCCGCCTTCATGGCCCTGGTGAGTTGCTCATTCAGGCCCGACGACGATCAACAGGAGCTTGTGACGGCACGGCTCCGCCTAGAGACCGGAGATGCCGCCGAGCTCTTCATGGCCGCGGAGAACCTGGACGGGCCTGCCGAAGCACGAGTCCTGCAGAATGCTCTGGCCGAAGAAATCGACCAGGTTCGCCACCGCATCTTCCTGCTCGTCTCCCTGCTGTATCCCGACGCCGACACCATGACGACCTGGGACAACTACAGCAGCGGTATCAGCGATCGCAGGGCGTACGCCCTCGAGGGCCTGGAAAACATCGTCACCAACGAGGAGCGGGCATGGCTCTTCCCCGTGCTCGAAGATCTGGCCCCCAGTGACCGTCTCGAGCGTCTCGGGCCTGAATGGGGCGTGGCGCCCCAGGGGTTCACGCCCCAGTTGGCGAGCCTTCTACAGGCGGAAGCCCTGAGCGACTGGACCCAACTGTGCGCGCGGCAGCTGGGGTCCGTAGTGGACATCGGGGACGTGACCCTGTCTGGAGAGGAGGCCCGGAGCTACGAGCGGACCCTGCGGCTTCGCTCCGTCGACCTCTTCACGGAGTTGTCCGATCACGCTCTCGCCGCCCTCGCATCGCGCCTGGAGGAGGTCAATTTCGCGGAGGGAGAGGCCGTATTCTCCAAGGGGGACGTGGGGGATTCGATGTACCTAGTCACGGGCGGTAGTGTTCGAATTCATGATGGGCCGACCGAGCTCGCCCGTGTGGGAGAGGACCACGTCTTCGGCGAGTTCACCGTGCTCCACTCGGGCCTCCGGACCGCCTCGGTCACGGCCTGCGAGGCGACGCGGATGTTGCGTTTCACGCAGGGCGATCTCTACGAACTCATCGCCGAACAAGTCTCGGTGGCTCGCTCGCTGATCCGCATGATCGTCCAGCGTCTACAGGAAAACCTCGAGACCCGAGCGGATAGGGAAAAAGGCAAAGGGGGGGCCTATTGAAGCCGTTCCACCAACACCTTGATAATGCCCCGTGAGATCGCGGGTCGTCCCGCCATCAACTCGTAGAGAACGTCCTGATCGAGACGCAACAGCCGGCTCTCCTCCACCGCCGTAGCCGACGCGCTGCGGACGTCCGCGGTCAGAACCGTCACCTCGCCGAACACCTGGTCGCACCCCAGCACCTCGATCTCCCGGTCGCCGTCGTGGATGCGGACCTGGCCGTCCACCACCACGTACATCGCTTTGCCGATGTCGCCCTTCTCGAAGATCGTCTCCCCTTCGCCCACATAGATCTCTTCCAGGTGGTTGGCGAAGCTCGCGAGGACCTCGGAGGAGAGTTCCTTGAACAGGTCGGTTCGTTTGAGAACGAAAACGCGCTCGATCATTCCTCGATAGCACCCTCTCCCGACGACCTCCCGAAACCCGTCGCGATCGCGATGACGAGCATCAGCAGCAGTCCCCAGGAGTGGAAGTTGAGCAAGCCGACGGTCATGGGTGACACTCGTGGAAGGCCGAACGCCTCGCCCGAGGCCGTCATGCTCGCGGCCAGGATGACGGGAACGAAGAAGGGGAACAGGAAGGGATAGGTGCACACCGCCATGTCCAGAAGATTGGCCCGACGGTAGGCCGAGATTCCGGCCGACTCACCCACGTCGCGGGTGATGTCCCCCACGCTGAGAATGGCGACCACCGAGTGGGTCGTGAGTACCACGGCTCCGGATATGGCCCCGAAGATCCACCACTCGGCCCGCTGAGGTGTGGGGGTGCGGTTCCTCAGCCCTGCCACCCAATCGTCCACCACGCCGCTCCCCTCCACGCCGGAGACGACGCCCATGAGCAGGATCGTGAAGACCGACACCCCAATGCCGCGCTCCATGCCCTCCAGGATCACGCCGCGGGCGATAAAGGCCTCGGAGTCGATGTACAGGAGTGCGCCCAGGTCGATCGAGCCACTGGCCAGGCCGGTGATCACCCCCATGACGATGCCCGCCAGGAGGCTCTCCACCAGGTGGCGCTGCTTGAGGAGCATCGCGATGGAGGCGGCGGGCGCCGCCAGCATCCAGATGCCCCGGAGACCGTTCGAGTCAGCCGGGCTCGCGGTGGACGCGCCCTCCAGCGCGACGGCACCGAGCACGACGTAAAGTACGAGAGCCAAAGCCCCCGCCGGCAGCGCATACTTCATGCGACTCCGTACCACCCCGCCGATGTCGGCCTGTTGGGTAGAGGCCGAGGCGATGGTCGTATCGGACACCGGCGAGATGTTGTCGCCGCAGGTCGCTCCGGCAAGGATGGCCCCGATCAGCATGGCCGGGTCCGCCTGGAGCGAAGCCGCCGCCGGGTACAAGAGTGGCGCCGCCAGGATCACGGTCCCCAGGCTCGTGCCCGTCGCGGTGGAGACCAGCGCGCAGATCAGGAAGGCGACGCCCACGAAGCCCCCACCGCTCACACCGGCAGCCGTCGCCAGGGCGACCAGGCTCTGCACGAACCCTCCCGCGCTCACCAGGGAGCCCAGGACGCCGGCCAGAATCCAGGCGAACACCATGAGCATGACGATGGGCCGACTCATGCCCCGGATGACCGCTTCGGAGTATGCCCGGGAGTCCTTGGCCAGGAACGTCCCCAGCGCGATGGCGCCCAGGAGGACGGGCCAGAAGCCACGTTCATCCGGGGCGCCCGAGAGTCCGAGCCATGCGACGCCGACCAGGAAGAGCGCCAAGGGAGCGAGGGCTCCGGCGGTGCCAAGGCGAAAGTAAAGGCGCGTGCCCGTCATGGTAGCCGTACCGACCTTCCCCTGGATGTGGTAGAGTGACGTCGTGAGCGGAGTGCCCCACCGTAGCCACCATGGGCCAGTCTAAGGTGGTCAAAAGCTCGCAGCCAACTGGAGTGAGAGAGGAACCATGACCGACGCATCCGACGAGTTCACCCTCTACGACCTGCGCGTGGAAGTCGTCGAGGGCCCGGGTGACATGGTCTGCGACCACAAGGTAGGCGACTACTTCGAGCTTTCGGGGGAGAACCTCACGTTCCCTCCGGGCCAGACCTTCCCGCTCTATCCACTCGCCGCGCTGCTCCCCCTCCTCCCCGCCAAGCAGAGGGAGACGCACGCCAACGACTGGATGACCACGGACAGCGACGTGGCGTGTCCGGATCCGTACTGCGGGGCCCGTTTCCGGATCACGCGGGTGGGACGCACGACGTTCCGGCACTCGGACGTGACGGTCGTGCCGTTGGGTGGAGGGGCCGTCCCGAATGAAGGGGACGGCGACGCTTGAACCCGAGTGCCGCGGACTTCCCCGGTAGTTGGTACACAGCGTGAGTATCGAGACCGCACAACTCGCCGATGGCCGTACGGTGCCGCGCATCGTCACCGGCGGATGGCAACTCTCTGCGGGCCACCAGCCAACCCGCTCCCGGACCGACGTATTCGAGGCGTTGTCGAGTGCCGTGGACGCGGGCATCACGGCGTTTGACTGCGGGGACATCTACACCGGCGTCGAGGAGCTGCTCGGCGAATTCTTGCGTGAGTACCGGGCACGGGAAGGCTCCGCGGGCGCACAGGACATCCGTATCCACACGAAGTTCGTGCCCGACCTGGACGACCTGGCCACCCTCGACAAGCCCTACGTGGAGCGCGTCATCGACCGCTCCCTACGCCGCTTGGGGGTGGAGCAGCTGGACCTGGTCCAGTTCGCCTGGTGGTCCTACGACGTGGACCGGTGGGTCGAGACCGCCGGCTGGCTGGACGAGCTCCGCTCGGCCGGAAAGATCGGTCAGATCGGCGCCACCAACTTCGATCTGGAGTCCCTGAGCGCCATGGTCGACGCCGGAGTCCCGATCAGGGCCCATCAAGTTCAGTACTCCGCGCTCGACCACCGACCCGAGGGAGGGATCGCCAAGGGAGCGACCCCCAAGGGCGGGACCCGAGAGGGCGGACTGGGCGAAGAGACGATGGCCGAGTACTGCATGGCCAACGGCATCGGGCTATTCTGTTATGGCACCCTCGCGGGCGGATTCCTTTCGGATCGTTATCTGAACGTACCGGATCCCGCAGAGGCTCCCGGAAACCGCTCGCTCGTGAAGTACCGCCTGATGATCGACGAGTATGGCGGCTGGGAGTCGTTTCAGGCACTCTTGACGGAGATGAACCGGATCGCCCGGCGGCACGGGGTCACGATTGCCCAAGTGGCGCTCCGTTACGTGTTGGACCGGCCAGGGGTCACCTCGGCGATCGTCGGCGTGAGCACGGCCGAGCGAGTGTCCGGCATCGTCAGGGTCTTCGATCTGGTGCTCGGCGATGAGGAGCGGGAGGCTATTCACGACCTCGGCCGATCGGCTCCGGGACCGAAAGGTCCGGTCTACGGATTGGAGCGGGTGAAAGGCGGCCGGCACGCCGCCATCATGAAGTACGGACTGAACCGCGGGGGCTGAGACGCCACGGTAGAACCCGACTCTCGGTCGAAGCGAGCGATAAGTGTGGGCCCGATGGAAGCAGACAACCGACAAGTGACGGTGGAGAACGAGCCCCCCGAGTCCGGGCCGACCTCCGTCCTCGTTCATCTGTCGGGCAGTCGACGCGGGTTCTCTCACCGCCTCTCGGGGAACGAGATCAGGGTCGGCACGGGACCGGGCATGGATATTCGGCTGCCGCTCGATACCGAGCCCCTTCCCTCTCCACATCACGCCACACTGCGCTGTCGCGGCCAGACGTACGAGGTCGTGGCGGAGGGGGGCAGTGAGGTCTGGGTGAACGGAGAGCGCGTGAGTCGGTTCACGTTAGCGTCGGGGGACGTCCTGGAGATCGGCAGGGACGGTGCCGTGTTGCGATACCGTGTTTACGACGCCGGAGTAGCACCCTACAAGACCATGACGCAGGTCTTCGGCGACTGTCTCGACTGCGCACGTCAGTCGGGTCGAGGACCGGTCGGGAAAGCCGCCATGATGTTCACGGACCTGCCCAAACAGCTACTCACCCAGACGGCCCGTACCTTTCGCTTAAGCGTGCTGACCGTACTGATCCTTCTTGGATTCGGGACCGCGCTGTTGGCACGGCAGAGCTTTCAACTCCAACGGCGACTCGCGGCAGAGGCGACCCGAGTAGAAGGACTCGCGGCGCTACTCGAGCGTACCCAGGGGCAGGTCCCGACCAGGGAAGACCTGGGCGACCTCTTCGCCGAACTCCGTTCAAGCGTCTCGACCGCCCGCGATCGTCTGGACGCTCTCGAGGAGCGGAGTGGAGCCGAAGCCCGTGTGATCCGCATCGCCACCCGGTCGACGGTCTTCGTCCAAGGCAGCTACGGCTTCGTCCAGCCCGAGACCCGCCGTCCCCTACGCATGATGCTGGGCCCCAGCGGTCAGCCCGTTCGGAACCCCGCGGGCGAACCCGCCATCAGCGTGGACGGCACGGGACCTCCCCTCAAAATCTTCCTGACAGGAACGGCCTTTGTGGTGAGTCCGGATGGACTCCTCCTCACCAATCGCCACGTGTCGCGTCCCTGGGAGTTCGACCCCGCCGGCAAAGCGATGCTCGCAAGAGGTTTCGAGGGAGAGATGACCCGCTTCGTCGGATACTTGCCGGGAATGGCCGAGCCCTTCGAGCTGGAGCTGGTCTCGGCGAGCGACGATGCCGATCTGGCCGTGCTTTGCTGTGTCGTCGGTGGTGGTGAGGCGGACTTCGCCGGTGGTGAAGTCGACTATCTGCCGCTGGCCGAGGGTCCGCCCGAGCCGGGCGACGCGGTGATCGTCGTCGGGTTCCCATTGGGGATCCGGGCTCTCATGGCCCGCACCAATCCAGACTTCGTGGAAGGATTACAGCGAGCTGGAATCACGGATTTCTGGAAAGTCGCCGAAAGGCTCTCGCAACAAGGGCATGTGACTCCGCTCGCGAGCCGGGGCATCGTCGGTCAGGCGACCACCCAGAACATCGTCTACGACGCCGAGACGACCAGCGGCGGAAGTGGCGGCCCGGTACTGTCGCTGGACGGCCAGGTGGTGGCCATCAATGCGGCCATCCTTCCCGAGTTCGGAGGATCGAACCTGGGCGTTCCCGCCGCCCGCGCTCTGCTAACGGCGACAACGACTTCGCGCTAGACACCGCCCGCCCGCCTGATCGAGCCACGAAGCCGGGCATCCCCTTCCAACCCATCTTCAGTATCTTTTACGATGCTCACACAATTCACACTGCAAGACCTCGGAAACCTGGGGGAGTTCGTCGGCGCCATGGGAGTGGTCATCTCCCTGGTTTATCTCGCCAAGCAAATGCAGCAGAACACCACATCTGTCCGGGTCGCGTCGTTCAACTCCATGGTCCAAAACAGCATGCACCTGCTGCAGAATGCCTTTGTCGACTCGGAGTTCGCCGAGTTCCTTCACCGGGCTGAAGAGGACCCGTCGAGCCTCACGCCGTCGGAGACGGTCCGTTGGAACGCTTACATGACGGCGGTCTTCCGCCACTTCGGAAACCTCGTTTACCAGTACCGCGTGGGGGCCCTGGACCAGGAGATGTGGGAGAGCTACGAGTGCACCCTGGAGCAACACCTGAGTGTGCCTGTGTGGGGTGAGTGGTTCGAAGAGAACAAGGGGCTTTTCAGCAAGTCTCTCGTAGAGCAGGTGGAACGGACGCGGCATCGGGTGGAGGCGGAGCGAGTGTGAGCGGGCTGCCCTCGTAGGACATAGTCTTAATCATGCCCGAGCGCACGTCACTCGACGGTACCACCGTCATCGACCAAATCCCCAAGGTACTCCGGCTGGAGAGCATCAAGAGCCGGATTGTGGGCCTCGCCTTGCTGGCCACGCTGATTCCGTCCCTTGGGATGGCCTGGATCTCGTACGTCCAGAACCACGACGCCCTGACCGACAAGATCACCGAAGAGCTGCAGAGTGTGAGCGCGCAGACCGCGCGCGAGATCGACCTCTGGCTCAAGGAGCGCCTCTAGGACGTCCGGGTCTTCGCGAGCTCCTATGAGGTGACCGAGAACATCGTGCGCGCTCGACGGGCGGCCGACGGCGGTCGAGCCAGCGCTCGGCTCAACGACTACGTCACCTCGGTCGCGGAGCGCTTTCCGGACTACGACGAGTTACTCGTCATCGGTCGGCAGGGCGGGCGGCTCGCGACGAGTGCCGAGCAGGCCAGCGATGTTCATCTCCCATCCGGCTGGCTCGCCCGGGTGGCTGATGACCAGACGGTGATCGGGGATGCGTACTGGGACGAGCAAGTCGGCCAACTGTTCATGACCGTTGCGGTCCCGATAGTCGCAGCGGATCGCGCCTTCTTGGGCGCACTCGTCGCCAACGTCTCGTACCGGGCCGTGCTGACCATCTTGCTGGTGTTCGCGCCGGGTGAATCGGGGAACTTGTACGTGATCGGGGCGGACGGGACGGCGATCGTCAGCTCAGGCGGCGACCCTCGGCTGCTCGCTGAGCGTAATGTCACGTCGGCCACGTCTGAGCTCCTGTTCGCGAGCGAGGGAAGTCCCGTCAACTACACCGACCGTGACGGGAACGAGGTCATCGGCACCTTGCAGCGGGTTCCGCGGCTGGATTGGGCGGTCGTTGCGGAGATCCCGGAGGAGGAGGCCTATGCACAGATCGTGCAGCTGCGCAATGTGACAGCGTTACTTCTCACTGGGCTCCTCATAGTGGTCGGCGTCATCGCGTACCGTTTGGGCCTCCTGATCGTACGTCCCCTGGATCGGTTGACCACGGGTGCCGCGGAAGTTGCGGCGGGTGACCTCGCGGTGGACCTGCCCGTGGGTAAGGGCGAGGTGGGATACCTCACCGAAGTCTTCAACGGAATGGTCGGCCGCCTACGTGAAGGACGACAACAGCTCGAACATCTGCTCGTGACCGACCCGCTCACGGGGATCGCGAACCGGCGGCACCTGATGGAGACCCTGGAGTCCGAAGCCGAGCGCTCGGGCCGCTCGCATTCGTCGTTCACGATCCTCCTCGCGGATGTGGATCATTTCAAGCAGTTCAACGACACGCACGGTCACCTCGCGGGAGACCAGGCCCTGCGGATGGTCGCGGAGGTCCTGCAGGAGGCGACACGCGATATCGATGTCGTCGCACGGTACGGCGGGGAAGAATTCCTCGTGGTGCTACCAGAGACGAGCATGGACAGCGCGGAACGAGCGGCCGAGCGCATTCAAGAGCGACTGGCCGAGAGCGGGGTGGCCATCGGGGAGCAGTCCTACACGGTCACGCTGAGCACCGGGGTCGCCGAGTTCCCGACCAACGGGGACACACCCGAATCCTTGATCGAGTCAGCCGACGCGGCACTCTACCGGGCCAAGGAGAGTGGCCGTGACCGAGTGGTGCGTGCCCAGGGCGGCCAGGCGACGAAGGCAGCACCGGCGACGAAGAGGAAGAAGCCGAGGGCGAAGAAGAAGGCGACCAAAGAGGACGCTTCGTAGCTACCCGCCACCCTCGCTCGGGCTCGTCACAAGGCTGTGGAAGATCCAGCCGTCGCGTCCCTCGTCGTCGGTGATCCGCACCCACAGCTCCGTGTGGGAGTGCCCCACCACGGGAATCGACGGATCGAGCGTGCAGAGCACACGAAAACCGAGACCCGGCCCCTCACGCACGTTGCTCCGCTGCGCAGTCTCGAGCGGCAGCGACAGGGCGAACAGCACCTCCCCGGGGAACCGCTCGACCTGCCCGCCACCGGTCAGCCGGACCTCGCCGGCGCGAGCCAACCGGCGAGCCTGGCTCGCCAGGTAGAGCGCACCGCCATAATTCTCATCCTCTAACTCGGCCAGGCTTAGTACCATGAGGCGCAACGCCTGGGTGGCCTCGGGCGGTTCCTCGTCGCCCCCAGCCCCGGTCACGGCCCTCAGCGCGATCTCTGCTTCCGCCAACACCGACGCCACTTCCGCTCGACTGGCCACCGTCTGGAGTCGCGCCATTCCTCGTACCACTTCTTGTCGGGCCGCGTCGAGTTGACGTTGGAGATCTCGGACCTGCGCGTCGCGTTCGAAGACTTGCAGCTGGAGGCCGGCGAAGCGCTGGTCGAGCGCAGGATCCGGGTCAGCGCTCACCTCCACCGTGTCGACCACGTGCACCGTGTCGATCACGACCACCCTCTCGGGCGGCTCGGGTGCTACCGGCGGCGCGCTGGTGGCGCACCCCACGAGTGATACGCCGAACGCACAACAGAACGCGCTCCCAAGCCGAAGGTTTAGTCGGTTGTTCATGGGCAAAGATGTGCCCGCTCGATCCACACCGCCATGGAGCTCTATTCGAGGACACGGACGCCTCAGCCTCTTGATCGCGTCCCTTCGAGTTCATTCCCGCGCCCCGAGCTTGTACCGCCCCTGACCTCCACTTAGGTTCGCCCTCCTCACTTGATACCAGCCGTCCAGGCACTGGGGTACGACAACGTCATCGATCATCGATACGTCATACGATCCCTTGATCGATCGCGACTGACAGGGCACTATCACGGGGGGTACAGTGAGCTCGGATCAGAGCCGCCGATTCACGGACAAAGAGGTCGCGATGGTAATCCGCGCGGCCTCTGAGATCGACGAGAAGCACGGCTCGGACGGGGGTGGCGGACTGTCCGTGGAAGACCTCCAGGAGATCGCTGGCGAAGTCGGGATTTCCCCGGAGGCCATAGTCGAAGCCGTCGAACGGCTGGACCGGAAACGTGAAGGCACTTCGGTGGTGACTGGCGCCCCGGCCGCGCACAAGGCGGTACACGCGGTCCGAGGAGAGCTCAACAAAGAGGCGCTCGGGCAGCTGATCCGACTGGTCGATGAGGAGACTGATTCCACCGGAGCGATCTCGGAGGCGCTCGGTTCGGTGCGCTGGACGAGCGGAGATCGGTTTCACAGCATGCAGGTGTCTCTGACACCCCAGAACGACGAGACCGTCATCCAGGTGGTCGACAAGATCCGGCCCCGCCTTCGCCGGGTGATGCACCTCATGCCCGCAGCTTGGGGCGCTATGATCGCGGGCGGCATGGTCAGCATGGCAGACCTGACGGCGGTGGGTGCCTCGCTCGGGATGGCGGCAGGCCTGTTCGTGGGCGGCGGGATCGGCCGCTTTGTGTGGAGCCACGTTTCCGCACGCAGCGCTGAGCGCGTCGAGCGGCTTGCCGCGGAGTTGTCCCGTCACGCCTACGATGCGAGCAAGCGGGGACTCATTGCGTCCAAGGGTGGCGGGGAAGAGGGGTCCGCTACTCGATAGTCACCTCGAGCTTCGCATGCGCGTCCCTGAGCGAGGCTTCCACCAGTTCGGGCGTCTCTCCACCCGCGAAAAGAAACCCCAGATAACGGTTGCCCTCGGGCAGGGGCACCACCGTCTGGCCGACAGGGATGGTGATCTCGAGTCCCTCGACGCCCGGAACCTGAAGAGCCGCCTCGCTCCCGCCCACTTCACGGAGAACGCCGGCGCGCGGGATCGGAAGCATCATGACACCCGCGGCGCCCGACGCCCGGACGTACCCATCGATCGGCATCCGCAATGCGTGACGGAGGATGAGTTCCTCGAGGGTCGCCTCTGGTTCGAACCTCAGAATCGTGGAGCACCGCCCCCCGATGGAGCGCGGCGCAATCTCGAGGAGCGTAGCCCTCCCGCCGTCCACACGGAGCTCGGCATGGATAGGGCCATCGTCGAGGCCGACGAGGGTAACGGCGCGCTGCACGGAAGCCACGATCTCTGCTCGAGTCTCCTCGGGCAGACGGGACGGCGTGACGAGCATAGTCTCCTCGAAGAACGGGCCCTCCATGGCCTCCGGCTTGTCCAGGATGGCCAGAGTCCACAGCTCGCCCTCGACGACGATGCCCTCGACGGCCACCTCTCGGCCCGGCAGATACTCTTCGATCAGGATCTCGGCTCGTGCCCAGCCACTCCGACGGCTCGCGTCCTCGCGTTTCAGGATTTGCAGGATCCGGGCCCAAGCGCCGACGAACTCCTCGGGCGTGTCGGCCCGGATCACCCCCCGGCTCGCGGACAAGGCTAGCGGCTTGACCACGCAGGGGTATCGGGCCTCCGCCGCCTCCGCCGCCGGGTCGTCCTCGACCGACGCGACGCGGAACCAGGGCGACGGGACTCCACCCTCCGAGAGACGTCGGCGGGTGACCGCCTTGTTGCGAGCGGACCGGACCGCCTCCGGTGGATGGTACCTCAGGCCCAGCGCCTCGGAGGCCTCCGCCGCCACCGGCGCAAAATCGTCCTCGGCGGTCACGACGGCCGCCAACGGATAATCATCCGCAAAGCGCCCGATGGTGGCTACCGATCGATTGACGTCTGCAGCGCCAAGCGTGAGGGTCGCCCCGGGCGCTAGGGCCGCGAGTGTCGCCGCGTGATTGGAACCGACCGTGACATCCACGTCCAGGCGACGGGCCGCCGAGATGAACGCCTCTGCCCGATAGGAGGATCGGGAGATGAGGAGCAGGATACGCGACACGGAGTCACCGGTCGGTGGTAGGGCCTATTTGGACGCCTGGAAGTAGGGGTTCTCGCCGACACTGTGGTTGGTGACATCCTCAATGCCCTCGATCTCGGGCACCTGGTCCCGAAGGATGCGCTCGATTCCCTGGCTCAGCGTCACCGAAGCCATTCCGCAGCCCTGGCATCCCCCACCCATCTGGATGTAGACGATGTTGTCCCTGACCTCCACCAGCGTCACGTGTCCGCCGTGTTGAGCCACACCGGGGTTCACAAACTGGTCGATAGCCTGCCGAACCCGATCCGCCATGGGGCCCTCCAACGGCTTCGATCCGATGGGAGCCAGGTTGGGGTTCTGAACCTTGAACCCGCTCTCGTTCAGGCCCTCGACCCAGTCGATGCTGGCACCGTCCATGAGCTTGGCGCTCTCGGACGCTATCACCACATCGAAGTCGTAGCCGCCGAACACAACGTCATCATCGTTCCTGTCGTCGGGTTCGATGATCGAGATTTCGTAACGAGGATCGAGGGGGCTGGGGCTCGCGATCTGGATGCGCACCGCCAGGTCGTCTTCGCCCTGCACCTCCATGAAGCGGAGGACGGTGTCCTTTGCGAGGTCCGTAAACACGACGGGAGACTTCGTATGGTCACTCATATGTATCCCTGCGGATTCATGGTTGGTTTTGGTCGAGGATCACGTTACCCAGACGCTCCCTCGCGGGCAAAGGTCCATTCTGAGCCCGTTCCAGCACCTGAGTACGTAAGATAACCGAAACCCTCCCGGCGCTCGCCTTGCGGCTTCCGAACGGCTTGACCAACGTGCGGCAGGTCGGACCCTGCGAGTCCGCACCGCGGAACCCCTACGAGCGGAGCTCGATGGACCTGGAGACGTGGGGCTGGGACGAGAAGTGGGCCGAGGCCTGGGCTGAGATCCTGTTACCCGGACTGCCCACGCGCGATGGAGGGGCCGTGCCCGCCAACGACGGCACACCGCTCCGGCCGGGCCGTGTGACCACCCAGGGGAGGACCCGTTGGAGCGTCCAGACCGAGACCGGTCCTGGAGAGGCCCGGGTCGTCTCGACGCGTGGCGTCGGTGGCTTTGCGGCCGTGGGCGATTGGGTGGCGCTCCTGCCAGGGCCGTCGCCCAACGATCCCTGGTCCATCGAGGGGATTCTACCACGCCGGTCCAAGTTCTCCCGGCAGGCCCCAGGCGAACGGGTCGAGGAGCAGGTCGTGGCCGCAAACGTCGACACCGTCTGGATCGTCCACGGCCTGGACCTGATGCCCAACCCGAGGCGTATCGAGCGCTATCTGGCCGTGGCGTGGGAGAGCGGCGCACAGCCGGAGATCGTCCTGACCAAGGCAGACATAGCGGTGGATCTCGCCGAGTCGACCCGAATCGTGGAAGAACTGGCGTTCGGGGTTCCCGTACACGTGGTGAGCGTAGAGTGTGGGGCCGTGCCCAGCGAAGGGGTCCGTGAGGCCGAGCGGGTCAGTGAGACCGAAGGCGTCGACTCGGCTGACGGCGTCGTCCAGCTCGCCGACCAGATAGCCCCGGGCAAGACCGTGGCACTGCTCGGCCCTTCGGGGGTGGGCAAGTCATCTCTGATCAATCGCCTGGCGGGAGAGAATCTCCTGGAGACCGGCGACGTGCGAACCGGAGACAAGAAGGGCCGCCACACCACGACCCGCCGGCAGCTGCTGCGCATCCGGGGCGGCGCACTTCTTCTCGACACGCCGGGAATGCGCGAGCTCCATGTGTGGGGTCTGGACGAAGGACTCGGCCAGGCGTTCCCGGAAATCGACGAGCTGGCCGCCCAGTGCCGGTTCGGTGACTGCGCCCACGAGTCGGAGCCGGGATGTGCCGTGCTCGAGGCGATCGAGTCTGGCGCACTCGGCCAGGAACGTCTGGACAGCTACCGGAAGCTCCAGGCCGAGGCAGCGTATCAGAGGCGGAAGGCCGACCCGCGGGCTCAGGCGGAGGCGGTGGCCGAGTGGAAGTCCATCATCAAGAGCCTGAAACACCACCCCAAGTACCAGGAGCGGAAGTAGAAGGGGCGGGTGTGCTTGCCTCCCGCCATCCGCCGTGAAATCCTGTACGATGTCAGGAACGTAGGTCGGTCGGCTCTCCGGAGGGATGATGACGGGATTGATCCGGGACGTGAAGTTCGCCGTACGTATGCTCGCCAAGTCGCCCGTATTCACGCTGGTGGCTGTCCTGTCACTCGCCTTGGCCATCGGCCCGAACACGGCCGTGTTCTCGCTGGTCGACCGCGTGCTGTTCAGCGACTGGGGTGTCGGCGACCCCGAGACCTTGGTTGACGTCTACTCCGTCTCGAGGTCGGGCTCGTTCAACTTCACCAATTACCGCACCTACGAGACCGTTCGTGACGGAACCGCCGATGTCTTCTCGGGCGTAACTGGCTACGCGTTCACGTCCGCCCGCGTCGAGCAGGACGGGCAGCCACGACCGATCCTCATCGAGATGGTCACCGGCAACTACTTCGAGGTCATGCAGGTGAGCGCGGCGCGCGGGCGCACGTTCCTTCCAGAGGAGGACGTCACGGACGGGACACACCCCGTGGTGGTGGTCTCGGACTTCTTCTGGAATACCAGGTACGATGCCGACCCGGGGCTGGTCGGATCCGAGATCCGCTTGAACGGAAGGCCGTTTACGGTGGTGGGCGTCGCGCCTCCGAACTTCAAAGGACGGGTGATCCATGGCGTGCCGACGGACGTCTGGGTCCCGCTCCGTATGCACGAGAGTATCGCACCCGGACAGATGGGGAGCGGCAACTTCTCGATGTCGGCCCGCATGCATCAGGGAATTCCAGCCCAGCGAGGGGTGGCGGCCGTCGAAGCGCTCGCGGCCCGCATCGATGCCGGGAGAGACTCCAGTTTCGCCTTTCGGCTCGGAGCCACGCCCCTCTCGGAGATTTGGATACACCCATCCATGGACGACGTGGTGACCACCATGTTGGCCATTCTCTTCGCCGTGGTCGCGCTGGTGCTCTTGGTCGCCTGTGTGAACCTGGCCGGCTTCCTCCTCGCCCGCGCCACCGATCGACGCAAGGAAATCGCCGTGCGGATCTCCATGGGGGCCGGACGTGTGGCCATCATCCGTCAGCTCCTGATCGAGTCACTTCTGTTGGCCGCGATGGGTGCGGTGTTCGGCACGTTGTTGGGTCAGCTCGCCCTGCGGGTGGTTCTCGCCATCGAGCCCCCCCTTCCGGTGCCGCTCAACTTCGAGGTCGGCCTGAACCCACGGATCCTGGCCTTCACGGTCGGCACGACTGTGCTGGCCGCGCTGTTCTTCGGGCTCACTCCGGGTCTTCAGGCAACCAGAACCCCTGTAGCCGCAACGCTGCGCGACGAAGGCGGCCAGTCCGGTAGTCGGGGCAAGGCCAACACCAGAGCCGTGCTCGTGGCGGCTCAGATGACCCTATCCACCGTTCTTGTGGTGGCGACCGGGCTCTTTCTGCGGAGTCTGCAGGAGGCCTCGCAAGTGGACGTAGGTTTCTCGACCGACCCCGCGGGAGTGGTGACCGTCGGGACATGGGCGAACCAGTACGATGCCGAACAGCAGAGGGCATTCGCCGAGCGTATGCTCGCCGACGGAGCCACACAGCCGGGGATTTCGCAGATTGCCCTTACGACCCGGCTTCCCCTCGGTCTGGGCACCGTCAATCGAGGGCTGGACGTTCCGGGTGTCGATCCCCCGCCCGACGCCGACTACCATGTACTGCAGGTCGCGAGCGTGAGCTCGGACTACTTCTCGGCGATGGAAATCGACGTGATCTCCGGGTGCCCATTTGGTCCCGAAGACGTGGACGGTGCGCCCCAGGTGGTCATCCTGAGCGAGGCCGCCCAACGTCGGTTCTGGCCGGGCGAAGACGCGGTCGGACGCATCATCCACCCAGCCGGTCAGCCCGACGTGGAATTCACCGTGGTCGGGATCGCAGCTAACGTAAAAATCTGGAACCTGATCGAGCCGCCCCGTCCCTACCTCTATGTACCGTTCGCTCAGTCGCCAAGGCCGACGTTCTCGTTCGTCGCCCGAGGCCCCGCCTCGGATGGCGAGCTGGCCGCAACGCTCGGCGCCCTGGCTCGCACCCTCGACCCGGATATCTATCTGGAGGCCGTTTCAACGCTGAACGAGCACGTGTCGCTGAACTTCTACCTGCCTCGGCTGGCCGCTCTGCTGCTCGCCGGCCTCGGAGGCATCGCTGTCGTGCTCACGTGTGTCGGCCTGTACGGCCTGGTCAGCTATGGCGCCGCCCGCCGCACCCGTGAAATGGGCATTCGGCTCGCGCTCGGTGCGCCCAGAGACAGCCTGGTCAGGCTCGTGGTCCAGGGCGGCCTCATGCTCGTGCTGGTGGGAGGCGGGTTGGGGATCGTGGCCGCGCTGGGGGTGGGTGGGCTGCTCCGCGGATTCCTGATAGGCGTGGGCCCCATGGATCCGGTCGCCCTGTTGGGCGCTCCGCTCATCCTGGGCGCGGTGGCCGTGGTAGCGGCGTATCTACCCGCTCGGCGGACCAGCCGAGTCGATCCGGTGGAGGCCCTGAGGAGCGACTGAGCCTGGGCTCAGAAGATCACCCTCTCGGCGCTTTGAGCAGTTCACGCAAGTGCGTCAGGATGGCCTCACCCTGATCTCTCAGCCTCCCCTTCTCGGAAATCAGGTTCGCTTCGGAAGGCATGGTGTGCAGCTGCACGTGAAAGCGCAGTGAGTTACCGGTGCCCGAGGGCCGAACCGTGAGGTGGTTCAGCTTCTCCTCGTCGAAGTAGAACCGCACGCCTTCGTCCGGGAACTGGAAGTCGTAGGTGGCCGGGTAGATGGCATCGTATTTGCCGGTGCGGTAGACCGTGGCCGACTTCACGGGAAGCCCGCCGATCTCCAGGTCGCCAGCCTGGGCAAGCTGATAACAGGCCCACGTGCGACGCAGGATGGCGATCTTGAGCCGGTCGCCCTCGATGCCGGGATACTCGCCGTCCAGCGGGTCGGGCTCATAGAAGGTCTTGAACAGCCCGATGTCCGGATCGAGGTAGACGTGTCGATCGAGCAGTTCGATGATGCTGGAATCGTTAGCCTTGGCCCAAGCCGCGACCTCGGCGCCCAGCAGAGCGGCAAGCGTGCCGTCTTTGTCACGCACGTGGCCGCCCACGCCGAGCGACCGTTTGTCGAGCGGCTTTCCGCCGAGCAGCGAAAACCCGTTGCTCTGCTCCATCGCCGCGACGTTGAACGAACGCTCCGGCCCCATGTTCTCGGCGCGACACACGAAGGGGTGGCTCAGGTGCTCCCACGTCTCGTCTCGTCCCTCGACCAGTGAGGCGTAGGCCTCGTGCTTGTCATCCCAGACGTCCCGGACGGCGGCCGACAGCGCGGCGAATCCGACCCACGTCACGATCGATCCGAGACCGTGCTTGCGCGCCAAGCGGACGAGCCCTTCCGATGTCGTGTGCGACAGAACGATGAACTTCCGGTCCGCGTCCTGGACCTCGCCGTGGAGCTCGCGCTCCCGGTGCAGCCGGTACCACAGCAGCAGGGTCCACGCATCGTCCGCAGGCAACAGCACGTAGTCCTTGTCGCCGTACACATAGCGCTGAGCCTCGGGAACCTTCACGACCAGGCCGCATCGGTCGGCGTCCGGGTCGGTGCCGATCAGAATGTCCGTCTCGCTCTCGAACACCCCCGGGTACTCCTGCTTGAAGGCATTGACGGCGATCTCTGCGGCTCTCGGATCGCCCGGATCCGGCTGCTGCTCTTCTCCGGGATCACTGTTGAAGGAGGGGAAGAGCCCATTCAGGTCATTCAAGCCGTTGACCGTAATCGACTTGATGTCTCGAAAGCCGACCTCCTCGAGCAGGCGCGGAACCGCCTTGCGCCCGGCGCCGTGAAACGCGCAGAACCCGATGTGGAGGGGGTCGGCGGCGGCCTGTTGCTGGGCGGCCAGGTCCCGGGTGAGCAGGAAGCTCGATACGTGCTCCCGGTGCGCATCGTGAATGTTGATCAGGCCGGCTTCTCGTCCAGCATAGTCCGATCCCGCGACCGGCTCGTCGCCGCCCAGAAACCAGAGCCTTCCTTCAGGGGCGTCGCTGAAGGAACAGAGATCGATCTGCTCCGTCGTCGCCGTCGCGATGTACTCCTCGTACATCCGCTCGCGCTCCTCGGGATCGAACTGCGAGCCGTTGGAGCACGACAGCTTGTAGCCGTTGTAGCGGTAGTCGTTGTGGCTGGCCGAGATGAGGATGCCCACATCGGCTTTGATCGACTCGTGGGGAATGGCGAACGTCACTTCGGGATAGGGCACCGGTTCGTCGAAGAAGTAGACGGTGTACCCATAGGCCAGGAACAGCTCCGCGACGAGTCGGGCCAGGTCGTGCCCCCGAATGCGGCTGTCGTAGCCGATCACGATTTTCTCAAACGGAGGCGTCTGGTCCTTACCGAAGCGCGCCACCCCGGCCGAGGTCAGCAGGAATACGAGGTCGTTGATCGTATTGGGGCCCTTGAGGATGTCGGTATTGACGCCTTCTTCCTGCAGCTTGACCACGGAAGCCCGGTCGAAGCCCATCATCCCGCGAATGCCCCCGGTACCGAAGCGGAGTTGCTGACGGAACGCGTTGACCAGATCCTCCCAACGCTCTTGGGCGATCGCCTGGCCAATGCCCTGCTTCAGCCCACTGGAGATGGCGTCGATGCGCGGATCTTCCAGCCACTTCCGCAGATTTACGGAGGTGTTCTGGAGGGCGCTGTCATAGGCCTGTTGGTCGATTCTGCCGGAATCCAGCGCCCGTTGCAGATAGGTCGCGATTCCCGCTTCGGCCTGAGGGAGCACCGAGGAAGCATCTATGGGCTGCATGCGAATCAGTCCGGGTCGGCTGTTAAGGGAGGTGTTCAGAGAAGACAACAACCACACGTGAAGCAAGCAGTACCAGTGCTGGCATGCAAGGTAACCTCAGGATCTACGCGTTCATGACCCCGGCCACTCGATTGCTCCGCGCGCCTTCAACTCGAGCGGTAGAAGCGCCGAGTAGAAGAACGTGTGAACCGGCACCGGGACCCCCGCCTCGGCGGCCAACCGAACCACCGCCCCCGAGAGCGCCTCGATCTCCGTTCGGGCGCCGTCCCTGAAATCACGCTGTAGTGACGTGGTGCCGTCTGCGGGGAGCCCATCGATGAATTGGAGCGTCTGTTCGACGCTCTCGGCAAGCAGCCCGACCCCCCGGGCCCTCGCGAGATCGAAGACCTCCTGCACCGCGCTCACAAGCAGGGACCGCGGCTCGGCCAGGCTCCGGAACACTCCGATGGGCGCCTGGGTGATGGAGCCCAGGCCACTCATGGGTGCGAACAAGAGGAACTTGCGCCACAGTGCCGCCTCGATGTCGTCGGTAATCTCGACCGACAGCCCACGCGCATTGTCCAACGCCTCGGCGACAGACTGAATCCGCGACGATCCGCCACCGCCACCGGCACGCTCACCGATCGTGAGGGTCGGGTCGATGCCCACGTGGCGAATCACGCCCGGTCCCTCGACAAAGCTGATAATGCGACAGGTGCCTCCCAAGACGTGCGAAGGCGGCACGAACGCGGACAGGATGTCGGCCGCCTCCACGCCGTTCTGGAGTCCGAACACCGATGTTTCCGGACCGACCATCGGCGGCAGGACGTCGGCGAGGGGCGGCAGTTGCCACGCCTTCGTCGCCACCACGACGACGTCGACCTCACCAACCTCCCTAGCACTCTCGACAGCCCGTACGTCGACGCGCGCGTCCCCGAGTGGGCTGTGGAGAAGGAGGCCCTGAGAGTTGATCGCCTCGAGATGGGCTCCTCGAGCTAGCAGTGTGACGTCTAGCCCCGCTTCGGCCCATCGAGCTCCGATATATCCGCCGGCGCCACCGGCCCCGATGACCGCAATCTTCAATGTTTCCTCGTGTGTTGGCCGGCGGGGTTCCGGCACGATGCCGGCTAGTCCCGTAACACTATCATCGGATCCACCCGCGCCGCACGTCGAGCCGGTATCCACGCCCCTACCAGGCCCATCGACAGTACCACGAGCACCGATCCGGCGAACGCCAAGGGATCCATGGGGCTCACCTGATACAGGACCGAGCCCATGAACCGCGTCAGCGCCAGCGCAGTGCCGATGCCTACCACCACACCGCTCCCCACCATGGCGGCAGCCTGCCGGAGCACCCCCCCAACCACCCTTCTCCGCCCCGAGCCCAAAGCCACCCGGACCGCCAGATCGCGCCGCTGTCTACGGACCGCATAGGACAGCACACCGTAGGTGCCGGTGCACGCCAGGAATACCGCCACCACCGAGAACACCACCGAGAGCGTGGTCAAGAATCGATCGCGACTCACCGAGAAGCGGGCCAGCTCCGCCAGCGGCAGGATGTCCTCCACGGGAATCTGAGCCTCAGCGTCCGCCACAGCCGAGCGCACGTCATCCACAACCGACATTCCGGGACGGGGCCGCACGGCGAGGTAGGCCGACGGCCACGGATGGACGGACATCGGCAGGTAGACGGCCTCGGTGGGTCCTGCCGCCCTCAAGACGGTACGCGTGTTGGCCGCCACACCGATCACGGTGCCATCGATCGGCTCGCCGTAGTCGGAGTCCGAAGCGAGTTGCCGGAACAACCCGATGCGCTGGCCGATGGGGTCTTCGTCACCCCAAAGTTGGCGGGCCAGCGCCTCACTGATCACAAGTCCCCCCGAACCAGTCTCCCGAAGAACAAGCGCTCGATCATCGAGTCTCCCTAGGGGCCGGTTGAAAGAACACGGTGGGGCACATCAGTCCCTGATGACCAAGGTGTGATTGCGCTTGGGCACCTGCCCCACCCGTATCCGAGCGACTTCCGTCAGGGTCCGGGTGTCGACCGCGGACACGTCGTTCGAGCCCGCGTTGGCGGAGTAGATGTACCGACTGTCGGGCGTCATCGTGAGCCAGTCGGGATGATGTCCCACCTCGACTCCCCCCAGGTACTCGAGATCGGGGAGCGACCACGCGTAGATGTGGTTGTTGGGCTTGCTGGTAGACCACAGCTGGGACCCATCAGGCGAGACGGCCAGGCCGTGAGCCGGGGAGCCCTGGAGCGCGTCATTGTCCACCCGGGAGAGCGGGAGTTCAGGCAGCGCGATCTTCCTGACTAGTCTTCGCTGCTCGAAATCCACCACGTAGAAGCCGTGGAAGCCTGAGATCTGAACGAAGATCCGCCGTGTCGAGCCGTCGGGGTTCGTCTCGAACGTCATGGGGCGCACGCCGCCGTTGAAGTGCACGGACCAGACCGGCTCGTCCGTCTCGGTATCGACCACGGTCAACGTCCGGGCGCCGATCATCCCGGCCACCACGTGCCGACCGTCGGGGGTGACAAAGACGTTGTGCACCCCGCCCAGGGTCCGGATGCTCTTCACGACCCGCCCGGCCTCCAGGTCGATGACATCTACGAATGCGTCCGCCCCCGTGATGGCTACGTACAGCTTCCGGCCGTCGGGCGTGATGGAGATGTTGTTGGGCCGGCCCGTGAGGGGGATCTGCTGTGTGACCCGGTAGCTGCTGGTGGGAACCACGTCGAGAGTGCGGTCGACCTCGTTGCTGAAGTAGAGCACACTCCCGTCGGGTCGGGACGTGACTCCGTGCGGGATCGGGATGCCCAGGATCACCTTCACGACCTCGTTGGTGCTCGGGTCGATCAGGTGGACGTTGTCCCCAGCCGCGTTCGTCTGGACGATCCGGACCGTCTGGGCGGCCGACGGAACGGCGAGCAGGGCCACAGCCGCCAGGGACAGCACGGCCGCGCGCACGGCCGCACAGACCGTGGCCCGCAACGTCGCGGAGGGCCGCACCTTCCGCTTATCTAAACGGATATCCCCCGCGCCGCGATCCGCCACACGGCCTCCACCCGGTCGTTCCGAATCGCATACATCTGATCGTAGAGATTCACCACCGGGTCGCAGTGCGACACGATCACCTCGAGTTTGTCTCCCACCTTGTAGGTCCTCGACGGGTCCTCGTAACGGAGCGTGCCGAACTCGTCCGAGCCCGATGTATAGCTCATTCCGGTCTCGCCTTTGACGATCGGCCACGGCCGGTTGATGGTGCACGCCTTGGCGCCCGCGTCGGTCGTGGCTCGCCCTTCGTATCGATCGTTGAGCACCGTGGTGAGGATGGTCAGAGATGGCTGGAAGTCCGTATACACCTCGGCGTTGGTCTCCCCGCCGATCCCCAGGTACTGAGCGTCCAAGAACACATAACTGCCCACCTGAACGTCGGTAACGCCCGACGTCTCGTGGTCGATGTTGTAGGTGCCGGTGCCTCCACCGCTGAAGATCTCCGTGTTCAAACCCGATCGCTGCATCAGAGCGAACGTCTCTGAGGCCGGCACGAGTCGTTCGAGCGCTCGAGTTTTGCGGGCATCGAACCCCTTCACGTGCTGCGCCCCGCCGTCGTAGCACAGCATTCCGCGCAGCCGGAGCCCGGGCAGCTGGTCGATCAGTTGCGCCAATTCGAGGGCGGGCTGCCCCGGGGGAATGCCGGTGCGCTGCCCGGCGGCCACGTCGACCACCACATCGGCCACGATGCCGACCGCCTCTGCCGCCTCGGAAAGGAGACGCGCGTTCATGGGGGTGTCGGTCGCCTGCACGAATCCGGGGCACCACCTGCTCAGACCCATCGCCCGTTCGATCTTGTGCGGCGTGACGTTGGTCGTCGTCATGAGGATCTTGTCGATGCCGTGCTCGTACATCACGATGGCCTCGCCGACCTTGGCGGTGCAGATGCCAACGGAGCCGCTCGCGAGCTGAAGCCGTGCGATCGCGGGAGTCTTGTGCGTCTTCGCGTGGGGACGACTCGCGATCCCGTTACGCTGTACCGTCTGCTGCATGGTGGCCAGGTTCGCCTCGAGTCCGTCGAGATCGACCAGAAGAGCCGGTGTGTCGAGATCCCACTTCGACACGTCGACTTCCTTCAGCCCCTCGGAGCCGAGGGCGTGCATCTCGCCTGATGTGTAGCCCTTCACTGACGTCGGGCTGACAAGAGCGGCCGCGGGGCCGACGACGGCTGCCGCACCGGCGCTCTGCAGGAAGCGGCGGCGGGATACAGAGTTGCTGCTCATGGTACCTCTCCAGAGAGAAGGAATCGTACGGGTTCGTTACGGTCATTCCGGCAGCGCGAACGTGAAGAGTCCGCTGCCTGCCGCGATGGCGATGAACTGCCGGCCCTCGCTCATATATGTGATCGGGTTGGCGTAGACCCGCCCCCCCGTTTGGAATCGCCAGAGAACGTCTCCGCTCGCCGCGTCCGCAGCAAAGAAGTCGCCCTCGATGGTCCCGGAGAACACCAACCCGCCCGCGGTGGACATGAGTCCGCCCCAGGGTGGCGTGTGCACCTCGATCTCCCAGACCAGATCACCCGTCATGGCATCGAGGGCACGCAGGAATCCCCGGGGATCCTCTCCCGCAACGATGCGCCGGCTGGCACCCATGTAGATCTTGCCCGGCTCCTAGTTCGCGTCGGAGAGGTAGTAGGTGGCCCCCTTCTCGCGGACGTTCTGGTAGATGAGGTTGGTCTGCGGGCTATAGCTGGGGCTGTACCAGTTGGCGGCCCCGTCGTCGTCGGGATAGACGAGCGCGCCCTCGTAGCTGGGGATCGTCGCGGGGTTCTCGATGGGCCGGCCGTTCTCGTCCAGCCCAAAAGCCCAGTTCTGCCTTGCGAACGGCTTCCCGACCAGGAACTCGCCCGTGACCCGGTCGATCACGTAGTAGAAGGCGTTCCGGTTCGGGAACAACACGAGCTTCCGGGGCTCGCCCTCGAATTCCGCGTCGACGAGCACGGGAATCTGCGTGGAGTCGTAGTCGTGGATGTCGTGCGGGAGAAACTGGAAATACCACTGCAGCTCCCCGGTGTCGGGATCGAGCGCGAGTAGGGACTCGGAAAAGAGGTTGTCGCCCTCGCGCACCTCGCCGATGAAGTCGGGGCCCGGGTTGCCCGTTCCCCAATAGAGAAGGTCGAACTCGGGATCGTAGGTGCCGGTCACCCAGGTGGGGGCCCCGCCCCGTTCCCAGCTGTCTCCGGCCCAGGTGTCGTGACCGGGCTCGCCCGGCCCGGGCACCGTCCAGAAGCGCCAGAGCCGATCGCCCGTGATCGGATCGTAGGCGTCGAGAAATCCGCGGATGCCGTACTCGCCGCCGGCGATGCCCACGATGATCTTGTCTTTCAGCGCGAGCGGCGCGACGGTGATCGCATACCCGCCCGAGAAGTCGGCTACCTCGATATCCCAATTTACCCGGCCGGTGCGCGCGTCGAGCGCGACCAGATGGGCATCGACGGTCCCCAGGAAGACCTGATCGTCGAGGAGGGCCACTCCGCGGTTCACCTGGCCGCAACACGTCACGATGCCCTCGGGGAGCGAGCGACGGTAACTCCAGATTGGACGCCCGGTGCGTAGGTCGAGAGCCGTAGCATCACTCGGCGGCTCGGTGATGTACATGACGCCGTCGACGACGAGCGGCGACACCTCGAACTTCTGAGTCGATCGGGTCTGGTAGACCCAAGCGGGCTGAAGCTCGTCCACATTGTCACGGTGGATCTGGTCCAGCGTCGAATAGCGCTGTGCTCCGTACGAGCCGGAGTAGGTCAGCCAGCTTCCTGGCTCGGACGAGGCGTTGAGGATCCGCTCATAGGGGACCTGGGCGGACAGGGGTACCGTGGCTAGCAACAGGAGAAAGAGCGCCTTCAGCGTGAATCCTCTCATGTCGATCCCTTGAGCGATACCAGATAGGCGACCAGATCGTCCATCTGCTCGGACGTCAGTCTCCCCTCGTAGCTCGCCATGGGCGAGCGCTGCCACTGCTTTTCGAGAACGTCGAGCTCATCCTTCCAGAAGGAGTGGAGCCCCTCCGAAAAGTCCCGGAACTGAACCGAGAACCCGGCCTCATTTATCCGCATCCCGGTCAGAGCAACGCCCTCCTTCGTGACGGCCCTGAGCTGGAGATAACCCTCTGGCGTAAAGGCCTCGGGCTCGATGAGCGCGGCCTTGATGTGGGCTGCGCTTCGGCGCGCGCCGATCTCGTCGAGGACAGGTCCGACAATACCTCCCTGGCCACCAACAGTGTGGCACATCGCGCAGTCGAGCGACGTGTAGACCGTCTCGCCTCGGCTCGCATTCCCGGGGATCTGCTCCGGCGCCACGCGGCCGGGCGTTTTCACGTAGGCCGCAACACTCGCGAGCTTACCCGGGTTGAGGAAGGTGTGCCTCGGCATCTCCGTACCGCGGATCCCACGACGGATGACGTTCTGGAGAGCCTGATCGTCCGTCGCGTGGCGCAGCCGCGGTTGTGCGAGGTTTGCGCCTCTTCCGCCGTTGCCCAAAGGCCCGTGGCAGCTGCCGCATAGGCTCTCGAAGAGCTGCTTGCCCTGCTCCAGGTCCGCGGCCTGAGCGGTAGCCACCGCAGGAGCGCAGAGCACCACAAGAGGGATCCAACGGATCATGAAACGGAGCTTGATCGCAGCGCCCGACGATCAGCGGTGAACTGCGAAGAACTGCTGCCAGCCGAACATGCAGCTTAACATGCGGCCTACCTACTCCAGCAGCAAGCGAACGCTCTACGGGCACTCTGTTTGCCCAGGCTCCATGGCTAGAGCTAGAATCGTGCTTAAGGGCTCGTCGGCTCGTCAGACGTCGGCAGCTCAGCCTGGAGACCAACATGCGCTGCGCACACCTGATTCTCGTCCCCCTGGTCCTTTTCTCCCAGGCATGTGACCCGGCAAGCCCCGGTGCGAGCGGGCAGCTTTCGCTGGCTTCCGACATTGATTTGAGCAGCTACGCCACGCTCGTCATGCGTGCGTACCCGAGCGACACTCCCTGGAACGTCTCGATGTCGCCGGCCCCTCCTGCAGATCCACTCGACGATCTTTGGCTCATCGAACCACTAGAGGGGCTGACCTTTCCGCACGACTACACCCTGCAAAGAATAAGCCCCATAGGGACCACCACCCGCCCCGGTTGGCGAGTGGTCGCATGGCTCACCTCCACCAGGACGGACGACGCCTTCAACACGTGGATCGCATCGGGTGAGCCGTATGGAACCAGGCTCTTCGAGGTCGGGGAGTGCGGCAACTTCGATCTAGAATACTGCCAGGTAACCGAAAACGTCGACCTGCTGATCGCTTCCCTCGCACCCTGAGGTCCCACCGACCGGCACACTGGCGGTGCAACCGTCGAGGGAGCGTCAGTTCACCATCTCCCACTCCTCGTCCGTGGCCGGCTGCTTTTGGTACTCCATCACCATCAGCCAAACCCCGTCTTTCCGCACCAGCAGTCCCTCGAAATGGACCGTGCCGACCGTCTCACTTCCGTCCTCGAGCTTGGCCGTGTAGCGGAACATCCCTGACTCGTGCGCGGTGGTCTCGTCATGAAGCCGCTGAGTGAAACGGAACGTGACGCTGGATCGGGCCTTTCCCTGGCGCGTAGCGTCGAAGTCCTTCTCCCATCCCACGAGTGCCTGCGAAATCGGATGGCTGGCCCCCGATCCCGAAGAGACCAGAACTGCATCGGGATGATAGAGGCGGCTATAACCCTCGAAATCACCCTCTTCGACCGTCCGGGTCACCTCGGCCCAGTAGGCATCGAGCTCGGCGAGCGTCTGGGCTTCGCCAAGCGAGGGGAAAAGAAGGATCAGACTGAACATCGAGAGTTGAATCAAAGTCGACTTCATGGGAGCCACCGAAAGTTGAGGGATCGCTGATTTGCTCTGGTGTCGTGGAGAAGCGGAGCCCACTCGCTAGGACGCGGCGGCTTGCTCCGCCCGGAGGAGAAGTGCCTCCGTTCGCCTGCCGATCTGGCGGATCACCGTCGAAGTAGCCACGGCCAGAAGATCCCGATGTTGGGCCGTGAGTGGCAGGCTGTCGACGAGCTCCTCCAGTTCATGCCCATGAGCTACATCGATCGCCGCGTGTCGGTGGAACGTCTTCAGATGCGTGGGCTCGATACCCGCCGCGCGTGCCATGTAATCGACGGTCTCCGTATTAGGCACATTGCGCTCGACGAAGTAGAAGTAGCCGACGGCGGCTACCGGGTGGGTGTGCAGCACCCAGAAGTGGAGCGTTCCCATCAGTTCGGCCACGTCCGGAGTCGGCGGCACGCCCAGAAGGCCATCCACGTCCATGCCGAGCCCCCGCATGTCATCCAGAAGCCATTCGTCGTGCCCCGCTTCTTCCCGGATGTGCTTATCCCAATAGGGTACCAGACGGGCCGCAACCGGACACGCCGTTGCCAGAACGGCACTGCGAATCCGGGCCGCCTCCATCAACGCCGTGGCCGTGTGCATTCCGTGATACACCCGCACCAAGAATTCCGTGAAGACCAAGCGGAATCCTGGATGGGTGTAAAGCCTCAAAGCATTGAGGTCCAACCACGCCCGCTCTCGGCGGATCACCGCATCCAGCGCCTCGGAGGCCCGCATCATTGCGTTATGGATGCGGGCATTGGTGATCGGGCCCCGGGGGCGCCCGTCCCCAGCTCAGTGGCCCAACCAGGCAATTCCCGCTCGCCCAGGCGCTGGAAGACGAGGCCGCGGCGGAAAGGCACGTTGATCATTACGGCCATACCTCGGTCGGCGGCCAGGGGCAACAGGCGCTCTTCGGACTGGCGGTCCTCAAGGGAGTAGTCGAGCTGCACGAAATCCAGGTCTTCCCGCCGCATCACCGACTCGAGGGCCTCGTGCTGGGCGTTTCTCCACACGGTCACGCCGATGTATCGGAAGCGACCCTCTTGCTTCCCCTCACGCAGGATCGGCAGTTGGTTTTCCCAGTCCGTCAGGTTCGGGATCTGCATCAGATCGATGACGTCGGTGTTGAAACGGCGAAAGGATGCGTTCATCCGGTCCATGCCGGCTTCCCGAGGATCGGCACCGTCACGGACCGCCGGACCGACATCCTCCTTCGTGGCGATGAAGAATTGGTCGCGGTTGCCCAGTTCCTGAATCAAATCACCGCACAGGGTCTCGGTGTCCTCGCCTATGTACACGTCGAGCATGCGGCCACCCATGGCTGTGAACTCCTGGAACACCTGCTTGCGCATCGCAATGTCTTCAGGGGGCAGGTCCAGGGTGAAGCGGTCCCGGGCGGTTCCGATGCCAATGACTGGTATCTGTTCTCCCGAGGACGGAATGGGCTTGGTGACCAGCCCCGCAGTGACTTCGGAGATGCCACAACCACTGAGCGCTAGGTAAGCACCGGCACCGGCAGTCATCTTCACCACGTCGCGTCTCGAGAGATTCGTGACGGCATCGCCGTCGTTCTTACCTGGCGACAAGGTTACACGCCTCTGACCTGACATCTCGCCTCCTCCGGGTGCGCCGCCTAACTACTAATTGGATTGCGTTCTGCGCTTCAGGATGGGGCGGATGGCGGCGCGAGCGCAACGAGGGGCCCGAAAAGTCGCACCGATGCTGACGCTCGGCACGAGGTTGGGTCTGCGATAATCGATTGGGCTGCGGGGTCACCCATCTAACAATTCGGTCTCGAGCCGGTTCTTCTGCTGGCTCGGAAGTCGGTCGAATGGGCTCTCAATGTTCAGTCCGGGTCGGTCCAGGAAGTGGAGATATCGCATCGTTGTGCGGATGTCGTTGTGACCCATGAGCTGCTGAAGCGTGCGCATGTCGCACCCGGAGCGAGCCAGTTCGGTGGCGAAGCAGTGGCGGAGCACGTGCGCAGTGATCGGACTATGCACGCCGGACCTACGCCATGCGTTCTTGATCGGGCGTTGGATGCTCGTGATGTGGATGGGGCGACGTCCCCTTCGCTTCGTTTTTTTGTCCTCGGTGATCTTGGTGGAAGGGAAGAGGAACTGCCATGCCAGGTCCCACCCGGCCTCGGGATCCTTCCGATGCAAGGCACCCGGAAGGTATGCCCAGCCGTGATCGGCCTCCAGATCCAGCGCATGTTGGTCGGCGACGGCTTCGATCTGGTCTCTGATCGAGCTGATGGCGGCGGTCGGGAGAACGGTGATGCGATCCTTGTTTCCCTTCCCCGAGCGGATCATCAACTCCCTGTTCGTCAGGTTCAGGTCCTTCACTCTAATGGCCACGACCTCACTCACCCGTGGCCCCGCACCGTAGATGATGGTCGACGCCAGCAGCGGTAGCCCGTGCAACTCCGCCATGAAACGATCCACCTCTTCAGGGGGAGCGTACTTCGGCAGTACATGGGGTTCCTTCGCCCGGGTGATGCCCTCACGTGCGGCCAGGTCCCATCCATAGAGCTCTCTGTAGAGGAACGCGATCGATGATGCAGCCTGGTTTTGGGAGTCGGCGCCCAGCCCGAGCTCATCGGCCAGGTGGGATAGGAACTGGTCGATCTCGGGACTCGCCATCGCCACCGGATCCTTGCTCCCGTGGTAAGACAGGTAGCGGCGAATCCAACGCACATAGGTCTTCTCGGTGCGCGTGCTAAGATGCCTACGTCGTATCAGAGCCACGACTCGCCTGAGAAACTTGTCTCGATCCCACCTCTCTTGCTGCTGCGGGGGAGCCCTGTTCGAGTTCTTCATGAGATCGAGGCCTGGGCCTGCCTCGACTCTCCGGCGGATCTGACGACGGCGAATGGCTGGGCGCTCGTTCATACCGATGAATCTGCCGGCGGAGGCGGGACGGCAGAATACTCGAATGAGCCTATCGTCGAGATCGCTTAGGCGTGAGACCCCTAGAAGATGTTCGTCTCCACGGCCAAGCCTTCCTCCCCGAAACGTCCGTGCCGGAACGGGCTCATGTCCAACGTGTGTGACTTCCCGTCCGCGACGAATTCCGACACGGCAAGGCCCGCCACCGGCGCGTGCATGATTCCATGGCCGGAGAACCCACACGCGTCGATCCATCGCTCGGCGCCGGGGTTGGGGCCGATAATCGGACTGTTGTCGGGCGACACGGCGTAGTATCCCCACCAGCTCCCCTTCCGGTCGACGCCCAGGTCTTCCCACCAGGGATATCGAGGCACGCCGGTGAGGAGCACGTGCTCCAACCAGTCCCAATCCATCCCCTCGGTGAATCCGAAGTCCTGATCTAGATCGTCTCGGCCGAAGAGGATGCGATTTCCTTCGCTTCTCAAGTACACACCGGTGGTGAGATCGATGGTGAGCGGGTAGGTGCGCGGGTCATCGATCGGCGCACTGAGAAAGATCTGGATGCGCTTGGGTCCGACGGGCACATCGAGGCCGGCGAGCGAGCCGATCTGAGCGGACCATGCTCCCGCGGCGTTGACGACATGTCCGCAGTGGACGGCCTTCGTCTCGCTTTGGACCACCCACCCGGTCCCGCTCCGCTCGATGCTGGTCACGGGTGAGTTGAGCCGGTAGTCCACACCGAGGTCTTTACCCATGGAGACCCAGGCGTGCGTGGCCATGTGAGGATCGATCACGCCATCCCAAGGGCCGTAGGTGGCACCCGCCAGGTCCTCGGTCTCGAAGCTGACGTACCGTTGCGCCTCGACGGGGTCCAGGACCTCGACGGGGGCTCCCAGGCTTCTCTGTAACTCGACCGACTCGAGGTGTCGCTCCCACTTCTCGTGGGGCACGAGCAAGAGATACCCGATGTCCCGATACCCCACGTCGTGGCCATGCCGCTCCTTGAACTCCCGATAGATGGGTAGGGAGTACATGGACAGGCGAATGTTGGCCTCGGTGGTGAACTGCACCCGAACACCGGCTGCGCTCTTCCCGGTGGACCCCATGGCGGGAGCGATGTCCTTTTCGAGCACGGTCACGCTCAGGCCCCGAGAGGCCAGGTGCCACGCCGAGGAGGCGCCGGTGATCCCCGCGCCAATGACGACCACGTCGGCGGTATCACTCATCGACGGCCGCTCCCCGCCCTCCGGTTCTTCTTCGTCGGCCCCGGTACCACGGAGAACGCTTAGTCCGTAGGTGGCGTCTGCCAGAGAACCTGGACGATCTTCCAGTCGCCCTCGTACTTGGCCATGTGTAGGTAGTCGCTGCCCCACCAGGCGTAGACCTTCACCGCGGCGGTCTGGTCGAGGATGTCGAGGATTTCGACCCGTTTCACGGTGTTCTCATCGCGGGTGCGACCGCTCTCCTTCACGCGAGTCGCATAGGCCAACATCTCGTCGAACGACATGGGACTTTCGCTATAGGACCCGTCCTGCTTCGCGAACCCGAACTTGACCACGTCGGGGTGAACCCCTCGGCGAATCTTGTCGGTGGAGCCCTCATAGAAGCCTTCGAGATAGTCCAGAGCGGCCCGTTCCACCGCCGCACTCTCCTTGGGGGACTGAGCGACCGCGGAGGCAGGAAGCAGCAAGGCCAGTCCCATCATTCCCGCTACCAACTTCATCATCGGGGTCATCATCATCATCCCCCTAGGACTGCTCGTGAGCGTTGAGTTGCATTCCCGAAAAGATAATATGCCAACCATAGCCACGGCAGGGTACGCAGCCACCGCCATTCGGCTGGCCGGTAGGGCGCCCCAAGCATGGCACCACCTGTCCGGAGCGACTACCATCTCCCTCCGACTTTGAAAGGCACTGCACGCTAAAGAACCAGCTCGTTCAGGAGGATCTCAATGCCCAGGGCAGCCACCCCGCTCCTCGCCATCTGCACGTTCGCCTTCTTCCTCGCCATGCCGACATCGGTGCTCGCTCAGGGCGGCGGTGGTGACGAAGAGAGTGGCCCACCACCGTCCATCGAAGACAAGACGGAGGGCATGCAGAGGATCGACGGCTTCGTGCCGCTCTTTTGGGAGGAGTCCGCCGGCAAGATCTGGCTGGAGATCTCTCTGTGGGACACCGATCTGATGCACATGGCGGGACTCGCCGCCGGATTGGGCTCCAACGACCTCGGCCTCGACCGCGGATCCGGGGGCGGCTCCCGCGCCGTGCGCTTCCACAGGGTGGGTCCGAAGGTCTTAATGATCCAACCGAACTATCGCTTTCGAGCGTCATCGACCAACCCCAACGAGGTCGAGGCGGTTGAGGACGCGTTCGCGCCCTCCACGCTCGCCGGCTTCACGGTGGCTGCAGAGACGGGTGAGCGCGTCTTGGTGGACGCGACCGACTTCTTGATGCGGGATGTGGGGAACTACGCGCGGCGGATGCGGCCGGGAACGTACCGGGTGGACACTGCCCGAAGCGCCGTCTACATGCCGATGACCATGGGCTTCCCGGAGAACACCGAGATCGAGGTCTCACTGACCTTTGCGCTGCAGCCGGGGGGGACGGGTGGAGGCGGCGGGTTCGGAGGTGGCGGCGACGCCGATGGATTCCAGGGAGTGGGAGACGTTGCGGCCAGCGCCGAGGCGCCGACGCTTCGGGTGCATCACTCCTTCATCAAGCTCCCAGAGTTGGGAACGTATACCCCCCGTTTGTACGATCCGCGGTCCGGGTTCGGCAGCATGACGTTCGACGACTATTCGACGCCGTTGGGCGAGCCCATGACCAAGCGCTTCGTGCGGCGCCACCGCCTGGAGAAGCGGAATCCGGCACAGGCGGTGAGCGCGCCCATCGAGCCCATCATCTACTACCTGGATCCCGGGACGCCTGAGCCGATTCGTTCCGCGCTCCTCGAAGGAGGCAGTTGGTGGAATCAGGCCTTTGAGACGGCCGGGTTCGAGGGTGGTTTCCGGATGGAGCTGCGGCCGCCGGAGGTCAGCTCACACGACATCCGCTACAACGTGATCAACTGGGTGCATCGGTCGACACGCGGTTGGAGCTCGGGCGGATCGGTCACGGACCCTCGTACCGGTGAGATCCTCAAGGGAAGGGTGACGCTCGGATCGCTCCGCATCCGTCAGGACTACATGATCGCCGAAGGGCTGCTGGCTCCCTATGAGAACGGCGACGAGACGCCTCCCGAGCTCGCCGAGTGGGCGCTCGCCCGCATTCGTCAGCTGAGTGCACACGAGGTGGGCCACACCATCGGTCTGGGGCACAACTACTACAACAGTGAGGTCGGGCGTATTTCGGTGATGGACTATCCGACGGCGCTGGTGACGCTCGAAGGCGGGCGCATCGACTTCTCGGACGTATACGAAGCCGAGATCGGCGAATGGGACCGGGTGGCGATCGCCTACGGATACTCGGTCTACGCCGATGAGGCCGAGGCCGGCCCGGCGCTCCAGAGGATCCTGGACGACGCTTGGGCCCAAGACATCCGTTACCTCTCCAATCAGGACCAGTCGGCGCACGCGAGGGTCGATCAGTGGGTGAACGGCAAGAATCCCAGCGCCGACCTCGACGCGATCATGGAAGTGCGCCGGCACGCGTTAGACCGGTTCGGGGAGCGCGTCATCAAGACCGGCCGGCCCATGGCGACGATGGAAGAGGTGCTGGTTCCGGTCTATATGCACCACCGATACCAGGTGACCTCGACGGCTTCGTCGGTGGGTGGCCTCCACTACATCTACGCGTTCCGCGGGGACGGGCGTACACCGGTGGAGCACGTATCAGGCGATGATCAGCGGGCGGCCATCCAGTCGCTCCTAGCCACGCTGGAGCCCTCGGCTCTGGCCATCCCACAGAGTGTACTCGCTGCGCTGCCTCCCAGGCCGGGCGGGTATGGGCGCACCAGGGAGCTGTTCCCCCGCTACACGGGCTCTATGTTCGATGCGATCTCGCCGGCGGTCGTGGCGTCCGACCACACCATCTCGGAGCTGCTGCAGCCGGACCGGGCTGCGCGTCTGGTCGAGCAGCACGCGCTCGATCCGTCGCTGCCGGGGCTCGAGGAAGTGATTCTCGCGCTGCTCATGGCCACCGGCGTGGACGAGGCGGATTCTCCATACGAGGCCGAGATCCGCAGGTCGGTGCGCAGCGTGGCGATCGATCGCATGATGGCCTTGGCGGGTGGGGCGGCCATGCCCCAGGTCAGAGCACTTACGACGGCATATCTGGAGCGCGCACGCAACTTGTGGGAAACCCAGAGTGCGCCGATGGTGGCGAGCATCGATGTCCCGTTCGACGCTCAGCTCGCGAGCGAGCGTCTGCTCGCATTAGACATCGGCCGGTTCCTCGAGCGGCCGGGCGAGCCCTACGGCTTGCAGTCGGCGCCGAACGCGCCGCCGGGCGCCCCGATCGGCATGCCCGCGATGGACTTCCTGGGTGGCTCGGGGTCGGCGGCTTGGAGGTCCAGAGGCCCGAGCGGCCTCTCGTACGGGCTGAGTTGGCTCGACCAGGCGGCTCCATACTGTTCGCACGAAGGCTGGTAGGTCGCAGAGGAGGGGACTCGGGACGGACACTCGGATCTTCGGATGACCGCTTCATCCCATAGCGCTAGGAGGTGAGCATGGATCGCCGCGTATTTATTTCTAATGGGGCGAAGGCCTCGGTGGGGCTGGCGGCCCTGCCGAACGTGGCTTTGGCAGAAGCCGGCCCGGCGGGGGCGTTTTCCGTGGCGGCGCCGGTTCAGGACGGCATTCTGCGCCTGAACCACAATGCCAACCCGCTCGGTATTCCGCCGAAGGCGCATGCCGCCATTCTCGCCGCTATGGAGGAGGTGCCCCACTATCCCGGGCCCCGAGATGAGACGCTCGTGGCCCGGATCGCCGAGCTTCACGGGGTGAGCGACGCTCAGGTGGTTCTCGGATCCGGCTCCACCGAGGTCATCCGCATGACCATCGAGGCTCACGCCTCTCCGGAGAGTCGTATCCTTCAGGCGATCCCGACGTACGAGAATGCCATCGACTACGCGCGGCCTCATCCGTACCGGATCGAGCAGGTGCCCCTCACGAGCGAGTTCGCGCACGACGTGGAGCGGATGCGCAGCATGGCCGAGGGGTGGTCCGAGCCCACGGTGGTCTACATCTGCAATCCCAACAATCCGACAGGCACGATCACACCAAGCGCGGCACTGGACGATTGGTTTGCGTCGGCCGCCGACAACGTCTTCTTCATCGTCGACGAGGCGTACTATCCCTTCGTGGACGACGCGAGCTACTGGTCGGCGGAGAAGTGGGCGTCGGAGCGCTCGAATGTGTTGGTCACCCGCACGTTCTCGAAGCTCTACGGCATCGCCGGACTCCGTATCGGCTACGGAATCTGTGGCGCTGAGACCGCCGCAAAGCTGCAGCTTCACGCCACCCGTTCCAACCCCAACACGCTGGCCGTCGAGGCGGCCATCGGAGCGCTCGAAGACGAGGGGTGGTACGAGAAGAGCCTCGCCACGTGGGATCGGTGCAAAGCGGTGGTCACGGAGTGTCTGGACGAGCTCGAGCTCGACTACTTCAAGAGTCACACCGCGTTTCTGTTCCACGAGATCCTAGGTGATCAGAACGACTACATCCGCCGCATGGAGGAGCAGGGGATTCTGGTGGGGCGGCCTTTCCCGCCGATGCTCTCGTACAATCGTCTGTCCCTCTCTGCCATGCCTGAGGGGCTGGAGCGCTTCGCAGACACGCTTCGGATGTTCAGAAGGAGGGGCTGGGTCTGATTCGTGTAGAGGGGCTCACCCTCCACTTTGGAGGTGTGACGGCGCTCGACGACGTCAGTATCACGTTTCGTCGCGGCCCTCTGCAGGCGCTGATCGGTCCCAACGGAGCGGGCAAGACCAGCCTGCTGAACTGCCTGTGCGGATTGTACCGGCCTCAGGAGGGATCGATCACGCTGACCGATGAGGCCGGGGCCGAACATCGCATCGACCGTCTCGCTCCGCACCGGATCGCCCGGCTTGGCATCGCTCGCACCTTCCAGAACATCGAGCTGTTCAAGCACATGACCGTGCTCGACAACCTGATGCTCGGGCGCCACGCCCACATGGAGGGAAGCGTGTTGAGCTGCGGTCTGTATTGGGGACGTCAGCAGGCACGTGAGATTGAGCATCGGGAAGAGGTAGAGCGGATCATCGACTTCCTGGAGCTCCAGCCCATTCGACGCTCTCGAGTGGGGAATCTCGCCTACGGACAGCAAAAGCTCGTGGAGCTAGGTAGGGCTCTCGCCATGCAGCCCGAGTTCCTGCTGCTCGACGAGCCGATGGCGGGTATGAACTCGGAAGAGAAGGAGGCGCTCGCCCGCTACGTGCTTGATGTAAACGACGAGTGGGGTGTGACTCCGGTCGTGATCGATCACGACATGGACGTGGTCATGGACATCTCGGACCACGTGGCCGTCCTCGACTTCGGAAGGAAGATCGCGGAAGGGACGCCGGAGCAGATCCGAACGGATCGGGCTGTCGTGGAGGCATACCTGGGAGATGACCATGGCAACGGCGGGGTGGGGCCGTGAGCGACGACGTCCGCCCGGGGCCGATGGCCGACCGTGGGGGAGCCGCTGGGCAGGCCTCCTCTCCCACCGCGACCTTGCCGGGCCTCCTCGTTTCCCGTGCTCGTGTTACCCCCGATGCCGTCGCCCTCCGGGAGAAGGAGTTCGGCGTCTGGCAGGAGATGACGTGGGCCGGATATCTGGACCGGGTTCGCCGGTTCTCCCTTGGCCTGCGGGCGTTGGGTGTGGTCCCTGGTGACAAGGTTGCGATCATCGGTGACAACCGCCCTGAGTGGGTGATCTCCGAGTTGGCCGCTCAGGCTCTTGGCGCCGTGCCGGTCGGCATCTATCAGGACTCCGTACTCGAGGAGCTCCGATACGTCCTGGAGGCGTCGGGTGCGCGGATCGTCGTCGCGGAGGACCAGGAGCAGGTGGACAAGGTTCTGGATGTGCAGGGGCAGCTTCCCGGCATTGAGCGGGTCATCTACCACGACGCGAAGGGGCTCGGCACGTACGACTCGGAGCACCTTCTGTTCTTCCCGATAGTCGAAGAGCTGGGTGAGGCGCTGGATCGTGAGCAGCCCGACCTGTTCGAAACGACCCTCCAAGCCCTCGATCCGAACGGTGTTGCGTTGCTCTGTACCACATCGGGTACGACCAGCATCCCCAAGCTGGCCATGCTCAGCCACACCAACCTGATCAGCATGGCCGAGCAGCTTCAGCAGGTCGATCCCATGGTGGCGGACGACGACGTGGTGTCGTTCCTGCCGCTGGCCTGGATCGGCGAGCAGATGGTGACGCTCTCGTGGGCCCTCGTCGTCGGATTCACGATCGACTTTCCGGAGGACTCGGGCACGGTGCGCCGCGATCTCCGTGAGATCGGGCCCAGGGCCATCGTCTCACCTCCCCGCATCTGGGAGAGCATGGTGTCCGAGGTGCAGGTCAAGATGGAGGACTCCACCCCCCTGAAGCGCTATGTGTACGACTGGTCCATGTCGGTTGGGAAGGAGATGGCCGACGCGCGTTTCGAGGGGAGGGCGGCGGGGCGGGGACTCGAGTGGAAACACCGGCTGGCGTCGGCTCTCACACTGATCCCACTCAAGGATCAGCTCGGCTTACGGCGCATAAGGCGAGCGTACACGGGTGGTGCGGCGCTGGGCCCCGACGTCTTCCGGTTCTTCCATGCCATGGGAGTGAACCTGAAGCAGCTCTACGGCCAGACCGAGGTCAGCGGGCTCAGCGTGGTCCATCGCGACGGGGACATCCGCTTTCAGACCGTTGGAACGCCCCTGCCCGGCACCGAGGTCAAGATCGCCGAAGACGGTGAGATCCTGACCCGCAGCCCGGCGGTCTTCATGGGGTACCACGGGGACGCCGAGGCCACGGACGAGGCGCTGAAAGACGGATGGCTGCGATCCGGTGACGCCGGGTACATGGACGACCGTGGTCACCTGGTGGTCATCGATCGGGCCAAGGACGTCATGATCCTGGCCGACGGCAGCACGTTCAGTCCCCAGTTCATCGAAAATCAGCTGAAGTTCAGCCCTTATGTGCGTGAGGCCGTGGTCTTTGGTGGGGATTGGCCGTTCGTGACCGCCCTGGTGGCCATCGACTACGAGAACGCGGGCCAGTGGGCCGAACGGAATCAGATCGCGTACACGACGTTCACGGACTTGGCGCAGAAGATGGAAGTCTATGCCCTTGTGACCGATCACGTGGCGGAGGTGAACGCCACCCTTCCCGAGGCCGCGCGTGTCTGCCGGTTTCTGCTACTGCACAAGCAACTGGACGCGGACGACGCCGAGCTGACCCGAACACGAAAGGTGCGGCGACGCTTCATTGGAGAGCGTTATGCAGAGCTGGTCGAGGCTCTGTACGGGGACCGAGACAGCTTGGCGGTGGAGACCGAGATCGCCTACCAGGACGGGCGAACGGTGATGGTGCGGCACGAGTTGCGCATCGAGACGCTGGTGCCGGGGGCGGCGCCCGACACGTCGGAGACGCCGTAGCCGTGGCCATCTTCCTGCAGTTGACGGTCTCCGGCCTCTCGAACGGCATGGTCTACGCCCTTGCGGCCGTCGGCTTCGTGGTGATCTACAAGGCCAGCGACGTGATCAACTTCGCTCAGGGCGAGCTGCTCCTGTTCGGAGCCTATCTCTCCTTCTCGACCATCGCCCAGATCGGGCTCCCTTGGAGTGTGGGGGTCGCCCTAACTCTGGTGCTGGCTGTCGTTTTGGGGCTGCTCATCGAGCGTCTCGCGCTCCGCCCCCTCATCGGGGAGCCCGTCATATCCATGATCATGGTGACGGTAGGGTTGTCCAGTGTGCTGCGAGCCCTGGTGAACGCGGTTTGGGGCGCCCGACCTCGTACGTTTCCGGCCTTTCTGCCACGTGGCGAGATCACGATAGGATCAGCCGTGCTGGGTATGGATCGGCTCATCGTGATTCCGACCGCGGCCGTGGTTCTGATCCTGCTCGGTCTCTTCTTCCGGTACACGCGGGACGGCATCGCCATGCGGGCCATCGCCGACGACCAGCAAGCGGCACTGAGCATGGGGATCAGCATCAAGAGGGTGATCGGCATCGCATGGGCGCTCGCCGGTGTGTCGGCGGCTCTGGGCGGCATCATGCTGGGCAATATCGTGGGTGTGAGCCAGAACATCAGCGCGGTCGGCCTGCGGGTCTTTCCCGTCGTGATTCTTGGTGGCCTGGACTCCATCGCGGGAGCCGTCATCGCCGGTGCGGTGATCGGGCTCCTGGAGGCGTACACCGGCGGCTATGTGGGGCACGGATTGAATCTGGTCGTACCCTTCGTCGTGCTGATCGTGGTGCTCATGGTTCGCCCCTACGGGCTGTTCGGCCGGCCTATCATCGAGCGCGTCTGATGTCGCATTCTGCCGACGGGGGCACTCTAGTGTCCCGGCGAACTCCCGGGGCGGCACACTAGCCATGGAATGCGGCGTCTTCTTTACCGACTACCGGTCGGACATGGGTCTCAGGCGAAAGCCTGCCGAGCGCCTGCGCCTGTGGCTGTTCGCGGCTGCCGTCCTGGTGTTTCCCTTCGTGGCGACGCCCTACGGTCTGACGTTGGCCAACCAGATCGCCATCGCCACGGTGGGTGCCATCGGCTTGAACATTCTGGTCGGGTACACAGGGCAGATCTCGTTGGGCCAGGGTGCGTTCATGGCGGTTGGCGCCTACGGCGCAGGGCTCATGACGTTGAGGTTGGGACTGCCCTGGGGGGTGAGCATGGTGCTGGCGGCTTTGCTCACAGCGGCGGTGGGCGTGTTCTTCGGGCTCCCATCGCTTCGCCTGAAGGGACTCTACCTGGCGGTGGCCACCCTCGCCGCCCAGGAGATCGTGGAGTGGGTGGTGACTCACTCGACCTTCCTGACCGGAGGCACCGAGGCCCTGGTGCTGCCGTCGCCCATGCTGTTCGGTCTTCGCATGAACACGGACTTCCGGTTCTACTGGTTGGGTGCCGCCGCGGCAGCGGGCACCGCGCTGTTTGCCGCGAATCTTTTCCGCTCTCGGGTCGGCCGGGCCTTCGTGGCGATCCGCGACCAGGACATCGCGGCGAGCGCCATGGGTGTGAACGTCTTCCGGTACAAGCTGCTGGCTTTTGCGACCTCGTCGTTCTTTGTCGGGTTGTCCGGGGCGCTCATCGCCTACTACCGCACGATCGTCACGTGGGAGCGGTTCACGCTCGAGACCAGCATCGTGTACCTGGCCATGATCATCGTCGGCGGTCTGGGTAGTGTGTCGGGCTCGTTCTTCGGCGCTGTGCTGATCACCTTGTTGCCGGCGGGCATCGGTACGCTGGGACGGGCCCTCCAGGACTCCGCACCCGCCGTCGCGGGAGTGATGCCCCACGTGCAGCAGGCCGTGTTCGGGGTCGTTATCATCCTGTTCGTTGTCCTCGAGCCCGAGGGACTCGCCAAGCTGTGGCGAAACGTGAAGGATTACTTCCACGTTTGGCCTTATGCGTACCGATCATGAAGGTGGTGCCCGCTGGGGCGCCGTCCCGGCAAAGGAGCGCTGGATGAGAAGACTCGCCTCATGTCTGATCTTGCTTCCGTTGGCGCTCGCCTGTGGGGGTGTGGCCTCCAACGACTCCAACGCGATCAAGATCGGCGCCATCTTCGACCTCAGTGGGCCCACGGCGGACGTTGGGACGGACTACGCGGAGGGGATCCGCGCCTACGTCGAGTGGCGCAACGGGACGGGCGGGATCGAGGGTCGGCCCATCGACCTCATCTACCAGGATTACGGGTACGACGTGAGCCGGGCCGAGCAGCTCTACAGCCAGTTCGTACAGGAGGGTGTGGTCGCGTTCATGGGATGGGGTACGGGAGACACGGAGGCGCTGCAGCGGCGCATCGTCGAGGATCAGCTTCCGTTCACGTCCGCGTCGCTGTCCCACCGTCTGGGCGATGCCGAGGACGCTCCCTACAACTTCTTGGTGGCCGCCACCTACAGCGACCAGTTCTTTATCGTTCTCGACTGGATCAAGGAGGACTACGCCTCCAGGGGTGAGGCCGGGCGACCCTCCGTAGCGCTGATGCACAACGCCAGCCCTTTTGGGTTGTCTCCTTGGCAGCAGGGCGGGGAGGCTTATGCTGCGCGGATTGGGGTCGACGCTCGGGCCTATGAAATGCCCCGCGGCGCTACCGACTTCACTGCCGAGCTGACCCGGATCAGGCAGGCCGGGGCGAAGTACGTGGTCTTTCAGAACACGTCGGGTCCGGTGGCGCTGGCAGTACGCAACGCACGGAGCCTTGGGTTGGACGTCACTTTTGTGTGCTTGAATTGGTGTGCGAACCGGCTGCTGGTCAGCCTCGCCCCCGAGGCGTCCGAGGGAGTGATCGGCTCCATGCCGTTCGCTCCGGTCGCCAGTGAGCTGACGGGCACTCAGGACATCCGCACGCTGCTGGAGGCGAAGGGTGAGGCCATCGAAGAGAAGAGCAACGCTCTGACCCAGGGCTGGTGGACGATGGCCGTCTTGGCCGAAGGCATCGGACGTGTTATAGAGGCCGACCAAGAGGTCACCGGAGAAAACATCAAGGCTGCGCTGGAGGGGGTGTCGCAGATGGATATGGGCGGCGTGACGGCACCGATCACCTTTAGTCCGGAGGATCATCGCGGTGCAAAGGCCGTTCGCCTGTATCGGGTGGACGGGGGTGTGTGGGATCCCATCACGGACTTCCGGCGTCCTTCGGCCAACGGCGGACGCTGAGTCGATGTTGGACCTGACCAACGTCGAGGTCCGCTACGACGAGGTGATCCTGGTTCTCAAGGGTTTGTCACTCTCTGTGGCCGAAGGCTCGATAACCGCTCTGCTTGGCCCCAACGGCGCGGGCAAGACCACGACACTGAAGGCCATCTCCGGCCTTCTGGAACCCGACGATGGCCGGGTCTCGGACGGTAAAATCGAGTTCCAGGGGCGAGACATCCACGGAATGGGCGCCTCGGAGATCGTGCGTGGCGGCATCTTCCAGGTGATGGAAGGGCGGCGAGTCTTCGAGACCCTGACTGTGGAGGAGAACCTCCTGGCCGGTGCCTACACCCGGCGAGACCGGGGTGAAGTGCGCCCGGATGTCGAGAGGGTCTTCGAGTACTTCCCGCGCTTGGGTGAGCGGGCCAAGCAGCACGCCGGGTATCTGTCCGGTGGAGAGCAGCAGATGCTCGCCGTGGGCCGGGCGCTGATGGCTCGCCCTCGTCTCATGCTTCTGGATGAGCCCTCTCTGGGCCTGGCGCCCCTGTTGGTCCGCTCGATCTTCGAGACCCTCGCACGCATCAACCGCGAGGAGGGGACCACCATTCTCCTGGTGGAGCAGAACGCGCGGATCGCCCTGTCCGTTGCGGACGTCGGGTACGTGATGGAAGGGGGACGCATAGTGCTCGAGGGCACGGCGGACAGCCTCAGGGACAACGCCGACGTGAAGGAGTTCTATCTGGGGCTCGGCGCCGGGGATCAGCGGCGCTCCTATCGTGACGTGAAGCACTACCGGCGCCGGAAGCGATGGCTCTCGTGAGCGAACGAGCCCCTCACGGCATTGCAGGGCCAGAATATCTGCCAAATTGGCAGGAACATCGGGATGAACTGGTCAGGCGGGCTGTTACTTACGCCTCCGAGCAGTCAGCCGAGGTCGCCGCCCGTCTGGCCGCGGCAGGCGTGGAGGCTGACAGCATTCGGGGCCTGTCGGACTTGGCGTCGATACCGGTCCTCTCCAAAGACAGCCTTCCGGATCTTCAGGCCGCGTCACCTCCTTTCGGAGGTATGCTGGCCGTCCCCGTCAGAGATCTGAAACGGATCTTCACGTCGCCCGGTCCCATCCTCGATCCGCAGGGTCAGGGTCCGGACTTCTGGCGTGTGGCCCCCGCGCTCCACGCCGCCGGCTTCGAGGCCGGCCAGGTGGTGCTCAACACGTTCTCGTACCACCTGACGCCCGGTGGTCTGATGCTGGACGCCGGCCTCCGGGAGGTGGGGTGTGTGGTCATCCCTGGCGGGGTTGGTAACTCGGCCGCGCAGGTCGAGCTGGCCCGTGTGGCAGGGGTGACCGGCTACGTGGGTACGCCCCAGTTCCTGCTCGTACTCCTGGAGAAGGCAGTGGAGATGGGCGCCACCTTGGGGCTGGAGCGAGCGCTCGTGACCGGGGGGCCGTTCTTTCCGGCCATGCGGGAGGCAGTCCGGACCGAGCACGGTGTCGATGCCTACGAGTCGTACGGAACAGCGGATGCGGGCACCCTCGGCTTCGAGTGTGCGGAGAGGATGGGGTGGCACATAGCGCCCGGGGTGGCGATCGAGATCACCGACCCGGCTACGGGTGCCCCCCTTCCCGCGGGTGAGACGGGCGAGGTCGTTGTCACGAGCCCCAACGAGACGTATCCCCTTGTCCGGTTCGGTACGGGTGACCTGTCCGCATTCGTCGAGGGTGCGTGTCCGTGCGGTCGCACCAGCGGTCGGTTGAAGGGCTTTCTGGGTAGGGTGGGGGAGGGTGTGAAGGTGAAGGGGATGTTCGTGCATCCCAGGCAGATCGCCGGCGCGCTGGGGTCCTATCCGGAGGTGGTGGGGTGGCAGGGGGTAGTCACGGCCGAGGGGCATGTGGACCGGTTGACGGTGCGCATCGAGGCGGACGACCTTGTCGCTCTCGACACGGCTGCGGTGCAGCGCTCGCTCGAGCAGGCGGTGAAGCTCAGGCTCGACATCGAAGTCGTGAAGCCTGGCACCGTCGAAAAGAACGGCGGTAGCGTCTTGGACGAGCGGGGGGCCTAATCAGTTTGGAGTGCGCGGGCCCCGTCGCCTAGCTCCGTTTCAGCACCGGCTCGGAGTCATCCACATCAGCCGTCGCGTAGGCCCTTTCCCCCGAAAGCTCGTCCTTCATGAGCGTCGTGAACACCCCCGAGAGGCTCAGCATCGCTACCAGGTTCGGAATCGCTACCACGGCGACCGCAATGTTGGCGACCACCCACAGGCGATCCACATCGGCAACTCCCGCAACGACGATTCCGGGCAAGAAGTAAAGCCAGCGCAGCACCCGGACCGGGCGCAGCCCCACCAGGCTCACCAGGCAGGTCTCGAAATAGACGTAGAAGCTGATCTGTGTGGACAAGCAGAACGTCGCGATGGACCCCGACACGATGATCGACGCCACCGACAGCGGGAACACCCTCGCGAACGCCGTCAGCAGCAGCTCGATCCCCGACTCACCATCAGCCATCGCGCCGGTCGAGAGGATCGCCAGCGCCGTGATGGAGCAGATCACGATCGTGTCGAAGAACACCTCGAAGGCGCCCCACACACCCTGTTGGAATGGGTGCTCCGTCTGTGCGGTGGCGTGCACCATCGGGGCGCTGCCCATGCCCGCCCGTTGGAGAGCATACCCCGAGCCATCCCCTGCTTGATCGCGGTACTCACGGCAATTCCAGCCGCGCCCCCGGCTCCGGCCGTGGCGGAGAACGCGTGCGTAAAGATCGAGCTAAAAACCGCTGGGAGAGCTTCCATGTTTGCTACGATCACAACGATCCCGCCGGCCAGATAGGCCAAGGTCATGATCGGGACCAGCCGCTCCGAGAAGCGGCCGATCCGCCGGAGACCACCCAGGACGACCAGTGCTGTGATGGCCGCCACCGAGACCGCTACGACGTAGGGATTCAGGCTGTAACTCGCCAGCAGCGCACGGCCCACCGTATGAGACTGCAGCATCGAGGCCGCGAACACGGCGTTGATGAGCATGCCGGCACTGAACAGGAGGGCGAGAGGGTGCCAGCCGAGGCCACGGCGGATGTAGTACTGCGGCCCACCCCGCAACCGGCCATCGGGGCTTCGCTCCCGGTAGTAGATCCCCAGGGTGATCTCGACCGTCTTCGACATCATCATGAAGAAGGCCAGAAGCCACATCCAGAAGATGGCTCCGGCGCCGCCGACCGATAGCGCCGTCGCCACGCCCGCCATGTTGCCCATCCCCACCGTGCCGGCCAGTGATGTCGCGGCGGCCTGCACCGGAGTCAGGGTCTGGCCTTCTTAGATGGTGGCGGAGCCGAGGCCGAGTCTTCCGACGGTGTTCCGGAGGATGTACCCGAGCCCCGAGATCGGGAAGAAGCCCGAGCGGACGGTGAAGTAGACCGCAACTCCCGCGAAGAAGGCCATGGTCCACGGCCCCCACAGGAACGTGTCGATAACGGCCAGGCTGTCGAGGAAAGATCCGAGCATACGACCTCGCTGAGGTGATCCGGCACACCGGGCGGGCCGCGGACAGATGCCACGGCCGACCCCATCCTACGGGTGCCCATGCCGATGATGAAAGGTGGAGGTGGAAGGGCACCTGTGTTCCGGGCCTTGTCCCTGGAAGTGGCTCAGCCGAGCATTCGTCATTGTCATGGATGTCCTCGAAAGGAAGCTGCAGACGTTATGAGGCCCAATCGGTGACCGATCGGGAGACCCAAGCGGAGAGAGGGGCCGAGACCCGCCCGGAGATCCACGATCTTGTCGTACAAGGTGACGTCGCCCTTCCAGACGGAACGGTTCTGACGGCTGGGTGGCTCGGGATCGCCGACGGGCAGATCACGGCTGTTGCCAACACGCCGCTTGCCGGCACCGAGCTTGTCGACGCTTCCGGGTACCTGGTGCTCCCGGGATTTGTGGACGCGCACGTCCACACGCGGTCCTGCGTGGACGAGGGCATCACCGCCACGACCCGGTCGGCGGCGGCTGGGGGGACGACGACTATCGTCGACATGCCGTTCGACAAACCCGCCCGCCCGGTCAATTCCCGGGAGCGGTTCGATGCCAAGGTGGTGGACATCGGCCACGAGGCCGTCATCGATGTCGGTCTATACGCCACGTTCCCTCCGGAAGGCGACTTGGGCATCATCGCCGACATGGCCGAGGCTGGGGCTGCGGGCTTCAAGGTGTCGACCATCGAAGTCGATCCGCTGCGCTTTCCGCGTATCCCCGACGGGCGTCTGTACGAGGCCTTTCAGGAGATCGCGCTCACGGGTCGCCCCGTCGCGGCCCACCAGGAGAATCAGGAGATCGTCTTGGCCCAGGCGGAGGCGTTTCAATCCCGCGGTGACACGACGCCCATCGACCACGCCTTGAGCCGTCCGCCTGTGGCCGAGGCCGAGGCAGCGGGCCGCTTGCTCGAGTTGGCGTATTGGACGGGCGCTCATCTGCACATGGTGCATGGCACGCTACCTCGCACGTTCGACCTCATAGAGTGGAATCGTGGACAAGGTGTTTCGGTGACGGGAGAGACGTGCCTCCAGTATTTGCTCCTCACCATGGACGCACTTCGGGAGCAGGGAGGCCGGGCCAAGTGCAACCCGCCGCTTCGGTCGCAGAGGGACGTGGACGGCCTTTGGAAGCAGGTGCAGGAAGGAACAGTCGATATCGTCACGTCGGACCACTCCCCCTATCCGCTTTATCGGAAGGAGACCGAAGATATCTTCGAGGCGTACGCGGGAATGCCCGGGGCCGAGACACTCGGGACACTCCTCTACAGTGAGGGTGTGGCCTCGGGTCGCATCGACCTCGAACGATTCATCAAGCTCGTCTGTTCGGGGCCTGCGTCGGTGTTCGGCTTTGAGCGGAAGGGGCGACTCGAGCTAGGAGCCGATGCAGACTTCGTCGTCTTCGATGCCAATGCCGAGTGGACGCTGGACGAGGGCGCGATGCACTACGCGGTGGGGTGGAGTCCCTACCATGGGCGTCGGGTGCGTGGGCGGGTGATTTCCACGTGGCTTCGGGGCCGGTGCATCTACGAGGACGGACAGATCACGGTGGAGCCGGGCGTCGGCCAGTTCGTACCCGGTCTCACGAGACGACCGTAGGCAGTCACTTCCACACGACGAACCTCATGCAGCTTCAAGGCGTTCTTCCCATCCTCCCCACCCCGTTCACGGACCAGGGCGAGGTCGACGAGGGCAGTCTCCGGCGTGTCATCGACTTCGAGATCGAGGTCGGCGTCCACGGCGTCAGCGTCCTCGGCTTCATGGGCGAGGCGCACCGGCTGTCGAACTCGGAGCGGAAGCAGGTCGTGGCGACCGCTGTGGACCAGGCCGGCGGCTCGTTCCCCGTCTGGGTGGGTGTCCTGGCCTTTGGAGCGGCGGGTGCCGTCGAGCAGGGCCTCGAGGCGCAGGATCTCGGCGCTGGAGGTGTGTTCGTCGCCCCCATCGGCGTTCAGAACGACCAGGTGATCTTCGATTATTACGCTTCCGTGGCCGATGCACTCGACATCCCGGTGGCCATCCACGACTTCCCGGAGTCCTTCCGGACCATCCTGTCGCCCGAACTCATCGCGCGGATGGCCAGCGAGATCGACGGGGTGAGCTACATCAAGCTCGAGGACTATCCTCCTCTGGCTAAGATGACCCGCGTCCAGAAGCTGGCGCCCGACTCGATCGGGATATTCGGAGGTCTCGGCGGCGTCTATTTCCTGGAAGAACTCCAACGCGGCTCCAGAGGGATCATGACCGGATTCGCCTTCCCTGAGGTGCTGGTCGCCGTCTACGAGGCCTTCAGGGCGGGTGACTCTGAACTAGCTGCGGCCATCTTCGACCGATACGTGCCCCTGATCCGGTACGAGTTTCAGCCGAAGATCGGCCTGGCCTACCGGAAGTTCACCTATCAGAAGCGCGGCATCATCGACTCGACCTTCATCCGCCCGCCGGGCATGCAGATCGACGACTACACGCGCGCCGAACTCACGGCCGTCATCGAAAGAGTCGGCTTCAATCTCGATATCAGAGGGCCGCAGTCGGTTGAAGTAGCCACAGCCTGAGGCGACCCCGGAGGTACGGAGAGTCGGACCCGGCTACGACGTCGGATGGCTGTAATACACCTTTGCCACCATGCGCCACCCTTCGGGGAAGCGGTACAGGCTGATGAAGTCCGTGTAGATCTGCTCGCCCTCTCTCGCGATGTGGATCTCCGCCACCGCTGCGTTTCCGGAAAGGAGCACGCGTGGAATCTCGGCGGTCACCGGCTGTGCAGGCGGAGTGCCCTCTGCGGGTAGGCGTGCCATCCAGTCCTGGATGGTGACGTTGGCGACCGCGCCGTCTCGGCCGAGGACCTTCATCACGAACTCGGGATGGAAGCCGGTTCGCACGGCCTCACGATCACCGTTGCCGTGAATGCCCACTACGTACCCCTCCATCACCACGCGTCGGATCTCGTGCTCGTCGTCCGCGGTGTCGGCCATCTGGCCCTGCAACGTGCTCGAGCTCGCCAATACGGCCAGGATCACTGGCAGTGTCCTGAGTACGTGATTTCGCGTCCGCATCGTCATCAGTCCCGTCCTCGATTGTCGTGGGTCAGTGCCTTGTCAGCCACGTCGTGCCCTTTCTGGACGACTCAACATGGCCTAGCGTTATATCAAATGATATAACGTCAGCCGGTTTTGTGGGAGCCCTAGAGGGACTCCGACAGATAGGTCGACCCTCCCGCCCCATGGGGCTTGGGCCTCTCCCTCGGACACTTGCCAGGCCGGAGGGCGAGGGTCAGGATCAGTCCGACCGGGCCTCGTGGAGCGGCCCGAATCCACCTGGAGTCATGATGAGCCAAGAAGCGTCTCGCGAGCTGATTCGGAAACGGGGAATTCTCTACCCCGTAAACCACCCGCTTCCGCCCGGCCTCGGATCGATCGGTCGCAGGGAGTTCGTCAAGATCGCCGGCGCCACCGGGGCCGTACTCGCGGTTGGCGCAGGCAGCTTCGCGTGCCAACCGGGTGCTGCACCCATCAGCGGAAATGGCCCAGCCCCCGATCCGGCGGAACGCGAGTTGGCCTTGCTGGCACTCGACGAAGCCCAAGGTGCCGGCGCCAGCTACGCCGACGTCCGCATCTCCCGGCACTGGAACGAGTCGATCAACACGCGAGAGCAACAGATCACGAACGTCAGCAAGAGAGACTCCTACGGCATTGGCGTCCGTGCTCTGGTCGGCGGATCCTGGGGCTTCTCGGCCACACGCGACGTGAGCCGCGATGCCGTGGTCGCCGCGGCCCGCGAGGCGGTTGCCATCGCGGCGGCGAACGACCGCATCGCCCCGAGCGAGACGGTGCTGGCTCCGGTCGACGCGGTGCCGGACGGCCGTTGGGTCACGCCTCATGAGATCGACCCGTTCACGGTCTCCGTCGAGGAGAAGGCGGGGCTGTTGTTCAGCGCGAATGAAGAGGCGATGAAGGTCGACGGCGTGCAGTTCGTCTCGTCCAACATCAGCTCGGTCAAAGAGAGCCGTCTGGTCGCCACGAGTGAGGGGTCGGTGATCCAGCAGACGTTCATCCGGGTGAACCCCGGCATGAACATCACGGCGGTGTCCTCGGATCGATCGGACTTTCAGAGTCGTGGAGCGGTCGCCGAGCCCGCAGGCCGAGGCTGGGAATATGTGGTTGGACTCGACTTTCCCGGGAACGCCGCCCGTTGGGCTGAAGAAGCCGTCATGAAGCTCACGGCCACACCGGTAGACCCGGGGACCTGGGATCTACTTCTGCACCCGTCCAACCTGTGGCTCACCATCCACGAGTCCATCGCTCACCCCACAGAGCTGGACCGCACGCTGGGGTTCGAGGCCAACTACGCTGGCACTTCCTTCATCTTCCCGCCCGACGAAACGCTCAACAAGCTGCGCCTCGGTCCGGACTTCATGACGTTCATGGGCAACCGCACCGAGGTGGGGGGCTGCGCTACAGTCGGCTGGGACGACGAGGGTGTCGCGGCCACGGAGTGGCCCATCATCGAGGACGGCATCTTCGTCAACTACCAGACCACTCGCGAGCAGGCTGCATGGATCGCCGAGCACACGGGCATCACCGAGAGTCTGGGCGGCGCGTACGGAATGAACTGGGCGACCATCCCCTTCCAGCGTATGCCCAACGTGAGCCTCATGCCGGGTGGGGACGACCTCAGCGAAGACGACGTGATCGCCGCTACCGACCGTGCCATCATGGTGGAGGGGCGCGGTTCGTATTCCATCGACCAGCAGCGCTACAACTTTCAGTTCGCGGGCCAGGTGTTCTGGGAGATCCGCGACGGCAAGAAGGACCGGATGCTCCGCGACGTGGCGTATCAAGGCCGCACGCCTGAGTTCTGGAACTCCCTGGATGTCATCGGCGGACCGAGCACCTACTACCTGGGCGCCACGTTCAGCGACGCGAAAGGCCAGCCGGGGCAGGTCAATGCCGTGTCCCACGGCTGCCCGACGGTCCTCTTCCGTGACGTCAACATTCTCAACACGGCCTGATGACGATGACCATGAACGGATTCGACACCGCACAAGCGCCGGCGCGGCGCGGGCTCTCCGCGGATGACGCGCGTGCACTCTGCGATCTCGTGCTGGGCTTCGCCCAGGCCGACCATACCCGAGTCAACGTTCATTCGGGGTGGCGAGGCTTCACCCGTACGGCCACGAACAAGGTCACCACGGCTGGCGGTAGCACTGACACCACGGTCCAGATCACTGCTGTGTTCGGAAAGCGGGTCGCCCGGGTCACCACCAACAACCTGGACCCGGCGGGGCTGGAACAGGCCGTGAGGGACGCGGAGGCGCTCGCGCGCTTGTCCCCGGAGGACCCCGAGTACCTTCCCGAGCTCGGCCCCCAGGAGTACGAGACGGTGAACGGCTACTACGCGAGCACCGGTGACTTGCCGCCCGAGGCCCGGGCCCGGTCGATGTCTGTGGCCTTGAGGGAAGCCACGGGCTCGGACACCATAGCGGCGGGATACATGGACGTGAGGGCGGGGACCACTTCGGTCGCCACATCCAACGGCCTATTCGCCCACCACGCGTCCACCGGGGTCGCATCGACGCTGACCGTGCGGACACCCGACGGCCAGTCATCGGGCTGGGCGGGCGACGAAGCGGCGGACTGGAGTCAGATCGAGTCGGAGCGGATCGCGACTGATGCGGTTCGGAAATGCCTGGATTGGCGCGGCAAGACGGCTCTCGACCCCGGGGAGTACGACGTCGTTTTGGAGCCGACCGCGGTCGGGATGCTGATGCGCAACATGCGTAACGGGTTCAATGCACGTACTGCGGACGAAGGCCGGTCGTACTTCTCTAAGCAGGGCGGCGGTACGAGGGTGGGCGAGCGCGTGTTCGATCCTAAGATCACGATCCGGAGCGATCCGGGTGAGCGCGATGCCGAGACCAGTCCGTTCATGGTGGACGGCTACCCGGTGCACCCGGAGGTTTGGGTGGAATCAGGCGTTCTACGGGCGTTGTCGTACAGCCGATCCTGGGCGGATCGTCAGGGCAGGGAGCCCAAGCCCCCACCTCCGAACCTGATCATGTCGGGGGGAGACGCCACGATGGAGGATATGATCGCTTCGATCCGGCGGGGTGTCCTGATCACGCGATTCTGGTACATCCGGGGGCTGAACCCGAGGACGATCTCCTATACGGGACTCACACGCGACGGGACCTTCCTGATCGAGAACGGCAGAATCACTCGGCCGGTCACGAACTTCCGGTTCAACCAGTCCATGGTGTCGCTGCTACAGAACGTGGAGATGCTGGGTCGGCCAACACGGGTCGCGGCGGGTGAGAACAGCTCGGTCTCGGCGCCCGTCGTGGTGCCCGCTCTCAAGGTCCGAGGCTTCAACCTCGCGAGCGTGAGCGACGCGATCTAGCCCTGGAAGGCCGTCGAAGCAGTAGAGCGGGTCGCTTGCGCCGCAGCCGCGCGCGCTCGAAGCTTCCCGCGTCGAACTCCCAATGGAAGGACCGCGATGAACGATCAGGACTCTGCCGTGCCCGGAGTTACGGGCTCGACCTTCAAGACCACGCTGATCCGCGTGATCGTCGTCCAGGTCCTCGCACTCGCTGCGCTCGCCCTGCTCCAACTCCGCTACACCGTCTAGAAGGCCGATCGGATGCATTGGATCAACTGGCTGATCGTCGTGGTCTACCTGGCGTACGTGATCATCGACGGGATCCGGAGGTCCAAGGATACCGACACGATCGACGGCTACTTTTTGGCGAGCAAGAGCCTGCCGTGGTGGGTCGTCGGACTCTCCGTGATGGCGACACAGCTGTCCGCGGTCACCATGATCGGTACGCCGGGCCAGGGCGCAACGGACGGAATTCGTTTCGTGCAGATGTACTTCGGGCTGCCGCTCGCGATGGTGATCCTCGGTGTGACGCTGGTGCCGTTCCTGCACGGCTCCGGAGTGTTTACCGCGTACGAATATCTGGAGCGCCGCTTCGACGCGAGGACGCGGTCGTTGACGGCGTTCCTCTTTCTGTTGTCCCGGGGCATGTCGGTCGGTGCGATCATGGCGGCACCGGGCGTGGTGCTCAGTGCGGTCTTCGGCACTCCGCTCGTTTGGAGTGTGGCGCTGATCGGTGTTCCCACGATCCTCTACACGATGGTCGGCGGCGTTCAGGCCGTCGCCTGGGCCGACGTGAAGCAGATGGTGCTGATCATCGTGGCGCTGCTGGCGATCATGGTCGTATTGCTGGTGCAGATGCCGGTGAGTCCCGATGATGCGCTACGTATCGCGGGCGCGACGGGCCGGCTCAAGGCGTTCGACTTCAGCTTCGACCTGACCGAGACTTATACGTTCTGGTCCGGAGTCATCGGAGGCACGTTCCTGATGCTGTCGTATTTCGGGACCGACCAGAGCCAGGTGCAGCGCTACCTCGCGGCCGAGTCGGTCGATGCGGCGCGCTCCTCGCTGCTCATGAGTGCTTACTGGAAGATCCCGCTGCAGGGACTCGTGCTGCTCGTCGGCGTGCTCGTGTTCGTCTACTACCAGTTCACTCCCGCTCCGTTGCTGTTCAACCCCACCCACGAGTCGGCGGTGGTTGCCGAGCGCGGTGACGCATACGCCGCGCTACAACGGGAGTACGAGTCGACGTTCGCATTGCGGGAGGACGCGGCGCTTGCGACGGCCAACGCCGGTGACGAAGCGGGTGCAGCTGCCGCTATGGAGACGTTCCTGGCGCGTGAGGCCGACATCCAGGCGATCCGAGGCCAGGCGCTCACCATGGCCGAGGAGGTCACCGGTGAGGCGTCACGCGACACGAATTACATCATCCCGCGCTTCGTGCTCTCTGAGCTTCCGATCGGGCTCACCGGTCTCTTCATCGCGGGAGTGCTCGCGGCGGCGATGTCGAGTATCGCCGCCGAGCTCACTTCGCTCACGACCACGAGCGTCATGGATTTCTATCGGCGCTGGGTCAAGGATGACGGGGACGACGCGCACTACCTCAGGGTCTCCAGGGCCGCCACCGTGTTTTGGGGGGTCTTCGCCTGCGTGATCGCCATCTATGCGGCGACGTTGGGATCGCTCATCGAAGTCGTGAACCGGTTCGGGTCGTTCTTTTACGGATCGATCCTGGGCGTCTTCCTCTTGGCGATGATCCCTCGCTCTCGGGGCAACGGCTCGTTCTTCGGACTGTTGGCGGGCATGGGTGTGGTTGCGGCGGTCGCGTTCGGGACTCCGGAAGTCTCGTTCTTGTGGCACAACGTAATCGGGGCCGTGACGGTCGTGGTGGTCGGCCTCGCGCTCAGCGGGTTCGGGGGGGGACCGGTGGGGGGACCGGCTCGAGCGGACGATCACCGATCGCCCTCGTCCGCGTCTCGATGAGACCGGACTCGCCTCGTCGCACGAAGATGACCCCGAGGCCGATCTTGTCCGCCACCGTCGTGCCAACCTCCAGTCCCAGCACGGTCATGGCCGTGGCCCAGGCGTCTGCCAGGACCGCGCGCTCATGGATGACCGTCACCGCGGCCCCGACGTAGGGCAGTGGACGTCCTGTGCGAGGATCGATGATGTGGGAATACCTGCCTCCGTCGGAGTCCCAGAAGTTACGGTAGTCGCCGGACGTGGCCACGGATTCGTCGCCCAGGTCCATGGTGGCGTACAGGCTCCGGGTGTCCGGCAGAGGCGCCTCGACCCCGACCACCCACGCCATTCCGTCCGGCTTCGTGCCCGCCGATCGCAGCTCGCCACCCACCTCCACCAGGAAGTCGGTGAAGCCCTGGTCGACGAGTAGGTCGGCCACGCCGTCCACGGCGTATCCCTTGGCGATGGCAGACAGGTCGGCGACCACCTTGGGATCCTGCTTGGTCAGGCTCGATGCTGCGGAGTCGATCGCGATTTTGCGAAAACCGACATGCCCCCTGAGTTCTCTGAGATGGGCGTCATCGGGGATCGTCTGGGGGCTGCCGTCGGGACCGAAGCCCCAAGCATCGACGAGTGGACCGACGGTGACGTCGAACGCACCGTCGCTCTCTACGCTCACCTGTCGAGCCAGCAGGAAGACCTCGAGCACACCCGCGGAGACGGCGAAGGGTTCTGTGCTCTCATGCCGATTGAAGCGAGACAGCTCGGAGTCGGGTTTGTAGGTCGACATGGTTCCGTCGACTTCGTCCAGCCAAGCCTCGACCGCACGGTGGACGCTCCCGAACCGGTCCGTCGACAGGGAGCGTGCCACGAACTTGATGGAGTAGGTGGTCCCCATCGTGGCCCCGCCCACTTCCTGAACGGTCCACTCACCGCCTGTCCAGCTACGTCGTCCCAGGACCATCGCTGTCGCCATGACGAGAGCGAACACGGCGATGAGCGCCCGACGCCTCGGGCTTCTGTCCGGACGTAGGTGCTGCGTTGGTTCAGAATTCATGAAACAAGCATGGTGGGCCCGCAACGCACGATCAACCGTCCGAGGGTTCGACCCGCTCCGGCCGATATCGTTTAGATTCCCCCGCTATGATCTCCGTATCCAATCTCGAGAAGTCGTTCGGCGACCGGACCCTGTTCGCTCGTGCGTCGTTTCAGCTCAACCCCGGCGAGCGCTACGGGCTTGTAGGCGCCAACGGCTCGGGCAAGTCCACGCTGCTCAACATCATGACCGGTGACCTGGATGCCAGTGGTGGTACGGTCTCGATTCCCAAGCGTTTGCGCATGGGAGTCCTGCGCCAGGATCAGTTCCTCTACGGGGATCAGGAGATCCTCGGCGTAGCGCTCATGGGCAACCCCGAGTTGTGGGACGCGATGGTGGAGAAGGAGGCCCTGTTGGCGCGGGCCGATGAGCACTTTGATGCCGACCGCTTCTCTGAGCTCGAGGAGACCGTGCAATTGCACGACGGCTATACGGCGGAGGCCCGGGCCGCCACGATCCTCGAGGGGCTGGGCCTTCCGGCGCACATACATCACCAACCGCTTTCCACGCTTTCTGGTGGCTTCAAACTTCGAGTCTTGTTGGCGCAGGTGCTGGCCAGCGCCCCTGACATACTCCTCCTCGACGAGCCGACGAACCACCTGGACATCCTCTCCATCCGATGGCTCGAGATGTTTCTTCGCGACTTTTCTGGACCCCTGGTCGTCATCTCCCACGACCACCGGTTCCTGGACAACATCTCGACCCACATCCTCGATGTGGACTACGAGACGGTGACGCTCTATCACGGGAACTACAACGCTTTTCTGCAGGCGAAGCAGTCGGAGAGGCAGCGCAGGGAGAAGGACATCGCTTCCCGGGAGCGGGAGATCGCCCATCACCAGAAGTTCGTGGATCGGTTCAAGGCGAAGGCGAGCAAGGCGCGCCAGGCTCAGAGCAGGGTCCGCATGATCCAGAAGAAGGCGGACGCCCTCGACGAGTTGCCGCAGAGCTCTCGGCGTTATCCTACGTTCCACTTCGAGCAGACGCGCGACAGCGGGAGAGACGTGCTGCAGATCAAGGGCGTCAAGAAGGCGTTCGGGGACAATGAGGTGCTTCACGGGGTCGACCTGGTCGTGAACCGCGGAGATTGCCTGGCCATCATGGGGCCTAACGGAATCGGTAAGTCCACGCTTCTCAAGATCGTCATGGGTGAGCTCGAGGCCGACGCTGGAGAGGTGGTCTGGGGATACGAGACCCATCCGGGTTATTTCGCTCAGGACCACCACGAGCAGTTCGAGGCCCCGACGCACACGGCTGAGGAGTGGGTATGGGATTTTTGCCCGGACAAGGACATTGGCTATGTCCGAGCCCGCATGGGCATGATGCTCTTCTCGGGCGACGACGGAAAAAAGCGGCTGAGTGCGCTCTCCGGCGGGGAGGCCGCGCGGCTGGTCTTCAGTCGACTCGCCATCGAGCGGCCCAACGTGCTGGTCTTGGACGAGCCCACGAATCACCTGGATCTCGAGTCGATCGAGGCGCTCGTCGAGGGACTCAGGTCCTTCGAGGGCACCCTGCTGCTGGTGTCCCACGACCGCTGGTTCGTGAGCCAGCTTGCTACCCGCGTCGTGGAGATCAAACCCGACGACATCGTAGACTATCTGGGCACGTATGAAGAATACGTCCACTTCTGCGGTGACGATCATCTCGACGCCGACCGGGTGATACTCAAGGCTAAGCGCGACAAGAAGAAGAAAGGCAAGTCCGATGCGACCGACGCGTCGGTCAACGGTAAAGGCGGTCGAAGGTCGAAGGGCGGCTCACGGCGCGGGCAGGGCAAGGTCTCGCACGCGGACCCAAAGGCCGAAACACGGCGCTTGCGAGTGCAGCTCGACACCCTGATGGTCCGCATCGAGGCCGCTGAAGCCCGGGTGCAGGAGATCGACGAGGCTTTCTGCAGGCCTGACTACTACGAAACGACTGCGGCGGACGAGGTACGGAGCTTGGAAGACGAGCGGTCTCGCCTGCAGGATGAGGTGGCCGGTCTCATGACCGAGTGGGAACAGACAGAGCGGAGCATGGCTTCGCTGAACGGACCACGGCGAGGGACTTCGTAACGGTCGGCACCAGTGGGCGTACGGCTACCCGCTGAGGGGGATTGTGCGATCTCTCAATAGACCCCCAATTTACCCTCGGATGGTAGTTCCTTTTGAGGAGGTGCGAGCGTTCATGACGCGACAACGCCCGATGCGGTTCTTGGCGCCACTCGTGGTTATGAGCGCGCTCTCTGTGGCGTGCTGGGAGGTCGAAAGAGAGTCCAACACGATCACCGGGCAGAACCAGGGGGGATGTTCGGCTTGTAAAGACGTGGTTGCGGTGCGGGTCAACCCACTCCACACGACCCTTCTCGTCGGAGAGACTCGCGAACTCATCGGTGAGCCCGTCAACGCACAGGGTGTGATTCTGATCGGACGGACCATCTCGTGGAAATCGTCTGACGAGGATGTCGTGAAGGTCACTTCCGTCGGGATCGTGTCCGGACTTGCCGTTGGGAACGTGACCATCTCAGTGACGGTGAGTGACGTCGTCGGGACGGCTTTCGTCGTCGTCGGCGACACGCCGGCAGGCGAATGATCCGAGAGACCTGGCCGTGGTGGGTCGGTGGTCCACTGATCGGCTTGGTGGTTCCTGCGGTCTACCTGTACGGGGCCAAGAAGTGGGGCGTCTCCTCGACTCTCCGCCACATGTGCGCCGCCACCGTTCCCGCCGGCCTCGAGTATTTCCGGTACGACTGGCGCTCTCGCGGGGGTTGGCAGCTCATGATGGCTGCGGGCACGGTGATCGGTGCTCTGATCGCCACCGTCTTCCTCGCGTCCCCTGATTCCGTGCTGCCCATCTCGGAGCGGACTTGGGCGGCGCTTTCTGAGCTGGGTCTGCAGGACCGGGAGGGCATGGTACCGTCGTCGCTCTTTTCCTGGAGCGGACTCGCGACCGTTCCCGGTTTCGTCCTCATCGTCGTAGGTGGATTCCTGGTGGGCTTTGGGGCGCGCTATGCGGACGGCTGCACCTCGGGCCACGCCATCTCCGGACTCTCGACCCTCCAGCTGTCGTCCGTCGCCGCGGTCATCGGCTTTTTCGTGGGTGGCCTGACCGTGACGCATTTTCTGCTTCCGCTGATTCTGTGATGATGCAAGAGCAGACCCTCAGCAAGGCCGAACCCTTGGGCCCCTACCTCCTGCTGGGGGTGTTCCTCGGGATCGTGTTCGTCAAGACGGAAGTGATCTCGTGGTTCAGGATTCAGGAGATGTTCCGCTTTCATTCGTTTCACATGTACGGGGTAATCGGTGGAGCGGTGGCGGTGGGTGCGCTGAGTGTCTTCCTGATGAAGAGAACCAACGCGCGCACGTTGACTGGGCGGCCCATTGTCTTTCCTTCTCCACAGGACAGTCGGCCAGGGCCCCAGCATTGGATCGGCGGGACCATCTTCGGGCTGGGCTGGGGGCTTGCCGGTGCCTGCCCGGGCCCGATCTATGCGCTGATCGGAACCGGCGTCTGGGTCATGTTCGTGGGACTCCTGGCGGCGATGGCGGGCGCTTGGGCCTACGGCTATCTGCGACCTCGCCTCCCGCACGGCTGAGCCCGCGAAGTCCCCGCTATCTCGGGATCCGTACCAGTGCCACGCCGTCGCTCTCCTCGACGGTCGTCCCGAAGCGCGCTGAGCGCTCGATCACGTCCTGAACGATCTTGCGACCCAACTCTCCAGTGGCCGGCAGGGGCCTACCTCGGATCGACGGCGGTGCGCCGAAGCCCAGCGTGACCGGGAGCAGGCGTAGCTCGAAGAGTTCTCCGTCTCTGAAGGACGGCATGGCGATCGCTCCCTCCCAGATCTCGGGATCGGCTGGGAAGCTGCGTGTGTCTCCCGCGTAACGCTCGTAGTTGAACGCGCTGACGCCGGCCGTTGGATCGAGGCCGTACCGGGCGTAGTTCTCGGCCGGCAGTCGCAGCAGTGTCTCGTTCTGGAAGATGAAGTCCCCGAGACTGTAGAGGATCGGCTTTCCCTTGTAGATCTCCACACCGCGCAGCACGTGGGGTCCGTGGCCCACCATGACGTCCGCTCCCGCGTCGATCACGGCGTGCGCGAACTCGATGATGAAGTCCGCGGGGATGGTCCGGTTTGCGCCGCCCTCGTGCGCGTGGATCGACACGACGACGTAGTCCGCCTGCACTTTGGCGTTCCGGACCACTGCAGTGATCGCCGCGACGTCTTCTGGATCGGGCGCGGTATGACGACCGAGGTCGCTCCCTACCTCGAAGCGATTCCCGAAGATCGTGAGCCCGTCACCGCTCGCCGCCATGCCGACTCCGGCATTGTCCAGCCCTTCTCGGAGTCCCTCGAGCTGGTCCCTCGTCACCACGCGCCAACGCTCGTGCCGCAGGGGGTTGAGTCCGGGACGCCCAACCGTCGCTGCACCCGGTAGGCCCGCTACCGAGTGCGCCGTGAAGGTAGAAGCCAGGGAGATCAGAGCGACTCGACCGTCGGCGGTCTCGAGAAACTTCGCTTCCCGGGCCTCGTTGAGGTCCTCGCCCGACCCGGCACCCACCAGACCGGCGGCTCGGGCGTACTGGCGTGTGAGGCGCCCTCCCAGGGGGCCGTAGTCTCCAGTGTGGTTGTTGGCCAACGACACCATGTCGAAGCCCGCCCACACGAGTTCCTCGGCCATTTCCGGAGCGGCACGCATCCACGTACCTCCGCTCTGGTAGGCCGGATACGGCTCATAGTCGTGGAGGAGCACCTCGAGGTTGGTGAACGCCATGTCGGCGCTCCTCAAGAGGTCGATCATCTCCAGGTACGCCGGTTCCACATAAGGGGACAGGGCCCGGGTGATGATCGCGTCGCCGGTGAGCGTCATGGTCATGACGCCGTCGCCGGGAACGGGCGGATCGGGGGCGGGGGACTGTGCGGGCGCTCCGGCAGGTGCCCAGAGCGAGAGGGACAGGGCCAAGAGTGCGGATGGTGCGTGCATGGTAACCTCAGGGCATAGGTGTCAGCCGCCCGCCCGGATCCGGTAGCCGTCGTCGGTCTTCTCACGAGGAACCACGGGAAGGTGGTCCACCTTAGACGGGCCGCGACGCGACGGCAAGCGAAGGCGCGGTGCGGGAACTCTTCCGGCGGTCCATGGATCAGATACAGGTGCGTTCGGCCCCACGAGCTCAACAAGGGATGCCCGTTATCTCCAAGCACCGCCCTGTAGCGCCTCCCGCCAGGCATCACCGCGTCGCGCTCGCTGCGGCATTGGCGGGAATGCTCTTCACCGCACCGTGTGAAGGGGTCGGTGGAACCGCTCTCGATAACTCATCGGAGCGGGTGTTGTGCGCCGGCTGTCGGGGAGTCTTCAGGGTGGGAGTCACACCCCGGGAATCGACCATCCTCTCCGGTGCGACGGTGCAGCTCATGGCCGTGACATGGGATCCTTTCGGGCAGGAGCTCGGCCGTCCCGTCGAGTGGACGTCGTCGACTGGTCAGATCGCGACGGTCACCAGCGCCGGTCTAGTCACCGGAACGGGCCTGGGCACCGCCACCATTACTGCGACCTCTGAGGGCCGGAGCGGCACCGCCACGGTTCAGGTGAACGCACTGCTTCCCTGAAGCAGCCCGGCTCCCGAAATGCGTGTCTTGCTCGACTTCACAGGGCCGGGAAGCCGGCCGGAGGCCGTCTGTGATGCGTGCCCTGCTCGTACGCATATGCCAGTCTGAAGAGCAGTAGCTCGTCGTAGGGGCGTCCGAGAATCTGAAGTCCTGCAGGGAGCGTTCCGTACGTGTACCCCATCGGTACCGTGATGGCGGGCATTCCGGTCGCCGGCGCCACGAGTTGGCTGTTGTCCCCCAGGTACTCTGCGCGTGCTCGATCGAGATGTGCCGGGGGATTCCGCCAGCTGGGGTATACGATGGCGTCGACTTCGGCTGCATCCATGGCCGCCACCAACTCCGACAGATACGCTTGCCTCTCCCGGTGCTCGGAGTAGTCGGGGCAGGGTGTGCCCCAATCGCTGGGGTGCACGTCCATCGGCATATCCTCGTGGCGCCGCAGGGACTGCTCGGAGTAGTCGGCGTACTGGCCCGTCTCGAGCACCTCGAGCACGTCGCGGATCGGAGCGTCCTCGCCCAGGGACGATAGGTACTGGTACATGTCGTAACGGAAGCGCCTGCAGAACATGCCTTCCCGATCGAGCTGCGCCTGTAGGTCGAAATCGAAGGGGTCTACGATGGTGGCGCCGAGCTGGGCCAGGTCGGCTACGGCTTGCTCGAAGACGCGCACGACCGCCGTGTCGGCGTCCTCCGCGTCCACGAGTTGGCGTACTACCGCGATCCGTGTGCCCTGCAGTCCATCGGCATCCAGGCCCGCCGTATAGTCGGGCTCCTTACGATCGCGTCCCGCCTCGGTGTAAGGGTCGGCGGGGTCGTAGCCGGCGACCACGTTGAAGATCGTGGCCGCGTCCTCGACGCTGCGGGCCATCGGGCCCGCGATGTCCCGATCGAAGGAGAGGGGGATGACGCCGTCCCGGCTCGTAAGGCCGATCGTGGACCGGATCCCCACCAGAGCCAGGTGCGAAGAGGGGCCGCGGATGGAGTTGCCCGTGTCGCTTCCCAGTCCGGCGACGCCGAAGCTGGCGGCGACGCCCGAAGCCGTGCCACCGCTGGATCCCGCAGGCACGCGATCGAAAGCATACGCGTTCGCGGTGGTGTCGTAAGACGAGCTTACGGTCTGGCGGGCACTGAAGGCCCACTCGGCCATGTTCGTCTTGGCGACTATGACGGCACCGGCCTCGCGGATACGTCGCACCATGAATGCGTCGTCGGGAGGGAGGCTCCCCATGAGCGCGGCGGAGCCGCCCGTCGTGGGTAGGTCGTGGGTGTCGAAGTTGTCCTTTACGAGCATCGGAGCACAGAAGAGCGGCGGTGGTTCGAGGCCCGCCCCGAGCAATGCGTCGAGATCGTCAGCCCGGGAGAGGGCGTTCGGGTTCACGACCGTGATGGCGTTGACCGTCGATTCGTCGTAGGCCTCGATCCGATCGAGGTAAGCCTGGACCACCATCCGGCATGTGGTACGTCCGGTCAGGATAGCGTCCTGGATCTCCGCGATACTCGCCTCCACCACATCGATGGGTCCGGCCTGGGGCTCGCAGGCCAGGGCGGACAGTGTGAAGGCGGCGATGAGAAGACTGAGTCTGTTGGACGGCATGGTATTTCCTCGTGGGTAACTCGTCTTCGGCCTACCCTGAGAGTCGGGCCGACTGCTACGTCAGGACGGGTAGTAGGGCGCCATCATGAGGTAGACCAGCACGCCGGTCACGGCCACGTACATCCAGATCGGCAGCGTCCAACGAGCCAGCCGGCGATGCTTGACGAATTCGCCGCTCACTGCTCTCGACAAAGTAAAGAGAACGAACGGGACCAGGATGGGCGCCAGCGAAATATGTGTAATGAGAATGAAGAAGTAGGTGGGACGGACCCAGCCGACGCCGCCGAAATGGGTCTGTGGCGCCTGGGAGTGGTACGTCACATAGGAGATCAGGAAGAGGCACGACAGGATAAAGCACACGCACATGATGCAGATGTGCGTTCTGCGGTACCCATTACGGATCGCCGCGTAGGCGGTCGTCAGTAACAGCGCTGTCGTCCCGTTTATGACCGCGTGTAGGCGCGGGAGTCCGGATACGTCCAGACCGTCCAAGCGGAGTGCTTGCGGAAAGGCTGCCAGCGCAGCCACGAGTCCCCCGACCAGCAGGGTCAACCCGAAGATACCGATCGTCAGCGAGCGTTCGCTCGGTGTGCTCAGCGGATGGCCTACGGCTTCACTCACGCTCGGGCGGGAAGCTAGCGGCGTCCCATGAGGTCGCTGATCGCCCGCCCCGTGGTCTCTGAGCCCCCGAGGTACACGTCCAGCCAAGCTGCCCAGCGCCCCCATAGGTCGAGGAGAGTTTCCTTGGTCGCCGGTCCGTGATCTTCGAACGGATAGAGGTACATGGCGGCTTCCTTGCCCAGCCCGTTCAATGCGTGGAACAGCCTGGGAGAGTGATCCGGATCGGTCCCCACGTTCTGGTCGTGGAGTCCGTGGTACATGAGCAGCGCTCCAGTGAGGTTGTTGGCGTACAGGAACGGCGACATCCCCAGGTAGACGTCCTTGGCATCCCATAGGAAGCGGCGCTCGGACTGGAAACTGAGCGGCGTGAAGGTCCGGTTGTAGTTCCCGTCTCCCGCGATGCCGGCCTTGAAGAAGGGGGTGTGTACCATGGCGTTGACCGTCGAGAAGGCTCCGTAGGAGTGTCCGCCGAGTCCGAGTCTTTGCCGATCGATGATCTCTCGGCGATCGAGTTCGTCGATCACCGCCGCCAGGTTGTTCCTCAGGTCGTGCTCGTAGTTGTTGTTCATCTGACCCGGCTTGCCCACGATGGGTGCATCGGGCTCGACCACCGCGTAGCCGAGACGGATCAGGTACTCGATGGAGCGCGCCCCGAAGTCCGGAAAGGCGTTCTTGTTGTACGTGCGTCCTCGCTCGTTGTACCCCTCCTGGTCCTCGTACTCCCTGGGATAGAACCAGAACATGGCCGGAAGCCGCGTGCCGGGCTGGTACCCGGTCGGCAGTGTGACGTTGACCAGGAACCGGAACCCGTCGGGTCGCTCCACCGTGAACCGTTCCCTCGGAGCGGCCGTCAGGTCGGGCGTGTAGTCGGCGTTGTCGGTGATTTGGACGCGGCTCGAGCCTTGCACGAGGTACGACTGGGAAACCTCCGTGGGGGACTCCCGCGACACGATGAAGCGTCCGGAGTTGACGTCCAGGAGAGACGTGAGCTGCTCGAACGCTCCTTCGTTGGCGCCCTCGAAGATCCGCTCGCTCTCGCCGGTGCGAATGTCGACTCGGTCCAGGAACGTCATCGGTGCGACCGCAAGCGGGTCCTCGTTGTAGCGTGTCCCATAAAAGAAGACCTGCTCACCGTCGGCCGACAGCTGGACGGATCCGTCTCGCGTGTCGACTAGCACACTGTTGCGTCGCCGTCCGACCTCGGGCAGTCTGCCTCCGGTCATGACAAGGTTACCGGGAATCGAGTAGAAATCCTCTGCGTCGTACTCGAACAACGTGTGAGCCTCGGCCTCCGGATCGTCCAGGAAGACGGCGTATTCCCAGACCCGCTCTTCCTTGCGTTCGGTCACGAAGAGGATGGACATATCAGGTGAAAAGCGGTGGGCCGAGATGCGGTTGTCGCTCTCGTACACGACGGAGAGGCTCGTGTCGTCGAAGGGCGGAAGCCACTGCATGACCCGATCCATGCGGGGGTTGAGCCGCTCCTGCTCGGGATCCTCTTCCTCTGCGTCGTCCCGCCTTGGCTCCTGCTCGAGGTAGGTGATGCCCTGTCCGTCGATCCGCCACTTTACCTGCCGACGGCCTTCCTGGTCCTCCTGCCCGAACTGCGGAGAACCCGGCCGCGGTCGATCAGGGTCGGGGAGGCCGGTGTTGATCGGCGTGCGCTTCAACTCCGTGAGCACGTTACCCTGGGTGTCCCAGATCTCCTCGACGTTGCCGAAGTTGTTGACCGGGACGATGTAACTGAAGGGGTGCTCCATCAATGACACGCGGACGTAGCGTGCGTCAGACGAAAAGTCGAAGCCCTTTACCATGGCCGGCTCACCGACGCGTTCAACATCCCGGGTGTCGACCTCGACCAGCGCGAACTGGCCCGTGGCGTGCCAGGTCAGGAGGGCCTCGTCGTGCGGCGTCTGCATCAGGCTCGCGAACGTCCGCAGGTGGTTTTCGCCCTCCTCGGTGATCTTGACCTGTGGGCCCGTGGGAACCGCGGGCGCCACGGGCATCGGCGGACGGTCCTCAGGAATCAGGACGGTCGCGATCTGGTCTCCCCCGGCCGTCCACTCATATGATGTGACCAGAGTGGCGAGCACGGCTCGGCGGGTGATACGCCTCGAGCGTCCAGTGGCGGCGTCGGCCACGTAGATGTGCGTGCCGTCGTCGAAGTGGGCGAAGAAGGCCAGCCTGGAGCCGTCGGGTGACCATGAGGCGTTGGAAACCCGGGCACCCCTGGGGATTTCGACCTCCACCTTGGACCCGTCGCTCGCTGAGATCACGTCGATGCCGACGTTGTTTCTCGTGGTCAGCCGGCGGCTGCGGTTCGCCTCGAAGTCGATGAACTGGCCACCCAGCTCGTGAAACGGTTTGGAGAAGACTTCCATCGTGATCGGGCCGTCTCCGACCTCATGCAGAAACCACATCCTGTCGGGGCTCACGTCCGACAGCGTCACATTCAGGTAGCGCGGTGCCAACACGGCCTCGGTGACCACCGCTGGCGGCGACACGAACTGCTTCTGCTCGAGGACCTGACGAGCGTCCCACGCCCCATTCTGGTCCTGGGTGCGGCCCTCTGACGGGAGCAGCAGCAGCAGGGAGAAGGCACACAAGGCCGTGAGCGCCGACGAGGGTAGCCCAGGTGCAGGATTCAGACGGGTACGATCAGTCATCTCGTCTCCAGGTATCGGAGCCCTTTGTTACGTGTGTTCAGGGGCTTGCTGGCGTATGTTCCGGTCAACAAATGGGGTTGTCGGGCAAGATCCACAAGGGGAGGGGCTACATGGTAAGTGTACAGCCGAAGATACGTACTTCTTACCGTACGAGAGATGCCTCGCCGCACCTCCCACAGAATACTGCTGGCAAAGCTTGACCTCTTCGATCATTTTGTGAAGGATCCGGGTCGGCGGTGTCCGCTGTCGGTCTGAAGCTGAAAGGAAATAACGTCATGAAGGTAGTAGTCGCCACACGCGTTTGGGTGCTGACGGCGTTGCTCTTGCCTGTGTCCGCCGATGCGGTCATGGGCCAGGAGGCTTATCCCATCGAGATCGGAGACCGGGTTCGTGTGTCGGTCCCCATGCAAATCGACGGTGATCTAGTGGGAATCGCTGAGGGCGAACTCATCATTCACATACCCAGCCACGTCGACCTGACGAGTGTTCCCATGGAGGCCCTCCAGGGGCTTCAGGTGGAGCGTGTAGAGACCAAGTCGCTCCTCTTCAGCGTGATCGGTGGAGTCGTGGCGGGAGCAGGCGCGTGGTTCTTGGTTGATCGGTCGGATGCGGTGACGGTCGAGTCGCTATCACCAGAAGAGACGGATCGACGTGTGTACACGGCGGCCTTCGCCGCGGTTGGAGGGGCGTTCGCCGGTGCCGTCATCGGCAAACGCTACAAGACCTTCACTTGGGAAGTGATCCCGCTGGCTTCGCTTCGAGGCGGAATGGTGGAGCCTGATGGGCTCGGCTTCAGGGGGACATGGACGCTCCCATGAGAGGGGCTCTACCGTTTCGTTTGACAGGCCTGGCCTTGAATTCTATCAATATGATTCCATCGGCTATGGAGGACCCCGCATGCGTTACCTAGGCCTCTTCTTCGGCTTCGTGCTCTGTCTCGGAGGCTGCGCGTCTTCGGCGACGGGCGGCGGCGCGGGCTCGTCCCGGGACACCATAACCCGGGAACAGATCGCCGAGACCCAGGCGATCACGGCGTACGACGCCATTCGCACCTTACACCCTCAGTGGCTGAGGTCCCGCGGTCAGACCAACTCGGCCATCGATCCCAGGCAATTGACGCCCACTGTTTACTTGGACGGCACCCGCATGGGAGGGCTGGAAGTGCTCGCCGTGTATCAGGCGCGCGACATTTTCGAGATCCGCTTCCTCGACCAGGGCAGGGCGGGGATTCGCTATGGGATGGGGTTTCCGAGGGGCATCATCGAGATTGTCTCTCTGCGAAGGTGAAGCCTAGCTGAGCCGCGCGTGACGGAGTCACGCCGAAGCGTCTGGATCGAGCGTTCCAGATAAAAGGGCTCCCGTTGGGAGCCCTTTGTCGTGCACTAACGTCCCAGCTGCTACCCCTGGGAACCGGCCTCCGGCGCTGGGAGTTACGCTTAGTGTTCCAGACCCTCGATCTAAGGTGGAGACTAGTGGTTGCTTCCGAGTTCAAGCTTAGCCCGCATGCGGGACCGCTGAGAGCGCTAGCCATACTTGTCTTCGCGTTTGCCGTTTCCGCCTGCGGCGACGACACCACCTCCCCGCCCATTCAGAATGACGATCAGCCCCCTGAGGACCAGTTCTGCAGCATCAACGAATCCGAGATCTTCTTCGGTGGGGTGCCGAGGGACGGAATTCCCGCCTTGCTCAACCCGGCGTTCGTCGCGCCCGATCATGCAGAGGCCGTTTACGTGCGGGATTTCGACCGGGTCATCGGAATCGAGGTGGGGGGCGAGGTTCTGGCGGTTCCACACAACATTTTGTGGCATCATGAGATCGTGAACCTGGAGCACTACGGACCCCAGCTCGTGGTCACCTTCTGCCCCCTCACGGGTTCGAGCATGGTCTTCGATCGCTCGGCGGTGGAGGGGGGCGACTTCGGCGTCTCGGGCCTGATTTATCAGAACAACCTGATCATGTTCAACCGGAGGAGCGACGGAGGCGAGGAGTCGTTTTTTCCTCAGATGCTGCGCGGGGCTCGCTGCGGTCCTCTGGACGGTTCTTCCCTACCGATGTATCCGTCCGTAGAAATGCGTTGGGACGCATGGAAGGAGCTGCACCCCGAGACCAGAGTCGTTTCGGGCCGGCAGAACTACGGACGGCCCTACCGCTGGTATCCCTACGGGGACTACGAGGCGATCAACAATACCGAGACGCTGTTCCCGCACGACGAGTTGGACCGTCGCCGTCCTCCGAAAGAGCGCGTTCTCGGCATTCCCAGAGATCACGGCTTCGGGATAGCGTTTCCGTTCAACGAGCTCAAACGGCTCGGCGACAAGGCCGTGGTGCACGACGACGTACAGGGCGAGCGGTCGGTCGTCGTCTTCTGGTCCACCGACGCCGAGACCGCGATTGCGTTCGTGCCTCGAATAAACGGTCAGGACTTGACCTTCGAAGTGCGTGACGACGGATTCTTCGACTTGGAAAACGGAAGCGAGTGGAGCCTGCTGGGAAGGGCTGTTTCAGGTCCCCTCGAAGGTTCGGTACTCGACCTCGTTACCGATGCGTACGTGTCGTTCTGGTTCGCTTGGGCGACGTTCCATCCCAACACGGCGCTCTACTAAGACCGGTGCCGTAACGAGCTACTGCCACGCTCTCGGGGCTGTTCCTCGGACCGTCGCTCCCCAGATCCCGAGCAGAAAAAAGACCGGCCAGCCCAGTTGGGCTGGCCGGTCTTTTCTAGCCTCGGGGATGAGCCCCCGAGGGTTGAGGTCATAGAGGGTCTAACTGTCTCATCCTACATCATAACATTTTGGTCCCAGAAGAGGGGCACGTTCCAAGGCTCAGTGCTCAGGCCCTGGGCCGCGTTGGCCGCAGATAGGTTGGCGCCGTTCACAGACTGCTCACTCTGCGGGTACGGCAGCCGTACCGGGATCTGGTCATTGTTCAGGTTATCGGGACCCGCGATCAGGTTGGGAAACCCCGTCCGCCGGTAGGAGGCCCATGCCTCTGGACCCTGGTCGTACAGGGCGAACCACAACTGCATACCGATCTGCTCGAGTTGACCGGCCATGTCGGCGGCGAAAGCCACCAAGGGTCCGGCCATGTAGGCGTCGATGTCCGCAGCCGAGATCCCGTAGGTCTCCATCGACGCGCGGATACCGGCTTCATACAGGGACTCGGCGTCCCCACCAGCAAAGCCTCTCACGGCTGCCTCGGCTTCAAGAAGAGAGGTCTCGGCGTACGAGATGATCCAGGTCCGCGTGGTCGGCTGAAGGAACCAATCCCCCACCCGCGATACCTGCTCGAACTCGATCCCGTGACTGTCGTTGAGCCCGTTGGGCATACCCGCAAACTCCCCCGTCTCTCTCGCAGCATCGGCGTAGATGGGGAGCCTCGGATCGTCGTACGCGATCAGATTGTCCACCATGGTTGCGCTGATCCGGAAGTCACCTGGCCGGGAAATGAAGGCCGGTGCCATCGGATTCTCGTTGGGCGGCGTGCCCAGCCACGAGAGCTTGGCCTCCGATGCGCTGCTCTGGAAGACACCAGCGGCGATCGCGCTCGAAACCTCCGATGCGCTCTGGATGCGCATGGCCATGCGCAGACGAAGCGAGTTGGCAAACAACCGCCACTTCTCCATATCGCCGTCGTAGATGAGGTCGGGATTCCCGATGGTGCCCCGGAACACGTCCGGGAAAAGGGCTCCCGTGGGCGCGATCTGCGAACTGGCCGAGGTCAACTCGGCCAGAAGGCCGTTATAGACGCTGCTCGCGTCGTCATAGACCGGTGTAATGTCGTTATTTGCCAACCCACCTAGCGCCTGCGTATACGGGATGTCGCCCCACATGTCCACCATGTTGTGGAACATCCATGCCCGCATGATCCTCCCCACCGCCTGCTGATTCACGTTCCCCAGCTCGGCCGCCTTGTTCACCATTCCATCGAAGTCCACGATGGCTCCGGTGTAGAGGCGCGACCAAAGGCCGTCCGAGAAGCTGCCGTCTATCTCGTACCGATCAATCGAGCCGTACTGAAGTCGGGCGTAGTGCTGAACCCAGACCGAGGCGGTCCCGCGGTCGAAGCCCGTGCCCAGCAGGTCGGTTACGGCATCGACGATCCCGGACGGCAGGAGGTACTGCACACCCACATCCGTGGGCGCGTTCGGGTTGGTGTTGATTGCGTTGAAGTCGTCGGTGCAACCGGAGACTCCGAGACCGACTGCGATGAGCAAACCGGCCGCGAGACTCCTGAGTGTCGTTCTAGTCGTCTTCATTTTTGATCCCCCACAAGTATCGAATGTCTTGATCATGGTTGGTTTCAGTGTTCGAAACATCGTCATCACCTCAATGCGTGACCGCGATGTTGAACCCGAAGGTACGAGCCGTGGGGTACTGCTCGTACTCGATTCCCGCCAGGTTCGCTTCCGTGGTGCTGCCCTCGATGGCGGCAGACTCCGGATCGATGTGCGGGACGCTGGTCCACAGCCACAGGTTTCGTCCCACGATGGTAAAGCGGGCGCTCGATATCGGAAGCCTGTTCAGGTATTGCAGCGGAATGTCGAAACCGACGGCTACTTCACGAAGCTTGGTGTAGTTGTTATCGAACAGCCACTCCGTATCGACATCGTCGAGGCGAGTGGCGAGCGTCCGCGGCGCGACCGCTACAGTGTTCTGGGCTCCGCTCTCCGTGACTCCGGGGAAGACGGTCATCCCACGACCGGTGGTCCCGTCCGGATCCCAACTCTTGGCGTCGGTGTTGGCAGACTCGTAGAGCACGCCGGTCCGGTATCCAAGGCGGCATGAGCCACAGAAGATCTGGCCGCCCTGGTGAGTATCGACTTGAGCGCTGAACGTGAACGAGCCGTACCTGATCGAGCTCCGCAGACCACCGATCCAGTCAGGCTGGTAATCTCCGATCACCTCCGAAGACCCACGGATCGGCAGACCGTTGTCACCTACGATGATGTTGCCCGCCGAATCTCTCTTCCATGTCGGACCGAAAAAGATGCCGTAGGGATGCCCGGGGCGAGCCTCGACGGCTCCCCGGATACCACCGGCCCGGCCGATGACGATGGATTCGAGGCCGGGGGCGAGCGCCAACACCTCGGAATCGTTCTTACCGAAGTTCACTGTAATGTCCCAGCCAATACCGTTCTCCGCTTGTCGGAGCACGTCCAGCGTGAGCAACGCTTCGATACCCTTGTTCCGGACCTCGCCGGCGTTCAGAACCTGCCGCGTGTAGCCACTCGACTCCGACACGTCCACGGCCAGGATCTGGTCCTTGGTCGTGGAGTTGTAGTACGTGAGGTCCAGTGAGGCACGATCGAACCAGAAGCGGAGATCGGTACCGATCTCCCAAGACTTGGTCTCTTCCGGGCGGAGGCCGGCGTTCGGGATCGTGTTGCTGGTGGTGAAGCCCGGAATGTTCCCCCACTTATCGACCTCGGAGTAGACCGACGTCAACTGATACGGATCCGCATCATTCCCTACCTTTGCCCAACTTGCCCGGACCTTACCGAAGGACAGGAAGTCCGAGACCATGTTGAAGGCGTCGGTGAAAACGAGGCTGCCCGAGAAGGACGGGTAGAAGTAGGAGCGGTTGTCTGTAGGCAGCGTCGACGACCAGTCATTTCTGGCCGTGACGTCGAGGAATGCGAAGTCCTTGAACCCGACGGTCACCAACCCGTAGAGGCTGTTGACCTCTTTGAGTTGGACGATGTTGTTGAGAAGAGGTGGAGCGGCCGAGTTGGACACGTTGTAAATGTCCGGCACGTTCAGCTTGCGGCTGCCCGCTTCTTTCAGGTCGAATTCATTGCGACGCATGTTGGCGCCACCGCTGACGTTCAGCGAGAAGTCGCTGGTCAGTTGACGGTTGGCCGTTATCAGCGCCTCGATGTTGGTCTCCTGACGGAATGCCGAACTCTCGACGAATCCCCCCTCAGGCGTGTCCTGCGAAAAGAACGGATAGACCTCCTTGGTGAGCTGCTCGAACCAGTCCGTTCCAAGGCGCACCCGAGCGTCCAGCCAATCGTTGACCTCGTAGTTCCCGGTCACCTGACCGGTGATACGGTTCCGCGAGTCGTCGTTGCTCCGGAAGTTCTGGAGCCAGTACACGTTGTCATGATAGTTGTGGTTCCAGTTGGGCGTCAGCGTACCGCCGTTCGGATCCCACAGGTCGTTGGCCGACTCCATGCGCTTACCGTCGACCTGTCGCTGGAACCAATTGAAAATGTGGATAGCGCTGTAGGACCCGTTTCCGGGGGCCGGCCGGTTGCGCCCCGCCGACTCCGTGTATTGGATCGACCCATCGACGTCCAGCCTCTCGGACACCTCCACTCCGGCGTTGATCGCGAGCTGCGTGCGGTTCGCCCCCTGCCGGGGCGGCATGCCGGTGGCGTCCATTCTCAAGGCCGAGAAGCGCACGTTGGAACGATCGCTCGAGTGTGAGATGGCCACGTTGGTCGTGACGTTGTGGCCCGTCTGGAAGTACTCCCGGACGTTCATTGGAGAGGAGAGCCACGGCTGTGGAATCCCGTTCGTCCACCACTGCGGGTACGAAACGCCCGTGTTCAAGGCCGGACCCCAACTCTCGTCCACCCCGTCGTTCACACCGCTACCCCTGCCGTCGACCCAGTCGTAGTCGCCTTCGGTGGCGCCGCCACCGAAGGCGTTCTGGTAACGGACCAACCGGAGTGGCGTCTCGAAGACCGTGTTCACGCTTGCTGAGACGACCGTGCCGTTGGTGCCCCGCCCCGACTTGGTCGTGATCTCCACGACACCATTAGAGGCGCGGGAGCCATATAGCGCGGCCGCGTTCGCACCTCTGAGCACCGTTATCGACTCGATGTTCGAGGGGTCGATGTCCTGGGCCATGTTTCCGTAGTCGATGCCGCTGCGATTTCGAACCGTCGCCCCGCGTGTCCCCCCTGAGGTCGCCGTCTCGCGGCGGCTATTGTCCATCGGCACGCCGTCGATCACGATGAGCGGCTCGTTGTTTCCCGAGATGGAACTGACCCCGCGTAGGACCATCTTGGACGTCCCACCGAGCACCGCTGGGGGGATGACCATCAGGCCGGCCACCTTACCGGCCAGGTTGTTGATTACGTTGACGTCTCGGGTCTCCAACAGCTCGGCACCGTCGAGCCCCTGCACCGAGTAACCGATTCCTCGCTCCTCACGGGAGATGCCCAGAGCCGTGACAACGACTCCTTCCAGCATCAACGCACCGATCTCGAGCTGGAAGTCGGCTGCCGCCGCGCCAGCAGAACTCACGGTGATCTGTTGGTTCTGCGTGACGTATCCCAAGAGTTGCGCCCGCACCGTAACGGTTCCGACCGGAACACCGGAGATGATGAACCGTCCGTCCTGATTGGACAGACCCCCGATGCCTTGGCCTACTATCGAAACTTGGACGGACTCCAAAGGTGCCTGCGTCGCTACGTCCAGGATGCGACCGGTCACGTTGCCGGTCTGCGCCAGGACCTGGGACGGAGCGGCCATCACAGCCACGGCCAGAATGACGAGTGGAATCGCCCAGACATTATACCGCTTCATTGCTAACCTCCTTGCGATGTGTTGCCGAATAGTCTTTACAGAATTCAAACGTTCATTACAGGTCATAAGCGGACTCCTTCTTGGATGTGGATGTGATGAGCACGGAGAGGGACGCCTTTAGGTGGGCGCTGCAAAAAGGACTGGAAGGTCCTTGTCATATGCCCTCTCACGGTACCGCGACTTCGCGCCGACTCGACCGATGGCGAGCCGGAATGCGGCGGATCACGAAGCCGTCTTACAGCGGGCGAGGAAGCTGGCTTCCTCATCCCGTGCCACTCATCGTACTGCGGGGCCCTCGCCCCCATCATCCCGAGGCTCTGTCAAGACAGAACCACCCTCCAACTCAGGGCCCTACCCTCACCTACTGTTTTAGTTGCCACCCCAGCGGTAGCCCAATCCGACGCTCAGAGACGAGTCGTTTTGTGCACTGTCTGTGACGGAGTTGTTGTAGATCCAATTCGTACCGTCTACGAAGAAGAACGCGTTGGAGTCGAACATGTACCGGATTCCTACGCCCACCACACCAGTGAACTCGGTGACGTCGTACGAGTAGCTGGTCGTCGTACCGCCGACGCGATCGACAATCACCAGCCCGCCGCCGCCGTACAAATAAGGCTCGACGTTCCTGCCCGTCATCAACAAGACCTCGACACCACCTCCGTAAAACTGGCGGTCCAGGGTCACGTCTTCGTTAATGCCCCCAGTGACATCCGTCCCGGAACCGGACGCAAGGCTGGCGCTTCCTTTGATCGAGAGACGCTCATAAATCTGCAGATCGAGACCGCCACCAAAGCGGACTCCCGAGCCGTAATCGACCGCGCGATCCGCGTCGAAGTCGGTGGGGGAGTTTATGAATCCGCCGTGCACCGAAAGGGAGATGCTGTTGACAGCCTCCTGGGCGTTGGCGGGTAGCGCGGCGATCGCGCTGACAATTACTGCGAGGAAAAGTCTCCGTACCCCTGTCATGGAGTCCTCCTGTCCTGTCGGGACGTTGGACTGTGGGTCAGCTGGACGGTCCAACTGTTCGGACAGACTCATGCGGAATTCAGACCGCAAATGACACGTATTCCGCCATTGAGAAGTCAATACGTTGGGGGACTCGGTCAAGTTACAGACCCCTATACCATAAATGGGATAGCGACTATTAAGTTAGTTACCACCGTCTTCCATGGTGGTCCGGCGCTGGGAACCTTCCGGCCCGTTATCCCAATCCTGGGCGCTCGAAATGTTGGGCATGTTCCAATCGTTCCCGTTCCAGCTCGGGAAGCCGTCCATCTTGAACGTGTAGAGCCCACTCACCATGTCGCTGACGACGATCAGGCCGTCAGCGTTGCGAACGTCCACACCCCAGGCACCCAGGTTGACATTCCCGTGCCCACGAGCCATGTGCGGGCCCGAATACGTGTCGTAATAGGCGACCGTCCTGGGATTGAACGGGTCGAACATGTTGAACACCTGAAGTCCGTCCTCGTAAGCTGACACGAAGACGAAGGGCCAGCGAACCTCATGGTTGTGCGACAGATTCTGATAGTCGGCTGTCCAGGCACTGATGGCCCGGCTGACCACGGGATTCCCACCTTCGGCCCACGCGTCGCGGAGGTCGAAGATCCTCAGCGGCTGCCACTGGCTCTCGATTTCGCCGACGACGAACATGCCGTCGGGGGACGGCGTGAAGGTGTGTCCGCTGTTGACCCCACGGACGTTGGTGATGGACACCAGGAGTTCGGGGTTAGACGTGTCTGTAATGTCGAACACGAAGTATCCGCCCGTTCCGCCGGCCCAGAGCCGATCTTGCTGCGTAGCGGGATCGAAGGCGACGTAGTAGTCGTGCCAACTGGCCCGGCCACCGCGCAGGGCCCAGAAGGGGGTCTCGGGCACCGGCACCTGGCCCACGAGCCCGTAATCCGGATCTCCATCCAGGAACAGACCCATGTCGTAGATATTTGCGTGCGGGCCGTTCGTTGTGGTGAAGAGTAGCGCCCGTCCGTCGGAGTGCTTGTAGGTGAAGATGTTGTGGAACCCACCGGGAGTAAGGGGAGCTCTGATCCTTCCCACTTCACGGACCGTGGACGGATCCGGTAACCCGGTCACGTCGAAGACGACCGCACCTAGATCGTTGTTGGGCCCGCCCGCCCCGAACTGCGTCGACTGAACGATGTAGTAACGGCCTTCATGCTTGAAGTACCGACCATCGAGTGCCCCCGACCCCTGGTGGAGCTCGGCGTTCTCGATCCGCCACGAATAGATCAGTTTGGGATTGGTCGGGTCCTCAAGGCTTACGATGTCCATTCCGGATGGGCGAAAGCGCTTGGACACATATGCGTAAGGTCGATCCAACTCCTGCTCTATCTCGACATCTGCGACATGGAGGAAACCCCCGAGCGGGATGCTTCCCAGATAGTGCATGTTGGGAGTGCCACGGTCCCCTACGGGGAGAGCGTCCCCGAGATTGCCATAGTTGTTGGGGTGTGGCGAGTCCTGACCCAGCGCGCTCGTCGGCAACACCGAGAAGGCGATCCACAGTGCGCCAAGAAGGTGAGTAACGTCGGACAATGTAGACCGTCTCATAAGCTCCTCCTCACAAGCATCATTCGGCCCGATCCCGTGGTGCGGTATCGTGGCCGAAGAACACTCGGTCAGAGGCTGACACGGGCGAGCGCACGACAGTAGTCGTGCATGTCTTGTCCTCTCGGAGCGGCGGGCCCGTGAGGAATTTGAACATACGGTGTGAATCGGTTGCCGGGCAATAGTCATGTCCTCACCCCGGATTAGACCATTTATCAATACATTGTGTTGCTTCATGCACTCGACGGTGGCCCCACTTCAAGGTGATTCGGGAGGGGCGGAGCACGGGAAAGGCGATCTCAGCGGCGCGCACGGTGTAGCATGAAATCGAACGGGCTGCGCTGGTCGGGCCAACACAATGACGTAGCAGCATGTGAACCAGACCAGCAAGTATGCACGAGATGTACGGGCACACACGAAGATGAACGAGCACACATGAACAGCAAAATGACCCGTCACAGTACTCTGGCCCTGGCCGCAGGGCTCATCACACCGTTCCTCTGGCCTGCGTTCGGTCCCTCGACCGCGGTCGACGAGCCAGCGACCGGCACCGTACAAGGGACAGTGAGCTTCGAGACCCTGCCCGACGAGCAGTTCTTCGAGGTCACGGACGCCGTGATCTATTTGTCGGGCGAAGGTCTGACGGCTGAAACACCCGCGCCCACCCACACCCCGGAGCAACTGCTCCTGGACCAGATAGACTACACGTTCGTCCCCAGGGTGATGCCCGTTCTCGCGGGTGACGAATTGTCGTTCCACAACAGCGACGACGAACTCCACAACATCCATACCTACGCCAAGGGTAGGCGCCGGAATCGCAACTTCAACCGCGGTCAGCGTCCCGGCTCGACATTTACCGGGGTCTTTGCCAGGCCCGACAGCGTATTGGTGCTGTGCGACATCCACTCGCAGATGATCGCTCACATTCTGGTGCTGGAGAACGGGTTCTTCACCAAGGCAAACGCTGACGGCACGTACTCGATCAGTGAGGTGCCTCCCGGACAGTATGAACTGACCGCCTGGAGCGAGTGGTCCGGTGAGGTCAAGACCACAATCGAGGTTGGAGACGGTGAGACGATCTCCGTCGACGTGACGTTCACGGGTGCGTCCGAGACGCCGCAGCCCTGAGTCCTCGACGTGGCGTGGCGGTCCGGGAGCGATCATCGCTTAGCCGTCCGTCCGCCGACCCGCCCGAGCCGGAGTCCCGATGCTGCCGATCCTCCTGAGCCTTCTGACTGTGGCGTCCTCGATCCAACAGCCCCAGTCCGTCTACGTCGGGACTCGGGGTGACATCGAGGTCGCCCTGCCTCGTCTGGATCAGAGTGCGGATATAGACGGGTCGCTGGACGAGGCCGTTTGGGCCAACGCCGCGGTCCTCACGGGGTTTTCCCAGTACGAGCCGGTCGATCAGAGGCCTGCGGCCGACACGACCCAGGTGCTCGTCTGGTATTCGCCCACCGGTATCTACTTTGGCATCAGGGCGTTCGACGCGTCCGGTTCCGTAAATGCCACCCTCGCGGACCGGGATAAGATCGACGGGGATGATTACGTCCAGCTCCTGCTCGACACCTTCGACGACCAGCGGCAGGCCCTCTTCTTCGGCGTGAATCCGCTCGGAATCCAACAGGATGGGAATCGCACAGAGGGAGAGCAGGGAAGTGCGGGCAGAGGGGGCGGCAACAGAGGGACCGATCTCACACCCGATTACGTCTTCGACTCGCGTGGGCGGGTCACGGACTATGGGTATGAGGTGGAGGTCTTCATTCCCTTCGAGAGCATCAGCTACCAGGCGTCCGACATCCAGAATTGGGGCATCAACGTCATTCGCAAGGTGCAGCATTCGGGATTCACCGACACCTGGACCTCGACCAGCCGGGGAGCGGCATCGTTCCTCGCGCAGTCGGGGCGACTGGTCGGTCTGAACAACCTGACCCGAGGTATGGTCGTCGATTTCACACCAACGTTGACGACATCTCTGTCCGGAGCGCCCGCCGTGGATGACCCCTGGGTCTAGGATTCGGATACCGAGTTGGGTGGGAGCCTACGGGTGGGGTTGAGCGCAAACCTCACCCTAGACGCCACTGTGAACCCCGACTTCTCGCAGGTCGAGGCCGACGTGGGTCAGCTGTCGAGCAATCAGCGCTTTGCTCTCTTCTTCCCAGAGAAGCGGCCGTTCTTTCTCGAGGGAATCGACCGGTTCGACACACCCAATCGACTCATCTACACAAGGCAACTCAGCGACCCGGTGGCCGGCCTGAAGCTGACGGGCAAGGTGGCAGGAACGAACGTCGGGTTGCTTTCGGGTGTGGACGCTGCACGGACGACCTCCTTCGGCGGAGAGTCCAATCCCTACTTCAATGCGATTCGGTTACGACGCGACGTGGGGGGGCAGTCCACGATCGGCATGGTGTATACGGATCGTATCGTTGGTGACGACTTCAATCGGGTAGCGGCCGCCGATGCGCGCTTGGTTTTCGGCGGCCTGTACACCCTTGCCCTTCAGGGAGGCGCGAGCTTTACCAGGACTGGCGGCACCACGACTGATGCTCCGATATGGGAAGGGAACTTCCAACGGAGGGGCCGACGGCTCGTATTGGGTGCCCGCATCGCGGGCATTCATCCTGACTTCGAGACGCAGGTGGGCTTCGTCAACCGTCCCGGGGTGATCTCGACCCGCGCCAACACCAGCGTGAACCTCTACGGCGAGCCGGGCTCGTTGGTCGAGCGCTGGACACCGGGATTCAGCACCAGTCACTGGTGGGACTACTTCGGCCTTTGGGACGAAGCCCCCGTGGAAACCAAGACGTTTCTGCAGAACTCCTTCCAGCTCCGCGGGGGGTGGTCGGTGCGTGTGAATTACGGGTGGGAGAGTTACGCTTTCAACGCCGAGCGGTATGCCGACTATGGAGTCGTGCGCCCCTCGGCCACCGGGGCCGACACGGTTTCCTGGATCCCCCCTGATCGCATCCAAGGCGTGCGAGGATGGCTCCCCAACATCACGACCCCCGAGTTTTCTTCTTTTTCGGCCCGGGTGGGCGTAAGCATGTGGCGCGATGTGGGCTTTGCCGAGGCGAGGAGCGTGTGGCTGTTACGTCCCAGTGTGGACATGAATTGGCGACCGACCGGTCAATTACGCCTGAACTTTCGCTATAGCCAACTCACTCTCGACCGCCGATCGGATGACTCGAACATGTCCATCGAGAGAATTCCGAGGCTCTCGCTCGAGTACCAGATCTCGCGGTTCCTGTTCATTCGGTTGGTGGGGCAGTACGCATCCGTCCGGAAGGACGCGCTCCGAGCCGGTGACACGGACGAGCCGATTTTCTTGTTCGATTCCGACGCGGGCGGCTGGGTGCCTTCGGAACCGTTCGAGAGCAACGAGTTCACCGGGGACATTCTGTTGTCCTACCGACCCACCCCGGGGACCATCGTGTTTCTGGGATACGGCGCCACGATGGAGGACCCCGACGCCTTCGAGTTCCGTCACATGGAGCGCGACGAGGATCGTTTTTTCATGAAGCTGAGCTACCTGTTCAGGCGGTGAGCCGGCCCTAGGTGGCGTTGGATCCGACGCCTCTGGTCGCCGGCCATCCGCTCGGTCGCCCGGGGCGCCTGGGCCGTGTCTCAATACCTCCAACTGGTCAGGTCCGCTCCGGGAGGCGCTGCTGCCGTGATCCTCTCTAGTATCCGGGGCACGTACATCTGGTTGTAGCGCAGACGTGAGAGGGCGTTGGGCCGGTCGTGATCGCCGTTCCAGCAATGACCGGCCCGGGGCTCGTAGTCTACGAGTCCGTCGTAATAGGGATCGGTCGTACCCTCCAGGAAGTCCTCCATGAGGTAGACGGCGTTGTTGAGATAGGAGTTGTCCATCTCACCCGCGTAGATGTGGATCTTGCCGACCAGCTTCGGACCCAGGGTCGCCCAATCCCGCTGCAGGATATGGCGTAGGTCGAAGTTCTCCCTCATGTACTCGGCCACCTCGGAGTCGATCTCCCCCGTCATCTTGTCCCAGACGTGCCGGGGATAGCCGTCTTCCCCGGGCGGACCGAAGAGCGTCAGCCACACGTCGCGTTGACCGCCCGAGCGGCCCTTGGTGCCCAGTACCAGCTCCTTATGGTTCACGTCCTCGAGAGTAGTCGTGACCTGCCCCAGCGTGGTCCGGCTGCGCGGCCGTGCGATCCGCTTCCAGTCCGAGTCGGGATAGTACGCGTTGTTGTCCTCGTAGAGGTTGACGAGCGTGAACGCCCGGAAGTCGATCGGGTCTGGGCAGGCTGCGAAAGCCCCGTTGTATTCGTCGGGGTAGAAGACCTGAACTGCCAGGGCCTCCCACCCACCCGTCGACCCTCCATACAGGAAGCGGGCCCACCCCTCGCCGATTCCCCGGAAGCGTTGCTCGATAAAGGGGATGAACTCGTGGGTGATGGCGTCACCGTAGGGGCCCATGTTCTCCGAGTTCACCGCATAGGAGTCATCGAAGTACGGAGTGGGGTGCTGGATCGAGATGATGAGCATTCTCGGGAAGTCGGGTCCGGTCCACTCTTGGTAGAACTGGTGGGCGTGCTCCTGGACGATCCGGTTGTAACCCTCTAGGTCGAAGCGGGCGCTGTAGTCGGGTGCCAGGTCGGGGTCGGGTGGAGCCTCGCGGAACCCTCCGAAGTCTACGGGGAAGTGCCCGTGGGAGATCGCTAGTGGATAACGGGCCTCGGGGTGCTCGTCGAATCCCTCCGGGAGGAGCACGTGCGCGCCCAGATACGTGGGGCGGCCCCAGAACTCCGAGAGGAGCTCGCTCTGCATACGAACGTGCTTCACGTACTTCGTATCCTCGGGTGGCACGATCGGCGGAATCTCCCGATCCATCGAGACCCGCACCGTAGCCTTCTCACGAGGATCTATGTGCATGCGCTGGGGGGCGCTGTAGAAGTTGCCCGGCTTGCGTTCCAGATGCTGCCCCTCGCCCTTGTCGGGAGGCAACTTCAAGACACGCCCATCGCCCAGATGGAAAGTCTCGTATCGGTTGAGGAGGGCCTGGACCCAGTAGTCGCCCGGGGGAATCTGCGCGAGGCTCTCGAGCGGGTATCCGAAGACTCCCGCGTTGATGACCGCATCCTCGCCGGGCTCGAGCCCCTCCGCGTCAACGCCGAAGACGAGCTGAGTATCGAGTCCGTTCCCGGCTTGGAAGCGGGGTTCGGCATTGTCGTTCTTGGAGATGTACAGGAGGACTCGACCGTCTTGCGCCTCGGCGCTTCGGTGTTCGGGAAAGGAGATGACGAATCGGAGCCGCGCGCTGTCTCGATCCTGACAGCCGACTAGGGCGAGGCTCAACAATACGCCGGTGAGTGCGACGCGGGGCTTCGGTGAGCGGGAGGGTCGGTGCCTGTTCATGCTCTCACCTCCGATTGGCTGAGATCGCTCGCAGCGATTCGAGGCGGATGGACGACCCTAAACTATTACTGCCTTCGCCACCCTCCCACAAGCGGGGGTAGCCACTCACCGCCGAGCGTCTCGAGGGTCCTTGACCACGCGCCCTCAGGCCGCAGATTGAACCGCCAAATAACCCGTACACGACTGAGCCCACAGGAGGCTCTGATGCGATTCCAGAATCAACTTCGCCGCGGGCCGTCAGGCCGCTCGGCGGCAGGCATAAACAACACCATTTCCGCGTTGCTGGTCCTGGGACTGGCGGCATGCGGTGGGGACGGCGGTAGCGCCGATCAGGCTCCTGGGTCCGCGGGGCAACCGGCGGGTGAAGCCCAGGGCGGTGGTGGCTCCGGATACAACGTGGTCGCGGTAGAGAACGGTGGCTCGATCAGCGGGACGATCGTCTTTGCCGGGGCGGTGCCTGCGGCCCGCACGATCACCATTACCGACGATGTGGACGCCTGTGGCTCGTCCGTCGAGCTACAGGACATCGAGGTCGGCGCCGGAGGCGGACTGGCCAACGTCGTGGTGTCCCTCACGGACATCACCAGTGGAGCCGCCCGCGAGGAGGCCGCATCGCCTCCCGCCTTGGACCAGAACGGGTGCGACTTCGATCCCCATGTGGTGATGGTGGCAGTCGGCGAGGTGCTCGAGATACTGAATAGCGACGATGTGTCCCACAACGTCCACACCATGGCGTTCGACAACCGCTCGTTCAACCGAACCCAGCCTCCTGCGCTCGAGAAGCTCGAGGCGACCTTCGACGTTGCCGAGAAGGTGGCGGTCAAGTGCGATATCCATGGATGGATGAACGGCTGGATCGTGGTCACGGGCCACCCATACCATGCCGTTACCGACGGTGACGGAGATTTCGTCCTCTCGAACGTGCCCCCCGGCACGTATACGCTCGAGGTGTGGCACGAGGCCCTTGGGGCGACTACGCAGACGGTGACGGTAGCGGCCGGCGAGACCCTTGACGCGAGTGTAGAGTTGACGCAGAGCTCGCCGTGACCATGAGGCTCCGCCTGCCTTCGTGCCCGGGAATGGGCACGTTGGCACGTCGAGCCTTGTGCCCCGGAGTCGTTGCCGGGCTGGTCTTTTTTGTCCTCCCCGAGGCCCTTTGGGCGGCCCAGGGGGGTGTGCCCGCAGTGGAGAACGGGGTACGAACCTTCTTCGGACTGAGCCCGCGGGCCACCATCTGGGTGGTCGCCCAGCTCCACCTCTTGTTCGCGGCCTTCGTTCTCGGAGTACCGATCTTCGCGGTCATCGTCGAGTGCATCGGTTGGCGCACCGGTGATCAGCGTTACGATCGCATGGCCCGAGAATTCGTCAAACTCCTGACGGTCGCGTTCGCCACCACGGCGGCCCTCGGCGGCCTCCTCGCCTTTACCCTGTTCGGGCTGTACCCGGCGTTCTCCGGGTACTTCATCAGCATCTTTTCCCCGTCTCTTTACATCTACGCCGCGTTCTTCTTCGTCGAGACGGGCATCCTGTACAGCTACTACTACTCTTGGGATCGACTGGCGGATCGAAAGGGATTTCACATCGCCCTGGGTGTTCTGCTCAACCTGGCGGGTACGATCCTGGTCTTCATAAGCAACGCGTGGGCCTCGTACATGATGAGCCCTACCGGTGTGGATGAGACGGGAACGTTTGTCGGGACCACCATGCAGGCGGTGGCCAACCCACTGTGGATGCCCCTGAACATTCACCGACTACTGGGGAATGTGGCGTTCGGGGGGTTCCTGGTCGGCGCCTACGCGGCGGTGAAGTTCTTGGCCGCGCGTACCGAGGCGAGGAGGGCCCACTACGACTGGATGGGGTACGTAGGGAACTTCATCGGCCTGGCGGCCCTCATCCCGCTACCCTTCGCGGGTTATTACCTGGGTCGGGAGATCTACAGCGCCAGTCCAGTCATGGGGAACAACATGATGGGCGGGGCGTTCTCCTGGACGTTCATCCTCCAGGGTTTGCTCGTGGGCTTGCTGTTCATGATCGGCAACTACTACCTGTGGTCCGGGATGAATCGCATTCCGGGAGCCGAGCGGTATCAGAGGTTCGTGAAGTACTTCAACGTCATTCTAATCGTCTGCGTAGCCATCTGGCTCACGCCCCGGAACCTTCCCCTGAGCGCCGAGGAGCAGCTCGCGTTAGGTGGACAGGTGCACCCTGTGTTGGGCTACTTCGGTCTCATGGCCGCCAAGAACGCGGTCATCAATCTCATCATCCTGACGACCTTCGCGAGCTTCCTCCTCTATCGACGTGCCAACAAGACCGATCTGGTGCCACTGTCTAAGCAGGGTGGCGGAGCCAAGTTGGTCCTGGTGTTGTCCGGAGGGCTCTGCCTCTTGCTCCTGGGGTGGTACGCGAGTGTGCTGTTCACCCTGCCCCCCGAGTCCGTAGGCCTGGGACCGGAGGGGGCGGTCTTCATCCGCATCCCGGCGTTCCTGCTCGTTGCGACCATGCTGGCTGTGGTGGTGTGTGTGGGGTTGGCTCTGCGCGACCGGGGTCATCTCGCCCAAATCATCTATGTCGCGACGGTGGCTCTGGCGGCCGTGGGGTTCCTCGGGGTGTACGGATTCGTCGTCATGGTCCAGGCGAACCCACTCCTGCGGCAGGTCGCGGCAACCCAGTGGTTGATACTCATGTCCGGGTTGATCCTCGTCACGGCCATCGACGTGCTCCTCTTCCGGGGAGCCAGGAGTCTCGGGGCCATACGCTGGGGTGAAGTCACGGCGCGCTCCCAATACGCCCTGATCGCTCTCTGCGTGACTACCGTCCTGACGATGGGTCTGATGGGCTTCGTTCGTTCGGGCCTCAGGGAGGGCTGGCACATCTACGGTGTCTTGCGCGATACGTCTGAATGGGCGTTCACGCCGACGACTGCCGTGATGACACAGATGGTAGGTGGGATCACCCTCGTGTTTCTGGCCGCGGTGTCGTTCCTCTTTTGGCTCTCGGGCCTGAATGATCCGGAGGACGTGCTTGCGAGCACCGATAACCCGCTCCGGCCAGCGCTCGAACCCGCGGGCCGGCCGACCGCCGGCGAGGGACCTTAGACTCATGGCCCCGTTCAAGATTTTCGCGTTCACGGTGGTCCTCATCGGACTGTTCATATGGGCCGGTAACGGGATCACCCGAGTCTCGGGTGAGGGATCTCCCTTGGCGTTGGGAGAAGGCCTGAGCGCGGAAAACGGAGAGCTGATCTTCTGGGGCCCAGGCAAGTGCAGCACCTGTCATTCCATCGGAAGTCGTGGGAGCTCGGTCAGAGGCCCGAACCTCGGTCAGTCCGATGTGGGGCCGATAATCGCTGTGCGAGCCGAAGAGCGGGGTCGTGCGCGGGAGGGGGATTTGGGACGGATCCTCACGGCCACCGAATACCTCATCGAGTCCGTTATCCGTCCCAGCGCTTTCGTGGTCGATGGCTTCAAGGACGAGATGCCGACGGTCTATGAGCCACCCATCAGCCTGGGGCCCGATCAGCTCGGCTCGGTCATCCTCTATCTCCAGACGCTGGGTGGAGCGCCTGACCCGGCTTCGATCGTGCTACCCGCCGAGGTGCGTCAGGCGGCCGGCAGGGTTGCGGACGTCGAGGCCTGGGCTCCGTATCTTGATGGAGATTCGGTGGTGGGCCGGGAGATCTTCTTCGACCTTGAGGGTCCGACCCCGTGTGCGAAGTGCCACACGGTCGGCGGCGTGGGCGGTGACATCGGTCCCGACCTGTCGGCGATCGCGGGAACGAGGACCGCTCAGTTCATCGTCGAGTCGATTCTCGAGCCGAGCGCCGTGATCGCTGGTGGATACGAGTCCGTCCTCATTCAGACGACCGACGGGCGCATCCTGGATGGAGTGATCCGACGGGAGACGGCCGACTCGTTATGGTTGGTGACGGCGGACGAGGTGGAGTACGCGCTCGCCATTGAGGGGATCGCTCGGCGGCGCGTGCAGGAGCTCTCGCTCATGCCGGGCGACTTTGCGGGGATGATCTCGGTGACGCAGTTCCACGACCTGCTGTCCTACCTACGAACGCTGCAGTAGATGTGGCTGCGCGAGACGGTGGCTGAAGATCGCCGAGAATGAAGGAGGGGGTAGGTGAGTAAAGACACCGAATCTGCTCGGAAGGGAGGAGTCCTTTCGGCCGCGGCGATCGCGTTCGTGGCCATCTATGTGAGCCTCCGCTTCGGCGTGCCGTGGCTGTCGGTGATCGTGGGTTTGAGCGAGACACCGGCGCCGGTCCCTCGCTTCGCCTTGGGCGGATACATGGCCTGCGTCGTCGTGGGCACTGTGATCTACATGAGCGCCGACAACGAGCGGTGGAATGCCTTCCTGGGTCCCATGGTCCGCATCTTCAGCATCGCGGACGCCGGCCCGCGGCGCTCCCAGCTGTTGATCCTAGCACTCCTCCCTCTCTTGGTGGGGTGGGTGGCCTTCCGGCAGTTGATGCCGATCTCGCGCACTCCTTCTGTGATCCGAGTCCAACACCCGGCCCTTCCCGACGAGTTCGCCAGCCTGGAGAATCCCTATGCCGACGTGTCAGCGGAGGACCGTCGCAGACTCGAGCGCGAGGGCGTCGTGCTCTATCAGAAGAACTGCCGGCCCTGCCACGGGACCAGGGCAGACGGCGACGGGCCCCTGGCACGCGGTCAGCGGCTCCAGCCGATCGATTTTACGGATCTCGGAACGATTGGCACCGTGATCGAGTCGCACCCCTTTTGGAGGATCACGGAGGGGTCGCTCGGGCTCCCCGCCATCTCGACGCCGTGGAATTCGGCCATGCCAGCGTGGGGCGACGAACTCACGACCGAGGAGATCTGGAAGATCATCATGGCCGAGTACCGCCTTTCGGGTACGGAGCCGCGCGAGCCCGAGGAGCTGGGCGGATGAGCCCACGTTGTGCTCCCCGTCGTGCTCCCCGTCGTGCTCCCCGTTGTGCTCCCCGTTGTGCTCCCTGGCTCGTGGCGGCCCTGATGGCCATCGCGCTGCTCGGAGGGTGGCCGCGCGCCGCCGCCGCTCAATGGATCGAGCTGAACGTTCCCACCCGACCCGACCCGGCGACAGTGGACGTTGATGCAGGTCGGGCGGTCTACGAGGAACAGTGCTGGTTCTGCCATGGGGAAGAAGGCATGGGTGACGGCCCTGTCGCTCCGTACCTGTGGCCCCGCCCGCGCGACTTCACCATGGGAAGCTTCAAACTCCGAACCACGACCACCGGCGAGCTTCCCCTGGACGAGGATCTCTTCCGCACCATCAGCATCGGTCTCGCGGGCAGCTCCATGCCCGCTTGGGAGTCGGTGTTGTCTGAAGAGGAGCGGTGGCAGGTGATCGGGTACATCAAGAACTTTGCTGCCGACCTGTTCGAGGATGAGTTCTTCGATCCTTATCAGGCGATTGCCGAGATTGGAGACCGGCCTTCCGGAAGGGCTGAAGACCTGATCGCCGCGGGCGAGAGGATCTACGACGAGAACAAGTGCTGGGAGTGCCATGGCATGCTCGGACGTGGCGATGGCGCGCGTGTACCGGACCTGACCGACGACTGGGACTATCCCATCTGGCCCGCGAACCTCCACGAGCAGTGGAAGCTGAAGGGCGGCCGGACCGTCGAGGAGATCTACCTGCGATTCACCACGGGACTCGACGGCACGCCCATGCCTTCATACGAGGCCACCGTCACCAATGAGGAACGCTGGCAGCTCGCCTACTACATCGAGTCCCTGATCCCTGACGATGAGAGCGAGTCCGAGTCCAGCATCATCCCTGCGTTTCGGGTCGAGGGTCCACTACCCAACGATTCCGAGGATCCGGCGTGGGATGACGTGGACGAGGTCAAGGTGCCTCTGACCGGACAGGCCACATACGCGCCTCGGTGGCAGATTCCCGCGGTGACGGACGTTTCGGTTCGAGTCGCCTTCAACGAAGACGAGATCGCGTTCCGGCTTGCCTGGGATGACCGTTTCGCAGACACCCTGGCCGTGGACTCGATGCGGGCGCTCACCGAGGGTTATAGCGCCGACGACACGTACCCCGTGGTATTCCCCGATGGAGAGCGAGTGCGGGGCTGGTTCGCCGATGCGGCCGAGATCATGATCCCGGTGCACAACGAGAACAATTTGGTCCTGCCCCACTTCGTGTACGGCAACGTGGGCCAGCCCGTCGACCTGTGGAGATGGCGGGCCGAGCACGAGTACGGTGCCGGGCAGCCCGCCGTGATCGAGATGAGCGCAGATGGGGCGGATGCTCCACCCGAGGTGCACGACGCCGACAGCCAACTCGCCACCGGGAGCGGATCCTGGATGGAGGGACGATGGACTGTCGTGATCCGGAGGCCGCTCCGAACCGAGCATACCACGGGCGAGGTGCAGCTCGCGGCGGGGCGGCTGGTCCCGGTGGCCTTCCATGTCTGGGACGGAGCCAACGGCGAGACGGGCCTCCGCATGTCTCTTTCCTCCTGGATGTACTTGGACCTGAACGAGCCGGCGCCCTTCACGGCTTACCTGGGCGTACTGCTGGCGGTGGCACTGGCGGTTCTGGCGGAGTGGGCCCTTGTTCAGTGGGTCCGCCGAGGTGCGGAGCGGGGGCGGTTCAGCCATTTCGGCGTTGGGGCCATCGCATCGAGCACAGAGGCGACGTAGGCCGGGCCGCCTCCGGGTTCGCCACTGCGGCGTGCGGCCGGTACCTCAACTCTGCGGAGATGACATGACTGCGAAAAGAGACCGCGAGCTCGGCCTTGACCGGCCTATCACGCGCAGGGACTTCGTGTACGGCTCGGTGTATGGCTCGGCGCTGCTCGCCGCCGGAGCCATCACAGGTTGCCGTCCGGAGGACTCGGCGGATTCGGGTGCGGCCACCTCCGATGCGTCCCAGGCCGCGTACCAATTCGAGGTTGGGGACGACTGGTTCGGCCCGGGTGGAGTCGGTGACTACCGCGACTCACACGGCAATACCCCGGGGCTGGTGCGCGATGCGCACCGGATCCGGGCGGGTGAGTTCGATCGGCCTTCGGCGAACGCGATCGACAGTGGCGAGGAGTACGACCTGGTGGTCGTCGGCGCTGGGTTCTCCGGACTCTCGGCTGCACACCACTTCCGCCGTCTGAACCCCGGTGGACGCTGCCTGATTCTCGATAACCACCCCATTTTCGGGGGCGAGGCCAAGCGGAACGAATTCCTGGTGGATGGCCATCGGCTCATGGGCCCCCAGGGATCGAACGACTTCGGGATTCAAGCAGAGACCGGGAACCCGGACGACTATTTCACGGCCCTCGGCATCCCCCGTGAATTCGAGTACCGCGAGCCGGAAGGATCGGCCGCCGGAATGAGAATTCCCATGGACAACTATGGCTTCCTCCACTGGCAGCACGACCTATTTTCCGTAGGCCATTTCTTCGACGATGGTGGCGGGCGCTGGGTCCACGATCTTTGGCGGACCGGGCTGGACCAGGCTCCATGGAGCTCGGGGGTTCGCGACTCTTTCCGGGGGGCGCGTGAGGAGGAGGCCGAACGGCACGCCCAAGGGGAGATCGGTCCCTGGCTCGACTCGATGACCATGAAGCAGTACTACGAGGGTGTCTTGGGCCTGCCGCCTGAGGTGACCGCCTACGTCGACCCGATTCTCGCGAGCATCATCGGGCTGGGGTGCGACGCGATCTCGGCTTGGTGGGGGCTGCACTTCGAGCTCCCCGGCTTCCGGAAGCCCGACCGCTATGCCGGCTTCACGTTCCATTGCTTTCCGGGGGGGAATGCCGGACTCGCACGTTACTTCGTCAAGAATCTAATTCCGGACGGCATCGTCGGGTCGGGTGAGCTGGCCGACGTCCTGAATGGAGCCGTGGCTTTCGACCGTCTGGATCGTTCCGACAATCCGGTCCGAATGAGGCTCGGATCGACGGTGGTGCGGTGGAGCACGAGGGTGCGGTGAGCAGTTCGGAGCGTGTGGTGATCACGTATCTGAACGATGATCGGGTCCACCAGCTTCGGGCGCATCAGGTGGTCATGGGCTCGGGTGGGTGGGTCAACCGCCGCGTTCTGCGAGACTTGCCCGACGGCCACCGGCAGGCCTACGAGGGGTTCAACCACTCTTCGGTGCTCGTGGCCAACGTGGCGCTGACCAATTGGCGTTTCCTCGAGCGGCTCGGCGTCGCCGCGGGTATCTGGTCCGACGGATTCGGGTTCTACTGCAATATCCGACGGCCTATGCTGGTGGGCGGAGAGGCTCCACCGCTCCACCCCGATCGGCCTGTGGTGATGACGTTCTACGCGCCGAGCTACTTTCCAGGCATGGCAGCTGCCGACCAGGGGGTTGCGGGACGTACACAGGTGTTGGGAACGTCTTTCCCGGGATACGAGCGGCAGATTCGAGAGCAGATGGTCCGGCTCTTCGGCGACGCGGGGTTCGATCCGGCCAACGACATCGCCGGGATCATTCTGAACCGTTGGGGACACGCCTACGTGCATCCCGGGCCCGGCTTCATGTTCGGTCGCAACGGAGCGCCGGCACCCCCCGACGTCATCCGGGAGCCGTTCGGGCGCATCGCCATCGGGCACTCGGAACTCCGGGGCCATCAGAACTGGACTGGAGCGGCGGGCGAAGGCCGACGCGCGATCGAGGCGCTGCTCGCCTGACCTACGGGGGTGGAGGCCGCAGGGCCGCCGGTGAGTCGGTGGCGCAGCGGTCGCTCCCAACTACCGCCTGTAGACCACCCGTCCCTCTACGATGGTGGCCACGATCTCTCCGTCCAGGATGCGACCGGGGTCTGCAGACGCCAGCGCGAACGGATCGATGTCCATCACTGTGAGATCCGCCCAGCGCCCCGGCTCGATGATCCCGGTGTCGTCTTCGCTGAAGGCTACGAACGCTGCCCAGTTGGTATAGGCGCGCACGGTCTCCTCGGCAGTGAGCGACTGTGCCGGATACCATCCGCCTGACGGCTCGCGGGACTTGTTTCTCCTAGTCATGGCTGCGTGCATGCCGTAGAAGACGTTCCAGTCCGATCCGGGTAGGTCGGAGTTGAACGTCAAGTCCACGCCGACGGTGCGGAGCGTCCGCCAGGCGTATGCTCCTTTGATGCGATCCGGGCCCACGCGTCCTTCGGCCCAGGGCATGTCCTCGACCGCGTGGGCCGGTTCCATGGAGGCCACGAGGTCGAGCTCCGCGAACCGCCGAAAGTCGTCGGGGTGGACGACCTGCGCGTGTTCGATACGGTTTCGGTTCTCGCGAGCGCCGGGCACTTCTTGATACGCGGACTCGATGAAATCGAGGCTCTCACGGTTTCCGGCGTCGCCGATGGCGTGGATCGCGACCTGGAAGCCGGCGGCCATCATGCGCCGCATCCACGTCGCGTCGAATCCGTATCCTTCACCGGCCAGGCCTCGATGCCCCGGTGTGTCGGAGTAGTCCTCCAGAAGGCGTGCGCCACGCGAACCCAGGGCGCCGTCGTAGAAGGCCTTCACCGAGCGGGTCCGGAGCATCGATTCGCGGTCTCGATCGGGACCCCGTGCCTCCCAGACGGCGAGTACTGAGGTGTCCCGCGCGGAGAGCATGGAATAGACCCGCACCGGTAGCCGCCCGTCGGCCTCGAGAGCCTCGAACGTGGCCATGGTCTCGGTGGGTGCTCCCGCCTCATGGATGGCCACGAAGCCGGATTGGGCCATCTCCTCCAAGCCGTCCAGGATCTGCTCCTGAAGTTGCTCATGAGTCGGGGCCGGAATGGCCTCGTCCAGGAGAGGCACGGCCCGGTTCAACAGCAGGCCCGTGGGACGTCCCTGGGCGTCCTTGCGTATTTCGCCTCCGATGGGCGCTTCGGTGTCCGCCGTGATCCCCGCCAACTCGAAGGCCATACGATTGCCCCATCCGGCGAAGCCGTGCAGGCTTCTCATGTACACGGGGTGGTTCGGCACCCGCTCCGAGATCAGCTCCATGTCGGGGTAGCGGTCGGCCCACGCTCCCTCGTCCCAGCCGGCTCCCACGATCCAGGTGCCTTCCGGCAGCCGGGCGGCACGTTCGGCGACCAGCCCCACCGCCTCCTCTTCCGTGGCCACGTCCACGAGGTTGACGCGCGCCAACAGGGCGCCCAACTCGACGACATGAGTATGCGAATCGACCATACCCGGTAGAACGGTTGCGCCGCCCAGGTCGAGCACTTCGGTCGTCGCTCCGCGGTAGGCGTCACCGTCCTCGGCACTCCCCACGAACACGATCCTTCCATTTCGGACCGCTACCGCTTGCGCGTCGGGCCGCCAGCCGTCGGCTGCCGAGTACGGCGCGTCGAGCGCCGGCGCCCCGTCGGATCCGGGCTCACTCCAGGCCAGCGTGTAGACGCGACCGTTGGTCAGGAGGAGATCGGCGGACCTCGGGCCGCAGCCACCGGCGACCGTGGGCAGGAGCATGATCAGGGGAAGGATGCGACGGTTCACTGATAACTCCCTCGATTGGCGTAGGACGAGCCGGGTCGAGCGGACTCATGGCGGCGCGGGTTCGACTCGCCGAGGATACGGTCGGACGCCGGAGGAGACCAGTGACGAAACCAGTGACGCAACCAGGTCGGCAGAACGAGTTTCGGGTCAGACTCTTCTGGCGGCTTCATGCTTCCCCCGAGTAAGTTCACCGCCCCCTCACTCGAAGGAGCGCGGATGGACCGGCGCCATCTACTACAGATTCTCGGTGTTACGGCGACTGTCGCTGGCCTCTCGCCCAGCCAACTCGCCGCCCTGATTGCTCCGGGCGAGCGTCGACGTCCAGGGAGCGCGTTCTTCACGGCCGAGCAACGGGAGGCCGTGGCGGCGTTGTCCGAGGCCATCATTCCGGAGACGGACACGCCGGGTGCCGTCGAGGCCGGAGTGGTGGACTTTATCGAGATGATCGTATCCGAGTGGATGAGACCCGATGAGCGTGAACACCTCATGCGAGGTCTGGCTCACGTGGACGAACACACGGAGGCCCTGACGGGGGTCCGCTTCGCCCACTCGGGACAGGCTACCCAGACGGCGATTCTGTCCGGCTTTGAGGCGGAGGGCCGGGCGCTGATGGAGGAGGGGGACGCAGACACCCCCACGCCCTTTTTCCACTCCTTCCGTAGTCTAGTCCTGAGTGGATACTACACGTCTGAGATCGGCATGAAGCAGGAGCTTCTCTGGCAAGAGATTCCCGGCCGCTTCGACGGATGCGCGGATCTGTCCGAGGTCACCCGCCAGACGGTGGAGGGCGGCTGATGGCTCGCCAGGAGGCTTTCGACGCCATCGTGGTCGGCTCCGGCATGAGCGGGGGCTGGGCCGCAAAGGAGCTGACGGAGCGCGGCCTCAACACGCTCGTCCTCGAGGCTGGACGCTCCATCGATCCGGCGACCGATTACGAGATGACGACGCAGCCGTGGCAGATGCGACACCGCGGCCGCCGCGATCGGGACCGGCAAGAGAAGGAACGGCCCGTCCAGCGCGAGTGCTACGCCTGCGATGCCTACAGCGAGAAATTCTTCGTCCGTGATGACCTGAACCCCTACACCACGGGAGAAGGAAAACCCTTCTCCTGGATCCGATCACGACAGGTGGGCGGACGGTCGCTGGTGTGGGCCCGCCACGTCTACCGCTGGAGCGACCTGGACTTCGAGGCCAACGCCCGAGACGGACACGGGGTCGATTGGCCGATCCGGTATGCCGACATCGAGCCGTGGTACGACTATGTGGAGCGATTCGTAGGGGTCAGTGGACAGGCCGAGGGCCTGCCGCAGGTCCCCGACGCTCAGTTCCTTCCGCCGGTAGAGCTCAACTGCGCCGAGAAGTTCGTCCGCGATGGGATGAGCCGGCGCTTCGGCCGCGACCGGGTGCTCACCGTGGGCCGGTGTGCGATCCTGACCGAGAACCACAACGGACGTGCCGCCTGCCACTTCTGTGGGGTCTGTGAGCGCGGCTGCACGACCCACTCGTACTTCAGCTCTCTCGCAGCAACCTTGCCGGCCGCGGCCGCCACGGGCCGGATGACGCTTCGCCCGCACAGCGTGGTCCACAGCGTGATCTACGACGTCGGTACCGGACGCGCTGAGGGCGTACGTGTCATCGACGGCGAGACGCACGAGACCTTCGAGTACAAGGCTCGCCTGCTGTTTCTGTGCGCTTCTGCCCTCGAGTCCACGCGGATTCTCCTCAACTCGAAGACGGAGCGCTGGCCGGACGGGCTGGCCAACTCTTCGGGCCAGCTGGGCCGCAACCTCATGGATCATACCATGGGCGGAGGGGCGGTGGGGACCATCCCCGGATTCGCCGACAAGTGGATGTACGGCCGTCGGCCGCACGGTATCTACCTGCCTCGCTTTGCCAACGTGACTGACCAGCATCCGGACTTCCTGCGGGGGTACGCGTACCAGGGGGGAGCCTCTCGTGAGGGTTGGCAGCGGGGCAACGCCATGCAAGGGTTCGGAGCCGACTTCAAGCATGCCCTCAGGACTCCGGGGCCATGGAAGACGAGCCTCTACGGCTTCGGGGAGTGCCTACCTCGAGAGTCGAACTACGTGGACCTGGACCCGGAGCAGGTGGACGCCTGGGGTATTCCGTCGCTCAGGATCCACTGCCAGTGGAGTGACAACGAACGCAGGGTACTCAGGGAGATGAGGACCCAGGCCGCGGAGATGCTCGAGGCGGTCGGGGCTACCGAGATTGAGGCCTTCTTGGAAGACAACCCGCCCGGACTCACCATCCACGAGATGGGGACGGCCCGAATGGGCCGGACCGCCGCTACGTCCGTACTGAATGGGTGGAACCAGAGTTGGGACGTCCCGAATCTATTCATGACCGATGGGGCCTGCATGACGTCGAGCGCCAACCAGAACCCGAGCATCACGTATATGGCGCTCACGGCAAGGGCCGTAGATCATGCGGTCGACCTGATAACACGGGGGGAGTTGTGATGATCACGCGCCGCGACGCGTTACGGCGCCTCGGGATCATGGCCGCCGGCACCGTCGGGATCAGTGAGCTCGCATGCGCACAAACCGAAATCGTGACCGGCCCCTTGGGTCCGCTCGGCCTCCAGCTCTATACGCTGCGGCGTGAGATGGCCGAGGGGGTGGATGCGACGCTTGCCCGGGTTAGGGAGATCGGGTACCGCGAGGTGGAGTTCGCCGGCTACTTCGGCCTGAGTCCGGCCGAGATCCGGAACGGACTCACCGCCGCCGGTTTGAGCTCACCCGGGGCGCATGTCGACATGAACGCCGTGCTCAACGACTGGCCGAATACGCTCGACATCGCGAACACGATCGGACATCCGTATGTGATCGTGCCCTCCGTGCCACGCGAGATGAGTGTCACCCTGGACCATTGGCGCGCAGTGGCCGACATCTTCAACGGGGCGGCCGATGCGGCTCGCGCGGCGGGCATCCAGTTCGCGTACCACAATCACGCGACCGAGTTCTTGCCGATCGATGGGCAGATCCCCTTCGACCTGCTCTGTGAGCAGACCGACCCGGATCTGGTGAAGATCGAGCTCGATCTGTTCTGGATCATCCACGGTGGGGGCGATCCCCTGACCTTTTTCGAGCGTTGGCCGGGTCGGGTGCCCATGGTCCACGTGAAAGACCGAACGGCCGAAGGTGTCATGGTGGATGTGGGCGCCGGTGCCATCGACTGGGAAGAGATCTTTGGTGCTCGTGCCATCGCCGGCATCCGCCACTACTTCGTTGAGCACGATGATCCCACCGACAGCTACGCCTCGGTTGCGGCCAGCTTCGATTATCTGAGCCGACTGGGCACCTGATGAAGCGACGTGCTTTCGTGGCAGGGGCGGCGAGCACGGCGGGCGCCCTCGCCGGCCTGGGTGCCACCGGGCCCGCGAGCGGGTCCGCCTCGCCCGGCCGTCTGCACCAGTCGGTCTGTAGGTGGCCCTTCGAGGACATCCCGCTCGAGGACTTCTGTCGCGAAGCCCGTTCTATGGGCCTCGAAGCCATCGATCTGCTGTTCCCCGACGAATGGGCTGTGGCCCATTCCCACGGCCTCGCGGTGTCTATGGGGTACGCGTCGCGACGCCCTCGACTGATCTCGGACGGCTTCAACGATCGCGACATGCACGCGACGCTGATCGCGGAGTTGGAAGAGGCGATCCCCAACGCAGCCGCGGCGGGAGTCCGCAACCTGATCGTCATGAGCGGGAATCGCAGGGGGCGGACCGAGGCCGAGGGCATTGCCACCTGTGCCGAGGGCCTCCGGCAGATTGCCCCGACCGCGGAGCGTCACGGCGTGACATTGTGCCTCGAGATGCTCAACAGTACGGTGGACCACGCCGACTACGATGCCGACTCTACCCGGTACGGACTCGAAGTCGTCCGGGGCGTGGGCTCACCGAACTTCCGCCTCCTTTACGACATCTACCACATGCAGGTGATGGAGGGGAACGTCATCGACACGTTACGGGCGCATCGAGACGCCATCGTCCACATTCATACGGCGGGGGTGCCGGGCCGTCACGAACTGGACGAGACCCAGGAACTGAACTACCGGGGTATCGCCCTGGCGCTGGCCGAACTCGAATTCGGCGGCTACGTGGCGCACGAGTTCAACCCCACCAGAGAGCCCATCGGGGCGATCCGAGACGCGGTGGACGTGTGCAGGGTGTGACCGGGGGCGGCGACCCGGCGCCCGAGGGGGCGCCGCGGCGGGCGGCGTTGAGGCACGGCGCCACGGCGGCGCAGGGCACCGGCCTCGCACGGGAGATGGGGCTGCTGGGGCTGGCCGCCACCGGGATCTGCTCCATGCTTGGGGCCGCCATCAATGTGGTCCCCATCATGATCCAGAGGAACGTGCCCGGCATCGGCCCGTACGTGCTGCACGCATACGTTTATGGGGCGATTCCTGCCATTTTGGCAGCATTGGCCTACGCGATCCTGTCCTCCGCCATGCCGCGTGCAGGTGGGAGTTATGTCTACGGTAGCCGGGGTCTGAGTCCCTATCTGGGATTCGTGGCGAGTTCCTCTCAGTGGTTCGGTCTCAGCATCGCGATCGGTGTGGTGTCGTATGTGATGATTCCGTTTCTGAGGGACATCGCCACGGCCGTGGGGTGGGAGCCGCTTGCCGAGAGTCTCGACGGGGGTTTCGTGCGAGTGACCCTGGCTCTGGCCTTCCTGTGGACCTTCGTTGGAGTCAACCTGCGGGGTGTACGGCTGTATGAGCGGACGCTCGTGCCGCTGATGTTCCTGATGTTCGTGCTGGGCGCGGTGGTCATCGTTGCCGGCTTCGCTTTCGATCACCAGGACTTCGCAGCGGCGGTCCAGCTCCGGGAAGGGCGGGCCATTCCCGATGCCGTCACTCCTCCCTTCCGGATCGGCACCTATCTGGCGGCGTCGGCTCTGCTCTTTTCGAGCTTCATCGGATTCGATTCGATCGCTCAGGCCGGCGGTGAGGCAAAGAACCCGTCTCGCACCCTGCCGCTGGCCATCGGGATCGCCGTCCTCACGGTCGGCACGTTCTACATGCTGTTCACGGCGGCGGTATACCATGCCGTGCCCTGGAGCTACGTGGCGGAGCAGGCGCAGACACAGGACCTCACGGCTCCCGGTCTGTTGGGGTATCTCCTGCCGCCGGCTTGGACCGTCGCCATTGTGGCGGGAGCCGCCATCGCGCTGATGAACGATCTGCCGGCCATGCTACTTGCCGTGTCGAGATTGATGTTCGCGTGGGCCGAGGACGGGATATTCCCCCGGGGTGTGGCGAAGGTGCACCCCGAGTGGCACACGCCTTATGTGGCCATTGTCCTCAGCGGTCTCATGGCGTCGGTGGGCATTCTGGGCAGCCACATGGCCGGTGACTTTTTCCTGGGCATCGATATTCTGGTTACGTCGATGCTGGTGAACTTCTTGGTCATGTGCCTGGCCGTTCTCGCGCTTCCCCGGCGGAACCCGGAGATCGCGCGGGACGTGAGCGTCCTACCCTCGCGCACCCTGCAGGTCGTGGTAGCGGTGTCGGGCATCGTGATGCTCTCGATCTTCCTGGTCGTCCATGTGTGGAAGGATCTGACCGCTGATGTGGACGCGTGGTACTTCCATTCGACCCCGTTGTGGCTGGTGGTCATGGCGGTCGCGACGGGCGTCTACTTCAAGGAGCTCCGGGGCCTCCGTTCCGAAGGTGTCGATGTCGACGCGCTCTTCTCGAAACTTCCGCCGGAGTAGGGCCGCCCCATGACCGAGGGTATCGAGCGGAACGGACGAGTCGAGCGAATCGAGCTCGCTCCCGGGTTCAGCATCTCACGGGTCCTGACCGGCCTTTGGCAGATCGCCGACATGGAACGCGACGGGAGCGACCTGGATCCCGACGCCACGTCCGAGGCCATGACGCCGTACGTCGAGGCGGGCTTCACGACCTACGATATGGCCGACCACTATGGCTCGTCCGAGGTGATCGCCGGCCGCTTCCGGAAACGGACCGGAGGGGACCCGGCGGTCGAGCTTCTGACCAAGTGGGTACCCAAGCCGGGGCACCATACACGCGACGACGTAAGGGCAGCCGTTCAACGATCCCTGGACCGGATGGAGACGGAGCGCATCGACCTCCTGCAGTTCCATGCCTGGAATTATGCTGATCCTGGATGGCTGGACTGTCTTTTCTGGCTCCAGGAGCTGAAGCACGAGGGTCTGATCGGCCATCTCGGCCTGACCAACGTAGACACCGCCCACCTGAGCATCGTGTTGCACAGCGGGATCGAGGTGGTCTCCAATCAAGTTTGCTACTCCCTCATCGATCAGCGGGCGCGTAGGGGCATGACCGATCTGTGTGTGCAGCACGGCGTCAAGCTCTTGGCATTCGGTACGGTGGCCGGTGGCCTCCTCACCGAGCGGTGGCTGGGGGTTCCCGAGCCCGATGTGGATTCTCTGGATACTTGGTCGCAGATGAAGTACCGGCGGTTCGTCGACGCCGCGGGGGGTTGGGATGCCTTTCAACGCCTTCTCGAAGCGGTGAGACGTGTGGCCGACAAACACCGTGTCTCGATGGCCAACGTGGCCTGCCGCCAGATTCTCGAGCAGCCTGCCGTAGGTGGCGTCATCATTGGCGCGCGGCTTGGCGAGAGCGACCATATCGAGGACAACCTCAGGCTCTTTGACTTTTCTCTCGACGATGAGGATGTGTCGGAAATCCAGACGGCGCTATCGGATATGGGAGGTGTTCCGGGAGACTGCGGTGACGAGTACCGGAAGCCGCCGTTTCTTACCGCCGCTGGCGATCTGAGTCATCACTTCGACTCGTTTCCACCTCCCTACACCGTGCAGGCGCGCGAGAATGGGCGCAGCCTGGTGCTGACCGGCACCACGTGGGAGGACCTCGCCGGGTTCAGTCGAGCGGTCCGCCGGGGGTCGCGCATCTGGGTGTCGGGGACCACCGCTACGCACGGGAACCGTGCCATCGGCGGAGCGGATCCCGCCGCCCAGACGCAGTTCGTCATCGACAAGATCGAAGGGGTGCTCCAATCCCTCGGGGGTCGTCTCGAAGACGTGGTCCGCACGCGAGTGTACGTACCCAACCTCGATGATTGGGAAGCCGTAGCGCGTGCTCACGGTGAACGGTTTCGCTCGATCCTTCCGGCCAACACATTGATTCATGCGGGGTTGATAGGGGATGAGTATCTCGTCGAGATCGAAGCGGAGGCCGAAGTGCCATGATCACCATATCAGACAACAACCCGGCGTGGCCGGCGTGGTTCGAAGAGGTCAAAGCGTGCCTGCTGGAGGAGCTGTCTGAAGAGAGCGGGATCGTGAGGGTCGAGCACATAGGGAGCACGGCCGTTCCCGGGCTGGCAGCCAAGCCGATCCTCGACATCCATGTCGTGATCGGAGACGAGTCCCAGTTGGGTCGTATGATCGGACAACTCGCCCACCTGGGCTACATATATGAGGGAGATCGAGGTGTCATGGGTCAGGAGGCCTTCCGACGGAGGGGGCCCGATGTCCCGCTCAGGGATCCCAAGAGGGACTGGGCGCCGCATCATCTCTACGTGTCCGTAGAAGGCGGTCGGGAGTTGGATCGGCACCTCGCCCTCCGGAACCACTTGCGCGAAGAGGAGGCCGACCGCGAGGCGTACTCGGCGCTCAAGCGTGATCTCGCCGGCCGAGAGGGCATAGACCTGGAGGGTTATACGGCGGGCAAATCGGAATTCATCGAGGGGATCCTGGCGGGCTAGACTCTCGCCAGAGCCGTCACCGATTTCGGCCTGCTCCGGGTCACTTTACGTCAGCCCCTTTAAAGGATCTCCTTGAGCTCGACCTCGAAGATCAGCGTCGCGTTGGGCCCGATGATGCTACCGGCAGCCTGCATGCCGTACGCGATGTTCGAGGGGATGAAGAAGCGGTAGTGGCTGCCCACCGGCATCAACTGGAGACCCTCTCCGAACCCGGCGATGACCCCGTTCACACCAAAGTCCGTGGGTTCGCCACGCTCGTATGAGCTGTCGAACTCGGTGCCGTCGATCAGCGAGCCGCGGTAGTGGACCTTTACACGCGATTCGGCAGTGGGTTGAGGTCCGTCTCCCTGCGTCAGGATCTCGTATTGGAGACCACTGTCCGTGACTATGACCCCCTCCTTGGTCGCGTTTTCGGCCAGGAAGGCCTCTCCCTCGGCGGCGTTGGTATCCATGATTTCCTGCTGAGCGGCAACCTGTGCCTGTTGAACCAGTTGTCCCACACGCTGCCGGGCCACGGCAAGCGAATCCGCGCTTACGGCCATCTCCTTACCGGCGAGGGCATCCTCGATGCCCCGCACCACGGCGGCGAGATCGAAAAATTCCTTGCTCGGCTCGAAGTTCGTGCCGATCTCCGTGCCGATGGCATAGCTCGCCTTCTGGATGTCCGTGTCCAGAGAGGCCGTTCCACCGGCCTGACACCCGGCCGTGATGACCAAGCCGAGAGCCGCAGCTGACTGTAACCGAAATCGCATGTGTGTTCCTTTTTGAGGGAGTACGAATCTATCGCAGATGCTGCGGGGGGCCAACGGTTCAGGTTCGACCCGCTGCGCCTGCGTTGACCCCGCTCTGACCGATGGTTACGAGGTGCCGGAGGGCGCGTGTAACACGTGGAGAGCGTTGTGGTTCGGCCTTGCCGACCTGGAGACGTCCCTGCACCAACACATCCATCTGGAGACAACATTCTGTTCCCGCGGGCGCTCGCCAGCTGAACGCGGTGCGGGCGGCGGACGGATCGGGTCTGGAGGGCTAGCCCTCCGGCTCGGCGGGTACTCCTCGGCGCGAGCGGCCCCGCTGGAATCCGCAGTTTCCCGCTTGAAATAAGGGAATTTATGGATTCACAAGGTCCGTATAATCGTTATTATGTTAAGCTGAAGCCGTTTCGAGCTTCCATTTCCGCATGATTATCAGGCGAGGGCCTTCGTGGGTTCCGGCAATATTCAAACGCCCCACGCATGGCAGTAGGGACAGTCCAACGGCTCAACGCCTACATGTACGTCTTCCGCTACC
>CBDDCX010000003.1:0-57637 GCA_965226375.1 Longimicrobiales bacterium | reverse complement strand
ACGAGGTCATGGCCGCTGCACTCATCGATCGCTTGCTGCATCACTGTCATATCGTCAACATACGCGGCAGCAGCTACCGCATGCGCAAGCACATCGACCTTTCCAAGATCCTACACTCGCCTCCTGCGGAGCCGAGCCCTTTACCCCCCAAGAGAAAGAGAGCAAGAGCAAAGGAGAAGTCGACGAACTAGAGGCTCGTCACCTCCGCCGGGTGTAACATTTTCACCCGCCACGTTTGTAACTTTTTCAACCGGCGTTGACACCAGGTTTCCGGGTGCCTCTGTGATTACCTGTAAGTCTGATTCTCTCGGTGATTCGTGCACAGTTTCGCCTACATTTGTAAGTAGCTCTTTTGAAGTTCATCCGACCAATGCGTACTTTGTGCCTCCTTCGGCTACGGATGGCCATGTCATCTCCCACGAGCATGGCCCAGGTATTCGATGGCCAGCCGATGGCCGTGCGCCGAGGCATACGGGTGTCGTGAGGGGCGTTCGGCGGGTCTGTACGGCAGGGACGAAACGGTCATGAGAACGCGCCGCACGCCGACTCCGGTAGCCTCGGACGGCGACCGGATCCTGAAGATCACGCGGCGGGGCGTGAGCTAGGACGCGCCCCGCGACTGCCGCAGCCTAGGGTGTAGGCCGCGTCTCACATCCCACTCATGCCTGCCGGAGACAGAGCATGTGGAGATCATCGAGCCCAGTGCACTCGCGCCGGGACTTTCTGCGCACCTCGGGATCGTGTGGGGCTCACTTGGCCCTTGCGGGCGTGTGGGCCCCCCGCTCAGTTCGAGCGGATGCTGTTACGTCGGCGTCAGGGCCTTAGCTCCGACCCGAAGGGTGGCACACCCACGCCAGGGCAGAAGTCACCCGTGCCGCGGAAGTGGGTGTTCAAGCACTCCAGTGTTGACCCCAGGCTCTGTAGCAACTCGACGGTGGTCGGATAGGCCGGCCGCGAGAAGTACCCGGCACGCCCACCCCGGGCCATGTCGGCCGTGGATTGGCCAAGCCTACTGAGGGCCTTCACGTTGGCATCTTTCGAGACCAGGTATTCGATCACGTCGTTGCCGCCCCGAACAGCGGCATAGTGGAGGGGCGTGTAGCCCCAACCGTCCGGAAGGTTGACGTCGGCCCCGTGCTCCTCGACCAGGTACTTCACTGCGTTCAGGAAGTTGTTCGGAACGCTGTTCATCTGGAACGCGCCGAGGCCCATGTACCCGCCCCCGGCAGCGATGTGGATGGGGTACATGTTCGGAGTGCCCTCGGGAAGGGGCAGAACTCCGGAGTCCTGCTGGAGGCGTCCGTCGTTTTGCCGCCCCGCCCTCATCCCGACCTCCGGAAGTGTGGTGGGGATGTTCGGGTCGGCTCCGTGATCGACCAGGGCCTTCATGGCCTCGATATCCTGTGCGAACGCCGCTCTCCAGAACGGCGTCGCGCCCGTCACGTCCAGGCCCAGCTTCTCGCGCAGGAAGTCCGCATGCCAGAGGTGCGTCCTGAGCGGCGCGTTCGGGTCTGCACCAGCCTCCAGAAGGGCGTTGAGCACCTCCATGTAGCGGGTTCGCTGGTTGTCCTGGGCCCTTGGCTGCGGATGGTCGGTGAACTTGAAAGCCCATTGGGTTTGCAGCACGGCGAAGAGCGCTGAGATCCCATCTGTTGTGGTGACCACGTTGGGATCGGCGCCACGCTCAATCAGGAGCTTGGCCATGTCGAACTGGCCGTTCAGGGCAGCGAGCACCAGCGCGCTGCTCCCGTCCCCGCTGACCTGATCGATGTCCGCTCCATGGTCGAGTAGCTCCTCCGCCACCTTCACATGGCCTTCTCGCACCGCGTGCAGCAGAGCCGTCATCCCGCCCGTCTTCCCGACCAGCGTTTCCATCCTGGGTCGACGGAGGACTTGGAGCTCGCTCCTGTAGCCCGAGGGCGTGTTCCAGGCGGGCCGCCGAGTGGCCAGATCATCGGGGTGGAAGTCGGCGAGCAGCGCATCGATCTCTTCCGACATCAAGAACTCGCGCTGCACCACGAGGGCCCGTTGCACGTCCGTCGCGGTCACCGGTGTCCACTCGCCGCTGGTCTCTGAGCCTCCGCTGAGCTCGGTGAGTGCCTCACGGAGTCGTCCCTCTGCCGCTCGATCGATCACCATCCTCTGGAGGACGTCGATCACCTCGGTGCGGATGGAGGGGTCCGCTCCGTGCCTGAGCAACTCGAGCACGGAGGCGTCGCGGCTTTGAGCCGCCGCGAACATCAGTGGGGTCTGACCGGCCGAACTCTCTACCGCATCGACGGGCGCACCCCGTTCGAGCAAGAGGCCCACGACGCGTTCGCCATTCAGCGCCTTGGCGGCGAGATGGAGTGGCGTCACCCCCGTCGTGGTGGTCGTTGCGCTCACATGGGCGCCACCATCGAGAAGCTGGCGGACCACGTCGAGATGACCGCCTCCACTGGCCATGTGCAGCGGTGTGTAACCACCTATGCGTGTCACGGCCCCAGGGTCCGCGCCAGCACCGAGCAGCAGGCCGGCGATCTCATCGAATCCCTCTTGGGCCGCCAGATGTAGGGCGGCAACCCCGTCGCCTCGAGCCGCCGCCGGATCGGCGCCGTCCTCGAGCAGGGCCCGCACGGCTTGGGTGTCTCCTCGTTGGACCGCGTCGAGGAGCGGCGTGTCGCCTGGAGCGGCTCCCGTCAGCAGGATCAGCGCCAGGACGGCACCTGCCGGGCGCACCGCTATGTGTGCTCTCATGCCCCCCCCCTCGAACCTGCTGAGCTTCCGATGGGGAAGCTCAGCGGGAACTCACCCGTGCTGTCACCGAAGCTCGGCATGTTGTCGTGTCCCATACGTTGCATCAGGCTCAAGAAGACATTGGCCATCGGTGTCCCCTCCGGGGCCCGCAGATGGACGTTCCCTTCCAGTGCACCATTCGCCTTGCCCATCAGGAGGAGGGGGCAGCGTCGATGGTTGTGCAGATTCGGGTCTCCCATCGGCGAGCCCCAGATGATGGCCGTCTTGTCGAGGAGCGACGTCCCACCTTCCATCGTGTCCCTCATCTTCTCGAGTAAGTACGCCATCTGGCTCAGCCGGTAGGTATTGATCGTGTTGAACTCCCTGACGGCCGCGTGCACGTTCCCGTGGTGTGAGGCACCGTGGAAGGACTTGCTCGAGCCGCTCTCCGGGAACGTGCTGTTTTGAAGGTCGAATCCGGTCTTGAACGTGACGACCCGGGTCAGGTCGGCCTGAAGGGCCAGCACCTGGAGGTCGAACATCAGCCGCATGTGGTCTTCCCAGCGGTCGGGGATCCCTGAGGGTGCCTCGGGCATCTCCCTCTCTTCACCGCTGATGTTCTGAGCCTCCATCAGCTGGATCCGCCGCTCCACTTCCCGCACATGGGTCGTGTACTGGTCCAATGCCTGGCGGTCGAGCGCCCCGAGCTCCCTCTTCAGATCCGTCAACTTGCCCATCACCCAGTCGAGCAGACTCTGACTCGTGCGGAGCCGCGCGGACCGGTCCGCCATGGAATCGCCCGCTCCAAAGAGCCGCTCGAAGACCACCCGTGGCTCCCGGATGGCCGGGAGCGGATCAGTTGGGGAGGCCCAGGCCAGCGACGTCGTGTAGGCGCAGTGATAGTTGTAGGCACACCCACCGCCGCGATCCATCTGCTCGGTCGTGATCTCGAGCGAGGGCAAGACGGTCTCCTGCCCGAACCGGTCGGCATGGATTTGATCCAACGACTTACCGATGAAGATGTCCGCTTGCGTTTGGAGTGGATGGGATTGAGTCAGGAACACAGCCGTCGATCGATCGTGATCACCCCCGATTTCCGCGGCCTGATAGGGCTCCGCCATCCGGACGTCCGTGTTGCTGACTACTGTCAGGTAGTCCCGGAACGGCTCGAGCGGCTTGAGCTGGCTCTGGTCCGTGAACTCGAAGTCGCGGCCGACCCTCGCCGGAGCGAAGAAGTTCTGCTGATCTCCCCAGTCGTTGCCGCCGGCGCACCCCATCGACTCTTCCACGCACAGCAATCGGGTGAACTGCTCCTGCGCCGGATCGCGCCAGCCTCGGCCCGCCGGAACCATGGCACTCATGAACGGGAGGGCCACCGACGCCCCCGCACCGCGGAGAAAGGTCCGACGCGAAAGGTGCTTTCCAGTAATGACATTCATCGTTCTGTGTCCCCTCAATTCACTGTGGCGGTCTGCGTGCGCCGCATGCGAAACGCATCGCTCTTCACAATTCCCAAGATCAGAGATGACATCCTGTATTCGTTCGCTTCAGCTGTGCGCGCGATGCTTCGGATCGTCGGCTGGTCGAGGTAGTTCGTGGGACGCCCGATCGCATACGTCAGCAACTGCTCGGTGAAGTTGCGGACCAGCGAGATCGGACGCTTCAACAGTACGTCCGCCAGCTCGGCGGGCGTGCTGATCTCGGTCCCGTCGTAGTAGACACCGTGCGTATCTAGGGGCGCGTTGTTCTCTCGGATGCGCCAGGCACCGGTCGCGTCGAAGTTGTCGAGGGCGAGTCCGATGGGGTCGATGAAGTTGTGGCACGAGCTGCACACGGGAGAGCGGCGATGCTGTTCCATTCTTTCACGTGTGGTCAAGAAGCGACCGTCCGTTGCCGACTCCACCTCGTCCAGCGTCGGCACGTTAGGCGGTGGGGGAGGCGGAGGAGTCCCCATGAGTACCTCCATGACCCACTTGCCGCGCAGAACCGGAGAAGTCCGCCCCGACATCGAAGTCAAAGTCAGCACGCTTCCGTGTCCGAGTATCCCCCGACGCCGGTCGTCCGGATACTCGACTCGGCGGAACTCGGGCCCTTCGACGCCAACGATTCCGTAGTGTTGGGCCAACCGCTCGTTGAGGAACGAGTAGTCCGCGTCGAACAGCTCCAGTAAGCTCCGGTCATTCTGGACCAGAGCATGGAAGAAGAGCTGGGTCTCTCGGACCATGCCGTCGGCGAGCTGCTTACTGAAGTCCGGGTAGAGATAGGACTCGGGCCATACCAAACCCACACCTTGCAGCCGAAGCCACTGGTGGGCAAAACGTGTCGCGAGGGTCTCGGATCTCGGGTCGTCGAGCATGCGCTCGACTTGCTGCTCGAGGACGCCAGGCTCAGTGAGCCGGCCGCTCCCGGCGAGGTCGATCAACTCGGCGTCGGGACCGGATGCCCAAAGGAAGAAGGAGAGTCGTGATGCCAGGTCCACGCCGCTCAGCGGGTAGCGCTCGCCCGAAGCGTCGGCTGGCTCCCTCTCCAGGCGGAACAGGAATTCGGGCGAGATGAGGATGCCCTGCAATCCCTCACGTACTCCGATCTCGAACCCTCCGTCCAGCGCAGCCGCGTCGTAGAGGGCCATCAGGTCTGCTACGTCATCGTCCGAAACAGGCCGCCGATACGCCTTCCCAGCCAGCTCCGTGAAGATGGACTCCGCGCACGGCTGCTCTTCGACGGGCGCGGCCGGGTAGCACGTGAAGATTCTCGTGCGGCTCTCGGTGTCCGACACACCCACCACATCCCTGGGCCCCGTGATCAGCAGCTCGGTGAGGTGGGTGAGGCCGGTCACTCCGTAACCTCGACCCGCGGTGCCCGCACGTGACCAATCCGGCGGGCTGAACCGATCCTCGTACGGACCCTCGATAAGGTTGACGAACGCGGCGGATACCCTGTGTTGGCCGGCTCGAACGAAGATCGGCTCTGTCTCGATCGCCGGGAGCGATCCCGCCGCGTTGTGCTCGAGCATCAGGAGCGCAGCGGGCTCGCCGTCGATCGAGATGTCGAGATCCTCAACCGAGGTTTGGTTGCCACTGCCCTGGGCGGTGCCGATCTGGAAGACGTACTTGCCGTCGGCCGGGAAGTCGTGCGTCACGACCATGCCACCACGCGTTCCGAACGGTGTCCCTTCGATGTGATCCCACGCGTGCTGTGAGACCTCCATCGGATTACCGTGCTTCGTAGTGGAGGAGGTGACCGTGGGATTGCCGATCGCCAAGCGAGAGATGTCGGCCGCCGCTCTCAGGTACGAGTCCAGAAGGGTGGTCGAGAGCGCCTGCGCGGCGGACATGTTGTCGAAGCTGCCCACGAGAACGTCTGGGGGGAGCCACTTGCTCGCGTCGACCTCGAGGCCAAAGAGATCCGCCATTACGTGCTCGTACTCGGCCTGACTCAGCCGTTGAAACCGACGAACGCCCACGTTCGGAGCCCCCACTGCCGCTTCGTCCACATCGGTCTCGAGCGCTTCCACCAACGCCAGGAGCGTGTCGCCGGCCGGCCGCCTCCTACCGGGGGGCGGCATCATCCCCGCCCGTAACTTGCGGATCATCTTCTCGGCCGTTTCCGCCTCGGCCGAGGCGTTCTCCACCGAGAAACCCTCGAGCGACAGGTTCCCCCTCAACCGCCGGTCACTGTGACAGTCCACACAGTACTGCTGGACCACTTCGGTCAGGTCGTCGACCGCTCGGGTGGAGAGGGGGCCGGGCATCGGCTGGGTCGCATGGGTGACGCGGTAGGCAACCGACGCTCCTGCCCCGGACTCGGCGAAGGACATCTCGACTGACTGATCGCTAACGACCAGCCCGATCCCTGCCAACACGGCCCAGAGCGTGAGCGTTTTCATCCGGCTCCTGTAAAGGCTTTGTAACCCTCTTCCCGGTGGTCCGGGTCTTACGAACGTGTCGCCGTTGGCGGAACTAGAGCCGCCGCCAACTCCCCGATCCGAGGACCTGGCCCGACAAACACAACTTATACGCGGGGCCATCCACCCGCCAGCCCGTTTCTGCCCGGTTCAGGGGTCGTGACCGCTTCATGTCCGTGCTGATCGGCTTCGGAACATGATGGCCCCACGCAGACTGCGCTCAACATCCGTGAGTGGACCGGTAGGCACAAGCAGAAGCCCAGAATCGCGTTCTAAGCGTCTTCGGGTTTTTCGGCCTCTTCGTAGAGCCGCCTGAGCCGACTATCGTTGCGAACGTCGCGCACGACTGAGAGACCAAACCATACAAAGACGACGACCAAGGCGGCCAGCACAACGAGAGAGACCGGATTCGGGTCAGGAATAACGCCCTCAGGGGTACCATATAGCGAAGCGAAGAACGCTGGGCTTATCGTGGAAATGAGTACCGCCGGAATGATTACGATACACCCCCCTTCGACCACAAAACCCGTACCGAACAGCTTGACCAATCCCACATATAACAAGATGAGAATCGCCAACATTGAAAATCCAACGGCCGGGTATGCCACAATAAGAAGGGAGAGCGGTATGGCGCAGATCGAACCAGTGAATAAGGCGCATTTCCACGTGGGCCATTCAGAGTTCTGCATTGATGCGATGCCCCTTCGTCACGGCGTATATGCTCAACAAAGATGTGCTTAGGGCGTGTGTGGCTGCAAGCAATCGTGCGAGTCTAGATGGGGGCAGCGGGTGGGTTCAGAGTAGAGACTCCCGCTCTTCTTCCCGCTGTTCCCGCCGTTATTCCCGCTGTTGAACCCCGGCAGCTCCCGGAATCAGATGTCGGCAAGGGCGGCAGATCGTGCAGCCCGGTAAGGGTTTAGACGATTCCTTGCCGTGATTTAGCCCATCCGGGTAGGTCAACGGGGTTCAGGGGGTCGCCGACTCGGCCCCAACCGTAGGTCGGAGCCGAACTCTTGTGAAAGCCACCCCGCCTCACCTTTCCCCGTTTGCCGCCTCCATACCCGAGTCCGGGACGAGCATGCGGATCATGCCGTCCTGCCGGGACGTGATGAAGAGTTCGCCGTCGCCGCTGATGGTGATGTGCATGTCGGCGCGTGAGGCGGTGGCGCCGTTCGCCGCTTCGACCAGCTCCCGGAACGACACGTAGACGCGGTCGCCGCTCGAGTTACGCACGTAGAGCTGGATCTCTTCGATGGGCGCCACCGTGCGCGGAATGCCGTCATCGGCCGCCTTCATCGCGGCGAGATCGACGGCGAAGATCCGGCCGCGCACGAGGTCGCCGAACACGAACTTGTCCCGGAGCGCTTCGATCCGACCGTAATAGGCGAATCCTCCGGACACGACCTGGCCGTCGTTGTGGTCGAACATCGCCACCGGATAGGTGAACTCGTCCTCCGTCCGCCCGTCGAGGACATCAGCAGGCAGGGGGAACAGCTCCCGCAGCGCACCACCGGGGCGGGTCACGCCGTTCTCGAAGTACCCTTCGCGGCGCATCCAGCCGTAGTTCTGGCCTGCGCGCACGATGTTGATTTCCTCGATGTTGTTCATGCCGATGTCCGACGCGAACATCGTCCGGTCCGTCGGGTCCCAAGAGAGCCTGTGGGCGTTACGGAACCCGTACGCGTAGATCTCGCCGAGCGTGCTCGGGTCGCCGTCGGAGGCGAACGGGTTGATTGCGGGGATCGTGTAGTCGCCGAGCCCCTTCGTGCCGCCCGACTCCGCAGGAGTGCGCGGATCGATGCGCAGGATCGCGCCGACGACGGTGTCCAGACGCTGGACCTGGCTCGGATTGTTCGCGTTTGGCCCGCCGCCGTTACTGAACCCCAGGTCGCTGCCGCTCGTGTACAGCAGGCCGTAGTCCGGCTCGCCGGGGCGCGCGGTCGGGTCGAACCCCACGTAACCGAACGGGTGGGTCAGGTTCGCGACGACGTGGGCCACACGGAGCAGCTCGCGCCGGGTGCCCTCGAACCGGCTTGCGCCCGGGTTCGTCGCGCGCCACTCGGTGATGACGTTGTGGTGGATGACGTCGGCCGGCGTGAAGCCCGGCGGGATGAAGTCGGGAATGGCGGGGTTGCCCGCCGCATACTCGCCGTGGACGGTGTAGAAGAGTCCGTTGCGAGCGAATTCCGGGTGGAAGTCGAATCCGATGAAGCCGCTCTCCAGCCGGCTGTAGATCGCCAACGGGAAGGCGGCTACGAAGTCCAGGTAGAGGGTAGGTCGGTCGCCGCCCTCGAGCAGGTACAAGAAGCCCCGTGAGTCGTTGGCAAAACGGCGACCGTCCGAAAGCTCGCGCACGAAGCTCACGCGCGCCCAACCCGCCGGGTTCACGTCCTGATCGGGGGGACGCATCCCGCGAGTCATCGGTAGACGGGCGACATCCCGGATCTCGACCATGAGGCCGCGCTTCTCGATCCGCGCCGGGATCGGATCGGTGATCTGCGCCCGACCCTCACTGGCGGCCCCGAAGGTGAGAAGCAGGACGATGACGAACGGCTCTCGCATGGACATCTCACCTCCCGGTTCGAAAAGACGATAAGCCGGGACCGGCACCTTCGCGAGCACGGAGCGGACTCCGGGATCAGACCGAGGTCAACATCCGAGAGTAGGGCAGTGGGCGCAAGCAGAGGCCCGTCAGACGCCCAGGCAGACGAGAACGGCATCGGCAGAGACGAACTTCTAGTTCCAGTCGACAGAGTATATCCAAGCGATGAATCCGGCCGCGGCTACCACCACCGTCGTGAGACCGACGAGTCCTATCGTCTTGCCAGGGCTAGAGTGCCGAACCTCAAGCAAGGCAACATCTCGTGACGCCACCGCTGCCATGCCCGCATCCGTGGCACCAACGATGGAGTCATTCCTCATTGTCGGGTCCTTGACGGTTATGGTCTCTCCACTCGTCAGCGTGGCGCGCACGGATGACGGCTGCTCTTCAGGGATCAATTGCTGCGGGCTGACAGCCGTAGGTCGCTAGCTGTGACATGCCGTCACCAGCACCATAAGGAGTGCGGCGATCACCCGCCGCGCTAGTGGGGTCCGCGTCCTCATAGTGGTCCTCCTGTATGTGGCGGCACCCCGGATCGTAAAATACCATACAGTATGGTATAGTATCTTGCATTTTGCAAGAGGGATCACGAGAAAATGCTTGGGGAGAAAAAAAAGAAGCAGCCAGCCACAGGCGAGATCGTACTCAGCCTCGAAGGCGGCGGCGAGGGGCGATCAGCGGTGCGTTGCGGATACTGCTACGCGCAGGACGGGACCCTCCAACGATCGATTCTGCGCCAAGTCAGCGTCCCGGTCGTCCGCCCCTCGGCGTCTTTGATAGACAGCTTGAGCAGGCCATCGTCCGTGAACTCGAAATAGCGGATGTTGTCCGTCCCCGGCCAGCTCCCCCGCGTCGGCGAACCCTCGACGTGGTGAATGACGATCCCACTGGGCAGGTCGAAGCTAACGCGCCCCCAGTAGGCGAACCCGGCCTGCACGCGCTCAGTCGACTCGCGGGCCCGAGCCGGCAGGTCCTTCGGCATGCCGATGGCCGACATGTTGCCGTGCTCGTCGTACATGATCCTGCCGATGTAGTTTCGGTCGACCGTCTCGCCGTCGGGCCGGACCGACTCGAAGGTCACGAGCTCGTAGTGGCCGACGAATCTCTGTCTGATGGCCTCGAGCTGTGCCGAGCTCGACCCCTGTGCCAGGGTCGGGGACGGACCGCCGATCACGACAGCGAGTGCGACCGGCACCAGGAGGGTTCGCATCGTCATTGGCAGTCCTCTCTTAGGTTATGCGCATCTTGGGTCACGCGCAGCGTAGACGGGGGTACCCGGACCTGTCAAGCCGCCGCCCCGAAGGTGATGGGCGGTTCGCTCCGAGTGATCCACCGGAGTCGCCTTACGTCGCCAACAACGCTCTGCCTCAGCGATCCCGCGCTAGGAAGACCCGGACCCGCTCCTCGAAGCCTGTTCCTGGGAGGAAGACTCCCCGGTGCCCGCGTGCGTTCTCGATTACCATGGACTCTCCCCGAGCCATCTTGGCGAACTCGATCGCAGACCAGGGCGTCACCACGTGGTCGGCCCCGACGACTACTGAGAGGAGTTCAGCTTGAGTGGCAGCTGCGGCAGCCTCCATATCGCCAGCGAAGTTCCGCGAGACATCGTGCCCTATCATCGCGTGGAGCTGGCTTGCAGTGTCATGAGTCCATCCGTCTGATCGCGCCATCATACGCTCGGCAGCGGCTTGCAGGGAGGCCTCAACCTCAGACGGGTCTGTCTGCGCATCGACGCTTTCCGGTGAAGAACCAGTAAGCATGCCGACACCCGCAAGCGTGGCCGCGGCGTCGACGCACCGACACGCCTCATAGAGATCCAGAATCCGGAGCTCAGTCTCCCACAGTGCCACATCATAGGGTCCAAGCTTTGGCGCTCCGATCAGCGGGACTGCCTTCTCGAAGAAGCGCGGGTGTGCGACCATCCACTCAAACGTCTGCATCCCACCCATCGACGCACCTGTGACGGCGTAGAGCCCATCGAGGTTCAAGACGTCGGTCACGAGTCGATACTGGGTGGCGACCATGTCGCCGATCGAGATCTCTGGGAAGGACTCGCCACCCTGGGTCGGAGTGTTGCTGGGCGACGTTGACACGCCGTTGCCCAGTGCGTCGACCACGATCATGTAGAAGGCTGTGGTGTCCACGAACGCGGTGGCGAAGCGCAGGGATCCTTCGGAGGTGCCCCTGAACCGGGTCGGTACGAGAATGGCGTTATCCCTCTCATCATTGAGCGTGCCGAGGGTTCGATAGCTGAGGGCGCAAGGCCTGAGAACCTCCCCACTCTCAAGTACGCACGTACCGAGGTCGGCCGTCTGCAGATCCTGGCCTAGCGCGGGAAGGGACCACGTCAAGAGGAGAGCGACGGCGAGGGGGAGACGTGGGAGCGTCGGCACGGTCTTCACATGGTCCTCCGCAAGACGGGTCGGGTCGGCGAGTGCGGAACGGAGAACAATAGCACCGATGCTGGCCGTTTGCATCGGTCGCCAGGAACTGGCTAGGGCTGGTTGAGAACGATATGATTATGGCTTAAGTGCAACGACCTTCGGGAGGGTTGAGCGATGTCGAGCGCTGTCAGATCTCCGAAGTACGCGTTGGGGAAAGTCATTCTCGGCCTGCTGGCGGTAGCCCTCGTGCCGGTTTACGCAGAGGCCCAGAGTCCGGACATCCCTAGGACCGTGTCTGGGCGGCCGAACATGAACGGTATATGGCAGGCGCTTGGAAACGCCCACTGGGATATCGAGCCGCACCAGGCGCGGGCCGCGCTCCAGATGGTCCCGGGCCCCGTGGTTCCCGTGCCTGCCGAGGCGGTGGTCGCTTTTGGCGCGGTTGGGGCTGTGCCCCCGGGGATGGGCATCGTCGAAGGGGGCGAGATCCCCTATCTTCCCGCGGCGCTCGCGATGAGGGACGCGAACCGGGAGAACTGGGTCACCCGCGACCCGGTGGTCAAGTGCTACCTCCCTGGGGTCCCACGCGCCACCTACATGCCCTTCCCGTTCCAGATCTTTCAGAGTGAGCGCGCGTTCTTCATCACTTATGAATATGCGGGCGCCGATCGCAATATCTATCTCGAGGACCCGGGACCGCCGCAGGTGGATTCCTGGATGGGCCAGTCGGTCGGCCAATGGGAGGGCGACACGTTCGTGGTCGAGGCGAACGGGTTCATCGGTCAGGCCTGGTTCGACCGCGCTGGAAACCACGCGAGTTATCAATTGCGGGTCGTGGAGCGTTACACGATGACGAGCCCCTACCACATCCTGTACGAAGCCACGATGGAGGACCCCAGTACCTTCTCCCGCCCCTGGACGATCCGTCTGCCGCTGTACAAGCACATCAACGCCGATGCGCGGCTCGGAGTGTTCAAGTGCGTGGAGTTCGTAGAGGAGCTCTTGTATGGGCAGTACCGTAAGACAGTACCGTAAGACAGTACCGGAGGACGTTGGTCGGCTCCAAGGAGGGAGAAAGATGATCGTGCGCTGTTCCGCCTTATTTCTGATGCTTTGCCTAGGGATCGCAGCTGAGGGGCTGGGCGCCCCGGCGTCGGCGCAGGCACCGGCCGGCCGGTGGGTCATGCCCCGGACGGCCGATGGTCATCCGGATCTACAGGGAAATTGGAGCAACTCCACGCTCACCCCGCTCCAACGCCCACGGGACCAAGAGGCCGTCCTCAGCTGGGAGCAGGTCCGCGCCATCGAGCAGGGGCGGGCCGAGGTTGTGATCGCAACCTCCCAGCCGAGCGACCCGGACCGACCTCCGCCCGAGGAGGGTGGTACCTTCCCGGTCTGTATTGATACAGCGACGGGATGCTACAACGAAGTCTATACGGACCGAGGTCAACGGGTGGCCGTCGTGAATGGCGAGCCCAGGAGTTCGCTCATCACGTTTCCGTTGGACGGCCGCGTGCCGGAGCGGACGCCCGAGGCCGAGCGGCTGGCCGCCGAGTATCGGGAGTCCAGGAGCCAGTTCGGCCAGTACGACCACCCCGAGGTCCTGCCGCTCGGCCAACGGTGTCTCATGTCCTTCGGGAGCAGTGCCGGTCCTCCCATGGTCCCCAACTACTGGTACAACAATAACTATACGATCGTGCAGACCGCCGATCATGTGATGATCATGGCGGAGATGGTGCACGACGTTCGGATCATCCGAATCGGCGACGGCCCGCGGCTGCCTCCTCACGTTCGCCCGTGGATGGGCGACTCCTGGGGCCACTGGGAGGGCGATGTGCTGGTGGTCGAGACCACCAGCATCCATCCCCTGCAGCGGTTCCGTGGTGCCCCCTCGGACAATCTGAAGGTGATCGAGCGGTTCAGCCGCCCCGACAAGGAGACCATCCTGTACGAATTCACGATCGACGATCCGACGACCTACACCGAGCCCTGGGGAGCCCAGATCCCGATGAAGGCGATGGACGACCAACTTTTCGAGTACGCGTGTCATGAGGGTAATTATTCACTGTCGAACGTATTGCGTGGGGCGCGGTATCAAGAGCGAATGGAAGCCGAAAGAAGCCGGAACTGAGTCGAGGCGATGGTGATGAACACAAAACGGTTGATCTACGGGCCTTTGGCGGCGGGGGCTGTCGCCTTTTTTGCGGTCGCGGCCCCGGCGGTCGCCCACCACGCATTCGGGGCGGAGTTCGACCCGGATGCCCCGATTCGCCTCGAGGGCCCCATCGTGAGGGTCGAATGGGTAAACCCGCATTCGTGGATTCACATCGACGTGAAGAATGATGACGGGACGTCGCAAGTCTGGATGATCGAGGGAGGCACGCCCAACGTGCTTCTGCGCCGAGGGCTCCGCCGAGAGTGTCTGACGATCGGCTCCGTTTTGATCGTCGACGGGTATCAGGCGAAGGACCACTCGCTTCCTCGGGCCAATGGCCGTGACGTCACGTTCACCGATGGCACGAAGTTCTTCCTGGGGTCTTCAGGTACCGGCGCTCCGGAGGACGGAGCCGAGCTCAGGTCCTTCGCCTCCGGCCGCGGGAGGTGCTGACGGGGCCAGCCGCGGGAGGCAGGATGATCCCGCGTCTTGCTCAGGTGCTTTTTGAGATGTCTCCTGCTGGCTAGGAAAAGCCGATCCAGCGTCCAGCCGCGGCAACGGTAAACCACAGCGCGATCGAGACGGCCCCGAGCAGGTGCGTGCGCCATGAAGTGTCCAGCTCCTCATCGCGGACGATCCGGCGGCGGACGAAGAACGTGAATACGAGGGCGATCGGAAGCGTCGTGATCTTCACCCAAAAAGACCTGTTGTAGTAGGCCTTGACCGCCTCCGAGAGGAAGAGCAGGAGACCGGTCACGATCATCAATACGACGCTTCGCACAAGCCAAGGACGGGCCCCATTCGCGATCTCGGCGATCCCTTGGCGCTTGAGGCCCAGGCCAAGGAGCCTGAGATCGACAATCAGCAGCGATCCGGCGAGTAGGCTGAGCCCAACCAGATGCACCGCTTCGATAACCGGAAAAAGCCAGAGCGACTGGCGAACCACCTGGCCGAGCGCGGTGGCTTCGCACCATTCGAAGAAGGGCAGTAACACCGTTGGTCGCCTCTCTAATCAGTGGGGACGACGCACCCAGACACCCAGTTGATGAAGTCGGTCTGCGGCTGGATGTCACAATCGAACCAGTTGTAGGCGATCATCCGTCCGGTGATGATGACCCAAGCCCAGACGAACAGGGAAGTGGCGCCCGAGACCCGAGCGGCACGGGGTGGCACAGGGTCACGATCCCACGTCGCGACGCTTGGGTGTGTTCTGGCGTGGAACCACCACGCGTTGAGGCCTCCTACGATCAGCAACCCGACCTTGATCCGAAAGAAGACATTGTGGTAGTACCGGACCGGGGCGGAGTAAAAGATCAGGAGGCCGGTCAACGCCAGAATGGCGAAGCCGCCCCGGGTCCAGGGCAGCATCCGACCAGTGAACTCGGAGACGGGGGTCCCCTTGAACGCCACGCCGAGGAGGCGGAGATCCATCATCACGGCAGTGCCAAAGAACAGGGCCGTAGACAGGACGTGGGTCGACTCCACGAGCGGCCACACCCAATACGACTCGAGGAGTGCGACGCTCCACGGTGTGCCCCCGACCCACTCGAGAAAACGATGCACCAGAACTCAGTTTCCCTCACTGCGGTCGCTCGGCCGGAGCGTCTCGCTCGCGTAGGTCGAGTGGCAGCCCGTGCAGACGGCATAGATCTCGGCACCAACGTCGAAGACGCCCTGTTCGTCTCGGGCTTCCGCCGCCTCGATCGCCCGACGCCCCACGCTGATCATCGCCTGCGAAAATCCGTTCCACGCCGCCTCTTCCACCGCGCGGTCCCCGATCATCATGAGGTTGCCGGACTCGGCGACCTGGTAGGCGGCGTTACGCACCGCCTCCCACTCCTCGGGGGAGCCAGGTCGGATTTCGGTCGTGCCACTCGCGTCGATGATCCAACCGACCGCGTCCCAGTACACCTCAGCCGCGGGCTCAACGACCGTAATCATCAGGTCTGGGAGATCAGCGACCGCCGTGAAGGGCCGGCCGGCGTCGGGCGCGCAGCCGCACAGGAGGATGGGCACCAGGAGCCATTCATATTTCTTACATTTCATGAGCGGCAACCTAATCGGCTTCCCGGTAGGTCGCACGAGTACATGCCTCGAGCACGCCAACTGCGACCATCAACGTCGCCCTCCATGGCCGCGCCGATAGTGCTCGTGGTAGGTGATACATGACACCCAATTGGATCTTGGAGGCGGCTTGGGACGGATGTGGCGGGGTTCAACCGCATGCTTCGAGACATCTATGAAGTGAGGACCTACACGGACTTCCGGGAAGTGTGCAGGTCAGCCGGTCGGCCTCCGGAAAGGCGCCACCCTCCGCCGCAAGAGCCAGCTTCGTCCCTCTACCGAGAGATCCAGGTCACCGAGAACCGAGCTCGACTCCCATCACCCAGTTCCAGTGGGTCGTGGCGCGGGCCTCCACGACATCGACGTCCCTCCGAAGCAAGAATCCCTCGTCCACGAGGTCCTCGGCCGCTTCTCTGACTCTTGCCAGGAACTCGGCCGCCGAATCGTAGAGCGCCTCCAGGGAAGGCCGTGGGTCGCCGGTCGCACGCCGCGCCGCCTCCGTGCGGGGGAGCGGGATGTAACTCCCGATGTAGTTGTCGAGGACTTGGGGCTCGCCAGGTCCCTGATTCCACGGACCCCCGCGGAGAAGCCACGGCGTGTAGGTGGCGAGCGGCGCACGAAGCTCGTAGGGGCGGATACCGCCCTGGGTGTTGCCCAACTCGTCGACCTGCGGTACCAGGGACGGAAACGAGGGACCGAGCTCCGGCGGCTGATTCGTGACCACACCTTCCGACTCGAACCGTGGCCCGTAATCCGTACGGTACGCCACATGCGGCGTGCCGCCCGGTCCCCGCACGCCGGGGATCGGCGGGAAGGCCAGCTCTGGGGGATGCACGAGCGTTCCATCGGCGACGTGAGGATACGTGCTCGGGGGCGGATCGACACCCCGGTCCACCCACTCCACCAACCGCTGCGTCAAGGCTCGGAGGGTGAGTCGGAAGTCCACCGGGTTCCCGCGGTACGCGGGCGTGTTCGCGATTCGGTACTCGTGGGATGGTTCGAGCCAGGTGATCATGTGCTGCCCACCGGCGAGCAGATAGATCCGCTCGTTCGGATGCAAGGGCACATCCCGCGCGCCATCCGCGGAGGTGTGGATCAGGGACGCGGCGCGCCCCCAGTACTCGTAGTCGGCGTTGGTCTGGAAGATCAGGGGCACATGGTCATCCCTCTGCTGGCTCAGCAGCCCACCCCGCGAACCATCGAGCGGATCCTCCTGATCCAGGCTCGTGAAGGGGAACACGTCGCTTGGATAGAAAAACGCCGAGTAGGGATGTCCATCCCTGGAAGGCTGCGCGAAGCGATGGTTGAAGCTACCACGGCCGGCTCCGGCGACCTGGATGAGCATCCCGTCGTAGGCCTTCCGGCCACGTTCGTCCGTGTTCAACCCCTGGTACAGGAAGTGCCTCAGGAACCTCCCCGTCTGGGAGAAGCCGAATGCGATTCCGCGTTCGACGGGAAAGAGCGCCTCCGGATCGTACTTCGCGTAGGAGATGACATCTCGCACCGCCGCGAGACCCACGCCCACGACGTGTGGGTCCTGCGCCTCGTACACCAGCTCGTAGATCTTCCCCGCCTGGAAACCACCCTCCAGCCGAATCGCACCGAGCTTCTCCTGGCTCGGGAGACGAATGAACTCCCAGCTCTGTCGGGGGAGGACCTGCCGGGCGCCCTCCCGGCTTTCCCTGACGGTCAGAACGTCGTCGGCTCTGCCGGGCGCGACCGGAGGATAGGCCCCGGGGCGGTTCATGTGCCCGAGCAGCAGGACGTCTTCACTCCGATCCAGCGTCCAGTCCGAGCGTGCCAAGCCCCGGACCGCCTCCGCACCCTCCCGGGCGAAAGGAGCACGCAGTCCAAGAGCGTGCCCCTCCTCGGGGATGTCGTACTGCCATCCAATGATCACGATCGTGAGCCCGAGGTCCATCAGCAAGCCGTCGCCGAAGTGTTCGGGGGCCCATGGGTCGGGCTCGCGCGTATCTGCTAGGTTGAGGTACTGGAAGGCGGCCAGTCGTCCCCGGTTGCTGACCTCCACCAAGCCAATGCCTCGCCTCCGGGCCGGGTCTTTCGGCTGGAACGCGCGAAAATCCGCCCACGCCTCCACGAGACCGTCGGCGTTCCGAGGCGCCAGCTCCAGATCGACGATGGCTCGATTCTGCGGATTGGCGGGCTCGAAGGCGAAGAGGATCCGGCCCACGAGCATCTCGTAAGCCCCCGCTTGTCCGAAGGCTCGTCCGCCCAGGATGTCCACGCGCCGATCCACGATCACGCTCACCACGTTTCCCTGAACAGGCTGGCAATCGGCCAGGAGGAGCGCCGTCACGATGGCTACGGGCAGGAGATTCCTTCTGAGAAGGCGGTGGGTCATGTGGGCTCCCTGATGCCGTTGGACCAACGTGTCGATCCGCTCAACGTATTATGGGGCACGTAAGGGATTGCCCCGCTTGAGGTTACGGCCTTGGGCGGGGCTGAATTGCTGGCATGTAGCGGTTGAGACGGATGCCCGAATTTCTAACCAAACCTATATCTCCTGCTACAGGCAATCTACCCAAGCCAAATTGGTCACCTGCCTTGGTTACTTTGCCGTCTTGCATATGCATCTCAATCATCTTTTCGCTGCAAACGGTATTGTAATTTTCATCCTGCAACAAGTATAAAATTCTCCGTGTCTTGGCATCAATCACTTCGCCACTAGATGCATAGGCATACTGACCATCTATACTAAAAGTGACCCAACCCGGCATATCACGTAGTGCAATGGTGGTGAGCTGTTGATAAGGGGCTTCTGCGCTAAAAACATGCATTCGCATATTATGGCCATCGCTAATCCATATCTCTTTTTCATCTGGGGTCAAAGCTATACCATGACTTGGATTGCCATGTCGTTGTACGGGACCTCTGTCCCAACCCTGGACCCGAACACTCGCTACCTTTTCTCCTGTTTTCAAATCACCCACTTCAAATCCCAGCAAATCATCAACGTTCACAAACACAAGCGACTCGTCGCTCTTCATGGTAAACGGTCGAACAGCTCCACTAAAAGGGCCTATTTTCTGTACGACTGTGTGCGTTTTGGTATCTGCAACGTGCAACCAGGGAGATTTATAATCCGCCATATATGCTCGATTTCCTGAAGGACCGTAAATCGTGTTGTGTGCACTGGTATCTACTACGATCTTGGCAATGATATCACCGGTTTCGGTATTCACGACATTCCAAAACTCTTTTTCTAATGATGGCAAATACATGGTCATCCCATCAGGTGAAATCGACATACGGTCACAGCCACCCTCAAAATCGATTTCCCACAGCACCTCTTCCGTACTCAGATCTATCCGCTGCATAGATTCCAAGGTGGTGATATAGACACTGTTGAGCGGCACACTGACATCAATGCCCTTGACGTTTGATGGGCTGCCATCTTCATGGAACCCCCTAGTGCTAATTCGTTTTACGAATTTGTGATTGTTGTCTATATCAAAAACCAGCAATCCGTGACCCCCATAGCCCAAATGATCGATGATACCAGGAGTCGCTACATACAGGTAATGGCCGGTACCCCCTGTTGGCACAGGTTCATCTATGGGTGGAGGACTTGGTATCATCCGAGCGGTGCTAGCGCCCGAGGCCCCCGGCGCGAGAACCGTTCCCGCCATTGCGATGCTCGCTCCGTTCAGGAAGTCACGGCGGTTGATCTTCCGGTCCATGGCCGGTTCGCGGTCGCTCTTCTTCATTCTCAGGTCTCCTCGAGGATCAAGGTGTAGGCCCCGGAATCCAACTCCGTTTCTTCAAGCTCTGATGATAGATGGCACACGCCCTAAGCGCCATCACCCAAACAATGTTCACTGATCACTAAATCCAACCCCAAAAACACTCGCGTGAGGGTATCACACCCATACGGAGTCTCTTGGGGGGCACGGGTGGGTTTGAGAGTAGAGATTCCCGCTCTTTTTCCCGCTGTACCCGCCGTTATTCCCGCTGTTGAACCCCGGCAGCTCTCCGCGAGACGAGCTAGGATTGCCGATGACGGCGCACGTGCCCTCGTCCGCGGTCGACACTGCAAATCCTTGCCTCCGAGAGCCAGCCGATTCTGATCCCGATCTCAGGGAAGCCCGAGGGCTACCCATTCGGCCGAGTGGTCCGATCCTCCGATGGAGGCGACGATGTATTGCTTGCCGTCCGACATGTAGGTCATCGGCCCGCCGGTCACTCCGGCCGGTAGCTCCATTTCCCAGATCACCTCTCCCGTCGCCTTGTCGTAGGCGCGGAAGTTGTTGCCCCACATGTTCGAATAGATGCCTCCGAAGACGTTGCCACCGTCGCCGAGAAACAGGAGCGTCTTCGTGACCAACGCCGCCGGACGGCTGCTGATGCCGAGAGGAGGCAGGTCCAGGCCCTCGAGAGCCGGATGGTCGCGCAAGGCGTCGCCGTTCGCGGCCATCCAAGCGTGGTCGCCGGTATTCATGTCGATCGCGGTGATCCGGCCCCAGGGCGGCTTCGTGATCGGCAATCCGTCGATGGCGGGATCGTCCCCGCCATCCGGCGTCCAGTCCATGTCTGCCCAATACTCCATCTCCGAGTCGGGATCGTCACTCTTGGAGATCCGGACGATCTTTGGGAGCGTGTGAGCGACTGCGTAGTACATGCCAGTCTCCGGGTCGAAGGCACCCGTGTTCCAGTTTGCGGCGCCCCAGATTCCCGGCACCTGGATCAGACCGTACTTACCCTCTGGGTTATCACCCGCGAGGGGCGGTGGCGTGAATATCGGGCCCATGACGAACGAGTCGGCCAAGGCCAGAGCCCGGTCGCGCACCTCCGGAAAATCGATCAGATCGTCCACCGTCAGACCCTGGCGAGCGAACGGTGCAGGCTTGGTGGGAAACGGCTGCGTCGGGGACGTGTACTCGCCGGGCACCGTAGACTGGGGCACCGGTCGCTCTTCGATCGGCCAGACCGGCTCACCCGTCACCCGATCGAAGACGTACACCCACCCGGTCTTGCTCGGCTGCATCACAGCCTTGATCCGCCTCCCGTCGACGGTGATCTCGCCCAGGCTCGGCGGACCCACGGTGTCGTACTCCCAGAGATCGTGGTGGACCATCTGGAAGTGCCACACGCGCTCGCCCGTCGTCACGTCCAGGACCACGAGGCTGTTCGAGAACAGGTTGTCACCGGGGCGATGACCCCCATAGTACGCGGACGTAGGAGCGCCGAGCGGCACGTACACGTATCCGAGCTCCTCGTCCGCACTGAGGCAACACCAGGAACCCTGGTCACCTGCTTCCCTCCAGGAATCCTCTTCCCACGTGTCCACGCCGAACTCACCCTCCTGCGGCACTACGTGGAAAGTCCAGAGAAGCTCCCCGCTCCGCACGTCGTATCCCCGCACATCTTCGCTTACGATTCCCCGCCACTTATTGCCCGAGTCGCCGGCTCCATCGAAGGTGCCCGCGATGACCACGACATCTCCCACCACGATGGGGCCCGAGCTGTTGCGGTACGACTGGGCCGGCGGCCGAACGAGGTTCACCCTCCCGCCATCGCCGAAATCGGGATTTGTGCTGCCGGTCTCTGGGTCGAGGGTGTACAGATGTCCTCCCTTGACCAGAATCAGACGCCGGTCGGTGCCATCGGTCCAGTAGTCCAACCCTCGAGAGCTCCTTCCGGCAACCTCGTCCAACGTGGGAGCAAACGGCTCCTGGAGCCAAATGGTCTCACCGCTCGCAGGATCGAAGGCTTCGACCAAGCCCACACCGTTTGGCGCATAAAGGACCCCGTCGATGAGGATCGGCGTCGATCTCAAATTATTCCGCCTGCCGGGGCGTTGGTCCGAAGCTACGAGATCGGGATACGCCTCTACATACGAGGCATCAAGGGCCGGGCGTTGCCACAGGATCTGAATGTCGCCGACGTTATCGCGATCGATTTGTTCGAGTGGGGCGTACCGGGTGAACGCTTTGTCACCACCGAAGTACGTCCAATCCCGCTGCTCGGGGGATCCCCCACAGGCTGTGATGGACAGCACCACCACCAGCAAGCTCGAATTGATCCATCGTGACGGATGGGGCATTTCCAATCCTCCTGTGTGAGGGGGACGCTCGTCCTGGCCAACGCACGATAAGGATGCCGGGACGGACATCGGCCCCAATCCTCGCGGGACCTCCAGCTTAGGCGACGAAGCCAAAATAGACGCCGCGCGCCGGATAGGCTACTGACAGTCCATTCGTACGGTCTTCAAGATCGCTGACGCGGAATCGAGGACGCGGGGCCTTATCAGCCTTGAAATCGACGGTACCACTTCGCGATTCCCTCGCCGATTTCGTGAGGATGAAAAAGGATCTTGGGTAGGTCCGACTGCTGGAGCCAGGCGAAATTGGCGTCGACGGCTTCAGCGGTCGTACACGATCCGGCCACCGACGACGGTCGTGTGTGGACCACAATGTCCTTGATCTCGTCGACGGGTACCGCGGTCGGGTCTGCCGACAGGATGGCGAAGTCGGCCAACTTGCCTACCTCGATCGATCCCTTGATGTCTTCCTCGAACACCGAAAAGGCGCTTCCCATCGTCCAAATCTGGATCGCCTCTTCGGGCGATATCCTCTGCTCGGGGCCGTAGACCTTCCCTTCCGCACTCGTGCGCGTCACCATGCTCTGAATGCGAAGCATGGGAATCGCAGCGCTGACGCCGTAGTCCGAATTGCCGGCTACCGGGATGCCCATGTCGAGCGCCGTCCGGTTGGGGTGCATCATTCCCCAGCGGTTGGCACCGAACGCTTCCATCTTGTCGCCGTGCTCGTAGACGTAGGAGTGGGGAGCGAGGACGAGCTCGAGCTCCCTGACTTTCTGGAGTATGGCGGGAGTCATCACGCTGGAATGCTCGATTCGGTGCCTGTGGTCCGGTCTGGGTAGCCTGGTGAGGGCCTTCTCGAACGCCTCGAGAAGCATCGTGATCTCGCGGTCACCGTTCGAGTGCACACCTACCTGGAATCCCGCCTCGTGAATCGAGAAGATCAGGGAGTCCAGCTCGCTCTGCGTCCGATCGGGCGGAATCCCGTAGTAGTCGCGCTTGCCCGTGGCGGGATTGACCATGTCGTAGGGCTCGAAAAGCCAGGCGGTCCTGCCTGACAGAGAGTTGCCGTGGAACGCCTTGATGGGTCCGACCTTGACCCATGAGTCCCCGAAGCCCGTGCCGAGTCCTCCCGCCCGGAATTCATCCAGGTAGGCACTGCCGACCATCATGACCGCGCGAACGGTCCCGAACCCACCCCCGCCCGGAACTGTCCAAGTTTCTCAGGGCTCCCACCCGCGTCGACGACCGTCGTGATCCCGGTCTTCGCGAACTGCCGGAGCGTCCGCTGGATCCCCTCCACTTCGTCCTGCCTCGTGATCGGAGTCTCGGGCACCGCCTGGCGGAAAGCGCGGCAGGCGACCTCACGACAGACGCCGTTCGGCACTCCATCGTCCCCTCGATCGAATGCTCCTCCGGGAGGGTCCGGCGTGTCCCGGGTGATCCCGGCAGCCCTGAGTACGAAGGAGTTCGCAACCCCGAGGTGACCACTCGAGTGCGTGATATAGATGGGGTGTCTGCTGGAGGCCTGGTCCAGATCCGCTCGGGTGGGATGTCGGCCGAGCTTCGTGTCCTCGTAACGGACGCCCCGAATCCACTGGCCCTCAGGAACCAGCGCTGCCTTGGCCGCTAGCGCATCGATCACATCGGCCATCGAAGCGACGCTGACCGGGCGAAGGTCCACCGTAGCGAGGGGAGACGACTCCGGATACGTGGGCCGAGGATGCATGTGCGCATCGATGAAACCGGGAGTGATGGTGCGTCCTTCCGCATCGATCACCGTCGTAGATTCACCTATCCAGCGGCGCATCTCCGACGTTGACCCCACGGCGATGAACTTGGCTCCGAGAACCGCGAACGCCTCGGCTCTCGGACGGGCGCGGTCGACCGTGATCACGTTCCCGTTCAGGACCACGAGATCGGCCCAAATATCGGGTCCCGATTGGCAGGCATCCAGAGCCAAGCACATGCCCCACAAGCCGAGATGCCGGAACCTCATGAGCTGCACCTGGATTTCGCGGGCGAAGCGGATGAGGGGACCTTCACTCGGGCTCGCCATGATCTCGACAACATGCGTGTAAGGCGTGTGAGCCGGCCAGGATCTACCCGAGCGTCAGTCGAGTCCTCGATAGATCCTCAAGATTTCCGTGAGACGACCGAGGATCGCCGAAGGCGACCGCAGGCCAATCCGGCAGCAGCAGGGGGGAAGCGCCTCAGCTACCCATAGAGAACCCTATGGGTCTTGATGTAATCAGGATCGATGCGAATCCCCAGGCCCGAACCGGTGGGGACTTTGACCACGCCGTCGACGCTGGTGAAGGGGTCGGTCTTACTTTCGATCGGTATGTCGGTCCCGTTGGCGTCCTGGGTGGCGAAGAGCTTGAATTCGTGATACTCACCGGCATTGGGGCAGGCAGAGACGTAGTGCAGCAGATACAGGTATCCCAGTCCGCCGGCCGATAGATGCGGCACGATGGTTTTTCCCGCCGCTTCGGCCATCCGAGTCACTTGCATGGACCGAATGATCCCACCGAAATAGAACTGATCCGGTTGTATGATCTCGAAGGCATCGTTGGCGATGAGCCAGCGGAAGGCGTGAATGCCGAACTCTTCCTCGCCTCCTGCCATGGGAATCGTCATGGCGTCAGCGATCTGCTTTTGCTCTTCATACCAGTCCCACGGTGTGGGTTCCTCATAGAAATAGTAGTTGTACTCTTCCAGAATCCTGCCTATGCGTATGGCCTCCTTCACGGAATAGGAGCCATTGCCATCAATCATCAGCACCATGTCATCGCCAAACATCTCACGGGCCATCCGGATGAGTTTTTCCGTCCTGCCCGGGGCACTGTCGATATCCGAACCCAAATTGTCTCCACGACCGGCCCGGATCTTGATGGCCTTTGCCTTGGTTTCCTCCAAATCTTGTCTGACTAACTCCAGCGACGCCTCGGGTTCTTGCCTGCGCAACTCCAAGAGGCGCGTGCCCTGATACACGGCGATTTCAGGATGATGGATGTCGCCGACCAACTGGCCAATGGGCTTGTCGGCGATGCTACCCAGCATGTCGAGGACAGCGAATTCCAGGGTCGCGATCTGCACACAGAGAGGAATGCCCTGACGTTTCACGTTGCGCTCCGCGGCATCGAACACCAACGCATCCAGGTCGCGTGCATCCTTGCCAAGGAAGCGATCGCGCAAGCCGGTGTTAAACATGGGGTATCCCTGCATCGAGATGAACGGGTGCCCAATCGACACCCCTTCGGCCCCATCCTTGGATCGAACCCGGCAGATGAAGTTGTCCCGATCCTGGAGCAGCTCGACCGTTTCAATGATGACCGGCGAAGAAAAGAGCTCCCTTTTCAAGACAGGCAACTTGAGGACCTCGTCGAGAGCCGCGTAGTCAGGGGACCCAGCTTGTGAGTCACCCTGGAACCCAAACGACGGCACAGGAGAGAGGGCTGCGGCACCGCCCGCGAGAGCGGCACTCGAGATGAAAGCTCGTCTGTTCGTTTTCATAGCACAGGTTCCGTGTTACCACTATCCGCGAAGCACCGGAAGCCTCGGCGGGAAGACTGGTTTGCGTGAGCGATGACATTACGTCACTGGGGGTTGTCGCTCAAGCAGGCCCCCCTCGGGGAGAAGGGGCCTTTCTGAGGAGGGGCATGGGAACCCGTGGATGCGCGAAAGCGGAAGAACGACCTCACCTAAGTGATAGGCCCCCTCACCGATGATGCGCGTCGGCGGGTAGCAAAAGGTCGAGCATCGAGCCGACCGGCGGCAGATCGATGCCCATGAGGTTGCTGTCGAGCCATGAGGGGCCGATCTGTCCGATCGGCGCGCCCGGCGGCGGCGCCTGCGGCCTCGGAGCCGCGTAGGCATCGGCCGGGCGCTGCAGAAAGCGCCCCACGTCGCGCTTCAACAGCGCCAGGTGAGCCTGTGTGGGTCCGAGCGGATCCCCGGCATCTGCCAGCATCCCGCCGATTCGGTTGGTCATCCGGTCGAGCCTGGCGGTGACGATCGCACGCACCTGCGGCATGGTGGCGTTCGCCGCCACCGACATCAGCTGCTCGACGAGCGTGCGTTGCACGGCGCGCGCGATCTCCTGCTCGTAGTCGTCGCCGCCACTTGTGGCGAACACCGCCTGGAAGGTGCCGTCGAGCACCTCGTCCAGGCCGGGCAACGAGCTGTCGAGGGCGTGCTGCTGCACCACGCGGGCGGCACGCTCGGGGTCGAAGATGTTGGATACGACGTGTTGCGTGGCGACCACGGCCGGCGTAATCGCGTCGAACGTCATCCCGGTGTAGCGCGGAAACAGCTCGCGGTGGTGCCCGTAGCCCGACGGTCGCGGTGGTAACTGTGCCAGGACCGAGCGCGGCACCGTAAGCTCAGACGGTTGCAACGTGGCCAGTAAGGCCTCCAGCGCCGCCATCTGCTCGCCGCGCGGCACCGCACCGGCGGCATTCCCGTGGCCGTCACCGCGCAGCGCGTAGTGGGAGTACGTGCCGCCGATGGCGGAGGCGGTCGCTTCTACTTGATAGCGATGACGCATGTACAGCGGCACCAGCGCTTCTTCGATCGTCGCCAGCGGCGCCCCGAGCTTGATGGCGTTGTCTCCGAAGCGATCGAGAGCGCGCCGGCGAACGTTCATCATTCGGCTGAGCTCGGCGGCCGGATCAGTGCCGTTGGCCCATAGGTGCACGCGCGGCTGCGCCGACAAGGACTCATCGGTCATATGAATGACGTCGCGCTCCCAGGCCTCATCGATGATGGCGCGAAGCTCCTCTGCCTCATCGGCCCCGGGTCGGAAATCCTGGTAGGAGTACATCACCGCAACTTTGTCCCATTCGCCGATCTTGTCGTCGTAGACCGCCGAGTAGTCGAACTCGCGGTCGTCGGTGAGCTCGACCAGCGGATGCGGGTAGTCCATCACCGAGATGCGCCCGAGGCTGCTGGCGTAGTGATTGTGGTTGAAGCCGAGGGTATGGCCAACCTCGTGCGCCGACAGCTGCCGCAGCCGTGCCAGCGCCCATTCAGCCAACTCGGGAGGGGTCTCGGTGCCGTTCGCGTATGGCGCCAACAAGCCCTCCGCGATCAAGTAATCCTGCCGCACACGCAGCGACCCGAGCGTGACGCGACCCTTGATGATCTCACCGGTGCGCGGGTCGCTGACCGTGAAGCCGTAGCTCCAGCCGCGCGTCGAGCGATGCACCCACTGAATGATGTTGTAGCGCACGTCCATGGGGTCGGCGCCCTCGGGCAGCATCCTCACCTGGAAGGCATCGCGATAGCCGGCCGCCTCGAACGCTTGGTTCCACCAGCGTGCTCCATCGAGGAGCGCCGAGCGAACGGGCTCGGGGGTGCCGCGGTCCAGGTAGTAAACGATAGGCTCGACGGCGTCCGAGACTTCGGCGGTCGGGTCGACTTTCTGCAGCCGGTGTCGGTTGACGAGCCGCTTCGTCAGCGATGTGCCGAGCGGCACCGCATAGTCCTGGTACGTAGGGCCGAAGGCGCCGGATCGCGGGTCGAAGGTACGTGGCTCGTAGCCACCGCCGGGCAACTCCACGAACTGGTGATGCGTGCGAACGGTGACCGCCTCGGTGCTCGGGGCCACCGCAGATAGCGCCCCGCGCCCGAAACCGCCGCCCGGCCCGGGTTGCATCCCAAACCCGTCACCTCCGCTTCCATCGCCCTGCGTTGTGAAGGTGAGGACAGCGTTCAGGATGATGTTCCTCGGGAAGGCCTTGGTGTGTTGCCTCGAGATGACGCTGCGCGAGCTGTCGAGGCGATACTGGGCCGGCTGCAGAGTAGTCGCGACATCGTGGGTGTCGCGCACCAGAAACTCGGTCATGTCGACCAATGTGCGGCCATCGGTCGCGGCGGCGACTGTGAAGCCCCAAAGCACCGACTGCGCGAACGCGTCCTCGACCGCCACACGCTCATCGGGGTTTTCGCTGTCGGCCCGGTACCTCAGGTTCGGCTGCAGCATCAGGATCTTCGGGCCGACGCGCTCGAACCTTACGAGATCGCCGCTGCCGCGGCCCTGTCCTCGATCAAGCCCGATGTCGTTGGAGCCCAGTCCCGCCGCCAGCCCGCGGACGTAGAGGACATCCTCGTCGAACCTGTCGATCTCCATGTAGAGCGTACCGGCGGCCGCATCCCAATAGAGTGGGAAGAGGCCATCGAGCTTTTCCATGCCGGCCACCGTCTCCTCGATTGACGGAGGCGACTCGGAAGTAGCGACTTGGCCGCCGGGCTCGTGGGCGATGGCGGGCGCCGTGGCGCTCATGAGCACGACAAGCAGGGATGCGATGCTTCGGGCGTCCAGCCAGGGACTTTCGATCAAGGTAAACCTCCGTCGGAATGGTTCAGCGTTTCGCACCCAGGTGGTGATGCGTTAAACATGGCCAAAGGATTCATCGCACCGCCGTAGAACCGCCAGTTCGCTCTTCAATCGCGGCCCTCTCTTCCGGCGTAATCGGTCGATCCGGCTCCGATGTAGCGCGCTCGTGAAGCGCCCGAAATTGCTCGACCAATTCCGGACTGTCCATGAAATAGACGACCTTTAGGGGCTCGTCATCGTCCAGGTTCGCGATGCGGTGAACTGCGCTCTGTGGCACAAAGAACACGTCACCAGGCTCAATCGCTTCGGTCTCGTCCTCCAGCGTCGCGGTGCCCCGACCTGACACGACATAGAACAACTCGTCGCCCTGTTCGTGAGTGTGAAGATTCGTTGTAAATCCCCGCTGGAATGTCTGTTCAACCAGAAAAGGGCCCAACGTCCCGGTCTTCGGCGATGCTTTGACGACAATGCCGCTCAGCAGCGGTTCACCCTCTCCCGTCTTGAGTACGAATCCCACCGTTACTCCCTCAGTCCGCCTCGCTGACATCGGCTTCATCTCCCGCAGAGCCTGGGCGGAGTCTCTTCGGTGCACGCTGCAGCTCGATCAAGGTGATCGGACGGATCCACGGTCGCATCGAATCGCCTCCTTGGCAAGGCAACAATCACGAGGCTGTCTGGTTGTGTTCGGCCGACGTGAATAGCGCGTCTCCGACTCCCTTGCGGACGGTCGGTTCACTGCTTTCTTCATCAGCACCACGAGCCACCACGATCACCGTTCGAGAGCGCAGGACTACCCGCACGCCGCGCCACCATGTTGTAAACCCATGCTATGGCTGCCGATAAGGCCTGCTTGTATGCGAGGTTCGTCGAGAGTAGTTAGTCTCTCTCCCCTGAAGATCCGGCGTGAGATTGCCCAACCTGGGCCGGGTCTCCACGCCCTGACCATGGAGATGGCCATGAATGTGATTCGCCTTGTCACTCGAGTCGGCTCGATCACGCGCTCCGGTGCGGTTATTGCCCTCCTTTCCCTGTTCGGATGCAGTGGCAACTCCAGTGACGCGGGCATGGGCGAAGGCGTCCTCGCCGAGTTCCCCAGCGTGGATGCCAGCTTTCTCTCGGCCCTCGAGTGGCGGTTCGTTGGGCCGTACCGTGGAGGGCGTGTCGTTGCAGTGGCCGGAGATACCAGCGACCCCTTCGTCTACTATTTCGGGGCTGGCCACGGCGGAGTCTGGAAGACCACCGATGCTGGAAGGCACTGGCGCAACGTGTCCGACGGCTTCTTCAATTTCCCATCTGTGGGAGCCCTGGACGTGTCCCTATCGGATCCCAACGTAATCTTCGTGGGGACGGGTGAGGGGCTTCCACGACAGTTCATTTCGCCCGGGGACGGGGTCTACAAATCCACCGACGGTGTGACGTGACCCCCTGAAACGAGACCAAAGTTGATGTTAGGATGCGGCTTTGGTCGCAGCTATCAGGGAGGAGGTCAGAATGAGTAGGAGACGACACACGCCGGAGCAGATCATCACGGCATTGAGAGAGGCGGAGGTGGGTCTGGCGAACGGCAAAACGGTGGCGATGGTGAGCCGGGAGTTGGGGATCAGCGAGCAGACGTACTACCGGTGGAGGCAGGAGTTCGGGGGGATGAAGGTGGATCAAGCTCGACGCTTCAAGGAGCTGGAGAAGGAGAACGCACGGCTAAAGCGAGCGGTGGCGAACCTGACGGTGGACAAGCTGATCCTGGAGGAAGCGACCAAGGGAAACTTCTGAGCCCCGAGCGCCGACGCAGGTGCGTGATGCATGTACGTCAGCGACTCGGGGCGAGTGAACGTCACGCGTGTCACGTACTGGGTCAGCCGCGCTCGACGCAGCGCCGGGTGAAGAAGCTACCTGGCGACGAGGAGGCGCTACGCACGGACGTGATACGGTTGGCGAGCCGGTTCGGCAGGTACGGGTATCGCCAGATCACGAACCTGCTGCGTATCGAGGGCTGGGAGGTGAACCACAAGCGTGTGGAGCGTATCTGGAGGCAGGAGGGGCTGAAAGTGCCCAGACGGCAACCGAAACGGGGTCGGTTGTGGCTCAACGATGGCTCGTGCATCCGGCTCAGGCCACTGCACAAGAATCACGTGTGGTCCTACGACTTCGTAAGCACGAGGACCCATGACGGCCGTGCGCTGAAGCTTCTGACCGTGCTCGACGAGTACACGCGGCAGTGTCTGGCGATCAAGGTCGGTCGAAAGACTCGAGCTCACGACGTTCTCGAGGTGCTCACCGATCTCTTCGCTCGGCACGGTCCGCCCGAGCATCTGCGCTCGGACAACGGGCCAGAGTTCACGGCGAAACTGGTGCGGAGATGGCTGGCCAGGCTGCGGGTCCAGACCCTCTACATCGCGCCGGGCAGTCCGTGGGAGAACGGCTACAACGAGAGCTTCAACGGCAAACTGAGAGACGAGTTCTTGAACGGAGAGATCTTCTACACACTGCCCGAGGCAACGGTACTCGTCGAGCAGTGGAGGCGGCTGTACAATACCGTCCGACCCCATCGTGCCCACGGCGGACTACCCCCCGCCCCAGAGACGATAAAACCATCGCCCTGGTTCCTCAGGATGCCCCAACTCCAGGGACCACCGATGGCTCGGGGTCTAACATAGGAAGTGGTACCGCAACTGGGGGCACCTCAGTCTTCGTGGTGCTCGATCCGAAACTCCACGTGCTCGTCGCGGTGGCACCTCCTGAAGCCCGGCGATTCAAAACTGTGCCAAAAACTGCGTCGATACCGGCCGACTCTGGCACACTTCGCTGACGCAGATTTCTAGTCACTCCAACGCCTGCCGACGCCCACCGACGCCGCTAGTATAGTGTAGCAGAAATCTTTTGCATAACAAATACATGCGATAGATTCTTCGCATGGGACTTCCAGTGCGTAGGATTCGGTTGCGCCGAGGAGAACGCAGGCGCTTGGAGCGATTGGTGAACAAACGGACCACACCGCAACGCGTGGTCGAAAGGGCCAACATCGTTCTCTGCTCTGCCGAGGGACGGTCGGGGTCGGCGATCTGCCGGGAGGTGGACGTATCGAGGCCGACGGTCACGCAGTGGCTCGACCGGTACGAGGCAGGTGGCGTTGAAGAGCTGCTCGAGGACCGACCACGCTCGGGTCGACCCCGCAAGATCACTCCGGACGACGAAGCGGAGATCGTCCGCAAGACCCTCGAGGAGAAGCCCGCAGACGCCACGCACTGGAGTTGCCGTCTCATGGCCAAGGAAGTGGGCGTCCATCCGACCACCATCTCGCGGATCTGGCGGGCTCATGGACTACAGCCCCACCGCATCGAGTACTTCAAGCTGTCCACTGATCCTCACTTCGTTGAAAAGTTGCGCGACGTGGTGGGTCTCTACGTCGATCCCCCGGAGCGGGCCGTTGTCTTCGCTTTCGACGAGAAGAGCCAGATCCAAGCCCTCGACCGCACCCAGCCAGGTCTTCCCCTCAAGAAGGGGCGCGCTGGAACCATGACCCATGACTACAAACGTCACGGCACGACGACACTCTTTGCTGCCCTCGACGTAGCCACCGGGGAGGTCGTCCACGAGTGCTTGCCGAGCCACCGGCATCAGGAGTTTCTGCGGTTCCTCCGCAAGATCGAGCGCAGCGTGGCTTCCGAACTCGACATCCACATGATTCTCGACAACTACGCCACCCACAAGCATCCGGCCGTCAGGGCGTGGCTCGACAAACACCCTCGGGTCCACTTCCACTTCATTCCCACTTCATCCTCTTGGCTCAATCTCGTCGAGCGCTTCTTCAGCGAACTCACGACTCGTCAGCTCAAGCGCCTCGCCGTCACCAGCGTGGACCAACTAATCGAGGCGATCAACCACTACATCGATCGCAGAAACGATAACCCCACACCCTTTGTCTGATGGTGTCCCGCTGACAGTTGAAGGTGGTGGCTCCGGAGAGTCTCCTTGTTAGCCTGCCTTTCTCATTTCGGCAACCGGTTCATGGTCGTCGAGGTGGGCCCTGAGCATCCAGAGCTGGTCGTAGCCGATGATCCTCCGGTAGCTCTTCTCGGTCTCCACGAACGAGGCCGCAGCCCAGCGCAAGGCCATCGCTCCGTTCTTCCAGTTGGTCACCCTGCGGGTCTTCTGTCTTACGCCCGAGTGGGTGCTGTCGATCAGGTTGGTCGAGCCCAGGCACTTCCTCAGCCGCGGCGGGAGGCCGAGCCGGTTGATCGTGAACATCTCGCTGAGGCCTTCGCGTAGGCTGGCCGAGGCCGAGGGGTGGTCGCGCTCGAGCCATCGGGCGAGCTGCTCGAGCTTCTGCTCGCCCTGCTTCGCGTCCAGCTTCATCGCCGCCCGGAACGCCGCCTTCACCTGAGGATGCTGATCCTTCGGCAGATGACCCAGCACGTTGCGGAGCTTGTGGTTGCGGCAGCGCTGGATGGGGTGACGTTGGCCGAACACCTTCTCGATCGCCTTCCTGAGCGCTTTCGAGCCATCGATCACGAACAGCCGCCGCCTGCCCGGGTCCAGGCCGCGCTCGACCAGATCCTCTAGGAGCGCGCTGGTCACCTCGGCGTTCTCACTCGCTCCTTCCCTCACGCCCAGCACGTGCTTCTTTCCGTCTGAGTCCACGCCTACCGCAGCAAGCACGTGGTGCGAGCCCATCTGGATCCCGTCCAGGTAGATCACCAGGAGGTCCCACGCATCCAGCCGGCGCTCCATCAGCTCCTTCAGCACGCGCTCCGAGGCCTCGACCGTCTCACGGCTCACCGCCGACTTGCTCACCCCGACCGTGTCGGCCATCTCACCGATCACACGGCCGTACTTCCGCGTGCTCACCCCCGCCATCAGGACCTCGAGCATCCGATCCGCCACGGCGCCCGGTCTCCGCATCGCTGCGTACGCCGGCACCTCGACCTCGCCACCCTCCCCGGCGCCCCGGCGCCTGAGCCGTGGCCGCTCCACACGCACCTTCCGGTCCGACAGGTAAACCACACCACCCTGCCGGCCATACCACACCGTGTCGTCTTCCGCTCGTGACCGACCTGCCTGCTTCACGCCTGCCACACCCTCGGCGCTCATCTCCAGCACCGCTTCGATCGTCGCTCGTCCCATCACCTGGATGACTTCGTCGATCGCGACCTCCGTCTGCTCCACGAGCTCAAGCATCGGAAGCAGAAACTGCCCCTCCCGCTTCAGGAACTCCCTGATCGCGCGCTTGTCCGCCCGATCCCTTACCTCGTACGTTCTCTTCATCGTGGTGGCTCCGTGTTGGGGTTTTTACCTACCCGAGCCTATCGGCCCGGGACCCCCGGAGCCACCACTTTTCTTTCTCCCCTATCAGGAACCTTCAACTACGGTTGGGACAGCTTCCTTTGTCTGGACCGCCTCTGCACAATCCATCATCGCCAAGGTCAGCAAAGCGAAAGAGACTTTGGCTACACAGCACTAGGGTGAACCCATTCAGGTGCGCTACCGAGCTGCGCCACGTCCCGTAAGTCCTTATTTCACGATGCTTTATTCTCCTATTGCTGAGCGGACGCTTCCTAAACTGTGCCAAAAACTGTTGCGATTCCGACGCTGGGCCCGCATAGCCGCTCAGCAGCGGTTCACCCTCTCCCGTCTTGAGAACGAATCCCACCGTTACTCCCTCAGTCCGCGTCGCTGACATCGGCTCCATTCCCCGCAGAGCCTGGGCGGAGTCTCTTCGGTGCACGCTGCGGCTCCGATCAAGGTGATCGGACGGATCCACGGTCGCATCGAATCGCCTCCTTGGCAAGGCAACAGTCATGAGGCTATTTGGTTCTGTTCGGCCGACGTGAATAGCGTGTCCTCGACTCCCTTGCGGAGGGTCGGTGCAGTGCTTTCGTCGTCCGCGCGACGAGCCACCACGATCACCGTTCGAGTGCGCAGGGCTACCCGCGCGCCGCGCGGGACTGAGCCACCGGTCACGATCGGACGCGTATCTCGATAACCTCCAGAGGAATCGACATGGATTTCACCGACAAGCGAGTCTTGGTAACGGGTAGCAGTCGGGGCATCGGCTTTGCGATTACCAAGGCCTTTGTCGACGCTGGCGCCCGCGTCGCCATCAACGGCAGAACAATGCACTCCGTGAGCGCCGCCAGGGAGAGACTGGGCGATGGTGCGCCCCTGGCCGCAGCGCCCGGCGATATCGGAACCGTTCCTGGCTGCGAGTCGGTAGTGGGCACTGCGTACGACGCCTTGGGCGGGCTCGATATTCTGGTGAACAGCGCCGGTATCGTGTCGGCTAGACCCATCGAGGACAGCGACGAGGCGATGTGGGACGCTCAACTCGACGTCAACCTGAAGGGCACTTTCTTCTGCTACCGCGCGGCATTGCCTGAATTGCGCAAGTCCAACGGCAACATCGTCAACATCGCCTCGGATGCCGGGCTGATGGGGTTTGCAGGGATCGCCGTGTACTGCGCGGCGAAGGCAGGGGTCGTCAACATGACCCGTGCCATGGCGTTGGAGATCGCGCCAGACGTACGGGTCAATTGCGTATGCCCGGGCTATGTCGATACCGACATGATCCGCCGCGACAACATCGACAAGAAGGAAGACCCGGCCGCGGCCGAGCAGACGATGATCGACTACGCGCCGATGAAGCGCATCGCAACGCCAGCCGAGATCAGTCAGGCGGTCCTCTATCTGGCTTCATCCGAAGCGGGTTACGTCACGGGTGCCGCGCTAGCGATTGATGGTGGCGTGACCGCTGGCCGTTGAGCTCCCGTTTCTCAGGCATATCCGATCCATACGGCCACGGCCAATGCGATCGAGCCCACGATCCAGATCTTCACCATGAAGGGCAGGATGAATCGCACCCATCGGTCGTACGGGATCGCCGCCAGGAGCAGGACTCCCACGAGCACGGCTTCGGTGGGAAGCAGGATATTACTGAACCCGTCGCCGAACTGGAAGGCCAGTACCGCCACCTGCCGGCTCACGCCCGCGAGGTCGGCCAGGGGCGCCATGATCGGCATGGTGACAAAGGCCTGACCGGTTCCCGAGGGGATGAAGAAGTTGGCGAGGCTCTGAACGAAGAACATCGCGACAGCGGAGAGCGCCCCTGGCAGCTCCTGAATTGGAAGGCTGATGCCGTGGACCACTGTGTCCACGATGCCGCCCTCGCTCAGCACCACCTGGATGGCCCGGGCCACACCGATCAACAGGGCAACGCTTGTGAAGCTCGCTGCGCCCGTGCCGAACTCCACCGCTGCGCGGTCGGGGCTCATGCGGGCGATGACGGCAATGACCACTGTGAGAGCGACGAAGAGTGCTTGCATCTCGACCAGAAACCACTGCCACTGGCTCAGCCCGAAGACAAGCACGATCTGCGAGATGCCAACGGCGGCCAGGATCAGCTTGTGCGTAATGGTCATCGGATGATGATCTGCCCCGGCCTCCCCATCTCCGCCACTGGAGATCGACATGCCTTCGGGCGCGCTCACGTCGGCCACCAGGCTCGCCGCGGGATCCCGCCCCACCTTCTTCGCATAGGACCAGACGTGGTGAATGCCAATCGGCAGGAAGACGACCATGAGCACCATACGGTACCAGAGCCCCGATGCGGGTTGGAGTCCCGCGATGTCCTGGGCGAGGAGAACGGTGAAGGGGTTGATGAGGGCAGCGCCGTAGCCGACGCCATACCCCACCATGATGATCCCCACTGCCGTGACCCTGTCGTATCCAAGGGCCAGAGCCAGGGTGACGAGGACGGGCACGAAGGGAAAATACTCTTCGCCGAACCCGATGGTGCTCGACCCGAGAGCAAACAGGGTGACCCCGCCGACCACCAACCAGAAGGGTCGGTCCGCCCAGCGTCTGAGGAGGGCTCCCATGGTGGCATCCACGGCCCCCGTGGCCTTGAGAACGGCGAACGCTCCCCCGATGATGAAGACGAAGAAGATGATCTCGTGTGCCCCGCTGAGACCCTTGGGAATGGCCGTCAGGCTGGCCAGGGGCGACAACGCCGGAGCGTCCGGGGTGAGCTGGAAGCTGCCGGGCACCACCTGGAGTCGTCCGGCGGCATTCTCCGCTCGTTCGAACGCCCCCGCCGGAAGCACGTATGAGAGGACCTGGGCCAGGATCACCATCCCGAAGAGGAGAACCAGCGTGTGTGGGACCTTGAACTTGCTTTTCGTCACGACGGGAACCTTTCTGTTCACGAGCTTCGTTCGTACGCGAGTCGCCCAAGCGATGGTCGCCGGGGCGTCATGAACCGGGCTGTCCCTCCTTCACGTACTTCTCGAACCGGCCGAGAAAACGCTCCAGTAGGTCTGTATGATCGCTCCGGGGGGTCTTCCCCGTGGCGCCGATGCAGCGGGCCGAGTACACTGACGCCATGACGCATAAATAGACGCGGACCGGTTCCGGTCGGGACGCCGGAGCAGCCGCTAACCAAGAAGGGGAATCGCGCATGAGATTGGACGGCAAAGTGGGTTTGATCACCGGCGGCACCTCGGGCATCGGAAGCGCCACGGCAGTGCGCTTCGCGCGCGAGGGGGCATCCGTGGCACTGACGGGACGCAACGCGGAGCGAGGCGAAGCCGTCGCACAGTCGATTGTCGACGCGGGCGGCGAGGCGATGTTCATTCGCTCGGACGTGCGCATCGCGGAGGACTGTAGACAGGCGGTCGAGCAGACGCTGGAGCGCTTCGGTCGAATCGACATCCTGTTCAACAACGCCGGGGTGTTTCACCCGAAGACCGTGCCGGAGTGCACCGAGGAGGAGTGGGACGAGACGATCGACTCGAGCCTGAAAGGGGCCTTTCTCATGTCGAAGTACGCCATCCCGTCGATGATCGAGAACGGTGGCGGTTCGATCATCCACACCAGCTCCGGCTGGGGCATCCTCGGAGGCGACAAGGCGGCGGCGTACTGCGCTGCGAAGGGAGGCCTGGTCATCATGGCCAAGGCGATGGCAATCGACCACGGTCCCGACGGCATTCGCGTCAACTGCGTGTGTCCTGGCGACGTCGATACCCCGATGCTCCCCGACGACGCCGCCAAGCGTGGTATGCCGTGGGAGGAGTATCTCGCCGAGTTTTCGGACCGGCCGCTGGGCCGCATCGGCACCGCTGACGAGATAGCGGACGCGGTGGTCTTCCTCGCTTCCGACGAAGCTTCGTTCGTCACCGGCGATTCTCTGGTCGTGGACGGTGGTGGCGTCGCCGGCTGAGCGCCCCAAGGGCGGAATCGCGCTCCGCCTTTGACAAGGGGTTGCCAATAACTAATGAATGAGCAACAGCTCTTGTTGCTGTGGAGATAAACGCTCGACCCCATTTTCAGTGGCGATCGCTTGCTCATGGTGCCAAAAGACCAAGTATTGGCCTTCGTCTACGTCGGCAGGCGACGGCATATAGGAAAAGTATTCCAGAACGAAGTGGTAATTGGACGCGAGCGGCAAATCGCGAGTCCAATCCGGGCCATAGGAACCCATTCTGGGCCCTAACCCGTGATCGAATCTATTCTCACGCGCTCCCTTTCCCACCCCGTGGAGGTCGAAAACAACTTGGGTATTCTCGGGGTCGAAGCTTTCGGGATAGACGTGAGAACCGTTGTCCCAGCACCCTTCCCAGCCCTCTTGCCACTGGCCGAGTAGCGGCTTGAGGAAGCAGAGGCTCTCGAAAAGGTTCGGCTGCACCATAGGCAAACGCGGATCTCTTACTACGATGCCCACGTCTTCAAGCTTCTGCTTGTAGCTTCTCATTATTTCTCGGGGGGTAAGGCCGGCCCGGATGGTCTCCGTCAGGATCTTGTCGATCGTCAGATGTTCCGCCCACAGCTTCTTGATGTCGGCGGGCGGTTCAGTCTCTCCGTCGCGGAGCACATACGCGTACCGTCCCTGGGTCGGTGCGGCAAGGATGTCGCCTCCTTGAACCACACTGTTTTCCCAGCCCGATCGTTCGGTGCGCATTCGGCGAATGACGGTGACCCCCGCATCGCGGGTCTTGGTCACGCCCGGCTCGATGCCTGCGAGAGCTTTCTCTACGAGCTCGAGATCGTCGGCACGCATCTTCTTGAGCAGCTCGACCTCGCTTGGCACCGGACTGACGTTGTAGTCCATGATCAGATACTCAGACGAAACCAGCCTGTCCGCATATTCACCGAGCTCCTTGGTCAACAGTCGGTAGTCGACATGTGAGATACCGTCGTCCGGCTGTCCAAAGGTCGCCCACGGTGCCAGATGCTCCCGATAATTCACCGCGATACGCTCAGGGTCGCGGGCTTCGACGAAGTCCCCGAGGCCCTTGAACCTGTAGTCGTACTCGGTCATCGGGCTCGACAGGGGCTCTCCTACGAAGAGCGGGTCGCCGACGATGTCATAGACGCCGAGCTCTCGAATCGGATCCACATAGTCGGAGCGGTTCCGCTCAGGCAGTGGCGCTGCCCAGCGGCGTCCGATAATCGCCCGTTCGATCCGATCACCGCCACGGTCCGTGAAAACGAAGACGCCCGACGTGCTGCCCAGATCTTCTGCACCGAAGGGATCGGGAACCGCCCGCCGCATCACATGGATCCACATGTCGATGCCACGGTTCCGCATGATCTGCGGCAGGATGAGGTCGAACTTGTCCCGACGAATCTGGTTGTTCTCTTCGACGTAGCGTGAGGATCCTGCGCGCTCTTCTTGAGCCTCGGCTACGGCGGGAAACAGGGTCGCAAGACCGAGCAGCAGTAAAAGCCACGAGGGGCTGGAGCAAGTCGGCCGGGAAGCTGTCGAAGTACTCCGCATGTGCCTCACACCTTCCTCCTCTACCGTAGAAGTGCCCGCCTCCTGCTACGAGTCACTGTTCTTCGCAAGCGCCGGCGGGATCCAACGTGCCAGAACAGGCGCTCGACCCACTCGCTTAGGTTCGCTCGGCCCAGGGATATTGGAACTCGGGCCGGATGACGTCGGTGATCAGCTCCTGGACCGCACGGTGCGCCTGGTCGAAGGCGGCCTGCGTCAGGCACGTCGCGGCCGCGTCGGAGTTCGCGATGGCGATGCGCCCGAACCGCTTGCGGCCCAACACCCAGGGAGCCTCGTCGTACCCCCAGTCGGGGTCGTAGAGGTCGTTGCCCGCGCCCGCGTACCCGTGGGGCCAGCGATTGACGAAGATGGCCTCGATGTCCCGGGCCGGATCGAAGCCTCCCTCCCCCAGGGCACGAGCCATCTGATCCCTGATGTTGCGCTCGAACGTCTCGAACGTCATGGTCAGGAGCTCCTCCCGTGCTGCCCGCCACTGATCCCGCACGGGAAGGCCCGGAGCGATCGGAGATGCCCAGAGCGTCACGACGACCGGTTCGTCGGGTGACTGGCTGGTCTGGTATTCCCCGAAGCTGTTGCTGTAACCGTCGAGACCAACACTTTCGAAGTAAAAGCCCGGGCAATGGATGCGCGCCACACCGAGCCGCTCGAACGCTTGCCAGTCGCGAATCACGACGTTGGTCGCAACGAAGGGTCTGCGCACCGCCATGTGCAGGTGCTCCTTCTGGTCCTCCGGCAGGTCGGGACACAGATACGGAATCACCGAGTTGTAGCACGCCATCACGCAGGTGCCTCCTCGCACGCGATGCGCCTGACCGTCCCGTACGTACGTGACCTCCACCTCGTTCGCCTGTCCCCGCTCGCCCACGTGGCGAGCGCTCACGACCGTGCTGTTGAGGCGGATGTTCACGTCGTTTGCTGCCCGGTCGAGGGTCGAATACCGGACCCGCGCCGGCACCGAATCGTTCATCGTGTGGCCCGGTAGTGAATCGGGAATCAGCCAGCGCACGAGCAGCCGCGCAATGCCAGCATTTCCGTCCGGAAAGTGCAGGCCGTCGAACGGATTCTCCAGCCCGGGGAACCCGTCTCTCGGCGGCGGCTCCCCGAGCCCGAGGCCCTGCAGCCCGGGTAAACTGCTGTAGCGGAACGCAGCCCATCCGCTCAACGTATCGATGCCGGCCGACCCATTGGCATCCGGGGCGCGGCGCTTGAAGAAGGGGATCACGTCCGGGTGGACGCCGACGACGTTCAGCAGATAGTCCTGATAGCTCATCTTCCGGAGCCGGGCGATCTTCTCCTCCACCGACAATCCGGGGAAGTAATCCTCCTGCGTCTGGTACAGCTTCGCGATATCACTGCGCACCCTCTCCGAGAGCGGCGTCTTCCGAAGCCACTGCGTCCACGACTCGGACTCGTCCGATCGGGGTGTTCCTACCACCAGTCGATCCACACCGAACGTCTCCTCGTCGAAGAAGACCCCGTTCCCTAAACCCAGCTCTCTCGCTCGGAAGCGGCTTCCCACGTTCGCACGCTTGTACTCCTCCGCGTCGAGACCGATGTCGTGGAGCAACTCCAGGCCTTCGTACGTATAGGCTCCCGTGATGTACGTCGTGCCCCCGTAGCCGATGATCTGGCGCCCGTCGACCACGTGCTCGTTCCGCTTGGCATGCCCTCCGAAGTCGTCGTGGTTGTCCAGGACCAGGACGCGAGCCTCGGGCATCGCCTTCCGAAAGTAGTAGGCCGCCCCGAGACCACTCAGCCCACCACCCACCACGATCAGGTCGTACGCCTCCCCCGTCTCCTGCGCATCGTCCCACGTCTTGCCGAACCGCATCTCATGAGCCACCTCGAACGAGCCCGGATGGCTGCCCCGCATCCCCGTGCGTGTCGGCGGATAGTACGTCTCCTGGCTCGGAGAACCTTCGATGAATGGAGACGCGGCCGGAGCCGGTGAGGCTTCCTTCCCCTGCGCCCCCGAGGCGCCCGGCGCGAGGACTGCTCCCGCGATCGCGATGCTCGCTCCGTTCAGGAAGTCGCGACGGTTGATCTCCCGGTCCATGCCCAGCTCACGGTCGCTCTTCTTCATCTCAGGTCTCCTCGAGCATCAAGGTTTGGGCCGGGGAATCAAGCTCCATTTCTTCAAGCCCTGATGATAGACGGCATGCACCCCGAGGCAAGGACCTCAGCTATACAGGCGCATGGGTTGGAGCTTGCCGTAGTTGCTCAGCGCCATACGCCCCACTCCCGCAAGCGGGGCCAGCCGTCTCTTCCACGTGTCCCTTTGCGCCAGCAGCACAATGGAGGAAGCGTAAAAAAGTGAAAGGCCGGGAGTAGCCGTCGACTTTACGCGGCGAGAATCAGGGGCTGGCCTCGCCTTGGGGCGTCTCGACACACCGGTCGAGTTCTTCTTTGACCGCTTGGGTCAACAGTTCGTAATCCTTGTCCTTCCGCAAGAAGCGTCGCGCTCCCAACGCGTAGGCCCTCCGCTAGTGCTCGGGATCCTCGGATCCCGTGAATACGATGGCCGGGATCTGGGAGAGATCTTCTCGCTCCCCGAGCCACGCCAGAAGCTCGAAACCGGACTCGTAACCGGCACCATCCGGTAACCCGAGGTCGAGGACGATGAGCGTTGGAAGTGGATTCCACTCCCGGTCCTCATACGGCGCTTCCCCCGCGAGGTACACCCGAGCCTCCCAACCAGTGACCACTCGATGGGTCTTGGCTTGGTCCAGGCTCGCGTCGAGTACCGCATCTATCAGTACTGCATGGCCGGGTTCGTCCTCGACAATGAAGATGAGCGGCTCAGTCCGGGGGGCCATGACTCGTTACATCCTCCTGGCGTCGTTGGGGGGGGGGTCGGCTTCGTGAATCGACGGTTACTGAACGATGTGACGGAGATCCGAGTGCTGGCAAGCATCTTGTTGGGCGCCCCGGCCCGGTCCTACGACGGTACGCATCGAACGAGAAGACGGCCGCTCCTGAACGATGGGGGGTGGTGCGACCCCTTACGGAAGCCGAAACACGAAGAGCGTGTTGCCGCCACCCCTCTGTCGGATCTCCCGCGTGATGCTCCGGTAGTTCACGCCGCCGCCGGCCGCGATGGCGATATACTGAACGCCGTCCACCATGTAGCTCACCGGGAACCCGCCCGCGCTCGAGTTGAGGACCTGCTCCCAAAGAATCTCCCCGGTGTCCGCGTGGAAGGCGCGGAGACGCCGCGCGTCGTCGGTGACGAAAACCAATCCGCCGCCCGTGCTCAGTACCGATCCCCCGATCCCGGCCCTTTGGCGGAGCGCCCAACGGGTCTCCCCTGTCGCCACGTCCACCGCCGTGAACTGACCCACTTGCTCATCAGAGTTCGGGACCTGCACCCGCTGATAGGTCGCTGAGCCGTGGTATGCGCCGAGCGTGGGCTCCACCGGATGCAGTGTCCAGATCATGCAGGTATTGTTGGTGGGGGCGTAGAGGGTGTTGGTCTGGGGGCTGTAGGAGACTGTTTGCCAGTTGATGCCACCCCCGCTGACGTGCGGACAGACGAGGGTCTCCTCCCCGATCGCAAGGCCCTTGAGGTCCGGGTTGGCGATTCCCTTTCGTCCTTCCACGTCGACACCCACGATGATGGTCTGGTAGCTCATCTCTCGCGCCCAGAGGAAGTCTCCCGTGGCCGCGTCCAGCGTCCATACGAGGCCCGGCTTGCCTGGAATCCCAGTGACCACCTTACGACGATCTCCCGGCGTGATGTCCGGATTCAGCCAGGTGACGGCATCCGGGTCGGGCGCCACTTCGGTCTCCACCAGGATGCGCTCGAACGGGTGGTCCTGGTCCCATTCGTCTCCTGGCAGATGCTGGAAGTACCACTCGATTTCTCCAGAGTCGGCGTCGAGGGCGAGCGTCGAGTTGGTGTAGAGGACATCGCCAGCGCCTGTGTCTCGCTGGACCGCTCCCCACGGGATCGGGACCGCTACGCCGACGTAGATCAGGTTCAGATCCGGATCGTAGCTCGGGGCAATCCAAGCGGAGCCTCCTCGTCGCTGCTCGTCCGGAAGGGCTCCCCAAGTCTCGCTTCCGGGCTCTCCTTGCTGTGGGATCGTGTGCCTGCGCCACAGCTCTTCACCCGTCTCAACGTCGTGGGCCGAGATCCAGCAACTCGTGTTGATGTGGTAGCAGCCCGACATGCCTGCAACGATCTGACCCTTGATGATCTGGGGTCCACCGGAGTAGTGGTGTCCGATGGTCCAATCGCCGACCTGGTGCTCCCACGTCACCTCTCCCGTGCGGGCGTCGAGGGCGACCAGATAGGCGTCGTGTGTGGTGATGATGACCTGGTCGCCGTAAAGAGCCGCGCTGCGGTTGGCGCACCCCAGGCTCGCCGGGTGCTCGACCCGCTCCCGCCGGTATTCCCAGAGGAGGGTTCCGTCTCGGGCGTCCACGGCCTCGATGAAGTCACAGGACTGGGGCAGGAACATGACACCGTCGTGCACCAAAGGGGTCGTCTCCTGCCTGCCTGGCTCCATGGTCCACGCCCACGCCAAGCGGAGCGTGCCCACGTTCGACGTATTGATCTGATCGAGGGGGCTATGGCCCCAGTGGCCGTAGGTTCCCCGCCACATCAGCCACTCACCCTCCGGTGGGCTGAGCAGCATGGCCTCGGTCACGGGCGTATAGCTGTCCAAAAGCGACTGTGCGCCGAGTGACTGTGGGCCCGCGGGGGAAAGCGTACCGAAGAGTCCGAGGAGGGAGAAGAATCCGAGGAGGGACGCGACACGGTAGGAGGTGACCTCGCGAATCGACCTTCGACACCTCATGCCTTGGCTCTCCCGCCTCTAGTTTTCCGGCCGAGAGACCGCCGGCTCGTTCTTGTATACCTTGCCCGCCCTCATGACGAAGACAACCCGGTCCAGGGCCGCAGCATCGGAGAGCGGATCACCGTCCACGCCGATGATGTCCGCTTCCAGACCCGGCGCGATCGAGCCGATCCGGTCGTCCAACCCCAGCGACTCCGCAGCCAGGGAAGTTGCCGAGATGATGACGTCCATGGGACTCATCCCCCCGATCTCGGCATACGCGACCAGCTCCTGGGCATTGCGGCCGTGGCCACCAGCCACCGCGTCGGTGCTGTACACGAGCTTGAGCCCAGGGAGGCGGAGCGATTCCTGGAAGGTACGCAGGGCTCCGGGCCGGGCTTCCTGGAGATTGGCGAACCCGTCCATCGTGTAGCTAGCGATGCCCGCGTAACGCTCCGCGTTTTCGGCGTAGTTCCGGAAGAGGAGATCGATCTGGGTGCCCAGATACATTCCGCTCTCGGCGATCAGCTCGAGCGGCGGCGGCTCGAGCAGCCAACCGTGCTCGATCTGGGTGCAGCCCGACTGAGCCGCCAACTCCACACCATCCGAGCGGTGCGCGTGCACCACCGAACGCAACCCCTGAGCCCGTGCCTCTCCGCACGCGGCCTGGAGCTGTGCGAGAGACAGGTTGGTCACTCCGCCGAAGCGGATGCTCGTGGAAGCGAAGATCTTGATCACGTCGGCGCCGGCGGCCGCGTTGTCACGCACGAACCGGCGAATCTCCTCGGGCGATCCCGTGTTTTCGGTCACGTACCCGAGGGACGTGAGCAACCGGGGCCCAGGAATCGTCCCTCGGGCGATCCACTCCTTCAGGTCCGCGTCTTCGGGCCCACCCAGGCTCTGAATCGTCGTCACGCCGCTCATCAGGGTGTTGTACGCGTTCTCCGCCCCGTACAGCGTTACATGACCGGGCTCGCTCTGGTCATCCGGAGGATGAAGCTTTCCGCCCGGATCGAAGTGACGGCTGATGTGCACGTGGGTGTCGATATAACCGGGGAGCACGGTGAGCGAGGTGAGGTCGTAGACGAGGTCCCCGACCCCGCTGCCACCCGGCACGATCTCCACGATCATGCCCCCCCTGATCACCAGGTCGCGGCTCACGAGCACCCCGCCCCGACCGTCCAGAAGCCGCGAGGTGCGTAGCACGATGGTGCCTTGTGGCTGCTGCACGCCGGAAACCGGCGAGGCAGCGATGATTCCGAACAGCAACCAGACCGCCGCGATCCACCGAGCGCGGAAGGAGGACATCACGAGTTCCATCATCCAGCAGCCTGGGTCGCATCGCCGGGCTCGAGGCGCACGATCGGCGTGAGGCCGCCGCCCCGGCGGTCGTCGATCGCGATGTAGATCAGGCCGTCCGGCCCTTGCGTGATGGCTCGGATGCGCCCGAAGCCGATCATCAATGGAGGCCGCTCCATCCTTCCCACGTACACACCCTCACCCGCACCCACGAGCGGCAGCCGGGCGACTTGTGGATCGGCCATTCCTCCCATGAAGACGCTGTTCTTCCACTCCGGGAAGCGGTCGCCGGTATAAACCATCAACCCGGAGGGGGCGATGGAAGGTGTGAAGTGCTGGAGCGGCTGTTCCATCCCGTCGACCTCCCTCGTCGAGAAGAGGCGGCCCCCCCCATAGTTCGTGCCGTAGCCGATGACGGGCCAGCCATAGTTCCGCCCCGGCAGGATGAGATTCAGCTCGTCTCCGCCCTGGGGCCCGTGCTCGCTCTGGAAGATGTCGCCCGTCTCGGGATGGATGGCGAGGCCCTGCGGGCTGCGGTGGCCGTAGCTCCAGATCTCGGGCAGTGCGTCGGCTCGGTCGACGAACGGATTGTCCGCAGGGACGCCTCCGTCGTCATGGAGGCGAATGACCGTCCCCTGATGGTTGGTGAGATCCTGGGCAGCGTGCAGATACGCGGTTTCCATCGCCGGAGGCGCCTGCCGGTCGCCGACCGTTATGAAGAGGTAGCCCTCGGCATCGAAGGCCAGCCGGGATCCATAATGTCCTCCGGTCCTGCTCCACGCCTTCGCCTCGAAGATCTCCTCTACATCGGCTAGGCGGTTGCCCTCAAACCTGCCTCGAACCACGGCGGTCGTACCCTGGCTCCCATCTTCGTTCGGCTTGGAGAAGCTGAGGTAGATGAGCCGGTTGGATTCGTAGTCCGGGTGGAGTACCACGTCCAGGAGGCCGCCCTGCCCCACGTGCCGGACCTCTGGCGTGCCCGCAATGGGCTCCGGCTGGAGAACCCCGTTGCGCACGATCCGCAGCCGCCCGGGCTTCTCCGTGACCAGCATCTCACCCCCGGGGAGGAAGGCGATGGACCACGGGTCCTGCAGACCATCCACGACGGTCACGACGCGGTAGGGTCCACGCTCGGATTCGTAGACCGGCGCCTGGGCCCAGGCCGAGGACGCGGTCCAGAGGCCGAGCATGATGCCGATGGTTGGGATGAATGAGCGGATCGGGCGCATCTCTACCTCCTCACGAATGGGATGAGGTCGACCACCCCCGCCTCAAGGCCTCAAGGCCTCAAGGCCATGGGAGCATGGCCGTCATCATACAGCATGGCGGGCTTTCGCCCAACTTACATACCGGCCACCACATACTTCGTGAACGCGGAGCCCGCATCGCTGAGCGAGGCCGGTCCCTCGGCCACGTAGACGTTGCCGTCCTCGTCCACTCCCACGCCCTCACCCGTCACGCCAGAGTGCGGCCGGCTGTCGGACTCCCACGGCGGAATGAAGCCCACGAGCACGTCCCGATCGACGGGCCCGATGCGGACGCCGTTCCTCCAGTTGATGTGCCGGAGCCGGTTGGACTCGGAGTCGATGGCGTACACCATCTCGTCCTCGGTGATGAAGAGGTCGCTGATGCGCCCATACTGATAGCGTGAGTCCAGGTAGTTGCCCTCCTGGTCGAAGATCTCGAGGCGGTGGTTGCCCCGGTCCGCAACCCAGAGCCGGCCCTGAGCGTCGAACTCGAGGGCGTGTGGCGTGCGGAACTGACCGTGATCCGTGCCGATCTCGCCCCACTCCATGATGTACTCGCCGTCGGGCGAGTATTTGACGATGCGGCCGGTCAGGCCTGCCGCGCGGGCCTCCGCCATCTGTTGGTCTGTCGTCAAGTTCTGACCGGCGTGGCCGTCCGCGACGAAGATGCTCCCGTCGGGCGCAACGATCACGTCAATGGGCTGGTTGAGATGATCCTGGTCGTTCCCGGGCTGGCCGGCGACACCGAGGCTCAGGAGCAGCTCGCCGGTTGGGCTGAACTTGTGGACCTGATGACCTTTCGTGCCCTCGTCGTTGCCGGCGAAGTCCGTCGCCCAGACGTTGCCCTCGTCGTCCGCGTAGATGCCGTGGGGCGTCACGAAAATTCCGGCGCCGAAGTTGGCGAGGATCTGCCCGGTATTGCGGTCGAACTTGAAGATCGGGTCCACGGGGTTGTTGTCGCAGTTGACCCCGGATCCACCCGCCGGGCCCCCCGCTGCGCAGCGCTCGTACCCCCAGACCTGTCCGTCCGTCGGGTCGATGTCGAGGCCTGCGGTGGAGCCCCACTCCCGTCCCTCGGGCAGGGTCGCCCAGCTCCCGATACGTGTCGGGTTCGGGTTCGGGAGTCCCTCACCCGTGATCGCGTTAGCTCCCGCAGTCGCAGCCGGTGGCTCCGCGGCGCACCCCGCGAGGATCGCGACACCAAAGAGCACGGACATCAGGAGTCGTAACGATGACATAGTCCCCCCCACGCAAATGTCGATTTCGCCGCGGCTCGTCCGCCGGCGCCGGACTGAGGAACATTGGGCGGTCAGTGCGCGGCGCGCAAACCATGCGCAAGTCGCTCGCCGGTTCGAACCGAACGCTCCGAAAGGGCTGCACGCGTTGACAGGTGACTATATATACGTAACTTGAGCATACTCAACATGCGCATATCCAAAGGAGCCGCTCGTGTCACCTCGAAACCCCACCACGCTGAATCGAATCGAGTTCTTGGTGCTCGCCGTCCTCGCGGACGGCCCTCGACACGGCTACGGGATTGTCCAAGAGATCAAACGCCGGACCGCGGGTGAGGTCAGCATCCGGCCGGGATCCCTCTACCGGGTCCTCGACCGACTGGTCAGGATGCGGCTGATTTCGCCGGCTGACGACGGGCCCTCCAAGAACGACGAACGACGCACCGACTACGAAATCACCGAGCAGGGCAGGACGGGCCTGCTTACGGAGGCACAACTGCTCTCGTCGGTGGCGAATGACATCCTCGCCGGTCGCGAGAAGCCCGCGTGAAACACCGTCTGCCCGCTGCTGTTCGGATCCTGCTGAGCCTCTTTCCCGAGGATTTCCGGCGCCTCCACGAGTCTGGGCTCACGCGGGACTACTCCGGCCCGGGCATCGACTCAGGATGGTCAGGTCGTGCGCGCTACTGGACCGGTGCAGTTGGAGACCTGTTGGCCGCGCTGGGTGGCGTCTGGTGGGACCGAATGATGGGGCGAAGCGCCCAAGACACGAGACAAGGGACGATGAGGAGGAACGTGATGGGGAATCTACTCTCGGACATTCGATATGCCCTGCGCGGGCTCAGGAGGGCGCCGGCCTTTACTACCATGGCGATCCTCACGATCGCACTCGGTTTGGGGGCCAACGCCGCGATCTTTTCCGTGGTGAATAGCGTGCTGCTGCGTCCGCTCCCCTACGAGGACTCCTCCGAGCTCGCCCGTGTCTGGGGCCGTTTTCTTCCAGAAAGCGGCTTCGACTTCCCCTACTTCAGCGTGGACCCCACCGAGTACCTCGACCTCCGGGACAACAACGGTTCATTCGAGGCCGTGGCCGCGCACACCTCCCGGAGCGTTACGATCACGGGAGACGGTGAAGAGGCGGAACTCAGGAGCGGCCTCTACACGACTTGGAATCTTTTCGAGTTGTTGGGCGTGGAGGCAGCGATCGGACGCACCCTCTTGGCCGAGGAGGATGTGGCGGAGGGACCGAAAGTGGTGCTTGTGTCCCACGATCTATGGGAGTCGCGTTTCGGGTCCAACCCAGAGCTCGTCGGCTCCACGATCAATCTCAACCGGGAGCTGTTCCAGGTCGTCGGTGTGCTACCGAGGAGCTTCGCGTTTCCAGACACGGACGTGGACCTATACATCCCTCTCCAGCTTCGCGACAACCCCTCCAATATGATGTCGCACTACCTCAGCGTAGTGGGTCGGCTCGCTGATGGCGTGTCGATCGAAGCGGCCGAGGGTGACATCGATCGAATGATGGCGAACTGGGCCGAGGACTATCCGGAGATCCACACAGGCCACTTCCTTTTCGTCGAGGGTCTGAAGGATGCGATGGTCTCCGACGTCCGTCCTGCACTGCTGCTCCTGATGGGGGCCGTGGGATTCGTCCTCCTGGTCGTGTGTGCCAACGTAGCGAACCTCCTCCTCGTCCGAGGACACACTCGGCTGGGTGAGGTGGCGGTCAGGCGCGCGCTCGGGGCGAGCCGTTGGCGTGTCGTCCAACTGGGTCTCGTGGAAAGCGTGATTCTGGCCGTCGCCGGTGCGGTTCTTGGCCTCGTCATGGCTCGGCCCGGGGTACGCGGACTGCTCGCGTTGGACGACGGAGTTCTACCTCTGGCGACCCCGTCGAGGTCGACAGCTCGGTGCTCGGGTTCACTGCGGCGCTGGCGGTGCTCACCGCGCTCGCGTTCGGGCTTGCCCCGGCATTCCAGGGGTTGGGACACCGCACAGCCGGTAGTCTGCGCGAAGAGGGCCGGTCCGGAACAGCGACGCGCCGAGGACTCCGAACTCGCAACATTCTGATCGCAGGTGAAGTCGCGCTCTCGTTCGTTCTCGTGATCGGGGCGGGCCTGATGGCGAGGAGCCTCATGAACTTGCTCGCGGAAGATCCCGGCTTCGATCCGGAAAGCGCCCTCGTTGCCGATTTCTCCCTCCCGGCCGCCGCTTATCCGACGACGAGCGACGCCATCACCTTCCTGGACGAGGTGGTGGAAGCAGCCTCCGCGTTACCGGGGGTGACAGCGATCACGCACGTCGGGAGTCTCCCCATGAGAGGAGGTCAGCCCGTGATTGACTTCTCGCTCGAGGGGCTGCCGGAGCCGGGTCCCGGACAACCGAACTGGAACGCGATAATCACCTCCGTACGGGCCAACTATTTCGAGACGATGGGAATCGAGGTGCTCGAGGGCCGGGCTTTCGACTCCTTTCTCGACCGTGCCGACGGCGTGCCTGCCGTCGTCGTAAGTCGCGCGCTAGCCGATCGCTTTCTCGCAGGGCGTGAGGCGGTGGGGCAACACATGAGACTGTCCGGTAGCTCCGACGATCAACCATGGTGGACCATCGTCGGGGTAGTGGACGACGTGCAGTACTCACAGCTCGGAGAGGAAGTGTCACCCACTTACTACATACTCACGGAGCAGATTCCCCTTTACAACACACTCGCCGGCTTCGAGCGCTCCGGCGTGTTCGTCGTGCGCACGGCGGTTGAGGATCCACTCGACCTGGCAGAGCCTTTTCGCCAGGTCGTGGCCGGGGTCGACTCGCAACTTCCGCTCACGGGTGTGGCCTCACTTGAATCGGTGGTCGGGGATTCCATCGCCCAGTCCCGTTTCGTGATGGCCTTGATCGGTGTGTTCGCGGCCCTCGCACTCGTGCTGGGTGCGATCGGTATCTACGGTGTAACGTCTTTTGTCGTGTCGCAACGCCGGCGCGAGATGGGGATCCGCAAGGCGCTGGGGGCTGAAGCAGGGACGGTCGCCTCGCTCGTAATCAGGCAGGGGATGACGCCGGTGTTGTTGGGCATGGTCTTCGGCGTGGGTGGCGCGTTCGCAACGGGTCGCCTGCTGTCGAGCCTGTTGTACGGTATCCGGCCGCTCGACGGCGCTACCTACGGGGCGGCGTTGGGAGTTCTCGGCGGCGTGGCGATCGCCGCCCTGGCGATTCCGGCGCTGCGCGCTTCACGCCTTGATCCGACGGTGTCGCTTCGGGCCGACTGAGCTCGGGCACTGGCCAACGTTTAGCCCCCAGTCCGCTGACGTCGGCGAGTGAGACCCGAATCCCTCGGAGAGCCGTGATCTTAGCTGACCTGGCACCCATGGTCGTCGGCTTGCGTCTGACTAGCCCGTAGCATAGCATCGGCTTGCTGGTAGGTTCGCGATGTGGACTACCCGATAAGTGCGCTGATCTCGGGGAGTGAGCTATGGGTCATGTGAAGCGTCGGGTAGCTCTTTGCTTGTGCGTTCCTGCGTTGGTCGTCGGTCCGCTCGTGCTTCGGGCACGACCGCCCCTCCCACCGCACGGCTCCGAGGCCCGGAATGTGCAGCCGGTGCCGTGGACGTGGCCCAACTTCACCCGCGTTCTTGGGGCGAATCGCTCAGAGCTCGGGCTCCCGGGCTCCCGCGATCCGATCGAGTTGCGAACGGTCGGAGGCCGATCCTGCGTGACCGGCCCACTCATCGCGCTCGATGTCGATGACGCCTATGCCTTTGATATCGATGAGCCAGTCGACCTGACCCTCACCTACGCGCCCGAGTTCAGCGGGACGTTCGCGGTGGCGTGGGACAGCAACGGCGGCGAGGGGTCCGCGCGTTCCGAGGACCTGCAACCGTCGGCGGGTGCAGAGCTTCACGAGGTCACGTTGACGCTCGATCGTGCCCGCTTCTCGGGCCACGGCGTGGCCGGCACGGACATCGTCGTCGGTGGCCGGGACGGCGTCACGGTGTGCCACGTTAGCCTGGAGAGGAGTGGCACCACCCCGATCCCCACGGAGTTCGGAGCGCTGCAGCTGCGAATCCGTGACGCGGCGTCGGGCCGTACGGTGCCCGCCCGGGTGGGCCTCTACGATGCCACGGGTCGGGCACCGCTCCCGACGGATCAGGCGCTGACCGTGCATCGCTTTGTCGACGAGATACAGCTCTTGTGGGTGCGCCCTCGTACGTTCTGGCCGTCGGAGAACCGGCTGGCCTTCTACGTGAATGGCAACTACGAGGCACAGCTGCCCGTGGGGACCTACGAGCTGGTGGTGACGCGCGGACCCGAGTACCGAGCGCACACCGAAAGATTCGAGGTTAGACGCGGTGTGGCCGCCACCGTGGACGTAGCGCTCGAGCGCTACGCCGATCTTCCCTCTCAAGGATGGTACTCGGGCGATTCGCACATCCACCTGATGCGGGACCGGCCTGATGACCTCGACGTCTGGGGACAGGTGGCCGCCGAGGATGTGCACGTCGGACATCTGCTAGAGATGGGCAACATCGCAGGCACTCACTTCAAGCAACCGGCATGGGGGCGCGCCGGCCGCTACGAGCGCGATGGTCACATCATCATGTCGGGACAGGAAGATCCCAGGACCGGTCATCGCGGCCACACGATCCACTGGAACATCTCGAGACCGACGCACGAGGCCGACGACTTCTTCCTGTACCATCGCATCTTCGAAGAGTCACGCCGGCAGGGCGGGCTGACGGGGTACGCGCATCTCGGCGAACTCTTCAACGGCACGCGAGGATTGGCCCTCGATGTACCCTTTGGTCTTGTCGACTTCATTGAAGTGCTGCAGGGCGGCCGGATCAACACAGAGATCTGGTATCGCTTCCTGAACCTCGGTTACAAGGTGTTGCCGGTTGCCGGCGCCGACTTCCCCTATTTCGGGCCTACGCTCCCGGGCGTGGAGCGCACGTACGTGAAGCTCGACGGGCCGCTCACAGCTGACTCGTGGATTTCCGGCTTCCGTAGCGGGCGCGTCTACGTGACCAACGGTGCGTTTCTCGAGCTGACGGTCAACGGACGCGAGATGGGCGAGGAGATGCGGGTCGAGCGCGGCACACCTCTGGAGGTCGTCGCGGAGGCGCGGCTGAACCCCGACCTGGGAAGACTCGATCGCGTCGAGCTGGTGGTCCATGGGGAGGTGGTCGCGACGGAGCAGGCCGGGTCTGGCGATCGAGTCCAACTGCGAGCCGAGCTGACGGCTGACCACAGTTTGTGGCTGGCCATCCGAGCTTGGGGTGAACCTTCGGCGCCTCGCAGCACCAACATCGCGCACAGCGCTCCCGTTTACGTGCGAGTCGGCGATGAGCCGTTCTGGAAGGCGGATGCGGTGCCCGAGCTGGTAGAGTACCAACGTCAGCAGCTTCAGTCGCTCCTCACCAGTCCCATCGACCCCGAACGAGACCTGGAGCCGTGGGAAACGCGCGAGGCGCTTCTGGAGCAGTGGGAGAGGCAGCGTCCCTTGGTGGAACCTCGCGTCGCGGAAGCCGCGGCGCGCTATCAGGCTCTCCTGGAGCAGCTGCGTACCGGCCGCGATTAGCGCCTACGGCTGCGGTCCTATGACGACACGGGCGAGACTCCTCGGATCGGCTTGCAGCTCGTCATCTCCCACCGGCATCCCCCCGACCGTGAGCATGTAGGCGACGACATCGACGTACTCCTGCTCGGTCAAAGAGCTCGGGTTGTCTTCTGGCATCGTCGCTCGCGTGTATTCGAAAAGCGTGGCAAGCGATCTTCCCTCCCAGACACGGAGGAACCTCGCGCGCGCGAGCGGCGGGGTCGACCGCATATCCGGATCGTCCGGAGCGCCATTCAGCCTGCGACCATGACAGATAGCACAGGCGCCCGTATACGCCGCCTGCCCCCGTGTCGCCTGTGCCTCGGTGAATACCCCGTCCCATACGGATGCCATCGGGCCGGCGTCCCCTAGTCCCTCGAGCACCGCGGCTACTTCTTCGGTGGTCGCCCGGCCGAATTCGTTCGCCCACGCGTTGCGGATGTAATCTGACAAGGAAGAGATTTCCTCCGCGGTCAGGACGGGGAACGGAGGCATGCGCCTCCTGCCCGTGTGGATACTGCGGACGATCCGCGCCGGGTCGCCGAGCTGGTCACTGCCTCTCAAAGCCGGGAAGGTCGGCGGATCCCCGGCACCCGAGTCCCGATGGCAAAGCGCACAGTTCTGCTGGTAGAGCTGCTGCCCCTGCTCGGACCGTTGTTGAGCGCCGGCGGCGGGAGCGATGACGAACGCCAGACACAGCACACCAGCCACGAGCTTCAACATCAGAGGGTTCTCTCCCCTGTCGTGACGGAGTTTGGAATCAGGACCAGATATCGGCATCGGAAAGCTCTCGGTCCAGAAAAAGCTCCGCCCTTATGGTGACGTCCGCCCCGATGTCACATTCGCTGCGGAAGGGGAAATACCTCTTTCCAGAAACGAAGAGTCGGTACTCGCCTTGCGGCACCCTCACCTTCGCCACCCCACGCTCGTCGGTGAAGGTCTTGTAGGGGTGAAGCACAACCTTGGCCCCTTCGACAGGCGCCTGACTCTCTCCGTCGATGGCGACGACCGTCAAGAGACACTCGGGCGTGGGAACGGCTCTCACGCCAAAACGGCCGACACCTTCGGCGTGCGGGATCTCCGACTCGTCCGCGGGAGCCCTGGCTTCCCACGTGTAGAGTCCCTCCGCTTCCGGGGCGCTCAGCTCCGCCTTCACATAGTGGAGTCCGGTTGTGTCGGGCCATGGCTCGCCGCTGGTCGGGGCCGTCGCCCGCCTCTTCCCCTCGTGGTCACGCACCTCGACCGTCCAACCGTCGGTCTGGCACTCTGACGAGCACTTGACCCCCAGCGTGACGCTGAACGTCTCGCCGCATTCGACAGTCGCCGGCACGTCCCACACGACAACCCGCGTGTCGTGCGGTTCAATCTCACCCGTCATCTCGTCGTCTTCGGCCATATGAGGCGCTCCCCTCCGAGCGCATAGGAACCCCACCGAAAATCGGTGTGACGACTAGCTGGACGGCTCTTCAACGGCGTGCGTACCGGCGATATAGCCGTGGACGTGACCCTTGCCGAGGCCGTGCTTGTTGAAGCCTCCCACTGCCTCACCTCCCGCATAGAGACCGGGAATGACCCGGCCCTGCATATCCACGACTTGTTGTCGTCCGTTGACCCGTAGGCCGCCGTAGGAATCGTGCCAGATCACCATGATCGAAAGCGCATAGAACGGCGGCGTCATGATGGGATTCATCGGAGCCTCCGTCTCGCGCTCGAATTCGGGATCGGCACCGGCTTCCACGTAGCCGTTCCAGGTAGCCACGGTCTCGGCCAAGTAACTCAGCGGCACCCGCTGGAACTCATGGCCCGCGTAGATCTTTTCGGCCAACTCCTCGATGGTATCGGCTTTGAAGAAGTAGCCGTTGTCGGACACGTAAGGGTAGCGCAGCTCCCAACCGGTCCGCTCGACCGCATCCTGATCGAAGACCGCCCAGAGCGGCCCCGAGAAGTAGTCCGGAGCCTCGGACCCCTCGTTCATCGCCAGGGCGGCGTCGAGGCCGTGGTCGTAGTCGTACATCTGCCGGACCCACTCCTTGCGACAATTGCGCCAGTCGAGCGGCGTGTGCGCGAGTCCCCGCCCCGGGGCACCACCATCGCCCGGGTATGCACTGGGCCCGGGCCTTGCAGGAAGCCGGACCTCGTTGAAGAAACGCTTCCCGACTTGGTTCACGGCGATGAACTCCTCGAAGCCCGCGTTGCCGACATTGAACCCGCTGGAGCCGCGGAGACCGAACGTCGGGTGACCGGGCATCATGCCGGTATACGCGTCGCGGGTACCGAGGCGCGTCGAGATGTGAAACGTCGTGAAATACGAGACGTTCTGTTGCATCCCCGCCAAGTTGGCCCCGACCCTCAGTCCGGCGATGAGCGCTGATGCGTCCTGACCCCCAGGGCCGAGCAGGGTCTGACCGCTCGTCGGGAAGGCGGGCTCCCGCAAGGCCGGGTAGAACATGCTGCGGACCTCGGGATTTCCCGCGTGACCGCCACTGGCGAGGATAACGGCCTGGCGGGCCCTGATGCTTACGGTTTCCCGCCGCTCGTCGATATTGCCGTTCCGCCAAAGGCTCTGCAGGACCTCGCCGGTCTCGGGGTGCTGACGCGGCGAATAGTGTGCCCTTAGCCCAAGAACCCTCCCCGCATAACGCTCCTCACGAACGACCTCGTCGAAACGGCGGTGGAGCATGAACTCGACGCCCTTCTCGCGGGCCGAGAACTCCAGCGACCGCGAGAGGGCGGCACCGTTTGACACGGCGTTGGGTCCGGCGGAGCGGCTCGCGTTGTTCATCTGCACGGGCGCAAACGCACTCGAGCGCTCGGGATCGGCGACGCCCGCGTCCTCCGGCGTGATGGTTCCCGCCTTGATGTCCGTCTTGTCGCCCAGTATGAGGAAGCAGGTCGCCAACCGCGCGCGGGACAAGCCTCCCCCGCCATGCGTGCCGCTGACCCTCGAGAACCTGACGTAGTTGTCGATCAGGAATTGCCGGGTGGCCGGACAGTTCTCGGCCCACGCACGCGCCAGCTCCCGCTCGTTGTACCGGTAGGGGGTTTGCCCTTTGGAGTCGACGACCGACCAGTCGGTCATATCCGTGAAGAGGAGCTCAATGTTGTCATCGAGCTCCTCCGGGTCCTCGATGGGCGCTACCGTGACGAGCCCCTCTCGGTCGCTCTCGCCCTTCATGTCTCTCTGCTGTACCGGGTCACCCCCGCCGAGTGACATCCGAGCCGCGCTGTGCAGCATCCGGCCGCCGAGGTCGAAGTTCTGATCGACCACCAGCACGCTGGCCCCCAGATCCCTCGCGCGAATGGCAGCGGTCAGGCCTGCGCACCCACCTCCCGCGATCACGATATCGGCTTCGTAGTCCCAAGCACTCTGTTGGGAGCCGGTCTCCGAAGCCTGCGCCTCGTCTGACTCCAACAGAGCGCCAGAACCCAGCCCGGCGGCAACTCCCGTCCTGACGAAGTCTCGCCGACGAAGTCTCGCCGATCAGACCCTTCGCTTTCTCGATCTTCGGATCGTTGTTCGGATCGTTGTCGGGATGGTCGCCTTTTGTTGCCACGTCCGGTCCTCCCCCTAAAAGGCCGCCACAGCTAAACCCGCTCGGCGGTCGGTGACCAGGAGCCGCCTGAAACGACCCCGGAACCAAGCTTGATTCGACTCGGAAGAGCATCCAAAGGCCGTGGCGCTTCACCACCGTAGCGGGGAGCGTAGTCATCCTGCAAGCGACCCCAACGCCAACCCCGGGGCGGCGGCTCTACCGCAACCTCACCTGCGACTCAAAGACGGAGCCGTTACTAGCTCCCCCCCGAGCCGGGCCAATGGCTCTATGGCCTGCGACCGGTGGCCGTTCTGTCCTATCCTCGACCGGCAGGAGGGGGGCTCTCGCATTATGCGCGGCGAGACATATTTTGGCCCGAGATGGCAGGAAACACGGTCATGCGATGTTCACGGTCGATCGTCCCCCTTCATTCGCTCGATTGAAGGCGGGCCAAACAATGAGAGCGTGGATTCGAGGAAGAAGGCCGCACCGAGGAAAACGACACCTAAGAAGCAGCTTGCGCTCGGCGTTCAGGCGAGGTTGAATGTTCCCGATTCGAGACGACAATCCACAGATTCTGCGGCCGTATGCCACGTATGCTATTGTGGCCTTCAACGCGTTGGCCTGGTTCTACTTGCAGGGTGCGGGCATGGAGCCAGCGCTCTCTACGTCGGTCTGTCGTCTTGGCCTCATTCCAGGGGAGTTGCTACAGACGGTTCCGGCAGGCACTCAGCTCCCCGTGGGGCCGGGCACGGCCTGCGTCACGGGCGACACCTCGACCTGGTGGCCGACGGCGATCACATCGATGTTTCTGCACGGAGGCTGGTTCCATCTCATCGGTAACATGTGGTTCCTCTCGATCTTCGGTAACAACGTGGAGGACGCGATGGGGCACCTTCGCTTCTTCGGGTTTTACCTGCTGTGCGGTTTAGCCGCGGCGGGCC
>CBDDCX010000002.1:0-58843 GCA_965226375.1 Longimicrobiales bacterium | reverse complement strand
ATACTACCGTCCACACCACGCCCCCCGACACGCCGAAGTCCGTATCGGTGCTGCTGGTACCGCCGGTAGATTGTCGGGCAATGTTGAGGCGGGGCATCACCTAAGGTCTGACCTCCGTGTCCGCGTCGCTGGGCGCGGTTGAGAGGGCTATGCCGATCGGAAAGTTGCTCAACGATGTGTTGTCGGGAGTGCCATCGATCGACGCCCACCCGTAGCCACCCTGAAGGCTCACCTGAACGGCGTCCGGGTCAGGGAGGAGGTGCACGGCCACCGCAGCAGCGAGCGTTAGCTCGTCGGTGTCGCTCCCCACATAGCCCACCATTCCCGCGAAGGAAACGCGCTCCATGCCTCTTCCGACCGCCGCGGCCCACGACATTTGCTTACCCGAGTCGTCATTGAATCCACGAGAGGTTTGAAACGCAAAGAAAGTGGCTCCGTCGGCCGGGCCCATCCCCAATGAATGGACGGGGTGGTTGAGCAACTGCCCCATGGCCGGGGCCGCCACCAGCAGCGCCGCGATCCCCGCCAACGAGAAAACGAATTTGTGTTGGTTCATCTCAGATCCTTTGATCACGAAAGTGGAAGATGTGCCCTCATCTATTTCTGACATTCCTACGAATACCTCCGGCGCAGCACAATTTTCTCAGCGCCCCCATCACCTAACAGATAGGGGTGCGGAGTCAAGCCCTTTTTTCACTAAGCTTTTTTCACTGGTGCATGCAACCTTGGTCTGAAGGCTAGGACTCTGCGTTAATGCTCCGCTGCTGCGCAGCGTTCGGAGGGGCATATGATGGATGATCGTCTTCATTCTATGGGTTCTCCTTTCAATCCGTAATTGGACTTTGGTCCTATTGCGCTCCGCTCAACGGCGAGAATCCACTGGTTCCGACAACCTAGGGGCCGACATCGCCCGCTGTGCCCCACTTCTAGCAAGACTGTCCTACGGAGAGGACGTTCCTCCGTTTCCGGCGGCAGCCGCCGTTTCCGGAATTCGTGGTTATGCCCCCCAGCGGTGGGTGAGAATCCCTTTCGTTGGGCGGCTCTTGGGGGGATTCGGACCCGGGGGAAAGTCATCCTCTTTTCCTGGCACCGGTTTTGCCCCTCTGAATTCCAGGCGCGGTGGAGAGTTCCGCAAGGAATCGACAAACAGGTGACAGAGGAGGTAGAGATGCGTTTTGCGTTGATGGCCGGCTTTGTCATGATTCTCGCACCCGTGGCAGCCGTAGAAGCCCAAACGTCCCGCGCGCCTCGTGGATCCTTGGATGTTGCGTTTGTCGGGGCACAGCCCACGGGAGACTTCGGGCTGATTGTCGATGAGGGGTGGGGCGTGGAGCTGGGCGGACGTTATGAGTTGGATTCGACCGGACTGCTCAGCGTTCGGGGCAGCCTGGGCTTCATCAACTACGGGAGTGAGGCGCTCCGGTTTTGCAGCGTCTACAGTTGTCGGGTAGGCATGGATCTCGACACTCGGAACGACATCTTTTTCTTCGGTGTCGGCCCCGAGCTGGCTAAACAAATGGGCCCCGTACGACCCTATGCCAGGGGCTCCCTTGGTATCGGCTATTTCGTGACGACCTCCGGACTCAGCGGGAGCGACGACTGGGCCGGCCACTCATACGCCAATACGAACAACTTCGACGACCTCGTCTTTCAAAAGCGGCTGGGCGCGGGATTGGGGCTTCGGTTGTCGAACGGACGAAGTCCGGTCTGGTTGGATCTCGGTGCCGACTATCATCACAACGGCATGGCCAGTTACCTGAGAGAGGGAGACATCGTCGACCAGCCGGACGGCAGCATCGTCATCTACCCACGTAGGACCGAGGCGAACCTATGGAGCTTCCGGGTTGGCGTGTCTGTTGGGCTTGGGAGTGAAGGTCCTTAGGAAGCGGTGAGTTCAGCAGGGCTTCCGTGCTGGCTATTCGGATTCTGACTCCCGAATGTTTGGCAGATCGATGGCTCTCAGGTCCCGGACGCAATTAACTGCCGCGGTATTGGTGAAACTCGCACGTGTCCGTGGACTTGGTCACCGGCTCCACTTCCGAGACTTCCGAATCCGGTTGGCCATCACTAGCGCCCCCGATGACCGGCCAAGCTTCTCATCGGAGCTCGGCGGCATTCCCTCGGGGAGTCGTGGCCTCTGGTTCTCGCGGCGCTCCGGCTAGATAGGCAGCCCAGTCACCCATGAGCCGGCGTCGGCGCTCGAACAGGTCCGTGCGCCGATAGGCCGCCTCAACCCTGTTCTGGACGACGTGCGCCAAGGCTGCCTCGATGACCTCGCGGGGATGATCCGTTTCCTCGGCCGCCCAATCACGGAAGCTGGAGCGAAACCCGTGGGGCACGGCCGCGATCTTGTGCTTCCCGAGCATCCGGCGCAGTTGCTTCTCCTCGAGCTGCTTGCCGAGCCGATTGGGAAACAGATACGGACTGGTTCCCTTCACCAGCGTCCGTGCCCCGTCCAGAATCTCCAGTGCACGACCACACAGCGGGACCCGGTGCTCGCGGTTCGCCTTCGTCCGCCTGGCCGGGACAGTCCACACACCCTCGTCCCGATCAATCTCAGTCCACTCGGCCCACCGCACCTCACCCCATCGTGCCGCCGTCAGCACCAGGAACTCGAACGCCAGCCGGACGGCCAGCGGCACCGTTGATGCCCGCGCGGTCTGGATGGCCGCGGCCACCTCTCGATGCGGCAGCGCCCGCATGTGCTGCACGACGTCACGCTGTGGACCCAGGACCGGGTCGATCCGGTCACAGGGGTTGTCGATCCGGAACTCCATCGCCACCGCCCACTCCAACACCGCGCGGATGCGCTGCCGCAACCGCCGGGCGGTGTCCGCCTTCGTGTGCCAGATGGGAGCGAGGATCTCCAGCACGTCGGCGCTAGTGACCTCCGAGACCGGCATCTTCCCGATGCGCGGGAAGGCGTACCGCTCGAAGGTCAAGATCCACTCGCGGCCGTGCGCCCGATTTCGCCATCCGGCTTGCTTCTGTTCTACCACACGCGCGGTGGCTTCGGCGAAGCTCGGTACGCCCTGCCTACGACGCTTCTCGGCAAGCGGGTCGCCGCCCTCGCGGGCCAGCTTACGGTTGGCCAGCGCCTTTTCCCGGGCCTCGGCGAGGGAGACCAGCGCAACGCTGCCGAGCCCGAGCTCGCGGCGCCGACCCCGGATGACCAGGCGCTGAATCCAGCTTCGGGTTCCGCTCGGCTGGACGAAGAGGTACAAACCGTTGCCGTCCGCGTGTCTTCCAGGCGGGGCCGTGCGCACGAAGGCGGCCGACAGGGCCTGATAGGGATGGCGGCCCTTGGGCTTGGTTTTCCGCGGCGGAGTGGCCTTGTTCGTTACAGTAACCATCCCCGCATAATATAGGGGATGGCAGTGGATATCAATGGATGTTGTGAGCTGAGTGCGTTGCTAGTCTATGCTCGTAACTTACTGTTATCACAGTCATTTATGGACTTAACTGGACGATACTGCACACCGGTCCAGATAGTCTGCCCATTCCTGGGTCGTGTGTGGCTGCCCGAGCACCCGGCACGCTCTCCTCTCCGACGCTCCGAGCTGCTGACGTACACGCACCACACAACGTCGTCGGCGCTCGGGGCTCAGAAGTTTCCCTTGGCCGCTTCCTCCAGGATCGGCTTGTCCAGTGTCAAGTCCGCCACTGCTCGCTTCAGGCGCCCGTTCTCGCGCTCGAGCTCCTTCAGGCGCCGTGCCCCTGGCTCACCTTCATCCCGCCGTACTCCCGCCTCCACCGGTAGTACGTCTGCTCGGTGATGCCCAGCTCCCGGCTGATCAGCTTCACGGATTTGCCGCGGGCCAGACCGACCTCTGCCTCCCGCAGTGCAGTGATGATCTGCTCCGGAGTGTGTCGCTTCCTTCCCATCCTGACCTCCTCGCTGAAAAGCTTCAGACCAGGTCCATCCTAACATTGCACCTGGTCTCGTTTCAGGGGGTCAGGTCACCCAGTTGAGGACGGCGAGCATGAACCTCAGGTCCCGTTCGATCGTTCGGTCGGGCACCGGCTTGCCGCTCGGGCCGACCTTGCCCGATCGCCGCTCCCGGATGAATCGATCCCAGTCCCGCTGGGAGAGCGTCGGGGGCCTCCGGTTCCTGCCGAAGCACTTGAGGAACATCTTCATCGCGACCCTGTCGTACCTCAGGGATCGCTTGCTCTTGGTGGGGGTGACCTCATCACCGTAGATGTCAAAAAGCGTCCCCAGGGTGAGCGGCTCAGGTTCGGCTTCCGCTCTACCTTCGGGCTTCCGGCCCGAGGTAGCCTGCGGCGAACTCGTCCGCCTGCTTCTTCGCCCGAGCCCACTCGCAGTGCTTGAGCGACCTGCTGAGCCTGCATCCGCCTTCCCGCCACTCGATCTGGATCAGGCCGGTCTTGGGATCGGGAAGGACCCGAACCCGGGGACGGGCCTGCCCCCGTAGTGGTCGTCGCGGTACGAAGCGCGCTTCTCAGCCGACACCTTTTCCCGCCACGCGACCAGGCGCGGGCACATCCGGCACCAGACCAACTCGTCGCGCACACCTGTGGAGGTCGTCCTTCACCAGCGGCACGCAGAACCGCTAGGAGCCCGTGGCGGAAATCCGCGCCTCGGTCGAATCGCCGCCCTCGCAATACGCCCTGATGGCGTCGAGGTCCTCGCCGATCGCCCTGGCGATCATGCCCTTCATCAGGGGACCCACCAGCTTTGCCATGAACCTGTACGGCCGCGCTTCCATCACCATGTCGAGGCGCGTGCCGCGGCCGTTCTCATCCGGCGTCACCGTGAAGACTGTGTCCCAAATCGTCCGGCCGGCGTCCGAAACCATCCGGACCCGCTCGTTTTTCACGAATTCGGTGACCTCGAGCTCGGTGGTGGCTTCCCTCCCCCGCATCAGGCGCGTTTCGCGGAACCTGGCCCCGACTCCGACCTTCACATCGGAGAGGAACTCCACCCGCACGATATGGGGCACGGCCTTGGAAAAATTGGAGATGTCGGACACGGTCTCAAACACCACATCGGTGTCGGCGTCTATCGTTCGGCTCAGCTTGGTCATGGCCATTGGCGCTGGTCGTCCTTGAAATCGTGAATTGGGGATCGGTGATCCCCACCCGCTCCGAGCGGCTTGCGCGGGGAGGCGTCTCGCAAGGTAAGGAATAGCGCCGATCATCACACCGTTCCTCCAACCCGCGGGCCACCTCTGATGACCACCCACTACTTCACCCCTGCCACCCTGGCTTTCTTCGCGAACTGGCCAACAACAACAACCGCGAGTGGTTTCAGGCGCACAAGCCACGGTACGAGGACGATGTCAAGGATCCGGCGTTGCGTTTCATCGTCGATTTCGCGCCCCATCTGAGGCAGATCAGCCCCCGCTTCCGGGCGGACCCGCGAGCGAATGGTGGCTCCTCGTTCCGCACCTATCGGGACACGCGCTTCTCGAAGGATAAGACCCCCTACAAGACGCACACCGGCATCCATTTCCGGCATGAGGCGGGCAAGGTCACCTGACCTGCCCCCAAGAGTGACCTGACCCCCTGAAACGAGACCAGGTGCAATGTTAGGATCGACCTGGTCTGAAGCTTTTCAGCGAGGAGGTCAGGATGGGAAGGAAGCGACACACTCCGGAGCAGATCATCACTACACTGCGGGAGGCAGAGGTCGGTCTGGCCCGCGGCAAATCCGTGAAGCTGATCAGCCGGGAGCTCGGCATCACCGAGCAGACGTACTACCGGTGGAGGCGGGAGTACGGCGGGATGAAGGTGAGCCAGGGGCACGGCGCCTGAAGGAGCTCGAGCGCGAGAACGGGCGCCTGAAGCGAGCAGTGGCGGACTTGACACTGGACAAGCTGATCCTGGAGGAAGCGGCCAAGGGAAACTTCTGAGCCCCGAGCGCCGACGACGTTGTGTGGTGCGTGTACGTCAGCAGCTCGGAGCGTCGGAGAGGAGAGCGTGCCGGGTGCTCGGGCCAGTCACGGTCGACGCAGCATCGTCGGCGGAAGGTGCGGGCCGACGAGGCGGCGCTTCGCTCCGACGTGGTGCGGTTAGCGAGTCGATTCGGCCGCTACGGCTACCGACGCGTCACGGACATGCTCCGCATCGAGGGCTGGGGGGTGAACCACAAGCGGGTGGAGCGGATCTGGAGGCAGGAGGGGCTGAAGGTGCCGGAGCGGCAGCCGAAGCGAGGTCGGCTGTGGCTCAACGACGGATCGTGCATCCGGCTGAGGCCGCTGTATCGGGGCCACGTCTGGTCGTACGACTTCGTGGCCTCGAGGACGCACGACGGGCGTGCGCTGAAGCTGCTGACAGTGCTGGACGAGCACACGAGGGAGTGCCTGGCGATCGTGGTGGCTCGCAAGATCCGCTCGCACGACGTGCTCGAGGTGCTGGCCGATCTGTTCGTCCGACACGGGCCTCCCGAGTATCTGAGGTCGGACAACGGACCGGAGTTCACCGCGAAGCTCGTGCGGCGGTGGTTGGGGCGCGTGGGCGTCGAGACGCTCTTTATCGAGCCGGGCAGCCCGTGGGAGAACGGCTACAACGAGAGCTTCAACGGCAAGCTCAGGGACGAGCTGTTGAACGGGGAGATCTTCTACTCGTTGGCGCAGGCGTCCGTGCTGGTCGAGCAATGGAGGCGCGAGTACAATACCGTCCGACCCCACAGCGCCTGCGGCGGCTTTCCCCCGGCCCCTGAGGCGATTAAGCCGTCGCCCTGGTTCCTGAGGATGCCCGTCCTTCACGGCCCTCCACAGGTGCTGGGACTAACATAGGATGTGGTACCACTCTTGGGGGCAGGTCAAGACAATGACGGGCTTTTCAGGTACAAAGAAGTTCCGACAAAAAAGAAAACTACGGTACATCGCCTCCCTATTCTGGATTTTGTTCTGAACTTCTTCGGGTAGTTCGTTGATCGCGAGGTCTGGATAAGAGGCTCGGAGATTGTAGAGATCCACGCCGCGGATGAACCCGAGCATACCTTGAAGTTCATTCATCGTACCTGGTCTCTTCTCAATGGTATCTACGCCATTAGACTTGGTGTGGCGGGATATTTCGAACGCACCATTCGTGAACAAATTATGAACCATGGCCCGTACGAGATGGCGATATTCACGTCGGACATTGATTCGACGATTCACGACGAGGCCGGTTACTACTTGACGAGAAGTCTGGTATTGCATGTGGATCTTGGAGTCGTTAAGAGCAAAACCAGAGCGCACGACTACGTTTAGAAGTTCGTTACCTGGATTCCAATTGTGTGGGTCACCATCGGCACTTGTGGCGATCTCCGAGGGAAAGATCCTCTTGTTTGTCGAAAAGGTTAGATCATCAGCGTAACGAGAGTACATGCAGCCGACGCGAAGCGAGAGTCGGACCAGATGTACATCCATGAGGTGGGTAATCAAGTTAGAGATGACCGGTGAGGAAGGGCTGCCTTGTGGCAAAGCATTTTCGTGGCACGCAATTTGTGCTATTACGGTCGCAACCTTTGCGTGTAGGCTGAACAACAGGCCGCGAGCCCGGGTGGCTGTCATGGATAAAGTATCCTCGGACCCGACCGAAATTGATAGACGGGAAGAAATCTGATAGATCAACGTTGAAGACATACCGGCGGTGCCGGTGCTGCTTTGCGTTGGTTACGCTGTCTTGTGATGGATCTTCTGCGTTTGAAGCCGTGTGCGATCCTGTCATTGTCCTTCCGGGTCTGGTTCTCATCTAGACAATCCTGTAGAAGGACGGTCGGGGAAGAACTCGTCCAGCTCCAGCCGCGTACGGGGATACAGTCGCTATTACGGTTCTGTAGGCTGAAGTGGCTGTCATGGATAAAGTATCCTCGGACCCGACCGAAATTGATAGACGGGAAGAAATCTGATAGATCAACGTTGAAGACATACCGGCGGTGCCGGTGCTGCTTTGCGTTGGTTATGATGGATCTTCTGCGTTTGAAGCCGTGTGCGATCCTGTCATTGTCCTTCCGGGTCTGGTTCTCATCTAGACAATCCTGTAGAAGGACGGACAGTCGTTTCTGTACAATTTTCAGCGGTTCTGCGGGTGCCATAATGATACGTGTGCCACCGTTCCGCTTCGGAATTGTAAACGTAGAGTACTTGGTCTCTGGTCGCAGGTGGTACAGTATGTAGGAGAGGTTGGCGGGTCTTATGTGCAGTAGGTTAGCGACGTCCCGCAAACTCGAGGCAGATTGTAGCGTGCGCAGCTGTGACATGTATCACTACGAGGGAATAGGAGGACCCAGCGGCACTCCTTGGCGAAGACTCAATGCCTGTGAGACTAGGACATCGCTGCCGCGATGAGATGAGCAAACGGACCTGCCGTTTGTTTCAAGTGCCACGAAACATGGCACAAAGTCTGCCGCTGGGTCCACCGGCAATATAGTATGAGGAGCAGCCACGTTGCCAGGGGCGTTCACACCACACTGTCAGGTGAATACCATCGCATAGCAGACAAACTCTCCGGATGGAGGGGACCACGCGAACTCTCTATCAAGACTCGTGGGTTGGCAGCGTGAGGTTCCTAATATGCTGGGCAGGTCTGCCGGACCATCGCGGCATAGTGCATCGGCTCGCCAACCTGCGGTGCGGGTAACCACGTGACGAGTCGGGGTGGAAGGGCGTCCTGTTGCACCCATTGGGGTGCATGGTTGGAGCGACCCCGCAGTCGAGCGCCGCTGAGGGCGCGGCGGATCAACCGATCGCTCTGGCCTCCGGGTCTCACTCGCCAGCCAAGTAGCCGGCCCAGTCGTCCATGAGCCGACGTCGGCGGTCGAATAGGTCCGTGCGCCGATAGGCTGCCTCGACCCTGTTCTGGACCACATGTGCGAGGGCCGCTTCGACGACTTCGCGCGGATGGTCCGTCTCCTCGGCCGCCCAGTCCCGGAAGCTTGAGCGAAACCCGTGGGGCACAGCGGCGATCCCGTGCTTCTGGAACATCCGGCGCAGTTGCTTCTCCTCGAGCTGCTTGCCAACCCGATTGGGAAACAGATATGGACTGGTTCCCTTCACGAGCGTCCGTGCCTCGTCCAGAATCTCTAATGCCCGACCACAAAGCGGCACCCGGTGCTCCCGATTCGCCTTCGTCCGCCTAGCCGGGACGGTCCACACGCCCTCGTCCCGAGCGATCTCGGTCCACTCGGCCCAGCGTACCTCGCCCCATCGCGCCGCCGTCAGCACTAGGAACTCGAATGCCAGCCGGACGGCCAACAGCACCGTCGATTCCCGCGCCGTCCGAATCGCCGCGGCCACCTCGCGATGCGGCAAGGCCCGCATGTGCTGCACGACGTCATGCTGTGGACCCAGGACCGGGTCGATCCGGTCGCACGGGTTGTCGATCCGGAACTCCATCGCCACCGCCCACTCCAACACCGCACGGAGGCGTTGGCGCAACCGCCGGGCGGTCTCCGCCTTCGTGTGCCAGATGGGGGCGAGGATCTCCAGCAGGTCGGCGCTCGTGACCTCCGACACCGGCATCTTCCCGATACGCGGGAAGGCGTACCGCTCGAAGGTCAAGATCCACTCGCGGCCGTGCGCCCGACTTCGCCAGCCGGCGCGCTTCTGTTCCACCACACGCGCGGTGGCTTCAGCGAAGCTCGGCACGCCCTGCGCACGACGCTTCTCGGCAAGCGGGTCGCCGCCCTCGCGGGCCAGCTTGCGGTTGGCCAGCGCCTTCTCCCGGGCCTCGGCGAGGGAGACCAGCGCGACGCTGCCGAGCCCGAGCTCGCGGCGCCGGCCGCGGATGACCAGGCGTTGAATCCAGCTCCGGGTTCCGCTCGGCTGGACGAAGAGGTACAACCCGTTGCCGTCCGCGTGTCTTCCAGGCGGGGCGGTGCGTACGAAGGCGGCCGACAAGGCCTTGTCGGGATGACGGCCCTTAGGCTTGGTTTTCCGCGGCGGAGTGGCCTTGTTCGTTACAGTAACCATCCCCACATAATATAGGGGATGGGAGTGGATATCAATGGATGGCGCGAGCGGAGTACACTGCTAGTGTATGGCCATAAACTATTGTTATAGCAATCACTTATGGACGGTACTGGACGATGCTGCACATCGGTCCAGATAGTATGCCAATTCCTGCCCGGGGGATGGGCATGACCGTGGTCGAGCGGGCGATTCCCTTGGAGGAGATGCGGGAGGCGGACGAGATCTTCTTCACGGGCACGACTACAGAGGTGCGGCCGACGGTGGAGTTGGATGGGCGGCCAGTCGGGGGCGGAACGGTGGGGCCGGTGGCTAAGGCGCTCTATGAGGCGTTCAAGGCGGGGGCGGTGGAAGAGGTGGCGGGGGAATAGCGGGAGGCGCGCGACGACTCTCCTCCTTCTCCTGCGAAGGGATTCGCTGGTGTCGTGCGGAGGAGAGTCGTCACACACCTCCCGTTCGTCCGTTGGCGGCTTAGGCGGGTAGGTGAAGCCTACGGGTAGATCAGATACGGCTCTCGAATGCGCACGAACTCGGCGAGCGCTTCGTCCCATCCTGCGCGGACTGCTTCCACCCCGACGCCGGCTTCGATGGCTTCTCGGACTTCATCTGTTCCGGCGAGTCGATCGAAGTGGGACGTGAGCCATCGCCACTCGGTACCCGACATCTTGCGTGCCTCCACCAGGAGGGCGATCGCGGCTTCGGTGGGATCGTAGTCGCCGGAGGTAGCGATCAGGCGCACGCCGGACACCTCGACTCCGTCGAACTTGCCGTCGCTGGGCGACTCCGGCGTGAAGCGGGTGGCTTCGAAGCGGACGCCTTCCAAGCCGTATCCGTTCATGGTCCGGGCCAGGGCCTCGCCGTCCAGCCAGGGCGCTCCCACGTGCTGGAACGCGATGCTCGTGCCGCGGCCCACCGAGAGGTTGGTCCCCTCGAACAGGCAGGTTCCCGCGTAGTGCGTTGCGCTCTCGATGTTGGGCATGTTCGGGGACGGCTGGATCCACGGTAGGCCGGTCTCCTCAAAGGGCATGTTACGATGCCAGCCGTCGGCGGGTGCCACGTGCAGCTCTACATCGATGTCATGCTCGCCTCTGGCGTAGCGGGCCAGCTCGGCGGGGGTCATGCCGTGGCGCATGGGGACCGGGTAGCGTCCCACGAAGGTTGCAAAGGGGGGATCGAGGATGTTGCCCTGTGTCGCTCCACCGATCGGGTTGGGGCGGTCCAGGACAATGAAGGGAAGGCCCCGCTCGGCAGCCGCCTCCATGGCCAGAGTCATGGTGGAAACGTAGGTCCAGTATCGGGCTCCGATGTCCTGATAATCGGTCAGGAGCACCTCGATCCCTTCGAGCATTTCAGGGGTCGGTTTCCGGACGGTTCCGTAGAGCGAGTAAATCGGCAGTCCCGTCGCCAGATCGACTTCGTCATCCACCACTTCACCGGGATCGGCGTCTCCGCGAATCCCGTGCTCCGGCGTGAAGAGGGCCACTAACTCCACGCCGGGATGCTCGAAGAGTCGATCAATCGAAGTACGTCCCGACGCGTCCACACCGGTCTGGTTGGTGATGAGTCCCACCCGCCTTCCGGCCACCAGATGGAGCGAGTCCTCGAGAAGCACCTCAATGCCGGGGCGCACGGGACCGAACTCGCCGGGGGTACTCCGGTATAAGGAATCGGCGGTCCCGGGTGTATCGAGGCTGCCGGCGTCGGCATCCGAACCACAGGCCACGCACATGAGGAAGGCTGTTATGAGCCAGGATTGTGGCACCCTCGACATCTCCATAACTTGCTCTCCGATCCGCACTTCGGCTGCTCTTTCTGCCCAACATCGAGGTCGCTGAGCTCACTAGATGCACATCCGGAGCACGCCCCGATCCACCCTGAGTAACCCGGCGGGAAGCCTCTGGATCCTGGTGATTCTCGTGTCGGCCTGCTCAGGGGCGAGCGCCGGCCCCGCTGAGAACTTGACGCCTCTCCAGGATCGGCCTGCCGCCTCGGCAGAGCGGGAGACGACGTCAGAGGCCTCTCCAAGACCGGCCCGCGGGCAGACGGCCACCGTGCGACCGGCTCTCTCCTGGCCCGAGCGGCTTCTCGACGAGATGACTCTCCGGGAGAAGATCGCCCAGATGATCATGCCGTTCGTCCTGGGCAACTTCGCTCCCGAAGGCACGGAGAGCCACGATCGCATCGTGGACGTCATCGAACAGGAGGGTGTGGGTGGGGTGATCATGTCGGTGGGCGTTCCCACCGATGTGGCGGTAAAGCTCAACGATCTGCAAGGGCACTCCAAGTATCCGCTCCTTGTCGGGGTCGACCTAGAAACGGGGGCCGGCTTCCGGTTCTGGGGGGCGGTGCACGTGCCCACCAACATCGCTCTCGGCGGGGCGACGATGTTCCCCTCCGCGATGGCTTTCGGGGCGACGGGTGATCCGAGTTACACGTACCAGATGGGGCGCGTCACCGCGCTGGAGGCCCGTGCGATGGGCGTCCACCTTCCGTTCGCGCCCGTGCTGGACGTCAACAACAACCCCGACAATCCCATCATCAACATCCGCTCGTTCGGGGAGGATCCCGATGCGGTGGCGGCCATGGGGGTCTCGTTCGTTAGAGGGCTCCAGGACAACGGAGTGGTCGCCACGGGCAAGCACTTCCCGGGACACGGGGACACGGAGGTTGACTCCCACCTGGCGTTGCCCATCATCCGAGTCGAGCGGGCGCGCATGGACTCGGTGGAGCTCGTGCCCTTCCGGGCAGCGATCGATGCGGGAATAAGGGGTATAATGTCTGCCCATATCGCCGTCCCGGGCCTCGGCGGCGGGTTCCTACCGTCCACCCTGTCCGGACAGGTGCTCGATGAGTTGCTCCGCTCGGACATGGGCTTCGACGGGATCGTCTTTACCGACGCCATGGACATGAGCGCCGTGAACCGGCTCTATCCGCGCGGCGAGGCATCGGTGATGGCCGTGTTGGCGGGGGCCGATGTTGATCCTCATGCCCCCCGACGTCAAGCAGGCCATCGACGCGATCCTCCGCGCCGTGCGTGAGGGACGGATCCCTGAATCCCGGATCGAACGGTCGGTCACCAAGTTGCTCCGGCTGAAAGAAGAGATGGGTCTCCACGAAGAGCGCGAGGTGCCGCTCGAGGGGGTCCCCCAGGTGGTGGGAATCCCGGAGCACACACGCATTGCACAAGAGGTTGCCGAGCGCTCCATCACGCTTCTCCGAAACGAGCGGGACCTACTGCCCCTTCTGGGCACCAGGACGGCGCGTGTCATGTCTGTGACGTTCCGGTCTCGCACCGACGTCTTGGCGAGCCGCTACTTCGGCGCCCGTCTCCGCGAGACGTACCCACGCCTGGTCACGACGCGGGTGGACGATCGCAGCAACGACGCCGTCTACGAGGACCTCGAGCGACGGTCGCATCGCTCGAATCTGGTGGTGGTCTCGGTCTACTCGAACTTTGCCGGTCGGGTGGAGCTGCCCGATGCGACGGTGGAGTTCGTAAACATGCTGGCGAGAGAGAGGATCACGCACGTCGTGATCAGCTTCGGGAACCCTTACCTGATCTCGGAATTCCCCGATGCCCAAGCGTATTTGGTGGCGTGGAGCTCGGCCCCGGTGAGCCAGCGTGCCGCGGCTTCGGCTCTCTTCGGTAGCATCGAGGTCGCCGGCAGGGCCCCCACGGGCATGCCCCCCTACTTCGAGCTGGGTGACGGGATTCACATTCCGCTGAAGGTCCCTGCCCGTGGGAGGTAGGCCGATTCGTCTTTCGGCGGTCGTGGCCCTTCTGTGTGCTTGTGGCTGCACCTCTGTAGCTCCGGGCGAGCGCGTCGTGGGGACCGCGGGCAGCGTCCGCTCCGGCGTGTTCACCCCCGGACACAGGGAACTCAGTGGCGAGGCACAGGCGTGGGTGGACGAGACGCTGGCATCCCTCACGTTGCGCCAGCAGGTGGGCCAGCTCGTCATCCAGTGGCTGCCGGGATCGTATGCCTCCACCAGTAGCCCGGAGTTCCTCGAGTGGGCCGGGTGGGTCGAGAACGACGAGATCGGTGGTATCTATCTGTCGATCGGTCTGCCGCACTCTTATGCGGCCAAGATCAACGAATTGCAATCCCGGGCCGGCGTCCCCCTTCTCGTCACCTCGGACTTCGAGAACGGTGGGCCGGGGATGCGGATCAACCACTCCTACGCTCTCCCATCCATGTTACCGCAGGGAGGTGGGACCAGCTTCCCGCCCACCATGGCCTTTGGAGCGATCGGTGACGAGCGTTTTGTCCGGGAGTATGGACGCATCACGGCGGTGGAGGCGACGGCCGTCGGCGTCCATCTGAACTTCGCTCCGGTGTTGGATGTCAACTCGAACCCGGACAACCCGATCATCAACACCCGCTCCTTCGGCGAGGACCCGGCCACGGTGGCGCGCTTGGGTGCCGCGTACATCGAGGGGGCGCACCAGGGGGGTGTGCTCGCCACGGCCAAGCACTTCCCGGGCCACGGAGACACGCGGACCGACTCGCATCTGGATCTTCCCGTGGTTCCGGCGGACTGGGACCGGCTCAACGCCGTGGAGTTGGTGCCCTTCCGTGAAGCCGTGGACTTCGGCGTAGACGCGGTCATGACGGCTCACGTGATGGTGTCCGGCGTCCAGGGCACATCAGGGCCACCCGCCACCCTCGACCCGCGCTTCATGACCGAGCTCCTTCGTGAAGAGATGGGCTTCCAGGGCCTCCTTCTTACCGATGCCCTGGTCATGGGGGCCCTGGCCGACCGATACGGTACTGCCGAGTTGGCCGTGCTGGCCCTGGAGGCCGGAAGCGATGTGCTGCTCATGCCGACCGATGTGACCGAGGCGATCGACGCAGTCGTGGCCGCCGTGAACTCCGGACGGGTGGATTCCGATCGTGTCCGTGCCTCCGCTCGTCGCGTGCTCGAGACCAAGGCACGAGCCGGACTCCATCGGGGGCGGATGGTGGACCTGGACGCCGTCGATGACGTGGTGGGAAGCGCCGCTCACCTGGCGTTCGCCGACACGGCGGCGGCACGTTCGATGACCCTCCTCAGGGATCGTGGGGGTGCCGTGCCGGTGGACTCCGTCGTGACCCGTAGCGTCCTGAGCATTACGTACGCGCGAGCAGACAATCTGGTGGCGGGCACGGCGTTCGATCCGGCTCTGTCCGAGAGGGTCGCATCCGTTCGGCGGGTACGTGTCGATCCCGATACTCCGGAAGAGACGTACGACTCCCTCCGGATCACGGCCCGAGGCGTCGACCTGGTGCTGGTCGGCGCCTATGTGCCGCCGCGGGCCGGAGCGGGTGAGGTCGCCGCCCCGGACGCGCTGGCCGACTTTGTCCGCGACATCGGGAGCGAACGTCCCCTGGTCGTCACTTCGTTCGGAAATCCGTACCTGTTGGGTGCCCTGCCCGACGCGCCGTCCTACCTGATCGCCTGGGGGGACCGTGAGGTGTCGCAGGCGGCGGCGGTCCGGGCTCTGTTCGGCGAGACGGCCATCGGCGGACGCCTGCCCATTTCGATCCCCCCCTTCCATGCGATTGGGGACGGGCTCACCAGAGCGGTGGGTGAGGAGACCGGGGGTGGGTCCCCCCAGGCCTCAGGAGTCCAAGTGTCGGTCTCCGAGCTGGAGGCAGACGCCGCCTCGGTCGGCATGAGTTCGCGCCGACTTCAGGCGCTGGACTATCTGGTGACCGAAGCCATCGCCGACGGGGCGACCCCCGGGGCGGTCGTGGCTGTGGCCCGCGGCGGTAAACTGGTGTGGCTCCGGGGCTACGGGCGCCTGGATTGGGATTCGGCTTCGGGACTCGCCGACGGCAACTCGATCTATGATCTGGCGTCTCTGACCAAGGTCGTCGGAACGACGACCGCGGCCATGATGCTGGTCGACGAAGGCCGACTCGATCTGGACGCTTCAGTGGTCGACTATCTGCCGTGGTGGGGCAGGGGGGATTCGGCCAAGGCCGACGTCACCGTCCGGCACCTACTTCTGCACCGTGCCGGTCTACCGCCCTTCCGACGCTTCTATCTGGAGATGGAGGGCCGGAGCGCCTACGAGACCGCGATTGGCGATCTTGCGCTCGACTACGCGCCGGGCACTCGCACCGTGTATTCGGACATCGGGGTCATGACAGTCGCGTTCATCATCGAAGAGGTGACCGGCCGGAGTCTCGACGCCCTCCTCGAGGGTCGCGTATGGGGTCCCCTGGGTATGGCCGACACGGGCTTCCGTCCGGCCTCCGAGCTTCTGATGCGAATCGCGCCCACCGAGGTGGACACGTCCTTCCGGAACGTGCATGTGCACGGTGTGGTTCACGACGAGAACGCGTATGCCATCGGCGGAGTGGCCGGCCATGCGGGGCTCTTTTCGACGGCGTCCGACCTGTCGGTCGTGGCTCAGATGTTGCTGAACGGGGGCCGGATCGGTGGATGTGTGGGGGCCGGTGGGCCATCGGACGCTCCGGGCGCTGCCGACGAGAATGGCCCGACCTCGCCTGACGGGACCATCTGCGCCGGAGGAGCTTCCGGGGACGTTCGGCTCGTCTCCGAGGCGACCGTGCGACTCTTCACCATGCTTCAGGATGACTCGGCCAGCCGCGCGCTGGGCTGGGACACCCCCAGTGGACGGTCCTCGGCGGGTGACTACTTCACCTCCGGGGCCTTTGGGCACACCGGGTATACGGGCACGTCCATCTGGATCGACGCGGAGCTCGATCTGTTCGTCGTGTTGCTGACCAACAGGGTCAACCCGACGCGGGAGAACTCGAAGCACGCTGCTCTGCGACGGGCCGTGCACGATGCGGTGGCTCTGGCGATCACCGACCGGGATGTGAGACGGCGTGAACCCTAGCGTCCTGTTCCGGGAACGTGGTGCCGTGCCGAGTGAATCCAGGTGCCGCGCCGGGAACGCTGCCCGGTGAGCGCGTTCACGTCTCTCGACCTTTCCGTGCTCCTGCTGTATCTCCTCGGGATCACGGCTTGGGGTGCCTGGCTGGGACGGGGACAGACCAGCGGCCGCGACTACTTTCTGGGCAACAGGGAGCTGCCCTGGATCGCCGTCATGCTCTCCGTGGTCGCCACGGAGACCAGCACCCTCACTTTTCTCAGCGTTCCCGGGGTGTCCTACATGGGAACCCTGGGATTTCTGCAGCTGACCTTCGGTTATCTGGTGGGCAGAGTCGTGGTATCGGCGTTTCTCCTGCCGTCCTACTACCGGGGGGAGCTGAGCACCGCGTACGCGCTGCTCGAGGGCCGCTTCGGCCGGCGAGCCCGCCGCTTCGCCTCCGCCGTCTTCATGGTGACCCGCCTCCTGGCCGACTCCGTGAGACTGTTCGCCACGGCGATTCCGCTGGCCCTGGTCACCGGCTGGGACTATCCCGTGTCCATCGCCGTCATCGGTCTCATGACGGTGGTCTACACGTACTTTGGGGGGATCAAGGCGGTCATCTGGGTCGACGCGGTGCAGATGGGTCTCTACCTGGTCGGAGCGGTGGTAGCCATCGTGGCCCTCCAGACGCTCGTCCCCGGCGGGTGGGCGGGGATCGTTGCCAGCGCAAGTGAGGCGGGGAAGATGTCGGTCTTCGACCTGTCCCTGGATTTCTCCATCCCGTACACGCTCTGGGCGGGCGTCCTCGGAGGAGGGTTCCTGACCATGGCCTCTCACGGCACGGATCAGCTCATCGTCCAGCGCCTTCTCACCTGCCGCGACCTGGACTCCAGCCGGAAGGCGCTCGTGGGGAGTGGGGTGGTCGTCATGGCCCAATTCGCTCTTTTCCTTTTGGTGGGACTGGGCTTGTGGGCCTATTACGGCGGTCGGGACTTCAGCCGGGGAGACGAGATCTTCGCTAGCTTCGTGGTGAATGTGCTTCCGCCCGGTATCACGGGACTACTCATCGCCGGAGTGTTCGCCGCCGCCATGTCGTCGCTGTCATCCTCCATCAATTCGCTGGCTTCGGCCACGGCCTACGATTTCTGGGCGCCACTGGTGGGCGCAGACGAAGACGAGGCCCGTGTGCTCCGAGCCGGAAAACTCTTCACTCTCGTGTGGGCTGGGCTGCTGATCGGTGGCGCCGTGCTCTTCATTCCCCTCAGTGAGGGGACCACGGCGGTGGAGGTCGCTCTTGCCATCGCGTCCATGGTGTACGGAGGCTTGCTCGGAGCGTTCGTCTTGGCGGTTCGGTCCAGCCGCGCAGACGAGCGCAGTGTCATCCTTGGAATGATCGCCGGCATCGCCGTGGTCACCTCCATCTGGCTTTTCGCTCGCTCCTCGGTGGCCTGGCCCTGGTTCGTGCCCATCGGTACGGCGATCACGGTGGTGGTGGGCTGGACCTTGGGTGGGGGCCGTGCTGCCGCAGACACCCCAGTCGTGGAGGCTGAGTGAAGGTCTTTCTCGGGGTAGATGGAGGGGGCACCCGGACCCGTGCTCTACTCGTGGACGCACGAGGCCAGGAGCTGTCGCGCGCCGAGGGACCGGCCACGCTGATCGACCAGGCGAATCCGCGAGCCACCATCGGAGTGATCACCCATGTCTGCCGCCAGGCGATGGGGAACGCGGGGGCGGTCCCTCCGGCCGATGTCCTGTGGGCCGGGATCGCGGGTGCGGGGAACGATCCGACCCAGAGCGTGGTCCGGGAGGCGCTTCAGGAGGCCGGGATCGCTCGGGCTGTCCACATCGATTCGGATGCCCGGGCGGCCTTCCACGACGCGTTCGGGACCGAGGCCGGAATCCTGCTCATCTCGGGGACGGGCTCCAGCGCGCTCGGTCGAGGGGTGGATGGCTCCTCGCTGAGCGTCGGGGGTTGGGGCGATCTGCTCGGAGATGAAGGGAGTGGATACGCGATGGGCATGGCGGCCCTGCGGGCGCTGGTGCGGGGGGAGGACGGCCGCAGCATGGAGACGCGACTCCGAGATCCGATTCTGGACGTACTCGGGGTGGACCGTCCCGAGGGCCTGATCGCCTGGATCGCCACCGCCAACAAAGCGGAGGTGGCGGCTCTGGTTCCCATCATTTGTGGCCAGGCCGAATCAGGTGACGAGGTGGCTGGGGCGATTGTCGAGAACGCCGTTGAAGACCTGGCGGCCCACGTCCTCACCGTGGTGAAGCGTCTAGGCCCCTGGCCGGGCCGTCCCGCCGTGGCACTCACCGGTGGGCTCATCGATGAGGGCGGACCGCTCCGGCAGCGGGTTTCGGTGGCCATCGGAGGTCTCCTCTGTCAGGCTCGCGACCGTGTGGTGGACGCCGCCCGGGGGGCCGCCGACTTGGCCCGTCAGTCCGTGGAGGGCGAGTCGGGAAACTGACCCGCGCTAGTGTGCTAGTGTCCTGTCCCAGAAATACGGTGTCACACCGAGGGGACCGAAGCGCCGCCCTGGCAAGGCGAGACGACGAGGAATAGCACAGCTATTTCGAGGAGGAACAACGCGGCCAGGGTGGATGCAGCGGTCCACGAATGTCAGCGTATTTCTGGGACAGGACACTAGCTCATCGAAGCGCGTCTTCGAGGGCCGTGGCTGCGTCGGTGGACGCGTCTCGGTACTTCACGATTACTGCTGCGTACAGGTGAATCCCGTGCTCCCGGCCGAAGTCACCTGATACGGCTCGCGAGCCCGGCACGACCACGGCACCGGCGGGGATGGTGAGAGGCCGGTCCCGAGCACCTCGGTAGGTCTCGCCCTGCACCAGGTCGTATACCGTGGTTGAAGAGGTGAGCTGAACGCCGGGAGCCAGCACAGCCCGCTCTTCCACGAGAGTCCCCTCGAAAACGCCGACGTTGCCGCCGATCATGGCGTCGTCCTCCACGACGACCGGCCTCAGTCCCACCGGCTCCAGCACGCCGCCCAACTGCGCTCCGGCGCTCAGATGGACCCGCTCACCCACCTGGGCACACGAACCCACCAGGGCGTGGGAGTCGATCATGGTGTCACGGCCCACATAGGCTCCGATGTTTACGAACGCCGGTGGCATGATGATCACGTTCTCTCCCAGGTATGCACCCGAGCGCACCGAGCTCCCCCCCGGCACGATCCGGATGTTCTCCTCGACCCCCCGCGTATCCCGGAGCGGAAGGGTGTCCTTGTCGTAGAATGGGGACGGGCCAGCGGGGAACTCCCGGGTCTTGCCGACACGAAACGCCAGCAGAATTCCCCTCTTTACCCACTCCACGGCCCGCCACTCACCGTCGATCTTGCGGGCCGAGCGCACCTCGCCCCGGGTCAGAGCTTCTAGAAGCTGCTTGGCGGCCGCCCGGGCCTCCTCGATGTCGTATCCCGGATCCGATCCGGCCAGGCGCTCGATCGTGGCCTCGAGCGTCGCAATATCCACGCTCAACTGACCAACTCCGTTTCCAGGACGCCGGCCTCTGCCAAGGCGTGGCGGATGCACGCCTCGTTCGCGGGGTCGAGGGGCACGAGAGGAAGGCGGTACCTCGCCTCGAGCCGCCCCATCATCTCGAGGGCCGCCTTCACCGGTACGGGACTCGTCTCGACGAAGTTGGCCTGCATGAGGGGAAGCAGGTCGTAGTGGAGCGTGCGCGCCTCGTCGTAGTCGCCGCGGAGGGCCGCGTCCACCAGGCGGGACATCAGGGCCGGTGCCTCGTTGGCAACCACCGAGATCACCCCGTCGGCGCCCGCCGCGATGAGGGGCAGAGCCAGGCTGTCGTCCCCCGCCAGAACCAGGAAATTCTCGGGCCGCTCCCTGATGATCGTCATGATCTGGTTCACGTCGCCGGAGGCCTCTTTGACCCCCACGATATTGTCCACCTTCGTGAGAGCCAGGACCGTCTCGGGGAGAATGTTGGAGCACGTACGGCCGGGCACATTGTACACGACGACCGGGCAGTCCACCGCAGCAGCCACGGCACGGAAATGCTCGACGAGCCCCCGTTGGCTGGGCTTGTTGTAGGCCGGACTCACGGAGAGGATGCCGTCCGCACCCGCGTCTCGTGCCGCCCGGGCCCGGCGGATCACGTCGGCCGTGTCGCTGCCGCCCGCTCCTGCCAGCACCGGTACCCGACCACGGGCGGCGCCCGCGGTCGTACGCACGACGAGGGCCTGCTCGTCCGCATCGAGCGTGGCACTCTCTCCCGTGGTACCGCACGGCACCATGACCCCCACACCGTTGTCGATCTGGAAGTCCACGTGGCGATGTAGGGCCTCCGTGTCCACGGATCCGTCCTTTTGGAAGGGTGTGACCAGTGCCACACCGACACCCCCCAGGTGATTGGCGTCCATCTTGCTCTCCTCCTCTACGTCTTCTTCTGGTTTTCTATTCGTCCGTAATCTCTGTCATCGTCCTTCTGTTCAAAGGGTCACGCTCATGGCGCGGGGTCCCCAAACCTACGGAGCTCGATGAGCGACAGATGGAGCTTGCGGACCAGTTCGGGCGCATCGACTTCATCGACCACGAAGCTGATGCTCACGTCGGATGCCTGCGAGATCAGGTAGACCGGTGTCTTCTCGATGGCCCAGAACACCAGGGCGTCGAGTCCGGGTTCGCGAAGGAGCCCCCGGCCCACCACGGTGACGGTGGACACGTCTTCGGTCACCTCGACCTCGGAGAACACCGACAGAGCTCGCCGAACCTCGCTCAGCTCCTGGTCCCGATCCACCGTGAAGGCCGTGCTGCTGTGGGACGTGGCCACCAGATCCACCGGCACGCGGTGGCTCGCCAGCACGGCGAACACCCGCGCCAGGAATCCGTAGGCCATGGCCGTGGGGAACGCCCGCACCTCGATCAGTGCCACGTCGGTCTTGTGGGCCACGGCCGCGAATGCCGCCGTGTCCCGTCGATCGAAGTGGATCAGGGTGCCTTGGCCGTCCGGCTTGAAGGTGTTCTTGATCCGCAGAAGCACGCCTCGGGCGATCGCATGTTTGACCGCCGCCGGGTGGATGACGGGGGCCCCGAAATAGGCCAGCTCGACCGCCTCTCCGAAACCGACCTCGGGCAGCGCCTCCGCCGAGCGCACCAGCTTGGGATCTCCGGAGTACATCCCGTCCACATCGGTCCAGATCACCACCTCCGATGCGTTCAGGGCCGCTCCGAGAAGCGCCGCCGTAAAGTCCGATCCTCCCCGGCCGAGGGTCGTGGTGCTTCCACCGGCCTCGCTCCCGATGAAGCCCTGGACTACCGGCACCGTGCCCGCGTCGAGCAGGGGTCGCATCCGCTCGGGAGCCAACCGCCCGATGGCGTCGACGTCGGGGATGGCAGCGCCGAACCCGGGGTCGGTCCACACGACGCTGCGCGCATCCATGGCGACGGCCCGTACGCCGCCGGCCTCGAGCGCCGCCACCGTCAACTCGACCGTGAGGTCCTCTCCGGCAGCCATGAGCTGGTCCCTCAACTGCAGCCGATCCGCACCGGGCGCCGCGGGGAGAAGCGTCGCCACCCGGTCCAGGATGTGATCGATGCGGGTGGCCGTCGCGGTGCGCTCGGGGCCTTGGGCGGTCAACTCGAGCAAGACACTCTGGTGCCGGCGGCGCAGACGTTCCACGACCTCGGCGGGACCTGGCCTGTCGTGAACGTCGTCCGACCCTGCAGCCAGCCCACTCAACTCGTTGCTGACGCCGGCCATGGTGGACACGACCACAACGGCGGCATCGTCCTGTAGCCGAATGATCTCCGCCAGAGCCCGGAGCCGCTCGGCTCCGTCCACCGAAGTCCCTCCGAACTTGTGGACACGGAGAGCCCCGGTCGCGGACCCGGTGGGCAGCCCTGTGGCAGAACCCACCGAAGGCTCGGCACCTACCCGTGCCGACGGATCTGCGCAGAGGTCCGTATCGGTGAGCGCCGGTCGGTCGGTCATCGCACACCCTCCGTCACACCTGCGGCCCTGCACAACTCGGCGTTCAGGAGCGCCGCACCCGCTGCACCGCGTACCAGGTTGTGAGCCAGGACGAAGAACTTCACGTCCAGCACCTCACACCGCCGCACCCGACCCACGGTCACGGTCATCCCGCGGCCTAGATCCCGATCGAGTCTCGGCTGTGGCCGATCCTCCTGGGACATGACCTGGATGACCTGTTCGGGTGAGGTGGGAAGATTCCTTGCGACCTCGGGAGCCTGAAACCCCCGCAAGGCTGCCGTGACCTGTTCGGGCGAGGGTCCGCCGGTGAGGGACACCGAGACCGACAGGAGGTGCCCGTCCGACACGGACACTCGGGTGCACGATGCGCTCACCGCGAACTCGGCCTCGGACAACACGCCCTCGCGTACGCTCCCGAGGATCTTCTGAGGCTCCTCGGCCAACTTCTCTTCTTCGCCCTTGATGAAGGGCAGGACGTTGTCCAGAAGGCTTCCGGCCGGGGGGCCCGGCGTACCCGCTCCCGAGATGGCTTGGAATGACGTGGTGACGACGCGTTGGACGCCGAACGTCTCGTGCAAGGGAGCCAGAGCCAGCGCGAGGCCCGCAACCGCGCAGTTGGGGTTGGTGACCAGCGCGCCGTCCCAAGGCTGGCCATCCACCATATCGAGGTGATCGGCGTTGACCTCGGGGATCAGGAGCGGCACGTCGGCACGCATCCGATGTGCCGAAGCGTTGCTCACGACCACGTGCCCGGCCTCGGCCAAGCGCTGTTCCGTCTCGTGGGCTGCCCCCGATGGAAGGGCGGACAGCAGGATGGGCGACTCCCACTTCGAGTCCGGCTCGCCCAGGGGCAGAGTGGCGGCCTCGGGAGGCAGCGCCGCGCCCGGTACCCGCTCGCCCAGAGTCTGGCCCGCCGACGAAGCAGAGGCGCTCACCTCGGCCAGACGGAACCACGGGTGCCCGTCCAGGAGCCGAATGAGGCTCTGGCCGACCGTACCCGTCGCGCCCAGGACTCCTACCGTGATCCGATCATCCACCTTCTGGTCTCCATTCGTTCGTCAGATTTGCGCTGCCCACCGCCTCTGGGGCCGCCCCGCCGCCCCTCTCAAGTGCAAGGAGCGGGCCGGACCCCGCATCACGGGTCTCCACCACTGCCAAATTGGCAGCCACAGACCGTGAAAAGGCGCCAAAACGGCGTCTTTCCGTTTCTGTAAGTCATTGGTGCATGTACATTTGGCAGCTTTTCACCTGCTGGCGTTGGCACGCATCATGCAACCGTGATCCGTGGTAATCGGAGGTCCGTCGCACTCCCTTGGAGAGGCTGAGGACCGCCACCCCGCCGATAGCGCACCACCATGTCGCACCATTCCGATCTAAAGGAGTACTCCGATGGCAATCATGAGATACACCCACCGGCGCAGCCCCCGGCGAGCCCTCTCGTCCTGGCCCGAGTTCACGGGCTTTACGAATCGCCTTCCGCGGCTTTTCGACGGGCCTTGGGATACCCCGAAACCGACTGGATCGTGGTTTCCCGCAGTGAACGTCGAGGAGGGAGTGGAGGAACTCATCCTCACTGCCGAGCTGCCGGGCATGGCCGAAGAGGATGTCCGTCTCGAAATCGAGAACAATATTCTAACCATCCGCGGCGAGAAGCGGGAGGAGCTCAGCGAGGAGCTCAGCGAGGAGGTCAGCGAGGAGCGCGAGGAGGGGGACGACAGGTCCAGCTTCCACGTTTGGGAGCGTCGTTACGGAAGTTTCCAAAGGGCCTTCACGCTTCCCAAGTCGGTCGTTACGGACGACATCAAGGCCGACTTCGCCAACGGCATCCTGACCGTGCGGATGCCCAAGGCCGCGGAGGCCAAGAGCCGCACCATCGCGATCAAGGGCGGTAAGTAGGACATCGTTCCACTCGAAGTCTCGAGCAGATGTGGCGGGTCCGGAGACATCCGGGCCCGCTTTCCTATTCCAGGAGCCCCGAGATCGCCTCGAGCATGGCCGGTGAGTTGGCGCTCATGAGGCTTCCCGGTGACACGGAAAGCGGCTCTCCCGCCACACGGCTCGTGACCCCGCCGGCCTCTTCGATAATCACCCACCCCGCCGCGAAGTCCCACGGATTCAGGAAGAGCTCCCAGAACGCGTCGAACCTTCCCTCGGCCACGTAGCAGAGGTCCAGCGTGGCCGCCCCGCCCCGACGCACCCCACCCGTGGACGCGAGCACTCGGACGAGTTGGCCGGCGTACTCCTCGAGCAGAGACTCGCTCTTGAACGGAAAGCCGGTACCGACCAGTGCATGGCGGAGGTCGGTGACCGGCGAGACCCCGATGGCGAGTCCGTCCTTCCAAGCTCCACGCCCGCGAGCGGCCCACCAACGTTCGCCCGAGGGCGCACATGATACCGCCCCCACGACCGGAGCTCCGTCGACGGCGAGGGCCACCGAGGCGGCGTACATGGGATGGTTGTGGAGGAAGTTCGCCGTGCCGTCCAGAGGGTCCACGACCCACACCGGGTGGTCGGACCGAGCGACCGCAGGGCGGTCCCCCGCATCCTCTTCGGCCATGATCGCGTGCTCGGGATGACGATCCCGGATGATCGAGAGACACGCCTCCTGCGCCGCGAGATCGGTGGCGGACACGTAGTCGGCGCGGCCCTTCTCGGTGGCGTCGGCCACCGTGACGGAGGTGCCGTGAGCCAGGTGGACTTCGGCGGCGGCGTCGGCAGCCAGACGTGCGGTCTCCAGAGCGGTTTCGAGAAGATCGGTCATCGGCGTCGGGTCGGTGTGGCCGCAGGCGGTGTGGTAAGATTCACATTATCTCGGGGCGTACGTAAGTTACGCGATGAACGATCTCAACACGGCCACCCGACGTAAGCGGGTACTCAGCGGTATTCAGCCCACCGGCGGGGTTCACCTGGGGAACTATCTCGGGGCCCTCCGGCAGTGGGTACACATGCAGGACGAGTACGAGTGCTTCTACGCCATCGTGGACCAACACGCCATCCTCGGGGACGGGGATCCCGCCGACCTGCCGGCTCGTACGGTCGACGCGGCCATCAACCTGCTCGCCGTAGGCCTCGATCCCGAGCGCTGCACGATCTTCGTCCAGTCCGACGTGCCCGAGCACCTGGAGCTGCAATGGCTCTTCAACACGGTGGCGCCCGTGGGCGACCTGGAGCGGATGACTCAGTACAAGGACAAGTCGGCCAAGTTCGAGTCGATCCCTGCCGGGCTGCTCAACTATCCCGTGCTGCAGGCGGCCGACATTCTCATCTATCGGGCCGACGCCGTGCCCGTGGGTGAAGATCAGCGACAGCATCTGGAGCTGACCCGCGACATCGCCCGGAAGTGGAACGCGCGTTATGGCGACTACTTTCCCGAGCCCGAGGCGATCATCCCCGAGGTGGGGAAGGTCATCGGCCTGGACGGCGTGGCCAAGATGAGCAAGTCGCTGGACAACACGGTGCCGATTCTGGCCGATGAAGAAGAGATCTGGGCTAGGGTCAGAACGGCGGTGACGGACCCCCAGCGCATCCGGCGCGACGATCCGGGCCGTCCCGAGGTCTGCAACGTGTTCTCACTACACAAGATGCTCACGGATGCCGACATGATCCCCGACATCGATGAGCAGTGCCGGACCGCGCAACGAGGCTGCGTGGACTGCAAACGCATCCTCGCCGACAGCATCGCGAAAGCCTTCGCACCCATTCGCGAGAGGTCCCTCTACTACCAGGAGCACAGAGACGAGGTGCGGGACGTTCTCGTGGCCGGAGCCGCACACGCGCGATCGCTCGCGAGCGAAACGCTGTCCCACGCTCGCCACAGCATGGGGATCGATTGGCCGTCGGCTCTTTGAGCCCGATGACCGCCGGGGGGTGACAAGGCGATTTCGCCGGTGACGGAACGCCCCTACTTTGCGATAGAACCCTGCAACAGGATTTGTCCAAGGTGATGCGTCGATGAATGAGATGTTCAAGAAGGCGATCGAGGATGGGGCCAGCGACATCCACATCAAGGCTGGTGACTTCGTCCGGGCCCGCCTACACGGAGAACTGACACCACTTACGGATCAGAAGAGCTCCCATGCCCAGGTTCAGGAGTTCGCCCTGAAGCTGATCCCCCACGAGCGTGATCGGGACCGAATCGACGAGATCATGGACTACGATTGCTCCTGGGGCCTTCCCGGGTTGGGCCGCTTCCGCGTGAACATCTTGAGGCAGCGGGGTGTCTTCGGCATCGTGATGCGGATCATCCCCATCGAGATCCCGACCTTCGCGGATCTACGGCTGCCCGAGGTTCTCGAGACGATCTCCAAGACCGAGCGTGGGTTGGTCCTCGTGACCGGCGTGACGGGGAGCGGTAAGAGCTCCACCATGGCGGCCATGATCGGCTACATCAACCGCAACATGAAGAAGCCACATCGTCACGCTCGAGAACCCCATCGAGTTTCTTCACCGAGACCTCAACTCTTCCGTCACACAGCGCGACGTCGGCTCCGATACGGAATCGTTTTCGACCGGGCTGCGGGCTGCCCTACGCCAGGATCCCGATGTGCTGCTTATCGGTGAGATGCGCGACAAGGAGACCATCGATACGGGCCTCAAGGCGGCCGAGACCGGACACCTGGTCATTTCGACGGTTCACACGAAGAACGCGGTCCAGACGCTTTCTCGGATGATCGCCGTGTTCGCGCCCGAGGAGCAGGACATGATCCGGGTTCGTATGGCGGACTCGATTCAGGCCGTGGTCAGCCAGCGTCTGGTGCCTACGGTGGACGGAGAGGGACGGGTCGTGGCTGCCGAGGTCATGCGCGTTACCGGGACCATCCGTGACTGCATCTTGGATACGGAACGCATGGACGAGATCCACGACCTGATCGCCGATGGTAGGGAGCAGTACGGCTCGCAGACATTCGATCAGCACCTCATGGAGCTCGTGAGCAGCGGGCAGATCACGTTCGAGGTCGGAAAGGCGGCGGCCAACAGCCCCAGCGACTTCGACCTCAAGATGAACATTCTCGGCGGGCCGGGCAGCGGTCACGCCGGTGGCGTGCCAGGAGGCGGCGATCCGAGCGGCGCGGGGATGTTCAGCTCATGAGCGTGGACCTGTCAGGAGTACTCATCCCCTGCACAACACCGTTCGATCCCGTAACCGGCGAGGTCGATCTCGTAGGCCTCCGAGCGAACTTCAGGAGTTGGCTGACCCACCCCATTCGAGGCATCCTGGTCGGTGGCTCCACGGGGGAGGCCCTCTTGCTCGAGGAAGACGAGCGCTTGGCCTGCCTGGAGGGCGCCCGGGACGTGATCCCGGACGACCGGTTGCTGCTGGCCGGCACAGGGGCCGAGTCCACGCGGGCCACCATCCGGCGCTGTGATGTCGCCGCAGAAGCGGGGGCCGATGCGGTACTCGTCCAGCCTCCGGCGTTCTACCGCGGCGCGATGACCGACTCCGCCCTCCTGGATCACTACCGAGCGGTCGCCAGGGCTTCTCAGATTCCGGTCATCGTGTATCAGGTGCCGCTCCATTTGAGCACCCTCGAGTTCTCTACGAACCTCTTGGCCGATCTGTCCAAGGTGGACAACATCATCGGAATGAAGGACTCGCGCGGCAGCCTCGAGTTGGTAGGCGAGGTGGTGTCGCGGGCGCAGGACGACTTCCAGGTCCTCGTGGGCAGTGGAGCGGCCTTCTACGGTGGACTCGAGTTGGGTGCGGTGGGTGGCATCTTGGCCGTGGCCTGCGTGGCGCCCGGGCGTTCCGCGGCCATTCACGCGGCTTATGTGGCCGGCGATTCCGCCGAAGCCGGACGCCTCCAGGAGGTGGTGGGTCCGGTCCACAAGGAGATCGTGGGTGGCATGGGCGTGCCGGGCCTGAAGGTGGCCATGGATCTCCTCGGCATGCGAGGCGGCGATCCGCGCTCGCCTCTCCAGCCGCTCCCGGACCATCGGCAAGACAATGTCGTCAAGGTGTTGGATCGCGCCGGACTGACCGTAACGACGGGCTCCTCTACGTAGGTCACCCGGTTTGGCGTTTCCCACATCACGGGCCTCGGTCCCCAGAGCAGGAGCCTGCGCGCTCCTGACCATGATCGCGGCGGCGATGTTGGCTACGACCGCGCTGGCCCAGCAGCCGAGTCCGTCTTCCGATGTAGCGGCCGATGCGTCGCGCCCGAAGATCGGCCTCGTCCTCGGCGGTGGCGGAGCCAAGGGAGGGGCCCACGTCGGAGTTCTCGAGGTCCTCGAAGAGCTTCGGATCCCGGTCGACTTCATTGCGGGTACGAGCATCGGTGCCGCCATCGGCGGGCTCTATGCCTCAGGTATGGGCGTGCCGGACCTGAAGGTGTTTCTAGAGTCGCTCGACTGGCAGGATCTGCTTTCTGACCGACCGCCGAGACGTCACCAGCCGTTCCGTCTCAAGAGTACCGACCTGCGGGTTCCTTCTCGGCTCGAGGTCGGCTTCAATGGAGGGGAATTCCGGTTCCCCACCGGGATCGTCACCGGACAGAACGTAGAATTGACGCTTCGGTCGGCAACGCTGCCCGTAGCACACGTGCGATCCTTCGAGGAGCTTCCCACTCCCTTCGTAGCCGTCGCTACGGATCTCGTGACCGGAGAAATTGTCGTACTCGATCAGGGCGACCTGTCGACTGCGATTCGAGCCAGCATGCCGATCCCCGGGGCGTTCTCTCCCGTCGAGGTCGAGGGGCAAGTGCTCGTGGACGGAGGGCTGGTGCGCAACCTGCCGGTGGACGTGGTGCGTACCATGGGCGCCGACGTGGTGATCGCAGTGGACCTGACACCTCCGCTGTACGACGCGGACGAGCTCGAAAGCGCTATCGAGGTCTCGATGCAGACGTTCCGCATCTCTACGCTCCAGAACACGGTGCCACAACGAGAGGCTCTGGTGCCTGGACGCGACGTGCTGCTCAGCCCGGACGTGGCCGCAGTGCCGATCACCGACTTCCGCTCTCTGACTGCCACATTCGCCGCGGGGGTCGAGGTTGCTCGGGCCGCCGGCGAGGACCTGACTCAGTGGAGCCTGAGCCGTGAAGCCTACCAGGCGTGCAAGGACGGCCGGACTCGTGTGGAGGAACGCCCTCAGACGCTCGACTTTGTCCGCATCGAGGGAGCGGAGCGCATGAGCTCGGACGCGCTCCGCGGGCGACTAGGGCTCTCGGCGGGGGAACCCCTGATGGCCGAGACGCTTGAGCGTGCCCTCAACCGTGTCTTCGCCATGGGGCTCTACCAGGGAGTGGACTACAGCCTGGTTCAGGAAGGTGACACCAACGGGCTGCTGGTAGAGGTGACCGAGAAGCCGTGGGGTCCGGGTCTGATGTACTTCGGCATGGCGTTCGGAAACGACCTGGAGCGTGGACGCAGTAGCTTCACGATTCTGGCGACCCACCGACAGACCCAACTCAACGGTCGCGGGGGCGAGCTTCTGTTCGAGGTTCGTCTCGGCGAGGCTCAGGGGGCACAGGTCGAGCTCTTTCAGCCCATCGACGTGGGCGGTCGATTCTTCATCGCTCCCCGCTTGGATTATCAGGAGGAGTCCCTGGAGGTCGCCGTGCTCGGAGCGGGTGAGGTGAGTCGAGGAGTCCGGGAACTCCACGCGGCCATCGCCCTCGGAGCCCAGTGGCAGGACTGGGGTGAGTTTCGGGTCGAGCTCGTCGGTGGGCGAGTGGAGGAAAGAGATGCCGACGAGACGCCAGAGTCGGATCTCAGCGCCGATGTCGGCGCGGTTCTGGCTCGATTCTCCGTCGATCTCCTGGACGACGCGTCGTTCCCCACGAGCGGGAGCTGGGGTAGGGTCGAGGCGTATCGCTCCGCTGAGGCGTTGGGGGCCGATCCCACGTACACCCGCCTGGAAGTCGCGGCGCTGACGGCGCTCTCGAAGGGTCGGAACACCATGGTCCTGGAGGGACGATTCGGCACGGCTTTCAGCTCTGACCTACCTGTGCACCACGATTTTGCCCTGGGTGGGTTCCAACAGCTGTCCGGGCTGCGACCACGCCAGCTCGTGGGAAACCGTTACGCTCTGGCTCGAGCCACTTTTCGACGGAACATGGCCACGCTCAATACGACGCCGGCCGGCGGCGACCTACACATCGGGTTCTCACTCGAGACCGGCAACGCGTGGTCGGAACCAGACGAGGGGGGATTCGACGAGCTGAAGGGCGGAGGGAGCGTGTTCGTCGCGATGGAGACGCTGTTGGGCCCGCTGTTCTTGGCGTATGGGAGGGCGACTTCGGGCTCCGACACCTTCTATCTCTTCATCGGACGTTCCTTCTGATCCGTCCGATACGGCGTCTCGAGTGCCCCGGGACCTGTATGCGCGTTGACCCGATCCCTCGGTCGATCTAGCTTTCACCAAAGGATGCACCGCCCAGAGCCCATTCCCCCGAGAATGGGCTTTTTTTCATGTCCGTTAGGCTCTTCGAGGCCTACTCAATACAGAAAGTCCTGATGTGTCCGAAGGTGGTATAGATGGACGCTGCCTGGTGGTGGTCGGCTGCCAGTGGGGTGACGAAGGCAAGGGCAAGATCGTCGATGTTCTGGCTGAGGAAGCGGACCTGGTAGCTCGCTACCAGGGTGGCGCGAATGCCGGTCATACCGTTCACGTCGGCGACGACCAGTTCGTTCTGCATCAGATTCCCTCCGGCATCCTGCACGCCGACAAGCGATGCCTGCTCGGCAACGGTGTCGTGCTCGATGTGCTCGATTTTTTCGAGGAGTATGACGATCTGGCCGAACGGGGCATCGATCTCGACGGTAGAGTCGGGGTCAGCCAGCGTGCTCATCTTCTCATGCCATATCACCGAGCTCTCGATCGCGCCCTGGAAGATCAGGCGACACAGAAGATCGGGACCACGGGGCGCGGCATCGGGCCCGCCTATGAGGAGAAGGCGGGCCGGCGGGGTCTGCGGGTCGCCGACCTGGCCAACTCCGAGCGCGTTCAGACCCTTGTCGAAGAAGGCGTCGAGCGAGCTCGAGAGCGTATCGCGTCCATGGGAGGCGACTGCGACGATCAACTCGATTCGGCCGTTGAAGCCGCTCTCGCCGCCGGTAAGCGCTTGAGGGGACTGGCCACCGACACCGGCTTGGAGATCGTACAGGCGCTTCAGGCAGGGAAGAGAGTCCTCTTAGAGGGAGCTCAGGGCACGGCCTTGGACCTCGATCACGGTACCTATCCGTTCGTCACCTCGTCCAACACCACTGCCGGCGGGGCCGCCACGGGTTCGGGCATCGGGCCCACCGCGATCGACACGGTCATCGGGGTGGTGAAGGCCTACACGACGAGGGTCGGAAACGGCCCGCTGCCTACCGCGTTCGATGAAGCCATGGACGAGAAGGTCCGAGCCCTCGGCGGCGAGTTCGGCGCCACGACGGGGCGGCCCCGGAGGTGCGGTTGGTTCGATGCCGTGCTCGCGCGGCTCGCCGCCCGGGTGAATGGGCTGACCGGGTTGGCCGTGACCAAGCTCGATGTCCTCGACACGCTCCCGGAGATTTCCGTCGCGACCGCCTACCGGACCCCAGACGGGCTAGTGGAAGAGTTCCCAGCGGATACCTGGCAGCTGGACGTCGTGGAGCCGGTCTACGAGACGCTTCCCGGATGGCAGGAGTCCACGGAGGATGCTCGCTCGCTGGAAGATCTGCCTACCGCCGCGCGCCGTTATCTGGATCGCATCGAGGCACTCACGGGCACGCCCGTGCAGATGGTCTCGGTGGGCACGCGCCGTAGCCAGATCATTCGAGTGTAGTCGCCGAGGGCATTCCGGTTCCGTGCACCCGTTGAGGCCGCCCGGCGGAACTCTTATCTTTCAAAGCTTTGTCGCATCCACCTCGTCCGTACCTGGTAGTGAGGTGAGTGGGTTGGGTCGCGTAAGAGGAGGATCGGTCGCCGATGTTCGATGAACTCGGCAAGAAGCTGGACAGCGCTCTCGGTAAGTTTCGACAGCGGGGTATCCTGACTGAGCCCATGATCAAGGATGGGCTCCGTGAGGTCAGGCGGGTGCTGCTCAAGGCCGACGTCAACTACAAGGTGACGCGGGAGTTCCTCCAGCGCGTGCAGGAGCGTGCGCTGGGGGAGCAGGTGGTGAAGGCCGTGTCTCCGGGACAGCAGATCGTCAAGATCGTCCATGGCGAGCTTGCGAATCTGCTGGGTGAGGGTAAGCCCACGCTGCACTGGGCTTCGTCGGTGCCCACCGTCTTTTTGATGGTGGGCCTTCAGGGGTCGGGTAAGACGACCACTGCGGCGAAGCTCGCGAAGCGGTTGGCCAAGGAGGGCCGGAAGCCGTTGTTGGCGGCTTGTGACCTGTATCGGCCGGCTGCGGTGGACCAGCTGGTTACGCTGGGTGAACAGATCGGCGTGCCGGTCCACGTGGGTGACCCAGTGGGTAGCCCGTCGGGTAGCCCGTCGGGTAGCCCGTCGGGTAGCCCGTCAGGTAACCCAGCGGGTGAGCCGGGCAGCGACCCGGTAGCGGTGGCAAATGCGGCCGTCGAGGTCGCCCGACGGGACAGTAGGTCGGTCCTGATTGTCGATACGGCCGGGAGGCTGCAGATCGACGAGCCGATGATGGATGAGTTGCGCCGGTTGAAGGGGGACCTCGAGCCCCAGGAGATTCTCCTGGTGGCCGACGCCATGACCGGTCAGGAGGCGGTGAAGATTGCCGAAGGGTTCGACGAGGCGTTGGGCCTGACGGGGGTGATCCTCACCAAGATGGACGGTGATGCCCGAGGGGGAGCAGCGCTCTCCATTCGTGGCGTCGTCGGTAAGCCCATCAAGTTCGTGGGCGTGGGTGAGACGGTCGACGATTTGGAATTGGCCGATCCGGAGCGGTTGGCCGGACGGATTCTCCAGATGGGCGACGTGGTGGGTTTGGTGGAAAGGGCCGAGCAGGCCATCGACACCGAGACCCAGGAGAAGCTCCAGGAGCAGATGCTCCGGGGCCGCTTCACGCTCGAGGACTTCTTGACCGCCATGCGGCAGGTCCAGAAGATGGGACCGCTGGAGCAGGTGTTGAAAATGATACCCGGAGCCGCACGGGCGATTCCCGCAGGGGGAGTCGATCCGAAGAGGATGAAGCACGTCGAGGCCATCATCCTCTCCATGACGCCGGGTGAGCGACGTAAGCCGGAGATGCTCAATGGCTCCCGGCGGGCGAGGATCGCCAAGGGAAGTGGGCGGTCGGTTGCGGAGGTGAACCGGCTGATGAAGCAGTTCAAGGAAACGCAGAAGTTCATGAGGCAGATGAAGGGCATGATGCCCTTCTGATCATTGAGGAAAACGCCGGCGAAGCCGGCCCAGATGGACCGACGGGAAAAGAGCATATGTCAGTAAAAATCAGACTTCGCCGCATGGGCCGTAAGAAGGCCGCCCACTACCGCATCGTAGTAGCCGACTCCGCCGCTCCGCGAGATGGTCGTTTCGTCGAGACCCTGGGGTACTACAAGCCTCTGACGACTCCGGCCCGACTCATCGTGGACGTGGAGAAGGCCGACGCATGGATCGCCAAGGGCGCCGAGCCTTCGGACACTGTCCGCACGCTGCTCAACAAGGGCCGCAAGGGTGGAGACGCTACTGTGGCTCTGGGTGAGCTCGATCCCGAGGAGGCGAAGGCACTGAAGGCCGCCGCCTTGGAGGATCGCCGCAAGGCCGAGACCAAGGCCCGTGAGGCCGCGGCGGAGGCTGAAGCCGCCCAGGTGACCGCGGCCGCAGCGGCCGCCGAGGTAGAGGCTGCCGAAGCCGCTGCCGCTGCAGCAGTCGAGGCAGAGGAAGAGGCCGAGCCCGAGGCTGAGGCCGGCGCAGAGGAGGCTCCGGAGGCTGAAGCCGCAGAGGAGCCCGCCGCCGAGGAAGAGGCTGAGCCCGAGGCTGAAGCTGCCGCTGAGGAGGCCCCGGAGGCTGAGGCCGCCGAGGAGCCTGCCGCAGAGGAAGAGGCCGAGCCCGAGGCTGAAGCTGCCGAAGAGGAGGCCCCGGAAGCTGAGGTTGCCGAGGAGCCTGCCGCAGAGGAAGAGGCCGAGCCCGAGGCTGAAGCTGCCGAAGAGGAGGCCCCGGAGGCTGAGGCCGCCGAGGAGCCTGCTTCCGAAGCCGAGGCTGAAGAGGCCGACGCCGACGAGGAGAAGGAGTCGGAGTAACGCTCCGAACCCAAGACAATGGGTAAGACGGACGCCCCCAAGCACCTTGTCGTGGGGCACCTCAACAAGGCGCACGGTACCAAGGGAGAGGTCTTCATCTGGCCTCTCACGGATCACCCCGAGAGCACGTTCGCTCCCGGGGTGGTTCTGTACATGGGAGATTCGGAAGGGTCCGTGTCGCCTGGGCTTCCTACCCGTCGCATCGAGACGAGTCGCCCGTACAGGCGAGGCTTCCTCGTGGGCTTCGAGGGTGTGTATGACCGAAGTGGCTCCGAGGCTCTCTGCGGCCGGTACGTCTTGCGGGATTTTGCCGACGTCCCTGAGCCCGAGGAGGGTGAGGTTTTTTACCACGATCTGTTGGGCATGGAGGTCGTGACCGTGGATGGAGAGAGCCTGGGAAAGGTCACGGAGGTCTACGAGCTGCGGCCTGCTGATCTCCTGGAGATTCAGGGGCCCGAGAAGAGCATCTTGATTCCGTACATCTCACAGATGGTCCAATCGGTGAGCGTGGAGGAGAATCGCATCGTCCTCGATCCTCCGGAGGGGCTGCTCGATGTCTGACGCCGGTCGGGCACCACTGACGATCAACATCGTCACCATCTTTCCCGACTTCTTCCGCGAGCCTTTGGCGACGAGCATTCCCGGACGTGCGGAACAGGCCGGACTGGTGCGCTATCGTGTCGTGGACCTCAGGGACTTTACCCATGACCGGCATTGTACGGTGGACGACACTCCTTACGGCGGCGGGGCCGGCATGGTCCTGAAGCCCGAGCCCTTTTTCGAGGCGATGGACAGTATCGAGCCCGCAGGCCCGGTGGTGTTACTCTCGGCTCGGGGTAAGGTGTTCGAGCACTCCGACGCGGTGCGCTACTCCGTGCAGCCCGAGCTGACGCTGCTGTGCGGACACTACAAGGACGTCGATCAGCGTGTGGCCGACCATCTGGCCACCGAGGAGATCTCGCTCGGACGTTTCGTGCTTTCCGGTGGAGAGGTCGGTGCCCTGGCGGTGACGGATGCCGTGGTGCGGCTCCTTCCGGGCGCCATAGGTGATCACGACTCGGCCTCGACCGATTCGTTCTATGATGAAGGGTTGTTGAGCGCACCGTCCTATACGCGGCCGCCGGAGTATCGCGGACACGCGGTGCCCGAAGTGCTGCGCACCGGAGACCACGCAAAGATCGAGGCCTGGAGAGAGGCCGAGGCAGCCCGCCTTTCACGGGAGCGGGAAGAGGAATAGGACACTAGCCTCTTCACCCTCGCCCGGCCCGGCATTATTTTAAAGGTCTCTGACGAACAGGATGTTCGCCGACCCAGGAGGACTGATATGTCTGATCTAATACAAGAGCTCGAAAAGGCGGAGTTGCGGGACGACAATCCCGACTTCGCCCCTGGTGACACCGTTCGGGTGCTCTACAACGTCCGCGAAGGGGCCAAGGAGCGCATCCAGGCCTTCGAGGGCGTCTGCATCGGCCGCCGTGGCGGCGGTACCGGCGAGACCTTCACCGTCAGAAAGATCTCCAGTGGCATCGGCGTCGAGCGGGTATTTCCGCTACATACCCCGAACGTCAAGGGTATCGAGGTCGTCCGGCGCGGTCATGTGCGCCGGGCCAAGCTCTACTACCTGAGAGGTCTGCGCGGTAAGGCCGCCCGGATCCGGGAGAAGCGGACCCACTAGGCGGACCAACCAGGATGAGTCCTCCGGCCATGTCGCCGGACGATCGTGGAACCGAACGGCTCCAGGACCCCCTCGACTACGAGAGGCGGTGCTGGAGCCGCGGTCTTTCCGGGGTGGCGGGAGTGGACGAGGTTGGGCGTGGCCCGCTCGCTGGACCGGTGGTTGCGGCCGCTGTGATCCTGTCGGAAGGCACCGTGGTCGAGGGTGCGACGGACTCCAAGGAGCTCGATGCCAAGGCCAGGGAGGAGTTGGCCGAGGTGATCTTCGAGCGAGCGCACGCCGTGGCTTTGGGGGCGGCTTCCGTTCGTGAGATCGATCGAGCGAACATCCTGGTGGCGACTGCCTGGGCCATGAACCGGGCACTGCGCAGGTTGGCCGTGTCGCCCGATCACGTGGTGGTCGACGGCCTTCCCATGAAGTCGCTACGCTGGAAGCACGAGGCCATAGTGGGTGGGGATGGGCTGGTACGCTGCATCTCATGCGCATCCATCGTAGCGAAGGTCTGCCGGGATCGGCTCATGGCCAAGCTTGCCAGCCGTTATCCCGGATACGGATGGGATCACAACGTGGGTTATGGCACCCAGGAGCATCGGGATGCGCTGGATCGGCTGGGCTCAACACCGCACCACCGGCAGAGCTTTCTGGGTCTCCAGTACGGGCTGGAACTGTAACGGGGCGGCCTCCCGAAAGAGACCACCCCGTATGTGCCTACCGCTTCCCGACCCGCACGGTAACGTCGTCACACCCACGGAATGGCATCTCGTCTGATGTCATCCCGTTGAGGCAAAGCCGGGTCGTCTCGGCGGTCAGGTCGCCGTTTGCAACCAGTGCGTTCAGGCTGAAGTGCATGACCAGGTCGAGATCACCGTCGTCGTCCACGTCTTCCAGGGAAGCGCGGAAGCGAGGTTCGTCGTGCCCCTTCTTGCTCCGGCGGCGTTTGTTGTGCGGCTTGATGGTCACACCCACGTCGAGGTCGACCTCGTCGCCCAGGGTTACCGTAGCCAAGTCCACGTCGCCCGCGTCGAAATCGTCTGTGCCGAGCAGCGCCACCGGGAGGCTGGGACCCTTCCCGTTAACTCGGAGGCTCTTCTGACTCTTGGCGCTCCGCTTGCTCTTCTTGCTGTTTTTGCTCTTCGCGCTCTTCCCGCGACTCCGGTCTGCGTGGTCATTGGGAAGCTTGACCCTGATGGGGTTCTGATCACTACCCGGCTTGATGTCCACATCGACGTCGAGTGCCGCCGGAGATTCCGACTCGGGCTCAGGGGGCAGCTTGCACGCTCCGCTGGTGTCATAGATCGCTTGGACCCGATTACCGGTGCGGCGGCGTCCCCGACCCAGCTGTTGTTCAACGGCAATGGCCTCAGAAACGGGTTCGACGGGATGGGGATTCTGCCCGGGGGACGTTTCTACGCCACTCGAGGCGGTGGAGGAGCGCCCGGGGTCAACCCCCCGCCGGAGGTGTACCGCATCGATCCGGCCACCGGTGAGGTTCGTCGCGAGGACATCGACTTCACAGGCATCCAGGGGAGGGTCAATGGCCTCGCCGTCTTCGTCGAGCCCAGCGGGGGCCCGCCGCCGCCCCCCCCCGCCGGTTGAGGTTGGCGTGAAGGACACCTTCCTGCGTAAGGACAAGAGCAAGAAGAGCGACAAGAAGAGTGCGGTAAGCAAGAAGAGTGCGGTAAGCAAGAAGAGTGCGGCCAGCAAGAAGAGCAAGAAGAGCAAGAAGAGCGGTAAGGCTCCAGATCATCGCCACACCAACGAGGGTGGCAACCCCCGCCTGGAACTCGAGAAGGATCAAGACGTGCTCGTGGCCTTCAACGTGGGTAATCTCGTCTTCTCGTCCGTAACCAGCGCCCGGGTGATTCTGACCATCGACCCGGCCCATGGATCGACGGGCTGGAAGAGCCAAGGCGGCAGTGCGGATATCCATTACCTGAAGTCCGATTTCGTGGAAGGCAACGGCATCAACACTGGCCCCGAGGAGGAGCAGTCCAGGGGTACCGGCGTGGGGGCGACGTGGTACTGCTCCGCCGATCAGGATATCTCGAACAACAGTGCCGACTGCGACAAGAAGGACAAGTGGCAGGGTGCCAAGAAGCGCGGCAAGAGAGCAGATCGGGTGGAGATCGTGAACGGCATGACGGGAACGGTGAGCTTCGATGTCACCAAGGATCTCCAGGAGGGACGTACGGGGTGGGTGATCGAGGTAGATGGTAAGAACGGCAGCATCGTGTTCGTCTCGAAGGACGGGGCGATTGCCGCGGGCGACGCTACCCTGGCGCCGTTCCTGTTCTTCACCACCGGCGGTTGATTCACATCTGACCCGCCCAACGACGGCCCGTTCCTCCCCGGGGCGGGCCGTCTTGCGATTAGGCGGATCGCCCTTTGGTGAAGGATCGGGCGATTCAGCCGTCGCTCGATCCCGAACGCTGGCTGGGCGTCTGCTGCCCCGTCTCAGCCTCCCGCCAGCAACCCGAAGACCTCGCCCACCTGCTCCCACCCCGCCCTCATCAGAAAATCGCTCCGACGCCCATAGGACTTGATGCCCAGAATGAAGAGGTTGGGCTCCGGGTTCACGAGAGTGTTGGCTCCCAGGCTCGTCTGGTCCAGGCAGTCCCCAGTGCCGCCGCCCTGTGCCATGAGGGCGGCTGCGAGCTTCATGGGACCCTGCGTTGCCCAGCACTCGTGGACCTGGAGCTGTCGGTACAGGAGGTGGTCTCCGACCTTCCCGGTCATGGCCAGGATACGGTCGACGTCCACACACTCCACGAGCCCGTCCTCGGTGCGGAGCTTAACCCCGACTCGACGGGCCTTCCCGCGAGTCGTTGCATCCGTCCCGTCCCCCCCAGCACGGTCCTCCACCCAGGCCATGGCGTCCACGACCACCCCGGTTCGCACCTCGAGGTAGGGCGGGGGGGCGACTGCCAACTCTGCCGCCCTGGCGGTAAGAGCGGCGCGCTGCTCCAAAGGGTCGTCGGGCTCGGGTCGGGGGACGTCACCCCGCAGTGCCCACACGACTCGGGTATCGGGCCGCGCCTCTGCCAGCTCGACCAAGGCGCTGACGGCCGTGGTGGCGGAATGTCCCGCGCCCACTACCAGCACGGTGCGGCCGGCCCATGCATCCGGGTCGCCGTCGCCCCCCGGCGGGACGCATAAGCGCGAGACGTCCGGGATATCGTGGCTGACGGTCTCTGACACGAGTGCTTCTCCCGGGGCGGGAATCCCGCCGTCGCCCAGGGCGTTGGGCACGGTGTTGCCCGTGCAGTCGACCACCACGTCGGCCTCTTCCGTCCACTCGCGCCCGGAGTCGTCCCGGAGTAGCAGTCGGAAGGCGTGCTTACCCCGCTCACCGGTACCGATCTCCTCGTGCTTGAGAAGCCCGGTCCGCCCGATGCGCTCCACTCGAACGCCGTACTCGATATGGTCTGCGATCGAAGGGAGTGCGCTCACCGGCCCGAGTACCCTCTCGACCAACTCCGAGCCTGTGGGGCACTCGCTACCCGAGGGAACCGCATGCCCTGCTTGCTCCAGCGCACGGCGCATTCGATCTGAGACGTTGAGGTCCCAGGGAGTGAAGAGCTCTACGTGGCCCCATTCGTGCACGTGTCCCGCCGCCTGCGCAGCAGCCTCGTACACCTTGAACCGGTAGCCGGCCTCGGCCGCGGCCGCGGCCAGGGCGGCTTCGAGTCCGATGGGACCGCTCCCCAGGATTGCCATACGTAGGCTTGATATCGACATATACGTACGACCTAAAACCTCGAAGCGGCCCGCTCTTTGGCGGGAAGGATCTCCAGGCAGGTCGTCCACCACCCTGTAAGAATCGTCTCGACGAATTCCTCCGGAAGCTGCTCTCGCCGCATATCGGCCGCGAGGGAGTCGTGGTCGTACTCGAGCGGGACCAACTCGACGTGGAGTCCGCCGCCGTTCACCGAACCGCCGCTGCCGGCCGAGCCGCCACTGTCGGCTGAGCCGGTGCCCTGCGCCGAACCGCCGTCGTCCGCCGAGAGAATCGCGTACCACACGTTGGTGCTACCATCGTTAGCCGGTCGCCCGATCACTCCCACGTTCACCACGTCCCGCCCCGACGGGAGGCGCCGGTACCATCGCAGGCCAGTGTGCGTGCAAAGAATCCCGTCACAGCGGTTCTCGTCGCACAGCGCTTCCAGGTAGGCCGTCGACGTGGTCGATGCAAAGAGGAACTCGTTGACCGTTCGGGGAGATCCATGAACGAGGAGCAGCTCTCGATCTCCGACCCGGACCCGACGCCTGGCGGGGAGCTGGTCCATATAAGCCTTGAACTCGGGTGAGCAGTGCCGCTCGGTGTAGCTGTACGACAGGTGGGCGAAGTGGTTGTCCCGTGGGTCGGTGTAGCCGCAGTTGCAGTCGCTCCGATCGGCGGCCAGGGACTGCTCGTAGTTGCCTTGAATCGTCCGGACGCCTCCTGATTCCAGCAAGGGCCAGACGGCTTCCGGGTTCGGCCCGAAGCCCCCGAGATCGCCCAGACAATAGACGGCCTCGGCCCCCCGGCTACGGGCGTCGTCGAGGAGAGCCTCGAGGCCGAAGCGGTTGTTGTAGACCCCTCCGAACACGGCGATCCGCCCGAACGCGCCCTCCACGGGTGTGGCGTCGTCGACCGGGGCCAGGTACTGCTCTACGGCGGCTCGGCGGTCCTCATCCGTGAGCGCTCGGCCGTGGTTCTCGGCCGCAGCGCGGAAGTCCTGGAGGGGGACGAGACGCTCGCCCCACGTGGCCTTCCCCTTGTGGGCGTTGCTCATGTCCGGCAACTCACCTCGTAGACGTGGCACGTCCAGCATGCCTGGTGTGCGAGTGGAAAGTCGCCCAGGGTGTCGGCAAGCCGCTCTCCCATCCGGCCCGACGGCTCGTTCACCAGGATCGGACACACCCAGACGCCCTGGTCAGTGACCATACGAGACGAGGAGCACTGCAGGTGGTTCCAGCCGTCTTCGGGTGTGTCCGTCGCCGACAGCCTCTGCCAGCTCTCGTAGGCGCCGGAGCGCTCGGCCTCGGCCCCGAGGCGGAAGACCGGGAGGACCTTGAGCCTGGGACGTGTGATGCCCCGTGCGGCTAGCAGCTCGAGAAAGCGCGCGCGCCCCTGATCGGTGGCATTGTCCTCGTGGACATCCGTAACCGTTAGAACCGGATTGAGCCCGACCTCGGCCGCGTTCAGTGCGCCCTCGAGGATTCTCTCGAACGTTCCTTCGCCTCGAATAGGATCGTTCGCCTCGGCCGTGTATCCGTCGAGCGAGATGCGCAGGTCGAGGGAGTAGTCGGATCCTTCCGCCAGCGCGGCCAAGCGGGCACACCGCTCCGGATCGAGGAGAAGGCCGTTCGTCAGCACGGTGGCGGGCCCGACTCGGAGCGTTTCGGAGAGGATCGCCTCCATCTCGCCGTTGATGAAGGGTTCTCCGCCGGTGAAGTAGTACTCCTTTACTCCCAGCTCCACAGCTTCCTCGAGATACGAACGTACGGTCTCCAGACTCAGGAACTCGTGGGTGTGATTCGTGGGCGAGCAGGATATGAAGCAGTGGCTGCACGTGAGGTTGCACAGCGTTCCGCCGACCTGGAACCACAGGGTGTCGAGGGACCGGAGGCCCACCGAAGGGGATTCCCGACGCGGGTGTGTCACCACTGGCGCGGCGTCCGAAGGGATCCCCTGTGTCGCCACCGACTCGGCGTGCGCCATAGTCCCGCGGTTCACCGAGCCACCGGACGTTGCATCAGCAGCAGTCGCCCGGCTCACAACATGCGCCTTGGGGGTCCGTGGTCACATCGTAGTCCATTCCCTTCGACTCTTTTGGATGCCGCAACGCCGTTCGGTCGCAGTCGAACGGCTCGGCATCCTCTAGGGGAATCTCTTGCAGGGGCTCGATGAGATCGAAGAATTCGTTGTACGGCTCCCGTCCGTAGATGCGAAAAGTCTTGTCGCACACCGCGTAGCGCTTGCCGCGCTCCATCCGGTGATCATCGTCGTCGAGTACCTCTTTGAACGGTCCTCGGTAAATTACCGCCTGCCCTCGCTCCCAGCAGGGGCCCATCTTGCCCTTGAATGCTTCGACGGTCACGGAGCGGAACTCGATGCCGTTCACGGTCTGCCAGGGCTCGGCCTGGCGTTCCAGGACACGGACTCCGTAGAAGCCGACCTCCTCGAAGGCTTCGAGGAAACCGTCTTCGCTGAGTGCCCCCGAGACGCACCCGCTCCACAGCTCCGAGTCCATCTGGAGTTCTTCGGGAACCGCCTCATCGGAGACGATATCCGAAATAACCGCCCGTCCGCCCGTCGCCAGAACGCGGTAGATCTCACGGAACAGGTTCTTCTTCTGATCGGTCTCCACCAGGTTCAGAACGCAGTTCGAGACCACGACATCGACCGACTCGTCGGCTACCAATGGCTCCAGAAGCCGCAGATCGGACATCATGCGCTCCAGTGCGAGCTATCCCTCGGTGGTCGACACGGGATGATCGCTGAGGCGCTCCTCGAGCATGTCCAGATCGAGCGCCAGGTCCTGGATCCGACCACGCCGAAACTCCACGTTGGCGTAGCCGATCCGATCAGCGACCACGGGGGCGTTCCGGCGGGCCACATCGAGCATCTCCGGGGTCATGTCCACGCCGATGACCTTGCCGGTCTCACCCACCACCTGCGATGCGATGAACGCGATCTTTCCGGTACCGCTTCCCAAGTCCAGGACCGTCTCGCCGGCCTTCAGGTAACGGCTGGGATCGCCACAGCCGTAGTCGCGTTCGATCACCTCGTCCGGGATGATCTCCAGGTACTTTGGATCGTAATCCACCGGGCAACAGAGGGCAGGGGCTTGAGCCTGCGCGGCAGTGGCGTACCGGTCCTGAACCGCGGTCTCTTGGGTGCCAGCGCCTGGATGCTGCCTCTGGTCTTCAGTCTCGATCACGATTCTCTCCTCGGGCGTGATGACGCCCGATGGGTGTGGGTTCCCTTTTCGAGGGCTGGGCATAGGCAGTGTGTCGGGGTACGCATTGTAATGGAGGGACTGGAGTGGCTTCGCAAGCGGGCTCACGGGCGGCAGGTCAGCCCAGGAAGCGCGATTACAAGCCGAATACGCGGGGGCGCGTGAAGGTTCGCGCCTTCGTGACGCCCCATGAGCCCGGGTTCGACACCTGGACCACGTCCGCTTGGCGCTACTCGTCATCCCGACGAGGACGCACGGCCGTGGAGGTTCATCGGGCTAGTGGCTAGTTTTACCCGCAGAGCCGGTAGCTCAGCTGGTAGAGCAACGGACTTTTAATCCGTAGGTCGTGGGTTCGAGACCCACCCGGCTCATTCGCCGGAAGTCTAGGACGCATCTAGGCTTCCGGCTTTTTCGTGTCGGTGAGTTAGGGGCGAGAATGGGGCTATGGGACCCCACTTGGGGCCCCAAAAACTCCGGTTGCCTGGCGGGAACTGGTCGGTACGGGAGGGGACTCGGGTGACCTCACGGCTATTGGAGGGCACGGCCGAGTGTTGTTGGCGACACTTGGCGGCTTGCCCGATAAAGTCGGTGTTGCACTTCAAACTTGATCTCAGGCATCCAGTCGTCTTAGCGAATCGATCTACGTTAGAGATTCCTCCGCGAGATCGAAAAGCCGATGAACGTCAGCAAGCGTGGTGCGTGGATCATTGTTGAAGTTCATCAGGCGGTGATCCACTACGCGGTCTGACCATTCGGCCGCGATCACGCGGCGCACCGCCTGCATAGCCGGCTGACGGTGTTGATATCGTCCCATCTTGGCAGCCGTCGCACGCGCGAGCGCGCAATAGAGACTGATGAGTGATCCGTCGTTCTCGCAATCTCGGTCGTCCTCGCGGTCCCACAGCTCCTCGTCGCCAAGTAGGTTGCGCGCTGCCAGGAAGATGTCGAGGTCGGTCTGTGATGGAGGTGCCTCGACACCTTCGTCCCAGGCGAGCCGTAGCCCATCGTCTGAGACCACGAATTCGAGCAGCGTGTGCCAAGCGCCGGTCCGGATGATGAGTTCCGGACCCGACGAGTATTGATAGGTCGAGATCTCGATCGGCATCGGCTGTGTTCCGGGTCCGAGTCTCCCCTCCCACAGCGCATCACTCGCACCCTTGGGCCGAGACAGTTCGATCGGGCGGGGCGAACTACCGAGCCTGCAATCACCGGTGAACAAGCCGCCGTCCCTAGCCGACAGATTGCAGCTAACCGCCTGAGCTCGGAGTTGGCACGGCACCACCCATGAGGCCATGAATGCTCCAAACACGATCCATTGAGTCCGCGCGCTTCGCATGTCTCCACAAGCCTTCTGCTGGATGCCTAACACAACTTGAAAGCACGCCCCCTGTGGGTACCGTGGAGTTGCGAAACGACCATGGACCACAGCAGAGGGCGGCTCTCATGAAGCGGAACACCAAGTATGTGGGACTCGACGTGCACCAGGCAATGACGGTGGCGACGGTTCGGGGCCAAGGGGGACGAGTGATCGCGCGCAGCGTGATCGAGACGGGGGACGCATCGATCACGGAGTTCTTCAGCGCGATGCGCGGGTCGGTGCACGTAGTGTTCGAAGAGGGAACCCAGGCGCAGTGGCTCTACGACCTACTGAGTCCTCGTGTGGATCGGGTGATCGTATGCGATCGCAGAGGCGAAAAGCGTTCGGGCAACAAGGGGGACCAGGTCGATGCCGACGAGCTGTCGGAGCGGTTGCGGTGTGGCGGGCTGCGCGCGGTATACCACGGCGCACACGGCCGATCTGATCTCAAGGAGCTGACTCGAGCCTATCGCAACCTCGTCGAAGACGGCACGCGCGTGATGCTGCGGCTCAAGGCACTCTTCCGTGCGCGGGCGATCCGAACCACGGGCGGCGGAGTCTACCAGCCGAAGCAGCGCGGCGCCTGGCTCGCGCAGCTACCGGAGGGAGGAGCTCGTCTACGAGCCGAGACCCTGTACGCTCAGCTCGATGTGCTTCGGGCTCAGCGCAAGAAGACCAAGGCGGCCATGGTCGCCGAGGCGAAGCGTGATCCGGCCTTCGGGGTGCTCGAGACGATCCCCTACTTTGGGCCCGTGCGTATCGCACTGTTGCTAGCAACCATGGGTACGCCGTGGCGCTTCCGCACGAAGCGCAACCTGTGGGCCTATGCCGGACTCGCCGTGGTCACGCGCTCGAGCTCCGACTACGAGTTGTTCGATGGGCGTCCTCGCCGGCGGCGGCGCCCTCCGCTCACTCGAGGGTTGAACCGCAACCACAATCGAGTCCTCAAGAATGTCTTCAAGGGCGCCGCCAACGTAGCCATTGGACGTCCGGGCCCATTCCTGGACTTCTATAACCGAATGCTCGAGCGCGGGATGCGCGAGGAGCTCGCCCGTGTGACGCTGGCTCGCAAGCTCGCAGCGCTCACCCTTCGTCTACTCAAAACCGGAGAAGTCTTTGATCCGACGCAGCTGAGTCGACCCCAAACATTGAGGGGGGTTCATCGTCCTAGGGTGTCAGCAACGCAGCTTCAGTTTCTCCGAGTCCTGTAGGCGTTACGGCATCAGCAGGACCGCCGGATACACGTGGTGGAATCGTTTCCTGGCTGAGGGATTCGAGGGCCTCCATGGACGATCTCACCGACCCCATCACTGCCCGCACGCCGTAGAGGAGCCGATCGTCGAACTCATCGTCGATCTGCGTCAGCGCTACCGATGGGGATCACGCAAGATCCGTAAACTCACTGCTCAGAAGTTCGGCTCGGCACCAGCTCGCAGGACGATCGATCGCATTTTCGAGCGTCACGACCTGATCACGAAGAAGCGTAGGCGTTCCGGCAAGCCGGGCCATCCCGGCAAGCCACTCACTCCCATGGACGAGTCCAATGCGGTCTGGACGGTCGACTTCAAAGGCCAGTTCAAGATGCTCAACGGCCGCTACTGCTATCCCCTCACCATCCAGGACGGCTTCAGCCGTTTCCTGCTCGAGTGTAGGGGGTTGTATTCCACGTCGATCGAGCTCGCCAAGCCTGTCTTTATCAGGACTTTCCGCGAGTTCGGCCTCCCCGCTGTGATCCGCTCCGACAACGGTACGCCCTTTGCTTCCATCGGCCTCGCTCGCCTCACACGTCTGAGCGCTTGGTGGATCCGTCTCGGCATCCGCCCCGAGACCATCGAGCCTGGAAAGCCGCAGCAGAACGGCCGACACGAACGAATGCACCGAACCCTCAAGCGCGCAGCCACTCGCCCGCCGAAGGCCAACCTCAGTGCGCAGCAGCGTCACTTCAACGACTTCCGCCGCACCTTCAACCACATCCGGCCGCATGAGGCGCTCGACGATGCGACACCCGATTCAGTCTACCGATCTGCTCTCAGAGCCTACCCCGACGTCCTTCCGCCCATCGAGTACCCCGAGCACTTCGAGGTCCGTAAGGTCTCTACAAACGGAGGCATCCGCTGGCACTCCCGTTGGATCAATATCAGCTCGGCGCTGGGCAACGAGTTCATCGGGCTCGAACCCATCGGGCCCGCGCTGTGGCAAGTCTACTTCGGACCCACTACCCTCGGGTGGTTTGACGAAGAACTCTTCGTCATTTTTGACACCCACGGCAACAAGGGAAGAAATCCAATCTGTTAACCATCAGGTGGCACACTTGTGTTAACCATCAGGTGCGCTGTTCACGGCGCCATCGACCCCAACCTCGGCGACAATGGCGTCGAGCAGCTCACCTATTTCGGAGATCGACCGCTCCAGGGCAGGTATGTGGGACTGTCTGACGATTTGAAGACGGTAGTCCAGCGTGTTTAGGAACGGCACATTAGCGACCAGCGCGTCGTAGTTGAGTGGCGTCGCGCTCCGGCCAAAAGACACGTCCTGGAACAGGAGGAGCAAGAAAGGACGAACGACATCCAGGACGGCCTGTCTCTCAGCCTCCACGGATCGTGCGGCCCGCGGATACGTCTGCTCGTAGACCCGCGCAATGTGCAGGCGTAGGCTCTCGCTGGAGACGAGCCCTAACCCCTGCGACTTGAGTGACTCGTAGGCGGCCGGATTCAGAGTGAGAGCCCCGGGGATTGAGAAAATAGTCCCGAAGTAGGTGTCCAGGGAGTCCGCATACGGCGCTCCGGAACTCAAGTACGAACGCAGAACAGCGCCACGGTCATTGATTCGCTCCAACCGCTCGAGACCGGACACCAGGAGCTGCAGATCGGACGAGAGTGACGCGGTGATCTCTCTGAGGATCGCAAGTTCCGTCTGGCGGTCAGCTCGGCGGCCCTGCCAATCTGACGCCGCGAGGGCAATGAGAACGCCGACGACGATCAGCAGGACTGCGCCAACCCCGTGTTTCCAACTGATCGAACCGGTAAGTCGCCCTCTTGGCATACAGTCCCTGGGTCGTGTGTCCTACAAATAGCCGCCGCCTAACTAATAACTGTACCGCGAATCCTCTTGATCTTCTGAAGCGGATCCGCCGCGTGGATGGCAACGTAAGGCAGACTGGAGGGAGTCCGACAGCCCCCGCGCCGTCCCGCTTGTGGCCTTTGTGCCTCCCGGGTTTGGGCTGCGGCGGAGACGTGTTGGTTGCATCGGATGGGGGGTTGGTGGACGGCAGTATAGAGCCGGCCCCCATCCAGTCTCAAAGACGCCTAGGGCATGAAGTGCCATCAAAGGGCACCCATACTATGAGGATGCTACGCTGGGGGTCGGTTGCTCTTCAGACTTACACGTGGAGGGAGGCCGGGGGGGGGGGACCCCGACGCCTTCTAGATGGGACCCGCTGCCCGGGAGATAGGACCCGAGCTACAGGACCAACCAGGAAAGTACCCTGGGAACCTCATGACACTCCGGAGCCTCGAGGGCCTCGTCACTTGACGCCCTGCCCTCCGACGAGACCTCCCTCTGGGTTGCCGAGGTGTAAGGGGTGTAAGGCTCCTTCTCTGACGCGGGTTCCCGGCCTCTCGGGGGGTGTAAGGCGGCCGTCGGTACCTTACACCCTGGCAAAGTCCAGACGCCCCGTCGTTCGGGCGTCCTTACGGGTCTTACGGGTCCAGCGACCCCTCCGACGGCTCTTTCTGGCAGTCGACTCCCCGAGGGCGCTCACTCACCAGGGTTCTCCTGTGCTTCGTCCTCTGGCGGGACCTGCTTCTGTAGCTCCAGGAGCCTCCGCATCCGGATCCACAGATCCTGCCAACCGAGGTCAAGCATCCCCGCTGACTTCCACCCCGCGCGAATTGGCCCCTCCCACCGGTCCTTACCCCAACGCTTACCCGGTTCGTATTCGACTCCGGTCTCGACTTCCTCAAGGACTTTCTCGACCAGCCTCTGATATCGGCTTCGTAGTGAGGACCATTTGCGAGTGGGCATCTTGCGTTTGACCCACAGGTCGTGGACCTTCTTCCATGCTTTGTCCCCCCAGGGGTGTGATTCACCCTCCAGGGCCTCGTTGACAATCTCGAGAAACGCGTCGTCTCCTCTCGCCTTGCCGCCTGGAGTCTCTCGCCAAGCAGCACGCATCGCCCTGTGAAGTGGCCGTAACTTCCGATCCGTAATGGGCCGATAGATTCGTACAACTAGGCGAGACGCGGGTCGCGGCAGCCCAGGTCGCAGCGGTCTGGGGCGACGGACGGGCTCGATGACAGCAACTGGAACCGTGATCTCCTCGCCTGTCAGTACGTGGTACAGCAACTGCCCAACGCCGAATCCGGTCTCCTCTGATAGTTCGCGGAGCACGTCCCAGGCACCCTTCGGAAGGTCTAGTAGCGATTTCGCGCCGATTCGCCTGAGCGGCTCTGCTGTCTCAGCTGCGAACTCAGCCTCAGTGAGCCTACGACCACCGCGGCTCTCTACCACATCGCGCTTGATCCACTCCCTCGTGTTGGTCCGAGCTTCGTCGATCACGCTTGCCAAGGCCGGATCGTAATCTTCATCGGTTTCACAGAACGGTGGCCAGGTCTTGCCATGTATCAACCTACGTAGCTCTTCGATATCGGCCTCGACGAGTCCCATTCGGTCTCGCGACAATTCATCGACCTTCAGGCTACTGACGGAGGTCGAAGGGACCAACACCTCCTCCGAGCTCGCTGCGGCGCGTTCGCGAGACTTCTCGTCGGCTTCTCGCCGCAGTGCCATCTGGGCGACCAACTTCCAGACGCGTTGGTAATCGCGAGGAACCTTCGGACTCTCACGCTCGAAGATTTGCGAGATCTTCTTCGCGAGGTCTTCCACGTCGTGCAATTGAAGCTTGCTCATCTTATGCCTGTGTGAGCGTTCGCATAAGTACCTCCTTCCCAAAGTAACCAATCATCTCAAAAGGGAGGATGCACGATGAAGTTGAAGAACCTTTTCGCGGAGGCGTTCGACTACGTTGTCGACGGTCTCCACGTCCTGTGGTTGCACGGCATACGAACAGACGGTGCTTGTACGTGTGGCCAAGCTCAGTGTAGTAGCCCTGGCAAACATCCAGTCACACGTAACGGCGTGCTCGACGCAACAACGTCGCTGAAGCAGTTGAAGGCGTGGTCGGAGCGATACCCAAACGGCAACATCGGTATCGCGACCGATCCAGGGTCGAACATCGTCGTCCTCGACATCGACCCCGCGCACGGGGGGCAAGAGTCCCTCGACGCATTGGAAGCGGAGTTTGGACCCCTACCGGTCACGCCCACGGTAGAGACCGGAGGTGGCGGCCGGCATTACTACTTCCGCCTACCGGAGGGTGAGATTCGCAACCGGGCTGGGATCCGGCCCGGGATCGATATCAGAGGCTCGAACGGGTACGTGGTCGCTCCTTCAAGCAGACACGCCTCGGGTGGTGACTACATCTGGGCAGAAGGGCCTGAGTGCGCGTCCGTGCCCCTGGCCGACCTGCCTGCTTGGCTGCTCGATCTCATCACTCAACCTACGCCCAAGACACGGGTTGGGGCTGACACCGAAGACGGGACCATCCCGGAGGGTACACGGCATGTCACGCTCGTAAGCCTCGCGGGCAGCATGCGACGTCGTGGCATGACCCCTGAGGCCATGAAGGCGGCCTTGTTGAAGGAGAATGAAGGACGATGCCGTCCACCGCTGAGCGAGAGTGAGATCGAGCGGATCACAATCAGCGTCGGCCAGTACGACCCGGCTCACACCCCAGAGGACCGGCTCAGGCTGGCCGGCCTGACCCAACTCAATGCAGCTGCATCGATGGACGCTGTGTCAGCCGGGATCCGCAATCTCGTCGAGCTCGTCGATGGAGCGGACCTCCTCGACCGGGAGACGACGGGGCTGGCCGCAATTCAGCTTCTGCGGGAGAAGGGCCAAACAGCAGAAGCCGCCAAGAAGTTGCTAGCCGCGGGATTCAAGACTCGACGGAAAGAGGAGGGACGGCCGGCGTCGGCAGATCTGTTGGTAGATCCTGCCCCCTGGCCGGACGCTGTGGACGGTGTCGCGCTCCTCAACGACCTGGCCGAGATACTCTCGACGTACGTCCTGCTGCCCCAGTGTTGTGACACCATCGTCGCCCTTTGGATCGTCATGGCGCATGCTCACGATGCGTTCTCAATCTCGCCGCTGTTGACCCTCACGTCACCGACAAAACGGTGTGGCAAAAGCACACTGATCGAGTTGCTCCTGCACTTGACTCCCCGCCCACTGCAGGCGTCAAACATTTCTCCCGCTGCGCTCTTCCGGTCTGTTGAGAAATGGGAACCGACGCTCTTGATCGACGAAGGAGACACGTTCCTGGGACTCGACGTGCAGTACGTGAACCTGCTAAACGGTAGTCACAAGAAGGCTCTGGCGTTCGTGATCCGGTGTGAGGGCGAGGGCTACGAGCCACGGCAGTTCAAGACCTGGTCGCCTAAGGTCATCGCGCACATTGGCGCCCTACCGCCCACGGTTCACGACCGTTCGATCGAGATCCGCATGCGCCGAAAGCTTCCCACCGAGAAGGTGGAGCGCCTCCGTTATGACCACGCTCCGAAGTCCTTCACTCCCCTCCTGCGGAAGGCCTGGGCGTGGGCGCACGGTCACGAGAAGCAGATCGTGGCTGCGGAGCCCGAGGTACCCCAGTGGCTCGACGACCGCGCTCAGGACAACTGGCGCGTCTTGCTCAAGATCGCAGAGGTCGTCGGTGGTGACTGGCCTGAACGGGCACGTCGGGGCTGCTCTCACCGTGGGTACGGATCCGGCAGGGCGTGACCAGGCAATTGCGATCCTTCTCCTCGAGGACCTGCACGAGATCTTCAACAAGGCCTCCGACGTCGATCTCGGGTCGGGACAGACCGTACGCCGCCTGACGACGCGTCAGGTTATCGGACGGCTCGAGGAGCTCGAGGACCGCCCGTGGCAGAGTTACCTGCACGGACGCAAGCTCAACGGGCAGCAGCTCGCTGCCTTGCTCCGGCCGTTCGGCATCACGCCGAAGGTACTCTGGTTTCCTAAGGCCACCTCGTCCGCGCGCGGCTACGAAAACACGGAAATGGGGTATTGCCTTAAGTCCACCGCCCACTACATGTTGTGGTCATGGCGGTTCCGGCTTCTCAGCTCCGTGGCGGCGTGGACTATCCCCGTACGCGGCTGGAGTTGGACGAGTTCTTCCCCGACGATGCGGCATGCCTGGAGTACGTGGAGGGTCTGCGCTGGCCGGAAGGGTTTGTGTGCGTGGGCTGTGGCGGGTTGGGAGAGGTCTGGCGAGCATCGCGGGGGCGTCTCGTCTGCCCACACTGTCGAAGGCAGACCTCGGTGCTGGCGGGAACCGTGTTCCACCGCACGCGCTCGCCCCTGCGTCTGTGGTTTCTCGCTGCCTGGGAGCTCACGAGCCAGAAATACGGAGCCAATGCTCTCGGGCTCCAGCGCGTGCTCGGACTGGGAAGCTACAAGACAGCGTGGGTCTGGCTCCACAAGCTCCGCCGGGCCATGGTCCGACCGGATCGCGACCAGCTGAGCGGCGTTGTGCAAGTGGACGAGAGCTATGTCGGGGGCGTGGAGGCTGGAGTGCGGGGCCGCGAGACGATCAAGAAGGCCATCGTCGCGATCGCCGCCGAGGTCGACGGACGCAAGATCGGGAGAATACGGCTGCGTTGGGTGCCCGACCTCTCCGCTCCGGTTCTGCGAGGCTTCGTCAAGGATAGCATCGCACCGGCAAGCACGGTGCATACCGACGGATGGCCAAGCTATCAGGGACTCGCCAAACTGGGCTTTCGCCACACGGTCACGAACCTCTCGACCTCCGGCGATCCCGCTCACGTGCTCATGTCGGCCGTACATCGGGTGGCGTCTCTCCTCAAGCGCTGGGTCCTCGGAACCCTCCAAGGAGGGATCGCCCGCGAACACCTCCCCTACTATCTGGACGAGTTCACCTTTCGCTTCAACCGACGCACATCCCGGGCTCGCGGCCTGTTGTTCTACCGCTTGCTTGAGCAGGCTGTTCAGTGTGCTCCCACGCCAGCTTCGGCCCTTTACCTCGGCACCGGACGTGGGAAACGGCCCGCAGAGCCCCGGTAACCACTATATCTTGGGGTCGGTGGACTTAAGGGAATACCCCCTACACGGAATTCACCGACGTCTTCAAGCGGTACCTCGGTGCGGGGGAGGACTCATGACTCACGCGCACCGTAGCGGCGAGCCGATCGCGATCATGCGCCGACGACTTCTGGCTGCCGCCGTCAAGGGCGAGACGATCAACTATTCGCAACTGGCCGGGGGAATAAAGTTCGACGCCTCCTGGTCGCCGAGCGGCAAGCCGTTCGAAATTGACGTCCATCACTGGTCGTCGCGAGATATTCGTATCGTGGCGGTCGTACTTAACGGGATTACAGACTCGCTCCGCAAGCGCCATGGGTTTCTGATCTCGGCGCTGGTGGTCAACCAGAACTCCGGCATGCCGAGCAAGGGCTTCTACCGAGCCGCGATGAAGGCTGGGATGCTCGACCGGTTGGATCATCGAGTGTGGTTCTGGCGCGACCAGCTCGAGGCCATCTACGAGCATTACGCACCTCTGGCTGAGGAGGATGGGGACACGAACCAATTGTCCGAGCAAAATCGAGATGATCGATTCCCGGAGGGTGAAGTATGACCATCCCACCGATGCCCCGACGGGGCCAGGAGCCCGAGAGACTCGTGACTGCGAACGATCTAGCTGAACATTGGGGCGTCCACCGGGACAGCGTTTACCGCATCCCGAACGAACTCCTTCCGTACCTGAAGCTTGGACCGCGGACCCGACGTTACCGCTGGACCGACGTGGTCGAGTACGAACTGGCGCGGCAGGTCGGGTAGCATGGCTTACCGCCGCCATGGAGGAGCGTACTACGTCGATGCCCGACCCTCGGGATACGGACACCGCGTAGGACCCCTGTCGACCCGGTCGAGGAGCAAGGCAATCGCTCAAGCGATGGAGGCTGCCATCCGCGAGCTGGCCTCGACCGGGCGACACGAGGCGTTGGACGCGCTCAGAGAGGGCAGGATCAGCCTTCCGGACCTTCACACGGCCAAGGTAACCGGCCGGCTTCACGAGTTCAGCCGGGAGGTCACGGACCCGTCTCTTGCGGACGCCATCCGGGACTTCTGGGGTGCCCATCCTGACGCGCGTTACAAGACGGCGATGGACCGGGTTCTGGAGGTCGCGCCTACCGGAGCCCGAGTATCATGGTTAGCCGATCCAGGCCACGTGGCACTCCTCGTCCGGCGCTACCGTGAACTCGGGCTGTCTGGAGGAACCGAGCGGCGCGAAATGTCTGCCGTCCGGTTGCTGCTTAGGGAGCAAGTTGGCAAGGCGGCAGCAGCCGAGATCATGGATCAGGTGAAACTACGTCCGGACTCACGCGGACGGACCCGGTGGCTCACGCGGACCGAGATCGCGCGTCTCCGGGAGTGCGCCGGCGACTGGTGGATTGTCATTGGATTCGCCATCGCCACTGGCCTGCGGCGGGGCGAGATCTTCGCGCTCCAGATCAAGGACGTCGACTTCCAGGCAGGGGCAGTCGTGGTACCCGCCGGGAAGTCCGCAAGAGCTAGGCGACGCGTTCCGCTCGGCGGAGAGAGCCTGGACGCCCTGGGGAGTTGGTTGACCGAGGAGGGGCTCGGAGAGGCCGACGCGCTCTTCGGATCCGTCACGACCCACACGTTGCGTAAGGCCTGGGAGCAAATCCGCTCTGCGGCCGGACTCGCGGATGTGAGGTTCCACGACCTGCGTCACACGTACGCCGTGCACTGCGCCAAGGCCGGAATGCCCCTCGGCGAACTCCAGCAGCGCCTCGGGCACGCCAGCATCGTGATGACGATGCGGTACGCTGTCTACCAGCCGCCGATGGCCAGCACGCATTACGATCGTGCCCTGTCGGATATGGGCTTGGCGGGTGAGAACGTTACAACACTCGTTACAACATCCCCCTCTCCAGACCCTGTTTCAGCCTAGCTCTCAGCCCCCCCCTCAAAGAACGAAAAAGACCCCCCAGGTGAGAACCTGGAGGGCCAGCGGAGCCGGTGGGACTCGAACCCACACACCCTCACGGGCGCCAGTTTTCGAGACTGGTGCAATACCAATTATGCGACGGCTCCAAACGTCGCAATACAGTCGGGGCGCCCGGATTTGAACCGGGGACCTCTGCGTCCCGAACGCAGCGCTCTACCGAACTGAGCCACGCCCCGAAATTCCCTCATCAAGCGCCCAGAAACCGCGTCCCTACGGGACGCGTGGGCCATCCTACTCCTAGCGGAACGGAGTGGGAGAGCACTCGAACGAGTCCCAAATCACCCTTGGTTGCCTTGCGGCAACCCCAACGGATGGGGTGGGATTCGAACCCACGAGGGTATTAACCCACACGATTTCCAATCGTGCGCCTTAAGCCGCTCGGCCACCCATCCAAATTCAGACCAAACGGGGGGACTAAGACCCCACGTCGCCCTCGCGATTTGGTAAGAAACGGAGGGAGTGGGATTCGAACCCACGCGGACTTGCGTCCAACGCCTTAGCAGGGCGTCGCCTTAAGCCACTCGGCCATCCCTCCCACAGTGTCGTGTAAGTTGCCCCTCTAGGGCTCGAACCTAGACTCTCCAGAACCAGAATCCGGCGTGTTTCCAGTTACACCAAGGGGCAAACAAGAGCCACCTGTCGGAGTTGAACCGACGACCCCGTCATTACGAGTGACGTGCTCTACCAACTGAGCTAAGGTGGCAAACCAAGTGGAGCCGAGGGGAATCGAACCCCTGACCTCAGCGTTGCGAACGCTGCGCTCTCCCAACTGAGCTACGGCCCCCGACCTTGTTCGGCCACCCGGCCTTTTTGCTGAGGGCCGCCTATAGTGGGCGCGACAGGATTCGAACCTGTGACCTCTACGATGTCAACGTAGCGCTCTAACCAACTGAGCTACGCGCCCGGTCCTCTCTCGCCATGCGTGTTTCGTACATCAAACGCGCCCGGAGGGATTCGAACCCCCGACCTCCTGGTCCGTAGCCAGGCACTCTATCCAGCTGAGCTACGGGCGCAAAAACAAACCGCAATGCAGTGATCTCGAAGACCACTCTTTTTCGCGGAGCGATTTTGGTGTAGAGCAAGGAGGGCAAGGCGCCCCGACTGAGGCGTACAACCGTACGCCACAGGGAGGGACGACCGCAGTCCCGACGCCGCCATGCGCCAAAAGCGTCCGCGAAAAAGTGCCCACGACAGGACTCGAACCTGTACGCCGTTTCCGACACTGGTCCCTCAAACCAGCCTGTCTACCAATTCCAGCACGTGGGCAATCTGCCTGAATCAAACCTGAGTCGAACAGAACAAATGCTCGAGGAGGGACTCGAACCCTCACGGGGTTAACCCCCACAGGGTCCTGAACCCTGCGCGTCTACCAATTCCGCCACCCGAGCTTGATCCGGTTGCAGTGGAGCCGAGGGGAATCGAACCCCTGACCTCTTGAATGCCATTCAAGCGCTCTCCCGACTGAGCTACGGCCCCTAGCACACTTCACCGATGATCTTTCAAAAAGCACATCCAACGGGGCTGACGGGACTTGAACCCGCGACCTCCGGTGTGACAGACCGGCACTCTAACCAAACTGAGCTACAGCCCCTTACCTCCGGACATCCTGGGTCCGGTTCCTGCTATGCCCTCACGGGGAATCGAACCCCGATTACCAGGTTGAAAACCTGGCGTCCTAACCGTTAGACGATGAGGGCGACTCCCTACCTACTTTTCAAACAGGCCCGGAGGGACTCGAACCCCCAACCCCCGGTTTTGGAGACCGGTGCTCTACCAGTTGAGCTACGGACCTCTGTGTTCAAATCGCCGCCAACGCGGTCAGTCCTGCAAATGGCCAGGGGCGGAATCGAACCACCGACACCGCGATTTTCAGTCGCGTGCTCTACCAACTGAGCTACCTGGCCGACAAAAAAACCGCCCGAGGCCTGTCGGCTGCGGACGGTCTGACGAGAGGTGCGGGCTCGAAGTTTCTAGCCGCGCCCCCCGACCGCCCACGGTCGCGGGCTAGACCACGTATCGGCCATCGTCCATCCGCGCGCCTGTTTGGCATCCGTCTGAAACATCGGCCGACCCCCTGAAATCCTGCTTAGCCATCACATGGAAACGCCGCCCAAAGGCGGCGATTTCAATCGAGTAGCGGGGGCAGGATTTGAACCTGCGACCTTCGGGTTATGAGCCCGACGAGCTACCAGACTGCTCCACCCCGCAATAAGATGCAAAAGATATTCGAGATCGGAGAAAGGTTCAACCCCGATCCACGTACCCCACGGGTGCTAGATTACCGCACCCTTTGTACCGCACCTCGATAGGAGATGACGATGATGACGAGACGTTGGAGTTGGGTAATCGTGGGCGCAGCGTTAGCCATGCCCCTGGCGGCCACCGGCCAAGAGGCCATGGGCGGTGGGGACGGCGACTCCATGAACTGGCACGCCGCTCAAGTGGCCGACTTCGAGACCATGCGCGACAAGTTCCTCGCCCTGGCCGAAGCGTTCCCCGAGGAGACCTGGGACTGGCGTCCCATGGAAGGCGTGCGTTCGGTCAAGGACGTCATGGCCCTGATGGTCGCCGAGGGCAACCTCTTCCCCAACATGTGGGGAGCGACGAGTCCGGAAGGCGCCGCCTCCGGGTTCGGACCCGAGATGGAACGAGTGGGCGCCATGTCCAAAAGCGAGGTCATGGCCGAGATGGAGAAGGCCTTCGAGCACCTGATCGCTTCGACCCGGGACCTGACCGTTGAGGAGCTCCGGGCCGAGGGCTCCTGGTTTGGCACGGCGATGTCGACGTACGGAGTCATCAGCGCGGCGGCGGGCGACATGCACGAGCACCTGGGGCAGTCCATCGCTTACGCGCGTGCGAATGAGATCGTACCGCCCTGGAGTCGGTAGGCAAGCCTACTCCCGAGTTAAGGAAGCGCTTGCTCAGGCGCGTGCCCGGAGGTACTCGGACGGGGGCAGGATCAGAACGCCGAGTACCTCCCGGCCGAAGTAGGGTCCGAAATCTCGCACATCGCCGGTGATGAGGTGAGTGGCCTTAGCCGTGACGGCCCCACTGAGAATCGGCCAGTCCTTGGCGCGGAGCTTGACGTCCCCGTGCAGATTCGGGTCGAGGATCCCAGCCGGGACGACTTCGACCGTCTTCAGGAGTCCGGCCAGTCGCTCCCTCTGGTCGGGATCCGCAAGATTCCGCGTCGCCTCCTCAATAGCATAGTCCGAAGTGACGAGCTCCGAATTAGGAGCGCTCCATAGGCGCTGCACCCCGGCGCCGGCTCTATACGCGGCCGAAAAGAGGACGTTCGCATCGAGAAAGAGGCGATCCACCGATCAGTCGTCGGTCGGGCAATGGTGCGGGATCTTGGCAGGATCCAATCCCATCTCGCGCACTTCCTTCAATGCGTCCTGATAATCCGCGTCATCCACGGCGTTGGAGAGCAGGAACTCAGCCCTCCGCTCGGGGCTGTAAATCTCGAGAGGCACTGTGATGGCCGGACGAATCAAGATCCCTTCCGGCGTTTCCTGGGCGATAACCTCGGACCCTTCTTGAATCCCGAAGATTCGCCTGAGCTTTGCCGGAATGACAAAGGTGCCCCGCTTGCCGATCCGGCCGGATTCTGAAACTGACATGACCAGCCTCCTCGTGTCTGAATATCAGATATACTGATATACTGAGTCAAGGACGGTAGTTACGTACCGGCATACCGGCGAGCCGCCTGACAACGCTAGAACGGCCTTCCGAACTCCGCCTGTAGTCGGACCCTCGTGACCTGGGTTGGGTCGAGGAACGTGCGCAAGCCCTGGAGGCAGCCAGCGGCCATGAGGTTGCCCTGGGCCGTACACGGCACGTGGACGAGGCCCAGGGAGTGACCCAGCTCGTGGGCAAGGATGCGCGCCATACCTCCGTCGATCTCGCG
>CBDDCX010000001.1:0-11328 GCA_965226375.1 Longimicrobiales bacterium | reverse complement strand
GCTGAAGGGGCAGGCTGGGAATTGATCCGCGTTCTTGAAGGAGACGCCCAGTGAACCACAGACCACCACCTTCGGCGTTGCTCTCCGCCCTCGTCCTAGCCGCCCTAGGCTGCGCCGACAGCGGTCCGTCCGCCGACCCCAACGACTGGCCCGTCTACAGTGGAAACGACGAACACACCCACTACACGACTCTCAGCCAGATCTCGCCTGAGAACGTGGCACGCCTCGAAGTCGCGTGGACCTTCGACACCGGCGACGCCTTCCCCGGGTCCGAGATGCAGGCCAACCCCATCGTCATCGACGGGGTGCTCTATGCAACGACCCCCAAGGTGAACGTGGTGGCGATAGATGCGGCCACCGGAACGGAGCTGTGGCGCTTCGATCCCGTCGACGGGGGGCCGCCCGGTTCCCGACAACGCCACCGGGGTGTGACGGTCAGCGGCGACCGAGTCTTCTTCAGCTACCGGACCCGGTTCTACGCGCTCGACCGCACAACCGGAGTGCCCATCCCGACGTTCGGTGAGGACGGCTCGATCGATCTGCGGGAGGGGCTCGGCCGTCCCGTCGAGGGTCTCTCTGTAGGAGCGAGCACACCGGGCGTCGTATTCGAAGACGTCATCATCATCGGTAGTCGGGTCCCCGAGTCCCTGCCCAGTGCCCCCGGCGACATTCGTGCCTACGACATCGAGACGGGTGCGCTCCGCTGGAGCTTCCACACCATCCCGCATCCCGGCGAATTCGGGTACGACACGTGGCCGGAAGGGGCCTGGCAGATCGCAGGGGGCGCGAACGCCTGGAGTGGCGTCACCGTCGACATGGAGCGAGGGATGGTGTTCGCCGCTACCGGGTCGGCGTCCTATGACTTCTATGGCGCCAACCGGGCCGGCGACAACCTCTTTGCGAGCTCGGTGCTCGCGCTGGATGCCCGCACCGGAGAGCGAATCTGGCACTTCCAGGGGCTGCACCACGACCTCTGGGACCGCGACTTTCCGTCCCCGCCCGCGCTCGTCACCGTCACCCGCGACGGTGAGCCGGTGGATGCGGTCGCGCAGATCACCAAGACCGGCCACGTTTTCCTGTTCGAGCGGACTACCGGCGCACCGCTGTTTCCCATCGAGGAGCGCGCCATGCCGGGCGGTGGGTTGGAAGGCGAACAACCTTCCGAGACCCAGCCCTTCCCGGTGCTTCCGCCCGCGTTCGCCCGACAGAGCCTGACCGTGGATGATCTCACGCAGCGCACGCCCGAGGCGCACGCCTCTGCGCTCGAGACCTTCTATGCGTACAGCACCGAGGACCCGTTCTCTCCTCCCGACACGAGCGGAATGATCATCTATCCGGGCGTGGACGGTGGCGCCGAGTGGGGAGGCCCCGCGTTCGATCCGGAGACGGGCCTCTTGTATGTGAACTCGAACGAGATGGGGTGGTTGCTCAAGATCGTGCCGTCGAGTGACGAGGGGCTCTATGCCTCCAACTGCGCGAGCTGCCACGGTGAGGACCGAACCGGGACGGGGATCGGACCCTCGTTGGAAGGCGTGCTCGACCGGATGTCACGTGAAGAAGTGGTCGCGCTCGTACGTGGGGGGACCGGCCTGATGCCGGCGTTTGCCGCCAAGCTGAACGGACGGTCGATCAACTACATCGTCGACTACCTCGAGACCGGTGAGGACGCTTCGGCCGCCCAGGTGGGCACCACTCCGTTCGACCTTCCGTACCGCACCGCGCTCTTCGACATCTTCCTCGACCACGAGGGATATCCGGGCGTCAAAACGCCGTGGGGCACGCTCAACGCGATCGACCTCAACGAGGGCACCATCCGTTGGTCGATTCCGTTCGGGGTGTATCCGGAGCTCGCAGCGATCGGGATGACCGATACCGGCACCGACAACTACGGAGGTGCGATCGTCACGCAGAACGGCCTGCTGATCATCGCCGCCACCACGTACGACAACAGGATCCGCGCGTTCGACAAGCTCACCGGCGATCTGCTCTGGGAGGCCGAACTTCCGGCAGCCGGGAACTCTACCCCGTCGACGTACATGGTGGACGGAAAGCAGTACATCGTGATCGGGGCGGGCGGTGGCAAGAACGGTGCACCGAGCGGTGGGACATTCGTGGCGTTCGCATTGCCGGATTGAGTACTCGGCCCTCGGAGGCTCAGGGCCATCTGCATTCAGTGGGCGCTACCCCTCATCCTGAGTGTTCACCGAGACGACGGCGTGCCCATCGCCGTCGATCGTGACCCGCACGAGCCAGGGCCTGCAGCACACTTCGCAGTCCTCAACGTATTCCTGGCTCGCGCCACCGGCCGCGTCGACCAGGTGCTCGATGGATTCGCCGCAGTAGGGACACGACACCCAGGCCGGTTCGGTCACAGCCGCCGCTCGGGACCTACGCGTCGCCTCGGGCTCATGTCTCTCCTCCGGCTCACGCCCGCTCGTCCAACGTGCCCCAGCGTTCGAACGCCGCATCGATCTCCTCGGGAATCTCAGTCACCCGCCGGCTCACGTTGCGGATCTCCTGGGGATCTTCCTTGAAGAATACGGGATCGGCCAGTCGTTCCTGAAGCTCGAGGAGTTCCTGCTCGAGGTCTTCGATTTGGCCGGGAAGCGCCGTCCACTCCTGCCTCTCCTTGAAGCTGAGCTTCTTCGGCCGGCCATCGTCCAACTTCGGCTTCGTTTTGGAGCCCTTGGGTTTAGTCTTGCCCTTTGCTCCCTTCGTCTGCGTGGCTTCTCTGCTGGCTATCGTGCGTTGCCAGTCCGAGTATCCGCCCACGTACTCCTTGAACGCGCCCCTGCCTTCGTACACGAGCGTGCTGGTGCAGAGGTTGTCGAGAAAGGCGCGGTCGTGGCTGACCACCAACACGGTGCCCTTGAATGCGACGAGCCGGGCCTCGAGCAACTCGAGGGTGTCGGCGTCCAGGTCGTTGGTGGGCTCGTCGAGAACCAGCACGTTCGCGGGCTGTGTGAAGAGCTTGGCCAACAAGAGACGGTTTCGCTCCCCGCCCGACAGGCTGCCGACCGGCTGGCGAGCGGTCTCCGCGGAAAAAAGGAAGTCCTGGAGGTAGCCGTAGATGTGCTTCCGTTCGTCCCCGACGATGATGTACTCGTTCCCTCCGGTCACGGCGTCGGCTACGGTCGAGTTCGGGTCGAGTTGGTCACGGAACTGATCGAAGTAGGCGATCTCGAGCCGCCCTCCATGCTTCACTGTTCCGTCCTGGGGGTCGAGTTTGCCGAGCAACAGGTTCAGCAGCGTCGTCTTTCCGGACCCGTTGGGCCCGAGGATCCCGATCTTGTCACTGCGGTAGATGGTGGACGTGAAGTCGCGCACCACGGGAGCTGGTGGCGAGTCGCCACCCGGTGAAGACTCCCCAACCAGCGACGCGTCGTCGGCCCCGTATCCGAACGTCACCTGCTTTGCCTCGACGATCTTCGCGCTGGAGCGCCCGCCCTCCTGCACCTTGAGCCGTACCTGTCCAACCCGGCCGCGTCGGTCGGCGTATTCTTGGCGGAGCGCCTCGAGTGCGCGTACCCGTCCCTCGTTTCGAGTGCGGCGGGCCTTGATCCCTTTGCGGATCCAGACTTCCTCCTTGGCCAGCTTCTGATCCTGGAGCGCCCACTCCTTCTCTTCGTTGGCGAGCAACTCATCCCTCCGACGGAGGAAGGTGGGGTAGTCGCACTCCCACGAGGTGAGGCGGCCCCGATCCAACTCCACGATGCGCGTGGCCAGACGCTGAAGGAACGTCCGATCGTGTGTGATGAAGAGGACGCTGCCGTGAAAGCGGAGGAGAATTTTCTCGAGCTGGTCGATGTGATCCAGGTCCAAATGGTTGGTGGGCTCGTCGAGCAGGAGCACGTCGGGCTCACAGACGAGTGCCTTACCGAGAAGCGCCCGCCGCTGTTGTCCGCCCGATAGCGACGAGAAGGGCTTGTCGGGATCGAGGTGAAGAATCGAGCAGAGGCGCTCCGCGTGGTGATCCTCGTCCGTTCCTTCGCGAGATCCTGACTGGATCACGTCCAAGGCCGTGCCCTCCACTCCCTCCGGGATCTCTTGCTCGACCAGCGAGATGCGGGTGGCGGAGTCGCGGACCACCTCGCCCGAATCGGGGGGCAGCGTGCCCATGATGATCTTCAGGAGCGTGGATTTGCCCTCGCCGTTCCGGCCGAGAAAACCGATCCGCTCTCCTCGCTCGATCTGGAGGTCGGCGTTGTCCAGAAGACGCATTCCGCCGAAGGCGATCTGGAGGCGCGAGCAGGTGACGAGAGACATGGACGAACGATCCGCGAATGGATGCGGGTGTCAACGTCTCATTGGCGCCTCAGCCGGACCTCGCGGGGTGCCCCCCGGATCGACTTGTAGCTGCGGTGCCTCAGCCGGCCTGAAAGCCTGTGACCCGGCGGAGCGTGCCGTCTGGTGCGGCACTGACGTGGTTGAATCCCTCCAGAGCGGCACCGTCGGGACCGATACTGCGCCATCCGACCAGCGCCTCGCCTCGACAAATCCGCACCTCTCCCGTTGACTCGAGCTTCCAGCCGGGCATGTACGTGAAGCAGTTGGAGATGTGCAGACTCAGAAGGTCGATCCCGTCGGCTACGGCCCAGTCGTCTCGAAACACCACGTCTTCGGCACAGCACGCCCGCAGGGCCTCCATCCGCTTCGTGTCGTCGGGTTCGTTCCAAGCGGCGAACCAATCGCCCAACGTTCGTTCGAGCCCCACCCCCAGGTCGGAGCGATTCGCAAAGAGGGCCATGCGACTGAGGTGGAAGCTCCAGCCCCCCTCCTGCTCCCGAGCGGCCGCCTCGGACGGTAGCTGCGAGTGGGTCAGCTCGACCCGACATCCGACCTCGGCATCGTACACGCGGAACTCGACGAGCGAACAACCCGCCGGGAAGGTCTCGGCCTGGGGGCCCGTCTCCATTCCCCAGGTGACGCCGAGGTGACGTGCCTCTGGATCGAGGTGAACCACGGTTCCTGCGATCACGATCTGGAAGTTGGGGAACTCGGCCCGAAACGGGCTCCCTATGTGGCCCTCGAACTCCACATTCCCGCCGAGCCAGGTCGAGAACAGCTCCGGCGTCGTGAGGATATTCCATACCGTCTCCGGGCTCGCCTCGATGTCCCGCGACAGATCGACCAGTGCGGGGGGTGTCGTCTGTTCCACGTGCTTGATCCTTTCAGTGAGAGCTCGCCCGTGAGCCTTCCCCGCGCGGCCTCGCCGGCGGGTCCGGGCTCACCGGTTCGTTTCTAGTACCTCTCGCTCGTAAGCCAGGCCTCGCGATTCACGTTCGACGGTTTCAGCGAGCACCTTGAGCGCGTCCATCTTGTCCTTCCAGAACGATTCCAACACCACGGCCATGGCGCCCATGTCGGCCTTGGTCGCGCAGTAGAATCTCTGCCTGCCGTCGGCGCGGACGGAGACCAGGCCGGCCTTATGCAGCTTGGACAAATGCTGCGACACACAAGCGACGCTCACCGGGAGCGCGGACGCGATCTCGTTCACGCTGCGCTCCTGATCCCAAACCAACTCCAAGATCTGAAGGCGGCGAGGCTCCATGGCCGTCCGGATGGTCTCCGGGTCGGTGGCGGACATTCGCTTCATGTCGATAGTTTAGTAGTCACTTAAATATCCGTCAAGCACAATCCTCATCCCAGGGGCGGTGGTCTCGGTTGACCGAAATATCCAACTTAGATATATCTCATATGGATATATCAACCCGAGGAGGCACTTGTGGCACGCTCACCCGACCCGCGGACGATCCCGCTGCGTCCGCCCGTCTATCACATCCTGCTGGCGCTCCTGGAGCGTGATTCGCACGGACTGGGGATAGCCGATGAGATCGAGCGGGTGTCAGACGGCGCGCTCGAGTTGGGACCGGGCACGCTGTACCGCTCGTTGGCGGAGATGGTAGAGGCGCGCTTGATCCGGGCAGTGCCGGCGCCTTCGGCCGACGCGGACCCCCGGCGCAAGCATTACCAGATCACCCGGGATGGGAAGGACCTGCTCGCCAAGGAGACAGCCAGGCTGCGCCGCCTGGTGGATGCCGCCACCGCGATGGGTGCTCTCAGGGAGCCGGCGTGACCCACCGCACAGAAGGCTGGCACCAGCGGATCTTTCGGGGCTTGCTGCTGCTGTATCCCCGTTGGTTTCGTGAGGCCCACGGGGAAGAGATGACGCTCCTGTTCAGCGCACGTCTGGAGCGGGCAGGGGACAGTTGGGGACGGATCCGCCTCTGGTGGCGGACCATATGTGGATGCGGGGGCCACGGCGGTGCCGATACGCCGCCGGGACTATCAAGGGGGGATTCTCTTGGATACGCTGCTTCAGGATGTTCGATATGCCGCTCGCCGGCTGCTCAGGTCTCCGGTCTTCGCGCTGGGCGCCGTTGCGCTGTTGGCCATCGGCGTGGGGGCCACCACCACCGTTTTCACCATGGTGGACGCACTTCTCTTTCGCCCGCCGGTCTGGAATCAGCCCGAGGAGATCGTCCATGTGTATCAGGACTCGGATGACGGCGAGCCTCAATCCACGTCGTATCCGGCCGTTCTCGATATGGCGGAGTCGGACGTATTCGCCGCCGTGACGGCCACATCGCCGTCGTCGGCCGCCTGGGAAGGCCCCGACGGGCCGGAACCCGTGGCGACCGAGTACACCACCTCGAGCTACATGAAGGTGCTCGGTCTCACACCGCAGCGGGGCCGTTGGTTCGGGCCCGAGCACGATGTGCCGGGCAGCGCCCCGGTGGCTGTGGTGAGCGCGGCAACCTGGCGGGCCCGGCTCGCGAGTGACCCCGATATCGTAGGGCGCACGATCCGCCTGAACGAGCAACCGGTGACCATCATCGGCGTCGGTCCCGAAGAGCTGACCGGTACGGTCTCGCCTCTTCTGACCGACTTCTGGTTGTCGATCTCGGCGACCATGGTCAGCGGCGACTTCCAGGTCTCGAACCTGGAGCGCCGCTCCGACCACTGGTATCAGGTGCTGGCGCGTCTAGGCCCGGGCGTCACCGTGGAGCAGTCCCAATCCGCCATGGACGCACTCGCGGCACGGTTGGCCGAAGACTTCCCCGAGTACAACCGTGGCCGTGGCATCACCGTGTTCGCGTCAAAGGACGTGCGTGTTCATCCGCAGGAGGACGCTAGCGTGCGTAGTATCGGCGGGCTCTTGTCCGCGGTCGTGCTCACGGTCTTGCTACTCGCGTGCGCCAACCTCGCGAACCTGCTTCTGGTGCGCGGCCTCAGTCGTTCGGGTGAGACCGCGGTGCGATCCGCCCTGGGGGCGCCCAGCGCTAGGGTGGCCCGTCTGTTCCTCCTCGAATCGCTCTTGCTGGCGGGATTCGGTGGTGGGGTCGGGTTGCTCATCACTCGCTGGGCTGTGGTAGCCATTCCGTCGCTCCCCTTCCTGGAAGTCGCCGGCCGTTCCATGGAGCTGTCCGTCGATTTGTGTGTCGCCCTTTGCTCGGTGGCCCTGATGGCCTCCACGGGAATCTTGTTCGGTCTCACGCCGGCGATCCGTTCGGTCCGTACAGACGTGGCGAGGACGCTGCGGGACGACCGTCGGGGTGCATCCGGAGGTCGCGGAGCCAACCGTCTTCAGAGCCTCCTCGTCGCCGTCCAGGTGGCCGCGTCGCTCATTCTCGTCTTGGGTACGGGCCTGCTGGCTCGCAGCCTGACAGGGCTCCAGAACGTAGATACCGGGGTGGACGACGATCGGATCGCGTACCTCCGGACGGACTGGAGGCGTGCTGGCATCGAGGGCGGCGAGCAGGTCCGGGCGGCATTGGTCGACCTTCGTGACCGAATGGCGTCGATCCCTGGGGTTACCGGGGCGGCGCTCGTGTCACGGCTTCCGGCTCGGCAATCCGGTAGTACCACGACCGAAGTGGAGGGCTACACGCCCTCGGCCGGCACGAGTGCGATGGAGCTGGCGTTCGCGGTGGTGTCCGACGGTTATTTCGAGACGATGGGGGTGCCGCTCCTGACCGGCCGTCTCTTCGACGACAGCGATACGCCCGATGGCGGCACCTCCATCCTCGTGAGCCAGGCGGCAGCGCGCCGCTTCTGGGGAGATGCCGATCCGCTCGGTCGCCGCATGCGTGGCCAGGGCTCGGGGGAGGAGTGGACCCGCACAGTCGTGGGTGTCGTCGGGGACGTGCCGGTAAACAGCCTCGCGGAGAGTCCTCGACCGCTGTTCTACTACAGCACGCGACAGGTTGGCTTTCCGCCGAGCTACATCGTAGCCCGGACCAATGGCGACCCGGCCACGCTGATCGCACCCATGCGTCAGGAACTCGCCCGTGCGCTGCCTTCGGTGGCGGTGACGACTCAAGGCACGCTGACGAGTCACTTCGGCGCCACGCTGGCCGCGCCACGCATGGCTGCCCGGGCGATGGGAGCCTTCTCGGCTTTGGCGTTGTTCCTCGCAGGGCTCGGAATCTATGCGGTCGTCAGCTTCAGCGTCGCTCGCCGCACGTCGGAGCTGGGAATCCGGATCGCCCTCGGGGCCGATCGTTCCGGCGTGATCCGCATGGTCGTGCGCGAAGTGGCGTGGGTCGTGATCGGGGGCCTCGTAGTTGGCGTGGCGATTTCGGCCGCGGCCGCGTCGCGATTGGCCGGTGTGCTTTACGGTATCGGAGGGTTGGACCCGGTCGCGTTTGGAGGTGCGATGTTCGTCCTGTTGCTGGTCGCCTGGACAGCGGCGTACGTGCCGGCACGGCGGGCAGCGCAGGCCGATCCGGTAGAGGCGCTGCGGGCGTCCTGACCGGCCTGTACGTCGCTTGCTGATGGCGGTTCTGGACGATCCACGCGCTGGACGGGTCGTCCAGGGTCGCTCGCGGCTGGGCGTCGACCCGTGCGGTTTCCGCCGATAGCTTCTCCCGTGTGGCTATCAACAGGAGGTTGGTACGGGACCACGCTGCACTGCTCGCGACTTTGGACCTGATCATCGAGCAGGCGTCCGACCCGGTCTTGTGTGAGTCGTGCGTGCCGGAGGTCTCCAAGTGGAGTGTGAAGGACCACCTGGAGCACCTCTCGATCGCGAACCACGGGATCGTCACCTGGGTGGAGAAGGCCCTGGACGGAGATCCGTCGGTCACCACAGGCGGTCGCCCCAGCTTGCTTGGGCGAATCGTGCTCGTTACCGGTGGGTTTCCGAGAGGTCGGGGCAAGGCCCCTGAGCGGACCCAGCCAACGGGAGTGAGCGCCGAGGAGTTGCTGGCCAAGTTTCGCCGAGTTCGGGAGCGGGTGCAGGGGCTCGAGGATGACCTCGCGCAGATCCAATCCCTCGACGCCACACGAAATCACTTCGTGTTCGGTGATCTCAACGTGGCGCAGTGGCTGCGCTTCATGGTCATCCACAACAATCACCACCAGAAGATCATCCGGGACGTGCTCGCCGCGGGCTGACGGAGGTGCTTCCCGAGCGACTCGGCCTTCCGGATCAACTCTGGTGCCGGTCCACCCCGTTCCTGTCCACACTACTTCCGGACCCATTTTGTTCCCGATCCACTCTGCTTCCCGTCCGACGCCGCTTGTGGCCTGGCATAGCTTAGCCGCATGTTGCCGTCATGTCTGACGTGATCACCCGCCTAAACGTCGCCCTGGACGGCCGCTACTCCCTCATCCGTGAACTCGGTGAGGGCGGAATGGCTACCGTATTCCCGCCGACGACCTGAAGCACGAGCGTAGGGTGGCGCTCAAGGTGCTGAAGCCCGAGCTGGCTGCCGTAGTAGGAGCCGAGCGCTTCCTGGGTGAGATCAAGACGACCGCGAATCTCCAGCACCCCCACATCCTGCCCCTCTTCGACTCGGGTGAGGCGGACAGCTTCCTCTTTTACGTGATGCCGTACGTGGAAGGGGAGACACTTCAGGGCCGCATCGACCGCGAGAAGCAGCTTCCCGTGGATCAGGCTGTCGGCATCGCAACGGCGGTGGCCAACCCACTGGATTACGCCCATCGCCACGGCGTCATCCACCGTGACATCAAGCCGGCCAACATCCTGCTGCAGGACGGCGAACCGGTCGTAGCCGACTTCGGAATCGCGTTGGCCGTGGGGGGGGCCGGCGGGAACCGCCTCACGGAGACGGGACTCAGCTTGGGCACGCCCTACTACATGGGTCCCGAGCAAGCGACGGGCGACCAGCCTGTGGGTGCCGCGACTGACACCTATGCGCTGGGTTCGGTTCTGTACGAGATGCTCGTAGGTGAGCCCCCCTATCCGGGAACGACCGCGCAGGCGGTGTTGGGCAAGATCATCGCGGGCAAGCCCGTATCGCCGACGGAGCACCGTCAGTCCATCCCGGCTAATGTGGACGCCGCGATCCGCTGTGCGCTGGAGAAGTTGCCGGCCGACCGCTTCGCGAGCGCGCTGGAGTTTGCGAAGGCGCTGGCGGACCCCTCGTTCCGGCATCTGGAGGATTCACGGTCCGTGGCGCCCGGTGGTCCGTGGAATCGGTTGACCACCGCGACGACGACTGCCGCCGGCCTATTCGCGGCCGTGGCTCTCTGGCTGCTGCTCCGTCCAGCGCCGCCCCTGCCCGTAGAGCGGTTCTCGCTGGCGCGGGACCAAGGCCAGATTCCACGCGAGTGGCTGGCGCTTTCGCCTGATGGCTCCGCCCTAGTGATGGCTTATCCGAATGAGGACGGCCAGATCCAGCTCTTTATCCGGCGCTGGGATGACCTCAACGCGGTCCCCATCTCGGGGTCTGAAGGGAACGTTGTCGATCCAATCATCTCGCCCGACGGCACTGAGGTGGCCTTCCAAGGCGGCGGCCAAATCATGGTATCACCCCTGCAAGGGGGTTTGGTACGGACGCTGACCGATGGAGTGAATTGCTGCCTCCGCTGGGGCGAGGACGGCTTCGTGTACTACTCGGCCGCGGATCGGACTATCAAACGAGTTCCGGCCGCAGGCGGTGAGGTAGAGCAGGTTACGGAGTTCATGGCCGAGAATGACGGTCCTCATGGCTACTTCCAGGTGCTCCCCGAGAGTGGGGTGGGGGTCTTTACGGTCTGGAGTGTCCCGCGCCGGATCGACGCCATGGATCTGGACACTGGCCGTCGCGTCTCCCTGACGGAAGGTCTCCGCTCCTACGTGACGTCGACGGGGCATCTGGTGTTCGCGTCCATGGACGGAGTCCTGCTCGCCGCAGGCTGCGATGCCAAGACCATGTCACTCACCTCTGCTCCGGTGCCAATGGTCGAAGGCGTCGGTATCACTAATACATCCGACGCCATGTACAGCCTGTCGACCTCGGGTGATCTGGTGTACTGGCAGACCCCCGCCGTCGCTTCACAGAGTGAGTTCGTGTGGGTGGATCGATCTGGGCAAGTTAC